>NZ_CP012159.1:9492500-10692500 GCF_001189295.1 Chondromyces crocatus
TTCCCGTGCCCTCCCGAAGTCCAGGGCCTGCGCCTGCTGATCGTCGACGACGAGCCCGACGCGCGCGACATGATGCGCGACCTCCTCGAACGCTGCGGCGCCGAGGTCACCACCGCGAGCTCCGCCGAGGAAGCCTTCGCCCTCCTTCCTCAGCTCCGCCCCGATCTCCTCCTCTCCGACATCTCCATGCCCGGCGAGGACGGCTACAGCCTCATGCGCCGCATCCGCGCTCTCCCCCCCGAACAAGGCGGCAAGACACCGGCCATCGCCGTCACTGCCCACACCCGGGCCCCCGATCGCACCCGCGCCCTCGTCGCCGGCTACAAGGCCCACATCCCCAAGCCCATCGATCCCGCGGAGATGTTCGCCGTCATCATCTCCGTCCTCCAGGTCCACGGTTCCCGCTGACACCGCGGATGCGTTGACGTCCATCCCCGCGGACGCTCTCCTCTCCGGCGAGGCCGACCGATGCAGCTCACCCTCTCCGCGCGCGCGCTCCGCGCCCCCTTGCTCGGGATCATGGCCCTCGTCGTCACCGCGGGCCTTGCCGTCGAGGTCCTGCGCCCCCTCTACAAGCTCGAACGCAAGACCGGCATCGTCCCGTTCCTGTCCCTGAGCTACGAGGCCAACCTCCCCACCTGGTACTCCTCGATCCTCCTGTTCACCTGCGCGTTGCTCCTCGCGCTGATCGCCACGGGCGTCCGCCGCACCGGACAGCGCCACGCCGCCCACTGGTGGGGCCTCGCCGCAGGGTTCACGTACATCTCCCTCGACGAACTGGTCTCCCTCCACGAGGCCGCGGGCTCGTGGATGAAGCTCGAAGGCGTCCTCTATTTCAGCTGGGTGGTCCCTGCCACGGCCCTGCTGATCGTGCTCGCCCTCGTCTACTTCCGGTTCCTCGCCCACCTGCCCGCCCCCCTCCGGCGCCGCTTCCTCCTGTGCGGCGGCATCTACGTCGCGGGCGCCGTGGGCATGGAGCTACCGCTCGGCTACTGGACCGAGCGCGAAGGCTCGAACAACCTCGTCTACGGCCTCATCGACGTCGTGGAAGAGGCGCTGGAGATGCTCGGCGTGAACCTCTTCCTGCTCGCCTTGCTCGACCACCTCGGCGCCCAGGGCTTCACCGTCGGCTTCACCGCGCCCCTCGACCCCGCCACCGCGTCGTCCACCCCCCTCGCGGAAGCGCCTTCTCCTCCCCCCGTCGACGCGGCGCCCGCGACCCCCGTATCCTCTCTCTCCGCTTCACCCGACGCCGACGCCGATGCCGACGCCGACGCCGACGCTGACGCCAACGAGCCGCGCACGTGACCACGACCGCAGAGCCCTCCCTCCTCGTCGGCGACACCGCGCCCCCTGCGCCCACCGCGCAAACGACCACGCCCGCGCGCTCCCCGTACCTCGTCGGCCGCCTGTACGACTGGGCCTTCTTTCTCCTCCCCCCGCTGCTCTCGCTCCTCCTCGGCGCGCTCATCGCGGGCACCGAGTTCGGCGAAAAGCGCTTGTGGCACGACGGCCGCAAGCTCACCGGCGCCGCCCTGCTCACCGGCACCCTGACCCACGCGCACCTCGTCGCCGTCTTCTTCCGGAGCCACGGCAACACCGCGCTGCGCCGCCGCCACCCGCTCCGCTTCTTCCTCGTCCCCCCGCTCCTGTTCGCCGCGATGATGCTCTCCGACGAGGTGGCCCTCTGCACCACCGTCCTCGTCGTGCTCTGGGACGTCTACCACTCCTCGCTCCAGACCTTCGGCCTCGCCCGCATCTACGATCGCAACCAGGGCAACCCCCCCGACGCTGGACGCAAGCTCGACCTCTGGCTGAACCACCTGCTCTACATCGGCCCCATCCTCGGCGGCGCGACGATGCTCGCGCACGTGAGCAACCTGGAGAGCCTCGACGCGCTCGGCGACACCCTGTTCTCCGCCATCCCCGCGCAGATGGAAGCGCGTCACCGCACCATCACCTGGACCGTCATCGCCACCGGCGTCGCATTCCTCGCGTACTACGTCGTCGCCTCGCTGCGCCTTCGCCGCCGCGGCCACCGCACCTCGCCGCAGAAGATCTTCCTGCTGGTCAGCACGGGCCTGTGCTCGCTGTTCGCGTGGGGCTTCAACAGTTTCGGCCAGGCGTTCTTGATAATGAATGTCTTTCACGCCGTGCAGTACCTGGCGCTGGTGTGGTGGTCCGAGGGCAAGCGCCTCCGGCAGCGCCTCCGACTCGACCGCGCGCAGGTGGGCGCACCGCTCACGATCGCCTTGTTTCTGGGCTCCGTGCTCGCTTACGGCTACGTCGCGGAGATGGCGCAGATCGAGGCGCGCGTGCTGTGGTCCATCGCGCAGACCGTGGCGCTGATGCACTTCTGGTACGACGGCTTCATCTGGTCCGTGCGCCGAAAAGAGGTTTGAGGCGCACACATTGCAGGGCGGCACTCTGCCTACCTCCACCTGCAAAACCGCAGCACAGCCCCCGCCCCATTCGAGGCGAGCGCGCTCACGAGGCGCGCAGATAACGGCTGATTCACCGCATGTTCCGGCTAGGATGCGGCCCTTACGCCACGTACTTCACGGGGGCTGTGCGCTGGCGCCATCGACACCGCGCCGCGAGAGAGGGACGAACGGAGATGAGCAGGCTTGTCCGATCCATGCTGGTGGCGATCGCGCTCTCGGTGGCCGTCGCACCGGGGTGCAGCAAGGGACCGGAGGTGACGTCCGAGAACATCGCCGAGCAAGCGGCGCTGATCGAGCAGCACGACGGCGGCTCGGTGGTGTGGCGCGTCAAGCCCGACGGCCAGGTGATGGCGCTGCTCAAGGCGCCCGACGGCAAGCCCATCGAGCAAGGCGTGACCGGCACGATGACGGTGAAGCCGAAGACCGGCGACCCCGTGACCGCGACGCTCGTCCCCGTCGAGAAATCGGGCGGCGTGCTGACCGCGACCTTGCCCAAGCTCGACGACGAGCTGACGGAGGTGAGCTACACGCTGCTCGCCGCCGACAAGCCGATCCAGGGCACGCTGCACCTGCCGAAGGGCGGCACGGAGGAGCTCTTCGCGAGCGCCAAGGTGAGCGCCGAGGCGAAGCTCGACGACAAGAAGGGCCCGAACGGCGGCGTGCTCCAGGTCGTCGGCGAAGACACGGTGGAGATCGTCGCCAACGACGCGACCGGCGAGGTCCGCGTCTACCTGCTCGACGACAACCTGCAGGTGGTGAAGCCCGAGAACCGGAAGATCAAGATCAAGCTGGGCCTCTCCGGCAGCGGCGCCGAGGTGATCGAGCTGTCACCGCACACCGAGGGGCTCTACTTCGAGGGCAAGCTGAACGCCCAGATCAAGCCCAAGAAGATGACCGTGGTGCTCGTCGACGGCGACGTGGTGCACACGGCGCTGTGGGGCCACCACCCCGGCAAGGTGGTCGTGATCGGGGTGGGCGCGCCCGTGATCGCGATCTTCGTGAACACCGTGGTGTGGGTCGCGCCCGTGGTGGTGGTGAAGCACAAGCACCATCACCACCACCACCACAAGGGCAAGGGGAAGGGCAAAGGGAAGTGGAAGGTGAAGGCGAAGGCGAAGGGGGGCAGCATCAAGATCAGTTTCTGATGCGGTGAGGTGGCGCTGCGTGCGATTCTTCACGCCTGCATGCAGCGCCATGAGGTCTGCGCGAGGAACGGGGGAGGTGGCGCGTGATCAAGCTGTTCGGCGTCGTGGGCTTCGTCGTCGTGCTCATCTACTGGCAGGTGCGGCAAGCCCAGGGCCGCCGCAGGGTGCGAGAGATTGAGCATGGCAAGCGGTGCATGGCATGCAACGGCATGCAGACGCAGACGGAGAACTGGAACGTGCGCTGCCTCCAGTGCGGCTTCCTGGTGAGCTTCGCCGTGCTGCAGAAGAGCGCCGTGCGCGATGACGAGCTCGCCGCGGTGACGCGGCCCGACGAGAAGATGGACTGAGATCGGGCGTCTCCGTCCAGCTCGGTCGAGGGGGCGACTGCTCGCGGCGAGGAAGTGTCTGCTCGTGGTGAGGGTGAGGTCCTCTCTGGCCGCGCGCGTGCATTGGACCGGCCTGACGAAATAGCCTGAGGGCTCGCGGCTCGGCGTGCCGCCCTCCTTTGCCTGTCGCCCAGACCATGCGCAATGCACTGCACTCGATGCGCTTCTTCGAGGTGTGGCTGCTTGCGGGGCACGATCTCCCGAAAGACTGGGGCTGGCAGGACGTGCGCAGCCACGAGCATCCGAAGGAGGCCTACTACCGGCCCTTCGCCAAGAGCCGTGGTGTCCTGGAGGAGCCAGCGGAAGGGCGAGGGGTCCTCGCGAAAGAGGCGGCTTCACGCTACGCGCGGATTCGCTCGTTGTGCCCCGAAGTCGCCGCGCTGGAGGCACGGCTCGAGGCGTGACGTGGAGGCGGAATACCACGGGACGGCGCAGGTCCCACGCAGCGCAGCGCGGATCGTCCAGGCAGCAGCAAGCCATCACGAAGAAGCGACTCGGGACGCCCGAAGAGCGGCGCGGAGACTCCGGGGGGCACGGTGCCGGGAGTCCGGAGGGATGGTTGGAAGCCGTGGACGCTCCTCCCGGGCGTGCCGAGGGAACTACCCAGGAGCACTTTGGGAACTGCACAGGAGTGCCGAGGGAAGTGCACGGGACCGCCGTCGGAACTACCCAGGAGCGCTTTGGGAACTACCCAGGAGCGCTTTGGGAACTACCCAGGACCGTCGCAGAAGTGCACGGGAGCGCTTTGGGAACTACCCAGGAGCACTTTGGGAACTACCCAGGAGCACTTTGGGAACTACCCAGGAGCACTTTGGGAACTACCCAGGAGCACTTTGGGAACTACCCAGGACCGTCGCAGAAGTGTGCGGGTCCGTCGCAGAAGTGCGCGGGGCCGTCGCAGGAACGTCCAGAGTGTCGGCGCAAGCGGCTGGGTGCGATCAAGATCACAGAATGGGAGAACCCGGAGGCACTCGGGTCTGGGATGCTGGTCGATGAGGCGATGTCGCTTACGTATCCTTGGATGACCTGATTCCGCGCGGACCGAGGTTGGGATTCTCACAAGGGATGGTCTGGCGTCGCTGGCCGCCATCGCCCCCACACGGCTGCTGCGCGTTCGTCGTGCCCGGGTCCTGGAGGCTCGTCACGCCCGAGTCCTGCACGTTCGTCGCGCATGACGGCGGTGCGTTCGTCACGTTCGCCGCGCATGACGGCGGCGCGTTCGTCACGTTCGCCGCGCATGACGGCGGCGCGTTCGTCGTGCCGGAGATGCGGGCGTGGCAGCGAAGATCGCGGCGCTCGACGGTCCATGGTGGCGCGAAGCAGGTGCGCTATGGTGCCGCGGTCTTCAGCGAAGGGTGGCGGTGATGCGCGTGGGCCTGCACGTGAGGCGACAGCGGGGCGGGTTCTGACGATGGACGTCGCTCCGCTGGAAGAAGCGCTCGCGTCGTGGGTGGGGGCGCGGATCGATGCGGCGCAGGTGAACCCGGAGACGGGGCTGATCGCGCTGTCGTGTTACGCGGGGGAGAAGCGGCTTCTGGGGGTGGGCATCGGGCCGCGGGTGGTGGGGGTGGGGATCTTGCCGCGGGCGCCGCGGTTGCGGGCGACGGCGGCGAATCCGCTGGTGGCGGCGCTGCGGGCGCATGTGGTGGGGCATCGGCTGCGCGCGATCGGGCTGGAGGTGGATCGGCTCGTGGTGGTGGCGGGCGGGGGTGAAGGGGAAGCGGCGCACGAGGCGAAGCTGACGCTGGTGCCAGGGCGGCGCGGAGAGGCGCGGCTGGAGGTCGATGGGCGGCTGGTGCTGCGGTGGCCTCCGCAGGGGCAGAGAGAGGCCGTGACAGGGCCGCGCGGGGCTTCCGGGGGCGAGGCTGGGGTCCCGCCGGCCGGAGAGCGCCAGGAGGCGGTAGCGGCTCCGCAAGCGGGGGCAGCTCCGCAAGCGGGGGCGTCGGCGCAGGGGCCCGAGCGGGCGGTGCGCTATCCAGCCGATCCGTGGGCGGCAGGGGCAGCGCTCGTGGAGGCGAGCGATGCAGCGGCGGCGGTCGCGGCGAAGGCGGCGCTGCTCAAGGCGGTGCGGGCGCGGCGGGTTTCGCTGTCGCGGCGTCGGGAGGCGGTGCAGGCGGATCTGGCGCGGCTCGATCGGGTGGGTGAGCTGCAGAAGATCGGGCGGCTGCTCCTGGCGCAAGGGGGGCGGGTGCCGCGGGGGGCGACGAAGGCGACGCTGGAGGACTGGGAGGGCGAAGGGTCGCTCGAGGTGTCGCTGGATGCGGCGAGGCCAGCGCGCGCGCAGGCGGAGGACTTCTTCGCGAAAGCGCGGCGGTATCAGCGGGGTGAAGCGGCGATGCGGGCGCGGCTCGCCGAGACCGAGGGGGTGCTGGCGCAGGTGGTCGCGCTCGAAGGGGAGGTCGCAGCGGCCGAGGTGGAGGCGGAAGCGCTGACGCGGCTGGATGGGCGCGCGCGGGGGCTGGGGATCGCCGGGGTCCTGGTCGATGCAGGCAGCGCGGGTGGGGCGTCCGGCGGGAGTGCGAAGGGGACGGGGGTGCGGGTGCGTCGCGGGGAGGAGCCGCGGAAGCCGTACCATGCGTTCCGAGGGAGCGGGGGGCGGGCGATCTTCGTGGGGCGCGGGGGGGCGGACAACGATGCGCTGACGACGCGGGTGGCGAGGCCGCACGATCTGTGGCTGCACGCGCGCGGGATGACGGGGGCGCACGTGGTGGTGCCGCTCGAGAAGAACACGACGTGTCCGGGGGAGCTGCTGGTGGATGCGGCGATGCTGGCGGTGCACTTCTCCGAGGCGCGGGAGGAGGCGAGCTGGGAGGTGACGCACGTGCCGCGGAAGCATGTGCGGAAGCCGAAGGGGAGCGCTCCCGGGGCGGTGACGTTCACGCGGGAGAAGGTGCTGGTGGTGCGGATGGATGCGGCGCGGGTGGCGCGGCTGCTGGCAGCGAAGGAAGAGACGTGATGACCACGGCGATCGACTTCAAGAAGACGGCCGATGCCTATCAGGGCAAGCGCGGGGAGTTCCGGTTCGTCGAGGTGCCGGACATGCGGTACTTGATGCTCGACGGGCACGGGGATCCCAACACCTCGGAGGCGTTCCGCGGGGCGGTGGAGACGCTGTATCCGGTGGCGTACAAGGTGAAGTTCGCCAGCAAGCAAAAGCTCGGTCGCGACTACGTGGTCCCTCCGCTGGAGGGGTTGTGGTGGGCCGAGGACATGGCGACGTTCACGTCGGCGCGCGACAAGTCGCAGTGGTCGTGGACGTTGATGCTCATGGTTCCGAGCTGGGTGCATCCGGAGATGGTCGACATCGCGATCGAGCAGGTCCGGGCGAAGGATCAGGCGCTGCGTCTGGACGATCTGCGGCTGGAGCTCCTGTCGGAAGGGCGGTGCGTGCAGACGCTGCATGTGGGCTCGTTCGAGGACGAGGGGCCGGTGCTGGCGCACCTGCACGAGGTGTTCATCCCCGAGCAGGGGCTCTCTCGGGTGGGCAAGCACCACGAGATCTACCTGAGCGACTTCCGGAAGGTGGCGCCCGAGAAGCAGCGGACCCTGCTGCGGCAGCCGGTGGCGCCACGCAGCGCCACGAGCGCTTCGTCGGCGGGCTCTGCGAGGTGACGGACGACCCGTGAACTCGGAGGCTCAACTCTTCAGTCGCGGTTTCCAGTATCCGGGTTTGAGCCGCTCATGAGCGTACGCCAGCACGAGGATTTCCTTTTCGTGGACGACGTAATAGACCCAGTAAGAAAATTTCCCGATCTTCATGCGGTGGACATTCTTGTGCCGCTCGACGACCGGATAGGCCCTGGGGTTCTCGGTGATGATGCGCTGGACGGCGTCAACCTCGGCGAGGAACTCTTCGTCAAGGCTCTGCCGCTGCCGCTTGTAAAAAAGACCGGCCTCAATGAGGTCTTCTTCAGCGTCTTTGTGAACCCGTAATTCCATCAATCGCTTGCCCGAAGGCGCGCATGAACACGTTGCCGGACGGCCTCCCAGGAGTCCGTGGTCGCCGTTCCTTGCTCGACGGATTGCAGGCGACGCCCGACCTCGTCGAGCCAGGCATCCTCTACATCGGCTTTGTCTGCTGGCTCATCCAGGCTCCGGAGCAGACTTCGGGCCATGTCCGCTCGCTCCTCACAGGGGAGCTCGAGTGCCTGCGCGAGCACTGTACGACGGGATGACATGGGGAGGAGTATAGCAGTGTTTGGCGGGGCGAGGAGATGGAGGCCTTCAGGCGGGACGAAGGGCTGAATCAGCGCTCCTCACGCGGCTTCACCGGAGGCGCTGGTCGCGCTCGCAGCGTCGGCGCGTTGACCGACGGCGCTCTCGGCGGCGCTGATCTGGGCGGCGCGCTCGCGGCTGGTCAGGCCGTCCGGAGGGCCCTTGAAGCGGCGGCGCTCGAAGACGAACCAGACGACGGCGAGGATCGCGAGGACGACGCCGGTGATGCCGAGGGCCTTGTCGTTCGGGGGCTGCACGCTGACGAACAGGAGGAGCAAGCAGCCGAGGACGCTGGCGATGGCGACGGGCTTGTAGAAGGCGCCGATGGTCCAGGGGCCCATGCGGGTCCAGGTGCGGCCGTGGGCGTGGATGCCGACGAGCGTGGGCATGACGTAGGAGATGTAGAGGAAGATGACGCAGACGGCGGTGATCGTGGAGTAGACGGGGGTGTAGAGCGTGAACAGGATGGCCAGGATCGACGAAGCCCAGATGGCGTGGACCGGGGTGCGGAACCTGGGGCTGACCTGCTTGAGGTGACGCGAGAAGGGGAGGCCGCCGTCGCGCGCGAAGGCGAAGGTCATGCGCGAGGTGCTGGTGACGGTGGCGAGGCCGCAGAGGTACTGGGCGATGGCGATGCCGGCGTAGAGGGCGATGGCGAGGGGGCGCGGCAGGACGCGCTCGACGATCCAGAAGAAGGCTTCGCCGCCCTTCGCGGCAGCCGCGTCCATGTCGGGGATGGCGAGGACGATGGCGGAGAGCATGATCCAGCCGAAGACGCCGGAGACGAGGACGGCGCGGACGATGCCGCGAGGGACGGTGGTCGAGGCGTTGATGGTCTCCTCGGAGGTGTGCGCCGAGGCGTCGAAGCCGGTGATGGTGTACGCGGGCAAGAGGAGGCCGAGGAGGAAGAGGAAGCCGGTGCTGTTCGTCTCGGGCCAGATGTCGCCGCCGCGCGGGCCGCTGTAGTTGGTGAAGGTGACGAGGCGGGAGAGGTCGAGCTCGGCGGCGAAGGCGAGCATGGAGAGGGTGAGGGCGACGGAGACGAAGAGGATGAGGTAGCCGCTGAAGTCGGTGAGGAGGGTGGTGATGCGGATGCCGAGGTGGTTGAAGACGGCGTGCGAGAGGGTGATGAGGGCGACGCCGACGCCTTGCAGGAGCATGGCGCGCTCGGGGGGCAGGTCGGCGATGTGGAGGCCGACGAGAGGCCCGAGGGCGTGCATCGTGAAGAGGTAGGCGCCGACGTTGATCGCGGCGAGGACGGTGACGAGGCCGAGGAGGTTGATCCAGGCGGTGGCCCAGCCCCAGCCGCGGCCGCCGAGGATGGAGCTCCAGTGATAGAGGCCGCCGGCGGTGGGAAACGCAGAGGCGATCTGGCCCATGGTGAGGGCGACGCAGAGGGAGACGAGGCAGCAGAGGGGCCAGCCGATGCCGATGGCAGCACCGCCGACGCTGCTGAGGCCCATCTGGAACGAGGTGAGGCCGCCGGCGATGATGCAGATGATCGAGAAGGAGATGGCGAAGTTCGAGAAGCCGCTCATGCGGCGGAGCAGCTCCTGGGCGTAGCCGAGGGCGTGGAGGGTCTCGACGTCGGCGTCGGCGGTGGCCTTCGCGCTGGCGTCGTCGCGAGGCGCGGTGTCGTCGTGAGGTGCTCCGGAGTCCTGCGACTGACGCATCGGCTTCCCCCTTCGTGGCGTGCGGGGGGAGTCTAGTGCGTGGGGGGCCGCGGCGTCTTGGTCACTTCTGGGTGAGCTGGTAGGTGATGTCGACTTCGAAGACGCGATCTTCCGGGAACGTCATCTTCCCCCCGAAGCGGAGGGTGTGCTCGCCAGGGGAGAGCGGAGCGAGCATGAGGTAGTAGCCCTTGGTCATGCCGTTGCGCGCGTCCTCGGGGAAGCCGCACTCGTTGGGGCCCGTGGGGAGAGCGTACGGGTGGAAGGCGGTGGCGGGATCTTCAGGGCCGGTCCAGGAGAAGGGCTGTGCGTCGGTCATGTGGGCGTCCAGGTTCGGGAGGGGGACGCCATCCAGCTCGGCGACGAGGTCGATGGTGAGCGCAGGATCGAAGAAGCCGTTCACGCAGGCCTCGAGCTCTTCGTCGTTCGCGTTGCAGCAGAGGTCGTCTTGCACGTAGGAGGCGCAGGTCGCGTTGAGCAAGGGGAAGAAGAGCGCCTTGTCTGCCGGGACGGTGCAGCTTCGTGTCTCTGCGCCCGAGCCCATGTTGCCGGTCAAGAAGAAAACCGGGCCGGACTGGTGGGTGTCGCAGTCGTGGCCGAACAAGGGGTTCTCGTCCTCGGGGACGCCGAAGGCCCAGGTCCACCAGGCGGCGCCCCAGGCGCTCATGGACTGCCCGAAGGCGTCGGCGTCCGGGGGCATCGTGGCGGGGGGCTCGTCGACGGGGGGCTCGTCGATCGGGGGTTCAGCGACGGGAGGCTCGTCGATCGGGGGCTCGTCGATGGGGGTCTCGTCGATCGGGGTCCCGGGAGCTTCGGTGTCGCTGCAGGCGGGCACGAAGAGAGGGAGGGAAAGCATGCACGCGGCGATGATTCCAAGCTTGGTCATGGCGGTGATCCTCTGGGGCAAGCCGTGACGAGCACGGGCGTTGCGCGGTCGCTTGTGGCAGCGGCATTGCGAGCGGCATGCCGTGAGCGGGGCGGGTCGGCAGCCGGTGTCAGGGGCGTGCGAGAGGGCCTGGATGCGCGGGTCGGGAGGGGCTCCGCCGGGGCGTGGCAGCACGGAGAGGTTGCGGCGCTGGGAGGCGGTGCTGCGAGGCGGCGCCGCAGGAAGCTTCGCGGGTGGCGATCGCTCGGTGCGCTGTGATGCGCGCGTGACAGGTGTCACGGCGCCGGACCGATCGGCGTCGGGGCGCCGTGACAGGCGGAGCTACGCTTCGTCGTCGTCGGTGGCTTGCCAGAAGGCGAGGCCCTCTTCAGGGCCATCGCGGAGGGAGATGAGGCCGCAGTAGAGGATCGCGGGGGTGGTCTTGCGGAAGGCGGGGGACTGGAGGTCGATGGTCAGCCAGGCGGCGGTCACGCCCCAGAGGACGGGGCCCAGCCACTCGGCCCACAAGGGGAAGCGCGCGGCGAGGCGGGTCATGAGCTGGCCGGCGGCCTCGCGGCCGAGGAAGGGGGTGATCGTGGAGAGCACGAGGCCAGGGACGAGCTTCTCGACGACGTCCTGGCCCAGCATGCGGACGAGCAAGGCGACCCGGCCCTTGGACTTGAGGTGGCGGAGCAGTTCGTCTTCCACGGCAGGGCCCAGGTCTCGGTCGCGGAAGAGGGCGCGCTGCTGGTCCTCGGAGAGGTCGAGGACGGCCTGCTCGACGACGGCGCGGACGAGGCACTCCAGGCGGGAGCGCGGGGTGCCGATGGGCTTGAGCTTGACGCCGAGGCGCTGGGCGATGGCGTCGAGGAGGTCGTCGAGGGGGACGCCGGGCTCGCGTCGCGTGAGCCAGCGGAAGAAGTAGGCGAGGTCGGCGCTGCCGAGGTAGCGGATCTCGCGCTCGATCTGGCGGGCGAGGGCCGCGCGATGGGCGGCGCAGGGGTCGCGCTGGAAGGCCTCGTAGTGCCGGTGGAGCGAGGCGTCGGAGGAGAAGTTCACCGGGCTCTTGAGGGCCGCGATGAGGAACTCGTAGTCGGCGGGCTGCGCTCGTTCGAGGATGGATTGAAAGCTCGACATCCGCTTCTCCTCCGCATCCAGCGCTTCACGCCTGCGCTCGCTCTCCCCGGGGGGGAGGAGAATTTCTTACCGCGCGCGGGAGGGTCTGTCACCGCGGTCGCGGAGGTGGTGGAAATGCAGGGAGAAAAAGGGGAGTGGGTGGCGTGGCGCGACGTCTGCCGCCAAGCTGGCCAGCAAGCTGGTTGATCATGGTCTCAACGCGGGTTCCACTCCCCTCCCCCATGCCGTCGCGCCGTCTGTTCCTTTCGTCCGCCGCTGCCGCGCTGCTCGCGCCGCGCGGCGCTCACGCGGCCGATCCTTCGCCGCCGGCGTGGATGCCGCAGGATCTGGAGGTGCGCGATCTGGCGGTGGCGGGGGACCGGGCGCTGGGTCGGCGGTTCACGCTGTTCGTGCCGAAGTCGCTGAAGCCGGAGGAAAAGGTGCCGCTTCTGGTGCTGCTCCACGGGAAAGGAGAGACGGGGGACGAGCGCATGGGGGCGTGGGCGTGGGTGGAGCGCTACGGGCTGGGGACGGCGTACGACCGGCTGCGGCGGGCGCCGATCGCGCGGACGTCGAAGCGCGGGGACTGGACGGAGGGGCGCCTCGCAGAGGTGAACGCGCACCTTGCGGCAAAGGCGTTCCAGGGGCTGGTCATCGCTTGTCCGTACACGCCCGATGTCCACCGGACGTCGAACCCGGCAGCCTCGCTCGATGGGTACGCGAAGTGGCTCGCGGAGGTGGTGGTGCCGCGCGCGCGCGCGGAGGCGCCGGTGTTCACGGAGACGGCGCGCACGGCGCTCGATGGGTGCTCGCTGGGGGGTTACGTGGGTCTGGAGGCGTTCCTGCGGCGGCCCGAGGTGTTCGGGGCGTGGGGTGGTGTGCAGTCGGCGTTCGGCGCGCACCGGGCGCCTGGGTTCGCGGAGCGGCTGGCGAAGGCGGTCGCGGCGGTGGGGCCGCGGGATCTGCACCTGCTCACGAGCCAGGGGGATCCCTTTCTGCCGGGCAACCAGAAGCTCGCGGCGGAGCTGTCGAAGAAGCAGGTGCCTTGCACGCTGCGGGTGCTCCCGGGGCCTCACGATCAGCCGTGGCTGCGCGAGGCAGGGACGATCGAGATGCTCCTGTGGCACGCGCGGAGGCGCTGAGCGCGATGACGGTGGCTCTGGAGGTCAGGCTTCGCCGATGCTGCGCATCGACATGACCTCGACGGGGCTCAGGCCCAGCAGCTTGTAGGCGGCTTCCCAGCGCTGCTCGATCGGGACGTCGAAGAGGATGCTCTCGTCGAGGGGGACGGGGAGCCAGGCACCGCTGGCGATCTCGCGCTCGAGCTGGCCAGGGCCCCAGCCGCTGTAGCCGAGGAGGACGGCGCGCTGGCGTGGATCAGGCGACAGGCCTCCGGCGCCAGCAGCCGCCGCCAGGGAGTCGAAGGCGCTGCGCGAGGAGGTGATGCGGATCCGGTCGCCTGCTGCGATGACGGCCTCGTCAGGGACGAGTTCGGGATCGACGCAGAGGATCCACCCCGAGCTCGGCTGGACGGGGCCGCCGATGTAGACGGGGGTCGCGCCGGTGGACTCGCCTTCGTAGCCGGCGAACGACATGAGCTCGGCGAAGGTGACCGGTGCGGCTCGGTTCACCACGAAGCCGAGTGCGCCGCTTTCGCTGTGGGCCGCCAGGAGGACGACCGTGCGATCGAAGTTGGGGTCACCGAGCGGCGGTGAGGCAATGAGAAAGCCTGGGGCGAGGTCGCTCGATCCGGTGTTCTTGCTCATCGTTACGACCCATCCACATCGTTTTCCACGTCAGAAGCTCACGTCGTCGCCACGCGTGCGGAGTATGCTCCCGGCGTGGACGCGACGTCGTCAACCTACCAGATCGCCACGGGTTGCGCGCTCAAAGCGGGCGCGATGAGGATGACGATCGCCAGCGTGTCGGCAACAGCCTGACAGGCTCCGGGCGCGACCTGACCATGACGGACTCCACGGGCTTCGCGGGTGCGCCACTTCCCTTCACGATCCGCTTTCAAGGCGGGACCTTGCGCGTCGAGGTACCCGTCGATCCAGCGCGACAGGAGGAGGCGTCGCTCACGGTCGAGGATGCTGAGGGCGAAGGCGCGGCATCCCGTGCGCCAGCGGACGTTCCGGCACTTCCAGCGCTCTGTCGGTGGGATGCGCGCGAGCGGGTATGGCGGCTGCCCGCCGTCGACTACGCCGAGCTGATCCTGCGGTTGCGCGCCGAGGGGGTGCCGTTCGTCGATGCGGCGCGGCGTTACGAGGCGCTGTCGCTCACGCCACGGGCGCGGCACGATCCGTTTCCTTACCAGCGAGAAGCGCTCGCGGCGTGGGGGAGGCGGCGGTTCCGTGGGGTGGTGGTGCTGCCGACGGGCGCAGGGAAGACGTTCGTGGCGGCACTGGCGATCGCGGATCGGCAGCGCAGCACGCTGGTGGTGGTGCCGACGCTGGATCTGCTGAACCAGTGGTACGAGGCGCTGTCGACGGCGTTCGGGGTGCCGGTGGGGATCGTGGGGGGCGGCTACCACGAGGTGCACGATCTGACGGTGACGACCTACGATTCGGCGCACCAGCACATGGATCGGCTCGGGGATCGGTTCGGGCTGGTGATCTTCGACGAGTGCCATCACCTGCCGAGTCCTTCGTATGCGCTGGCGGCGCGGATGTGCCTGGCGCCGTTCCGGCTGGGGCTCACGGCGACGCCGGAGCGCACGGATGGGAAGGGGTACGATGAGCTGATCGGGCCGCTGGTGTTCCGCAAGGACATCACGGAGCTGAGCGGGGAGTACCTGGCGGCGTACGAGGTGATCCGGCTGGATGTGCCGCTGGGTCAGGAGGAGCGGGCGGCGTACGACGCGGCGCGGGCGACGTACATCAACTTCCTGCGGGCGCACGGGATCCGGATGCCGGAGGGGTGGGGGCAGTTCTTGATGCTCAGCTCGCAGTCGGACACGGGGCGGCGCGCGTTCGAGAGCTACCGGAAGCAGCGGATGCTGGCCTTGTGCGCACCGGGGAAGCTGGAGGTGCTGGCGCGGCTGCTGCACGCGCACCGGCAGGATCGGACGATCGTGTTCACGGAGGACAACGCGACGGTCTACGCGATCTCGCGGCGGTTCCTGCTGCCGGCGATCACCCACCAGACGAAGGTGAAGGAGCGGAGCGCGATCCTGGCGGGGTTCAACGAGGGGTCGTTCACGGCGGTGGTGACGTCGAAGGTGCTGAACGAGGGGGTGAACGTGCCGGAAGCGAACGTGGCGATCGTGCTGTCGGGAAGCGGGTCGGTGCGAGAGCACGTGCAGCGGCTGGGGCGCATTCTGCGCCGGGGCGAGGGGAAGACGGCGGTGCTCTACGAGCTGGTGGCGGCTGGGACGAGCGAGGAGCGGGTGAGCGACAAGCGGCGGGATCACGTTGCTTACCAGTGATCTGGTCCGGGTCCGGCGGAGCAAGGAAGGGGCGCTCACGCCGCAGTACCTGAAGGGGGCGTCCGCAGAGCGGTTGCTGCCGGTGGCGGCGGCGTACGTGAAGATCCTGGAGGCGCACGTGGGGCGGAGCCGGGACGAGATCGAGGCGGCACTCGATGCGATCCCGGTGCCGGCGCGGGACCGGGTGGCGGCGCTGGGGCTGCGGAAGGTGCTGGACGACGGGTGCGCGTTCGAGGTGCGCGAGGGGGTGGATGCGGAAGGGATCCGGCGGGAGGTGTTCGCGGCGGCAGCAGCGGCGCACCGGTCGCTGGAGGTGCGGGGGGACTTCGATCGGGCAGCGGTGCTGGGTGAGGTGGCCGCGCGGATGGGGACGACGGTCGAGGTGCTGGAGGCGGGGCTGTACGCGGATCTGAAGGGGGCGGAGCTGCTCCAGCAGTTCACGGCGACGGCGCCGGAGGTGCTGCGGGATCGGTACAACCTGTCCT
This sequence comes from Chondromyces crocatus, assembly GCF_001189295.1. Classification (NCBI taxonomy): domain Bacteria; kingdom Pseudomonadati; phylum Myxococcota; order Polyangiales; family Polyangiaceae; genus Chondromyces; species Chondromyces crocatus. The sequence continues at coordinate 9,508,254 of NZ_CP012159.1, forward strand.
TGGCGCAGTCGATCTTGCTGAAGGCGACGAAGGTGACGGTGAAGGTGGAGGGGGAGACGGCGGCGCGGATGCGGCGGCTCTTCCGGGCGGCGCGGTTCCACGGGCTGCTGCACGTGGTGAAGGCAGAGCCAGGGGGCGGGTACACGCTGACGCTGGATGGGCCCTTCAGTCTGTTCGATCAGGTGCAGAAGTACGGGCTCAGGCTGGCGATGTTCCTGTCGGCGGTGCTGCCGTGCGAGAAGTTCGAGGTGCACGCGGAGGTGCTGTGGGGGCGCGAGCGGGAGCCGGCGACGCTGAAGATCGGTCCGGAGCAGGGGCTCACGTTCCACGGGCGAGAGGCGCCGGACACGACGCCGGAGCTGTCGGCGTTCGTGGAGGGGTTCCGGCGGCTGGGGTCGCGCTGGTCGGTGGCGGCAGGGGAGCGGATCTTCGCGCTGCCAGGGGAAGAGGTGGTGGTGCCCGATCTGCGGTTCGAGAACGGGGCGACCGGGGAAGAGGTGTACCTGGAGGCGTTCGGGTTCTGGAGCCGGGCGGCGGTGTGGCGGCGGATCGAGCAGATCCAGCGGGGGCTGCCGGTGCGGTTGATCCTGGCGGTGGGGAAGCAGCTGCGGGTGAGCGAGGAGGCGCTCGGGGAGGACGAGAGCAGCGAGATCTACGTGTACAAGCAGACGCTGTCGCCGCGGGCGGTGCTGGAGCGGCTGGAGCGGAAGGGGTGAGCCGAGAGGCCAGCCTCGGTCAGAGGTCGGCCTCGGCAGCCTCGATGGCCTGGAGCGCGGTGAGCTTGCCCGTCAAGACGGCGGAGAGGGCGTCGCCGTAGGCCTCGGCCATGTCCATGGCGTTGAGGATGGCGTTGCGGATGAGCATCGGGTCGAGGAGGGTGCCGCTCCAGTCGATGGCGACTTTGTAGCGGACCTCGCCGGTGCGGTAGCTCATCTCGAAGTTGCCGTCGCAGAGGCCGTCATTGGCGCGGGTGATGAGCTCGGCGACCTGGGCGCGGTGCTCTTCGGGGGCCGCGGGCTGGTAGACGATGTGCAGCAGGAAGCGGCGGATCGGCTCGGAGACGCGCACGAGGGCCGAGCCGAGAGGGCCCTGATCGATGGAGGTGGCGTAGGACGCCCACTCGTCTTCGTCGGTTTCCTCGGGGACGCGATCGTGAGACCAGCCCGCGGCTTTGAGGACGGCTTCGACCGTGGCGATGGCAGCGCCGTTGGGCTCGTCGTCTTCGTCGCCCTCGTCGGTCTCGGTGGCCTCGCCGTCGTCCTCGCGTTCGCCCTCCGCAGCGGCAGCCGCCGTGAGGTGGTCGAGCAGCTCGGTCACGTCGGTGCGCTGCTTCCAGTCCTCGGGGGCGAGGGAGAGCGCACGCTCGCAGTCCTGCCGGGCGCCCGCGTAGTCGCCGAGGAGCGCGCGCAGGGAGCCGCGGGTGCCGTGGGCGTCGGGGCTTTCGGGGTCGAGGGAGACGGCGCGGTTCAGGTCCGCGGCGGCGCCTTCGAGGTCGTCGCTCTGCTGTCGAGCGAGGCCACGGCGGATCAGGGCGGGGACGAAGCCGGGATCGATGCGGAGGGCCTCGGTGTAGTCGACGATGGAGGCCTCGATGTCGCCCGCGAGGCCGTGCGCGTTGGCGCGGTTGTAGCGCGGGGCGAGTTCGTCGGGAGCGAGGGCGATGGCAGCGCTGAAGTCGGTGATGGCGGCGGGGAGATCGCCGGTCTCCTGCTTGCCGTTGCCGCGGTTGGTGAGGTCGGCCCAGGACGAAGTGTCCGACGGGGCGTCTCCTTTCGGCGATTCATCGTGTTTCGTCATCCCTCACTCCTCGTCGAGATCGTCCCGACCCAGCCATCCCTTGCGCCTGTAATAGATGAGCAGCCCCACCACGCTGCCGAGCATGAGCATGAGCGAGTAGGGGTAGCCGTAATACCAGTCGAGCTCGGGCATGTTGAAGGGGGAACTCTCGTGGCGGAAGTTCATCCCGTAGATGCCGGCGATGGCGGTGATGGGGAGGAAGATGGTCGAGATGATGGTGAGGACCTTCATGATCTCGTTCATCCGGTTGGAGACGGTGGAGAGATAGAGGTCCATGAGGCCGGAGCTGAGCTCGCGGAAGGTCTCGACCATGTCCATGACCTGCACGGAGTGATCGTAGGTGTCGCGCAGGAAGATGCGGGTCTCCTTGGTGATCAAGGGGCTCTCGTCGCGGAGCAGGTTGTTCACCAGGTCGCGCTGGGGCCAGATGGCGCGGCGCAAGGTGAGCAGGTCGCGCTTGAGATCGTGGATCTGTCGGGACATGGGGCGGCGGGAACGCGGGACCTCCAGCTCCAGATCTTCGAGGCGCTCGCCGAGGCGCTCGAGAAGCGGGAAGAAGCCGTCGACCACGGCGTCGAGGACGGCATACGCGAGGTAGTCCGAGCCGCGGGTGCGGATGGAGCCACCGCCTCGGCGGATGCGCTCGCGGACGCCCTCCATGACGTCACGATCCGACTCCTCCTGGACGGTGAGGACGAAGCCAGGGCCGAAGAGGATGGCGATCTGCTCGGTGCAGATGCCGCCGTTGCCGTTGGACTGGGCCATGCGGGCGATGACCAGGTGGTGATCGGGGTAGGCGTCGGCCTTGGGGCGCTGAGGGACGTTGACGATGTCCTCCAGCGCGAGGGCGTGGATCTTGAAAATCCGGCCGATGCGCTCGAACGTTTCGCGGTGCCCGATGCCGCGGATGTCCACCCAGGTGATGGACGGCCGGTCGTCGGTGAGGAACTCGATGGCCTCGTCGAGGTCGTGGATCTCTTTCTCGACCACCACCTCGGGGGAGTAATCGATGACGAACATCCGCGGCTTGGTGGTGCTCTCGAGGAGCAGGGTGCCCGGCGGGGAGGCAGGCGGCGGCTCGCGGGTAAAGCGCTGGTGCCAGGGCCGCTTCTTCTTTTTCTTCACCGGCGGGGGCACGCCCTGCCTGTACACCAGGCAGCGGCTGAAGCGTATCCCGTCTGAGAGGAGCGAGATGACGCACGCCAGGCGTGGCGGCGTCGCTGGAAGTGAGGCGGCTGGAGGGCGAGGCGGCTGGAAATGGAGGGCGAGAGGTCAGCGGCCTTCGAAGTCGAGGGAGGCCGAGTTGATGCAGTAGCGCTGCCCCGTCGGGAGGGGGCCGTCGGGGAAGACGTGGCCGAGGTGGGCTTCGCACTTGCTGCACCGGACCTCGACGCGGCGCATGCCGTAGGCGAGGTCTTCATGCTCGGTCACCGCAGGGCGTCCCGCTGGCTCCCAGAAGCTCGGCCAGCCGGAGCCCGAATCGAACTTGGAGCGGGAGTCGAAGAGTGGGGCTCGGCAGCAGACGCAGAGGTACACGCCGTCCGCCTTGTGATCCCAGTACTTCCCGGTGAAGGCCCGCTCGGTGCCGCCACATCGGGTCACCTGGAACTGCTCTTCGGTCAGGCGCTCTCGCCAGGCGTCATCCTGGCTGTCTTGTTTCTCTGGGGTCTTGTTCATGGGTTCAACCTCGATGAAGTGGTGATCCTGACGCGCTACCCAGCCCGCGTCGAGGGTGGTCGCGCGGACGGAGGGGTGCGGCCGCTCCAGGCGTCGCGGGAAGGCGGGATCCTGGGTCGGTTCGAGGCGGAGGCGAGCCCGGGTCAGCTCGAGGCGGAGGGGAGCCCGGTCAGCTCGAGGCGGAGGTGTAGTGGGCGATGGCGCGGCGCCAGACGGCCCGCGCGATCATGGCGAAGACGATGGCTCCCGCGGCGATGAAGGCCGCCGTCTGCACGGAGAGGGCGCCGAGCAGGGCCAGGGCGGGGTAGGTGGTCATCAGGGCCAGGGGGATGATCACGGTGAAGATGATGCGCCAGACGCCGCTGAACATGGTCACGGGCCAGCGGGCGAAGTCGAAGATGGAGTTGAAGAGGTAGGCGAGGTTGTCGAGGCGGACGACCCAGAAGGCGGCGGAGATCACCAGGATCCAGACGGAGTAGAGGACGAGGGTGGCAGCGGCGAGCAGGCCGAGAGAGAGCGCCACGTCCGCAGCCGCCGGGGTTCGCCCGAGGCGCGAGAAGGCGAAGGCGAAGATGACCATCGCTGCGCCGACGTCGATGACCTTCCAGGGTTCGAACTTGGCCGTGGAGACGAGGAACTGGGCGTCGGCTGGCTTGAGGAGGGTGAAGTCGAGGGTGCCCTGGCGGATCTGCTCGACGACGCGGAGGAGCGAGGGGTTGACCGCGCCGTCGAGCACGCCCTTGAGCAGGGTGAACCAGCCGACGACGACGAGGGCGCGCTCGAAGGTCCAGCCTTCGATGGGCGGTCGGTCTCCGAGGGCGACGTAGAGGGGGACGAGGCCGATGACGATCCAGACGAGGGTGATCAGGCCGCCGATGAAGAACTCCCAGCGGTACTGCATGCCGAGCGCCATCGAGACGCGGAGCTGGGTGGCGAGGAGGCGGAGGTAACGCATGCTCAGCCTCCGAACGCGGCGAAGCGGCGCATGCCGGCGCGCCAGGCGAGGAGGGCCGCGAGCAGGAAGGCGGCGACGTACGCCCACTGGGTGACGAGCTGGCTGGTGATGCGCGCAGGGTCGAGGAGGCCGGTGAGGAGCTCGACCGGGAGGGCGAGGGTGTAACGGAAGGGGAGCACGTCGCAGAGGGCGCGCAGGCTGGGGGGGAAGAGGTCGAGGGGGACGAGGTAGCCAGCGAGGACCATGAAGGCGGCGAGGTAGACCTCGAAGACGGTGGTGGAGCTCTCCATCACGAAGGCGAGCGCGCCGATCAGGGCAGTGATGAGGAAGTTGAGCAGCCACGCGCCGACGAGCGAGAGGGCGACGAGGGCGAGGTGGGCAGGGTCGGTGGGGATGCGGTCACCCGAGGCGACGAGCAGGGCGATGGCGATGGGGAGACAGAGGAGCGATCGCAGGGGGATGGCGGAGAGGTTGTCCGCGCTGAACAGGAAGAGGGGGTGGATGGGCTTGAGCAAGCGCTGGGAGAGGGCGCCGCTCTTGATCTCGGCGTTCATCTCCCAGACCAGCCACGAGCTGGTGAGCTGTCGGACGATGAGGGTGGCGAGGAAGTACGCCGTGAACTCGCCAGGGCCGAAGCCGCCCACGGGGGCGTGGGAAGAGACCGCCGTCCACAGGGCGAGGCTGACGAGCGGCATGGTGGTCGTGAGCATCCAGACCAGCATCTCGGCGCGGTAGGCCATCGCGCCCGCGAAGCCGACGCGGAGGAGGGTCGGGTAAGCGCGGAGGATCCGGGTGAGGGCACGAAGCCTCAAGAGGTCCCCTGGGTCTGCGCCGGGACCTGGGTGAAGAACTCGCGCATCACCTCTTCGAGGGGGGGATCTTCGACGGTCAGGTCGGTGACCTCGGGTCGTCCGAGGAGGTGGGCGACGGCGTCACGCAGCGCTTCCTGGGGGACGTGGAGGACGGCCCTGGCGGCGTCCAGCTCGACGAGGGTGCCCACGCGCTCCAGCGCGGCGCGTTCGAGGGGGGCGCTGGTGCGCAGGGCGATCTGCTTGTGGGGGCGCACGCTGCGGGCGAGCTCGGTCAAGCTGCCGTCGTAACGAAGCTGGCCCTGGTCGATGACGATGACGCGCGGGCAGAGGGCGGCGACGTCATCCATGTAGTGGGAGGTCAAGATGACGGTCGCGCCGTGGCGCTCGTTGTAGCGGCGGATGAAGTCGCGCACCGTGAGCTGCATGGCGACGTCGAGGCCGATGGTGGGCTCGTCGAGGAAGAGGATCTCGGGTCGATGCAAGAGGGCGGCAGCGAGTTCGCACTTCATCCGCTCGCCGAGCGAGAGCTGGCGGGTGGGCTTGGTGGCGATGCCGCCGATGTCGAGGAGGGTGGTGAGTTCGTCGAGGGTCTCCTTGAACTGCCGGTCGGGGATGTCGTAGATGGCGCGGTTCAGGGCGAAGGTCTCGACGGGAGGGAGATCCCAGAGGAGCTGCTGCTTCTGCCCCATGACCAGCGTGATGCGCTTGAGGAAGTCGACCTCGCGCTGCTGAGGAACGAACCCGGCGACGCGGACGTGGCCTTCGGTGGGATGAAGGAGGCCGGAGAGCACCTTGAGGGTGGTGGTCTTGCCAGCACCGTTGGGGCCGAGGAAGCCGACCCGCTCGCCCGGAGCGATGGAGAAGGAGAGGTTCTGGACCGCACGGACCGAGCGGTACTTGCGGCGGAAGAGCGAGCGGATCGAGGCGGAAAGGCCAGCTTCCCGCTCGTGAACTTTGTAGACCTTCGAGAGATCCTTGACGTCGACGGATTGCGCGGGCGCCATGAGGGGCACGGGAGGGTAGCAAACCCGTCTCTGCAGATCTGGGGTACCCTTGCGCATGCGCCAGGTACCCGGTGGTTCAGTGCCCTCGGCGGCTTCGCGGATCGACTGTGCCCTCGGCGGCTTTCGGGATGGATGGGATGAGCCAGCGTAATCTGAGCGAGGACGAGACGATCGCGGTGACGGAGTTCGCCGATCGAGACGAGGTGAGCATGGGCCCCTTCACGACGCCCTCGTCGGTCAGCGGCCCTCCACCGCAGGTGATCGTCTCCGTGCCGCCGCCGGCGGGGGAGCGAGGGACGTCCTCGACGCCAGGGGCGCATTTCCGTGGGCCAGCGAGCCAAGCGTCGACGGTGATGCCCGCAGGGTGCGCGGAGAAGCGGCAGATCCTGGGGGGACGCTACGAGCTGCTCTGCCTGGTGGGCTCGGGTGGGATGGGGAACGTGTACCGGGCCCGCGATCAGGAGCTGGACGAGGTGGTGGCGCTGAAGACGCTGCGCCGGGAGATCGCCGACAAGGCGGGGGTGATCGATCGGTTCCGGCGCGAGGTTCGGCTCGCGCGACGGGTGACGCATCCGAACGTGGCCCGGGTGTTCGACATCGGGGAGCACGGCGGCGACAAGTTCCTGACCATGGAGTACGTGGACGGGGAGTCGCTCTCGGATGTGATCACGCGCGAGGGGCCAATGACGCTCGCGCGCGGGGTGGAGGTGGCGGAGGCGATCTGCGCAGGCCTCGGCGCGGCGCACCGGGCGGGGGTGATCCACCGCGATCTGAAGCCGGACAACGTGCTGATCGCGAAGGATGGGCGCGTGGTGATCACGGACTTCGGGATCGCGCGTGCGTACGATGTGGAGGGGGGCGGGAGCCAGACGGCAGGGATGACGATCGGGACGCCGGCCTACATGTCACCCGAGCAGGTGCAGGGGCGTCAGGACATCGATGGGCGCGCCGACGTGTATGCGCTCGGCGCAGTGCTCTACGAGATGTTCACCGGGGAGAGGGCGTGGCGGGGCGATGGGGTGTTCGCGGTGGCCGCCGCCAAGCTGATCTCGGATCCGCCGGATCCGCGCCTGCGCCGCGCCGATTTGCCGGTGGCCTTCGCACGGTTGATCTTGCGCTGCATGGCGCGCGCTCCGGAGGCTCGCTTCGCGACCGTGGAGGCCATCGTCGAGGAGCTGTCGACGCTGACGCACCTGCCAGCGAGCGGGCCACCGAGCCTGCCCACGTCGACGCCCGTCCAGGGTCCCCCGGCGGCCGATACTGCGGCGGGCGACCGGGTGGTCGCCGTCCTGCCGTTCCGCAACCAGGGTCCCACGGACGATGGGTACCTGGCCGATGAGCTGACCGATGATCTGATCGACACGCTCTCGATGACGCGTGGACTCAAGGTGCGGCCGCGGGGCGTGGTGCAGCGGTTCCAGGGGCAGGATCAGGATCCGCGGGAGATCGGCAGAGAGCTGGACGTGCAGGTGGTCGTCGACGGCTCGGTGCGACGACGCGCGGGGACGGTACGGATCAGCGCCCGGCTGATCAGCGTGGCGGATGGGTTCCAGCTCTGGGCGCGCCGGCTGGACAGGCCAGAGCAGGAGGTGCTGCGCATGAGCGACGAGGTGGCGCAGGCCATCGTCGAAGCGCTCACGTCGGACGCGCAGGTCGCCCCGCTGCGCGAGGTGCCCTCCGATCCCGTGGCCATCGATCTCTACCTGCGCGGCCGCCATCTGTACCGGCAGTTCTGGCCAGCGAGCTTGAGGGAGGCGATCGGGCTTTACGATCAGGCGCTCGCCCGGGTGCCCGGCGATCCGATGTTCCTCGCTGCGTGCGCCCTCGCGCGTTGCAGGCTCTGGTTCTTCACTGGCGAGGGGGCCAATCAGGTCGTGGAGTCGGCCCAGCGCGCGGTCCGGGCCGCTCCTGATCTGGCCGAGACCCGCCTCGCGCTCGCGGCCGTACAGCTTCACGACTGCGACGCGCCCGGGGCCGTGCGCGAGCTGAAGCGTGCGCTCTCGCGCAACCCGAGCCTGGCCGAGGCGCAGAGCCTTCTCGGCAGCATCCTCCTGGAGGCAGGGGACATGGACGGTGGCCGGCGCTGGACCGAGGCGGCGCTCGCGCTGGATCCGCACACGCCGCTGGCGCGGGCGGCCATGGCGCGCCTCCACGCGCTGCTCGGGCGCTGGGATCAGATGGAGGCGACGCTCGCGCAGGCGAACCCGCTCCGGAGCGAGCAGTGGGCGATCCGGGCGCGCTTCCTCGTGTGGCAGCGGGACATCGAGCAGGGAGCGCGGCTGATGGAGGGGCTGGACGAGGACACGCAGATCCCGGCGATGGCCCGGACGCTGCTCACGCTGCTGCGGGACAGGGGGCTTTCCCAGCAGCAGGACAGGGGGCTTCCCCAGCCACCGCTCGAGATCATGACGGGAGAGACGGCCCACCACGGGCCCCGGCGGCGCACCTTCATGCACCAGCTCCGGGCCGAGGTGCTCGGGTTCCTGGGCGACACGGAGAAGGGTCTGCAGGAGATCCAGAGCGCCGTGGACTCGGGGTTGATCGACCTCCTGTGGATGGAACGCTGTCCGCTGCTCGAAGGGGCACGCCAGGATCCGCGCTTCGGGACCATGCACGCGGTGGTACGCCGGCGAGCCGACGCGATCGTCGAAGCTTACCGGGAGCGCTGATGCCGTGAACGGGTCCGCGCGAGAGGGCAGGGCCCGACGCGGGACCTCAGCTCGGCGCTCGGAAGAGGGCAAGGACGCTGGAGTAGAGCGCGATCCGGGCGTCGCTCTCGGCGTTCCAGGGGACGAGTTCGAAGGCCGAGTGCATGCCGGCGATCGGGAGATCACCGAAGCGACTTCGGAGGATGCGGGCCTCGACATCCCGGGCGCCGTAGAGGCTCTGACCGCGGCCAGCGCAGGTCAGGTAGAGGGCGAAGCGCGGGGAAGCGCCGAGGATGCCGCGCGAGATCCGCTGGGTCGCCGCCGCGAGTTCGGAGCGGGCGGTGGTCGCGTCACGCACGGCGAAGGCGAGGCGCACGCCCCGTCGGGCAGCGTCGCCGATCATGAGGCCACGGCGGGCGGTGTCGAGCCCGCGGACGGGCCGCACGACGAAGCGCGGCGACGCCTCGGACGTGGACGCAGGATCGGCAAGCGCGGCGAAGACGACGGGGGCAGGCTCCGCCGGGTCGGCGGGGCGAGGGCGCCCGACCCTGTTGGTGCAGGAGGACAGCAGGTCGAGCGCAGGTTTGCCCCCCACCGACAGGACGAGGCCGCCTTCGGTGACTTCATCGATGGGGTGGAACTCCGAGAGGAGCCGGCAGGCGCCCGCGGTCTCGACGAGGGGGGGGGCGAGGCCGGTGAGGACGAGGCCCACCGCAGCCGCCTCCCGCACCTCACCGGAGGCCAGGATGACGATGGGGTTCGCGCCCACCGTCCCGGCGCCGAGCACCGTCGAGCCCGGCGCTGCATCCGAGAGGGCGGAGAGTGTGTCCGCCTCGACCGCCTCGGGCCGCATGAAGAGCAGGACCGTCCCCGTCCGGGGGCGCGCTCCAGGCTGGCGCGAGGGGGCACTCGGCCCGCTGGGCTCCAGAAGGAGCGCGACGGCGCCCGCGACGTCACGGGCTGGCGCAGCAAACGGAGCGCAGTCCCCGCCTTCCCAGAGCATGCCGCTCACCCCGGCCTCGCCCTCGAGCTCCCCGCGCTCACTCAGGACGCCAGCCGCAGGGACGAGGCACGTGGCGACGCCCCGGAAGATCTCACGAGCGACCTCTGCCACGGCGGGCAGGCGCTGGACGAGGCCCCCGCTGAGAAACAGCAGGGCGCCCACGGGAGCGCGGACGGCGCGCCGGGCCTCGACGAGACGCGACCTGAGGCCATCCAGCCCACACGCCGCGGAGAAGCTGTGGCCGGTCATGGCCATGGTCGGGTCGCACGGAGTCTAACCGACCGCAGCGCCTCTCGACAGAGCCAGCTCGAGGCGATTATTGTCTTCTCTCCAGGCCGCGTCCCCCGCCTGATCGCGTGGGCGGGCAAGGCGCGTCATGCGAAGTCCGTCGACCAGGCGATGAGAGTTCGATCTTTCGGCCGCACGGATGTAGGGCGCCACCGGCGCTCGAACGAGGATGCCTTCTTCTGCGACGATGGGCTGCGTCTCTACATCGTCGCCGATGGCATGGGTGGCCACGCCGCAGGCGAGGTCGCGAGCGCCGAGGCGGTGGAGACGGTCTACGGCATGGTCAAGCGGGGCCTGCCGTCGCTGGGGGATCCGGACGAGCCGCTGACGCCCGAGAAGGCCCGGGCGGTGTGTCGGCTCATCGAGGGCGCCATCCAGGCCGCGACCTACATGGTCTTCGCCATCGCGCAGCTCGAGCGAGACAAGAACGGGATGGGGACGACGCTGAGCGTGGCCCTCGCGATGGGCGACGCCATGGTCACCGGGCAGGTGGGCGACAGCCGCATCTACCAGGTCCGAAACGGCCACGCCGTGCAGATGACCGAGGATCACACGCTGATCGCCTGGCAGATCAAGAACGGCCTCATCTCCCCGGAAGAGGCGCGCATGTCCCCGCACCGCAACGTGATCACCCGGGCGGTGGGGAACCGTGACTACGTGGAGGTCGACACCTCCATCGTCACGACCGAGGCAGGAGATCGCTACCTGCTCTGCTCGGACGGGCTTCACGGCTACCTGCACTCGGAGGAGGAGGTCGCGACCATCGCGGAAGACGGCGGAGAGAAGGCCGTGGACAGGTTCATCGAGGTCGCGAACCAGCGAGGCGGGCGTGACAACATCACGGCGGTGCTCGTCGAGGTGTTGTGAGAAGAACGCAGGCGAGCGGATGGGGCACGGGCCTCGGGAAGTGAGCATGACACGATGGAACTCGATCGAGCGGTCCTCCAGAGAATCCTTGCGTGGGGAGAGGGCCTCGAGAAGTTCAAGCCCTCGCACGGTCGCAATGCGCTGACGATCGTCCAGGGGTACGTCGATGGGGTCGACGACGAGCAAGGTCACCCCGTCCAGGGTCTGGGCGGAGATCGCGAGGCGCTCTTCCTGTTCGCGACCGCCCTCACCTGGACGTTCTGGATCGACGAGCTGTTCGATGCCGACAAGGGTGGGACGTCGGCACCCGTCGATGTGGGGGCGGTGCTGCGAGGCATCGAGGGGAAGGACGACGCGCCCGCTGCACAGGGATTTCAGCGACTCCGGGCGCTGTTCGTGGCCTACGAGGGGGACGCGGAGGCGTACGGGCTGTGGCTCCAGACGGCCGCTGACGCGGTGAAGGCGTGGGAGATCGAGGATCTCCTGTCCTACGGGAAGCTCTCGCTGTCGTACGCCGAGTACCTGGAGAACGGGTACAACAGCACGGCGGTCCCCTTCATCCTCGCCACGGCGGCGCTGGTTCATCGGCTCGACATGCCTTCCCGGCTGCACGAGGAGGCGATCCGGAGCCTCTTGCGGCAGCTCAGCATCTCGTGCCGGCTCCACAACGACATCTTCAGCGTCGAGAAGGAGCGCCGCGAGCAGTCGTGCGCCAACGCGGTGCTGGTGCTGGAGCGGCTCCTTCCGGCAGAGCAGGCCGAGCGCGTGGCCCGCGACGACCTGCAAGGCTACGAGCGCATGCTGCGCAGGGACGTCGATCGGCTCCCGCCAGGGGACGCCTTCGGGGTGCTCGGGCGGGTGATGCCGGAGGCCCATCGGATCCTCTACACGGATCCGAGAGGGGACTACGCCGGGGCCCAGCAGGGTCGAACGGCAGAGACCGTGGCGACCCCGGAGGGGTGAGCGCCAGCTAGCCGGAGGAGGTCCGGAGCCGCACCGCCGCTTCGATGATGCGATCGACCTTGGTCGCTGGCACCTTCAGAAAGAGGGCGGCTTCCCGGAGCTCCGACCAGGCGAAGGGTTTGATGTTGACCCCTAGCCAGGCCACGGCCGTGACCAGACCTCGGACCAGCCGGTCATCGGTCACGGCAGCCGTCGGGATGTTTCGCTTCTTCAGCGCATCCGCGGTGATCTTTCGCTGGACGCTGTTGACCTGAACCGCGCCCAGGCTGGTCGCGAGGTACCGGTTGATGCCCTTGGTCATCAGGTCCTTCGCGAAGGCGTGCCACACGGCGTCCTGGCTGGGCCCCAAGTCGGTGAACGAGATCACCAGGTCATCCATGATGACCCATCTGTGCCCTTCGCCCATCGGCTCCGGGCCTCAGAGAAGAAAATCGCGGGGCAAGACGGTCGAGCTCATGGGGGTGCAGGCGGAGCGAGTCAGGCTGGAGAATAGACGCGCTCATCCTCCTGTTTGTCAAGCCGGCAGCGTTCTCCCCAGCCTGGACCACGCGGTCAGCAGACCGTGGATGACGAAGGCGTGGGTGTTGGTGGCCAGGTGGTAGAGGAGGGGTCGAGGTCCGTACACTTCAGGGCGCCCAGGCCAGGTTCCGTCGTCTCGCTGGGTGTCGACCAGGTAACGGAGGGCGCTGCGGATGAACGCTTCCCCGGGCTGGTGGATGTCGAGCAGCATCGCCAGAGAGAGCCCCGTGGGGCTCGGGTAGCTCTCTTCTCCGGGCTCTTCTCCCCAGCCTCCATCCTCGTTCTGGACCACGAGGAGGGACTTGCGCGCAGCGCGGGAGACAGGGTGATACGCCCCCACGGCGCGACCGATCTCGAGCACGGCATAGGGGAAGCTGCGATACCAGCCCGCTCTCCACCGTCCCTTGATCTCGTATTGCTGGACCAGCCAGCGGTAGGGCGACTCCAGCGGGACACGGTGGATGTCGGGGTACGCCGTCAGCGCCGAGAGGGCGTGAGCGACGCAGTCCTCGACGGGCTGGTCATCCTGGGATTGCCAGGTGTTCCAGAGGCCGTCCTTGCGCTGGCGCGCGGCGAGGTAAGCGATCCCTCGGGCGATGCAGCCAGCGTCCACGTCGGGGACGCCGGCCAGGGAGAGCAAGACGCACGAGGTGGTGTCGGTGTCCGACTCGACGCTCGTCCGGAACCCCCAACCGCCATCTCGGTTCTGGGCCTGCATGAGGAACTGGATCGCCTTCGGCCGCGCGAGCGCCTCGAAGCGCGACTGCCCCTCGTAAGCGCGTACGAGCAGCGAGGTATCCCAGACGTTGCTGATGCAGAAGCGCCACGTTCCGTCGGGCTGCTGGGCGTCGAGCAGGTGCTGCAGGCAGCGGTTGTACGCGGTGGACTCCGGCGCCGTCTCCAGCAGTGCGAGCAAGGCAAGCGCGGAGCTCACGGGGTTGTGACAGAAGCTCCCGTCCGTGGCCTGCATGCTCTCCAGGTACAGCCTTGCCGACTCGCTGGGGCAGACCCCCGGCTGGAGGGCTTCGAGAAGCAGGTACACCGCCATCAGATCGACGCGGCTCCACTGCTTCATGCGGAGCCGCTCGGCGCGGTCGTAGATGCTGCGGATCTGGGCGCGGACCCGCTCCTGGCTGAAGGGCGAGAGGACCTCTTTCCGCGCGTGCAGGGTCAGCGCGTAGAGGAAGAGCGTCTTGCGTCGGAAGACGTTGCTGTAGAGCTCGGGCTCTCTGAGGTCGACGACCACGCTCGTGCCGGAGAGCAAGCTCCAGGGCGTCTCGTCGAGCATCTGACTGAAGCGGGTCTGCGTCTGCGGTGTCGCCGTCGCGAGCCAGGTCTTGGCGCGCTCGACGGCGGCGGCCGCTGCTGGGCCGGGCGTGCGGGAGAGGACGTACGCCACCAGCCCGGTGTCGAACATCCTCGCGTCGGGGAGGACGAACCAGGAGCCTTCCGGCGTCTGGGCCTCCAGCGTGTGCTCGATGGCCCGGGTGATGCAGCGCTCCAGCGCTTGCACCAGGTCCTCGTCGAGTTCCTGGGCGCTGTTGCTGACCGGGCCCCGGATCGAGTCGGGTCCTGCATACCACCACCCGTTCTGCTCGGAGCTGGGAGGCGCTGCGTCGTCGGGGAGCGTTTCCTCCTTGGGGACGGGAGGTGGCGTCGGGGGTGAGTCGTGGGGCGCGTCTCCCACGGGCGGCTTGAGATCCATCAGCGTCGTCGCATCTTCCGGGACTCGGCACAGCGATAACGAGCAGTTGGTCCCCCACATCCTCCCGCTCGGTAAGCCTTCATGGAGCCCCTCAACAGGCCACATCAACGAGGGAGCCGAAGACACGGGCTACCCTCGGCACGGGCTCTGCAGAGCTCGTGCTACCCTGTGCTCATGTCACTGAAAGATAAGCTGATGACGGAGGGCATGAAACTGGCTGCCAATCCCAGCGTCGCGAAGCTCATGCAGGATGAGAGGTTCATGAGGCTTCTCATGACGGCGATGAGCGTCCCCGGAAAGGTATCTTCCTTCACGACCGAACAGAAGGAGACCTTTGCCAAGACGATGGGGCTGGCGACGACCGAGGAGCTACGTGATCTCAAGCGAACGGTGGCCGCCCTGGAGCGTGAGGTGTCGCGCTTGCGCAAGGCGGCCAACGAAGGGTAACGGCAACGACGACTACTTCGTATCGCCGCGCGCGTAGATTGAGGCGACGTAGTCGAGCACATCGCGCGCGGACACCTCGTTATACCCGAAGTACTTCATCAGACGCGTCTTGATGATGTCGATCTTTTCCTGCGTCTCCTTGTCGATGACACTGGAAACGAGGGTCTGGAGTTTGATGGCATCCTTCTGATCCTCGAAGAGCTTCAGCTCGAGCGCGCGGCGAAGCCGATCGTTGGTGTGCCACTCGAATTTTTTCCCATCGACTGCCAGAGCACCGATGTAGTTCATGATCTCCCGACGGAAATCGTCCTTTCGATTCTCGGGGATCTCGATCTTCTCCTCGATCGAGCGCATCAGCCTCTCGTCGGGCTCCACGTCTTCGCGCGTGAAGCGGTCCTTCACCTTCTCCTTGAGGGTGAAGGCCTTGATCGAGTCGATGTAGTTCGCGGCGAGCTTCTGGATCGCGTCTTCGTCGGCGCTGATCGCTCGCTGGACCTCGTTCTTGACGATCTCCTCGTACTCGCGCTTCACCATGCCGATGCACTCGCCATAGCGCTTGCGGTCGTCCTCGTTGGTGAGGAGCGAGTGGTGCCGGAGTCCTTTCTCCAGCTCGCTCAGCACCATGAAGGGGTTGATCGTCCCTTCGCCGATGTCGTTCACGAGGGCGTTGGAGATCTTGTCCTGCACATAGCGCGGGCTGATGCCGTTCATGCCCTCGCGCGGCGCTTCCTTCCGGAGCTCCTTCACCGTGTCCTGGGTGTAGCCGGGGAGGACCTTGCCGTCGTAGAGCTTCATCTTCTGCACGACGGAGAGGTTGTGCTTCTTCGGGTCCTCCAGGCGGGTGAGCGTCGCCCACATGGCAGCAACCTCCAGGGTGTGCGGCGCGATGTGCTTGCCGCGGATCTTCTCGCGGTTGAAGTCCTTCTCGTAGATCCGGATCTCCTCCGACACCTTCGTGATGTAGGGGATGTCGATCTTGATGGTCCTGTCCCGCAGGGCTTCCATGAACTCGTTGCCGAGCAGCTTCTTGTACTCGGCCTCGTTGGTGTGGCCGATGATCAGCTCGTCGATGTCCGTCTGGGCGAACTTCTTCGGCTTGATCTTGTGCTCCTGAGAGGCACCGAGCAGGTCGTAGAGGAAGGCGACGTCGAGCTTGAGGACCTCGATGAACTCGACGATACCGCGGTTCGCGATGTTGAACTCGCCGTCGAAGTTGAAGGCCCGCGGGTCGGAGTCGGAGCCGTACTCGGCGATCTTCCGGTAGTTGATGTCACCCGTCAGCTCGGTCGAGTCCTGGTTCTTCTCGTCCTTGGGCTGGAAGGTGCCAATGCCGATGCGGTCCTTCTCGGACAGGACGAGGCGCTTCACCCGGATGTGCTGCATCACCTTGCCCCAGTCGCCGCCGTAGCGCTCCATGAGGCGAGCGAAGATGAAGCGACAGGCAGGGTTGAGCTCCCCCTCCACGCGGACCTGGAACCGCTCGTTGGAGAGCCCGAGCTCACGGATGGCTCGTTCGCGCCACGCCACAGGGATGAGGCGGAGGGGCTCCTCGTGCATCGGGCACTTGAACTGAGCCCCTTCGGAGCCAGCCATGCCGACGCCCTCCAGGTTCACCCAGTCGTACGTGTAGAGGGCCCCGTCAGGGGTCGTCGAGTAGTGCTCGACGCCCTTCTTCAGGAGCCGAGCGATCGTCGATTTCGAGGAGCCGACGGGCCCGTGGAGCAGGATCACGCGCTTCTCCGGGCCGTACCCTTCCGCGGCGGCCCTGAGGACGTGAACGAGCCGCATGAGCGGGATGTCGAGGCCGTAGATGGCGTCCTTGCCGCCGTTCAGCTCGTCCTTGAAGAAGTTGTAGCGGATCAGCTTCTTCTTGTTGTCGGTGTACTCTTCGGTCCCATACCGAATGATCATGTCGTACGCCCGCTGGTACGCGTTCCTCGTCACCTGAGGCTGCTGGCGGACGATGTTGAGGTAGTCCTCGAACGAGCCCTCCCACGAGAGATCGCGATAGAGCGCGTAGTCCTGCATCGCCGCGATCGTGTCGACCATCCCTGTGCGCATCTCGGCCATCTCTCACACCTTCTTGGTCAGCGACCAGCTCAGCGGGCAACGCCATCGAGGATCGACCCCCGCCCCTGGAGACGGGGGACTCACCCCTCAGCCGCGCCCGCTGAATGCGGCCGCGATCGATGGCGCCGAGGGTTTCAAGACTACCTCACGGTTCAAGGTGAGGCGAACGTTGCCGCGATTGCAGCGACTTCGCCCCACGCTGGTTTTTCGGATCCGGCGAGGTCGAAGAGGCCCAGGGAACAAGCGAAAGCCGCAAAGTTTCCGCCCGAGGGCTCACCTTGCGCCGCCGCGCGGAGATCGCAAGCGGCGGGCGAGGGGTCGTGGAGCTCGAGCACGTTGACGAACGGGAAGGAGGCGCGCCGCGGGGCCAGCGCCTCCCCCAGGGTCGAGAAGAAGAGGCGCTGCTTGTCCGGCGACCCACCCACGAGCGCCGCGCTCGGGTAGCCAGTCTCCTGCACGACGACCTGCCTGCCCGCCGCAAGCGAGACCATCTGATCGAGCGCGCTCGCGATGTCGCCCGTGGGCGCCGCTTGCCCCGCGCTGAGGCCAGGAAGATAGCTGAAGATGGCCACCTGACCCACACCACGGAGGTTGCCATGGGAGGGGTCGGCGGCAGACGCGCCAGAGGCGGAGAAGCCGATCCCCGTGCGCAGCGCGAGAGGCGCCTCCGGATGTTCGCTGGCGTAGGTGCTCACGGACGCGGCCATCGCTTCGAAGCTGGCGAGCTGGGTGGGATTGTGACTCAGATAGACATCTACGCTGTTGCCGAAGGTGAGATAGGCCAGGCTTTCGCCGAAGGCGCCGATCACGAGATCCACCGCGCTCTGGAGGGAGGAGGTCATGTCGGGGGCGTTCCAGGCGAGCTGAGAGAGTTCGGCGGGACGCCCATCGGCCGCGTGGTCGACCAAAGCCAGGTTGAACAGCACCTGGGTGCCGTTCGCGGTGTGGCGCTCGGCGAGGAAGGCCAGGGGCGCAGCTCCCCCCGAGATCACCTCGCGAAGTGTGCGACGTACGACCACGCCCCGCACACCGACCGCCAAGGTGGTGAGCTCTGCGTCGAAGCTCGCGGCTTGCGAGGGGACGCCATCTCCCTCGGCGCGGGGCGTGGGCGTGATGCCGATGACGACCGGCGCGATCCCAGCGTCCCCGGCGTCGGAGAAGGCGGCGTCTTCGCCTGGGGCAGCGTCCCCGGTGCCGCCGTCCATGACGACGGAGCCCCCGGCGCCTGCGCCACCGCCAGGGGGGACCACGGGAACAAGCTCCTCGTCGCAGCCAGCGATCCCGGCGATGGCCACCATCAGGCCTCCCAGGGCGCCCAGCAGGCCGCAAGCCATGCGATTTCGCTGCACTCCCCGAGCGTATCTCAGGATGGCGCGCTCGTCCTGGACTGCATGCCGCCTCGCGCGGCGCCGCCGGGCGCGTCGAGGTTCAGGGAAGCC
Organism: Chondromyces crocatus; assembly: GCF_001189295.1. Classification (NCBI taxonomy): domain Bacteria; kingdom Pseudomonadati; phylum Myxococcota; order Polyangiales; family Polyangiaceae; genus Chondromyces; species Chondromyces crocatus. Next base: position 9,526,448 of record NZ_CP012159.1, read on the forward strand.
CCTTCGGAGTGCGTCGGCTCAAGGTCCTTCGGGGGCCGTCGTTCTGGGGCTGTGCGCACTCCAGGACGTGCCGCCACGATCGACGACGCCTGGCCACGCATCGACGTAACGCGAGGGCTCGCCAGGACCGGAGATGTCGATCCAGAAGGTGTGGCCGGTGGCGGGTCGGCGCACATCGACGTGAACGAACTTGCTGTTGGGGTAGAAGCCACAGCCGACGTCGTCGAGCGTGCGGCAGAGGTTGAAGAGGGAGGTGTTGGAGACGCCCATCACCATGATGTCCAGCGCTCTGCCTTCAGCGTGCAAGCTGCTGTGCCCTTTGCGCGCTTCGGCTCGGGGGCGGTAGCCGCTGAAGATGTAGATGGAGCGGAACGGGAAGGCGTCGGCGATCTTCTGCAGTACCCAGAGGAGGCGTGGGTGAAGTACCCGCACCTGGGGGACCCACTCCAGGTCAGGCCAGGTCTCGGCATCGGGTTCGTCAGGAAGGAGCTCGCCCGGGCTCGGTGTCTCGGGAGGCCTGGCGACGATCGAGAGGCGCTCGAGGGCTTCGGGAGCGCTCGAGCCGTCGCAACGAACGAGAAGAAACGAGGCTTGTTCACCACCGTGCCGCGCAAACACGACGGGACGACGTCGGCACCGCCAGTCACGAACGGGCTTGGGTGTGGGCTCCCAGAGGACGTTGTAGCCGTTGGAGGCGAGGCCGGGCCCCGTGGAGACGGGCCACCGCGGGCTCCAGCCGGGATCGAGGCGGCGGAGCCAGGTGGGCGAGGTGGCGGTGCCGATGTGGATCAGCTCTTCGAGGAGGAGGAGCTCGCTCGATCCTGGGGACGTGCGCTCGTCCACGCGCGACGTCAGCCAGGAGGAATCCGGCAGGGTGAGAGGTTCTCGGTGGGTCTCGGGGTGCTCCCCTTGGCCGATGGACCAGCTGAGGGTCTGCCAGGGGTGCTCCATCCAGCGGCCATAGCGACCGCTCACATAGAGGCGAAGGGGACCGGGACGCTCGATCGCAGGGTTACGGAAAGCGTAGAGCAACGGGAGCGGCTCGGCGGCCGGCCCATCCAGGATGAAGGGGGCCCGCCACGGCGCCTGCTCGAGCAGGTTCGCGTGGGCAGGGCCAGCGCCGAGCGTGACCGCCACCCCCAGGGCGGCAGCTCGGATCCAGCGGGTAGGGAGCGCGGGCAGGGCCGTCATCGTCAGCGAAGAGCGCGAGGCTTTTCTGCCACAGATGTCCCAGCTCGTCAGGGATTCTCGTCCGAGGGGGCAGAGGCCCGGCGAAGACGATCTCGGATGGCCTCCCAGCCGGGCTCTTCGGGGACATCCGCGATGACGAGGACATCACAGGCGCTGTCCTGCAACCGATGCAATGCCGCATACAGCTCGGCGCCGTAGGCAACCGGGTCGGAGGGCAGGAGCTCGGCGTGAGCGCCAGCCTCCGTCGTTCGGCCATGTTCGAGGGTGGCGGTGCGAAGCCCCTGCGCGACGAGCGCGTCGACGGTCGCGCGGACCTGCTCGGGGTGCGTGAGGAGCACCCTGGTCCGTGGCGCGTAGTGCCGCGCGTGGGACCCTGGCGCGGAGGCGCGCAGGTGAGGCGCCACGATGGCTCCCGAGCGATCTCGAAGCGGGACGATCGCGGCGATGGCGTGCGCAGGGATGGATCCTGGGCGAAGGAGGGTGGGCGGTGAGGTCGTCACGTCGAGGATCGTGGACTCGATCCCCCGTTCGCAGGGTCCGCTGTCGAGCAAAGCGTCGATGCGACCGGCGAGCGCCTTCCAGACATGCTCCGCCGTGGTCGGGGAGATCTCGGTCGATCGGTTGGCGCTCGGTGCAGCGATGGGGAGGGCAACGGCCTGAAGCAAGGCGCGCGCGACGGGGTGGGCTGGCACGCGCACCGCGACGGTAGGTCCACAGGCGGTGACGACGTCTGCGATGCGGTCGGCTCGGCGCGCAAAGATCATCGTGAGCGGGCCCGGCCAGAAGGCAGCAGCGAGTCGATCCGCTACGGGGGGCCATGTCTCGACGAGGGCCTGGGCAGCCGCCGCGTCAGGGACGTGGACGATGAGGGGGTTGCCCGAAGGACGCCCCTTGGCCTCGAAGATCCGTGCGGCAGCGGTCCCGTCGTCGGCTCTGGCGCCGAGGCCGTACACGGTCTCGGTGGGGAATGCGACCAGGCCCCCAGCGCGCAGGAGGGCTGCAGCGCGCGAGATGGAAGCAGGGTCGGTGGCGAGGCGTTCCGTCCGCATCTGGGCCAATCCTTGGAGCGTCTGGCGCGGCGGCGCAAACGAAGTCGACAAGGCACCCACGGCGCAGCCGTCCCCAGCCGCAGGGGCGGCTCAGGCGTCCAGCAGGCCTTCGAGGAGCCAGCAGTCCTTCGAGGAGGTGGAGCGAGACACCGAGGTTCACGGCCCCGTCAGGGCCAGCTTCGCCCTCGTGACCTCTCCTGCGCGGATGATGACGCTGGTCTCCTCGTTCGCTCGCCTCCCCTCCCCTTCGAAGCCGAGTCGATAGGCGCCAGGCGGCACTTCGCCGCCCACCTTCAGAGGGCGCGCTGCCTGCCCCTCGAGGTTCCGCGCGGGCTCTGCGCTGGCCTTCAGCCAGAGAGGGATGTCGTCGAGGACAGCCTGTCCCTCCGGGGCGATCGGGGTGAGGAGCACTCTGCCGTGGACCGCAGCGAGGGCCTCTCCCCCGATGTCCGTGAGCTCCACGTCGAGCCCGCCGGGCATGCCGCCACCGAGCACGAGGAGCTCCGTCGCGACCCCTGCGGAGTCCCCGCGAGGGGCCACGGCCAGCACCCGCTCGTAAACGAGGCGCTCGCCCGGAGGGAGGTGCTCACGGTGCGTGAGGCTGATCTCGCTCTCACCAGCGTCGGTCGACGCCTGCAGCGCGGTCGCTTCCACGGGGATCAGCACGTATGCCGTGTCGGTCCCGATGCCTGCCAGGTAGGGGCCCACATACGGTCCAGGGCAGCCGGGCACGCACCGTGGCGCGACCAGCAGCGTCCCTCCCCAGCGCACCGCATCGCCGAGTTCCAGGCGCATGCTGGGCTGTGCGCCGCGGTTTTCGAGGGTGGTGGAGAGCAAGACCGCCCGATCGGCGGGCCTCAAGCTGTAACGCGTTGCGATCACCAGCGACTCGTCACCTGCGACGTGGCCGCGCGCCTCGACCCACGCCGTGCCCTCGTCGTCCCTCCCCGTCGTCAGCTCCTTGTAGAGCGCCTGACCGGCGGCTCGCCCGAGGTAGGTCGCGACCCGTTCCAGCTCGTCTCGCCGTCGACCTGCGTCGGCGGCGTCGATGAGGTGGCCTCCGCCCTCGACACGCCCGAGCTGCTCGATGATCACGGCGATCTGGTCGTTCTCCAGCAGGTAGTCACCTGCTTTGCCGCCGGCGAGGGCCCCCGAGAGGCCCTCCTCGGCTCCCCCCTCGAGCCGTCGAACCTTCGCGGACGGAGCGGAAGGAGCCGCCGCCGGGCACAGCTCGTCGTGGCCACCGCTGCGCCAGCGACACATGGCACCGAGCCGCGCGGCGGCCCCGTCGACGACGATCACACCACCACTCTGCAGCGGAGGGCTGCAACTCGCAGAGGCCGACAGCAACCCCACCAGGACGGCGGCGCGCCTCGTCATTCTCTCGAGCCGCGCCCTGAAGGGTTCTGGCGAAGGACCGGAACGCGGAGGAAGAGCGGCCATGGATCCTGTTATGACGCGCGGGCCAGGCACCACATTGGATGCCACCGACCCTGGTGCCCGCTCACTCGTCGTCGACGACGTCGGGATAGTCCCCAGGCGCCAGGTTGTCGAACCGGGTGCAGGAGGCCGCGAAGCGCACCAGCACTTTCCCGGTCGGCCCGTTTCGTTGCTTCGCGATGATCAGCTCGGCGATCCCCTTCGCGTTCGTGGTTTCCGCATTGTAGTACTCGTCGCGGTAGATGAAGACGATGGTGTCGGCGTCCTGCTCGATGGCACCGGATTCACGTAGATCCGAGAGCTGCGGACGCTTGTCTTTCGTCGTGCGGGTCTCGACGGAGCGGTTGAGCTGAGAGAGCGCGATCACGCAGACGCGCAGCTCCTTGGCGAGCTGCTTCAAGCCTCGTGAGATTTCGCTGATCTCTTGCTCGCGGCTGGAGACGCCGTCGCGCCCCTTCATGAGCTGCAGGTAGTCGATGACGACCAGGCCCACCCGTCGCCCTGGGTTTCCAGGGCCGGACGCCTGGTTGTACTCCGCCTGGATGCGGCGCACCTTGGCGCGAACTTCCAGGAGGGTCAGCGCGGACGTGTCATCGATCCAGACAGGGAGCGTCGAGAGGTAGGAGGCGGACTCCGTGAGGCGCCGCCAGTCCTCGGGCTGAAGGAAGCCCTGCCGCACCTTGCCGACGTCGACGCGCCCTTCGGAGCAGACCATACGGGTGGCGAGCTGCTCTCGGGGCATTTCCAGGGAGAACACCGCGACACCGAAGCCGGGCGCTTGCCGCTCGACGCCATGCCCCTCCTCGCCAGGACCTGGCATGCCGACGGAGCGAGGTGACGCGACATTGACCGCGAGGTTCAGCACGAACGAGGTTTTTCCCATGCCGGGCCTGGCGGCCACGATCAGGAGATCACCATCGTGAAGGCCGGCGGTCTTCGCATCGAGCTTCTCGTAGCCGGTGGAGATCCCCGTGATGCGATCGCCACGCTCGGCGGCCGCCGTGATCTGCTCGAAGGCAGTCCGGAGCGCCATCGCGAGGGGCTGGGTGGAGGTGCCCTGCGGGGTCCGGGCGAGCTGATAGATGGATTGCTCGGCGCCGTCGATGAACGCTTGGACCTCGCCGACATCACCGTATCCCTCCGCGGAGACACGCTGACAGGTGGCGATGAGCTGCCGGAGGCGCCACTTCTCGTAGACGACACGGGCATGCGAGGCGACGTGGGAAACGGCAGGCGTCGCGTCTGCGAGCGTCGCCAGATAGGCCGCGCCGCCGAGCTGCTGTAGCCGCTCACGATCCCTCAACCACGAGGCGACCGAGATGATGTCGATGGGCGTGCCCGCGAGCGCCAGCGTCTGCGTGGCTTCGTAAATGCGGCCATTGCCGTCGTTGTAAAAATGCTCCGGCTTGAGGATCTCGAGCACCCGGTCGAGCGCGTCTCGATCGAGCAGGATGGCCGAGAGCACGGCCGCTTCAGCGTCGAGATCATGCGGGGGGACTCGCCCGGCAATCGTCGCCGGCTCGAGTTTTTGCGGTCGTTGCCCCCGGCGGGCATCGGGCCCTCTCATCATCGGCTCGACCTCCCCAGAAAAATGCCTGGAGACATCCAGAGGTTATCCACAGAAGTGCCCTCAGAAATGCCCAACGCCCCGGAGGCCATGCCTACGGGGCGTCAGTCAACTGGGTCTCAGCGTTTATACGTGAGTCCAGCGCAGGCGAGAAGAGGTGCCTCTACTTCGCCGTGACGGTGACTTCGACCTTCGCTGCGATCGACGGAGCGAGCCGAACCTGCACGGAGTGAGTTCCGAGGGTCTTGATCGGATCCGTCTCGATGCGGCGGCGATCCACCGTGAAGCCCTGGCTCGCCAGCGCTTCCTCGATGTCCCGCGACGTCACCGAACCGTAGAGCTTGTCTCCCTCGCCCGTCGGACGAGACAGGGTCAGCTTGACGGCGCTCAGCTTGCCCGCGAGCTGCTCAGCCTCGGCACGCTGCTTCACCGTCTGGGCCTCGATCACCTTCTTCTGGTGCTCGATGCGGGCGACGTTCTCGGCGGTGGCACTGACCGCCAGGCCGCGCGGGATCAGGTAGTTCCGCGCAAACCCCGGGCGGACCTTCACGAGCTCGCCGCTTTTTCCGAGGTTGTCGAGTTCCTGCGTGAGGACGACGTGAATATGGGTCGCCATGGGATCCTCCTATGCCGACACGGTGAACGGAAGAAGCGCGATGTTGCGCGCTCGCTGGATGGCGAGCGTCACTTTGCGCTGGTGCCGCGCACAGTTGCCGCTGATCCGACGCGGGACGACCTTGCCCCGCTCCGAAATGAAGTACTTGAGTGCTTGCGGATCCTTGTAGTCGATGACCAGCGCCTTGTCGGCGCAGTACCGGCAGACCCGCTTCTTGCCCGTACGGCGGCGCCCGGGGGCATCCGCGTTGAGGTCGGGGGTGCGACCGTACTCACGGTCGTCGTAGTCGGCGCTGCTGTTGCGGCCGATGTCAGAGCCACGGGTGTTCATGGATCAGCTCTCCTCCTCGTCGCCGCCAGTCTCGCCTTCCTGCTCGACGTCGCCCTCGTCCTCGATGCTCGGGACCTCGGCGTTACGCTCTGCGCGGCGCTCGGGCTCGATCAGACCGAGCTGACGCTCACGCGACTCGTCGCGCTCTTCCTCGAGCGGGGGCAGCTCGAGACGCTCGAAGCGAACTTCCTCGTCGCTGATGGCGACCTGCTCGACCTCGACGTCGTTGCGGAGCAGCACCGTCTGGTACTTCAGCACGCCGTCCGTGAGGCGCAGGTTGCGCTCCAGCTCGGAGACCACCCGGCCCGCGCCGAGGTACTTGAGGTAGACGTAGACACCGCGGCGGTGCTTGGAGATGTCGTACGCCAGCCGGCGACGGCCCCAGGTCTCGACCTTGGTGAGCCGTCCCTGCTCGCGCGTGATCACCTCGGCGAGGCGCGTCCCGAGACGGTCCGCGTTGTCCGCGTCGATGTCGGGGCGAAGGACGTAAATCGTTTCGTATTCCCGGGCTCGTCCCGGTGCCGTTACCATTCGACTCACAGTTCGTTCCTCTCGGACATGAGGCCCCACGGAGTTCTTCCGCGGAGCGAGGAAGGATCAGTCGCTTCCGGGTCTGGACTTGGAGGCGGCATCCGTCGCCTCCGCAGCCTCGCCCTTCGGCGATTGTTTTCCCGGCTTCTGCCGGGTATTTCGAGCATTCATCGCGGCATTGAAGCCGCGGGTCGCCACTTCTAGCACACTTTGTGCTGTCTGCTTCAAGCAGTCCGCGAGCGCCTCGCGCTCGAGCGCGTCGAAGCCCGAGAGCACGTAATCGGCCACCTGGCCACGAAAGGTGCTCGGAGGGCGGCCGACGCCGACGCGAATCCGGCCGAAGTCTCCGCTGCCCACGCAGGACATGATGGAGCGAAGGCCATTGTGACCGGCGTGGCCACCTCCGAACTTCAGACGCACTGAACCGAAGGGCAGATCCAGTTCGTCGTGGATCACGATCAGGCGAGACGGCTCGATCTTGAAGAACGCCATGGCCGGCTGAACGCACCGGCCAGACTCGTTCATGTACGTCATCGGCTTGAGCAGCACGAGCGGCTCGCCAGGGGCGGACGCCTTGGCGTAATGGCCACTGAACTTCTCGCGAAACGCCTCAGCGCGCACCTCATCGGCCAGCGCATCGACGGCCATGAAGCCGACGTTGTGCCGGTGAGATGCGTATTCCTTGCCGGGATTGCCGAGACCGACGACGAGAAGCATCGCAGAGAGACGTGAGCCACTCCCCTGGGGGAGGGATTACTTCTTCTTCTCGTCCTTCTTGGCAGGCGCGGGTGCAGCCTTGCCAGCAGCAGCCGGAGCGGCGGCGGCCGCCTTGGCCTCCTCCTCGGCAGCCGCCTTGTCGGGCGCGGCGAGCACGACGATGGTCTGCTCCTCGGGGAGCCGCACCTTGACGCCCTCCTCGAGCTTCAGCGCAGAAGCCTTCAAGCTCTCACCGACGTCGAGATCGCTCACGTCGATCTCGAGGAACGCCGGGATCTTCTCGGGCAGGCTCCGGACGGGGATCGTGCGGAAGATCTGCTGGAGCGTGCCACCCGAGACGAGACCCTTGGCCTTGCCGACGCAACGGAAGGGCACCTCGACGTCCACCGGCTGATCGAGCTTCACCTGGATGAAGTCCGCGTGGATGAGCTGCCGCGAGATCGGGTGGTAGTCGTAGTCCCGAACCATGACGGTGAAGGTCTCTCCGCCTTCGACGGCGAGCTCGACGACCGAGTTGTCTCCGTGCGCAGAGGTGAGGATCTGCGTCAGGGACTTGGGGGACACGGCGACCTGAACGGGTGCCAGCTCACGGCCGTACGCAATGGCCGGGATCTGGCCGGTGCGGCGGAGGCGGCCTGATGAACTCTTGCCGGTCTCGACGCGGGGCGTGGCGCTGAGCTTGATGATCTCCATGACGACAGACTCTCCTGGGGAGTTCGGGTTCACCCGGGGCCGGGGGGGTGCCGGCTATAGCAGAAGTAGGTGGCACGTCGCAAGCCACGGACACGTGGCCGCCGCCCCCGGGTGTTTCTCAGACAAAGAGGGAGCTAACGGAATCGGAATGGTGAATCCGGCGGATGGCCTCGGCGAGGAGGCGCGCGACGGAGACGACGCGAAACTTGCCGGCCGCCTTCGCCTCCTCCTGAAGCGGGATCGAGTTCGACACCACGACTTCAGTAAGCGGCGACTCGCTGATGCGCTCGATCGCGGGTCCGGACAGGACCGCGTGGGTCGCGCATGCGGCCACCTCGACTGCGCCCGCATTCATCAGGGCGTTGGCCGCATTCACCAGGGTGCCAGCCGTATCGATGAGATCATCGAGGATGAGACAGCGCTTCCCGGCCACGTCTCCGATGATGTTCATCACCTCGCTGACGTTCGCCTTCTCGCGGCGCTTGTCGATGATCGCCAGCGTGCCCCCGAGGCGCTTCGAGTAGGCGCGCGCCCGCTCGACGCCACCTGCGTCCGGCGACACGATGACCACATCGCGGCTGTACTGCTCGCGCAGGTGCTGATCGAGCAGCGCCGGCATCGCGAACAGGTGATCGAAGGGGATGTTGAAGAACCCCTGGATCTGACCGGCGTGCAGATCGAGCGCGACGATGCGGTTGACGCCCGCCGCCACGATGAGGTCCGCCACCAGCTTGGAGGTGATCGGAGTGCGGGGCGCGACCTTCCGGTCCTGTCGCGCATACCCGTAGTACGGAATGACCGCCGTGATCGATCCGGCGGAAGCGCGTCGGAGCGCATCCACCATGATCAGAAGTTCCATCACGTTGTCATTGACGGGAGAGCAAGTCGGTTGAACGACGTAGCAATCCACCCCGCGCACGTTCTCTTCGATGACGCAGAACGTCTCGCCATCAGAGAAACGACTTACCTTCGACCTCCCGAGTGGGTAGTCGAGAACCTGGCAGATTTCCTGCGCAAGTGCCGGGTTGGCATTGCCGGAAAAGATGGCGACCCTCTTGAACACGGCACGCCTCCAGCCTCGGGAGCCCCCCGTTCAGCGAGCGCGGCTCTAACAGCCTGCCATGGGCTCGTCAAGTCGATCATCAGAGCGATCGCCTCTTTCAAGAACGCGGCTGCCACGGACGCAGGCGGATTTGAGGCGGGTGCCGCTTCAGGCTAGGTAGCGTCGCGTGGATTCATCTGGAGCCGAGCGCATTCCGAGCGAGGGCGCGGGCGTGGTGACCGGCAGCCTGGTCGTCATTGGCAACTTCGACGGCGTGCATCGTGGGCATCAAGCGCTGTTCGCCGACGCGGTCACCGAGGCCGAACGTCGAGGACTGAGACCCATGGCGCTCACCTTCGCGCCCCACCCCGCCCTGGCACTCGGCCGTACCCCCCCGGCGATGCTGACGACATCGCCGCGAAAGACGGAGCTCATCCAGAGGCACAGCCCGGCGCTGCAGGTCGCGGTCGAGAGGTTCGACGAGGCGTTCTCCAAGCTGACCCCCGAGGATTTCGCACGCACCGTGCTCGCTCAGCGGCTCCGTGCGGCGGTGGTGGTGGTCGGCGACAATTTCCGCTTCGGTCACCGACGCGCCGGCGACCTTCGGGAGCTCGCTCGGCTGGGAGAGCGCTTCGGGTTCGAGGCCAATTCTCATGCCTTGGTCGGCGACGAAGGCGGGACCTGGTCCAGCACCCGGATCCGGGAAGAGATCGCGAAGGGGGCGCTCGACGAGGCGGCACGGATGCTCTCCAGGCCTCACATGGTGACAGGGCGGGTCGTCCAGGGAGACCGACGTGGACGAACCATCGGCTTCCCGACCTGCAACCTGGCCGAGGTGATGGAGGCGCTTCCCCCCTTCGGCGTCTACGCAACGCTCGTCGACCGGGTCTCCGCGGACGGTCATGCCGCCGTCCTCGCGGGCGGGGTGGCCAACCTGGGGCGACGACCCACGGTCAAGGATCCCGCCGCGCCACCAACGCTCGAGGTTCACCTCTTCGACCATGACGAGGACCTGTATGGCTGCCAGCTACGGGTCCACCTCATTGCTCGCCTGCGCCCGGAGAAGCGGTTCTCCGGGCTCGACGAGCTGCGCGCCCAGATCGCTGCGGACGCGACGGCGGCCCGGCAGGTCCTGGAGGCGTGGACCCCCGACCCAGCCGCCGGGGGGGCGTGGCGCTGAGCTGGCCCACGTCGAGCCCGGGAGACAGAGACGCCGGGACCGCGCCAGTGTGTTAGCGTCCGCGGTCATGCAGCGGCGTGAACTGGAGGAGCTGTCGCGGGACGAGCTGATCGCACAGGCCGAGCGCGTGGGCGTGCCCCGTCCGCGCACGCTCACCCAGACGGAGCTCATCGACGAGGTCCTCTCGCGCTCCGTTCGTAACGAGCAAGAGCGCGCCCGGGCCCGTGGCTTTCTCGGCCGCGCGCGGGATCTGCTCGCCAGGGTGGTCGAGCGAGGACTCCACCTCCCCGAAGCTGCCAGGGCCTTGCGTGGCTCCACCACCGATCCGTGGCCCCCGCCACCCCCTCCCCTTCCCACGTTGACGCTCGCCGAGATCTACGCGGCGCAGGGCCATCACGACCGGGCCATCGCCGTGCTCGACGAGGTGCTCGCGCGTCAGCCGAAGCACGAGGGGGCGAAGCAGCTCCGCGCGAAGCTTTCCGAACAAGCGCGGCGCCGGAGCCGCCGTCCAGCCGACCCGCCGTCGTCGAGCAGCACCGCGGCAGGAGCCAAAAACGAAGGGGCTCCGCCGGGGAAGCGAGGGGCCAAGGGGCGCGCTCAGAGCGCGGAGAGTCCCGCCGTCGACGACGCGGAGGCCAGCTCGCCCGCGGCCTCGTCCTCGTCCACGGCGAGCCAGCCAGCGAAGAGCGCTTCGGTGCCCGCCGAGTCGTCTCGGCAAGAGACCGGCGCGGTCTCCGCGACCGCCACCTCCGTGGAGTCCGCAGCGCGGCCAGCGAGCGCCTCCGAGGCGACGACGAGCGACACGGCGACTGCGCCGACGACGACTGCGCCGACGGCGACTGCGCACGATGAATCAACGGAGCCCGACGCAGGCTCAGACTCCCCGAGGACGCCGGCCGAGAAAGCTGACACGTCAGCGACGGGAGCTTCCACGCTGGCCGACGGCGCAATCTCCCCGCCGCGTGAGGATGCGGCCGCGGACCACGAGTTCTTGCCGGAGCGGTATGAGGTCGATGAGATCGTCGGCATGGCCGTCGATCCCGAGACGCTCTACGTGTACTGGGAGGTCCGGCCGACGACGCTGGCTCGAGCACGCGCTCGAAAGCCGTGGGGGCAGCTCATCCTCCGGCTCATCGCCGTCCTGCCCACCTGGCGAGGTCCGACGGTCGAAGGGCGCGACCTCCATGTCGACGCGCTCTTCGGCGACCGCTTCGTGCGTGGGATCCCGGTCGGCGCGAACGTCAGGTTGAGCATCGGATGGTTTGCCGATGACAGCTTCGAGCCCTTCGCCGTCGGGCTGGAGATCGCAACGCCTCGACCTCTCGGCGCGGCCGATCAGCCGCCCCCGTGGTCGGACGAGCTGGCGTCCCTGCCCGCGATCCCGGGCGTGATGCCCAGCCTGCATCACGCGCGACCTGCAGAGTGGCCGGCGCCCCCCCCCAGGCAAGCCTTCGATCCCTCCTCCTGGCAGCACGAGCTGGCAGACAGCAGCCAGCCCCGCGCGTTCCGGGAGACCGGGACATCCAACCCCACCGGAGATCATGCGCTGGACCAGGGAGGAGAACCACGGCGCCCCTCGCAAGAGCGGTTCGCGCCAGGGTTCCGCGAGCCCTCGCCCCTGTCGCTGGGTGACACCGACATGACGCTGGATGGTGGCGCCAGTGATCTGTCGCGGCGCCCGCTGGAGCTTCCCACCCACGGGCCCCAGGTCGATCGATGGAACCCCGGGGGCGCCAGCGAACTCACCCACCGACGAGGTCCGGGCCAGCTCTCCTCACCCGCCGAACCACCGCAGATCGAGTCGTGGTTCGTCCGCGCAGCCTCGCCGTCGTCCGCGGCCAGGCGTGAGAGCTAGAGCTCCCGCTTCAGCGCAACTGGCGCTTCGACTCCGCCGATAGACAGGCGTGAGTCCCAGATTCTTCTTCCTCTCGTATCCCCCATTGCTCCTCTTCGTCGCGCTCCAGGGCGCGTTCCTGCTTTCCCTGGGTCGAGCACGCGCAGCGCTCCCATCCGACGACGCAGGGTCACCGGCGACGCTCCAGAACGAGGAGCGCCAGGTGGCCATGGATACCCCTGTACACCGGCACGGGTCGCTCGCGGTCGGCCTCCAGGCGAGCGGTTCATGGCTCGATGGAGGTGGACGATCCCTCGAGCTGATGCTGGTCGCCAGCGTGCCTCTCGCCAGGTTCGGTGGCCGCAGCGCATCTCCGGTGTGGAGAGGCGCATCGATCGCCGAGCGTGTCCCGACCGCCAGCCCTTCAGGCGCACGTCGACGGCGGCAAGGCCACGCCTCCACGGCGACCCTGGAAGGCCTGCAGAGGGACGACGGCGCCGAACACGAGCACGCCGTGACGACCACGAGCTTCCGCCCTCCTCTGGTGACACCACAGCTTGCGCGCGCGACCGTGGAAGCCGCACTTCGGCGGGCTCGCCTCTCCGACGTCGAAGGGCCTCTGGACGCGCTCGGCGCTCGCGCTCGTGCCGCCGCGCTGCTCCCTGAGCTACGGCTCCGTGTGGCCCGTGAGCTGGCAGAAGAGCAACGCTTCGCACCGACGGCGAGTGATCCAGAGCGCATGACGGCGCGAGGCGGCGCCAGCTTCTGGCTCGAAGCGCGGGCCATGTGGCGGCTGGATCGCGTGGTGTTCTCGGACGACGAGGTCGCCCTGGAGCGGCTGCGCCGGGAGCGCGCCGAGAGTCAAAGGAAGCTCATCGAGCGCGTGCTCGACCTTCTGTTCACCTGGCAGCGCGCTCGAACTCGCGTCGCAAGCTCGCTCGGCACCTCTCCGGAGCACCTCGACGCGACACTCGCTGCGATCGAGGCGGAAGCTGCGCTCGACGTCCTCACGGACGGCTGGTTCAGTCGTCAGCGCACCCATGAGCCGTGAGCCGCGCCTGGGCCCCCTCATGCCGTCACAGGATCGTCTGCGCCAGCCTGACCTGCCGCTCTCCTACGCCCACCGCGCCATCGGCGTCCGTCACCGAGACGGAGACGTTCACGACCTTTCCGAGCAGCTCCTGGATGCTGATGTCACTGTCGACCTGGAAGCGCAGCCCATGCAAGCTGCAGTACCCCCCTTCTTCCGGATCGAGGCTGAAGATCACATTGAAGGGACGGATGTCGTGGTTCAGCTCGGGGACGTGGCCGCGGACGGAGGTGATGGATCCCGCACGGCGAAGGTTCTTCACGCGGATCGCGATCCAGATGTGGTGCCCCCCTTGCGGGCCAGCTTCGACCTGGAGTTCTTCCAGATCGGCCAGCGGGAGATAGTCCCCTTGTCCCTTGCCGACGATGACCTCGGGCGCACCGCCAGAGGCAGGTTTGCAGGCATCGGAGGCTCCGGTCGACCAGCTCGGCGCGTAGTCTTCGAGGGTCGCGGGGTCGACGCGAGGGTCGACACAGGTCCCGCCGACGCAGGTCGCTCCGTCACCACAGCGCTCACCGCCGGGAGGGATCACGCAGGCGCGCTCGAGGCGCACACGAAGCAACAGCGTCTTGCTGGCAAGCACCTCGGTGACAGCAGAGCGGACGAGGAGCGGTTGCCGGTCATCGGCAGGCCGAAACGCCTCGATCTCGACCTCCACACGGGTGCCGCTCTCCAGCTCGTCGAACCGCAGCTCCGCGGGGAGCACGGGCCCAGGACCGGCGCTGGTGAAGCGATGCTCCCGTAGAATCTCACCGTCGGCGCGCAGGACGACGTGCAGCTCGGCGAGGTCCACACCGAGCTGCAGCTCGCTGGTGAGACCCACGACGATCGAGCCGAGGGCGCGCTCGGGGGGATCGCTGCACCCCGTGAGCAGCAGGATCGCCATGAGCAGCGCGTGGAGGTGAAGGAACATGAGAGGCAACCCGCCCAGGAGTCCGACCGAGGTCGTCCCCCGGTCGCCTCGCTCACCCCAGGAGAATACGCGGCCCCGGGACGAGGCGGCTACCGGTGACTCGCGGGGACGGGCTCTCCATCCTTGGGGAGGAGCGCCAGTGTCTCCCGCGCTCGCGCAACCTCGCCTTCGAGTGCGATGGCGAGCGCCATGCGGCCCGTCGTGCTTCGCTGGATGAACGCCTCCAGATACTCCCTGGCCTCGGTCCACTGCTTGTCATGGAACGCGAGGAGTCCCAGGACGAAGCGACCGTATCCGTGGCCAGCAGGGACCTCTGCGAGCTGCGTGATCAGCGCTCTGAGGTTCCGCACCCGCTTCCCGCGTTCGCACTGAATGGCAGCGACGTGGCCGAGGTAAAGCGCCTTGTCCGTGGTCCCCCACCGGATGGCCCTCGTCAGCGCGGCGATGGCTTCGTCATAGCGGCGATCGAGGTGAAGCGCGCTCCCCAGCGTCCAGTAGTGGAACGCCCTGCGGCTCGGCGGCCCTGTTCTCACGGCCAGACGCAGGTGCCCGAGGGCTCCCTCGATGTCGCCGAGCGCCTGGAGGGCACGCGCCACGTCTTGATGCGCGACGTCGAGCAGCACCCCGAGTTCCACCGTCTGAGCGGCGACTTCGGCCGCTCGCTCGAAGCGCCGCTCTTCGTAATAGGCGAGGTAGAGCTGGCGCAGCAGCATGGCCTGCGTGCTCGCATCGAGCGGGCAGCGCAGCGACAGACCGCGCCGCGCCCAGAGGGCGCGAGAGCGAGGGGTAGGCGCCAGGAGGGCGCGCCGGAGCATCTCTTCGGCGCTGGGAGCGACCAGGCGCTTGGAGGGAGTCTTCGCCCTCTCCTTGCTCCTCCCGGGGGCCTCTGTTCGGCGTCGCTCGTCACGCGCCGCTCCACGACGCTCTTCCCTCGTCGCCTTGGTGGTCGAGGAAGCGACACGAGGCTCCCGCGCGCGGCTCACATTCGCCAGCGCTGCGGTGTCGTCGCCACGCTCGTCCCTCCTGCCCACGAAGCCCACTCTAGCAGTGGCCGTCCAGGTGTTCCATCACTCCCAGCGGCTCCGAGGCCTGGAATCATGGGTTTCGTGCTCTCCGGCGGACCGGTGACCGGGCGACTTCCGAGCGCTGCGCGCCATCCGGAAACGCAACGCATGGCGTCAGGGGTTGCAGCGTCGGCCGCCCAGCGTCATACGTCGCGACCATGCGTGCCCGAGCGCGGTCATCACGCCGCTGGCCCACTGTCCGCGCCCTCTCGACCCCGGCGCTCTCGTCCCTGGTAGCCCTTCTGGTCTCGGCGTCGACCGGATGCGGTCACCCCGCCACCCGAGACGAGTGCGAAGCCATCTTCCAGCGCACCGTCGAACTCGAACTGCGCGACCAGAACATCACCGATCCGAAGATCGTCGCGGAGCGAACGGCGACCGTGCGCGAAGCCCGCGGCGAGGCGCTCATCAGCCGCTGCGTCGGACGGCGGATCACGGACAAGGCGGTCGCTTGCGTGGGCAAAGCGAACAACGCCGATGAGGTCGACCATTGCCTGCGATGAAGCCTGTGCGGGGCGCGGACTCCCTGGCCGCGCTCGCGGTGATGGTCCTCATCGGAGGGGCCGTGGCGTCGCGCCCCTTGATGCGCGTCATGGCCGAGCGGCCCACCAGCGAAGAGTGCCTGACGCTCCTCGACCGCTACGTGGAGCTGGTCGCTCATGCGGTCGACGCGACCCCCTCGCGCTTCGCAGCGATCGTCACCGAGCGGCGCGCTGCAGCCAGCGCCGTGGTGAGCGAGCAGGGGTTCCCACGATGTCAGAGCGAACTCACACGGGAAGAGGTCACCTGCGGGCTCAGGGCCAACAGCGCCGACGATCTGGAGCGCTGCCTTCCTTGAATTTCCACCAGAACACCGGGAAAACGGGCTCAGGTGACGTGAACTCAGGTCCGCCCTTGTCGGGAATTATCCCATCCTTCTCGGGCTCCGGCGAACGTGCAGGGGACCTCCGATTCGGATCTTCCCGAGTCGATCGGCGGATCCGTACGCGCCAGGTCGGAGCTATGATAGGGTACTTCAGAACGGGCGCATTCGCGTTCGATCCCAATTTCATCTGCCTGGACCGTCAGCCGTGAAAGCCCCGTCCCCTTTGCTCGGCTTCAACAACAACGTCCGGCACAAGGGGCGGATGTTCCATATCCAGACGGAGGATTCGGGGATCCGACATCCTCACATCATCACCCACCTCTTCGCCGACGGAGGAAGGATCCTCAAGACGACGAAGACCTCCTACGCCGAGCACGTCGGGACCCCGACGATGGCGGAGACGGTCCGGGAGATGATGAAAGAGCAGCACAAGGCGATGTTCATCGCCCTGCGCGAAGGTCACTTCAACTACCTCTTCGACGACTCCGCCCCGAAGCCCGACGAGGCTCCCAAGGCGGATCCGCAGCCAGCGGCAGCGCCAGCGCGACCTGCCCCGCCTGCTGCGCCGCCCGCTCCGACGCCCGGCGCCTCGGCGGGCTCCCCCCCGCCGGCCGCATTCTCTTCCTCTTCCGCGCGCCTCGAAGCTCCCCCGGCCGCAGCCGCGCCAGCAGCGCGCACACCGCCCAGCCCCGCTCCGGCCGGTGTGACTCCCCCGCCAGCCGCTCCTCGCCCCCCCTTGCAAGGCGCAGCGGCAGACGTGAGCCGAGGGGCTCCGGCCGGTGTGACGGTCGAGAACGTGCCGCCGTCGAGGCGCACGAGTTCACGCCCTCGCATCGAACTCGACGCAGCCGCCTTGCACAACCTCGGCCCCAGGCCGTCCTCTGGCGGCCCCGGATCGACACGAACGCCCGCGGTCTCGCCGCACAGCACGGCGACACCGGCGGCGAGCGCGCCCTCCGGCAGGCTCGGCCGAGGCAACGCTCCCGAGGAACCCGGGATCGATCTCGATCTCGACATCCTCGAACGGGCCGCCTCCGAAGCCCAGACCGGGTTCCAGCAGCAGATCCAGGACCTCCCTCCCCCTCCCGCGTCGGTCATCGGTCGCCGCCCTGGGTCGAGCGCTGGCACGTACAGCGCCATCACCCCACCCGAGCCGCCTGCTCCTCCGCCCTCCGTCGACGCCCCCCGCGGCGGCGCAGGCCGTTACGCTCCCCCGCGCCCCGCCAGCATCTTCGCGACCACCAGGCCCAGCGAAGGCGCATCCATTTTCGGGGAGGACCTGATCAGTGAGAAGTCGCTCGATGAGGTGATCCTCAGCTACCTCGCCGAAGATCTCGATGGGTCGTCCGAGAAAAAGTGAGCGCCGGCCCTCCCCCTTGAACTCGAGAGCCCTGCGGCTCTCCGGCTGGTAAAGCGAGCGTATGGAGCGAGGCCCCAGCCTCTCGATTCGCGCTCGGGCTGCGACGGTCAGAGAGGTCAGCCAGGCCCGCCGTCGCTGGAACATGGTGCGACGGATCTGGCTCTACCCCCTCTCCTTCCTGGGTGGGCTGAGCTTCGCCGCCGTCTTCCTCGTCCACAAACTCGACCTCCTCCGCCCCGAGAACCACGGCCTCACCCTCACCCAGATCCTCACCCACATCTCGGCCGCAGAGGCCGGACAGATCATGGGCGGCGTCGGCGAGGTGATCGCCGCCATCCTCGGCATCGTCATCACCGTCGCCTCCATCGTCGTCCAGCTCGCAGCGAACCGCTACACCCCGCGCATCACGGACATGTTCGTCCGCGATCGGACCAACCTCGCGGTGATGGCGTTCTTCGTGCTGAGCGCCGTCTTCTCCCTCTGGGTGAACTTCTCGATCCGAGAAGGCGAATCGAACGGCATGAGCCAGCCGTTCGTCCCTTACTACGGCGTCCTCGCCACCATGGCGCTGCTCAGCATGAGCCTCCTCATGATGGCGCCCTACTTCGCCTACGTCTTCGACTTCCTGGAGCCCGACAACGTCGTCGGGCGCATCAAGGCCGGCGCCGTCGCCCGCGCGCTCCAGAACCGCCGCCTCGGCCAGGAAGACGACCGTTCCGTGGACGAGCGCCGCATGCTCGCCCTCTCGTCCCTGGAGCAGCTCGCCGACATCGCGCTCAACGCGATCGAGCAAAAGGACAAGGGCATCGCCTCGAAGACCGTCGACTCCATCGGCCAGATGGTGGTCGCGTACGTGCCTCACAAAGCCGACCTCGATCCGCGCTGGTTCCAGATCCAGGGAGAGCTGGCCCGGGACGCCGACTTCGTGAGCATGAACGCCGAGGCGCTGAACAAGATCTCGAACACGCGCACCTGGCTCGAATACAAGGCGCTCCGGCAGCTCCTCCTCGTGTACCGGGAGTCGCTCGCCACCATGCCCGACCTCATCACCCGGGTCGCCATCGACACCCGGTACATCGGGCAGGCCGCGATCGGCGCCGGCGACCGCGACGCCCTGCAGGTGGTGGTGAAGTTCTTCAACACCTACATGCGCCGCGCCCTGAACACGAAGGACGTCGCGGCGGCCTACAACGTCCTCAACCAGTACCGCTACCTGGCCGAGGAACTCCTCAAATCGGGCTGGAGCAAAGAGGTCGTCGCCATCGCCCAGCACTTCAAATACTACGCGCAGATGGCCCAGCCGATCGGCCTCTCGTTCCTCACGGAGACGGTCGCCTTCGACCTCTGCGAGGTGAACGAGGTCGCCTACCTCCTCAAGAGCCCGGCGCGCGACGAGCTGCTCCGCATCTTCCTGGAAGTCGACAAAGAGGCCGAGGTCGAGCAGCAGGAGTCCTCGCTCCGCGGCGTCCGCAAGGCGCAGGTCAAGCTGGCGACGTACTACCTCCAGAAGGGAGAGTCCTCGCTCGCACGCAAGATCTACCGGGACATGCGCGACGAACGACCCGACCGCTTGCGCTCCATCCGCTCCGAGATGCTCGCCGTTACCAGCAACGAGTTCTGGGAGATCAACGACCGCGGCGGCGTGTTCGAGTACATGGAGCCCGAGCGGCGCCAGTACATTCATCGCTTCTTCGAGTGGTTCCCTCCTTCCGTCCTCCGCCCCCCGATCCGGGAGGAGGAGCACACCCAGGATTGACGACGATGTCCCACGCCTCGCCTCCGGGCCCTCTGGTCGACGTCTCGTGGCTCGCGGGAAACCTCGGCGACCCGGCGGTGCGCCTGGTGGACTGCCGCTGGTACCTCGGTGGAGGGAAGACCGGCGCCGAGGAGTACCGCCGTGGGCACCTCCCTGGCGCCGTTCATCTCGACGTCGACGCCCACCTCGCGAGCCCCCGGGGCACAGGCCCGGGTCGCCACCCGTTGCCGCGCGCCGACGCCTTCGCCCAGGTCCTCTCGACGCTGGGCGTCACCCCAGGCATGACGATCGTCGCCTACGACGACGCCGGAGGTGCGATGGCAGCACGCCTCTGGTGGCTGCTGCGGTACTTCGGCTTCGGGGACATGGGTCGCGTGCTCGACGGCGGCCTCCAGGCCTGGCTCGCGGCCGGCCACGCCCTCTCCACCGACGTGCCGACCCTCGCTCCCACGCCCCTCCTCCCCCTCCAGGGAGGTGGCGCTCCCCTCGCCGACCGAGCGACGGTCGATCGACTCCGCCACGATCCCACCGCCGTGCTTCTGGATGCCCGCGCCACCGAACGCTACGAGGGCCGCATCGAGCCGATCGATCCCCGCCCGGGTCACATCCCGGGCGCGCACTCCGCCCCCTTCACCGAAAACCTCGTGGCCCCGGGCGGCACGTTCCTCGATCGAGGCCGCCTGGAGGCGGTCCACCGCGCGACGGGCGCACTCGATGCACCCACGATCGTTTGCTACTGCGGCTCCGGCGTCACCGCGTGCCACGACCTGCTCGCCCTCGCCCTGCTGGGGCGCGAGGACGCCGTGCTCTACGAAGGCTCCTGGAGCGACTGGTCCAGCGACTCCTCGCTCCCCGCAGCCACGGGCCCCTCTCCCCGCGGCACCTGACCCCTCCCTCCCGCGGCCTCGGCCCCTCTCCCTGCGGCGCCTGCGCCATCACAGCCCGCAGCCACCGCACCGACGCCGCCGCTCACGCGCTCGCTCACCCCATCGCCTCGCCCACCACCGCCTCGATCGTCGTCTTCAGGTAGCGCACCGCGAGCGCGAGCGTCCCCTGCCGACTCTCCGGCGTCTGCCCCAGCATCGGCGCCACTTCCATGATGTCGCCGCCGATCATGCCCACCTCACGCCCCAGGCGCCGGATCAGCTCGTCGACGAACTCCGGCGTCAGCCCATCCGGTTCCGGCGTGCCGGTCGCATCCGCAAAGGATTCATCCGTCCCATCGATGTCGTTCGAGAAGTAGACCCCGCGCACCCCCGTGCTTTTCACATGTGCCAGGATCGCATCGAGCGCCGCCGCAGGATCGGCCATGCACTCCGACGCCCAGAACTGCCGCACATCGTAGCGGGACTCCCAGTGCTCGCGCCCGTGACGCGACGCGCGCGTCCCCACCTGGGTCAGCTTCCCACCGCGGCCGAGCAGCTCGTTGGCGTGGTAGGACCACGTGGCGAAGCAGTCCCGGATCCCGAGCCGCTCCTCCAGCAAGTCGGTGTGCGCGTCCGGCTGCACGATGCCCCAGGGCTCGCGCCGCGCTCGCGCCAGCGCACGCGCGACCGGCAAGGCCGTCGAGTGATCCCCACCGAGCACGATCGGCGCCGCGGCCGGGTTGAGCTGGAAGACCAGATCCAGCGCCCGCTCCGTGATCGAGAGCGGCGAGACCGGCAAGGCCGACGCCGCCTCGGGTGACAGATCCGGGTACAGCGCCCGCCGGGTCGCCGCCTTCTGCTGCTCGGAGAGCATGTCGTCATGAAGGAGCTGGGGAACGACGAAGACATCCCCGATGTCCACGACCCGGTTCGCTTCGGCCCACGCTGGGTAGTCCGGGTGGGATTGGAGCAGCGTCGTCCGGATGGCCTGGGGAGCGAGGTTGGCCCCTCGGCGGTAGCCAGCCCCTACATCCGAAGGGACGCCGAGCACGATCGCCCGCGCCTCGCCGATGCGCTCCAACGTCTCGCACCAGCGGCGCTGAACCTCGGCTTCATCCGCCGCGCCATAGATCTTGCGCTGGATGGCGAGCTGCTCGGCTCGGCCCGTCGAGACGACGTACAGTCCCCCTGCTGCGGGACGGAGAAGCAAGGAGAGCTCTTCACGCGGCTGCATCCCCCCAGACTGCCGCGGGTGGGTTCGAGATGCCAGCGAGCGCGGCCCACGACCGGGACGCGCGCTCCCCTCCGCGCGAGAGGGTTCCTTACTTGCCCTCCCTGGCCAAGAGGCACGTGCGGCGCTTTTTCGGTCAGCTCGTCAGTTGCAGCCGCAACCGCTCCCGGCCCCTGCACTGCCGCCGATCGCGCCCTCGGTGATCGCCCGGAGATGAGCTTCCCCATGCCCCGTCTGCTCCGCGGCGGACATCGTGGGATGGGCGAGCTTGGCCCGCTCGTAAGGCGCCACGGGTGTCATGCAGCCAGAGGCCCCCATGAGCAACACGCCCGCGACCGCGAGCGTCACCACACGCCTGACAGGCACCACCGTCGCGAGCCAGTGTCCGAGGGGAGCGTTCTTCATCGCGCCCCCAGAATCACTGATCCGGGAAGCACCGACAAGCCCCAATCCCGGCAGCGCGAGGACTCGTCATGACGCCGCGCAGCAGGTCGGGAGACCTTGCTCGAAGCAGCGTTCATTTCTTCGTTTCACGATGGATCCACCGGCCCGCGAAGTGAGGAACACCTCGTCGTGCTCTGGTGAAAGGATCCACAACAGTGACGTTGTGGAGCTGAGGGGGATCGAACCCCTGACCTCCTGACTGCCAGTCAGGCGCTCTCCCAGCTGAGCTACAGCCCCGTCGATTGCGGGCGGGATATCTATAGTCTCTCGCCCGGTTTGTCTCTCTATTTTTTACACAATCGACATCGCCTCGACGATTCCCCCACGAAACCCGCCAAAGTCTCGCTTCCGCGGCGCTGCATCGGCGGGTCTCACCGCCCCTCAGAGGTCCGCCAGATCACGGCCCTGACCAGGGCACGCCTCCTGGCCAGGTCACTCCGCCCTGGAGGCAGCGGCCGCACCTCCCCGCTGCCCCGCGCCTGCCAGCGCTGTGACCCACCCCACGAGGGGCCCCTCTGGACTCACAGACCCATGAGCTTGGCCACGTAGTACTTCATCGTCTCCGTGGTCCCGCCGCCGATGCGCAGGAGGCGCTGGTCCCGCCAGGCGCGCGCGATGGGGTACTCCTCGATGTAGCCCCAGCCGCCGTGGAACTGCAGGCACGTGTCCATCACGTCGCTGGCCACGTCACCGGCCAGGATCTTGGCCATCGAGATGAGCTTCACCGCTTCGAGGCCGAGGGGCACGTTCTTCACGTAGCGCTCGTCGTTGTAGAGATCGACGCACTTGTAGACGAACGCCCGCGCAGCCTCGCACCGCGTGTACAGCTCGACGAACTTGTGCTGCCACACCTCGCGCTTGATGATCGGCTTGCCGAACGCCGTGCGCTCGCGCCCGTAGTTCACCGAGTAGTCGAGCGCCTTGAACGCGCCAGCGACGGCCCCGACCGCGGCGATCAAGCGTTCGGTCTGGAAGTTCTGCATCAGGTACATGAACCCCTGATCCTGCTCGCCGAGCAGGTAGCGCTTCGGCACCCGCACGTCCTCCAGGAACAGCTCCGCCGTGTCGGACGCCTTGTTGCCGATCTTCTTGAGCTTCTTCGAGACCTGAAAGCCCGGCAGGTTGGTGGGGACGAGGAAGAACGAACACCCGTGCGCGCCCTTGTCCGGCGACGTCTTCGCGAGCAGCGTCACGAAGTCGGCCCGCGTGCCGTTGGTGATGAACGTCTTCTGCCCGCTGATCAGGTAGTCGTCGCCGTCCTTGCGGGCGACGGTGAGGATGCCGGCGACGTCGCTTCCGGCGGCCGGCTCGGAGACCCCGAGCGAGGCGATCTTGTCGCCCGCGAGCGCCGGCTTGAGGAACTCCTCGATCTGCTCCCGGGTCCCGATGTCGCTGATCACCGGGGTGGCCATGTCACTCTGCACGAGCAGGCCCATGGACACGCCGGCCGAGTTGGAGTGGACCAGCTCCTCGGCCTTCGCGACGGAGTACCAGTAATCCCCGCCCGCGCCGCCGTTCTCCTCGGCGTAATGCGCCCCGAGGATGCCCAGTTCACCGGCCCGCTTGAAGACCGAGTTCGGGAAGCACTCGGATTCCTCCCACTCCTCGGCGTGCGGTGCGAGCTCCTTCTCTGCGAAGGCTCGGACGGTCTTCCTGAACTGCTCGTGTTCCTCGCTGAACGGCTGCCACATGCTCCCTCGCCTCCTTGGGGCCCGGGGGCTCTCCTCCACGCTCGCCCGCACGCGCGTTGCCGCGTCATGCCGAGGGCCGAGAAAGCCTCCCCGCGCTGGAGTCGGGCCTTGAGGGGCCGCGCAACGGAGGTGATTCGTACACGAAATATTCTCGGGCGCAAGAGGCAGGCCGCCGAACGGAGGGCAACTCCCGGGGTTCCACGCGGTCGACCCTGCTCCCTCGGGATGCGTCACCGAGCGTCTATGCCCCCGGCGTGCCCCCTCTGCTAGCCTCGGCGTCCCATGCGAGTCCTCGTGCTGTCGCGCAACGCGTCTCTCTACTCGACGAGCCGGATCGTGCTCGCGGCGCGCGCGCGTGGTCATGATGTGAGCATCATCGATCCGCTCGACTTCCAGATCGTCGTCTCTCGGGGCGGCCCCTCGGTGCTCGTCGGCGGCGCGGCCGTCCCGCGCTTCGACATCGTCATCCCTCGCATCGGCGCGAGCATCACCAACTACGGCCTCGCCGTGGTGCGCCAGTTCGACCTCATGGGCGTCCCCGTGCTGAACGGCGCGGTCTCCATCGCGCGAAGCCGCGACAAGCTCCGTGCCTTGCAGCTCCTCACCCGACGCAAGCTCGAGGTGCCCACCACCGTCTGCGCGCGCAGCCCGGCGGGCGTCGAGGCAGCGCTCGGCCTGGTGGGCGGCTGCCCGGCGATCATCAAGCTCCAGCAAGGAACGCAAGGCATCGGGACGATGATCGCCGAGACCCCTCAGGCGGTGCACTCGCTCCTCGAAACCTTCTGGGCCATGGGCCAGGACATCGTGCTCCAGGAGTACGTGCGCGAGTCCAAGGGACGCGACCTCCGCGTCATCGTGGTCGGCGGGCGCGTGATCGCGTGCATGCGCCGGGTCGCCAAGCCCGGCGAGTTCCGGTCGAACCTGCACCGCGGTGGAACGGGCGATGGCGTCCGCCTCCCGCGCACCTACCGCAGCGTCGCCATCCGCGCTGCGAAGGCCATGGGCCTCGAGGTCGCCGGCGTCGACATGCTCGAATCCAAGTCGGGCCCGAAGATCCTCGAAATCAACAGCTCTCCTGGCCTGGAAGGCGTGGAGCGCACCACCGGCATCGACGTCGCCGGCGCGATCATCTCGTACGCCGAGACCTACGCCGCGACGCACGGCCGCATCAGCCGCAAGCTCGTCGAGGCCCGCCTCAACGGCGTCATCCACGAGGAGCGGATGCCCCGTCGGATCGCGCTGGCCACCTCGCCCGAGGTGCGCACCGCGCGGCGCAAGGGCGCCGCCATGACCAACGGCTCGTCACGCGCAGGCAGAGCCGCCTCCTGATGCTGAAGGTCGAACCGTCCGGGAGCGTCGTCGTCCTGACCCTCGACCGACCGGAGCGACGCAACGCCATCGACCGGACCCTGGCCCGAGCGCTCGGCGAAGCCGTCCGGAAGGCCTCGAACGACGCCAGCGTGCGCGCCATCGTGCTCACGGCGGCCGGGGACGGTGTGTTCACTGCTGGCGGGGACATCCGGGAGATCGCACAGCTCACGCAGGACGGGGCCCCGGGCTCGGCGATCCTCGACGTGTTCCAGGATCTCGTCGCCCTCGAAGAGGGAGACGTCCCGATCATCGCAGCGGTGCATGGCGACGTCTTCGGCGGTGGCTGCGAGCTGCTCCTGCTCTGCGATTTCGTGCTCGTCGAGGAACAGGCCACCCTGGCGTTCCGGCACGCGCGGATGGGGTTGTCGCCCGCGTGGGGTGGCCTCCCTCGCCTGGTCGAGCGGGTCGGGCCGCTCCACGCCTCGCGCCTCCTGCTCACCGCCGAGCGCATCGGCGCCGCGGAGGCCTTCCGGATCGGGCTGGTCAACGAGGTCGTCCCTCGCGCAAGCTCACGCGCCAAGGCGCTGGCCCTCGCGGAAGAACTCTCCAGGGCCCCCCGCAGCAGCGTCGCCGCCTTGAAGCACGCTCTCCGCAAGGTGCGCGAAGAGGCGCGCGGACGCGGCCGAGAGATCGAGCGAGACGCCTTCACGCAGCGCTGGGGCGGTGCGGATCACCGCCACGCCCTCGACCAGTTCCTCCAGCGCAAGTAGCCCACCTCAGGGCAGGTGCTTCACACGCACGCCGGACGACCCCGACCGCGCTGACGGGTTCGGCTCAGACGTGCGTGCAGTCTCGGTCCTCGGCGGTTGGAGCGCCGGTTGCTTTGTCCTGGGCAAGTGTCGACGCAGAGGGCAGCGCACCGCGATCCGTCGCTCCGCGCCCCGCCCTCTGACGGCGGCGCCACCACACCAGACCAGCGACACACCAGCAGGAGGGGATCCATGTTGCGTCTCGGCACCCATCAGCGACTCGGCGCGCTCACGTTCACGGCCATCCTCGGTCTCCTCGCGCCACTCGGGTGCGTGGGCGACAGCGAGGGAGCAGGTGAAGACACCGCGCTGCCTGGAGAGCAGGCCACGCAAGCGGGCCCCGAGGAGCAGCGCAGCGCGCTCTCGCCCCACGGCGACGACAGCGCGCCGAGGAAGGCCGCGGATGCCGCCAGCGCGACGACCGTTGCGCGGGACAGGTTCGTCCGCTCCCTGCAAGACGGTGAGGACGCTGCGCTGGAGGGTTCACCGGACAGCGTCCCCGTCGAGAACGAGCCGGGCGCCGTCATCGCGTCGGACGGCGAGATCGCCAGCGTCCTGTGGACCTTCCACCGCGCCGAAGTCACCTACGGTCAGCAAGCCTGCCAGCACATGCAGATCCCCGAAGCCAGCGCGTTCGCCGAGGCGCTCGCCGCGCACCACATCCAGGCGTTCTTCCTGCAAGGGATGACGTTCCAGCAGAACGCCATCCCGGTGGTGAGCAGCAGGCAGACCGAGGCGTTCATCGACGCCATCGACATCCTGTTCTGGAAGGTCCGCTCGGCGACGCCCGAGCAGTACGACATCGCCTACGTCGAGGCGCAGATCGCAGCCCATACCAAGCTCCTCGACCTCATCGACGCCGAGCTGATGGCCGCCGTATCGGTCGACGCACTCCGCGCCGAGCTCAGCGCCGTCCGGTGGGCGACGGCGCATCACCTGACGCAGGCCGAGCAGCTCCACGACCAGCTCAAGGGCATGGTCGAAGAGCCCTCTGGCGGGTGAAGCCCACACCGAGCGGAGCGCGCTCGCAACGCGCGAACGGCGCTCCCGCCACGCCTCCGCTCATCGCTGGAGGCTCGGGTCCGCGGCGCCGGGCTTGCGCGCGACTCAGGGAGCGTCAGGCACGCACACGACGGTGGCGTAGGCACCGTTGGGCTTCAACGTCGGCGAGGGGTCGTCCTTGCGCCCCAGCCAGCTGAGCGCCACCCGCTCCCCGAGCACCGCCACATCGTACCGGCCCCGGGTCGCGAAGGCCTCGCTGACCGGCTTGGCCGGCACCAGGACCTGCCCCCCCTCGAGGCGTGCGACGTACACCTGGTTCGCCGTCGCCGTCTCCTTCGTGAAGAAGACCAGGGTGGCGCCCGAGGGCGTCACCACGGCCTGCGGGTCTGCATAGACGGCGCCATCGTCTGGAGACACCGCGACGGGCCCACTCTCTACATCTCCTCGCGCGCCGAGCTGCACGAACTGGATGCGTGACGGCGTCCCGCTCTCGTACAGCAGGCCGAGCCCTCGCGCATTCTTGAACAGGTGGCCCTGAGGGCACTCGCTGTGGATCACCTTCGGCGCAGTGTCGTTGCTGGCGTCATCCTTGAACGAAGCAAATGTGCACTTCCCCTCGCTGTCCTGCCAGGTGACCCCGAAGGACACACCATCCCAGGCGACGGCCGCCGACGAGCATCCCGAGCAGAGGAAGAGCTTGGCGACGTCCTGCTCCAGACCATCCGCGTGCGGCAGCAACAGATAGTGCGTGTCGTCCCCATCCCAGGTGTGCTGCACGAGCCCGTAGTGCTCACCGCTCCAGGGCATCTCGGTCGCAGCGATGCCCATCTCGCCAGGCCCCTGGGTCTTTCCATGGATCAGCGCGCCACTCGGAGCGACCTGGTGGAAGAACGTGGCCTTGCTCTCGGTCGCGATCCCGAGGCTCCCGTCTGCATAGCCCAGCGTATGCTTGTCGATCTCGCTCTCCGCACCGATCGGTGACGACGGCGAACCGACCGGACCCGACTCGTCCAGCTTCTGGAACCGCACGGCGTGCGAGAGATCGGCTTCGCCGGAGACCCACGACACGTAGGCGGCCCCCTCGGCGGTCACCAGGCGTGGCACGTGGACGGCATCACTCGCCAGAAGGACGGGAGGCAGCGAAGGGCACGGCTCGGGGCCGGCGTCCGGCGGCGCATCCGGCCCGGCGTCCGGCGTGCCAGGATCCGGGAGATCGCCGTCCTCGAGCGCGCTCTCGTCACAGACCCCCACGCACCGCTCGCTGGCGATCTCCGCGGTCCGGCAGCGGCCCTTCACGCACGTCTCGCTGTCCGGGCACTCCACCCCGAGGCAGGAGAGGCGCAGGTCGACGCGCATCTTCAGCTCCTCGTTGGGCGAGAAGCGGAGCTGACGCCGGGCGACGATGCAGTCCGACGGCATCGGGCTCACCAGACAGGCCTCGGTGGGCTCGCTCTCCAGCCGCGTCGCCACCGCGTAAGCGAGCTGCTTGTCGCTCTCGTCCGAGGGCGCGACCACGATGTCCCCCACCCGCCCTGGCGAGACGCAGCCGCGGCTCGTCGCCGAAGGCGCGCCCCCGATCAGGCCCGCGAGATCATCAGCGACGGTGAGCGACACCTCTGCCTCGCTGCTGCACTCCATCTCGGTGTAGATGTCGACGGAGATGGCCGTCGGCGAGGCGCACGAGCCGGCGCCCCCGAACACCGCGACCGCCGAGACGAGCCCGCCGACGGCCCCGATCCAGGCCAGCCTCCCGCGCGCTCGACGCCCTCGCGCGACGCTCCCCTGCCCCCTCGCGTGCTCTTCCGAGCGCACCAACGCCGCCATTCCCGCAGCGTAAAAGAGGGGCCAGGAGGGAGCAACCCACCCGGCCCGGCCTCGCTCAGAAGCGCACCACCCCTGGCGAGAAAGATCCGCTCGGAGGGGCACTCTCGGTCGTCACCGCCACGTACGTCACCACCGCGCCCGCCGCGACGACCCCCACCGCCGTCCAGAACCACCACTTCGCGTAGATCGGCGGGCGCTTCACGGGATCGACCATGAACTCCCGACGCTCCCCCGCCACGATCACGACCTGCGTCTTCGTCTCGTCGTGCCCGTCGGCGCTGACCACCAGCGCATGCCGCCCCGCTTGCAGCGACGCCTCCACCGGCACCGCGCCGACACCGCGCCCGTCCACCGTCACGCGCGCCCCGGGGACATGGCTCCGCACCACCAGCGTCCCCACCGTGGTCTTCCGCGTGAGCTTCGCCTCCACCACGTTCAGCGCCTCGTCGCCGCGCAGCTCCAGCTCTTGCTCGAACGGGTGGTAGCCATCGGCGAGGATCTCGACCGTCGCCGTGCCCGCGTTCAACGAGATCGGCGCCGCCAGCGGCGTCGTCCCGATCTCGCGCTTCGCGATCAGCACCCGCGCACCGGACACCGCGCAATCGACGCGCACGATCGCCACCTTCGCGCGGACCTCGGCGATCAGATCCTGAAGCCCCGGGACCCGCGCCCGCGTCGCGGCGGGCGCCTCGCTCTGGAACCTGCGCAGCGCGTCGAGCGCATCCGGATAGCGCGCCAGGAACTGGAGCGCGCGCCCCCGGTTGTAGTGCAGCACCGGGTCCGAGCTCGCCGCGTAGGCCGCGTCGTACGAGGCGAGCGCGTCCTCGTACTGCTTGTTCCGCATGTGCTCGTCGCCGGCTTGCTTGAGCTGCGGGGCCTGCGACTTGGTTCCGGACTGCGCGTGGACCACCGGCACCGCGCCGAGGAGCAGCGACGCCGAGAGGAGAAGACTCGTCAGACGGAGGCCAGTCGATCTCACAGGAAATCCGGACGGGCCACGGGTGCTGGCGCCGGTCGTCGAGGGGTCGTCGACCCCGAGGTGTCGCGGGGCTGGCTGGGTGCCGCCGCGGCCCCCGTGCTCTTCACGCCACTCCCTGCAGCCGATGCGGGTGTCGCCCCGGTCCCGGGCGAACTCCCGGCCGCAGCGCCCCCTCGCCCCGTGAGTGCGCCCGGCCCAGCGGCCTGCGGCGTGACCTTCGCAGGCGTGACCCCACCCGCCGCAGCCGCCCCCTGGCCAGGCGACGTCTCCCCGGGAGTCCCGGGCGCCCCGCCGTGCATCACCGCCGCCGAGGTCTCCCCGGCCGGCTCCGTCCCCCGGGCGCGCGCATCGCCAGGGACCGCATCCCCCGCGCTGCGCTGGGCCCCGAGCGCCGCGTCGTCCTGCAGCGCCCCCGTGGAGGCACCGGCGCTGTGCCACGCCGCAGCGCCTCCCCCCACCAGGACGATCGCTGCGAGCACCGCCACGACCCCACCGATGCGCCGCGGCCGACGAGCCCGCGGAAACTCATGCCCCCCTGCGCTCTCTCTGGAGACCGGCAGAGGCTCGACCTGCGGCGCGTGCGACGCCGACGCCGGCGGCATCGACCTCGGCGACCCCGGCGACCCCGGCGACCCCGGCGACCCCGGCGACCCCGACGCCGACCGGGCCGACGCCCCCGCCGACCCCACCGACGAGCGGGCCGACGACGACCGGGCCGACGCCGACCCCGGCGAAGCATCCTCCCCGCCGACCGCCGCCATCGCCTCCACCAGCGCATCGGCGGCCCCCTTCGCGGCCGTCGCACCAGCCACCTCGATGCGCCCCACCAGCGCGTCCCGGCGCGCCAGCGTCTCGCTCCCCACCTCTTGCACCCACGCGCCGATCTCGGCGGCGCTCGCCGGCTCCGTCGCCTGCTCGATGGCCATGGCCATCTCCAGCGCCGAACCGAAGCGGCTCGCCGGGTCCGTCGCCACCGCCCGCATCACCACCGCGTCGAGCGCCTCGGGGACGTCGGGCTGCACCGCGCTCGGTGGCACGATCTTCTGCGTCAGCACCGACATCATGAGCTGAAGCTCGTTCTCCCCCTCGAACAGGTGCTTGTTCGCCAGGGCCTCCCAGAGCACCACCCCCGCCGCGTAGATGTCCGACTGCCGCGTCACCCGGCCGTTCATCTGCTCGGGCGCCGCGTACCCGACCTTGCCCTTCAGCTCCCCTTCCCGGGTGCTCTGCAGCCGCACCGACGCCTTCGCCACCCCGAAGTCGGCGACCCGCGAGAGCCCGTCCGCGCCCACCAGAATGTTGTGGGGCGACACGTCCCGGTGCACCAGCTCCAGCAGCGTCCCCCCCTCGTCGCGCGACTCGTGCGCCGCGTGCAGCCCCCGGAG
This sequence comes from Chondromyces crocatus, assembly GCF_001189295.1. Lineage (NCBI taxonomy): Bacteria > Pseudomonadati > Myxococcota > Polyangiales > Polyangiaceae > Chondromyces > Chondromyces crocatus. Next base: position 9,557,228 of record NZ_CP012159.1, read on the forward strand.
CGCCTGCGCGATCACCGCCGCCACCACGCGCCGCGGCGGCACCTCGGACGACCGCTGGTGCGCCCGCAGCAGCCCGGAGAGCGACTCCCCGCGCACGTACTCCATCACGAGGAGCAGCTCCCCGTCCGCGTTCACCACGTCCAGCGTCGGCGCCACGTTCGGGTGCTGGATGCGCGACGCCAGCCGCGCCTCGTCCAGGAACATCGCCACGCACTGCGGATCGTCGGCGAGCTGGGGGTGCATCCGCTTGATCGCCACGATCCGGCCGAACCCCGCGACGCCACACAGGCGCCCCAGATGCACCGATCCCATGCCACCCCTGGCGATGGCATCGTACACCTCGTATCGACCGACGTTGAGCAGCGGACGCAAACGGAGTTCCCCTCGAAACCGTGCGGATCGTAGACGCCCCGACCATCGTTGCCAACCCTCACCCCGAACCCCTCGGCGCACGAAAGCACCGTGATAGTGTGCGAGGGTGCGCCATTCCCCCCTGCATGGCCCCCTCCTGGCCCTGGCGCTCGGAGCGTGCTCCGACCCCTCCCCGCCTCCATCTCCCGCCACCTCCACGGCGGCCACGCACGCCGATCCTGCGGCAAATACCGCCTCATCCGCCCTTCTCGCAGACCCTCTCGCCGAGCCGGATGCCATCGCGCATGCATCCCCTCCAGCCAGCCAGGGCGAGCCTCATCCAGGGGATGCGGGCAGCCTCGACGCCGCCAGCGCCTCGCTCCTCGACGACGCAGGCACCGGCGATGCTGGCCTCGTCCCCACCGGCCCGAGCCTCATCACCGACGCGAGCATCGACGGCACCGCCCTGCGCAAGCGCCACAGCGAGCGCCTGAAGCAAGACCTCACCCCCGTCCACGTCCTGCAAGGCGGCACCCCGCGCGAGCTCGGCAAACGCCTCTGCGAGGCCGCCGTCCCGCACCGACCCGCGGCGACGCCCATCCTCCTCAAGCCCAACCTCTGCGGCTTCGACTCCATCAAGGACCCCAGGAAATCCGGCGGCGACGACGGCGTCCGCGGCCGCACCACCGACCCCGAGTTCACGCGCGGCGTGATCCAGTGCCTCAAGGAGCGAGGCCACCAGGCCATCACCCTCGCCGAGGGCTGCGGCCACAGCCACGAGCACTGGCTGGAGCTGATGGACCTCAACGGCTACGCCGCCCTCGCCCGCGACGAAGGCGTGCGCCTCGTGGCCATGGACGACGACGGCGTCTTCGACACGCAAGGCGACCGCCCCGGCCAGCCCCTCGCCATCCGCGGCATCGGCGCGACCCTCGTCCCCACCTTGCTCATGCCGCGCGTGCTCGCCGAGCACCTCGATCGCGGCCTCTTCATCTCCTTGCCCAAGATCAAGGCCCACCGCTTCAGCGTCATCTCCGTCGCCCTCAAGAACATGCAAGGCGTCGTCATGCTCTCCGACGCCCTCCCCGCGTACCGGCAGAAGTGGCGCATGCACCGCGAGCTGAACGAGTACATCCAGCAGCGCCGCGCGAAAGAACCCGAGGACCGCAAGCTCTACGTCGACGCCCTCCGCGCCTTCTCCGAGCGCATGATCGACGTCCTGGAGATCGCGTCCCCCGACGTCGTCCTCGCCGAAGGCGCCCCGGCCATGGGCGGCGACGGCTTCCAGCACCTCCAGCCGAGCGCCGAGAGCGTGGCGATCGGCGGCACCAACCCCGTGCGCGTCGACCGCGCCGCCGCCGCCTTTCTCGGCCTCTGGAACCACCCACGCCTCGCCGCCGAGCTGCGGGGCAGCCGGACCTCCCCGCTCCTCGAAGCCGCCGCCCGACGCTTCAAGCTCGACCTCACGACGATCCAGCTCACCGGCGACGGCGCCGATCTCCTCCTGAAGGCCCCCCGCATCGCCCACTACAAGGCCATGGCCCCCTTCGCCATCCACGAGGCCGCCCCTCCCTCGGCCACGCCCAGCGCCACCACCACCTCGGTCACCGCGACGCCCTCGACCTCACCCGACACCGTCACCGCTCATCACGGCACGCCCCCCGCCTCGCCCAGCACCGCACCGGGCGACAGGCCGACCGCGCACGCCTCTCCCCTCGGTCACGCTTCCCTCACCCTCGACGGGCGAGCCGACGACGACGCCTGGGCCCGCGCCACCCCCGTCGCGTGGGACACCGACACCTCGGGCGCCTCGACCGGGATCCGCACCACCGCGCGGTTCCTCTGGTCGAGCGAGGCCTTGCACGTCCTCTTCGAGCTGTCCGGCACAGGCCTCTTCACCGATCGCGCACGCCCCATCGGCACCGAGCGTCAGAAGCTCTTCGAAGAGGACTGCGTCGAGCTGTTCCTCACCCCGGACCCCACCGCTCCACGACGCTACGTCGAGGTGGAGCTCGGCCCCTTCGGACACTTCCTCGACCTCACCGTCGACCTCGACACGCGCAAGTACGACACCACCTGGTCGAGCGGCCTGCGCCTCGCCACCACGCAGAACCCGAGCGCGCGCCAGGCGATCGTCGAGGCCTCCCTGACCGCTCCCGAGATCGTCCGCGCCCTGAAAGCCGGCGCCCGCTTGCCCATGGGCCTCTTCCGCATGGAGGGCCGCTCCCCCCGGCAGTACCTGTCCTGGAGCCCAGCCCGGACCCCGAAGCCCAACTTCCACATCCCCTCCGCCTTCGGAACGCTGGTCCTCGACCCCTGAGCCCCCGAAACCGACGCTCAGCGCACATCTCACCACGCCCTCTCAGCGCACATCCCGCCGCCCCAACCCCGGCGCGGGTGCCGAGACCTGGTGAGGACGATGACAAGAGGTCCCTACGCTTCGGGAAGAGCCATGGCGTCAGCTGGGCGATGGCAGAGGGAGAAACGTCCAAACTGCATTCCGCCACAAAGAAAGGAGGTCGGAGCGTTCCAGGAGGCCTTTGCTGGTGCGGTAACGAGACCAGGGAACGGTCCGGGGGTCCTTTACTGGTGCAGTAACGAGACCAGGAAACGGTCCAGGGGTCCTTTGCTGGTGCAGTAACGAGACCAGGGAACGCTCCGGGGGTCCTTTGCTGGTGCAGTAACGAGACCAGGGAACGCTCCGGGGGTCCTTTGCTGGTGCAGTAACGAGACCAGGGAACGGTCCGGGGGGTCCTTTACTGGTGCAGTAACGAGACCAGGGAACGGTCCAGGGGTCCTTTACTGGTGCAGTAACGAGACCAGGGAACGGTCCGATGGCATTTCGCTGCCGCCCCCCGTCGAGGGGGCTTCGGCGATCCATGGTCCACGGGCGGCCGACATGCCGCTGGAATCAGCCTGCGCGTGCGTGTGAGTGAGTGGATCCCATGTCCCGGTGCGTTCAGGCCATCGCGCTAGAAGTTACAATCAAACACCGCGAGTTCGGCTGCCACCAGCCGATAACGTCGATGCAGCCCTGGCAGCGCGCCAGCGATCTCGACGTCCACCCCACCGCAGCCCAGATCCAGCTCGGCAAACCCCTCCTCGTCGATCGCCCTCACCTCGCCGACCAGCACGGTGAGGCCATCTCGGAGCGTCAGGCCGATGGGCTCCGCCGTGTCGAGCATGTCCTCTCCAACGGTCCGCACGCCATCGAGTGACAGCTCGACGAACCGTTCGTCCCCGACCTCGAGCCCGGGACCATCCCAGCGTGCAGCTCCGGAACCACAATCACAGTCGAAGGACACGCGCGTCTGACCCGCCTCGAACGCCATGCCGACGATGACGATTCTCATGATCATTCCCTGAGCGTCGATGACGACCATTTTCATGCTCATTCCCCGCGCAACCCAATCACCCACGCGACAGACACGATCATGGTATCAGCGCCAGCACCGTAGCCTCCCACGCTTCTGCGCGACGACGACGTTCCGCTGTCGCCTCCCATCTCCTCCTGGACTCTGGACGAGGACCGAGTGCGCGCGCTCCTGACGGGCACGCTGTTCCGCATTCGCACGGCGGGTCTCCAGCGCGCACGCGCCTCTCCATCGGCGACCCTTGCTGCGTCGTCGCGTCGATACTCCCTGGTCGGTCGCTCATGTCCTCTGGCGAACGTCGGCTCCGCATGTCCTCTGGCGAATGAGGGGCGTTCGACCGGCGTCGCTCCAGCGCACCTCTCGGAGGAAGCGTCCGGCGCGGCCACGAAGAGGACGTCGGCGACGAAGCGTGACGTTCTCGATCTATTCACACGGACCGGCAGAGGCCGCCTTGAACCAGGCGAGTGCGCGGATTATTGAATTGGATGAATCTATCACAATGCCCCAGAATCCTCGTTATGACCGGTATCATGATCGCTGCCTGCCTCGGTGCCGGTTGCACCGTCGATCGGGCACCGATCGAGGATGATCTCGTCGACGAAGAGACGACGACCGAGGAAGCGACCGAGGCATTGCTGTGCAGTGCCATTCCCCCTCTGTGCGCGCCGATCCTGTCCGAAGGACAGAACGGCTTCTCTCCGAACCTCTGCAACTGCAGGTTCTATTATGAATGCGTCGAGGGAACGGCGACGCTGCGGCTATGCCCGAACAAGACGCACTTCAGTCCCGTCCGGAAGCAATGCGAGAGCCCCGACACGGCGGGCTGTTTCACATTGCCGCTCTGACGCGGTCCGAGCCCATGGCGTGACCACCGCGCGCGACGCGCTGAATTCCCCCCCGCTCGAACCGCGCTCGTGAGTAAGGCGCGCGAGGGCTCAGCTCAGAAGGTCGCCAGGAACGAGCCTCGGACGGTGGTGTCCAGGGGAGCGACGCCGGCGGGCGGCTCGGCGTCGAAGGCCGAGGTCATGGTGAGCTTCAGCGAGAAATGCTTCGTCGCCTTCGCGAGGATCGAGGACTCGTGGAGGACGCGCACGTCGTAGATCCAGTCGAGCCTGGGCTGGAGGTAGATCGTGGCGGCGACTTGCAAGTTGTCGCTGAGCCGCGTCGAGAGGACGCAGTAGGTGGACAGGCGCTGCGCGAGCACGACGAGGCCGGAGTCGGGGAAGTTGCCGAGGGCCAGCTCCTCGTTCTCGAGCATGTAGGCCATGCCCAGCGCGGCCTCGAACTTCGTCCAGCGGACGATGTGGATCCGAGGTCCCGTGCCGAAGAGGGCACGCAGCGAGAGCCGACGGAAGGCGTCGCGGTCGTGCTGGACGAAGGCTTCCCACGAGAAGGGGCCAGGGAGGTCGACGCGATACCGGAAGTGCTCCAGGTCCTTGTTCAGGAAGGTCACGTCGGCGTTCTCACCGAAGTCGCCGCGCAGGAGCAGGAAGAAGAGGTGACGGCCCGTCCGGTACTGGCCGACCGCGCTGCCCGAGAGCGAGGTGATGTTGGTGTTGCCGCGCCGCATGTCGGCGGAGCCTTCGAAGGTGACGGACAGCCCCTGCTTCTCGACGTCGCCGCCGATGAGGGGCTGGACGTTGACGATCTGCGCGGCGGCCGGGCTGGCCGTGAGCAGGGCCAGCGCGCCCGCCGAGAGGGTCGTCAGGAGGGTCGCGGCGAGGCGTCGCCATCGCGAGGTGGGACGGCCGCACTCCGAGGGCAACGCGCGCTCCGAGGGGGTCCTGTCCGTGCTTCGCTTCCAGCAGCGCCGATGTGCGCTCCAGGCTCCCGTCCGCACGGGCAAAGCCTTATCGCTGGCCTCCCGGGTGGTCAAGGCGAGGGAAGCGGGTGCGCGGGCGAGAACTTCGGCTTCGCGAGGGGAAGCGGGCTGGCGCCCCTGGCCTTGGATGACGTGGCCGCATGGTGCGCTCCGAGGTCGCTTGACCCTGCACTGGGTAGATGTTCAGAGATGCGCATGCAGGAAACCATGAAGCGTTCAGGCGGATGTCACTGCGGCAAGGTGCGCTACGAGGTGACGGCCTCGCTCGATCAGGTCATGTCGTGCAACTGCTCCATGTGCCTCAGGAAAGGCACCGTGCTGACGTTCGTCGGCAAGGATCAGTTCCACCTCCTGTCGGGCGAGGAGGGGCTGACGGACTATCAGTTCAACAAGAAGCACATCCACCATCTCTTCTGCGCGACGTGCGGGGTGACGTCGTTCGCGCGGGGGACGTCGCCCGACGGGAAGGAGATGGTGGCGGTCAACGTGCGCTGTCTCGACGACATCGATCTGGGGAGCCTGACGGTGACGCCAGTCGACGGGAAGAGCTTCTGATGCTCGCGGCAGGGGGGCACGCTCGCCGCTGGATTCAGCGGATGTCGTCGACGGCGACGCTCAGGCGCTCGGCGTAGAGGGTGAGCGTGCGCTCCCAGGCGGGGCGCGCGAGCGCGCGGTGGTAATAGGCGGTGATGCGTGGATAGGGGGCGAGGAGGTCGGTGTTGCGCACGTGGCGCAGCACGGTGGCGAGGAGGAGGTCGGCGACCGTGAAGTCGTCGCAGGCGATCCAGTCGCGCCCGTCGAGGCGCTGCTCCATGCCGCGGAACCAGCGCCCAGCTTCCTCGACCATGGCCGCGCGCTGCTCGGCGCTCCCGGTGCCGAACATGTCGATCAAGTGGATCTCTTGCAGCGGACGCTCGACGGTGGCGAGCGCGGCGAAGCACCACTGCGTCACGCGCGTGCGACCCTGGAAGTCGGCCGGGATCAGGCGGCCAGCTCTCTGGGCGAGGTAGAGCAGGATCGCGCCGGACTCGGCGACCGCGAAGCCGTCGTCCTCGATGGCCGGCAGGAGGCGGAAGCAGTTGATGTGGCCATAGGCCTCGCGGAGGTGTTCGCCGCCGGTGTGGTCGATGCCGTGGACGCGGTAGGGGAGGCCGAGCTCCTCCAGGGCCCACTGGATGCGGAGGTCCTTGGTCTCGCCGATCACCTTGGGAAAGACGCGCCCGAAACCGTAAAGCGTGATCATGGCCTGCTCCTTCGAGGCGGAAGTCTGCCTCCGCGATGGGGAAAAACAAGCCGGGTGTCAGGCCCAGGAATGAGGCCTGCTCGCTCGATCGCGCTGTGGTCGAGGTCTGCGCTCGGTCGCGCTGTGGTCGAGGTCTGCGCGCTCGGTCGTGCTCCGGGGCTCAGGCGGGGCGATGGGCCTGGAGGGAGTAGGTGAGCGGAGCGCCAGGGAGCTTGTCGACCTGGTAGCGGCCCGGGGCGATCTCGCGGCTGCTGGGGTAGATGGGGTAGGCCATCCAGTCGTGTTCGCGCAGGGAGTCCAGCACGAGGCCGGCGCGGAGGAGGGCGCTGACGACGGTGCCGATGCCGTGGTTCCAGGACACGTCGACGAGCTGCACCGGGGTGTCGGGATCGGCGTAGGTGCGGGTCTCTTCGGTGCGGATGGGAGTGTCTTTGCTGTCCCAGGGGTAGGTGACCTTCTCCAGGGCGTCGTCGAAGATGTAGGCGAGGGGGTGGAACTCGACGAGGTGGAAGCGGCCTCCAGGGCGGAGGCAGGCGGCGATCTCGCGCGCCCAGGGGTCGAGGTCGGGGAGCCAGCAGAGGACGCCGTAGGAGGTGAATACGATGTCGAAGGTCTCGCCGACGGCGCGGGAGGCTTCGAGGACGTCGGACTGGACGAAGCGGGCCGAGGAGAGGCCGACCTCGGTGGCGAGGTCGCGGGCGGCGGTGATGGCGGCGTCGGAGAAGTCGAGGCCGACGACGGAGGCGCCGCGCCGGGCCCAGCTCAGCGTGTCCTGCCCGAAGTGGCATTGCAGGTGGAGCAAGCGGCAGCCCCGGACGTCGCCGACCTCTTCGAGCTCGATCGGCTTGAGGGAGCAGGCGCCGCGCTTCCAGGCATCGAGGTCGTAGAAGCGAGAGGCGAGATGCAGCGGGGTGCGGCGATTCCAGCTCGCGCGGTTGATGGCGCGCCAGTCGTCGGAGTCGGTCATGGCAGGCCGGAGGGTAGGATCCGAGGATGGCGCGCGTCGAGGGGAAAGCAGGAGACCTCTGATGGCGATCCCCCTGGATCGATGTCTTCCGGCAAGGTCCTGGGCGGGATACCGTATGCGCGTGGGAATGGTAAATGCAGGGGCGCGCTGGATGAAGGGGATCCTCCACATGGCCCGCTGGGTCGGTGGGGTGGCCACGGCGACGGTGGTCGCGGCGGCCGTCGGGGGAGGCTGCGGCGCGGACGCGGACGACGAGCGCTGTGCCGATGGGCTCTGCGTCTGCGAGTTCGGGGCGTCGTGCAATCTCGATTGCGAGGCGCCGCCGTGCAATGTGACGTGCGACGGCAACAATCCGGATTGCAGGGGCGCATGTGCGAACGGGGAGTGCATCTGCGGTACGGGGTCGAGCTGTGATTTCCGGTGCGATGCGCCGCCGTGCCACGTGACGTGCGAGGGCGACAACCCGGACTGCGAGGGGACGTGCGCCAACGGGCAATGCACGTGCGCGGTGGGGTCGAGCTGTGATTTCGACTGTGGCGCGCCGCCGTGTCACGTGACGTGCGAGGGCGACAATCCGGACTGCGAGGGGACGTGCGCCAACGGGACGTGCGCGTGCGGTCCGAGGAGCAGCTGCGAATTCACGTGCGAGAGCGGTCCGTGCCACACGACGTGCGATGAGGGGTCGACGTGCGTGGTTCATTGCGCCAATGGCAATGCCGGGACGCAGGATTGCGACATCACGGCGTGCGCGATCGGAGATGTGGTGGTCTGTCCGGGTGGGCGGGCGACGACGTGTGGGGCGCCCTGTCCTGATTGAGCAGAGGGAGCCGCGGCCTCCGGGATTGAAGGCGCAATGAGCGACCACGGGCTGATGGATTGAGCGGCCCGTGGCCGGCGCATTGAGCAGCTCGTCGGTCGAGCAGCGCTCGGGCTGGGATCTTCAGGCTGGTTTCTGGAAGGCGGCGCGGACGGCGTCGATGACGATCTCGGCGCTGGGTTGCTCGCCGCCATGCTTTTCGAAGAGCATGTCGAGGACTGCGATGTACGCCTCGCCCAGGGCGGTGGTCATGGTGCCGGCGGTGGCGGCCGATACGCCTCCGCCGACCACGGCGCCCGCGCCAGGGAGCAGCTTGATCAAGCTGCCAGCGATCGCGCGGCCCGTGAGGGTGGTCGCGGCCCCCCCGAGGGTGGACGCGACGACGGTGCTCAGGAAGCCCTCCGAGAAGTCGAGGCCGTAGGTCGCAGTGATGCCGGCGATCATCGCGATCTGGATGGGGACGAGGACGAAGGCGTCGGCGAAGGGGATGGGGCTGGCGGCGATGCCCATGGCCGTGGCGACGGAGGCGCCGACGATCATGTGGGACTTCGTCTTTTTCAGGGCGAGGTCTGCCTTCTGGGATGCGATGAAGGCCCGTCTTTGTCCCTCCGGGATGAGGTCGACCGTGGCCTGGATCAGCTCGATCAACCCCATCGGCGGGAGGCGGTGTCCGTCGTCGAGCTCCTCGGGCAAGGCGCGGACGCGGACGACGTTCAGGGCTCGCGGGAGGAGGCGCTGGACCTCGGCCCGGAATCCCTGGTCTGCGCGGGCCTTGGTGATCACCGCGAGCACGGGCATGTAGTCGGCGAGCATCTCGACGAGGGAGGTCTCGGCCTCTTCCACGCGGCGGAGGTCCTCGGAGACGCAGACCCAGGCGACGTGGATGTGCTTGCGGGCGTCGGGATCCTGCCGGCGGCTGGAGACGAAGCGCTTGAGCGCGGTGCGGGTGGCCTCGAACTCGCTCATCTCCAGGCCGCGGGTGTCGAAGATGGTGAGGGGGACGCCGGGCTTGGTGATCTCGCGGGTCCCCGTGGTGACGGGGCGGCCGTGGCCCGTGGAGGCGAACTGCCCCTGGAAGACGCTGTTGACCAGCGTGCTCTTGCCCACGCCGGTGCGGCCCGCGAGCAGCACGTTGGCGTGGCCTCGCTCGCGCATGGCCTCTTCGAATGCCTTCTTGACGGCGTCGCCGAATTTGATCTCGGTCATGTCACCTCGCGTCGGGTGAATGAAGCGGCTTCGTCTCGCTCACCTCTGGGCATGTCTCTCGTATACGCCCGTGCCGCACGGTCTGCCAGGTTGGCCCGCTCCGGACAATCGGGTCGGAGGAGGGATGACGAAGCATCCAGGCCTCGCCTTGGGGGGCTCACCCGACGGCATTTGGGGGAGCGACATTCACCGTGAGGAGCGCTGCAGGGCGCTGGCGACGCGCGGCGCTGGCCAGGGCGCACGAGGGGTGGTCGATGCAGGCCATTTTCACGAGAGGTCGCGTCCTCGACGCATGATCGCGGCGCATCTGCCGTCGCTCGACGCGATGTCACCCCTCCATCACGATCCGAGCGGGGCCTCGACCGGGGTCGCTGGAAGGTCATGGGGGGGAGACGGCATGCCGACAGTCGACGGCGCGTGCGGGGTCACGGTGGACGCCTCGCTCGAGAAGCGGATCCTGGAGCAGGAGGTGGCGCGCTGGCGCCTGCGCGCCGAGCAAGCGGAGAGCATCCTGAGGACGTCTCCGGCGGCCATCTTCCTCTGCGACAAGACGGCGGAGCGCTCGCGCACGTTCAGCGAAGCCGTGGCACACATGCTGGGCTACGAGCCCGATCACGTGCCGCAGCTCGGCGAGGAGGTGCTGCCCGATCGCATGCACCCGGACGATACGACGCGCATGGCGCTGGAGTTCGAGCGGGATCTGGAGGTGCTGGAGGACGGCGAGCAGCTCGTGTTCGAGTACCGCATGCGCCACCGGTCGGGGGAGTGGCGCTGGCTGGAGGCGCGCTGTGTGGTGTTCAGCCGGACGGAGGAGGGGCAGCTCGAGCGGTACGTGGGCGCGGTGCAGGACATCACCGAGCGGAAGCACCTGGCGCAGACGATGCGCGACCGCGAGGCGGCGCTGCAGAAGGCCAACGCCGAGCTGGAGCAGCGGATCGCAGAACGCACGCTGGAGCTGCGCCGGAAGAGCGCCCTGCTGGAGAGCATGATCAACAACCTGCCCGCGGCGTTCTATGTGAAGGACACGGAAGGAAAGTTCCTGCTCGTCAATCGTCGGACCGCAGAGCTGATGGGGGTGACGCGCGCCGAGGCGGTGGGGAAGTCGGTGGCGGACTTCTTCCCGCCGGAGACGGCCGCGCCGTGGCTGGAGGCCCAGCAGGAGATCCTCGCGGGCGGCGAGCACGAGGTCGAGGAGATCTTCGTCCAGGAGGACGGGCCGCACATCTACCTGTCGATCGGCTTCCCCATCCGCGACAGCGAGGGGACCATCTTCGCCATCGGCGGGTTCTCGACGGACATCACCGAGCGGAGGCGGGCCGAGCAGGAACGCGAGGAGCTGCAAGCGCGGGTGATCGAGGCGCAACGCGCGGCCATCCGGGAGCTGAGCACGCCCATGATCCCACTCGCGAAGGGGGTGGTGGTGATGCCCCTGGTGGGGACCGTGGACAGTGCGCGCGCCCAGCAGATCATGGAGACGCTGCTCGCGGGGGTGGTGAAGCAGCAGGCGCGGGTGGCGATCCTGGACCTGACGGGGCTCACCGCAGTGGATACGCGGATCGTGGATGCGCTGCTGCGCGCCGCGAGGGCGACCCGGATGCTCGGTGCCGAGGTGATGCTCACGGGCATCAAGCCGCAGTTCGCGCAGGTCCTGGTGCAGCTCGGGGTCGATATGAGCGGCATCACCACCGAGGGCACGCTCCAGTCGGGTGTGGCGGCGGCCATGGGGTGGCTCCAGGGGCGGGGACGCTCCGCACAGGACGGCTCTGAGCGCGCACGGGCGCGGTGACCTCGTCGGGGTGCGGTGAGCGCCATCTCGCCGGTGACCCGCCGGGGCGCGGTGAGCGCCACGTCGTCGGTGGGCTCGATGGGCGAGCTCCGTCGGTTCAGGAAGCTTACAACCCAGGGCGCGTCGGCGGGTGACCTGACGCGTCCTCAGGGCGCCGCGTGTCCTTCCCCCCGCGTCAGAGGCTCGCCGGCGAGGTGGTTTCACCCTCTCCCGGTCGACGAGCGCCTCTCTCCGCCGGGTAGCGCTGGTCGCCAAGCGTCTCGTCCCCGCCCCGTATCCGCGCAGCCATCCCCGCCCCGTATCCACGTAGAGAGAGGGTCAGCACCGCTCCGGCAACGCTTTGACTACGCTCCGGCAACGCATGGGCAACGCATGGGCAACGCATGGACAACGCATCGGCGGCGCTTCGACTGCCGGACTGCGTGATCGTGCCTCACCACACCATAATCTTCCTGGACGCGCTGCGTCGTGCTGTGACGCCTCCAGGCCTGGAGCAAGGTGCGTAATGGAATGCCTAACGGCGATCGAGGCTCGACTTCGTTATCGTGAGAATCCCCTGGATCCAGCGAATGGAGCCCGATCGGAATATTCCGCCGAATGGTTCGGCATTCATCTGCCCATGTTTCTACACTCTTGAATTCAAGAGAGTATGCCTGCTAAAAGCGCTCGTTCCGGGTACTCCATGCCCGCACCTTGCATCCCGGAAGGAAGGCCATCGATGCATCAGCTCCGTAAGCTCACCACTGTGGTAAGCGCGGCCATTCTCGTCGCAGCCTGCAGCGATCAAGGAAGCAACGATCTGGGGATCAATCCCGGTGGGGACGATTCCAACGTTTCCCCCCCGACGTGGACGGTTCCCGCCCCCACGGATGGGACGAGCGTCCCGCAGACCTCGCTCGATCTGCTATTCGAGCAGGCTGCCAAGGAGTTCAACGTTCCTGCCTCGCTGCTCAAAGCGATCGGCTTCGCCGAGACGCGGTGGGAAATGGTCGAGGGCGAGGAAGAGTTCGAGGGCATGCCCGCCGCATTCGGCATCATGGCCCTCCGTGGTGAGCGCATCGAGCTCGGGGCGGAGCTGGCGGGCGTCTCGGTCGAAGAGGTCAAGACGGACGCGCTGGCGAACATCCGCGCCGCGGCCGCTCTCCTCAGCGAGGACGCGGACGGGATGCAGCTCGACCGGGTCGACCTCGGGGCGTGGGCCCCGGTCGTCGCGGCGGCCAGCGGGATCGACGACGCCGAGGCGCAGGCGAGCTACCTGCACAACGAGGTCTACCGGACGCTCCGGGACGGCCTGGTGATGGAGGGCGAGGAGGGGCTCATCGGCTCGCTGCTGCCGTCCACCTTCGAGCTCCGGTCGATCGCTGCCCCGCCGACGAATGCCACGAGCGACCACTCGTCCGCCATCTGGCGCGCCTCGCCCAACTTCAACAGCCGGTCCGGCGTGAAGCCGCGGATGATCATCATCCACAGCTGCGAGGGGGCGTACTCGGGGTGCTGGGGCTGGCTCAGGAACTCGGCGTCGGGCGTCAGCGCGCATTACGTCGTGAATGACAGCGGCAGCGAGATCACCCAGCTCGTCCGCGAGGCGGATCGCGCGTGGCACATCGGCGCCGCCTACCGGTGCAACCTGAACGGCAATCAGGAGTGCAACCTGAACGGCACCTCCTCCAACAACTTCACCGTCGGCATCGAACATGCGGGCTTTGCCTCGCAGTCGAGCTGGGCGGCGGGGCTGATCAACGCCTCGGCGAAGCTCTCGTGCGGCATCACGCAGCGGCACGGCATCCCGCGGGACTCGTACCACATCGTGTCCCACGGCCGGCTCCAGCCCGAGAGCCGCACCGATCCCGGCCCGAACTGGCCCTGGACGAATTACCTGAGCCGGATCAACACGGAGTGCGGCGGCGGCACCACCCCCACCCCCACCGGGATCATCGTCGACAGCAACAACAGCAACAACAACTCCGCCCAGGGCCGCATCGAGGTCTCGGCGAACTGGACCTCGTCCACGAACGTGGCCGGCTACTACGGCTCGGGCTACTACGCCGCGAGCACCCAGTCGGTCTCCGACGGCGCGACGTTCCACTTCTACGTCGCGAGCGCCGGCAGCAGGGCGGTCTCGGCGTGGTGGACGGCGGCCAGCGACAGGTCCACCGCGGCGCCGTTCATCATGTACAACGCCGCCGGGACCGAGGTGGGCCGGGTGACCAGGAACCAGCAGACCCAGGGCGGCCAGTGGGTCTCGCTGGGCTCCTACAACTTCACCGCCGGCTGGAACAAGGTCGTGCTGTCCCGCTGGGCAGCCCTCGGGTCCTTCGTCATCGCCGACGCCGTCCGCATTCAGTGATGCTGGTCCGTTTCCCCGGAGGTCTGGTCTCCTTCATCGCGCTGGCGCTCGCCGTGAGCGGCTGCAAGTGCGGCCCGGAGTCAGGCTCCTCCGGGGAAACCGGGGCGGTTTCGTCCGCCTCTTCCTCTTCTTCCTCCGCAGATCAGAACGTCGCCTCTCCTGGCGCCACCACCTCGCCTTCCGCCTCGGCGGCGAAGGGCAGCGCCAGCGCGGAGCCCGACAAGGACCCCATCCCGCTCGCCGAGCGGCAGAAGATCGCGGGCCAGATCGCCTTCATCTCCGAGCGGCACGTGAACCCCGAGATTTACCTCATCCGGCCCACGGGCGAGGAGCGGCGGCTCACAGAGACCCCTGTTGGCGAGTACCTGGCGGCGGCCTCGCCCGATGGCACGACCCTCCTGGTCGTCATTTCCGAGGAGACCCCCCAGAATGTTCACGTCGAGCAGCTCGCGCTCGTGCCGCTCGATGGCACGGTAGTGAAGCGCATCGGCCCCGCGGGGAGCCGCACGCGCAACCCGAGCTGGTCGCCCGATGGCCAGTGGATCCTCTTCGAGTCCGACCACCAGAGCTTCAGCGACATCTACCGCATCGCCCGCGACGGCAGCGGCTTGCGACGGCTGACGGACAACGACGAGGGGAATTTCGATCCGGCGCTCTCGCCCGATGGCAAGCAGGTGGCCTTCGTCTCGAGCCGCGACGGTGATCCAGAAGTGTACCGGATCCAGGCCGACGGTAGCGCTCCGCAGCGGCTCACCGCGTTTCATCGAGAGGACCGCAGCCCACGCTGGTCTCCCGACGGGAAAAAGCTCGCCTTCATCAGCGACAGAGAAGGCCGCGAGCGCATCTACACGATGGCCGCCAACGGGACGCACCTGAAGCCCCTCACCGAAGGCTGTGCGCCGCCCGCTCCGGAGGCCGCTGCGCCAAAGGAGCAAGCTGCGCCGAAGGAGCAAGCTGCGCCGAAGGAGCCGAAAGAACCCAGAGAGCCGAACGGGCCGAAGGAGAACGGGCTCGGCACCGACGGTCTCAGTGAGCAAGGTCCGGTCTGGTCTCCGGACGGCAAGCGGATCGCTTACCTGGTTCAAGGGCTGGGTCTGAAGCCGCGCATCTGGGTGGCGGATCTCGCGACCGAGCAGTGCACCCCGCTCACCAGCGACACCCACGGCGCCGAAGCTCCCGCGTGGTCTCCCGATGGGCGTTACCTGGTGTTCGCCTCCACCCGCACCGGCGATCCCGAGCTGTACCTCATGCGCGCCGACGGCACCGGGCAGACCCGACTCACCCACGCCGAGGGACCCGACTGGTTGCCTCGCTGGATTCCGGCCCCCAAGACGCCTCTGCCTTGAGCTGACGGGGCGACCTCTACCCGACGGGGCGCCCGGTCGAGCGCCCCGCCGAAGGGGCGGCGCGATGCAGCCCCCCCTCGAGCGCATTACAGCGTGCTTTTCAGGCGCCAGACGAGCCCCTGGTACTCTCGCGGCGAGCCCGAGCGATCGAGCCTCTGGAAGGTTTCACCTTTCTTCAGGCGCCGCTGTCGGTCTCGATCGAACGGTCCTACCTGCCCGGATGCGGGTTCGTACGTAGCATCGCTCTTCCCGTGGCAACCGAACTGCCAGCAGAGGCACTGCTCCTCGCCATCCACCACCCGCGTCAGGCTCTGATTCATGATCCCACCTTCCCCTGTGCAACCCACGGAGAGTGCATCGGACATCCCGCCAGCGAGAACAACGCGCTCCCGGGTAGGCATGAAGTTTGATGCTAGCGGTTCCGTCGAGGATGCGCCCGCCTCTCGCGCTCGCGCGAGCACTTCTTTCGCCGGCCGAGCAGGGGTTTCGGTCATCCCACCCCGCTCACGCGCATCCGGACGCATGAAATCCGCGCAACACGCACTCCCAGGGTGCGACCGGACGGAGAGCAGGTGGGGCCGCTAGCCAAACCGCCGCACGCTGGAGCACGCGCGTCATCTATGTCTTCCTGGCGATCCGTGATCTTCGGGCGTCAGAACTCCAGGTTCGAGCATCCGCCGACTCAGCTCATGAGATCCGGTGGCCCTCGCGGCTCGGGTCGACTGCTGAGCGCGTCCGTGGCCTTGCTGGTCCTGTACGGGGGAGCAAGTGAGCTCGCGGCGCGGCACCTGACCGCACCTCGCACGGGCCTGAGCCGACCCCGGTCCCTCTCGGAGGCTCCCCCCTCGTCCTTCGTCACCGCCGATGGGCTCCGCCTGGCCAGCTTGCGCGTCGACCCTCCCGCCAGCCCAGCGCGTGGGACCGTCGTGCTGGCTCATGGGGTTGGCAATGATCGTCGCCTCCTGGTCGATACCGTCGGTCCAGCCTTGAAGGACCGCGGCTATCGGCTCTTTGCCTTCGACTTTCGCGCTCATGGAGAGAGCGAAGGAGACCGGACGACCTTGGGCTCCGCCGAAGCCCGCGACGTCGCAGAGGCCTTGCAGCAAGCCCGGCAATTCGGTGGCCCCGTCGGCTTCGTGGGTTTCTCCATGGGCGCGGTCGCTTACTTGCTCTCGGGCTCGGAAGCCGACGCTGCCGTCCTCGACTCTCCCTATGCTTCGCTCCGCGGCGCCCTGTCTTCGCGTCTGGGACGCGCAGGCCTGATCTCCCCGCTCAGCGCCGGCGTCCTGGCGCGAGTCTCGGCGCGCTTGCCAACGCCGCTGGATACGGTGCGTCCCGCAGGTCGCGTGGCGCACCTGACCAGGCCGACGCTGTTCCTGTTCGCCGAGTTCGATCAGTGGGTGCCGCGTGAGGCCCGCGAGGCATACACGCGGGAGGGCACGGTCTGCGTCTCATGCGAGCAGGAGCTCCTCCCCGGGGAGACCCATGGAGGTCACTTTTCGACGGCCTGGGCACAACGGGTGGCGTCGTTCCTCGACGCGAAGCTCGACCCGTGACCGCCCACGCACCGACATGGCCGGAGCACAAAAAAAACCACGCTGCAGACCAGGGGGGGGGGTAGGTCTACAGCGTGGAGAGTAAGCGCGCCTAGCGGGCCTCGTGGGGGGGGGGAAACGAGTCCACCGCCGCAGCGCGATGACCCTTGATGCACTCCACATGCCAGCCTCGTTTCGCTGTTCTTACGAGAGGTTCCATCTCGCAGCGAGCCGACCGATTGCATCTTTGCAAGACCGCCCCTGCAATGTGAAAGACATAGAGTCCGGCCCACGGCGCGCCTGAAGCCACTTTCGACCACGGAAAGTCTGCCTGCGCGGGAGAGCTTCGGTCGGTCGCCGCGATGCATGGGTCGACGCTCGCGCCACGCAGGGGTGCGTGATGCTCGAGTGTGGAGCCGCTGGCGGGCGTTCAGCGGACAAAAAAAAACCACGCTGCAGACCAGGGGGGGGGTAGGTCTACAGCGTGGAGAGTAAGCGCGCCTAGCGGGCCTCGTGGGGGGGGGGGAAACGAGTCCACCGCCGCAGCGCGATGACCCTTGATGCACTCCACATGCCAGCCTCGTTTCGCTGTTCTTACGAGAGGTTCCATCTCGCAGCGAGCCGACCGATTGCATCTTTGCAAGACCGCCCCTGCAATGTGAAAGACATAGAGTCCGGCCCACGGCGCGCCTGAAGCCACTTTCGACCACGGAAAGTCTGCCTGCGCGGGAGAGCTTCGGTCGGTCGCCGCGATGCATGGGTCGACGCTCGCGCCACGCAGGGGTGCGTGATGCTCGAGTGTGGAGCCGCTGGCGGGCGTTCAGCGGACAAAAAAAAACCACGCTGTAGACCGGGGGGGGGTAGGTCTACAGCGTGGAGAGTAAGCGCGCCTAGCGGGCCTCGTGGGGGGGGAAACGAGTCCACCGCCGCAGCGCGATGACCCTTGATGCACTCCACATGCCAGCCTCGTTTCGCTGACCTTACGAGAGGTTCCATCTCGCAGCGAGCCGACCGATTGCATCCTTGCAAGCTCGACCCTGCAATGTGAACGACCTCAGGTCAGGCTCGTGGCGCGCCCGCAGTCGCGCCTGTGACCCCTGTGAATCCGTGCGTCGAGCTTCGAGCCGCTGCCGGCATCAGCGGGTCCACGCGCTCCACGCCCCGCAGGGCTGGGCGATCAACCACTGGATCGTTGGCGGGCGTTCAGCGGACAAAAAAAACCACGCTGTAGACCGGGGGGGGGTAGGTCTACAGCGTGGAGAGTAAGCGCGCCTAGCGGGCCTCGTAGGGGGGGGAAACGAGTCCACCGCCGCAGCGCGATGACCCTTGGTGCACTCCACGTGCCAGCCTCGTTTCGCTGACCTTACGAGAGGTTCCATCTCGCAGCGAGCCGACCGATTGCATCCTTGCAAGCTCGACCCTGCAATGTGAACGACCTCAGGTCAGGCTCGTGGCGCGCCCGCAGTCGCGCCTGTGACCCCTGTGAATCCGTGCGTCGAGCTTCGAGCCGCTGCCGGCATCAGCGGGTCCACGCGCTCCACGCCCCGCAGGGCTGGGCGATCAACCACTGGATCGTTGGCGGGCGTTCAGCGGACAAAAAAAAACCACGCTGTAGACCGGGGGGGGGGTAGGTCTACAGCGTGGAGAGTAAGCGCGCCTAGCGGGCCTCGTAGGGGGGGGAAACGAGTCCACCGCCGCAGCGCGATGACCCTTGGTGCACTCCACATGCCAGCCTCGTTTCGCTGACCTTACGAGAGGTTCCATCCCGCAGCGAGCCGACCGATTGCATCCTTGCAAGCTCGACCCTGCAATGTGAACGACCTCAGGTCAGGCTCGTGGCGCGCCCACAGTCGCGCCTGTGACCCCTGTGAATCCGCGCGTCGAGCTTCGAGCCGCTGCCGGCATCAGCGGGTCCACGCGCTCCACGCCCCGCAGGGCTGGGCGATCAACCACTGGATCGCTGGCTGGCGTTCAGCGGACAAAAAAACCACGCTGTAGACCGGGGGGGGGTAGGTCTACAGCGTGGAGAGTAAGCGCGCCTAGCGGGCCTCGTAGGGGGGGGGGAAACGAGTCCACCGCCGCAGCGCGATGAATGGCTAAGCATCAGATGTGCCAGACACTTTCGCTCGAAATTACCGTAGCTTCCATCGCGCCAGCGGGCGACGGATTGCACTCTTGCAAGGCCAACTCTGCAAAATGAAAGACGGATCGCTTCCGACAGCCACGGTTGACCTGGTGGAACGTCAGCTCGCGCGTCCACGCTCTCCCCCGGGGCGCACGATGACGAACTTCGAGCGACCCCTGCTCACGTCTGCTTCAGTGCCGGCCGCGCCAGTGGGATCAGGCGAAGGGGTCGTCACCTTCCCTCTGACATGACCGAGGGGAGTGCGGAACGCAGCTTCAGCGTCGTCGGCACGAGGACAAAAAAAAACCACGCTGCAGACCGGGGGGGGATGGGTCTGCAGCGTGGAGAGTAAGCGCGCCTGGCAGGACTCGTGGGGGGGGGAAACGAGTCGACCGCCGCAGCGCGCAGGCCGTTAAAGCATGACCCGTGCCAGGGTCGACTCCGCTTACGATCAGGGACTTCCGCGCTTCCGTCAACGCTTGGATTGCACTCCGGCAACGGCGAGTTTGCAATCTGCAAGTCCGGTCTGAGGCCTCACAGTCAGCTCAGCGGACCTGGCTGTTCGCGCTCCCATGACGGCACGGCACCAGGGGATGCCCATCGAGCAACGAGAGACCAACTGAACAGCGGGAGACCAGCCAACGATGGGCCCGAGTTCCCACACTCCGTCCTCCTCGCGTTCCAGAAGCGAGCTTGCCGCGCGGTTTCCGCGGCCGCGGCTTCGGTCTTGGCGTCAGCAGGGGACGGCACGCCCCCGTGTCTCAGCGCCACCCGCCTCGCGACGGGCGGGAAGAACCGACGCTTCTGATGAGGATGCCGACTGGCCGCGCGCCACGCACGCCACCATCTGAATGAGCCGACCGGCAGACAAAAGAAAACCACGCTGCGGACCGGGGGGGGGATGGGTCTACAGCGTGGAGAGTAAGCGCGCCTGGCGGGCCTCGGGGGGGGGGAAGCGAGGTCACCGCCGCAGCGCGCGTCGACCTGATGCACCAGGCATGCCTGCGGATGACTCACGTCATTTCAACTCATTCGACAGGTAGCCGGCTTACGGATTGCACTTTTGCAAGCTTGCTTTTGCAAGCTGCAATCCACGACGCGCGGACAGGGCGCTGGGCCTCCAGGGTGTTCTCCCTCGTCTTCTCGAGAAGAGAACCCACGCGCATTCAGCGGCAGAGGCACTCCGGAGCTGACGGAGCAGATCCCGCAATTCAGGGATGCAGGCGATCCCTGTGCAGCTCGGACCGGGTGGAGCGCAGTCACTCCCTGTCCTTGCGAGGCCCTGGCGGCACGCCGGAGGGGACGAACGCCGCGATCTACGCCTCATTGGGCTCACGCCTCACTTCCGACGGGCCAGGATCCACGTTCGGCGGGGCATGCTCGAGACAAAAAAAACCACGCTGCAGACCGGGGGGGGGTAGGTCTACAGCGTGGAGAGTAAGCGCGCATGGCGGGCCTCGAGGGGGGGGAGCGAGGTCTCCGCGTCAGCGCACTGACCCGTATAGCAGCAGGTGTGCCAGGGGAACCTGCTGAAGATCCGGAGGGTTCCATGTCGACACCCAGGCACACAGTGCAAGCGTGCAATGTCGCCTGTGCAATCTGAAAGGGCTCACCTCCTCCACACGGCCGGTGACCTTGCCCGCTTCTCGGTGCAACGACGTCAGGCCCGAAGCGGCGAGACATGTCAGATTTCCCGAGTGGATCGCGGGATGGTGGGGCCCCGACGCGCTTTGCTCGGCGGGGCGGCGGGGGCGCGTGCCCCTGCCGTGTGCATCAGAACGGCAGCACGGTGCCGGACGATGCCTTGATCTCGTAGCCGAAGGAGACGGCCCGGGCCTCGTTCGCGCCCAGCTCGAAGCGTCCCCGCACGAACCCGTCTTTGTCGACGGACCAGCCCGCGGCGTCGGACAGCGCGATCTCCACCTCGGCTACCTCGCTCACCGGGATCCGCTCGAGGACCAGCAGGCGCCGTGGGGTGCTGGAGAGGTTCGACAGGTACACCGTGACCTTCCGACGGATGCGCACCCCGCCCAGGAACGCGGTGTCACGCTCTTCGTCCACGGCGCGCCGGACCCGGAGGGCGTCCTCTGTTCCGAAACCGAGCTCGAAGGGCTCTCCGAGGCCGATGAACCCGAGCTTGCCGCGCCCGACCAGGCTCTGGCCTCGCGCCACCCGCACAGGTCCCGCGAGCAAGGGGGTTGGCGCCTCGGCCAGCCGCTCCCCCGAGGCTCCCCCTGCGCTGGCACCATCCCGCCCGGCAGCGCTTCCCTCACCCGCCGAGTTCGTGAGTGTCGCCCGGAGATGGGCCCCTGCGTGGACCTCGGGATAGAGCACGAGCTCCACCTCGGCAGCCAGGGATCGCCGCGCGACCTCCACCCGGATGGGCTGCCCGCTGGACGGCAGCGTGATGGGATGGCTCGCCTCCAGCACCAGGGGCTCCCCTCCGTCATCCACACCCGGCATCTCGTCCACCGCCCGGGCGCCCCGCTCCAGCCCGGCCGTCGCGATGGTTTGCTCCCGCGCTTCGACCACCACCCGGCTTCGCTCCTCGGGCGTCTTGCGGCGCAGCGAGAGCACGTCGTCCGTGAGGCGGGGCGGGTTGGCCACCCGAGCGGGACGCGCGGTCGAGAAGCGCGCCGTGACGTCCTCCCAGCGCTCCCCCGTCGCCTGCCACGCCGTCGCCCAGGTGGAGAGCGTCACCCGGTTCCCTTCCAGCCGTGCCAGGTGCTCGGGACGCCACAGCGCGCAGGCGACCCGGTAGGTCAGCTCCACCGTCACCTCGGCAGGGGCCGACGCTTCCAGCTCGACCTCGATCCATGCCTCCGCACGCGGACGCTCCTGGCGCCCCTCGGCGAGCCGCTCGGTGGCGCGGCGGCGCTCGTCTTCGGCGCGCACGTGCTCCGACCGGGCGTCGGCCGCCGCAGCGCGGGCCTCGGCGGCCGCTGCGTCGACGCGGTCCAGGGCCAGCTTCCAGCGCTCCAGCACCTCGGGCTTCCGGATCCCACGCGGCGCGGACGCGATCTCCTGAGCCCACTGCCAGGCGAGCTGCGACGCCTGCGTCTCCAGCCGTGCGGCGCGATCCAGCGCGAGGTCCGCCGCACGCACCCGCGCCCGCGCCGCCTCCGCCTCGCGCTCCAGGGCCTCGATCTCCTCGCGCCCCATCACCCGATCCCCGTGCACCACACGGCGCACCCGGACGGCGGTGATGCGGCAGGGACCGTCGGTGCGCGCCTCGACCACGCGGTCGTCGACGAACATCGAGACCCCACCGATCCGCAGGCGCTGCGTCCCCTTCGTGAGCTGGGCGCGCGCCACGCGGATCACCTCGGCGCGATCTTCGAAGAGCGTCACCGCCTTCGCTCGACTGGCGAGCGGCTGCTCCTCGCCGCGCGCGCCCTCGCCGCTCACCGCGTCACGCCCCGGCTCGCCCACACCAGGCGCCCCTTGCTCTCCCTCTGCTCGCACGTCGATGCTCATGCCGCCCTCGCTCCCAGGGATGTCCGACGGATCCTCACGACGCGCTCACTCCCGCCGGTTCCCACCGACCACCTCGTTCTTCGCGGAGAGGGTCAGCCGGTAGCCGAACGACACCGACGCCTTGCCGCCCGCGGGCACCTCGATCGACCAGCGCAGCCCTCGCCGCACCGGCTGCCCCACGTCGGCCTGGGCGTACGGCTCCGCCTTGGGCTGGGACGCGAGCAGCTTGATCTCGAGATCCTTGTCGTCCGTCACCGGCGCGCGATCGAGGACCTCGACGCTGACCGACCGCCCCAGCGACGACGACAGGTCGATGGTGACCTCGTGCTCCACGGCGAGCGATCCTCCGAGCAACCCTGCCGTCTGCTCCTCCACCCGGGCATTGCGCGCGACCCGCAGCCGGTCCTCGACGCCGAGCCCCACGCGGAGCATCCCGCCGCGCCCCACCGCGTTGATCGAGGACTGCGTGAGCAGCGCACCGTCGATGAAGATGTCGACGGCCCCTGCGAGCAACGGCGCCTCGAAGGGATTCTTGAGCTCCGCCTCGCGGTACACCTCGGCCACCTCGCGCGGCACGGTCACGAAGCGGGGTGAGACGTCCGCCTCCGCGACCGCGACGGTGACCCGTTGCGTCGTACCGCTCCCGGGGACGTCACAGGTCCCCTCGGTCTGGTAGACGTGATCGAACCGACCGCGTGCCCTCCGCGGATCCAGCGTGCGCGGCGGGCCCTTGAGCTGCTCGATCAGGTCTCTCGCGCGCTCCCGCTCCCGTCCATCCCCGGCCACGCGCCGGATCAGGCGCCCCCGCCGTGCTCCCCCCAGCGCAGCGGCGATGCGCAAGCTGTCGAAGTCCATCCACCCGTCGGTCGGCTCGATCCCCTCGGGTTCCGCCGGAAGCGGAGGCGGCATCGGTGGCGCTGGCGGCGGTGGCGGTGGCGGCGGCGGTCCTCCACGCGGCGGCGAAGAGGCTCTGAACCCATCCGACGATTTCTTCATCGGCATCGGCGCAGCGGGCATGGCGAGCGACGCAGCTTGCGGCGCCGCCATCCTGGGCGCCGGGCTCTCCAGGGCCGCCGAACCGCCAAACGCAGGCGAAGGCGGCGGAGGCAACGGCATGTTGCGCGTCGCGGTGGTCTCTTCCCGTTCGCTTCCCCCCTCCATATCGTCCAGATCGCCATACGACGCCGGCATGTCGACCGACGGGCTCCTCATCGGAGCGCCACCAAGTCGTGGCACCACCTGGGGCGCGCCTGCGCTGGGCTTCGGGAGCGACGAGGGACGTGGTGGCGGGGGTGGTGGCCCTCCCCTCCCCTCGATCTGGGCCGCCACGCTCGGCGGGAGCGCCTTCGCGAACCGATCGTACCCCTCGAAGAGCGCATCGAGCCCCTCCGGCGGAGGCCTGTAGCCACGCCGTGGCGGCGCCTGCGCCCGGCCGAAGCGCAACGAGCCGAGCTCCGGCAAGCGCGTGTCCTCGATGAGATCGGCCGTGGACAGCGTGAGGCGCACCCCCTCCCAGTCCTCGCCCGACGCCTGGGCCACCAGCGCGTCCAGGTGCCACGCGACCCGCGACGCCCCGCGCGAGAACCGCGCCGTATACGCCGGCCACCAGCGCGCAGCATGCACGACGTACTCGAGGAGCAGCGCGCCTCCGCTCCCCTGCCCTCCCCCCTCCGGCGCAAACCGCACCTGCACCTCGGTCTGTGGCGGCGCCGTCCCACGGCGGCTCGCGCTCGACGCCTGCGCCAGCGCGGTGTGCAGTTGCTGCTCCTCCCGCTCCAGCCGCATCATCTCGCGATCGATCACGTCGATCCGCTCATCCAGCGCCTTGACCTCCCCGGCCACCAGCGAGCCGACCGCCAGTGCATCCTCGACGCGGGCGCCAGGATCGAGACGGCGGGTCCGCCGGGTGAGTTCGGGGAAGAGCGAGATGTCACCGAGCAGATCCCGCCGCCACCGGAGCTGCGCGCCCTCATGCTCGAACCGGAGCCGCTCCAGCTCCAGCTCACGCAGCCGCACCTGGATCGATCCTGGCTGAGGCGGCTCCGGCGGGAGGACGACGCGCGCTTGAACGCCCGTCACTTCTCGCCCCTCCCCCTCGACCACGGCCCGGAACGACCCCAGCTCGGCCAGGCGGGTGAGCCCCGAGATGACGAGGTCACAGGCTTCTTCTGGGAGCGATTCGGGCAGCTCTACACGACGGGTGACGAGCGCGCCGCGAGCGTAGATCACGACCCGTTCGATACGGCTGGAGCATGCAAAGGACGTCATGCAAGGTCTCCCACCGCGGCCTCGCCGCAATGGAGGGTAGGCCCTCACTCTATCCTGCCTGCCCGCGCCGTGTCCTCAGCTCCGCACGGCCGCTGCACGCGACCGCGATGTCGTCCCTCTTCCCTGGAGGGAGCGTCGCGGTCACGGGCTGCGTCCGCAAGGTCCGGCTCTCTTCATCGAAGAGGCGCGACTACGGCCGATACGCCGGTCCCGAGACGCCCGCCGGGGCATGGGTCGCACGCAGGCGAATGTCGACGCGCCGGTCGAAGCCGTACGAGTAAAGCGGGTCATTCCCCCCCTTGGCCTCATCCGCGCCACTCGACACGGTCAGGAAGCGCTCCTCGGGGATGCCCTGCGCCATGAGAATCTGCTTCACGCGCTCGGCACGCCGGAGGCCGAGCTGCTGGTTATAGTCCCGTGCACCGCGGGGATCCGCACGACCGATGAGCTGGATCTGCGCCCCTTCCAGCGAGGGGCGGCGCAAACAGTCGGCGAGGGCGACGATCTGCTTCTGCTCCTGAGGCAGGGGTTCCGACGAATCGAAGGCAAAGTGGGCCTGCGAGAACTCGCATTGCTCGGCGACATCCTGACCGAGTGTCATGCGAATGTAGCGATCCTCTCCAGGCATGGGCTGGGGCCACTTGACGGTGTACTGAGCATTCGGCCCGGGTTTGGCCATGCGAGGCTCAGCGGCACCTTGCTGGGGAGCAGCACCGCAGGCGGTGATGAGAAGGGTTGCTGCACCAAGGAGCGCGAATTTGCT
The DNA here is from genome assembly GCF_001189295.1 of Chondromyces crocatus. NCBI lineage: Bacteria > Pseudomonadati > Myxococcota > Polyangiales > Polyangiaceae > Chondromyces > Chondromyces crocatus. The sequence goes on from NZ_CP012159.1 coordinate 9,582,655, forward strand.
CGAGAACTTCATGTTTTCCTCCTTCCCCACAGCACCTTCCACGTGGCGGGGGGACACAATTTTTCTGGTCCTGCACCTGGCGTGCCGTGTCGACTGTGTAGGCACTGCGGCGTGCCCGGGGGGCGGGATGGCGTGGAGGCGAGGCGGGTTGGAGGGAGTCGAGGAAGGGGTGGACGGAGAGGGCGGCGGGAGGAATGACGGAGAGGCGGGGGGAGGAAGCTCGGACGGCTGAGATTCAACGGGCGCGTCGACGCAGTACCGAGGGGAGCTGGGAAGGGCTCGTGCAGGGTCTCGAAGCAGGTCGGCTCTGTGCCCTGCACGTCCCGAGACGCTGGCGGATGGGATGCGCTTTGCGGCTCGCGATCTCGCTGCTAGCAATCCCTCTTCGAGGATGCCGAGGAGGGAAGCGCATGAGCTGGGGTCTGCAGAGCGGTCGGACAGAGGACGAGGGATACCGTGAGCGCTGAGCCTCGACCTTCACCGGTGGTGTTCGTCCTCAATGGGCCGAACTTGAACCTTCTCGGGAAGAGGCAGCAGGAGATCTACGGCAGCGAGACGCTCGCCGACATCGAGCGCCTCTGTCATGACACCGCGTCGCGCCTCGGGCTGCGCGTCGACTTTCGGCAGAGCAACGCGGAGCATGTCTTGATCGACTGGATTCATGCGGCCCGTGAAGAGGCGGCAGGGATCGTCATCAACCCCGCGGCGTACACGCACACGTCCGTGGCCATCATGGATGCGCTCGCGGCATACTCTCGGCCCATCCTCGAAGTGCACATCTCCAACATTCACAAACGTGAGCCCTTCCGGCAGCACAGCTATGTGTCGGCCGTGGCGTCGGCAGTCATCTCTGGCTGTGGGAGCCAGGGGTATGCGCTCGCGCTCACCCGCATTGCCCATCTCATCGAGGCCCCCGCAGGCCGATGACGATTTTCGAGATGAGGTAAGTGGTGAGCGAGGGTTTCGATCCCCCACACGGCTTCCTCACTCTTCCAGGCACATGAGACCATCTCAGCATGCAACCGCTGGCCGCGGCGTGTGGGTCACCGCAGACCGACTCAGCCTGGACGTCTGGCGTCCCTGCACCAGGGATCGACGAAAACCGTGCATGACGCGCGCGTCATATGAAGCGGCGGTTTAACTCGCCGCCGCATCATGAGGGAGTGCCTCCCATCGCGCCTCGGGAATGCGCGTCGCGAAGATTTCATGCGGCAGGATGAGCGCGAGGGTCCTGGACGATCGCCCCTCGTGCTTCGTCTCGTGAAGCACGTACGCTGTGCCCATCGGTCTCCGCCATGATTCTCATGCGCGCGCCATCTACGTTGCTTCAACAGGCTGTGGTCCGCGGACGCCCGAGCGCGATGCCGAGGATGACGACGCGACGAGCTGCGTCCACTCAGCGCTGGTTGACGACGTCATCGCTACGATCCGTGACGCTTCGACTCCGATTGAAGACGTGGAGGATGCAGAACCAACGGGCGCCCGAAGCGACTGGGTGACGCAAGCAACGGACGCCCGCTCCAGGGCGGGCTGGGGTTGCCTGAGGAGTGTGCTGGAAGCGGTCGCGGGGTCAGCGAACGGTCAGCGCTTGCGGCCCTTGCTGGCAGCAGCGGCGGCTTGTTCTTCGGCGAACTTGGGCCAGACGAAGGTCCAGTCCTGGCCGAGGATCGAGGCGTTCTTCACGACCAGCTCGACGCTCTGACCGGCGGCGATGTCCGCGGGCTCTCCGGCTGGCTCGATGGCGCCGATGGCGCCGGACTCGACCTGTGCGCGCCACTTGCCCTTCTTCGACTTCTCTTCGAGGAGGGTGGCTTTCACGCGGTCACCGGCACGGGCTGCGGGAGCCGCAGCGGGGGTGGGGAACTTCCGCGGCGGGCCGGAGCGGTCGTCGCGACGATCGCCAGGGCGCTGACCGCGAGGTCCGCCGGAACCACTGGGACCGCCAAAGCCTCCAGGACCACGCGCGCCGCCAGGGCCTCCGGCACCGCGAGGCCCCCCCGAGCTTCCGAAGCCGCCAGGGCCGCCAGGACCACGGGGTGCTGGCCGATCACGAGGCGGTCCACCTTCGCGCGGCGGTCCACCTTCCCGCGGCGGTCCGCCTTCCCGCGGCGGTCCGCCTTCGCGGGGGCGGCGATCCGGCGGAGGGCCGGAACGGTCTCGCGCAGGAGCCCCTTCGCGCTGGCCTCCCTCGCGAGGAGCGCCTTCGCGCGGACCACCTTCGGAGGGCGCGCCTTCACGCGGTGGCCTGGGCTCGCGCGGAGGTCTCTGACCCCAGGGCGGCCTCGTCGTGCCTCCACCTTCTGCGCGCGCTTCTCCTGCCTCGCCGAGCTCGGCTGCGGCAGCTTCGGCGCGGGTGGCTTCCGAGGTCCCCTCGGGTTCGGCAGAAGCGTGCTCGGCTTCTGCACCGGGTTCACGCGCCCCGCGTTCGAGGGCGTGACGGCCCTCGCGGCGATGACGCGATCGCTCTGGCAGACGATGGGCTTCGAGGGCCTCGCCAGTCAGCACGCCCTCCGGCACCTCGCCTTCGGTGAGCGGGGTGATGGCGTCGGCGTCTTCCCACGCGCGCACGCTGATCCAGCCCAGCGGGGTCGTGGCGTCCACGAGGCGGCGCGACTTGGGGAACACCGGGAATCCACGCCGACCCAGCGCGTATGTCGGCCTCGCGGCGGCGAGCACTGGCGGGTCTTCCGCGCCGGCGTCGGTCGTCCGCAGGCTCTCGTCGAGGCGCTCCAGGAGTCCGCCGGTCGCGCCGCGCCAGCCCATGCCCCAGCCCACCGGAAGCACCGCCTCCGAGGTCGTGCCGCGCGCTCGCTCCAGCAGGGTGCCCACGGCCTCGGCCGCAGGGGGATGGACGTGGCTCGCGGACCAGAGGCCCGACTCGGGCTCGAGCACGCGCAGACCATGCGCGCGCGCGGCAGGCAGAAGGCCTTCGAGCAGCAGCTCACGGTTGCCGGAGAAGTCCGGAGGCACCGGGCGTCGAGGCGCCGGCAAGCCGGTGGGCCGAAGCCTCGCGGCATCCACACGCAACGGCACGCGCAGCACCGTCCCGGGCCGCACCGCCTCCACCACCGTCTCTGCGACGCCTTCCTGGTCGGGCGCCTCCGCGTTCGCACGGCCCCGCTGCTTCCAGCCCCAGCGCCCTTCCTCGGCCATGCTGGCGACCTTCACCGCCACCAGCTCCATCGCCGCCGGGGGCACCAGCACGTCGGGCACGTAGAGGTGCCGCAGCAGATCGTCCACGGCCTCGCCCGTGCGCACGCGCAGCGCCTTCCGCTCCACCGACAGCCCTGGAGCGTCATCGCGGAGCTCCGCGGCGGCCCGCAGCGCGTCGCGCGCGGGCGGGGCTTGCTCCACCAGGACACCCAGGAGCGCCGTCCGGATGGCCCCCTTCAGCGTCGATCCCGGCACGTAGGGTCGCCCGAAGCCATCCCGCGCGAAGGGCCGGAAGCGCGCCACCCCGGCCGGCCCTTGCAGCTCACCGCGCACCGCGTAGCGCTGCACCGAGCGGAGCGGGATCTCCCCGATCACCGCCGCGAACCCTGCCGAGGCCAGCGTGTCCCATGCCTCGCGCGGCAGCGCCGCGCACAGCCGATCCAGGTCGAGGACGAATGTCACCCCGTCGACCGACGCGGCGTGGATGCCCTTGATCAGCACCCCCTCGCCCGAGCCCACGTGCAATGGCGTGAGCACCTCCAGGTGCCACACGATCTCCACCATCCCGCCGCGCTCCTCCGCCGCCTGCGCGTGCATCAGGCCCTCCTCGCGAGCGGCCACGCCAGCGTGCGACCGTCGCGGTAGATCCGGTGCTCCGTGAAGCCCTCTGGCGTCACGTCGCGCGTCTGCCCCACCAGCACGCCTCGATCCGGCAACACCGCGCCGGGCGCCAGCAAGCGCAAACTCTTCCGCTGCACGCCGAGCCCGCCCAGCGCCCCGTGCGCGCGACCGTCCCGCCGCACCACGCTGTAACGCGCCTCTGGCTCCTCCAGCGCGCTCTCCAGCCAGCGGTCTGGCGACGCGTACCCGAGCAGCACCCGCAACCGCCCCGCCTCTTCGCCCTCCTCGACCGTCAGCGCGCCCTCGTGCACCACCTCGAAGCGCCCCAGCCCTCGCGCCCGGTCCGCCCCGATCCCGCAGTCTGCCAGGTAGTGCAGCAGCACCCGCACGAACTGCATCCGGTCCTCGCGCTCCGTGCGCACCGCCACCCAGGCCCCAGCCTGCGCCCCGGCGCCGAGCCCCAGCTCGCCCAGGTGGAACGGCGCGGCCACCCCGCTCACCCGATCCACCGTCGACCGACCTCGCTCGATCACCCGACGCCACTGCACCTGCTGCAGCTCGTCCCCGGCCTCGCGCGGCGTCGCCGCCAGCGTCCCGCAGCGTGATCGCGGCGGCGTCGCCAGCGGATCGTTCAACAGATCGACCGACACGTACCCCACATCGGCCCAGCTCCGCTCGTCGCGGCGCCCCCCGCTGGGCTTCGTGCCCCTGGGATCACCGAACCGCCGATCCACGGGCCGCGGCACGAAGCGCACCGGACGCCCCCCGAGCCCGACCCACGGAAGCAGCGACGACACCACCCAGGGCGGCTCGCGCGCCAGCTCGTCCATCTCCCTGGGCGGTATCCGCTCGCCACCCAGCTCGGCCGCCGCCACCACGAGCGCGGCCGAGAGGGAGTCCGACGGCAGATCCGGCGCAGCGGCGGCCTCACCGGCTCCGCCGGCGGACACGCGCACCGGCGCGAGGAAGCGGAGGTAGAAGGCGCGGTAGAAGCTCAACGCGAAGCCTCGATCGCCGGGAGTGACGCGAGGATCTCCTGCAGCTCGCGCTCCCCCCGCTGGTTGATGTCCTTGACCCGCGCCGACAGCTCCTCTGCGAGCCCCTCCAGCGCGTGCTCCGGCCGCCCTTGCAGGTAGTCGTCGCGCGTCCGGTGCGTCACCCCGTCCAGCCGGATCTTCACCCGACCGTACCCACGCGACCCGTGCCCACCGATCGCGTCGTCCTGGATCAGATCGAGCCCGGTCAAAAGCCAGCGCAGATCCTCGTCGCGCCCCCACCCGTTCTCCTCGCTCCGGCTCGCGCGCTGCACCTCCAGAAGCCACGCCGCCGGCAGCGCTTGCCCCGGCACCTGCGCCGTCGGCTCTGCCGCCGCGCCCGTCGCCTCGGCCACGTGCACCTCGCTGACCACCGCCACCTGACGCTCCGGCAGCGCCCGCACGTCGAGCACCAGCTCGAAGCGCAGCTCTGCCCCTGCCGGCAACCGCTCCACCGTGCGCGCCGTCGCTGCGGCCGTCACCCGGTCGATCATCGCCTCGGCCTTCGTCTCCGTCATCGGCAGCACCCCGCGCAGCCGACCCAGCCGCTTGCGGCTCTCCGCCGTCAGGAGCGCGTCGCGCACCATCACCCGCGACGGCATCCCGGCCCCGTCCTTCGACGCCATCCCGAAGAGCTGCACCAGCGGATGCACCGGATCGTCGGCCGGACCGAACCCGATCCCGTCCCCGGCCGGCGGCCCTGCAATCCCTTGCAGCCGCTCCAGCAGGCAGCGCATCCGCCCCCGCAGCGACGACCCCGGGATGTACGGCTCATCCAGCAGCGCGTGACGCACCACCAGGTTCTCGAGCGCTGCCGCGTCGAGCCCCTGCTCGCTCCCTCCGACCCGCAGGCCAGTGAGCGTCGTGATCGTCCCCCGCAGAAAGACCTTCTCCAGCATGCCCCACGTCATGACGACGACTCCTCGGACGACGACTTCGCCTGGTCCAATGCGGGGGCATCGCCCCCTGCGTTCTCCCTGGTCGCTCCCTCGTCACCCGCCGCCCCACCCGGAGCGACCGGCGCCGCGGACGAAGCCGCAGACCCCGACGACGAACCTTCCCCACCGACGAATGCCCCGGCCTCCGACGCTCCCGCAGTCTCCTGCGAAGCCTCGGCGCTCACGGCCTCCGCGCTCTGCCCAGCATCGGCACCAGCCCCAGCAGCCGCCTTGTCACGCGACCGCCGATCCCGACGCCTGCCTTCCCGCCGCTCCCCCTCCGGGCGCTCACCGCCCTCGGCCCCTTCGCGACGCTCACCGCGCTCGCCACGCTCACCGCGCTCGCCACGCTCGCCGCCTTCACGACGCTCGCCGCGCTCACCGCGTTCGGCACGCTCGCCGCGCTCGCCGCGCTCCCCCTTCGCCTGGCCTTCCTTCGGCTCTCGCGGCGGACGCGGTGCCCCCTGCCCCCGACGCCCTTCCGTCGCGTAGCAGAGCACCGCCTCCACGAAGTCCAGCAGGAACCGCGCCCGCACCTCGGGCTGCTCCTCGACGATCCGCGTCGCCTCCACCAGCGCCTCGCGGAGCGGCTCCAGCCCCTCCGCGCGCCCTGCGGCGTGAGCGAGCCGCGGCCGGAGCATCGCCAGCTCCCGCCCTCGCTCGTCCCCGGTCAACGACAGCACCCGCCGCACCGCACCGAAGACTGCCCGGAGCTGCGCCCGCGCCGCCTCGCTGCCGAGCCGCTCCCCGAACCGCCGCGCCTCTTGATCGAGCCGCCGGTAGTTCCCTTCGAACACCTCGCGCACCCAGCCGTGCGGCCCCTCGGCCGCGCGACCGCCGACCTCGCCTTGCGGACGCGGCCCACGGCCCGGCCCCTCGCCGAACGGCCGAGGACCCCGCGGCCCTCCATGCCCTCCGTGAGGCCCATGCCCTCCGTGAGGCCCATGCCCTCCGTGAGGCCCACCCTGCCCGCCGTGCTGCGGCCGGGGCCCGCCACCTTTACCGAACGCAGGCCGGGATTCTCCCTGCGCGGGCCCCCTCCTGCCTTCTTGCTCCCTGTCCTTGCCGCCGTTCATCCACGCTCCTCCCGGCGCGCCCGCGCCCGCTCCGCAGCGATCTCCGCCACCAGCCCCAGCCACGCCGCTGCGTCCTGCTCCGTCTTGCGCGGCGCCCCCGGCGCCCCGTCATCCACATTGTCCAGCGCGAGCCGCGCCAGCCGTTTCACGATCGTCGTCACCTCGCCGCCCCCCTTCACCGCCGCGCTGCGCTGCCCGAGCTGGAACGCCCAGAGCCAGCGCCGCTTGCTGGCTTCTGCAGCCGTCCGCGCCGCCCCGGCCTCGAGGGCCTGCTCCGACTTGCGCCACAGCGCATGCAGCCCGAACAGCCGCCGCAGCAGCCCCTTCGGCGCCTGCCCTGTCGCGATCGCATCGCCCAGCGCACGCCCCAGCGGCACCGCGCCCCGCAGATCGTCCCAGCCCACCGCGATCCCACGGCACGACAGTGCCGCCTTCCGGCGCTCCCCGTGCCGCGTGTGACGCGCCCCCTTGGCCCGCCGGAGCTCCATCTCCGCCAGCTCCACGAGCGTCGCCAGCGGCGCACCGGGTGCGCCCACGGCGACCCCTGCCGACAGATCGACCTGCCGCGCCGCCCGATCACCACCGAGCGCGCGCACCACCTCCACCAGGTAGGGCACCATCGTGTCGCGCACCGCGACCACCACGCCCAGGATCTCCGGCCAGGGTGCCAGGAGCAGCAGATCGCCCCCGGGCAGCGTGATCAGCGAAGCATCCGTTCGGCCGATGTCGAGCCCAGCCACGCTCGCCTCGCCCGGGCTCGCTTCACCCCCGACGACCCCCTGGCTTCCAGCGCCGCCCGCGCTACCAGCCCCACCGGCGTCCCCTGCGGCGCTCCCGGCGTCACCTGCGACGCTCCCGGCACCGCCCTCACCAGCAGCGCTTCCAGCGCCACCCGCGACGGCCGCACCGCCAGCACCCCCTTCGCTCACCGCGCTCTCAGCACCACCCGCGCCGACCGGCGCCTCGCTTTCCGGGCCTGCGTCGCGCTGCGCCAGCACATCACGCACCTTCGCCCGGGCCACCTGGATGGCCGCCAGCAGCGCGAACCTGTCGCGCAGCCCGGTCAGCCCGTCCTTGCCCTCCGCGACCGCGCGGAGCGCACGCCCCATCGCGTCGAGGTCGAGCCGCGCCACCGCGAGCGGCGCCCCTGACCGTTGCCGATCCACCGCGGCCCGCGCGTCGGCCGCGCGCACCTCCGCCGTGTCCGCCTCCGGCCGCAGAAACTGCTCCAGCCCTTGCTGCGCGAACGCCAGCTCCGGCTGCTCCAGCAGCTCGCGCATGCCCTCGGGCGAAGGCGCCTCTGGCGTCCAGAACCCGGCCGCCACGCCCTCGGCGCGCCGCAGCCGGGCTTGCCCGAGATCCCGCTCCAGCAGCGCATCCAGCGCCGCCACCGCCGAGCCGTCACCGCTCTCGGTCAGCGCGCCCTCGGGCAAATCGCGCCACGCCACGTCGACCGCCACGGAGTCACCCGTCGCGTCGAGCACCGCGCGCCCATCGCGCCGCAGCGACTCCACCACGGCCTCGCGCGCCGCCTTCGGCACCGCGAGCACGATGCGCCCGTCCGTCGCGTGCAGCACGTGCGCAGGACCGAGCCCGGCCGCCGTGCGCGCACGCCTCGCCAGCGCGGGCGACAGCGACCACGCCAGCACCTTCGCGCCCTCGGGGAACGGCGGCGGACTCGCCGACAGCTCGGCCGCCACCAGCACCCCGCCGCCTTCGAGTGCGCCTCGGAGCTGCTCCACGTGCGCCGCGGCCTGAGCCCGCAGCACCTCCACCGGAAACTCTCCCACCGTCATGCCGCCTCCAGCTCGATGCGGCCGAACCCGAAGGTGGTGCCCGCGCCCACGCTGAGCAGCTCACCAGCAACGAGCCACGGCAACGCTGCCTTCAGCCCCTCGCCGCCGAGCCGCATGTCACCGACCACCCCGTGCAGTTCCATCCGAGCCCCCTGAGAGGCGCTGAATCGCTTCACCCGCCGGACCTCGATGTTCTCCTCCATCACCTTCAGACCCGCAGCATCCTCGATCACCCGCGGTACCCGCGGCGCCTCTTCGGACGCCAGATCCAACCACCGCCGCTCCAGCGCGACCCGCCGTCGCACCGCCCCGCCGAGCAGCCGCTCCGCCCAGCTCGGCCTCGGCCGTTCCGGGTCTTCCCACGCCTTCCCCTTCAGCCGGATCGACACCGGCGACCGCAGCGACACCCGCAGCGACTTGCCCGCATCGACCGCCGCTTCGAGCGCAGAGACCCGCGCGTCGACCAGCGACCCGAACCCATCCCGCTGCTCGTCGTGCGCCTCCACCAGCGCCACCGCGCCGCGCCCGCGCCCGAGCCCCGAGCGCCCCAGCCCGCGCACCGCCTCGTCCACATACGGCAGCGAAGCGACTGCAGGACCGAACGCCACCATCGAAAAACCAACCGACTCCCCGGGCGCGATCTTCCGGCGATCCTCCAGGTCCCGCAGCCAGAGCGGCGGAGGCGCATGCTCCCCCGACCCACTCGGCCGGTCCGCCGGCGTGAACCCATCGTGCAACATCGCGTACGCGCACGCCGCGCGCACGGGGCACCCATCGCACACCGGCTGCCTTGTCGCACACACCAGCCGACGCAACGCCCGCCCCACCGCCCCCCGCACCGTCGACCCACTGAACGGCGGAAGATGCACCTCATCGATCGCGCGCAACACGTAGCGGCGCACAGCGAGCGGAACCTGGGGAGCAGCGTGACGTTCGGACATCAGAGCGACGCGGAAGGCCACCGTACCAACTGCCGTCGAGGTTCTCCAGCCCCTTCCGTGATGCGCGCAGTTCTTGCGAACACCGCGCACCACGCCCGCGACGCCCCCGCCAGAAAACCTCCATTCCCCCTGCGATCCGGGCGCAACGAGCGCAACGCCAGGCGCACCACGAGGCGGCACGTGGGGTCGAGCACGCAGATGCGAGCGCGTGGACGCAGGCGCGTGGAGGATGACGACGCCGAGGCAGCTCGATGGCGCGTGGAGGTGCGTGGGAGCTCGGAGAAGAATGAGGAGGAGGCGCCGTGCCCATGAACGAGGCGCGTGCCCATGAGAGATGAGGAGGCGCGTGCCCGGGGAGTCGTTCACGCGAGGCCCGCCCACCATCCCAGGCGTACACGTACGGTCAATCTCCTAGGGAAACCCCTTCAGGCGCAGCATCGAAACGGCCGGCGAACGAAGGAGGGGTTTCAGCGATCGCGTGACGGCCAGGGTCGAGGGAGCGCATCGCGAGCCGAGATGCGGCGTTTCACCGACAGGGCTGGGTGATGGTGCCCGCCGACCTGGGGGAGGATGGCCTGGGAAGCTGCGGATGGGCGGGAGGTCGATGACGAGCCGCAGCCTTGCTGAGTGCGCTCCTCCGGAAGCGTCCCCCGTGAGGCGTGACGACGGCGGAGCGTGTGCAGAGCGGCGGCAAGGCGTTCGGCCGCACGGAGATGTCGCCCCCTGGAGAAGAAGGCCGCGCAAGCCGAGCCGGATCCGTGACGGCACAGGGTCCTGGACTCACGGCAGCCTGCGCGGCCTCGACGTCACGTCGCGGAAGCCACCTCGGTCACGCCCCGCGTCGCCCTGGCGAGACGCCCACGCGCGGACTTCCCGTCCGACGCCGCCGCCCCCTCGGAGGACGCGGCAGCCACCACCTGACGCGCAGACGCCTCCTCGGACAGGGACGCCGCCTCGGTCTGCGGCGCCTCACACCCGGCGCCCTGCTCCCGCCCAGGCGTCGTCTCCGGCGACGGCGCCACCGGCTTCGACCCGACCTTCTTCGCGCGGCTCGTCCCCGCCTTCAGGAAGTACCGCTCCGCCAGCGCCGGGCGCGCCTTGTAGTGGTCTCGCAGCCGACCATACGCGCTGTCGAGCTGCTGCCGGACGGCCCGGCGCCCCTCCAGCTCCTCGGCGAACGTGCGCGCCGCCTCGCCATCCGCGGTGACGCGCGCCGCGAGCGCCGCTTTGAACGCCGCCTCCGCCGCGTCGATCGCCGTGAGCGCCGCCGCGATGCCCGGATGCGCCACCGCGAAGGGCTGAGCGCGCACCCTGAGCGGCGTGAGCGCATTGAGCTGTGCATTGCCGTCTCGCTTGATGTCGGCGCCATACCCGCTCGGGAAGATGGTGCGCTGCACGGTCAAGCTGGGGTTCTGCCGGTCCACGGCCGCGGCCGCGGCGTCGAGGTCGCGAACGCAGTTTTCGAGGACATCCTCGGCACCGTAGACCTCGGCGAGCGCGTCGACCGCGAGGTCGCTCGCGTCCTCTCGGTCGCGTTCGAGGGCCTTGAGCTGATTGAAAAGCGGAACCATTTCATTGCGAAGGGTGCTGTGAATCGCTCCCCCTCGTCGACACCTCGCCATATGAAAGCGGGCATGACGACGGTGCGTGGAATTGCCATCGATATCGCGCAAACGGCGCATATGGGTCTCCTCCTGAAGTGCAGCGAACCCGCCGCACGGGGTGATGCGCAGGAAGGTAGAGCGCGAAAAATTGTACGCAAGGTGTCGAGGTCGATTTCACCGTGGAGTAGCAAGATTTCGACGCAACGGGATGGTCAATGGCGACATTGCAGCCAAAAAGCCGAGCAATTCCGTGGAGAAGCCTCGAACACAGGTCAGATGATGTGGGTGAGAGGAAGAGAAATGCGCGGGTTGGTGGTGCGCAACGAAGTGCGCGGGGACGGAATGAGGTGAGATCCGCGCTGACGGCGTTGCACCATGTGGGAACGGCGCGGGAAGCGGCGCGGGCGACGTTGAGAGATGTTGCAACGGCGCGGGAAGCGGCGCGGGCGACGTTGAGAGATGTTGCAACGGCGCGCCAAAGGGTTCCGGCGACGTTGAACAATGTCGCAATGTCGCCAGAAGAGGCGCGAGCGACGTTGAGAGAGGTTGCAACGGCGCGCCAAAGGGTTCCGGCGACGTTGAACAATGTCGAAACGGCGCGCCAAAGGGTTCGCGCGCGGTTGAACAATGTCGAAACGCGTTTTTCCGGGAGCGCGCGCTCTTGCTCCCGTTCGGGACCCCGCAGAGGGACGAAGGTGCCGCTCTCTCACCCACTGCGGCTCGACGCATGACGGAGGTGGCATGGCTGACGCCCTCCGCCACCTCGCATGACGTCAACCGCCCTCTTCAGCAATCCTGTCTCGGATCTCTTCGAGCTGGTCCGAGAGAAACGCCCAGTAGCCTTCCACCAGGAACTCCGACCTCTCGATGCAATCGCCGCCCGCCGTTGCACGCAGATGACCGAGGTCACCATCCCAGACGAAGCCCTCTGCGGCGTTGCTGAAATCGCCCTCATCGTGGACCACCATGAAGCGCGCGGGATAGTAGGCGCCGCCTCCTTCCCCGCCACGGAAGGCGTCGAACTCCTTGACGTAGAGCGCCTTGATGTCTGCCTTCTCGGGCAAGCCGTAGAAGAACCAGGTCCGCCTCGCTTCGATCGAGACGCCGCCAATCTCACGCAAGAACTCCTTGTATTCCTCCGGGAGGTCGAAGCCGAGATGGGCTTCTGCTGCGACGATCTCCGCATCGGTGCTGGGCTCGTCGAGCTTCACCCGGGCGCCAAGCGCCTCGATCTCCGCAAGGATCGCCTTCACTTCATCGGCAACAGGCATGGCTACTCCGAGGTTCCCATGACCCATCGAGCCAGGGAACCGTCGGGTCGACAAGAGCCAATGCAGGGGTGGCGGAGGCTCGTCGCTCAGAGGGGTGACGCCGTGCCCCGAGGGCGAGCCGCGTGGATGGTGGTCGTACGATGCTGCCGAGGTGTCAGCTTGGGAGCCTGGCGAGAAGTCCGACGGCGACGCGCCGCAAGCCCAGCGATGCCAGCGAGCAACCAAGGTGTCATTCCACCTGAGGGGTCCCCATTGGCGCTGGATGTCACGGCGCAGCCATTGCCGTGGAGGTGAGAAGAGGCGTCGCCGCGGAGGTCATTTGAAGGCGGTGCACCGCCCGTGCCCGTGGAGCCGCTCGTGGTGGTGGACGAAGCGCCCCCTTCGGCATTGCCGCCAACCCCGGAAGAGTCACCGCCGCTGCCAGTCGGGGAGGTGCCGGGGACCTGACCCGTGAAGCAGCCGCCGGCGATGCACTCGCCTTCGGGACAGGGGGAGCCCTCGATCTTGATCAGATGCGCACAAGAGCCCGTGGCCGGCTCGCAAATGGCAAAGCGGCAGGCCAGAGGATCGGGCTGGGTGCAGATGAAGGGGTCACGACCGACGCAGACGCCATTCTGGCAGGTGTCCGTCAGCGTGCAGCCATTGCCGTCGTCGCAGGCGAAGCCGTCTGGCTTGGGGGGGTTGTTGCAATCGCAGGCGTCGCCGATGCCGTCGCCGTTGATGTCGGCCTGGTCCGGGTTCGGGACGAGAGGGCAATTGTCGGCAGCGTCGAGGATGCCGTCGTTGTCGTCGTCGGGGTCGCAGGCGTCGCCCAGGCCGTCGCCGTCGTTGTCGACCTGAGAGGTGTTGGGGACGAGGGGGCAGTTGTCGAGCGCGTCCGGGATGCCGTCGTCGTCGGCGTCGAGGGCGCAGACGCCAGCAAGGCAGGCCTGGCTCGCGCATTCCTTGGGCAGGATGCACGTGGCGCCGAGGGGCTTGTCGGGGAGGCAGGTGCCGTTCGGCATGCAGTGAGCGTCGTCGCTGCACTGCGGGTCGGTGGCGCAGAAGGAACGGCAAGCGCCGCTCGCGCAGAGATAGGCGCCGCAGGACTGGAGGGCGCTGGCGCAGGTGCCGAGGCCATCGCACTGGAGGGACTGAACATGGTTGGGTGGGGCGCACGAGGTCCCCCCGCAGGGGGTGCCCTGAGGGCGCTTCTGGCAGGCGCCAGCACCGTCACACAGGCCCGTATCGCCGCACGGGGTGTTGTCGGAGGGGCAGGCGTCCTTCGGGTCGGTACCGGCCCGGATGGGGCCGCAATGACCATCGGCGCCACTGCCCTTCATCGCCGCGGTGCAAGCGGTGCAGGGGCCGGTGCAAGCAGCGTCGCAGCAGACACCGTTGACGCAGAAGCCGGAGAGGCATGCGAGCCCGGGAGCGCAAGGTGCACCGAGGGGGTAACCGCCATGGAGCTCGGCGCTGGCGACGACACCCGTGTTCGAATCGCCACCCGTCACGAGCACAGTGCCGTCATTCAATGGCGTCGCGGTATGCTGATAGCGCCCGTTGAACAGCGTCCCCTCCGGAGACCAGAGGGCGGTAACGGGATCGTAGATGGCCGCACTCGCGAGCGCGCCTCCAGCACCCACCCCTCCTGCTACGAGCACACGGCCGTCGACCAGCAACGCCGCCGTGTGGTCAGCCCGCGCCACGTTGAGCGAACCTGTCAGCGTCCATGCTCCCATGACGGGATCGTACAGCTCCGCGCTCTTCTCATGGTCACTTAGACTCCAGCCCCCTGCCACGAGCACACGACCACCTCCCAGCGACGTCGCCGTGTGAGTAGCCCGCGCCACGCTCAGCGTACCCGTCGGCGACCATACCCCGGTCGCTGGGTCATACAGTTCCGCGCTCTGCTCATGACCATGGCCGCTCCAGCCCCCGGCCACGAGCACACGACCACCTCCCAGCGACGTCGCCGTGTGAGCAGCCCGCGCCACGCTCAGCGTGCCCGTCGGCGACCATACCCCGGTCGCTGGGTCATACAGTTCCGCGCTCTGCTCATGACCATGGCCGCTCCAGCCCCCGGCCACGAGCACATGACCACCTCCCAGCAACGTCGCCGTGTGCCCATAGCGCGCCACGTTCAGCGTGCCCGTCGACGACCATACCCCGGTCGCCGGCTCAAACAGCTCCGCACTCTGCTCATAACCTTGGTTGCTCCAGCCCCCTGCCACGAGCACACGACCGTCTCCCAGCAATGTCGCCGTGTGGTAAGCCCGCGCGATACTCGGCGTGCCCATCAGGGTCCATAGCTTCGCCACGGGGTCATAGAGTTCCGCGCTCTGCTCATAACCCTGGTTGCTCCAGCCCCCTGCCACGAGCACACGACCATCTCCCAGCAATGTCGCCGTGTGGTAAGCCCGCCTGATGCTCGGCGTGCCCGTCGGCGTCCATGGATTCGGTGCCGATGGCACGTACACTTCGACCATGGGCAAATCGACGTCCCCCACGATGAGGATTCCACCGTTCGGAAGTCGTGTGGCGGTGTGAGCATCTCGCGAGAAATTCATCGCCGGGGCAAGGCTCCATGTACCCAGCAAGGGGTCATACACCTCGACGCTCCCTTCACTGCTTTGGCCGCCAGCCGCGAGAAGACGCCCGTCTCCCAGCAATGTCGCCGTATGATAACTCCTCGCCACGCTCAGCGCGTCCGTGGCGGTCCATACTCCCGTCACGGGATCATACAGCTCCGCACTTGCCTCGTCGTGATTGATGCTCTTACCCCCTGCCACAAGCACACGGCCGTCTCCAAGGCGTGTCGTCGTGTGAGCGTACCGCATCACCGTCAGGGATCCCGTGACGGTGAATGTCCCGGTAACCGGGTCATAAAGCTCTGCGGTCCCATCGATGCCACTATCACCATAGCCCCCTGCGACGAGGACGCGGCCGTCCACGAGCAGCGTCGCCGTGTGAAGAACCCGTGCCCTGCTCATCGCTCCCGTCGACGTCCATGCCCCGGTCGCCGGGTCATAAAGCTCCGCAGTCGCCTCGATGCCACCGTTGCGCTCACCCCCGACCACGAGCACGCGGCCATTTCCAAGCAACGTCGCCGTGTGCCATCTTCGCCCGACACTCAGCGTTCCCGCTGGCGTCCATGCTCCGATCACTGGATCGAAAAGTTCCGCACTCTGCTCCGTGAAACCGTAGCGGTCTCCCGCTACCACGAGCACACGGCCGTCTCCCAGCAACGTCGCCGTGTGAGCCTGTCGCTCCGTCGTCATCTCTCCCGTGGATGTCCATGTCCCCGTCAGCGGGTCATAAAGCTCCGCGCTGGCCAGTAGTTGGCCAATGGCATCATGGCCTCCTGTAACGAGCACACGGCCGTCGGCCAGCAACGCGGCGGCATGGGACTCCCGAGCCATGCTCATGCCATCCAGGAGAAGCCATAGTGGGTCCACCAGCACCGGTCCCTCCGTGGGTTCGACCTTCAGCGCAATCACTTCGCCACGAGCTTCGAGCCGCACCCCGATCGGTTGATCCTCTCGTCCGAACGCCCGCGGCGCCGTCACGCGCAGCCGCGCTCTGCCCTCGTCGTCCACCAGTTCCACGGCCTCGTCACGCTGTCGCGGGGTCGCTCCCTCGATCTGCCAGGTCACCTCGGCCTCGCGTGCCGGGGCTCTTGCCGTATCGGCGTCAGTCCCCATCAGCAACCATTCCTCGACCCCGCCGGCAGCCGCACGCCAGAAGCTCGCTCCCCCCGCTCTCCGGTAGCTCACCGCGCCGTCGACGACCTCGCCAGAGCCGGTGGCGCCCACCTCCCGCACCCGGATCGAGAAGCCGCCAGAGCCTTCGAGTTCGAGCCATTCGCTACCGTCTCGGGGCAGCCGCGCGCGGATGCGCTGCCAGGTACCGTTCGGACCTGGGAAGCCCAGGGCGAAGCCAGCCTCGGTCGGGATGGGCGGGTCGTCGGTGCCGGTGCCCAGCACCTCCGCAGCGTGCGCGGGGAATCGTGTTCGGATGAGGTCTGCGGCGTTGCCCGATAGCTCGTCGGTCGAGGCGCAGCCCAGCACGCCGAGTGCTCCTCCCGCCAGCAACAAGGCCACGACGAACGTGACCAGCACGCGCAGTCCCATGCAGTGGTTCATGCTGCTCCCTGAAGGTTTGCGAAGCAGCGTCGCACGGTGCCGACGAGTGACGCTACTTCGTTGTTCGTGGGCCTGAGGTGGCAGGGGCGGCGACGTCGACGAGGTGCGCGAGGGGAAGCGGTGGACGGCAGCGACTGCCGGTCGCCTCCAACGGGAGCGCGGCCGCGGGGAGGCGAGCGCTCCTGCGGCGGCGTGCGGCGATGGCGAGGGCTGCAGTGAGCAGCCAGGGGGCCGTGGAGGACGTGCCGCCACGAGGGCCGTCGCTCACGCCGGGGGTCACGGTGCAGCCGTTGCCGTGGAGAAGGGTGCTGGGATCGCCTTCGATCCCGAAGGTCGGGGAAGCGCCGCCAGCGCCAGCGCTGGTCGTGGGCGCGCCGCCGCCTTCGGCGCTGCCGCCCTCGCCGCCGGTGCCGCCTTCGCCGCCGGTGCCGGTCGGGAAGGTGCCGGGGATCTGGCCGGTGAAGCAGCCGCCAGCGATGCACTCGCCTTCGGGGCAAGGGGAGCCGTCGGTCTTGTAGGGGTGGACGCAGGAGCCGGTGGTGGGCTCGCAGAAGGCGACGCGGCAGGCCAGGGGGTCGGGCTGGATGCAGATGAACGGGTTGCTGCCGACGCAGGTGCCGGACTGGCAGGTGTCGGTCAGGGTGCAGGCGTTGCCGTCGTCGCAGGAGGAGCCGTCGGGCTTGGGGGGGTGGTTGCAGTCGCAGGCGTCGCCGATGCCGTCGTTGTTGATGTCGGCCTGGTCGGGGTTCGGGAAGAGGGGGCAGTTGTCGAGCGCGTCGGGGATGCCGTCGTTGTCGTCGTCGGGGTCGCAGGCGTCGCCGAGGCCGTCGCCGTCGGTGTCGGTCTGCGGGGTGTTGGGGGTGTCGATGCAGTTGTCGAGGGCGTCGGGGATGCCGTCGTCGTCGCTGTCGAAGGTGCAGGTGCCGGCGATGCAGGCGTGGGTGACGCACTCCTTGGGCAGGATGCACGGGGCGCCGGGAGGCTTGTCGGGGAGGCAGGCGCCGCTCGAGGTGCAGTGGGCGTCGGTGGTGCACTGGGTGTCGAGGACGCAGTGGGGGAGGCAGGCGCCGCTCGCGCAGAGGTAGGTGCCGCAGGACTGGAGGGCGTCAACGCAGGCGCCGAGGCCGTCGCAGGCGCGGGCCTGGATCTGGTTGGGGGGGAGGCAGGTGCCGGCGCCGCAAGGGGTGCCCTGGGGGCGCTTCTGGCAGGCGCCGGCGCCGTCGCACTGGCCGGTGTTGCCGCAGGGGGTGGCGTCGGCGGGGCAGGCGTCTTTCGGGTCGGTGCCGGCCTGGATCGGGCCGCACAGGCCGTCGATGCCGCTGCCGCCCGTGAGGGCCGCGGTGCAGGCGATGCACGGGCCGCTGCAGGCAGCGTTGCAGCAGACGTCGTTGACGCAGAAGCCGCTGGCGCAGGTGATGCCAGAGGTGCACGCCGCGCCGAACGGGAGGCCGCCCTGGGGGCCGGTGTAGAGCTCGGTCTGGGGGAGGGCGAGGCCGCCGAAATACCCGCCGACGACGAGCACACGGCCGTCGTTCAGTGGGGTCGCCGTGTGATGAAACCGGGCGGCGTACAGGGTCCCGGAGGGAGACCAGAGGCCCGTGGTCGGGCTGTAGATGGCGGTGCTTCCGAGGGGGTTGATGGCGAGGCCGCCTGCGACGAGCACGCTGCCGTCGCTCAGCAACGTCGCCGTGTGGTAGCTCGTGCCGATCGGCAGCGCGCCGGTGAGCGTCCAGGTGCCCGACAGGGGGTCGTACAGCTCCGCGCTCGTCCGGACGAAGCCGTCGCCCTCACCCCCCGCCACGAGGACGAGGCCGCTGTTCAGCAAGGTCGCCGTCAGCGCGTGTCGCGTGGCGCTCATCGGGATGCCGGTCGACCACGCCTCCGAGAGGGGATCGTACAGCTCCACGCTCGCCAGGGTGCCAGCCAGCCCGATGCCGCCCGTCACGAAGACGCGGCCGTCTCCCAGCAGGATCGCTCGACCGTCGAAGCGGGCGTCACTCAGGGCATCGGTGAACGCCCATGTCCCCGACTGGGGGTCGTACAGCTCCGCGCTCGCCATGGCGCCCGCGGGTCCGGTGCCGCCGGCGACGAGCACGCGGCCGTCGCTCAGCAAGGTCGCCGTGTGGCTGTAGCGCGCCTCGTTCAGCGCGCTCGTGGTCGTCCAGGTTCCCAGGATGGGGTCGTAGAGTTCGGCGCTCGCCTGGTAGGCGCTGCCGTTCCAGCCGCCGGCGACGAGCACACGGCCGTCTGCCAGCAAGGTCGCCGTGTGATAGCCCCGCGCGGTGGTCTGCGCGCCGGTGCTCGTCCACATCCCCGTCCCGGGACCATAGAGTTCGGCGCTCACGAGGGCGCTGCCGGACTCGAAGCCGCCGGCGACGAGGACGCGGCCGTCGTTCAGCAAGGTCGCGGTGTGCGAGAAGCGCTTCTCGTTCAGCGGGCTGGAGACGACCCAGGAGGTCATGGCTGCAGGCTTGTAGACCTCGGCGTCGTCGACGTTCTCGCCGCCGACGAGGAGCACGTCACCGCCCGGGAGCGCGGTGGCGGTGTGCATGGTGCGAGGGCGGTTCGTCGATGGGGCCAGGACCCACGCGGAGAGGGCGGGGTCGTACAGCTCCGCGCTCGCGAGGACGCCGCTGCTCCCCTGGCCGCCGGCGACGAGCACGCGGCCGTCGGCCAGGCGCGTCGCCTCGTGACGATGACGCGCCACGGAGAGCGGTCCGGTGGCGGTCCACGTCATCGACACGGGGTCGTACAGCTCCGCGCTCGCTTCGAACCCGGCGTCGCCACGGCCACCCGTGACGAGCACACGGCCACCGGTCAGCAAGGTCGCCGTGTGCTCGTAGCGCGGGGTGCCCAGCGATCCGGCGGCAGACCACGTGTTCGTGCCGGGGTCGTAGAGCTCGGCGCTCGCCAGAGGGCCGCTGCTCGCGATGCCGCCCGTCACGAGCACGCGGCCGTCGCTCAGCAGCGTCGCCGTGTGCATGTGGCGCCCCGTGGCCAGGGAGCCGACGGTCGCCCAGGTCTCCAGCGTGGGGTAGTGGATCTCCGCGCCGGTGTGGAAGACACCGGAGGCATAGCCCCCTGCGACGAGCACGCGGCCGTCGGCGAGCACAGTCGCGGTGTGACCCGAGCGCGCCACGCTCATCGCGTCGGTGTCCGCCCAGGTGTCCGTCAGGGGGTCGTAGCGCTGGGCGCTCGCCTCGTAGCCACCGCCTCCGAAGCCGCCTGCGACGAGCACACGGCCGTCGTCGAGCAAGGTCGCGGTGTGGTGATGGCGGCTGGCGTTCATCGCGCCGGTGGTCGTCCAGGTCCCCGTCTGCGGGTCGTGGAGCTCTGCGCTGTCGTGGAAGTCGACGTTGTCCCAGCCGCCTGCGACGAGCACGCGGCCGTCGTCGAGCAAGGTCGCGGTGTGGTTGAAGCGCGCGACGCTCATGGGGTTCAGGGGGAGCCAGAGGGGGTCGACCAGGACCGGCGCGTCCGAGGTCGCGACCCGCAGGGCGAGGGTCTCGCCCCGGGCTTCGAGCCGCACGTCGATGGGCTGGCCATCGCTCCCGAAGGCGCGCGGGGCGGTCACCTGGAGGCGCGCACGACCCGCGTCGTCCAGCAGCTCCACGGCATCGCCGCGCTGGCGAAGGGCCGCGCCGTCGACCTGCCATGTCACCTCGGTCTCGCGGGGGGGGCGCCCCTGCGCGTCGGGCTGGGGCGTGAGCAGGAGCCACTCTTCCACGCCGCCCGCCGCTGCACGCCAGAAGGAAGAGCCGCCCGCGCGCCGGTAGGTGACGGCGCCTTCGATCCGCTCGCCCGCACCCGTGGCGCCAGCTTCCCGCACGCGCACCGAGAAGCTGCCAGGGCCGTCGAGCGTGAGCCAGTCGCTGCCGTCGTGGGGGAGGTGTGCGCGAAGCTGTTGCCAGGTGCCGTTGGGGCCAGGGAGGCCCAGCGCGAAGCCGGTCGGGGTCGGAAAAGGAGAGTCGTCGGCGCCGTGGCCGAGGACCTCGTCGGCCTGCGCGGGGAATCGTCGGCGCAGGAGGTCCGCGGCGTCGCCCGGCACGTCGTCGGACGCGGCGCAGCCCAGCGAGCCCACCACCATCAGCATCGAGAGGACGAGCGTGGCGAGCCCCCACAGCCCAAGACCGTTTTTCATGCAGTACCCCGGAAGGCGAAGGCGCCCGTAAGCCAGAACGCGAAGAAGCGAGCTTCGCACGAGCGTGGTGGTCGAGGCCACACTTCCACAGGTGCTCGGGCTCGCTTTCCCTTTGCAGGGATGTGGACGGCGGCGGACCGCGTCCCACGTCGTTCCAGCGAGGTTCGAGGAGCGCTCGATGCTGCGGCAGGAGCGCTCGACGCTGCGATGGGTCTTCTACTGCCGGGGCTTCTACTGCCGGGGCTTCTGCGCTCCCGCGGAGCATCCACGCGGGCGACGGGCCGCCGCGAGGGCAGCGATGGCGGCGATCAACCAGGTGGGGTCGTGGCGGGTTCTGCTCTGGCCCGCAGCACCTGCCGCGGAGCAGCCGTTGCCGTGGAGGTGGGCGTACACGTCGCCTTCCAGGCCGATGCCAGGCGTCGCGCCGCCCGCGCCCGTGGTGGTGGTCGTCGTGGGCGCGCCGCCTTCGCCGCTGCCGCCTTCGCCACCGCCGCCGCTGCCGGTGGGGGAGGTGCCAGGGTTCTGGCCGGTGAAGCAGCCGCCCGCGATGCACTCGCCGTCGGGGCAAGGGGCGCCGTCGATCTTGACGGGGTGGGCGCAGGTGCCGATGGCGGGCTCGCAGACGGAGAAGCGGCAGGCCAGGGGGTCGGGCTGGGGGCAGGTGAAGGGGCTGCCGCCGACGCACGCGCCGTTCTGGCAGGTGTCGGCCAGGGTGCAGGGGTTGCCGTCGTCGCAGGGGGCGCCGTTGGGCTTCGCGGGGCTGGCGCAGTCGCAGGCGTCGCCGAGGCCATCGCCGTTGACGTCGGCCTGGTCGGGGTTCGGGATGAGGGGGCAGTTGTCGGCGGCGTCGAGGATGCCGTCGTTGTCGTCGTCGGGGTCGCAGGCGTCGCCGAGGCCATCGCCGTCAGTGTCGGTCTGCGGGGTGTTGGGGACGTCGGGGCAGTTGTCGAGCGCGTCGGGGATGTCGTCGCGGTCGGCGTCGGCGGCGCAGACGCTCGCGAGGCAGGCCTGGCTCTGGCACTCCTTGGGCAGTCGGCAGGGGGCGCCGAGGGGTTTGTCGAAGATGCAGGTGCCGTTCGAGGTGCAGTGGGCCTCGACGATGCACTGGTTGTCGATGACGCAGTGGGCGTAGCAGGCGCCGCTGTCGCAGAGGTAGTTGCCGCAGGGCTGGGGGACGTCGACGCAGGCGCCGAGGCCGTCGCAGGCGCGGGTCTGGGCCTGGTTGATGTCGAGGCAGGTGCCAGTGCCGCAGGAGGTGCCCTGGGGGCGCTTCTGACAGGCGCCGGCGCCGTCGCACTGGCCGGTGTTGCCGCAGGGGGTGTTCTCGGAGGGGCACTCGTCGCCAGGGTCGGTGCCGACGCGGACCGGGCCACACTGGCCGCTCACGCCGCCGCCTTTGAGGGCGACGGTGCAGGCAGCGCAGGTGCCGGTGCAGGGGGTGTCGCAGCAGACGCCGTCGGCGCAGAAGCCGGAGGCACAGGTGCCGCCCGAGGCACAGGCAGCGCCGAGGGGGAGGCCGCTCTGGAGGCTGCCGTGGAGCTCGGTCTGGGTGAGGAAGAAGCCGCCGGAGTGGCCGCCTGCCAGAAGGACGCGGCTGTCTTGCAGCAGGGTCGCGGTGCTCTCCATGCGCCCCCGGAACAGGGTGCCGACGCGAGACCAGCTGCTGTTGGCCGGGTCGAAGAGGGCGGTGTCGCCGAGCAGGCCGTTCGACGTGCGGCCGCCGGCGACGAGGACGCGGCCGTCGCTCAGCAGCGCCGCGGTGTGGCCGTAGCGCATGGCGCTGACGGAGAGCGCAGGGGTCCAGGTGCCGGTGCCCGGGTCGAACAGCTCGCCTTGCGCGATGTCGCTGCCGTGGCCCATGCCGCCGATCACGAGGACGCGGCCGTCGTTCAGCAGCGTCGCGGTGTGGCTGCCCCGCTCGATGCTCATCGGGCTCACGGGGATCCAGGAGCCGTTGCCTGGATCGTAGATCTCGGCGCTCGCCAGGAAGCTGACGGTGCCATAGCCCCCCGTGACCAGCACGCGGCCGTTGGCGAGCCGGGTCGCGGTGTGATGGGAGCGGGGGGTGGACATGGCGCCCGTCGTCGTCCAGGTGCCGCCCATCGGATCGTAGAGTTCGGCGCCTTCGTGAACGACCGCGCCCGACTTGCCACCGACCACCAGGACGCGACCGTCGCTCAGCAGGGTCGCGGTGTGGGCGTCACGCGCGAGGCTCATGGAGCCGGTGGGGGTCCAGACGTTCGTGGTGGGGTCGTAGATGTCCCCCCTTCGGTCGCCAGTGACCGATCCGGTCACCAGCACGCTGCCGGCGGCGAGCCGTGTCGCGGTGTGGCCGTACCGCGTCGTGCTCATCGGGCCGGCAGCGGTCCAGGTGCCGTTCGTCGGGTCATACAGCTCGGCGGTCGACAGGTGGCCTCCGTCGCCGTGACCTCCTGCGACGAGCACGCGGCCGTCGACCAGCGGCGTGGCAGAGGGGCCCGAGCGCGAGACGTTCATGGGCGCGCCAGGGGTCCAGGAGTTGGTGGCCGCAGGCAGGTACACCTCGGCGGTGGCCCAGGCCAGGCTCCCCGCGATGAGGATGTCGCCACTCTGGAGCAAAGTCGCGGTGTGCTCGGTCCTGGGAAAGACCATGGAGGGCGCGCGGGTCCAGGTGTCCTGGGCAGGGTCGTAGAGTTCGGCGCTGGCCTCTTCGTCGCCCCCCCAGGAGCCGCCGGTGACGAGCACGCGGCCATCTGCCGTGAGCACGGCGGCGTGATCGAAGCGCCCTCGGTCCATCGCGCCGACCTCGGTCCAGGTGCCGTTCGACGGGTCGTACAGCTCCGCGCTCACCTGGAGGCCGTCGTTTCCCTCGCCGCCCGTGACGAGGACGCGTCCGTCACTCAGCAGGGTCGCGGTGTGGCGGTAGCGCCCGATGTTCAGCGAGCCGGTCTGAGCCCAGGTGCCGTTCGACGGGTCGAACAGCTCCACGCTCGCGAGGTAGCCGCCGTTGCCATAGCCGCCGACGATGAGGACGCGGCCGTCGTTCAGCAAGGTGGCGGTGTGCGCGGAGCGGGCGAAGGTGATGGGGTCTTCGGCGAACCAGGAGGTGGTGGTCGTCTCGTAGATCAAGACCGAGGAGAGGTGGCTGCCGTTGTAGCCGCCGACGACGAGGACGTTGCCGCTGGGGAGCAGCGTCGCCGTGTGACGGAATCGGCCCGGGCCGGGGAAGTTGACGGGGGACCAGGTCCCGCCCACCGGATTGTACAGCTCCGCGCTCGGGGGGTAGTCGCCATTGCTCAGGCCACCGATGACGAGGACGCGGCCATTGCTCAGCGGCGTTGCGGAGTGGTAGGCGCGCGGGGCGTTCATGGCGCTGGTGAGGGCCCAGGCGCTCGTCGCGGGGTCGTACAGCTCGGCGCTCGCGAGTTCGTCGCCGAAGTGGTGACCTCCGACGATGAGGACGCGGCCGTTCGCGAGGCGGGTGGCGGTGTGGGCCTGACGCTCGATGCTCATGGCGGCCACGGGACGCCAGAGGGGGTCGACGAGGGCGAGGGCGCCTGCGGTTTCCACGCGCAGGGCGATGGTGGTGCCGCGGGCTTCGAGGGTGACGGGGAGCGAGCGGCCGTCTTCGCCGAAGGCGCGGGGCGCGGTCACCTGGAGGCGCGGTCGGCCCACGTCGTCGAGGAGGTCGATGGCGTCGGCACGCTGGCGCAAGGTGGCGCCGTCGATCTGCCAGGTGAGTTCGGTCTCGCGCGCGGTGGCTGCGGAGGAGGGTGCAGGATCGAGGAGGAGCCACTCTTCGATGCCGTCGGCCGCGGTGCGCCAGAAGGAGGCGCCGTCGTTGCGGCGGTAGCTGACGGTGGCATCGACGAGGTGGCCTGCGCCGGTGGCGCCGTCTTCGCGGACGCGGACGTGGAAGTCACCCGGGGCTTCGAGGTGGATCCAGTCGCTGCCGTCGCGAGGGAGCTGGGCGCGCACGGAGGGAGAGGTGTCGCGCGGGCCGGGGAGGCCGAGGGCGAAGCCGGTATCGGTGGAGACGGGTGCTGCGTCGGCGGGGTGGCCGAGGACTTCGGCGGCGTGGGCGGGGAAGCGCTGGCGTATGCGGTCGGCGGCGCTGCCTCCCAGGTCGTCGCGTGAGGCGCACCCGAGCACGCTCACCACCATCAGCAAGGTCACGAGGAACGTGACCAGGACCCGCAATCCGATCGAGCTTTTCATCGACGAAGTACCCCGAGATCTCGAGGGCGAGTCTCGCACGAGCGCGGAGAGTGGAACCACCCCTTCGTCGGCCGGATGGCAGGACTGCGGGGTCGAGCGGGCGGGGCGTCGTGCATGACGTGGGGCGTCGTGCGTGGGGTGCGCAGGGGGCGTTGTGCGTGGAGGGTGCACGAGCGGAGGGAGGGCGACGTGTCCGTGTCGGGCTGCGTGAAACCGGCGGCGTGTCAGGCGGCGTGAAACCAGCGGCGTGTCAGGCGGCGTGAGGCTTTCGGCGCTCGACAGGAGCGCGCGAGCACCTGTGTCGCTGCGTGGCGACGAGGGCCAGTGCGGTGAGCAGCCATGGCGTCATGGCGGTGCGGGGCGATGTGCCAGGAGCCCGTGACACGGAGCAACCACCGTCGTCGGACGTTCGCCCGGGACCGTTGCTGCCGCTGCTCGTGGTGGTGGGAGGTCCTCCGCCCTGCTGGCTGCCGCCCTCGCCCGTGGAGCTTCCACCTTCGCCCGCTGAGCCACCCACGCCCGCTGAGCCGCCGCCAGCGCCGCCAGCGCCGCTCCCCATGCTGGACACGCAGGTGCCCGCGAGGCAAAGGCCGCTCTGGCACGCCTCGGGGCGCGTGCAGGAAGCACCATCGGGCTCCAGCGGGTGACAGTTGCCGGTGCTGGTGCAGTAAGCGTCGGCGGTGCACTGCGCGTCGGCGGTGCAGGTCTCGATGCAGGCGCCCGCTTCGCAGAGGTAGATGCCGCAGGAGGTGATGGTGTCGACGCACGCGCCCTGGCCGTCGCACTGCGGTGCCTGCGCTTCGGTGGCGGCGATGCAGGTCGCAGCGCCGCACGAGGTGCCCTGGGGGGGCTTGTGGCAGGCGCCAGCGCCGTCACAGGTGCCGGTGTTGCCGCAGGGCGTGTCGTCGGAGGGGCAGTGGCCGACCGGGTCGGTGCCGCTCCGAACGGGGCCGCAGAGGCCGTCGGGGCCGCTGCTCTTGAGGGCGGCGGCGCAGGTGGTGCAGGTGCCGGAGCAGGCGGTGTCGCAGCAGATGCCGTCGACGCAGAAGCCGGAGATGCAGCCGGAGCCCGGCGTGCAGGCGTCGCCGAGGAGGGCGGTGGCGTGAAGCTCGGCCCGGGAGAGCGCCTGGGTGCCTTCGTAGCCGCCAGCCACGAGGACACGGCCGTCGTCGAGCAGGGTCGCGGTGGCGAAGAAGCGCTTGTCGTGCATGGTGCCGGCCGAGGACCAGAGGGCCGTGGTGGGGTCGTAGGTGAGGGCGCTCCCGAGGTAGGCGGTGCCGGCCCAGCCGCCGGTCACGAGCACCTGGCCGTCGACCAGGGAGGTCGCGGTGTGACCGTACCGCGCGACGTTCAAGGGGGCGGTGGGCGTCCAGGTCTGCGTGGTGGGGTCGTACAGCTCGGCGCTGGCGTTCTCGCCGGCGTTTCCGTGGCCGCCGACGACGAGGACGCGGCCGTCGCTCAGCGGGGTCGCGGTGTGGTGGCCGCGCTCGGTGGTCATCGCGCTCGTGGGGGTCCAGGTGCCCGTGGTCGGGTCGTACAGCTCGGCGCTGGCCGACACGGCGCCATCGCCGTAGCCGCCGGCGACGAGGACGCGGCCGTCGTCGAGCAGGGTCGCGGTGGCGTAGGCACGAGGCGCCGTCATCGCGCTGGTGGCCACCCAGAGGCCCGTGGTCGGGTCGTACAGCTCGGCGCCAGCGACGTCGCCGGTGTCGCCGAAGCCGCCGACGACGAGGACCCGGCCGTCGCTCAGCGAGGTCGCCCTGTGGTAACCGCGCGCGGTGGTCATCGGGCTGGTGGGGATCCAGGTGTCGGTGTTCGGGTCGTACAGCTCGGCGCTGGCCTTGTAGCCAGAGTAGTCCCAGCCGCCGGCGACGAGGACGCGGCCGTTGCTCAGCGGGGTCGCGGTGTGGAGGTAGCGGACGGTGGTCATCGCCGCCGCTGCGGTCCAGGTACCGGTCGAGAGGGCGTAGAGTTCCGCGCTGGCCTCGAAGCCGCTGTCGCTCTCGCCGCCAGCGACGAGGACGCGGCCGTCGCCCAGCAAGGTGGCGGTGGCGTAGGCCCGCAGGGTGGCCATCGCGCCGGTGGGGATCCAGGGGGTCTCGCCCGAGGGGGTGTACACCTCGGCGAGGGGGTGGGTCTCGCTGCCCACGAACAGGACGTCACCGCTCGGGAGGGGGGTGGCGGTGTGCTCGGCGCGAGGGAGGATCATCGTGGGGGCGTCGCGCCAGGTGTCGAGGGCGGGGTCATACAGCTCGACGCTGGCGTCGAGACCGCCGTTTCCCCAGCCGCCCGCGGCGAGGACGCGGCCGTCGTCGAGCAGGGTCGCGGTGTGGGCGTACCGCGCCTTGCGCAGGGGGCTCGCGGGGGTCCAGGTGCCCGTCGCGGGGTCGTACAGCTCGGCGTGCGTCTCGTAGCCGTCGTTGCTCTCGCCGCCGGTCACGAGGATGCGGCCGTCGTTCAGCGAGGTCGCAGTGTGGTGGTGGCGGGGGGTGAGCAGCGGGCCCGCAGGAGACCAGGCGCCCGTCGCGGGGTCGTACAGTTCGGCGCTGGCCATGCCGCCGCCGGAGCCGCCCGCGACGAGGACGCGGCCGTCGTTGAGCAGGGTGGCGGTGTGGTACGCGCGCGCCGCGGTCATGGGGGACGTGGGGGTCCAGGTGCCCGTGGCGGGGTCGTACAGCTCGGCGCTGGCCTCGGCGCCGCCGAAGAAGCCGCCAGTGACGAGGACGCGGCCGTCGTTCAGCGAGGTCGCAGTGTGCGCGTACCGGGCGTGGCTCAAGGAGGCGGTGGGGGTCCAGGTGCCCGTGGCGGGGTCGTACAGCTCGGCGCTGGCCTCGGCGCCACCGAGGTGACCCCCGGCGACGAGGACGCGGCCACTGGCCAGCAGGGTGGCCGTGTGGCGGTACCGGGCGGTGCCCAGGGGGCTGACGGGCGCCCAGGTGGCCGTGGTGGGGTCGTAGAGCTCGGCGCTGGCCTCGATGTCGCTTCCGAAGCCGCCTGCGGCGAGGACGCGGCCGTCGCCGAGCAGGGTGGCGGTGTGACCTTGCCGCGCGGCGCTCATGCTGCCGGCAGGGCTCCAGAGGGGATCGACGAGCACCCGCTCGCCCGAGGTCTCCACGTGGAGCACGAGGGTCGTGCCGCGCGCTTCCAGGGAGATGGGGACGGGCTGGCCCGCTTCGGTGAAGGCGCGGGGCGCCGTCACGTGGAGGCGGGCTCTCCCCTCCCCGTCCAGCAGGTCGACGGCATCGGCTCGCTGGCGCAGGGTGGCGCCCTCGATGCGCCAGGCCAGCTCGGACGTGCGCGCGGAGGGAGCGGGGTCCGGGGCCAGCACGAGCCACTCTTCGATGCCGCCCTCCACGGCGCGCCAGAAGGTCGCGCCGTTCTCGCGCGGGTAGGTGACGGCGCCGTCCAGGATCTCGCCAGGGCCAGCGGCGCCGATTTCCTGGATCCGCAGGGCGAAGCCGCCAGGGGCTTCGAGGTGAATCCAGTCGCTGCCTTCCCGAGGGAGGCGGGCACGAATGCGCTGGAAGGTGCCGCGCGGACCTGGAAGGCCGAGGGTGAAGCCGGCCTGGGTGGTGAGGGGGAGGTCGTCGGCGCCGCTGCCCAGCACCTCGGCGGCGTGGGCCGGGAAGTGCTGGTGAATGAGGTCGGCCACGCGGCTGCCTGGGTCGTCACGGGAGGCGCAACCGAATGCGCTCACCATCGTCCACAGGGTCACGAGGCGCGTGACCAGCAACCGCAGATCGATCCAGCTTTTCATCGAAGAGACTCCCCGGGTTCGGCGGGAGTCTCTCACAGGCATCGCGAGCGGAGCCACCCTCGTCGGCCCTGGGTGCGGAGTCAGCGTCGCGTGGGAGGAGAGGGAGGAGCCGCCGTGAATACGATTTTTATGACGGCTCGGTCCCGGGTTCCGCTGTCGAGAGGGAGAGAGGAGAGGCGATGCGCTCAAGGCTCGTGGACGTCGAGGCGGCGGGTCTGGACGCGCCAGGCGCCATAAGGGCGTTCGAGACGCAGGCTGGCATAGGTGGCGACGACGGCGCCAGCGTCGCTCACGGCGAGGGTGGGCGCCTCGTCGTGTGCGTCGTCGCTGGTGATGGGGAAGTGCGCGAGGATCTCACCGTGGGTGCCGATGACGGCGCCCATGAGGTCGTCGCTGGTGGGGCCGCAGGCCTTCCAGCCGAGAACGTAATGCTCGCCGTTGAAGACGACGCTCGACGCGCCGAGGTCCACGGTGTTCAGGGGAGCGGCGACCTCGTAGGGGTTGGCAAAGGAATCGCGGATCGGGCACTCGGGGTGCTCGGCGACGAGGAGGGGCTGCGCGTCGAGGAGCGTGCCGTCGAAGCCGACGCGGCGGGCCATGATGCGGGACACGCCGCCCATGTGTTCGTGCCAGGCGACGAGGGCGTGGTCGGGGCTGCGGGTGATGGCGAGGGACCAGGCCTTGGTGCTGGCGTCGGTCACGTCGGTCATGGGGCCGAACCACCAGAAGCCAGGGTGGAACAGGCTCGCACGGATGGGGCCGCTGCCGAAGACGGAGGGGATCCAAGCGATGAAGTGATCGTATTCCTGGACGGGGACGCCCGCGATGTTCGCGCCGCCGTGGCGAGGGAAGTCGCTGGGCATGAAGGGGCCGTCGGTGAGGCCATGGGGGTGGTAATAGCTGCCCATGGGCATGAAGTGCATGTTGTCCACGAAGCCGTGAATGATGCTGATCAAGGCGTCCGGCGACGCGGAGAGCGAGGGCGGCTTGTGCGTCCAGTTGGCCATGCTGAAGCCGAGGCTCATGACGGTGGTGCCGTTCGGGCGCAGATGCCTGCCCTGAACGCCGCAGCTCACGACCTCACCGAAGGAGCAGTTGCGCCAGGCGACGGTGGTCCCATCGGCGTCCCTGGCGACGGCAGGGACAGTCTGACGGTCAGGGCCGGTGCCGAGCTGGATGGCTGCGGGGTCGAGCATGCTGCCCGAGGCGCTGACGTGGACGGCGTAGAGGTCCTGATCCTGGTTGGCAGCGACGTTGCGCTCGTCCCCCCAGGCGACGACGAAGCTCTCGCCATCGAAGCCGATGCCCGGGTAGCGCTGGCTGTTGGCGCTGGTGGAGACGACGAAGCCCGTGGCGTCGACGAGGGTGCCCGCGGAGTCGAGGCGAGCGCCGTAGATGGTGGCGAGATCGGCCTGCCGTCCGCGGTGGCGCTCGTCGCTCCAGAGAAGAAGGCTCCCCGCGCTGGAGGGGAGGATGGCGGCATGCCGTGCGTTGCTCCGGACGAGGGTGCCGTAAGGGGAACCAAGGACGGTGCCGCTGGCGCTGATGCGGCTGTACAGCACGCTGCTCGAGCCCATGGGCGGATTTCCTGGGGTCTGGCCGCTGCCCCAGGTGATGACGGCGGTGGTCCCGTCGTGGGACGCGGCGATGTTGCCGTTGTTCCAGTTCATGGTGCCGATGTCGATGCCGCTGGCGTCGAGGACCGTCCCCCCCATGGTGACGCGCGCCGCCTTGACGGTGAGATCGCCGTGCATCCAGGCGATGAAGCACTGGCCCGCGTTGCACGTGAGGGCCTGCGGAGTGTGCGCGAAGGAGGCCTGCTGGACGACGGTGCCGTCGGGGTGGAGGGTCGTGAGGCGACCCGGGGGGGCGCTGCTGGAGTTCCAGGCAATGGCGTAGTCGGTGCCGTCGAAGCTGACGCCGGCAGCGAAGGTGTTCGCGGAGGCGACGAGGACACCGCCGGGGTCGAGGACGGTGCCGTCGAAGGCAACGCGGGCGCGGAAGATGCCGGACCCACCCCAGATCACGAGGTACTCGCTGTCGCCGGCGGCGATGTGCAGGCCGGTGGAGGTGCCCGTCGAGGAGATCAGCGTGGTGCCGAGCGGGGCCCCCGCCGCGCTGATGCGCATGGCCACGAGGCCGGTATTGGGGGCGATGCCGCGGCCCACGAGGAGGAAGGAGTCCCCGTCGGAGGCGATCTTCACGGGTCCGGCGAATGGGAGGCGGATGCCAGCGGTGTCGAGGACTTCGCCGGTCGCGCTGACGCGGGTGCCCCAGGTTCCGCCAGGGCGGCTGTCGGTCCAGGCGACGAAGTAGGTGGTGCCATTGAAGGCGGCGACGGGGAAGGTCTGGGCGCCGAAGGCAGGGCCATAGACGGGGGCGTCGAGGCTGCTCTCGGGGCTGACGTCGACGGCGACGTCACCGAGGAGGGCCTGCGTGGCGTCACCGAGCGACCAGAAGGGGTCGTAGGAGGTGCCGGAGAGGCCCTCGGAGGCACAGGCGGAGAGGGCGAGGGCAAGCGACGCGAGGGGGAGCACGCGGACAGCGTGGGTGTGGGGGAGACATCGGAACATGCGCAGGAAACTCCTGTGGAGCCGTAAAGCCTGAGGGTGGCCCACGCTGGCACCATGCTCGACCTGGTGTCTGCTGGGAAGCCAGTTCGTGGGGCCACGTACGATTCCGGAGGAGGGCTCGGTGGACGCGCGACAGAGACGACGAGGCGAGGATGGGCCTTTTCTCGACGATGCGCGCCGCGCATGAAGCGCCTGGTCCGTCGAGCGAACGATCGTCATCACCGCAGGTGGCGCAGCGCGTCGATGGCTCGAAGCGGGCGTCGACGAAACGGCTTGGCCCCCACGCCATGCCTTTCTAACCTCGCGGTTTCAGGAGAGTTCACGATGACGACAGAACGACGCCCGACGAGGCTCCACCACACGGCCTACGTCACCAGGGATCTCGAGAAGACGCGCGCGTTCTACGAGGACCTCATCGGTCTGCCGCTCGTGGCGACGTGGTGCGAGTCCGACGAGCTGTTCGGCAAGGTCCGGACGTACTGCCATTGCTTCTTCGGCCTCGAAGATGGCAGCGCGCTCGCGTTCTTCCAGTTCGCGAACCAGGAGGACCAGAATCTCTTCGGGCCGGAGATGCCGTCTTCGCCCTTTCATCACATCGCGCTGAATGTCGACCGGGCGACGCTGGAGCGCGTCCAGAAGAAGCTCGCCGATGCTGGCTACGAGCCCCCGAAGACGTACGTTCTCGAGCACGGCTACTGCCAATCGCTGTACGTCGTGGATCCGAATGGCATGACGCTGGAACTCACGTGCGATGCCCAGGAGGCGATCTCCGACGATCTGGTGCGGGAGCGTGAGAAGAAGGCCCGGAGCGAGCTTGCGCGCTGGCTGGCCGGTGACCACACGTCGAACAATACGTTCCGCTGACATGAGGCGCGTCACCCTCTCCTTCGACAACGGGCCGGATCCGGACGTGACGCCGCGCGTCCTCGAGCGGCTCCGCGAGCGCGAGGTGCTGGCGCATTTCTATGTGCTGGGGAAGCACGTCGCGACCCCGGCCGGGCGCAGCCTCGTCGAGCGCGCGCGGGACGAAGGGCACGTCGTCGGGAACCACTCGTACACCCATGTGACGCCGCTCGGTTCGGACCTCCGCCCCGACGCGGTGGAGCAGGAGATCGTCCGCACCGAGGCCCTGCTCTCGCCCCTCGTCCCCGGTCCGAAGCGGTTCCGGCCGTTCGGAGGGGGAGGCCTGCTCGGTCGTCACCTCCTGAGCGGCGCGGCGCGCGACTACCTCGTGGCCCACGGCTACTCCTGTGTCCTGTGGAATGCCGTCCCGCGCGACTGGGAGGACCCTGGGTGGGTGGCGACTGCGCTCGCCCAGACCGGGGCGCTCGAGCACGCGCTCGTGGTCTTGCACGACGTCCCGGAGGCCTGCCTCGACGGCCTGGCGGCCTTCCTCGACGCGCTCCGGGCGCGCGGAGACGAGTTCACCACGGACCTGCCCCCGGCGTGTGTGCCCATCGATGGTGGCCAGATCAGGGCCGACCTCTCGGAGATCGTGAACGCATGAGAATCGCTTCCCTCCAGTCCCAGCATGGCCCTTTCCTGGGCGTTCGCCGCGGCGACGGGTATGTCGACGCCAACGCCGCCCTCCCCGATCTCCCTCGCGATCTGGGGGCGGTCCTCCGGGCTGGTCTCCTCGAACGGCTCACGGACGTCGAGGGGCCGCTCGTTCGTGATGTGACGTATCGACCGCTCGTCAGTGACCCCGGCAAGATTCTCTGCCTCGGTGTGAACTACATCGACCATGCGAAAGAAGCGTCCCTCCAGAAGCCGGACTACCCCGTCGTCTTCGGGCGCTTCACGACGAGCTTCGTCGGCCACGAGGTTCCGCTGGTGCGGCCGCGGCTGTCGACGCACTTCGATTACGAGGCCGAGCTGTTGGTCGTCATCGGGCGCCGTGGGCGAGCAATCCCTCGGGAGCGCGCGCTCGAGCACGTCGCTGGCTACGCGCTGCTCAATGATGGCACGATCCGGGATTACCAGAAGCGGACGTCGCAGTGGACGGTCGGGAAGAACTTCGACCGCACCGGCGCGATGGGCCCGGACCTCGTCACCCCCGACGAGCTACCGCCTGGGGCGCGTGGGCTGAGGATCCGCGGCCGGCTGAACGGCGAGACGATGCAGGAAGCGAACACCACCGACATGGTGTTCGACGTGGTCTCGGCGATCGCGCTCCTCTCCGAGGCGATGACGCTCGACCCCGGGGACGTGATCGCCATGGGCACGCCAGGGGGCGTCGGCTTCGTGCGGGAGCCGCCGGTCTTCCTGAAGCCTGGCGATGTGTTCGAGGTCGAGGTGGATGGGGTCGGGACGCTCCGGAACAGCATCATCGACGAGGCGTGACGCGGTCCAGCCACGGACTGCGAGGTGTCCGAGCGGGGCGCAGCCGCCCTCTTTCACACGGCAGCGCCAGCCGCCCCGGCCCCGCCGCGCCAAGCGCGTCGGGTCCCCACCACGCCGCGATCCCCTCGAGGAGCCTGGCACGTCCTGCCGCTTCGGGCCTGACCTCATGGGATCGGGTCGCAGGCGAAGTCCCCGGCCGGGTGGTTCAGAAGACCTCCATGTCCGCGCAGCCATCCACGTGATCGCCGCCGTCGAGGTCCAGGGAGAAGTAGTACTTGTCCTCCTCGGTCGGCGTCATGATGGAGCCAGGTGCCACGTCGTGTGACGTCGCGGTCGCCCCCGAGGGGGAGGGCCACGTCAAGGTGCCGGTCACCTCCGTCTGGTCCCCGTCCGAGATGATGGACGGCCAGGTGAGGAACAGGTCGCCGGCCGCACCGCCTTCGCCATTGAACGAGACCTCGAGCGAAGGGGTGCCCAGCTGTGAGAAGACCGCGCCCGTGTAAGCATACGAGGCGTCGACCGAGCTGCCTCCCATCGTACCGACGAAGCTGATCTCGCCTGCTGCGCAGGGAGCATCTCCACCGGGGATCGCGTCGTCATCTCCACAGCCCGTGGTGACAGCGAGGAGAAGGCTGATGGCCGGGGCGAGGAGCGCATGCTGGAGGTTCATGATGCGTCGACGCTATCGGCGCGCCGGACGAGCTACCAGACGCGAGCAAGTTTCCGCTCTCCGGCGCGTTCACATGGGCGCGAGGGCACGAGGGCACGAGGTCGCTCTGGCCTCTGGGAGAGGCTCCCTCCCGACGCGATGAGGAGCTGCGCGCGAGCGATCAGCGGGAGCCGAAAGCCTGCGTCCAGTAATGCTTGTAGGTCGAGGTGCTCGCGTTGTGATAACCGACGCCCAGGTCCCTGAGGGCGCCATTCATGATGTTCTTGCAATGGTCGGGGCTCGCCATCCACCCATTCACCACGGTCTCGGGGGTGGACTGGCCGGCGGCGATGTTCTCCGCGGCATTCTTGTAGTTGTAACCAGCATTCTTCATGCGCGTCCACGGAGAGGAGCCGTTGGACCCGGTGTGACTCATGAAGTTGTTCGTGCCCATGTCCTTCGAATGCTTGCGCGCAGCACACCGCAGGTTCTCGTTCAAGGCCAGCGCCGTCGCGGCCGGGTACGGTGTCCCGCCGCAGACCGCTCCAGCAGCGCGCCTCTGATTCACCAGGGTGAGGACCCGGTTCTCGAAGGTGGTGTAGCTGGAGTTCCAGGTCAGAACGTCATTGCAGTAGCTGGGAAGGGCGTCGCTCTCCTGCTCGGCACGACGTGCCCCCTCGTCGGCGGCGAGTTCGTCGACCACGGCGCCGGTGGGTTCGTCGAGGTCTGCGTCCTCCGCGAGTTCTTCGTCCGGCTCGGCCCCGGCGACACAGCCGGAAGCGAACAGCGCGCAGAGGAAGGCCGCCGCAGACAGTCTGCTCATTGCATCCATCGAGAACTCCTGGTTTTCGGCGTCGCAGCGGTTTGCCGCGGCGCCGTGAGGAGGAGAATACCTCAGGTGCTCCGGAGGATCATTGAATACCGTTGGTCCGCGAAAGTTCTGCGCATGCGCGGTAATTCATCCAGCGCCGCTGAAGATTCATAAAGAGGGATGCACACTGGCAGTCGCTGACGGCACGCAATGAGCGGGTTTCGGCTCATGGGTCGCAGCAATGCAATGGTCTCCGCCGTTATCACATTCGTGCAGGAGCAGGAGCGCTGTCGCGAACTGGGCACCCCGTGCGCCGGCTCTCTCCTGCGCTCGGTGGGCGCTGGACTGGATGTGGACTGGATGGGGAGGCTGCTCGGGATGGTTGAGGGAGTCGAGGGATAAGGAGAGGAGGACGGACGGGGGCAAAGGGGGCGTCGAGACGGAGGGTCGACCACGGGCGGAGGGACGGAGGGGGCGGGAGAGAAAATGAAAAAGTTCGTAGGGAGGTCCGGGGTCGCCACGTCCAAGAACTGAACCTACCCGGCGGCACCAGAAAGGCCGCCAGCCAGAAAGGAAGAACCGCCCATGAACGCACGTGGTTTTCGGTCGCTCGCGTCGGTTGCCGTCCTGAGCCTTGCGTCGTTCGTCGCCGCTTGTGGAAGCGAGCCCAATGCTGAGCTGGAGAACACGCAGGCGGAGGAGCAGGACCTCGGCGTCGATGAGCAGGCCGCGAAGGGCAGTGAGGAGACGGCGAAGGGACCGGGACGGGGTGAGGGTCGTGGGCCGAAGGGGCACTTCGGAAAAGGTGGCCCAGGGGCGATGTTCGGTGAGGTGCTGCGGGAGCTGGAGCTGTCCGATGCGCAGCGCGAGGCGGTGAAGGAGGTGATGGGTGAGCTGCGCGGTGGGGCCGAGGGCAAGCAGCCCAGGGCGCTGTTCGCGAAGCTGGCGGCGGGTGTGAGGGCCGGGTCGATCGACGAGGCAGCGCTCCAGGCCGAGCTGAAGGGGTCGGAGGGGGAGGGGCGGCGAGAGGCCTTCGTGGCGGCGGTGCAGAAGCTGCACCAGACCCTCACGCCGGAGCAGCGGAAGCAGCTCGTGGCGAAGATCAGTGAGCGGGCCGGGAAGCACGAGGGGCGCTTCGAAGGGAAGTTCGACGGGAAGCGCGGAGCGATGAAGGGA
Organism: Chondromyces crocatus; assembly: GCF_001189295.1. NCBI lineage: Bacteria > Pseudomonadati > Myxococcota > Polyangiales > Polyangiaceae > Chondromyces > Chondromyces crocatus. Next base: position 9,618,860 of record NZ_CP012159.1, read on the forward strand.
GGCAAGGGGCGGGCGCACGCGATGCACGGCGAGAAGGGTGGCGTGGAGCGGCTGCTGCACGGGGTGACGCTGCGCGAGGGGCAGCGGGAGCAGATCGAGACGGCGCTCGCGTCCGCAGGGCTGGACGCCGCGAAGTTCTGGGGTGAGAAGCCGGACTTCGAGGCGATGATCACCGCGAGGAAGGCCCTGCTCGATTCGTTCGCGTCCGATGGGTTCGACGCGAAGGCGGCGCTGCCCGCGCTCGGCGAGGGCAAAGGGGGCCCTGGGGCGCACCTGGAGCGGATGGTGGCCTCGCTGAAGGTGGTGACGCCGCTCCTCGATGACGCGCAGCGGGCTGCGCTGGCGGATCGGTTGGAGCGGGGTCCGATGGGCATGAAGGGCAAGCGAGGGGCGCATCGGTTCGAGGGGCCGGGGCGCGGTGGAGAGCAGCGGCGCTTCGAGGGGCCCCCGCGCGGTGGGGAGCGGCCTGCGATGGAGCGGGCGCGGCGTGATGGGGAGCAGCGGCGCTTCGAGGGGCCGCGGCGAGGTGCGGGTGCGCGCGGGGGTGCGCCCGAGGGGCTGCGCGACGGCGCCCGCGGGGAGCGGTGATGCAGGGGAGCGCGGCGGCGGTGCGGGGGGGTGAGGGGCGGTGAGCGTCGATCTGCGGCTCCTCGCAGCGCGCGTGACCCGGGGCGACGAGCAGGCCTTCCGGCAGGTCGTCGACCACACGCGCGCTCCCCTGTACCGCCTCGCAGCTCGGCTGCTGGGGAACCTGGCGGACGCGGAGGACGTGCTCCAAGAGGCTTACGTGAACGCCTACCGCGGTCTGCGCGAGGGCCGCTACGACGGCCGGGCGAAGCTCGAGACGTACCTGCACCGGATCGTGGTGAACGCTTCGACGGATCTGCTGCGCAAGCGGCGGGAGTCGCCGAAGGAGGTGGTGCGGGAGCCGCGGTTCGACGGGAGCGTGCCGGCCGAGGCGCGGGTGGCGCTGCGGGAGCTGGATGAGCTGTTGAAGAGGCTCGCGCCGCCGGAGCGGGCGGCGCTGGTGCTGGTGGCGATGGAGGGGATGTCGGCCAGGGAGGCCGGCGAGGTGCTGGGGTGCTCGGAGGGGGCGGTCGAGCAGCGGCTGGTGCGCGCGCGAACGGCTCTGCGGGAGCACGGCAAGGAGGAGGTCCGCCATGGCTGACGACATCGAGGCGAAGCTCCGCGAGCTGGGGCGCGGGACCGAGGCGCTCGGTCCGTCGGAGGACTTCACCGAGGTGGTGATGGCCGCGGTCGCCGCCGAGGGGGGCGCGCCAGCTCTCGGGCGTCTGGCCCAGACGACGCGGGAACTCGCGCCGTCGCCGGAGTTCACGGATGAGGTGATGGCTTCGCTCGGTGCGGCGAGCGATCCGCTGGAGAGGCTCCGGCAGGCGACGGAGGCATTGAGCCCGGAGTCGGCCTTGACCGAGGCGGTGATGCGCTCGGTGGAGCGGGTCGCGGCGGCGGAAGGTGGCGGTGGATGGCTGGAGGGGGTGGCGCGCTCGGGTCGGCTCGGGGTGGCCCTCGCAGCGGTGGCAGCGGCAGCGTGCGTGCTGCTGTCGTTTCAGGATGCGCGCGCGCTCGATCTGGAGGCGCTTTCGTCGATCGAGGCGGTGGAGGTGGCCGAGTGAGCCCCAAGCTGAAGGCCTTCGCAGTGATGCTCACCGTCTTCGTGCTCGGGGGTGTGGCGGGCGCTGGGGTCACGCACTTCTCGGCGACGCGACAGATCCGCGCGACGGTGGAGGGGCCGCCCGCCGAGGCCCGGATGCGTTTCCGGCTCGCGGCGATGCAGCGGCGGCTCGACCTGGGGGAGGATCAGGTGCAGCGCATCGAGGCCATCCTGCGGGAGATGGAGGCCGAGCGCGATCGGCGCATGGAGAGCTGCCTTCCCGGGCTGGAGGAGGTGCAGACCCAGACGGACGCGAAGATCCTGGAGGTGCTCCGGCCCGAACAGCGGAGCGAGTACGAGGCGCTCGGGAAAATGAGGGGCAAGCACCGGCATCCTCCGCGGCGCTGATCGGCCGCCGAGGCGCGCGGGTCGTGGAGCGTGCGCGTGGTGTGGCGTGCTTTCAGGGGAGCGCGTCGGCGAGCGCGGCGATGTCCGGGGAGCCCCAGCCGGTGGGGTAGTCCCAACCAGCGCCGGCAGCGAAGAAGGGCGTCTCGCCTTCGACGATGTCGCGGAACGTCCCCTGCACCTTCGGGTCGAGGTAGAGGATGGGGTTGAGCAAACCCACCCGGGGCAGGCCGCGCGCGGCCCTGGCGCTGTTCAGGCAGGTGATCATCCCTGCGAACGCGGGCGTGGCCAGCGAGGTGCCGCCGACCTTCATCCACTCGGAGATGTAGTAGACGATGTACGGGTGCTCGGGCGAGGCGTTGAGCGCCAGGTCGACCACCGCGCGCATGCCACCCGCACCGGCGACGACGCCCCGCTGCCACGAGGGCATCGGCATCGACAGCGAGGGACCGGAGCCCGAACGCGACCAGGCTACCTCGCTCTGCCGCGCTCCGTTCTCGTCGAGCGAAAGGACGGTGCCGCCGATCGCGGTGACGTAAGGGCTGGACGAGGGGGTGTCGGTCTCGGCCGAGTTGCCCGAGGCGACGACCACGGTGATGCCCATCGCGGCCGCCTGCATCGCGGCCAGGTTGTACTGCTCGCGCACCGCGGGTGGCTCGGCGTCTTCACGGCGGGCGAAGGAGTTGGAGATCACCGAGGCTTCGTTACGAGCGATCATCTCGTTGAAGGCGTAGACCAGCGAGGTGTTGCGGGCGTCGGCGCCCTGGTACACGACGAGATCCGCCTCCGGCGCGAGGCCACCGGCCCACTCGACGTCGACGGTGGTCTCCAGGTAGCGGATCGAGGGGTCTTCCCCGAGGTTCACCACCTCCGGCGACTCCCGGGTCACGCCCATGGAGGTCCAGAACGACTGGAGGTCGAGGAAGCGGAAGGTCGCACCGACGAACACGGCGAGCTTCTGGCCTGCGCCTTTGTGCCCTGCGGCGTGCAAGGGATCGAGGTTGTAGGCACCAGCGATCTCGGAAAGCGTGTGGGAGGCAGCGTCGTCGGGCGGAGGCTGAGTGATCACATCGCCGCCCTCGTTCTGGAGCGGGGTGGTGTCCGCCGGTTCGTCGGCGGAGACCACGGCGAGCATGGTCTCGGCGATGTTGCTCGGCACCCGGAGGGCGGCCCCCTTGATCAGGCCGTAGGAGTAGATCATCGCGCCGCCGGTGTGGTTCTCGCGGCCGAAGGAGCGCAGCTCCGTCACGAAGGCTTTGTTGAACTGATCGACGGTGCCGCTCACCTGGACGATCAGTCGGTTGCTGGCGGTGCGATCGACCTTGAAGCCCTGCTCTTCGAGCCAGTCGACGGCGCGGTCGACGGTCTCCTGAGCAGGAGCGTGCCGCGCGGCCCACTCGTCGGCGGTGAGGTAGCTGCGGAACGTCGGGTCGGCCGGGTCGTACATCTTGTCGATGGTGCGGACGAGGCCCTCGCGATCCTGGATGTCGAACCCGATCAGGACCCGGATGGCGTCGTCCTTGTCGGCGGCGCCGAAGTCGAAGTACACGCCGTCCATCGGCCGAGGCAGGCCATCCTCCAGCACGGCCAGTCCGCTGTTGCCACCACAGCCGAGCGCGGCAGCACCGAGCGCAGCCGACAGTCCGAGGCGGATGAAAATCGAGGCGCCGAGACGAGCGAAGCGGGGGAAGTACGAGGCCATGGGGAGATCCTCCAGGCGCGCGCGTAGCGCGCGGTAACGGCCGAGTTGGAACGGTAGGTTGCCGTACCAGGGTACGCCCCTTGCCCCGCGGACCACAAGTCGCGGAGCAGCGAGATCGCACGCTGGTGGCGAGCAGCATGGACGGTCCTGACCGGGGCGCCCAAGGTGGGAGCTTGGCGCCAGCTTGCAGGGCCAGCGCGTGGCTCAGTGGGCGCGGAGCGCCGTCCAGTCCAGCAGATCGACGTGACCGCCGGCGAGGCCGTAGTCGACGGCCTCACGCATCCCGAGGCGATCACCGCCCACCTGGAAAGGCACGGGCCTCGAGAACACCGCGTGACAGCTCGTCACCAGCCAGTTGTGCATCTTCGGGAGAGGGTGCTCGCCGCGCCAGAGCGCCGACATGCGAAGCGTCGCCTCCGCGGCGGTGCCGCTGTAGATGCGCAGGTGGAGACGACGCGGCATCACGCCAGCGAACGGGAAGGCGCGGAACCCGAAGCCCCACTCCGACGCGGTCCCTGCGCCGCACACGCTCGCAGGACCACGGTAGAGGACCTTCCCGTGCTCGCCACCGGGCAGGGGAACGACGCGCCCGGCCTCGTCCACGGTGAGCGCATCTTCCCCGGTGTTCGTGATCTCCACCTCGGCCAGCGCCCGGCGAGAGAGGTTCCTGGGGATGGTCCGCAAGAACAGCCCCTGCAGGTAGCCCGCCAGGCCCTTTCGGTAGCGCGCGGGCAAGATGCCCGGGCCGGTCTTCTGCGCGTTGAAGTCGTCGATCAGCTCCGCGTCCCAGCCGGTCCCCGCGAACGGCCCGACGAGGCCCTCGACCTCGACCAGGTCGAAGCGACGGCGAGGTAGCGCGCTTGCGGGTCGCCGCACCAGGTCCCCGAGCGTCGCGAGGGCCTTGCGCCAGCTCGGCGCGCCCACGGCGTTCGCCCAGCCGTTCCCCGTGCCGAGGGGCAGGAGACCCAGGGCGGCAGCGCCAGGGAGCTCCACCGTCCCGGCCGAGGCCCGCCACGTGTTGATCAACGCCAGGGCCGTGCCGTCCCCGCCGGCAGACACGATCAACTCCGGCGGGGCGTCACCGAGCGCGGCCGTGAACCGCTGCAGATCGCCCATCGAGCGCGACATGTGGACCTGTGCCGAAGGGATCTCCGCCTGGCACGCGCGCGCAATGCGCTCGCTGCCGCGACGCGCTCGGAGGTTCACCATGACCGAGATCTGCACGGTAACGTGCGAAAACCTACGGTCATGGTCGGGGCTGGACCTGTCATGTTCTCGTCACGAGACGGGAAGTGCGCAGGGAACGGCGAGGCTGAACACCGAAACGGCGCGTCAAGGTCATGCCGCGGCGCAGCATGGGACCATCGGCCCCCACGGCACCTCTCCGCACAGCGGTGCGCTCGCAGCGCAGGACATCGCGGGAGGCGACCTCGTCACGAGCCTGACGATGGGGTGGCCTCCGGCTCGCGTGCCTGAGCATGGCTCCCCTCCAGGATCACCAGGAAGAGGCGCTCGGCAAGATCGCAAGGCACGCCACGCTGCTCCGCGAGGGCGCGGCGCGCGACGAGCAGGGCGTGCTCTCGCTCGGGATCGATCAGGGGCAAGCCGTGACGACGCTTCAGGCCGAAGATCGCCTCGACGATCGCTCGGCGCCTGGCAACGAGGTCGAGCAGCGCCTCATCGAGGGCGTCGAGGGCCGCTCGCGACATCGCGAGGTCGGCGGGAGAAGTCGAGGGCTCGTGCATGAAGGCTCCAGAGAGATCCCGGCGAGAGAGCGGGCGGCGCCACGTCAGGCCCGCAGGCGCTCGAAGAGCTGGGTCTCGGTGGTGTCGCTCGGGATGTGCTCCGGCTCGACCTGGAGGATCAGCTCCGAGGCGGGCAGGAACCCGGCGCTCAGCTCGATGGCGGGGAACGGCACCATGTCGTCCTCCCGAGCGTGCCACAAGGTCACCTTCTGGCGCACGTCTTCAGGACCGAAACCCCAGGGAAGAATCTGCAAGCGGGCCTCGCGGGTGGGTCCGCTGAAGGCATGGGCCTTCACCTCCTCGACGGCGCGACCGAGGATCGGGTGGGCCTGTACTTCCTCGGGCAACATGCTCAGGAAGCCTTCCATCTGCGCGCGCACGCCGTCCTCGGGGCCCTCGCGGTAGAAGGCGTATGCGTGCTGAGAGGCCTCGGGGTAACGCTCCAGCACGCCCGCAGCGCCGAGGAAGGGCACTCCACTCAGGATCCACACGGCGCGCACGCGCTCTGGAAGCTTCGCCGCCAGCGCATAGGCGTACGGTGCTCCCGCGGAGATCCCGGCCACGTCGAACGTGTCCCAGCCCAGGTGCTGCAAGAGGGGCGTCACGTGGTCGACCCACCCCGCCACGGACGAGAGGGGGGCGGGCGTCGACAGACCGTAGCCGGGCCGCTCCACCGCCACGAGGTCCACCTCCGACACTGCGGCCCGCTGTTCCCACTCCGGCGGAAGTTCCGCATTACCCAGCAAGCCGTGGTGCAGGAGGAGCTTGCGGCGCCCCGGTCGTCCGTAGCGCGCAAAGCCGATGCGTCCGCCGCCGGATAGCTCGAGGGTCGTCCGGCTCATGCATCCCTCCGCGGTGATGCACACGCGCGCGACGACGCGCCCTCTTGCGACGGCGTCCCGGCCTCGACGCCCGAGGACGATGGCTCCCCTGCCCCCTCCACGAGAAGAAAGGCAGGTCGAAAATGGGCGAAAATCATCCCCGGAACGTGGGGGCGCTTCTTTCCAGGGTCAACGTCCGACAGCTCACTGCGCCGCTTCTCATTGCTCCCCGTCGCCCCGTGGTAGATACGCCGCCCCATGTCCACGGCCCCGCCCTCGCGCCGCCGCCCTGAAGTCCTCGCACCCGCAGGTGACGAGGCCGCGCTCGACGCTGCGATCCGCGCCGGAGCCGACGCCGTGTACTTCGGCCTCCAGGGCTTCAATGCCCGCGCTCGCGCGAAGAACTTCGACACCGACGGCCTCGCCCGCACCCTCGCTCGCCTCCACGAGCGCGGCGCCCGCGGCTACGTCACGCTGAACACGCTCGTCTTCGACGACGAGCTGCCTTCCGTCGAGGCCGCGGCCCGCGCCTGCGCCGCTGCCGGGGTCGACGCGGTGATCGTGCAGGACCTCGGCGTCGCCCGCCTCGTGCGCGCCGTCGCGCCCGACCTGCCCATCCACGCCTCGACCCAGATGACCTGCACCGACGCGGGCGCCGTGGAGCTGGCCCGAGAGCTGGGTGTGGAGCGCGTCATCCTCGCGCGTGAGCTGTCCCTCGACGACATCGCGCGCATCCGCGCCCAGACCGACATGGACCTCGAGGTCTTCGTCCACGGCGCGCTCTGCATCGCATACTCCGGTCAGTGCCTCACCAGCGAGGCCCTCGGCGGACGCAGCGCAAACCGCGGCGCGTGCGCCCAGGCTTGCCGCCTCCCGTACCAGATGGTCGTCGACGGCGTGCTCCGGGATCTCGGCGACCGCGCCTACCTGCTCTCGCCTGAAGACCTGGAGGCCAGCGCGCTGATCCCGCAGCTCGTCGACCTGGGCATCGCCTCCGTGAAGATCGAAGGCCGCCTCAAGGGCCCCGAGTACGTCGCCGCGACCACGCGGCTCTACCGCGCAGCGATCGAAGCGGCCATGTCCGACCCAAGCAGCGACGACGCCACGCGCCGTGGCGCTCCCGTCCAGTACCCCGACGCTGCCCTCCGCGACGTTGCGCTCCAGATGTACTCGCGCGGCTCGGGCCCTGGATTTCTCGCTGGCATCGACCACCAGCGCCTCGTCGAGGGCCGAGCCTGCGATCACCGAGGCCTGCTCACCGGCGACTGCCTCGGCGCCGCGCGTCACCGCGGGAGGCTCCACCTCCGCGTCCGCCTCGCGCGCGCCGTCGCCCGCGGGGAAGGTGTGCTCCTGGAGGGCGGCTTCGGTGGCGAGGGCGAGATCGGCGGACGCATCTGGGGCGTGCTCCGCAGCGGCGAGGACGTCGAGCGCGCCGACGCTGGCGACGAGGTGCTGCTCTGGCTGGGCCCCGACGTCTCGCTCGCAGGCGCCCGCGAAGGCCGCCGCGTCTGGAAGACCAGCGATCCTGCGCGCGAGAAGGCCGTGCTCGCCGAGGTCGACCGCGCCCCCCACCGCCTCCGCGTCGACGTCCGCGTGACCGGCCAGCTCGGTGAACTCCCACGGTTCGAGGCCAGCACCGACACCGGGCTCCGCGCGACGATCACCGGGGATGCGCCGCTCACCGAGGCGCACGGCGGCGCGCCTTTCGCCGACGTCCTGCGCGACAAGCTGGGCCGCCTGGGGGACACCCCCTTCGCGCTCGGCCAGGTCGACCTCGACCTCCCCTCGGCCGCCATGCTCCCGCCCTCTTCCCTCAACCGCGCCCGCCGCGCCCTCGTCGAGCACCTCCTCGCCGCGGCGCGCCGCGCCTGGACCACCACGACCCGAGGCGTTGCCGACCTGCTCGACGCCGCTCGCCCCGCGGATCGAGCCCCGCCTCCAGCCGGCCTCTTCGTCCTCTGCCGTAGCCTCGCGCAAGCCGAGGCCGCGCTCGACGCTGGCGCCGACGGCGTCTACCTCGACCTCCTGGAGCTGACCGGCACCGGCCCCGCCGTCCGTGCCCTGCGCACCCGAGGCGCCTCGTTCGTCGGCGTGGCGCCGCCACGCATCCGCAAGCCAGGTGAGGAGAAGATCGACCGCTACCTGGCCACCCTCCAGCCCGACGCGATCCTCGTGCGGGGCCTCGGCACCCTCCACGACGGTACGGGCGCTGGCATCGCCCGCATCGGCGACTTCTCCCTCAACGTCACCAACCGCCTCAGCGCCGCCGAGGTCCTCTCCCGCGACCTCGCCGCCTTCACCCCCTCCTTCGACCTCGACGCCACCCAGCTCGCCGCCCTCCTCGACGGCCCGTTCGCCCCCTTCGCCGAGGTGGTCGTCCACCACCCGATGCCGCTCTTCCACATGGAGCACTGCGTGATCGCCGCCCTGCTCTCCGAGGGCAAGGACCACCGCGACTGCGGCCGCCCTTGCGAGCGCCACCAGATCGCCCTCCGTGATCGCACCGGCATGGATCACCCCGTCGAGGCCGACGTGGGCTGCCGCAACACCGTCTTCCATGCTGCAGCGCAGAGCGCGGCGGGCGTGGTCCAGGTCGCCCAGCAGAGCGGCGCCCGTCGCTTCCGGATCGAGCTGGTCCGTGAGGGCCGCGAGGAAGTCGGCCGCATCGTCAGCACCTACCGCAAGCTCCTGAAGGGCACCATCGGCGCCGCGGAGCTGCGCCGCACCCTGCGCACCGAGGGCGGCTACGGCGTGGTGGCGGGGTCGCTGCGGGTGCTCCAGGCCTGAAGCAGCCCGTCACGCGACCTTCACGTCACTTCCCAGCGGCGCGGGAGGGGCGTGCCAGGGGCACCTCGAGGGAGAGCCGCCCACTCTCGTACCGCGCGCACACCTGGATGCTCCCCAGCATCGCAGAGATCGCCTGCACCCGCGTGACCTCCGTGCCGAGCAGGTTCGGCCACGCGCCCGCCAGCAGGGTGAGGTACGCGCCGAGGCCAGCCTCCCTGAACGCGACGAGCACCTTGTCCCGCTCCGAGGCGGCGGGTTCCAGATCCCCGAAGACCTTCAGGAGTGCCGGCAGCAGCTCGCTCTGCACGGCTTCCCCCTCGGCACAGCGCTCGCTCGTGAAGGCCTGCGCGACGGCCCCCTGCGACGCATCGGCGATCTTCCAGCTCGACGAGACCCGGCTGTCGGCGGGCGGGCCCTGGATGGTGAACGTACCGTCCGTGGCCACGCGGTGTGCCGGCGCCGAGAGCCAGAGGTTCTGCTGCGCCTCTGCCTGACCGAGCGCCGCGATCTGACGTCGCATCGTCGCATCGACGGCACCGCTCGAGAGAGCGCGCGCCGTGGCGCCGTACCCGGTCGTCGTCCCCAGCTCCGCCACGCGATCGGGATCCATGCAGATGGACAGGCCCGCAACGGGATCGAGCGCCGTACATCGATCCCGCACGCCACCGGCCGCACCGCGGAAGGCCATCAGCGCTTGCACCGCGGCCCCGTGGTTACCGGGCACGAACAGCGGAAACGCCAGGTCCATGCGGAGATCACTGCCATCGGCGTAGGCGGCCACGGCGACGTCCTTGGCCTCCATCAGGCCGAGCGGGGGGTCCTTGCCGAAGGCCTTGCACCCCTTCGCCGCAGGGCACGCCTGAAACGCGCCGCCCCTCGAAAACGCCTGGATCAACGACGCCGCAGCGCGCCTCGGCTCCACATCGTCCAGCAAGGGCACGACGACCCGCACCAGGGTCGCGTCGGTCGCGTGCTCACGAAAGACCTCGTCGAGCACCTTCCCGGAGACGTCGCGCGTCATCGCCTCGACCGCCTGACGCGCCTTCGGCTCCGCCGCCGGGACGACCGCCAGCAGGAGAGGCCTCGACGGGTCGACCCCGCTCTTCTCGAAGACCTCCGGGATGGGCGCTTCGATCTCCAGGAGCGCGGAGAGCTTGTACAGCAGCGACTCCCCCTTCGGCGTCCTCGGGAGCACCTCGTCGAGCCGGTTCACCGTGATGGCGGCGTAGACCGCCGCGTGGCCAGGAAACTGCCTGAACGCCTCGAGGCCGGGCGGCGTAGCGCCCTCGCTCCCTGCGCCCGCCTGCGCCAGCGGCGCGGCCACGACCGGGGTCACCATCGCTGGCCCCCCTCGCCCCTCCGCCGCCCCTCCCCCACAAGCCCCACAGGCCACCGCGCTCCACGCCAAACCAGCCCAGCACACCAGCGCTCGCACCTGCATCCGGGGAATCTATGCAGATCGTCACGGTCTGTACCAGGAGGTCCGCGCCGGCCGTCACCAGGTCTGTGGTCGGTCCCTCTGACGAGCAACCGGATTGCGCCGCGGGGCCCCCCGGGTACCATCGCCGCCCATGCGAACTCGCGGCGCGCTCTTTGGCTTCTCCCTTGTCCTCTCCCTCCCTGCCCTCTCCGGCTGCGGTGCAGGCGCACCGGCGGAGGCCATCCGGCCCACCGCCCCCACCTCTTCCGAGGCGCTCGGGGAAGCCGAATGCCGCGACGTGAGCGAGGGTGGCGAGCCTCTGGTGGTCGACTGGAAGCCTGATCAGCGAGGTGAGCTCGAACTCGCCATGGGCGAGGGTGTCGCCGTCGTGGCCTACAGCTGCGACGGCATCAAGCTGCTCAAGGACTGTCGCATCGATGGCAGCTACGGCTTCCTCGGCATGACCCGCAAGGAGCAAGTCGTCCGACTCCAGAACGCCGACGAGCTCCGCGCCAACCTCCCGCTGAGCGGCGCCAGCCTGGGCGGCGAACTCGCCCGCGGCTCGTCGCTCGACATCGCCATGATCATGATCGGTCGCGCCAAGACCACCTGGAGCGCCCCGACCGAGGCCGATCTCCAGGGCGAAGGAAAGGCGTGCGCTGGGGCCACCCACTTCGTGCGGAGCGCGACCCTCGGCGCCTTCGCCGTCGACACCGGGAGCAACGCCAAGGTCCGCGCCGCCGCCGAGATCTTCGGCGCGGGCGCCTCTGGCGGCTCCACCAGCGACAAGCAGGTGCAGAGCAAGGAAGGCGATCTCAAGGACTGCGCCAAGGCGTCTCCCAAAGACGGCAGCCCGCCGTCCCAGTGCGGCGCGCCCATCCGCCTCGTCCTCCAGCCCATCGTCAAGAAGTCCGACGCAGCCCCTGCCGAGACGGCGCAGGCTCCCGCCGAGGTCGCGTCCACGGAGCCCACCTGCCCCAAGGGCCTCGTCCTGGCCGATGGCAAATGCATGGCTGCTGCGTCTGCCCCCGCTTACCAGTGCGAGGCGAAGAACGCCGAGGAGTGCAAGTCCCAGTGTGCCAAGAAGCACCCCGGAAGCTGCGCGACCCTCGGCGCACTCTACATGAACGGCCAGGGCATCGAGCGGGATCCGGCTCGCGCTGCCGAGGCCTCGAAGACGGCCTGCGATGGCGGCGAAGCGGCAGGCTGTACCCAGCTCGGCATCCTCACCGCCGAGGGCACCGGCGTCACCAAAGACGTCGCTGCCTCCCTCCAGCTCTTCGAGAAGGCGTGCAACGCGGCCGAGGCCATCGGCTGCGGCCGACTGGGCAGGGCGTACCTCACGGGCGACGGTGTCACCGCGGATCCAGCGCGTGCCGCCACCCTGCTCACCCAGGGCTGCGAAGGCGGCGACGATCGGAGCTGTGCCGCAGCGGCTCCCCTCTACGCCAGCGGCAAGGGGGTACAGGCCGACGAGGCCCGCGCTGCCGCCTTCTACAAGCGCGCCTGTGACGGCGCCGACGCGGCGAGCTGCGACGCTCTCGGGCAGATGCACGAGACGGGTCGCGGCGCCTCGAAAAACCCCATCCTCGCGAGCATGCTCTACCAGCGCGGCTGCATCCGCGGGCACGGCGATGCCTGCGCCAACCAGGGCCGGCTCGAACTCGCCAAGCCCGGTGGCAACGCCGACGCCGCGCGCCGCGCCTTTCAGCAAGCCTGCACGTGGCGCTCCGCCGTGGGCTGCGCCGTCCTCAAGGCCGTCTACGGCGAGAACCGCCCCGTCATGCCCGACGTCGCGCAGCAGCAGGCCCTCCGCAAGAGCTGCGACAGCGGCAACACCCGCGACTGCGCCACCCTCGGCGTGCTCTCCGTCGCCTCCGGCAACAAGGCCGGCGGGAAGATCGATCTCGATCGCGCCTGCACCCGCGGCGATGCCTGGGCCTGCTCCGTGGCCAAACAGCTCAAGTAACGAGTCCGCCCGATCCTCCCCGCGCTCGCATCCGAGCCGGGGGATGGCGATCTCGACGGCAGCCATGGCTGACGGCGACTCTCCGTGACGGTGGGCCCGGCAACGGCGGACGTTCTCCGTCCGCGTACTGGCCATGCCTCGCACCTGAGGCATGACACCGGGTTGCTTCTGGATAGTCTGTGCTCGACCTTCGGGGTGCCCTCGCGCGCCCCGCGACACAGCCCTTCATCCCTCATCGAGGAACGCACCGTCATGTCAGAGGCAGAGAATCTTCAGTTCATCAAAGGCATCTACGACGCCCTCATCACCAAGGGCGACCCGGGCCCCTTCTTCGAGGCCCTCGCTGACGATGCCGTCCTCAGGATCACGATCCCGAGTGACACCCCGCTCGGCCGGGAATTCAAGGGGAAGGAGGACCTGCAGCGGTATTTCGTCGAACTCGACCGCGTCTTCGCCCTCGAGAAGATCACCATCGACGAGTACATCGCCCGCGGTGACAAGGTGACCCTGCTCGGCTTCGAGAGCGGCACGGTCAAGCTCAATGGCAAGACCCTCGTGAGCGAGTGGGCCGGGGTCTTCACGGTGGCCGACGGCAAGATCAGCAGCGTCCTCTTCATCGAGGACACCTCCGAACTCACCGCGGCCTACCGCGGCCACTGAGCGCCTGGCCACGGCTCAGTGGTGCTCGTCGATCGCCGCCGTCCAGTGGGCGATCTCCTCCTTGCTCATGTGCCCCTGCGTCAGCCTCGCGTCCGCGAAATCCCAGCGGCTGACGTCGACCAGATACTGCTGCCGTGACAGCAGCGTGCCCTGGCACATCGGCTTCCCGTCCGCATCCTTCCCTTCCTCCTCCGCGAGCCGCCGAAGCAGCTCGTGGAAGGGCTCCTCGGGGATGCGGTGCCGCTCCCCTGGATAGACGAACCCGAACATCAGGAGATGGACGAGCAGCACCCGCCAGTGCGGCCCGAAGCGCGCAATCAACCGATCCCAGTCGATCTTGTCGGCGCAAGCGAGCAGCACGTGGACCACGTCGGCCCCATCGAACCGCTCCCGCTCCATGATGAAGCCCTTGCTCCAGATCATCTCCTCGGCGGGCACGAGCATCACGGGCACCCCGAGCACCTCGCCCACGGGCGCGTGCTCGAACCACCCGTCATCCACGCGGGCCACGTTGTTTCCCGAGCTGAAGATGACGTCGACGAAGTCCTCGGCGCAGCGGGCCTTGCCCAGCCAGTGCGGGAAGATCATGTCGCACTGGTAACCAGCCGCGGACAGGGCATCGAGCGCCGACTGCGCGTCCTCGGGCCGCACGAACACGTCCAGATCCTTGGTGTGCCGCTCGATTCCCGTGTACCGGGCGAGCGCGTACGCTCCCCCGACGAGATAGGGCAAGCCCGAGGCGTTCAGTGTTCGCAGCGTGTGGATGTAGAACTCCCGGGCGTGGGGTTCGACGTAGCACTGAGCGGAAGTCCTCAGAATCACTCGGTACCTCCTGGCATCAAGGGGGAACATGGGGCCCCCCTGCCGAGATCGTCGAATCCGTCATTTGCTGTACATGGCGCTCGGGAGATCGCCCGCCCTGCTCGGGGCTCTCGGGGCCTCGTGCTGCCGAGCTTCAGCAGGGATGCGCCGTGGAGGTCTGGACGCGCCGCGCAACGCACGGCCTGCTGCGCTCGTCGTGCTCGATCGGTCAGGACGCGACGGACGTCACGCGCCCCGATGCGCTCCTGGCCCTTGCACGGCCCAGCTTCCGCAGGATGGCCCGCGTCATGGCTGCCAGGTTCGCTGGCGAGAACCTGAACCAGAAACCCACGTAGCAACCGTTCGATCGGTAGTCGGGGTTCACTGCGGCGTACGCACGGGCTGCGGAGCGCTCGAAGTACCCGGGTGGGTACTGACCCAGCGTCTCCTCCGTCATGAAGATGTCGACGAAGATCAGCCCCGTCTCCTCGTCGACGCGAAAGTCACTCTTTCCGGCGAGCGCCACGAAGGCGGTCCGCAGCGCCTCCTGTTCTTCCGGTGTCACGCCCCTCCCCCCACCTCGCCGAGGATCGAACACCTCGTACTGCGCGAGCGCCTCGGTGATGGAGACGAAGCCGAACAGGCTCGCCATGGAGAGGCGGTAGTAGCGCGTGAGTGGGTGCTCCAGCTTCAGCTCCAGGAAAAACAGGAGGCCCGAGATCAGGTGGAGGCCGCGGTTCCGGAACGCCGGCAGCACCCGCAGCTTGCCCCCGATGATGGCGCGGCTCCTGGGCAGCTCCATCGGCGCCGTCCCCCAGAACTGAAACCCGACGACCGCACACGTCTCCGCATGCCGGAAGACGTGCACCCGATCGTTCGTCTCCGCGTGAACCCTGAAATGCGCGAAGTCCTCGGCCATCAGCGAACACGCCATCGTGTGCAGCTCCCTCAGCGCCGACTCCGTGAAGTCCTCCCGCCGGAGGGTCGTGAGGCGCACCGCGGGCTGGATCGACGCGAGGTGTTGCAGCAGCTCGAGCATGCCCCGCGCGATAGCACGTCCGGAGACCCGCCGGCGGACGTCCCTCGAACTCGCCGGCGCGACGCCGACGAGCGACACACCTCGGCAGGTGGGCTCCTGGGGCCTCCAAACGGCACGCTACAGCACGAGCTTCATCCCCTCGTGGCTCTTCACGAACCCGAGCCGCTCGTAGAAGCGGTGAGCGCGCTCGCGCACCTTGTTCGTCGTGAGCTGCACCCGGAAGCAACCTCGCCGCCGCGCCTCGTCGATCGCCCAGCGCATCATCGCCTCCCCCACGCCCCGCCCCCGCACCTCGGGCTCGACGATCACGTTCTCGATCATCGCCACCCGTCCACCCATGTACGCCACGTACTGGATGATCGTGAGCTGGAACGCGCCCACGACCTGCCCGCCATCCACGGCCACGAGCAACATGTTGTTCGGGTCGTCCGCGATGCGCGCGAGCGCCTCGCCGTAGCACGCCGGCAAGGGCGGCCCTGCATCTTCGCGCTTGAGGTTGCCCTCATCCGGGATCGCGAACAGCCGCACCACCTCGGGGAGATCCGCCTGCTCCGCGCGCCGGATCGTGAGGGGCGGACTGGAAGCCACTGGAGCGCTCATGCGGCCCATCGTAGACCACGCGCGCGGGTCGCGCCTCGCCGCAGCGCACCACGCCCGACCCATGTTCCTCGACGCGCCAGCAAGCACTGACCCCACCGACCCGCTCTCGGTCGACCGCAACCATGCCGAGGCCTTCATCCTCACGCTCGCCGAGGCCATGCACGCCCACGGCGTCGCCGCGCACCGCATGGAAGGCCTCCTCACCCTGGTCGCCGCCCGGCTCGGCATCGAGGCGCGCTTCTACTCCACGCCCACCGCCGTGCTCGCCTCGTTCGGCGCCCTGGCCGAGGGGCACACCTGTCTCGTGCGCGTGCAGCCGGGCGCCATCAACCTGGAGAAGGTCTCGCTTCTCTACGAGATCACCGTGCGCGTCATCCGCGGCGAGCTGGGGCCCGACGCTGGCCGCACCGAACTCGACGCCGTCATCCGCGCCCAGGCTCGCTACGGTCCACCCTGGGCCATCCTCGCCTCGGCCGTCTTCTCCGCGGCCGCGGCCATGCTCTTCGGCGGAGGCCTCCGCGAGATCGTCGCCTCCGGTGCCGTCGGCCTCCTCGTCGGCGGCATCGTGCAGGCCATGCGCCGCATCTCGGCCCGCTCCGCCGTGGTCGAGCCCGTCGTCGCCGCCGTCGCCGCCATCGCCGCAGCCCTCATCGCGCGCGCCACGGGCCCCCTCTCCACCCTCGTCGTCACCCTCGCCGGCGTGGTCATGCTCCTGCCCGGCCTCGGCATCACCATCGCCATGACCGAGCTGGCCACGCGCAACCTCGCCTCCGGCACGGCGCGCTTCTCGGGCGCCCTCGTGCAGCTCGCCGGCCTCGGCTTCGGCGTCGCCTTCGGCACGGCGCTCATCCGCCTCCTGCCCGCGCTCCCCCCGCCGCCCCCGCCCACCGCGTGGAGCTTCCTCGAGCTGACCTGCGCCATCATCCCCGCAGCCTTCGCCGTCTCGACCTACCTCCAGACCCGCCCCCGCGATCTGAAGTGGATCCTCGGCGCCTGCCTCCTCGGGTTCGCCAGCACGCGTCTCGGCGGCGTCCTCTTCGGACCCGAGCTCGGCGCGTTCCTCGGCGCCCTCGTGCTCGGTCTGGCCAGCAACACCCTCGCCCGCACCCTCGACCGCCCGGCCTCTGTCGCGCTCGTCCCTGGCTTGCTCCTCCTCGTCCCCGGAAGCCTGGGGTTCCGCGGTGTCGTCTCCATGCTGGAGAACGACATGGCCTCCGGCGCCGAGGCGACCTTCAAGGCCGGGCTGATCTCCATCTCCCTCGTCGCGGGCGTTCTGTTCGCCAACCTGTGGCTTCCACCGCGCCGCTCGCTGTGACCCATCACGGCGCGTCCGCGGGTCGCGCCCGAGCGCGTACCGAGCGCGTACCGAGCGCCGAGGAATGCAGGCCTCATCGACGTCGAGATGTCATGCCTCCACGCCTTCGATGAAGCGGATGGATCGGAACACCACTTCCTTTTATCGTTCCGGGTGCTGGTCGATGATGACACCTCGCCTGCTCTACCTCGCGCTCATGATCTGCAGCCCCGTCGCGTGCAGCGACCAACCCCAGGCGCCACAGGACACCGCGGGCCGAGCGGCCAGCACGACGTCTACGAGCCAGACCGTGTCAGCGGAACCTCCGCCACCGAGCCCTCCGTCACCACCTCCCCCCAGCGACGGCATCGCCTGTGCCACCGACGCAGACTGCCCAGTGCTGCCATGCGGACCGTGCACGCCGGGGCTCGTCATCACGAAAGACCTCCTGCAAGGCGCGAAGTGTTACGTGAACCCCTGCAAGAATGCAGCGTCCACCTGCAATGCGCAGCGGGTCTGCGTGACCCACGCGTCGACCGAAAAGAACCCAGCGGTCGGGGGTAACCCCGCCAAACGCTGATTGGCTGCCGACGAGTCCGCGTCGGCGCTCCTCACAACGTCAACCCATGGCAGCTCCCTGACGCCGCCGCCCCCGCAGCGCTCGCCATGAGGGACTCGAAGATCTGCCCGATCTCCTCGGTGTCGAGGGTGAGCCCGGCCTTGCCGACGCTCAGCTCGACGCGCTGGACCGAGGGCACGCCGGTGCGCATCGTCCTCTGGAAAAGCCAGATCTTCGTCTCATCGGCGATCTCGAGCGCGGCACGCTCCAGTCGCTCCGCAGGAGCGCGAAGCGCGAGGTGCATCATGTTGGTGTGGGGCGGGTCGGGGACGATCTCGACGCCGGGGATGCGCGCGAGACGCGCAGCGATGGCCACGGCTTTGTCACGGTAGTCGGCCATCCTGGGGAGGTGCTCGGCGAGGCCCGCGCGGGCCGCGAGCGCATAGGGGTACAGCGCAAACAGGTTGCCTCCATGGCGCCGCTGCCAGACGCGCGACTCGGCGATGAAATCCTCGGGGCCCGCGAGGAGGCACCCGGAGATGCCTCCGAGGCCCTTGTACGTGGAGACGTAGACCGAATCGAAGAGGCCCGCGATCTCCGCGTAGGGGCGGCCGTAAAAGGGGGCGCTCTCCCAGAGCCGGGCGCCGTCGAGATGCAGGGTGACGCCATGCGCGGTGGCCCAGGCGCGGATGGCGAGCAGCTCCTCCCAGGGGGGCAAGAGGCCACCCAGCTCGCGCTGCGGAAGCTCCAGGAGGAGCGCGGCGATGGGCTCGCGCAGACGCGCGAGGTCGGCGGGCTGGAGCAAGGCGTGCTCACCACCGACGAGGATCGCGGAAAGGTGGTGCAGGCGCTCGTAGGCGCGCTCTTCGTGCATCTCCAGGTGGCTCCGCGGGTGGAAGGCGACCACGGGCAGGCGGCGGCGATCACACCAGATGCGCAGGGCGATCTGCTGCGCCATGGTGCCGCTCGGCATGAAGACGGCGGCCTCTTTGCCGAGCAGCTCGGCGACCTCGCGCTCGACGTCGTGAAGGAGAGCCCCTTCCCCGTAAACGTCCTGTTCGACGTCGGGCGGGGTGAGCGCTGCAAGCGCGGCGAGACGCGCAGCAGGGCGACGATCCGCCGGGGCGTCGTTTCCGAAGGCGCGCGTGCATCGGGCGCGGATGGCATGGAAGTCCAGCTCGGTCATGGTCAGCCCTTGGGGGCCAGGCGATAGAAATGGAGCCACACGTCGCCCTTGGCGACATCGCCCCCGCCCACGTTATGGAACGGGCCGTACGACCTGGCGATCTCCATCCGCTGCATGGCGCCGGGGTGGGTCTCGGGTTTGTCCGCCTCCGAGGAGAGGTAGAACCACTGCACGCGCTCATCGATCTCGGCTTCGAGGTCCGGAAAGTTCTCGATGCAGTGGTACGGCTTCAGCATCTGGTCGATGTTGCCCGTGCTCGGTTTCGCCTTCCTCACGTGGCTGTTGCGCTTGGCCACATCATCGACCGCGGCGCGCGCCCGGAGCAGGGAGCACAGCTTCTCTTGCTCCCACTTGGCCGGGCTGTAGAGGTTCTTGTTCGACGGGTAGATTCCGGCCGTCTCTCCCCACGACACCTCGCTCAGCGTCAGCGTGCCCGTGGTCCTCACCTCGCAGGGCGAGACCGGGTGATCCACGATCTGGATCAGCTCGATCGAGCCGCTCACCAGCGCGTCGGCGAGTGGCGCCCAGGGGTCGTCATCGAGGCGCCCGCGCGCGGACCAGGGCGCTCCGCCGCGCACGTCCTCGGCCGCGGCCTGCAGGACGTCGACGTTGCCCGTCTGCAAGAGGAAGCCGCTCAGGAACGCGCTCGCCTCGTGATGGCTCGCGAAGTGGATGCGCTCTCCCCCGCGCGCCGCCCCCCGCTCCACCAGGTGATACCGCTCCGCTCCTCGGTGCAACAACCGGCGCTCGACGCTCATCGCACTCCCTCCAGCTCCTCCTCGACGAGGCCGAGGAAGTACGCGCCGAAATCCGGCGCCAGCCGCTGTGTCCCGATCCGCGCAGGATCCTCGCCCAGGTTCATGGAGAGCACCGGCCCCTCCTCCCCCGAGGCCAGGATCTGCAAGCAGATCACCTCGTCGGGGGCTCGCCCCAGCATCACCAGATCGGCGGGCAGCTCGTGCTCGTCCCTGGCCCGCAGGGTCGCCCAGATGGCATCGGGCACCGACGACAGCTCGAAGTCGGTGTCGATGACCCCGTAGATCTCCGCAGCGCCGAAGCTGCCTGCGCCGAGCGCCCCCACGAAGTGCCGGTACGTCGGCGGCAACCGGAGGCCCAGCGCCTTCTCGGCGGTCCTCACCAGCAGCTCCGTCCTCGGCCCGATGAACGAGGCCTCCTCGGCATGCTGGCCGATGAGGTCCAGCGCGCGCTCCAGGTCGCTCATGCTCATCCCGTGCTCCCCTGGGCCTTCAGGTCCGCAGCCCGCTGCCGCCAGTAGGCGCGCCGCCAGGTATTGAACGCCTTGCGATCGATCCCCGAGGGGATGGTGCTCGGGTTGATGTGGATGATCCGGTCGTACCGCTTGTGGAACAGGTCCGCGACCTCGGCGATGGCGCCTTTGTCGCTCTGGATCAGGTGGTGCAAGTTCACCTCCACGCCATCGGGCCCCAGCGGCGCCAGGCCCTGGCTCATGCGCGACAGGTTGGACCGGCCGAGGCGATCGGTGTCGGTGGGGTCGATCAGGTCGTCCCGCTGGAAGACCTTCGTCTCCCGGAAGAGCAACGTGCGGCTCCAGCGCTTGCCTTCGGCGGAGGGCTTGGCCTCCATGAACGCCGCTACTGCAGCAAGGTGCTTCGACAGGGTGCTCAGGTCCTCGTCGGCGCGCGCGTCCTCCACCACGTCGGCCGGCAGGGGCTGCTTCAGCTCTCGCGCGGCGAGCGCCACCACCGGCCTCGCCACCCGCCGGGTCTTCCTGGGCGAGGCGCCCTCGTTGATCAGGACCATCGTCCCCTGGATGACGATGCCGGACTTCCCGATGCTGAGGAATCCGCCGCTTCCCTTCACCGTCATGCCGTCACCGCCCTCGCCGACGAGCTGCTTGCCCGCGTGGTAGCTTGCGATCTCGCCAGTCTGAAGGGCGTATCGACCGCCTGTCTTCTCGTGGCTCTCCTCCATGAGGGACAGCGAGCGCCGATCGTCCACCTGCTCCCGGACGTCACCCTTCACGTGGACGTGCGAGGCCTTCTGGATCCACTCGCGCTTGTTCGCGCCGAGAATGAAGTCGAGCGTCTTGCCCAGGCGTGTCTGCTTGCTCCCCTCGACGCGGGCGCCCTTGTCCCGCTTCACCCACTTGCGCCGATCGCCGACGATGTAAGTCGTCCGGTTGATGGCGGTGTTCTCCGAGCGGTTCTGGAGGGTCACCTCGAACCGATCCACGCCCGTCGTCTCCGTCTCGTCCTCGGTCACATCCTTGCGACGGTCTCGGAGGACGGTGATGGTCTCGTCGTTCTTGATGAGGACGCGCTGGTTCTTCTCGGCCTGGTGGTAGAAAAGCTCGCTGCCCTTCCGGTCCTCGAACTTCAGCTCGTTGAACCCGCCCGAGCCGGGTGACGAGTCGCTCTTCCAGGTGCTGATCGTCTTGTTCTCGGGCAGCTTGTAGGGGACGGGGTTCAGCGCGTTGAACAGCCGCCCGGTGATCACGGGCTGGTCGGGATCCCCATCGAGGAACGAGACGAGCACCTCCTGGCCCACCCGCGGGATGACCATCGAGCCATACCCTCGACCGGCCCATCCCTGGCTGACGCGAATCCAGCAGGAGGCGAAGTCGTCGGCCTTGCCGTCTCGGTCCCAGGGGAACTGCACACGGACCCGGCCGAACTCGTCGACGTGGATCTCCTGCACCTCCTGGCCGGTCTTCACGCCGACCACCGTCGCGGACTGCACGCCGTGAATGAGCGGCCGCGGCGTCACGGCAGCGGGACGGTACGGGTGCTCGGCGTACACGGTCTGCACCGTCGTGCTCCACTCGCGGGTGGGTGAACCCTCCGACGAGAAGGCCGTCACGAGCAGCGAACGGCCAATGACGCCAGGATGCGCGTGCTCGGACACCGACAGGATCGAGCCCGGCCGCAGATCCAGCGCGTTCGTTCCGAACGACAGCGCCTGCTTTCCCGTCCTGGCCCCGGCGAGCAAGCGGGTCGCCTTCTCCTTGCCGTAACCCACGTCGTACCGAGCGATGCCCTTGTCGTCGGCCACCGGCGTATCGCCACCCGAACCCAGCTCCGCCAGGTAGGTCCCCGGCTCGTAGTGCGCGAGCTCGTACTTGTCCTCGGGCGCCGTGGCCTTCGGGGCCTCCTCGGCGAGCTTCAGCGCCGGCCTCCGGAAATCGTAGTCCTGCAACACGAACGCGCCTGACCTGATCTCGTGCCCGAGCTTCACCTCGGTGACGAACTCCTTCTCGGCGGCCTGGTTGGCGTGCTCGTAATAGGGGAGCGGCGCGCCACGCGAGGCGCGGGTCTGCGGCTCGTCCCGGAACACCAGCTTGGTGCTGTCGGCCGTGTCCTCGAAGAGGAAGGTGATGCCAGCCTCTTCCAGAAGGCGGCAGACGAAGGCGAAATCGCTCTCGCCGTACTGGAGCTTGAACTCCAGCTTCGGGTAGCGCCCCCGGTCCACTTCCCACGTGGGCTCGATGCGCCACTCGGCGAGGAGTTTGTCGATGATGTCCGGGATGCTCAGGTGCTGGAAGATGCGGTGGGCGCTGCGACGGGTGAGCAGCCACATCACCGGGGCGATGGTGAAGCGGTAGGTCGAGAGCACGGGCGGCAGCTCCGCCTGCTCCTGGATGGCGAACACACAGAGGCCCGCCCAGAGGCGCTCCGGGCGGTGAGCGAACGAGAGGCCATTGTCGACGCGCAGCGACGCGGCCTGGCCGACGATCGGCGACAGGTCGAGGCTCGGGTCCAGGCCTCGTGCCCAGACGTGGACGGTGAACAGGGACGAGAGGGCCTCGTGGACCACGAAGCGCCGCACCGTGAGCGAACTCGCGCCGGAGGCGAAGGAAAGCTGGAGCAGGGGCATCGCTCGGGACCTTTCTCCTGCCGCCTCTTCCAGGGCGGCTCGCCGCCTCTTCCAGGGCGGCACGACGAACACCACGCAGAGACCGTCGACCCTCGTACCGACGACACTCAGTCCGGGGCTTCGATGCCTCCCTCCGTCAGGCGCACGAACTCGCCCCGCTCGCCTTCGACGAGGAACGCGTCGAGGGATCCGAGCAAGGTGGCGCGCTCCTGGGCCGAGCAGGTGGGCCAGAACTCGCGGAGCACCTTGGGGTCGTAATAACGGAAGTAGAGCTTCTCGCCGGTATCGTCGTCCTCGACCATGAGGAAGCGCCGCAGGTGCCGGCGCAGCTCGCGCCCGGACACGTCACCTTCGAGGAAGATCCCCCACCGCCGCCCCCAGCCCTCGCGCACGAGCTGGGCGAGGAGGCGCGAGTCCGACCGCAGCTCGACCAGGCGCGGGGCCACCTGGTCGAGCACCTCCCCCTTCACGCCCTCGTAGAGCGAGGTGTACTCCTCGATGGCCTCTTGCAAGACGGTCAAGATGCGCGGCGTCCGCGCGGCGTCGAGGACGACGTGCAGAGGGCGCGCTGTCGCCACGCGCTGAAGGAGGGGCAGGGCGGCCGTCGCAGCCTCGACCCGGGCAGCGTGGGCTTCGCGCGCTTGCCGGCGCTCCACGGCCCACACCTTGCGCAAGGCGGCCTCTGCCTCGCGCCGCGCTGCAGCCTCGGCAGCTTCTTCCTGCTCCTCGGGGGGCGGGGCACGCTCCTCGGCAGCGAAGGGAGGGGGTTCGCCATCGTCGCCGTCGTCTTCCTCCAGCTCGTCGTCGTCGCCGGCCTCGTCGTCGTCGCTCCCCGTGTGCTCCGTGTGGCCCTCGACATAGGCCACGAAGTCGGTGCTGCCCGCGCTGATCCAGGCGCCGTGGGACACCTCCGCCTCCTGCACGGGGTCGCCATGGAGGCGCGTCCCGCCGAGGCTGTTCAGGTCACGCAGGGTCGCCTTGCCGTCGACCCAGGTCAGCTCGAAGTGCTCGACCGAGATCTGCGGATCGTCAGCGATCACCAGCCCAGCGTCCGGGGAGCGACCTACCCGGAGGGAGCCACCGGGTGGAATCGTCCCCTTGGTACCCCGGCGCGGCCCGAGACGGATCTCCAGCAGGAGATGGGGGAAGGTGCTCATCGCCAGCGGAGGAGGAGGGACGCTCATTGCCACGAGAAGTTCGGAGGGAGGCCGACGAGCTGCAGCTTCCGGTGGGTGTACTTCTCACGCGCGGGCCGCGAATCCTCGTACCGGACCGCGTTGGGGTTCGCCCAGTTGGTGCCCCACACCCAGTCTCGGCCCGACGTGTGGACGTAACTGCTCATCCACGCCCGGCGCTGGGCGGGAAAGCTGCCGTTCGGATCGTACATGACCGCGACACCACCACCGTACTCATCGGCTTCCTTCCGGAGCCGGGCCAGATCGACCCCGCCAGGAACCGGAGGCCGATCCATCTCGACATTCCGGTTCACGCTCTCCTGGTACATGTCGATCAACGTGATGAACGCGAGGTGATTGCGGACGCCTCGCTCGCTGTCATCGAGCGCGATCCCGTTCCGCGTCTGGCCGTTGCCCGCGTCGTCGCCATACCCACCGCCCACATCAGAGTGAGCGCCGGTGTACTCCCGATCGAAGCCTGGCAGCATCGACAGGGGGAAGTTCGCTCGGAACTCGTGCCGCGCCGTGAAGTGGGAGCAGGCGTCGAAGTCACCGCTGTCCAGGCCGAGGTTCTGCCCTGGGTTCGACGATCCTCCCGGCAAGCTGCCCGGGACGCCGACCGAGCCCACCGTATCGAAGATACCCAGGAAGCGTACCCGCACGTTCAGGAACTGCTCCGCCTCGGCGAGCCCTTGCTTCACCAGGTTCGCGAACGTCCTCGCCAGGGCCGCGCCACGGCTGAAACCATAGATGTCGACGACCTTCTCGGACTCGGTCGTGTAGGCGGCATTGTGCGCGACGACCTGCGATTTGACCCACTCGTAGGCGATGTTCAGCCGCTCCTGCGCCCCCAGACCGGCCGCGCCACCGAGGGTGCGGCCGAGCCAGGCGTCCTCTCCCGTGAAGACCCGGAAGTCGAGCGCCGGACCGCCACCCATCGTCGGCGTGTTCATCACGTCCACCCCGCGCTGAACCCGCTCTTCGCCGGTCGCCTGCCGGTTGCGCTCCTCGTCGTAGAGGCTCCGGTCCTCTGCTGCCGTCTCGATGGCGCCGACACCGATCAGGTACATCTTGTCGCGGACCGCCTCGATGTCCTCGCGCTTGTGGTAGACCTTCCACAACCGCACGACGTTCGTCTCTCTCCCACGCGGCTCGTCGCGGTAGCGGTTGTTGTTCGTCCCATCGAAGAACACGCCGATGCGGAGCCGCTTCATGACCGGGCAGGCGCCCGTGTCCGACGGCGTATCGTCCGGCATGACCTGCGATCGCGCGTCGTTCAGCGCCGCCTGGTCTCTCGGGGTCTCCGCCATGGTCCTCGCTCCTCCTCATGCTTCCGGGGAAAGCACCCGCGTCCAGTAGCGGTCCGCGTCGGTCATGCGCGCCGCCTCGTCCCACGCCTCGTCCGACACATCCATCAGCAGCTTCTCCCGTCGATCCGGGGGAGAAAGCGAGGGATCGCGCAGGATGTCGTGGATGTGCGGCTGCCGGTGAAACTCCGGGTTGATGGTGATCATGTTGAGCACGAACACCGTGAGATCGCGTTCCGTCTCCAGCCCGTAGCCGCGGGCGACACCCACGCCGTGCTCGCACATGGCGCGAAGCGGCAACCGCGCTCGCTCCGCCGCCGACACCTTGCGGTGGAACAGGGCCTCGGCGACCAGGACCTCGAGGCGATCCAGGAAGTCCTTGTCACCGAGCGCGTCGTGCTGCTCTCGCCGGATCCTCAGCATCGCGCCCTCGCGTTCAGCGCCCCGCCCCGGTGATGCCCGTCACGGCCACGTTCTCCGGAACGGGCTTCTGCGGGGCCTCGATCTCCGCCTCGATCGCCTCCTCCGGCGCCTCCGGGCTCGCTCCGCTGCCCGAGCCCGCGGAGCCACCGCTGTTGATGCGCACCTTCGTCCCCCGGATGGTCACCCCGGACGAGTCGATCCGGATGAACCCCCCTGGGCCCTTCAAGGTCAGGTCCTTCGTGGCCTCGATGTACAGCGAGGTGCCCGCCTTCAGGTGGATCTCCTCGGAGACGTCGAGCGCGTGGTTCTTCGCCACCTTGATGTGCTGATCCTTGCCGACCGTGAGCGAGTACTTGCCGTCGATCTGGCCGTTCTGCTTGCCGCTCACCTTGAGGTGGCTGCTCCCCTCGACGCGCTCGCGCTTGTCCTCCTTGACCACCACGTCCTGGTTGCCGCGGATGAGCACCATGGCCTTGCCGTCGGTCTTCTCGTACTCGTCGCCGCGAACCAGCTTCAGCGCGTCGACCCCGACGATGGTGAGCCGGTTCTGCTCCGTCACCTCGGTGCGGTTCGCGCCCGTCACCTCGGTGCGGTTCGCACCCGTGGTCTCGGTCTCGTTCTTCACCACGTACTTCTGGCGGTTGTGGCCGACGGTGATGGTCTCGTCGTTCTTGACGAGCTTCCGGAGATCCTTCTCGGCCTGCATGTAGATCAGCTCGTTGGCCTTCAGGTCCTCGAACATGATCTCGTTGAAGCCCCCGGAGCCCATGGACGAGTCGCTCTTCCAGGTGCTGCGCGTCTTGTGATCGGGCAGCTTGTAGGGGACCTGCTCCCTGGCGTTGAACACGCGGCCCACCACCACCGGCTGGTCCGCGTCGCCCTGCAGGAAGCCGATGAGCACCTCCTGACCGATGCGCGGCAGGACCAGCATGCCGTAGCCCGTGCCCGCCCAGCCCTGAGAGACGCGCACCCAGCACGAGGAATGCTCGTCGTATTTGCCCTCGCGGTCCCAGGGGAACTGGATCCGCACCCGCCCGAACTCGTCGGTGTGGATCTCCTGCCCTTGCGGGCCCACCACCGTCGCCGTCTGGACGCCGGTCACCTCCGGCTTCGGCGTCCGCTGCGGCGGCAGGTAAGGCTCGGATGCGAAGACGGCGCGCGCGGAGCCGGTCCATTCCCCGTCGGGAGAGCCCTCCAGGTTCGTCTCCAGGACCAGCAGGCGCTCACCCTGCCCGAGCTGCTCGTGCGGGTGGTTGCTAATGGTCAGCAAGCTCCCCGGGTAGAGGTCGAACGCATTGGTGTCGAAATTCACCATGCGCCGGCCAGCGCGATGCCCACGCAGGAGGCGTTCCGCCTTCTCTTTCCCGTAATCCTGCACGTAGCGCGCCGTCCCTTGATCGTCGGCGACCGGCGTGCCGCCGTCCTTGCCACTCTGCTCGATGAGGAATCCGCCAGGCGTGTACCGATACTGTTCGTAGAAATCTTCCGGCGTCATCTTGGGCGCCTCGGCGAACAGGGGGAACCCCGGGTTCCTGAAGTCGTAATCGCGCAGCGTAGCGGCGCCGGAGCGCACCTCCTGGGCGAGCCGCACCCGGGTGACGAACTCCTGCTCGGAGGCCTGGCTCGGGTTGTCGACGTAGGGCAGCGTCGGCCGCGCTTCCCGGGCATGCAGCTTGTCGTCGAGGGTGAGCTTCGTGCCCGACGCCCCTGGATCGGCGAAGACGAAGGCGATTCCCGCCTCCTCGAGCAACCGACTCACGAAAGCATGGTCGGTCTCGCCATACTGGACCTTGTACTCGAGCTTCGGACACCGGCCTCGATCCGCCTTCCATACGTGCTCGATGTTCCATTCACCGAGCAGCTTTTCGACGATGTCCGGGATGTTCAGGTGCTGAAAGACGCGGTAGTTGCGCCGCTGCGTGAGCAAGTAAAGGCGCGGGACGATGCGCAGGTAATAGGTAGACAGGCCCGTCGGCTCGGCCTGGATCTGCTCGGCATAGGCGCATACCCCTTGCCATTGCCTGGCGCCCATCCCCGCGATGTGCGCGACCCCGTGCACGATGGAGAGGGACGCCGGCTTTCCGACGATCGCTTCGAGGTCGATCTCGGCGTTCTCCGAGCGCGCCCAGATGGAGACCGTGAACAGCGACGAGACCGACTCCTGAGCGGAGAACCGGCGGACCGACAGATCATCTCCCGACGCGACGGAGAGCGCTAGTTGCGTCATCACGGCTCCTGACCCCCAGCGCGGCGCCGACCGCCCGGGCCTCGGGGAGACTAACCGATCCCGGGAGGACCAGAAGCCCAAAGGGGCGACGACACGCATTGTGTATGCTCGGTCCATGGAGCTCGTCTCCCTCAGCGCTGCGCCCTCGAACGGCCCTCTCCCCGCCGCCTCGCTGCTCTGGCAGCCGCGCCCCGAGACCTGGATGCTCACGTTCGCCTGGAAGGCGACATTCTCGCTGCAACCCGGCCAGTCGCCGCTCGCGCAGACCCAGGAACCCCTTTACGAGGCCGATCGTCACTGGGGCGACGACCCGAACTGGAGCGTCTACGCGCCCGCGGACCTGGTGCCCATACGCCCCCGAGCCGACGTGGTGCTCATCGGCGAGGCCTATGCTCCGGGAGGGCAGCCCGTGCGCTCCCTCGTCGCGCGCCTGCTCGTGGGCGAGATCGACAAGGCCATCGAGGTCTTCGGGGATCGCTGGTTCACGCAGGAGGGTGCGCTCCAGGAAGGTGCCCGCTTCCTGCGGATGCCACTGCTCTGGGAGCGCGCGGCTGGTGGGCCAGAGACGCAAAATCCGGTGGGAATCCGGGAGGCGCAGCGCGATCCCTACGGCCGCCGGCCCTTGCCACAGCTCCAGCCGGTGGGGACCTCCGTCGCCTCGCCGGCAGATCTCATCGAGCCCATCGGCTTCGGACCCATCGCTCCCGGCTGGCCGCAGCGCCGTCAGCGGCTGGGGCGCTATGCGCCGCCGGGCTCCCTGCGCGACTGGATGCGCGCCCCGCTCCCTGCCGATTTCGACGCCAGCTACTTCAATGTCGCGCCGCGCGATCAGCAAGTGCAGCAGCTCCGCGCCGACGAGCGGCTGATCCTCGACAACCTGCACCCCGAGCTGCCCCACCTCGTCACGAACCTGGCCAGCCACACACCGCGCGCTTTCCTCCGGCGTCCCCGCGAAGCGCCACAGGCGCTCCAGCTCCGCCCTGATCTGCTCTGGATCGACACGCTGCGCGGGCTCTGCACCCTGACCTGGCGGGGCCAGGCGCCCGTGGAGTCGCCCGAGGCGAAGGGGCTGGTGATCGTCGCCCTCGAGGAGCAGGGCAAACCACTCGGATGGCCCGAGATCGAGGCCCTCGTCGCCGCACGCGTCCCCGGAGGACGGCCTGTCCACGGCAGCGAGGACACCGGCCATGCTGGCGCTCCACCTGCCGGCGCCCCGCGCTCCGGCGCCGCACCGTCGAGTCCTCCGCGCCCGCCGGTCTCCTCGATCACGCTCATCCCGCCCATGAGCGACGAGGACGACGACGAGTTCGCCATCGGCACGAGCATCCCTGCCCTGCAGCCGGTGGCGTCACCGAGCGCGCTGCCGTTCACGAACACCGGCTCCTCCGGCCTCCCGTTCAGCCACACATCCGCCACGCCCCCGACCGCACAGGGAGGGCCCAAGCCGCGGTTCACTGCCACGCCGTTCAGCGGTGGGGATCCGGGTGACAAGCCTTCTGGCACGCCCTTCAAGCCAGCACCACCCTCGGCCCCTTCGCTCGCCGCGCCTTCTCCGGGCATGCCGTTCCCGTCGGCCCCGCCCCCGCCCGCGCCGTCGTCGGGCGCGGCGTCCCCCTCGCGTCCTCCGACCCCCCTGCCCGTCCCGCCTCCCGCGACCCCTCCGGCCTTCGTCCCGGCGGCCTTCGTCGCCACGCCCCAGCCCGCGCCGTCCGCGCCCTCCGCGCCCGTCGCTCCGCCCCTGGTCCGCGCGCCGATGCCCCGCACCATCGGGGAGGCGGCCCTCGAAGCGCCCCCTCCGCTCGACGGAGCGTCGGTCCCCGGCGTCTCGACCGGCGCCCAGGGCGCGTCGGATGCGGCAGCGGGCGCCTCGAAGAGCTTCGGCCTCCCGCGCGATGGCGCCCGCCCGTCGGCCGCATCGAACGCCGTGACGCCCGCGCGAGCCCTCGCGCCGACCCCCGGTGCCCCCCGCGAGCTGCTCCGCCTCCTCTGGTTCGACACCGACAGCGCCATGCGCCTGCGCCGCCACATGCCCTGGCGCACCCTGCTGCGTGACAGCGAGCGCGGGCCAGGTGGTGACGATGAGGGAGCGCACGACCTGCACGAGGATCCGGCGCTCATCGAGGACCGCCGTGACGTCTTCGAGATCCTCACCCGCGCGACGGCCTCTGCTCCCGAGGTCGAGCCGCTGCGCAGCGCCCTGGAGGAGGCCGAAGGCGAGGACGGCAAGTTCGTGCCGCCCTTGCTCCTGCTCGCCGGAGAGCTGGTGTTCCCCTTCGACGAGCTGGAGGTCCTGAAGACCACGGTCGCCGTGGTGACACCGCTGATCGGGGCCGACGAGAACCTCCGCGCCACCGTGACGAACGCGCAGGAGATGCTGAAGCTCCCCGAGCTGGCCAGCGCGCCCGTCGTCGCCGAGGGCCTGACCACGCGCATCCGCGAGGCATGGGGCAAGGCGCGACGCCCGGTGCCCGAGGGCTACCTGGAGTCGCAGACGGAGCGCGCGCTCCTGGAGCGACGCAGCTACCAGCGCCGTGACGTGCTCGGAAAACGACACCTGCGCGCACTCCTCGTCGCGAACGGCGGCAAGGAACTCCTCCCGACCTACCTGCCCGACGCGCTCGCGACGACACTCCCGATGTACGCTCGCTTCAAAGCGCGCCTGCTCGGCGAGCTGCACCTTCAAGAGGATCAGCACGAGGCCCACCCGGCCGCGCTGCGAGCGCTGGCACTGGCCCGCGTGGCGCCCTCGCTGCGGCGACGCTGAACGACCCGCGATCTCATCAACGTCGATTCAATGCCGTCCCGAGCCACGCCCCGAGAATGCAATGACTCGGCACTTCGTCTCGGCAATGGAGGGCGACGACATGGGCCGTACGGATGCGTGACGCGCACACGCCCCCCGCACCGAGCGTGCCCCGAGGGCGGGCATCCAGCCGATGGCCTGGATGGTGATCTCGCTCCTGGTGGCGAGCTGTTCGGAAGACACCAGCAATGACGATCCGACAGGAGCGACCGCAGGTTCAGGAGGGGATGGCGGAGGAGGTGAGACGGCAGTGGGTTGCGTACCGAGTGAACGCGCCGGAGGCGTGGAGAATGCGTGTGGATTGCTCGGGCGGCGGGATGGCGACGAGAACGCCGCCGAGCCCTTCGAGGAGACGCTGCTGATTCCAGCCCCGCCTGGTCAGGCTGGCCTCAGGACCTCAGGGGAGGTCGACGTCGACGAGGCTGCGGGCTGAGCACGACCACCATCGAGATTCCGGAGACGGTCCCTCGACGCTCTGCGGCGTACCTCGCTCTGCGCCTCTGCAGCGCGCCCTGGAGGGTCGGGCGTTCGGTCCGCCGTGGCACGTTTCTCGGTGAGGTCTTTCGGTCGATGTCAGCGGAGCGTATGCTCACGCCGCGTGTCGATCGGGCTGATTTCTGGCGAAGTAGCCGCCGCGATCGCCACGCTCGCGACCCCGACGCGCGCACGCGAGAGGGTCCTCGAAGCGCTCCCCTGACCCCCCCCTGGATGACCATGACCGCTGACCCCCCTGGCTTGCCCGCACTGGAGGCGGCGCTGCGCCGCGATCTGGCGCTGCTCGACTACCCGCGACGGACCTGGGTGCCCGCGCGCCGCACGCGCGAAGGGGCCGACGTGCTCGACGTGCTGATCATCGGGGGCGGGCAGAGCGGGAGCGCGGTGGCCTTCGGGCTCCTGCGCGAGAAGGTGACGAACCTGCTCGTGATCGACGAGAACGAGCGCGGGCGCGAGGGTCCGTGGCTCACGTTCGCGCGGATGATCACCCTGCGCACGCCGAAGCACCTGGTGGGCATCGAGCATGGCCTGCCGAACCTCACCCTGCGCTCGTGGTACGAGGCGCAGTTCGGCCAGGCGGCGTGGGAGTCCGTGAACCTCGTCCCCAAGGAGCAGTGGGCGGCGTACCTGGACTGGTACCGACGGGTCACGGAGATCCCGTTCCGCAGCGAGACGCGGGCACTCGACATCCGCCACGTGCCCGAGGACGGATGGTTCGCGGTGCAGGTGGTGACGCGCGGGCGCGAGGAGACGCTGTACGCGCGGAAGGTGGTGCTGGCGACGGGGATCGATGGCTCCGGCCGCTGGGAGACGCCCCAGGTGGTGGCGGCCGGGCTACCGAAGGCGCGCTACGCCCACACGCACGACCCGATCGACTTCGCTGCGCTCCGGGGTCGGCGGATCGCGGTGCTCGGCGCAGGGGCGTCGGCGTTCGACAACGCCTCGGTGGCGCTGGAGCAAGGGGCGCGCGAGGTGCACCTGTTCTACCGGCGGGAGACCTTGCCCTGCGTGAACCCCTACCGCTGGGCAGAGTTCGCAGGGTTCCTGCGGCACCACGCGGACCTGCCGGACCTGGAGCGGTACCGGTTCATCGCGCAGATCTTCAAGATGGGGCAGCTACCGCCGACGGACACGTACGAGCGCGCGACGCGGCACCCGGGCTTCCACCTGCACGGGGGGAGCCCCTGGAAGGCGGTGGCCCTGGAGAACGACGAGGTGGTGATCACCACGCCGAAAGGACGCTTCGCCGCCGACTTCGTGATCGTGGGTACCGGCTTCGTGACCGACCTCTCGCTGCGCCCGGAGCTGCGCCGGCTGGAGCCACACATCGCGCGCTGGCAAGACCGGTTCACGCCGCCCGCAGGCGAGGTGAACGAAGACATCTTGCGGCACCCGTACCTGGGGCCTGGCTTCGAGCTGCAGGAGCGAACCCCGGGCGAGGCGCCGTACGTCGGCGCGGTGTTCAACTACACGTTCGGGTGTCTGCCGAGCCTGGGGTTCGGTGGAGCGAGCATCTCGGGGCTCAAGTACAGCTTGCCGCGTGTCGTGGGCGGGGTGACGCGGCAGCTCTACTGCGAGGACAGCGAGCAGCACCTGCGGGCCCTCGCGGCCTACGACACGCGTGAGTTCTAGGAGGCGATCATGTCGGAGTCGGCGCGCCCCGAGCGGGCGTTCGATGTCGTTCTGAAGAGCCGCCGCGTGGTGCTCCCCGACGGGGTGCGCGAGGCGGCCGTGGCGATCGCGGGCGAGACGATCGCTGCGGTGTTCGAGCCGTCGGGTGCCCCCGGGGAAACGTGGATTCCCCGGGGCGCGCGCGTCATCGACGTGGGCGACCGGGTGATCATGGCGGGCGTGGTGGACACGCACGCGCACATCAACGACCCGGGGCGCGCGGAGTGGGAGGGCTTCGAGACGGCCACGCGGGCCTGCGCGGCCGGTGGGATCACCACCGTGGTCGACATGCCGCTCAACTCGATCCCCGTGACGACGACGGCGGACGCCCTCGCCCAGAAGCTCACCGCGGCAGCGGGGCGCGCGTTCGTCGATCACGGCTTCTGGGGCGGCGTCATCCCCGGCAACGATCGGGATCTCGAGGCGCTCGTGGCCGCGGGCGCGCTCGGGTTCAAGGCCTTCCTCGTCCACTCGGGGATCGACGATTTCCCGATGTCGACGGAGGTCGATCTGCGCAAGGCCATGCCCATCCTGGCCGCGCTGAAGTCGCCGCTCCTCGTACACGCCGAGATCGAGAAAGACGGTGTGGTCGACGCCGGCGGAGACCCGCGCCGTTACGCGACGTACCTGGCGTCACGGCCGCCCACCTGGGAGGTCGAGGCGGTGCGGACGATGGCAGCGCTGTGCCGAGAGCACGGGGGCCCGGTGCACATCGTCCACCTCTCCGCCGAGGAAGCGCTCGGCGAGGCGCTCTCGGTGCGTGCCGAGGGCCTCCCGTTCTCGATCGAGACCTGCCCCCACTACCTGCTCCTCGCCGCCGAAGAGATCCCGGACGGGCACACCGAGTTCAAGTGTGCGCCACCGATCCGCGAGCGCGACAACCGGGAGCGGCTGTGGCGAGCACTGGCGGGCGGCGCGATCGACCTCGTGGTGTCCGACCACTCCCCGTGTACCCCGGCGCTGAAGCTGCCCGCAGAGGGCGACTTCGTGCGCGCGTGGGGCGGCATCGCGTCGCTCCAGCTCGGGCTGTCGCTGATCTGGACGGAGGCGAGCCGGCGCGGGTTCGGCCTGCGTGATCTCGCGCGGTGGATGTGCGAAGCGACGGCGCGGCTGGCAGGCCTCGCCCACCGGAAGGGGCGCATCGCGCCAGGCCTCGATGCGGATCTCGTGGTGTGGGATCCGGAGGCCACGCTGTCCGTGGAGGCGAGCCGGCTGCACCACCGTCACCCGGTGACGCCGTACCTGGGGCGGTCGCTGGTGGGCCAGGTGGAGACCACGTACCTGCGCGGTCGCGTGATCTACGACAAGGGCGCGCACCAGGGATCGCCGCAGGGGAAGCCGCTGCTCGGCCGCAGCGACGTGGGCAAGGCAGAGGGCGCTCCACCGGCCCCCGAGTGATGGGGACGCCGCCGGCGTAGCGCGAGGCGGCTCCGCGCAACGAAGACGGGCGGCGCGTTCAGCGCGCCGAGGTCGGGTCATCCAGCCTCGTCGCCGAGGCCCCTGGCCGTCGAAGCAAGGAAGGGCATCGCCCCCGCGAGGCGGTCGGCGATGTCCCGGCATGGATCGGACGAAGGATCTGGGGCGGCGTCACCCGCGGAAGGACGCGCCGCCGAGGAATGGAGAGTCATGACGGATTTTCAGCGAATGGTGGACCTGGCCTCCGAACGGCTGGGAGGCGCGGCACTCTGGGCGACCGACGAGTTCTTCGCCTCGAAGGAGAACCTGCTCAAGCCCGGGCGCGGGACGTTCATCCCTGGCAAATACACGGACCAGGGCAAGTGGATGGATGGCTGGGAGTCGCGCCGGCGCCGTGAAGGCGACCGCGACGTCTGCCTGATCCGCCTGGGTCTCCCCGGGAAGATCCACGGCTTCGACGTGGACACGAACCACTTCCTGGGAAACGCCCCGGCCCGCGTGGCGGTGGAGGGCGTGTACTTCCCCGACTACCAGCCGCTCGACGAGCTGCTCAGCCCCGAGGTGGTGTGGCAAGAGATCCTGCCGCCGTCGCCCGTGCAGCCCGGCTCGCAGAACCTGTTCCCCCGGGACGCGGTGGGCCCGTTCTCGCACCTGCGGCTGCACATCTTCCCCGACGGCGGCGTGGCGCGGTTCCGGGTGTACGGCGAGGTGACGCCGAACTGGCCCCTCTTGCTCTCCGAGCACCGCGTGCTCGACCTCGCGTCCGTGCAGCATGGCGGCGTGGTGATCGGTGCGAGCGACGAGTTCTTCTCGGACCGGCGCAACCTGCTCCTGCCCGACGGCTCGCGCGACATGGGCGACGGCTGGGAGAGCCGGCGGCGGCGCGGACCGGGCCACGACTGGGCCGTCGTGCGGCTCGGGCGCCCGGGTTCGCTGGTGCGGGCGGAGATCGACACCACGTTCTTCAAGGGAAACTTCCCGGAGAGCTGCTCGCTCGAGGGATGCTCGGCCCCCGGTGCAGGCGCGACGGTGGAGGCCCTGGAGGGCGCGACCTGGCGCGAGCTGCTGCCGCGGACGAAGCTGGAGGCGCACACCCGCCACGCATTCCGCTTGCAGCCCGGCGAGGCGGACGCGGCGCCGGTGACGCACGTGCGCCTGAACATGTTCCCGGACGGAGGCATCGCGCGGCTACGGTTGTTCGGCGCCCCGGCGGAAGGCGCCGAGGGGACGCGATGAGCGAGGGCGACACGGAGCGCGGAGGCCACGCCACTCTCGACGGTGAGGCCAGGAGCCACACCCAGGCGGAGAGCGCAGACGACTGCAAAGCGCTCGACGCCTTGCCCGAAGAGGAGGCGCGCGCGGCGCTCCAGCGGTGCTGCGGGAGCAGCCGGTGGGTCGCGCACATGCTCTCGGAGCGACCGTTCGGGAACCGAAGCAAGCTGCTCGAGGCGGCGTCGCGGCACTGGAACGCCCTCACCGTGGCGGACTGGGACGAGGCCTTCTCGCACCACCCGCGCATCGGCGAGCCAGGCCGGGTGGCGGCCGGCGCAGCCTCGGCCGCGTCGACCGCGGGCTGGGCCTCGAAGGAGCAGGCCGGCGCCGCCCGGGCCGACGACGCCGTGAAGGCCGCCATCGCCGAGGGAAACCGCACCTACGAGGCGAAGTTCGGCCGCATTTACCTGGTATGCGCCACGGGCAAGAGCGGCGAGGAGCTGCTCGGCATCCTGCGCGCTCGG
The DNA here is from genome assembly GCF_001189295.1 of Chondromyces crocatus. Lineage (NCBI taxonomy): Bacteria > Pseudomonadati > Myxococcota > Polyangiales > Polyangiaceae > Chondromyces > Chondromyces crocatus. The sequence goes on from NZ_CP012159.1 coordinate 9,654,568, forward strand.
CTCGACAACGAGCCCGACGTCGAACTCCGCATCGCCGCGGCGGAGCAAGACAAGATCACCCGCTTGCGGCTGGAGAAGCTGCTGTCGTCATGAGCCAGAGCCCGATCACCACCCACATCCTCGACACCAGCCGGGGGCGCCCCGCGGCCGGCGTCCACGTCACCCTGGAGCACCTGAACGACGCGGGAGAAGGCACCTTGCTCGGCCGTGGCGTGACCGACGCCGACGGCCGGTTGCGCGACCTGCTGCCAGGCGGCGTGCGGCCATCCGTGGGCACCTACCGGCTCACGTTCGCCACCGCCGCGTACTTCGCGGAACTCGGCGTGGAGGCCTTCTACCCGAGCGTGTCCGTCGTGTTCCAGCTCCGCGCCCCGGAGGAGCACCACCACGTGCCGCTCTTGCTGAACCCCTTCGGCTACTCCACGTACCGAGGGAGCTGATCACCCCGCCACAGCGCGCCGACGAGCGAGCCAGCGCCCCTGGCTCGCTCCGTCCGGCGACGCATCACCGCCAGCGGTTCTGCATCACGTCCAGCGACACCTGGTGCCAGACGAAGATCTTGTCGTCCACGTAGTGCGGGTGCTGCTCCCCGCCGCACATCACGTAGCCTTGCAGCGGATCGCAGTGGGGCGCGCCGAAGAGATGCCCCGTCTCGTGAACGACGACGAGCTGGCTGCGATCGAGGGAACGATCGGACCCGAACTGCCCGCTGACCTGGACCCCGAGCCACCCGCACGTGGCGCCGCCGCCCATCTCGGGGGTGAGGCCGACCAGCAGATCGAAGCCGTGATGATCCGGGTCGGTGAAGTTCCCGTTGGCCTCGTCGATGTCCCAGTCGCGGGTGAGGCCGAAGACCGCGCGCGCATGGGCGCCGACCTGCTCGCAGAAGCCCCCCCCTGCACTGCTCGCCGCGAGGCCGCCCACGGCGTGGAAAATCTGGCGGACGCCCATCATGTCGTCGAAGCCGTCGAACGCGGTGTACGTGCCTTCACTCGATCCGGGACTCTCCGGCGTGAACACCTCGGTGGCGCGGTCGAAGGCCTCGCGCATGTACGTCTCGGGGGTGCCGTCGTACCCGATGCGCTCGAAGTAGCTGGCATCGTAGACCACGGCGCTGAACACCACGTCGCTCGGGGCGATCGTGAACGCGGCGCCGAGGAAGTCGGTGTCGACCGACAGGGGCTCGCCAGCAACGTCGACGATCACACCGGAGAGGTCGTAGTCCCCGCGGTTCAAAGCGAAGTGCTTGCCCTTCGCCGCGTCGATGACGATGGGCTCGACGGAGAGGGAGACCTCGCGGGTCTCTCGACCACCGAGCGTGAACGTGATCGGCTCGAGCGAGACATCGACGAAGTCATTGAAGCGGGCGCTGGTGAGCAGCGGACGCAGGGTCACCGTGCCGCTGCCCGCCCCGAGGTTCTGCACGGCGAGCGTGAGCTCCAGCATGTCGCCCTTCACGGGCAGCGCTCCGGTCGGACCGAGTACGGAGACGGCGATGACGTCGGGCCGGAGGTCGGGCGGCGGCGTGCCAGGGCCATCGTCCCCCAGCGGGCGGGAGTCCATCTCGGCGGGCGTGCTCAGACACGCCGGGAGCCCCCAGCAGCTCAGGATGCCCGACACCATCAGCAGCGCAGCGCTCTTCGACTTCATGACTTCTCGGTGCTCCATGCAGGTGCGTCTGCCGGCTCGACCGCCGCTTTATATCTCGCGCGCGTCCCGGCGCTCTCTGAAGGTCGCTCCGGTCCGGCCAGAACAGCGCCCCGCGCACAGGCCCCCCATCCCCCTCACACTGGCCCCAGCGCTTCCAGGTCAACCTAGCACCTCACCCGAGCCGGTCGAGTCGGCGGGTGCTCTCGATCTCCAGCACGAAGTCCACACCGAAGGCCTGGGCGGGCGTGAGCGCACCGACGGGCCGCCGCGCAAAGAACGCCTCCACCGCGCGGATCCCTGCTTCCGCCGTCAACCGGTACGCCTCCACCGTGTCGAGCCATGCCTCCTTGGCCTGCCCCTCGCGGTTGGCGGCGCGTGCCCAGATGTACGACCGGAGCGTGTCGCGATCCTCCTTCGAAGGACCCGTGACGAAGCGGTCGATCACCTTCGTCGCGCCCTGCTGGAACGCAGCGGACGACGTGCCCCAGCGCAGGAACCCCGTGACCAGCTCCATGATCGGCGACTCGGCGCCAGGCACGGCCATGTACGTCGTGATGTTCGACGCCCCGGTGCTCCGGTGCGCCGTCACCAGATCCCCCCAGGGGACCGAGAGCACGGCCTTCTCCCCGTCCGGGAAGCGCACCCGGCGCGAGAGCGGCTTCTCGGGCGCCTTCACCAGCACCCCGTCCCGTCGAAGGAAGTCCCCCTTGGACAGCATCTCCAGCACCGTCTTCGCCGTCCCTGCGCTGGGCTTGCCGGTCGAGCCGATGGCGATCTCGAGATCGGTGACCCCCGGAACGGCGTCGGCCACGTACTTCGCGAGGCAGTCCGTGGGGACCACGTCGAAGCCCAGCCCGGAGATGAAGAGGAGACCCAGCTCCCGCGCCTGGGCGTCGAGGCCGAGGGTGTGTTCGAGGACGGGCATCTCGCCGGTGATGTCCACGTAGCTCGTCTTCGTCGCGAGGCACGCATCGAGAATCGGCGCGCTCGTCCGGCTGAAGGGACCCGCAGCGTTGAAGACGAGCGCGACGTCCCGCAGCGCCGCTTCGAGTGCGGTCGTCTCCTCGACGGCCACGGCGAGCAGCTCCAGGTCCAAGCGCTCGGCGAGAGGGCGCAGCTTCTCGGGAGAGCGGCCGGCGAGCAGCGGCCTGTGCCCCCGGCGTACGGCCTCCTCGGCGAGCAGGGTGCCCGTGTAGCCCGTCGCTCCGTACAGCATCCAGCGGTTGTCGCTCATGCCGGAGTTCTCTGCCGGAGAAGCAGGGCCGTCAAGGCGATGGGACGCGATCGGACCCGATGGGATGGGATGGGACGCGATGAACCACCAGGGCAGGAGGAACCGTCAGGGTGGCGGCAAGAGGATCACGTCGTCGATCTGTTCCAGCCGATGAACGCCATCGGGGCCCCTGCTGTGCTCGACATGCCCGCGGAGCATGTCGGCCATGCGACGCGCATCTTCCTCGCTCAGCGACGTGAACAGCGCTGGCGTGAAGCAATTCTCCAGCACGAGGAAGCGAAGGAGGATGTACATCTCCTCGGCGACGCTCGTGGTGTACACGTTCCTCGTCTCCACCACGGTGTGCGGGCGCTGCTCGTCGCGCAGCAGCCGCAGCAGACGATCGCTGAAGATCCCGTCGTCGAGAAAGTCGTGGTGCACTTCGTAGCTCTGCCCGCGGGGAGCCGTGAGCGCGAGCACGCAGTGTCCTCCGGGGCGCACGAGGCCGAGCACCCTGTCGAGGAACGCGGACCACTCGGCCAGGGGCACGTGGTACAGGACGTGCGCACACACCACGAGATCGTAGGTCTCGGACGTCTCGAAGGCCTCCAGCGTGGTGTGGAACAGCCTGGCGTTGGGTAGGTCGAACTCGGGGAGCTGCGCCCGGTTGGGCTCGAGCAGGGTGAGCGACGCGAAGTGCGGCGCGAGTAACCGGTCGAGCTTGCCGGGCCCGGCGCCGATGTCGAGGAGCGACGGACGCTCCGGCAGCCGTGGAGCGATCTCCTTCAGGATGATGTCAGCGAGGTGCTCGGGGTGCCTGGAGCGCTCCGTGAGCAGGCGGAAAGCCGTGGCGTAATCGCTCGGAGACAGGGTGATCTGCATCGTGTCGTCCCTCCATGATCGTGCAGCGCGCGGTTCCGGAGGGCGTGTCGGACCGGGCAGCGTGAGACCCTGGTCGCGAGCACCGCGCACGGAGGCTCATGCCTTCGCCGACGCGCCCCGCCTTCGTGCATCGAGGATACGCGCGAACTGCCGCGTGCTCAGCTCCTCTGCGCGCAGGCCCGAGAGGGATTCGGCCTCCGCCTCGGAGATGGCGCCGCACCCGACGGCGCGAAGGAAGTAGTTGAGGAGGGCCTGCCCCGTCGCGACATCGTCGAAGACGTCCCCGAGCAAGGTCGCCTCGGTCGCGCGCTGCAGGAAAGCGCGGAGACGCGCCCCCGCCGCCTCGATGCCCTCCAGGAAGAAAGCGTAGACCGCCCCGTAGCGCGCCGGGAGCTGGGCAGGGTGGAGGTCCCACCCCTGGTAGATGCCGTCGATCAGCGCATGACGGACGTGGCCATAGCTGAGCCTCCAGCCACGGTGCACCGCCGCCTGGTTCTCGGCGTGCTGCGCCTCGGTCAAAGCGCCACCCTCCGGGACCTGGTGCGGGCCGATGGGCATCACGATCGTGGAGCCATCGGAGACGAGGACGTCGGTCCCCGCGAGCGACACCTTCATGACCTGGCGCGCGAACTCGCACGACGGATGACCGAGGTGCTGGTGGGCCGGCGCGATGCTGTTGCTCGTCGTGTAGTCATACGTCCCGAGGTGCGCCCCCGTGCAACGCCCACCCGCCGCAGCGACGAGCCCCGGGAGCGCCACGCGCCCATCGGGTCCGATGACGGAGGCCGTCGTCTCGACCATCATCTCGAAGCGCAGCGTCCCGTCGGGCAGCTCGAGCGCACCTTCGAGCGCCGAAAGCACTGCCGCGAGCGCCTCGGGCTGCTCGCGAACGGTCACCTTCGGCAGCGTGATCACGAGGCCACGCGGGAGACGACCACCGAGGCACTCATGGAGCGTGGAGACGAAGAGATCGAGCGTGCGGATGCTGCGACCGCGCAGCTCCTCCGTGAGCGGTTTGATCCGCAGCCCGATGAACGGCGCGAGGGTGCCCTCTCGTTCGGCGAGCGCGATCTGCTCTGCGGCGTGGACGGCGTGCGCATCTTCCTCGGCGTCCGGTCGCATGCCGTACCCGTCTTCGAAGTCGATGCGGTAATCCTCGACGGGCTCGCGCACGAGCTTGTCCAGGACGCGCGCATGCACGGTCGCCGCGAGCCATCCCGCCGAGCCACGCGGCGCCGCTGCAAGTGCGGCAAGATCGCACCCCTGCGGCAAACTGTCGCAGCCCGTCAGCCCGAGCGCGCGCGCAAAGATTGCGGGGTCGGCCGCATGCGAACGCATCGCTTCCAGAGCGATCTCACCGGCGCGAGCGCACGCCCGCGCATCGAACAGGTGTGCGCCACCGTAGAGGGTGTGCACCGGCTGGCGCCGCTCGGGTTCGCCGGGATGGGCCGCGGAAAACGCACGATTCGCCTCGGCGAGGCGGGAAAGAACGGCGCGGGGGAGCCGCTCTGGAGTCAGTGATTTCTTCACGCGCGCATTCTCCACCACACGCCCGGCTGGCGAGAAGCGGGCACGCGCAGACCGACACCATCGCGCTGCGTGAGGGCCCGTGCGCCGACGCGGGCCGTGCTATCGTCCCGCTGCCGTGAGCCCCTCGTCGGCCGGCGACTGCATCATGCCCCACGTGTCCCAAGCTTTCCGACTCCGGTGGGCGGCCCCGGTGCTGGCCGCCGCGCTCCTGCTCGTGGCGGGATGCGCAAAGCCGCGCGACCGCGGCACCCCCGACGGCGATGCCGAGCTCGGCAAACTCGCCATCCAGCGCTACGGCTGCGGCACCTGCCACCACGTCCCTGGCGTCCCTGGCGCCGAGGGACGCGCAGCCCAGCCCCTTCTCGGGTTCGCCGACAGGTCCGACATTGCCCGCGTCGCCCCGAACACCTACGACAACCTCGTGGAGTGGGTTCGCAACCCGCAGAAGCTCGATCCCAAGACCCGGATGCCGAGCCTCGACGTGAACGACAAGGACGCGCGCGACATCGCCACGTACCTGTACACACTGACGTCCGAACGCTAACGACCGACAACGCCCGAAAGAGCGCCATGACCACCGACGAGAGCACCGCTTCCAAGAGCACGGCTTCCACCGAGAGCACCGCTTCCAAGAGCACGGCTTCCACCGAGAGCGCCGCTTCCGAAGCCGGCAGCGACCTGCCGCACTGTCGCTGCGGTCACACGCGCAAGCACCACATGGTGAGCGCCGAGCCGGAGTACACCCTCGGGGGCTACCTGCTGCTCTTGCTCGGCGTCACGGTGAAGCCGATCAAGCTGAAGTTCCGCTGTCGGCAGTGCGACACCATCTTCGAGACGACCACGAACCGAGATCTGATCCAGGGGCAGATCTAGCGCAGCGCGCCACAGGCTCGTCCCGAGGAGACGCCGCGATCACCTCGAGCGGCGTCCTGCACACCCCCGATGCCTCGGGCGAAGCTCGCAGGGAGCGGATCTCTTCCGCGCGACCTGCGAGGGAATGTCCTCGCCGAGAAACGAGTTCACACGGGATTGACGCCCTCTCCCTGTGCAGTCGAGGCGATGATGAGATGTGATGCAGCAGCCGTTCCAGGCGTCCACGACCTCTGCACTGGCCGTCTCCACTGCACCATTGCCCCTCTGGCTCTCCCCCCTCTCGCGCGTTAAGATGCCCTCGTACCCGCTGGGACGTGTGCCCAGACAGCCCGTTCTCGAAGGAGGCTTGTGAAGCTCGACGCCATGAAGCGGTTCCGCGAAGCCCTGGGTCGCCCCCGGCGCGTGGTCCTGGCCCTCGGAGCGCTGGCTGCGGGAGCCGGGCTTTACGTGGCCCACCTGGGTCGGTCGGTGCTCCCGTGCAGCGGCGAGCAGGCTTGCGACGCGCAGCTCACGGCCGAGCCTGCCGCCGAGGGCCTCAGCGGCAAACCGCGCCTCGTGGAGTTCACCAGCGGCTACTGCGCCGCCTGCAGGAAGATGGCGCCCATCGTGGCCGAGCTGGAGAAGCGCTGCGCCCGCTCGGTGGAGGGTGCCATCCGCCTGGTGAACGTGGATGACCCCGAAGGCGAAGCCCTCGCAAGCCGCTACGGCGTGGATGCCCTGCCGACCTTCCTGGCGCTCAACGCCGACGGTGGCGAGGTGACCCGGCTGGTCGGCCTCCAGAGCGAAGAGAAGCTCGCGTCCGCGCTCGACACCATCCGCGCTGGGTGTCCCACCCTGTAGTTCGCGGCGTCCTCTTCCTCCCCTCCAGTCCAGCAGCTCGTCCCCCGACCCAGCGCGCTTCAGCCTGCCGGCGCGACCGGGTGGCGGTGCGCCGCGCGTACGACGTGCGGTACGTTGCGGGATCGTGACCACGACCGATCTCTTCTCTCCTCTCACCTTCCGCAACGGCGTCACGGCGCCCAACCGTCTCGCGGTCGCCGCGATGACGAACTCGCAGAGCCACGATGATGGGACGCTGTCGGACGACGAGCTGCGCTGGCTGGAGGCGCGCGCCGAAGGCGGTTTCGGGCTGGTGGCGACCTGCGCGTCGCACGTGGCGCTCGATGGTCAAGGCTGGCCTGGCGAGCTGGGGATCTACGACGACCACCTGCTGCCCGGGCTGACGCGGCTCGCGTCGTCGCTGCGCGCGCGGGGTGCGCTGTCCATCGTGCAGATCTTCCACGGGGGGACGCGCTCGCCGTCGACGCTCACGGGGCAGATGCCATGGAGCGCGTCGGCAACCGAGGATCCCGAGCCGGTGCGCGCGGCCGAGGAGGCGGACATCGAGCGCGTGATCCGTCAGTTCGCCGAGGCAGCGCGGCGGGCCCACCAGGCGGGGTTCGACGGGGTGGAGCTGCACGGTGCGCACGGGTACCTGCTGTGCCAGTTCCTGAGCGCGACGCTGAACCGTCGGTCGGATGGCTGGGGCGGTGACCTGGCAGGACGCGCGCGGTTGATCCGGGAAGCGACGCGGGCCGTGCGCGCAGCCGTGCCTGCGTCGTTCGTGGTGGGGGTGCGGCTCTCGCCCGAAGACTTCGGGAACGCGGTGGGGATGGATCTGGACGAGAGTCTGCAGACGGCGAAATGGCTGTGCGAGGACGGGATGGATTTCCTGCACATCTCGCTGTGGGACGCGGCGAAGAACACGAAGAAGCGGCCGGAGGAGCACCCGATCCCGCTGTTCCGGAAGGCGTGCCCGGCGGAGGTGCCGCTTCTGGTGGCCGGGAAGGTGTGGACGCGGGCGGATGCGCAAGCGCTGGTGGATCGGGGCGCGGACATGGTGGCGCTGGGGCGCTCGGCGATCCTGAACCCGGACTGGCCGAAGCAGGTGCAAGAGGCCGGGTGGGAGCCGCGGAGGCCGCCGATGAAGGCGGAGGAGCTGGTGGCGAGGAGCGTGAGCCCGACGTTCGTGGGGTACCTGCGGCGGTGGAAGAACTTCGTGGCGGAGGAGGAGGGGTAGGCGGCAGGACGGGAGCGGGGGGAGCGGGAGGAGCGGGGAGGCGGCGGTCAGGGTCGCCGCGAGATGTGGAGGGAGAGGAAGCCCCGTCCTCCCGACGGGGTGGGTGGCATCGAAATGTGAAATTGGTCACATCGTAGATGCCATGAGGCGTTCAAGGCACCTCTGATTCCGTCTTTAACGGATCGTGGTCACCGGGAACTCACTTCGGGCCACCGGGAATTCACTTCGGGTCACCGGGAACTCACTCCGGGCCACCGGGAACTCGCTCCGGGTCACCGGGAACTCACTTCGGGTCACCGGGAACTCACTTCGGGTCGCCGGGAACTCACTCCGGGTCACCGGGAACTCACTTCGGGCCACCGGGAATTCACTCCGGGTCACCAGGAACTCACTCCAAGTCACCGGGAATTCACTCCGGGTCACCGGGAATTCACTCCGGGTCACCGGGAACACATCCCAGCCCTTGTGGAGCTGACAACCGGCTCGCCTTGGCGGCGTCAGCTCGGCTTGAACAAGCGGGCGCGTTCCTCGGGGGAGAGGTAGGGGGCTTGCAGGCGGACGGGATCGCCGACGTCCTTGTACAGAAGGTCGCCGTAGCCCGTGAGGCGCTCGGCGCCGGGTACGTCGAGGAGCATCCGGGACTCGATGGCGCTCTGGGTCATGAGGCCGACGCGGCAGGGCATGTTGGCGTTGAGGGCTCCCTGGATCACCTGGCGGCTGGGCTGCTGGGTGGCGATCACGAGGTGGATGCCCGAGGCGCGGGCCTTGGCGCCCAGGAGGAAGATCTGCGCTTCGATGCGTTTGCGGATCTGTCGGTCCTGGGAGATCAGGGCGAAGTACTCGTCGCAGAAGCAGACGATGCGCGCGAGGGGCTTGCGGGTCTTCTCGATGTAGCGGGCGAGATCGTCGACGCCCTCGGCCTCGAAGAGCTGGTAGCGGCGCTCCATCTCGGCGGAGAGATCGTCGAGCACTTCGTCGACGTCGCTGCCGCTGCCCGGGGTCCAGAGGCCGCGCTTCGTCCACAGGTACGGTGAGCGCTTCAGGTCGGTGAAGGCCGCGAGCTTGGGGTCGATGAGGACGAGGCGGAGGGTCTCGGGCGTGTTGGCGTGGAGCAGGCCAGCGATGGCCATGCGGAGCCACTCGGTCTTGCCGCTCCCGGTGGTGCCGGCGACGAGGAGGTGCGCGTTGATGGGGCTCGCGAGATCGGCGGTGCGAAGGGTGCCGGCGACGTCGACGCCGATGGGGACGAGGGCAGAGCCGCGGAGCGGATCGCGCTCGCCGAGGGCGGGGAGGATGCTGGCGAAGGGGACGGTCTGGGGATCGGGGCGCTCGACTTCGATCCGCAGGTGGCCTTCGTACCTGGAGATGATCGGGTCCTTCGGGATGCCTGCCTTGAGGCCGATCTCCTTGGTGCGACGTGCAATCTGGTCGAAGGTGACGCCACGGCCGAGGCGAGCTTCGAAGCGGAGGAAGCGAGGGCCGACGGCGGGCTCGCCGAGGAGGTCGACGGGGCTGCCGTACTCGCGGAAGGCGCGCACGAGCTTCTGGCCCAGCTCGGCGTAGCGCTCGGAGGCGGCAGGCGCCGAGGCGCTGGCAGGAGGCGCGGTGGCAGAGGTCGATGTCACAAGAGGCGCGGTGGCAGAGGTGGGCGCGGCGGCAGACGTCGAGCCGCCGGCGGGTGTCGTCGCCACAGCCTCCTTCCTCGGGTCTTCGCGAGGAGGAGAAGGCGTGGGTTCGACAGCAGGTGGAGCAGCGCCGAGAGGGCGGTTTTTCGGGGGGTGAGAGGCGCTCTGGGTTGCAGGCATCGCCGCGCTCGTGAACGCGGCCTCCGGGACGGAGCGCGCCGGGGATCTTCGGAGGACTTCCACGTTGGCCGCGGGGTTCTTCGCCGTTTTGCGGGGTTCGGGCTTTGCTGGCGTACGGTTTCCACGGGTCGCAGGCAGCGGCTCGGCCTTCGGTTCCTTGCGCGGCTCGGGCCTGGTGGCAGCTGAAGGAGCTTTCGGGGGAGTGGCGACGCCGGCCATCTTGCCGAGGAGGGCGAGGAGCCTCGGCTCGACGGTGGCGACCTCGGTGGCCGTGATCAGGGTCTCTGCGAGGGTGGGCGCGAAGTGCAGCAGGGCGAGGGCGCTGTCTGCGGAGGAGGGCACCTGGCCAGCAGCGAGGAGGCGATAGAGGGCGACCTGTGCGAGATCCATGAGGGGACGGCCCGCGCCGAGCTTCAGCTCGATGGTGCAGAAGCGGCTGGTGCGAGGGATGCGGATCAACGCGTCCGTGATGCCGACGAGACGCACGGAGTCGCTCCAGTCGGGCTGGCGTAGCTCGCGGGTCAGCTTCTCGTCGACGGTGAAGAGAGCGGCGATCTCCTCCCAGGTCTGGAGGCCTTCTTTCGTGGCATCGAGAGCGGTCCAGACGAGATCGGTCAGCCACCGGGTGAGGTGCTGGATGGCTTCCCAGAAGACGAGGACCTGCCGGGTCGTCTCCTGGAGCAAGGGCTGGTGGCGCGTGAGGCGCGGTCCGACGAGGGCATGGTAGGTGTGGGAGAGGAGGCGTTGCTGGCCTGCGTCGCGGTCCGGAGCGGCATCGACGACGACGCGGATGCCGCTGCGGAGTGGATCCTTGCCGCAGAGGTCGGCGAAGACCTCGTGGAACATCTGGCCGAGGAGGCGGGTCGCGCTCTGGCCGGAACCGATGGCCTCCTTGCCAGCGGCACGCTGGAGCTCGTCGCGGACTTCCGAGACGGACAGGTCAACCGGCATGGGGGATCACTCCGCAGCAGGGCCGAGCGCGTCGGCAGGGACGTGGGAGAACAGGACGGTGGGCGGGCCCTGGAGCACGCCGAAGCGATCGGGGTGATGGCGGGCCACGGTGAGCGCCTTGCGCTGATCGCAGCGAAGCTCCGAGGCCACGACGTCGAGAGAGGCGATGCAGTCGCGCAGCAGGATGTCGTCGAGGTCGCGCAGCAGGCCGGCTTCCTCGCGCTCCGCTGGGCTCGTGCCGCGGCCTTCGAGCGTGTCACAGAGTTCCAGGAGGGCATCGTCGAGGGCTCTCACGAGCCAGCGGCCGACGGTGTCTTCGCGGATGGTCTCGCCCTCCGAGGAGAGATCGCCGGCGCGCGCATCCGAGAGGAGGGAGCGAAGGGCGTCGAGGGCGGCGAGGGCTTCCTCGCTGGGCTTCACGACACGAGCACCTCGCTGTTCGAGGGTGGTCAGGTACTGCCTCGTGCGGGTTGCCGTGCGGGAGATGCTCAAGCGTGGATCGCGCAGCAGGACGAGGCGCTGGGGTGGCAGCGAGGAGGTCGGCTTCGCGGTCGTGTCCACGAGGCGCTTGAGGCGCTGCGCGAGGCTGGTCAGGTTCGTCTCGTTGCAGATGGCGAGGTAGACGGGCTGCTGCGACGTGAGGCCGCCCTGGAGGGAAGGCAAGACGAGGTCGATGTCGACGGCTCGGGCACCACTGAAGGGGGCTCCGCGGAGGGCCCAGAGCATGGGGAGACCATGCAGGAGCGCCTCTCGGCTCGCCTCGGCGGTGCCTCGCTTGAGCGCTTCCTCCCGGTACTCGGCGAAGTGGTTCTCCAGGTCGCGTTCGAGCTTCTCGCCGCGCTCGTCCGAGCCCGAGGGACCGCTCGAAGGGACCGAGGCAGACGTCTTACGCGCCTCCTTTCCGGCGGCGACGTCGCCCTTCGCCACCTTACCGCCGGGAGCTTTGCCACTCGCCCCCTTGTCGCTCGATGGCTTGCCCTTCGCTGCCTTGTCGCTCGGTGCCTTGTCGCTCGACGGCTTGTCGCCCGCAGCCTTGTCGCTCGCAGATTTTCCTTTCGGCGCTTCACTCTCTGCCTGGGGTGACTCCACAGAACGCATCGACGACGGATCGGCGAGCTGCACGGCTGCACGGGTGGGTGGGTCGCCACGCTGGATCCGCTCGAACTCGGCGGCAGCATCCGCAAGGACACGGCGAGGGAGACGGAGCGGAGCGCTGGCGAGCTGGGCCACGAAGGCGTCGTCGAAGGGGTAGAAGCGCGCTCGACCCGCCTCCTTGCGGAGCTCCCGCAGCTCCGGGACGCTGTCGAGGCGCAGGAGAAGGAGCGCTCGGACCTGCTCGGGGGTGAGCGGTTCGAGCAGGGCGCGTCGCTTGAAGATGCGCTGGCGATCCGCCTCGCGCACGCTGTCGTTGAGGACGTCGAGGAACGCGCTCTGGATGCACGAGATCAGCAGGATGTTGTCGTCGGCGTCGGCGAGATCGGCCGCCACGCGCCCGAAGAGTTCGACGGCCTCCCCCACGCTGGCGCATCCGTCGAGCGCCTCGATCTGGTCGAAGCAGAAGACGATGGGCAAGGTATGGCCTGCCAGGCGGCACAGCTCGGTGACGATCAGCCGCGCCGCCTCTTCTCGGTTGTCGGGCTCGTCAGGGCTGAGGCCGAGGCGGTCCAGGGCGGTCTCGTGCAGGCTGTGGCCCCGGAGCCAGTCGAGGGCATGCTGCGCGTAGCGGTTGTGGACGAGGTGATCGATGACGGTGCAGAGGGCAGCGCTGAGGCGGAGGCGCTGCGCGACGTCCGCGAGGTACCCGGAGACCGAGTCGTCGTCGGTCTTGGTGAGCACGCGCAGGGTCATCGCCCAGTGTCTGAGCGAGTCCCCGTTCAAGTCGGCGAGCTGGTGCGCGACGAGGCGCTGAAGCTGGGTGAGGCCTTGCTCCTGGCGCATCAGATCGTCGGCGAGGAGGCGGCGCAGGAACTGCCAGAGGCTCGGCGCGTGCGCTTTGAGCTTGGCGGAGACGAAGACGCAGCGGAGGACGCGGTCCGGGGCGGCGCTGGAAGGCGCGCCGAGATGCCGCTGGAGCCGCGTGAGGAGGTGGGTCTTGCCCGCCCCCGCAGGGCCGAAGATGAGGACCGAGTCGGGGTTGCCGTCGGAGGCGTTCGCGAAGGCGCGCTCGCACTCCACGAAGGCCGCCTTGTGGATCGAGTCGACGTCCACGGGCGGCGGTGTCGTCCAGGCGTCGGCGACGACGGTCCTCCCGAAGGGGCTCCGCAGGTTCGCGAGGGGGTTCAATGGATCCTCCGGGGGGCGATGCCGAGGTAGTGGACGCCGTGGGTGTCGAGCACCAGCTCTTCACGTTCGGCTTCGGTCAGGCTCGCGGGGAAGTCGTGGTGATGCAGGACGACCCGGCCGCTCTCGGAGAGGCGGAGCACGGCCTCGTCGAAGCGCTGCTTGGGGAGGGTCTGGAGGGCGCGGAGGGTGCGGAGACTGAGGAGCGCTCCAGGGGGTTCGCGGGCGGCGAGCGCGGTGAGCGCGGCAAGGAGGATGGCCTCGTCTTCGACCGCGCGGTTCTCGCTGGCGGCGGAGGTGGCGATGGCGGCAGGGATCGCGACCGCGGCGAGGCTGGGGTTCCGCGGCGGCGACGCGAGGTGCGGCGGGTCGAGCCCGAGGGCGTGGCCGAGGGTGGCGTGGATGGCTGTTGCCGTCACGCCGTGGGCCGAGAGCTTCTTCTGGAGGGCGCGGAGGTCCTTCGTCAGCTTGGCGAGGTACGGGGCCGGGTCGGGCGGGAGGAGGCCGTAACGGATCTTCTTCTGGGTCCCCACCTTGGGGTGTTCACGCACCTCGCCTCGCGTGAGGAGCGAGGTGAACGCGACAGCCAGGCCTTTTTCGTAGCCAGGGGCGACGCGTTTGACGTGCTTCGTGAGGTCGTCCCTGGAGAGGGGTCCGTCGGCGAGGGCCGAGAGGACGGCGTCACGGAGTAAGGCCTCGGGCTCGCGTGCGCAGTACTTGAGCGACTTGCCCAGCTTGAGGGTGAAGAGGCGCCGCGTGCGCACCAGCTCGTCGAGTTGCCGGGTGATCTCGGAGGCGGGGCGTTGGTACGGCCTGGGGAGCGCCTTGCGTACCTCGGAGGTGGACACGGGCTTCGCTAAGCGCACCACGGTGTCGCGCAGCGCGAGCTGGAGGTCGACGTCTCGCTCGGGTTCTCGTGAAGTGTCCCCCTTCTTCACCTGCATTCGCCTCCGGAAGGTCGACGTTCGGCGGGCCCGGCTCCCGTGGAAGCCTCGGCGTGGCCTCGGACCCACTCCAGGCCACGCTACCGCAGAGCCACGGAGGCCTGCCAGTCGATCGATGCGACGGAGCCGGGGCGAAGGGACACACGCCCCGCCCTGGCTCGTCGTGAGGCCCAGGGTCAGGGCTCGGCGAGCAGCTGTCAGGGCTCGGCGAGCAGCTGATCGAGGGCGCGGTGGTCGGTCAGGTCGAGGCGCAAGGGGGTCACCGAGACCAGGCCTTCATCGACGGCCCACCGATCCGTGCCCGGCTCGGGGGCCTCGATGGGGACGGGGACGAACCAGAATTGCTCGCGGCCCATCGGGTCACGCGCGGGGACGACGCGGCCGTCGTAGTGGCGGACCGACTGGCAGGTCCAGCGCACGCCGCGAGGGCGCATGGGGAAGTTCACGTTGACGAGGGAGAGCTCGGGGCGGCCGAGCACCTCGCGGATGACGGTGTCGAGGTAGCTGCGGATGGACGAGTAGTCCGGGTCGTCGCCCGTCTCGGGGGCGCTGAAGGCGATGCCGCGAAACCCGAGGAGCGCGGCCTGCTTGGCGGCAGCGAGGGTGCCGGAGTGCCACATCGAGTTGCCCACGTTGAGGCCGAGGTTGATGCCGGAGAACACGATGTCGACGTGCTCCCAGAGGTGCGTGCCGAGGGCCACGCAGTCGGCGGGGGTGCCGTTCACGCGCCAGGCGTCGAAACGCCCGATGCGGGCGCGCCGCTGCAAGAGGGGACGCGAGGAGGTGATGGCGTGGGCCATCGAGGATTGCTCCACGTCGGGGGCCACGATGCGCACGTCGCCGAACCGGGTGGCTGCCTCGGCCAGCGCGCAGAGGCCCGGACTGAACACCCCGTCGTCGTTTGTCACGAGAATGCGCATCCCTCCCGGGAATGCACGGGGCCGGCCAAGGCCCACGTGGCCTGGCCGTGCGGGCGTGGAACAGACGGACACGAGAAGGGGCGGCCTGAAACGTGCCGTGGCGTCGAGGGTAGCCCCCATGAAAGCCATCTTGTTGCTGAACCCGGATGCTGGAAGCGCTGAGGACGAGCGGGTCCTCGTTCAGACCTTCGCCGAGATCGGCTGGAAGGTTCAGCGGACGCTGCACAAGAGCGTGCTGGACCATGGGCTGCGTCTCCAGGCTTCGGAGGAGGTGGTCATCGTCGCGGGGGGAGACGGGACGGTGACCCAGGTGGCGAAGCAGCTCGCCGGGACGAGCATCCCGCTGGCCGTCGTTCCCACCGGCACCGCGAACAACGTCGCTCGCTCGCTCGGGGTGGGGGTGGACGCGGAGGCGGCGATCCTCGCGCTCGCCAGGGCGGTGGAGCTTCAGGTGGATCTCGGGGTGAGCCACCAGGGCCGGAGCGAGGAGAGGTTCCTGGAGGGCTTCGGCGTGGGGCTCTTCGCGTATGTGATGGGGGAGCTGGCGACGAGCGATCACAAGGAGCTGCCGCGGGCGCGGGAGCTCATCGCGCGGGCCGTCAGGGAGTACTCACCCGGCGCGTTCCGGATCGTCGTCGACGGGGAGGATCTCTCGGGGGAGTACCTGCTCGCGGCGGTCATGAACATGTGCAGCGTCGGGCCGGCGCTCCGCATCGCGCCGGAGGCGAGGACCAACGATGGGTTGCTCGATGTGGTGCTGCTTCGGCCCGAGGCCAGGGAGCTGTTCCTGGAGCACCTGAGCCACGCCGACCACGAGGAGGAGATCACGCTGCCGCCCCACCATGCGCGGCGCGCTCAGCACGTGCGGGTGTGCAGCGAGAGGACGTGGTCGAACCTGGACGACAGCCCGCGGCCGCTCGTGGGGGACATCGACATCGAGGTGGACCCGGCCGCGGTGCTCTTCCTGGTGCCGCCCGCCGAGCACGGTGAGCGCCTGACGGCTTGACGTGGTGGCGCGCCGACGAGTGACGGCGCCCGGCGCGTCGTGGTCAGGAGCCCGCGCCGAACAGCTCGTCGTAGGCCTCGGGCTTGAAGCCGACGAGGACCTTGCTGCCGCGCACGAGCACCGGGCGTTTCACGAGCTTGCCGTCGGCGGCGAGCCAGGCCTCCACCTGCGCATCCGTCGCTGCGTCGACCTTGGCTTTGCCCATGGCGCGGTAGCTCTGGCCGCTGGTGTTGAGCCACTTGCGCACGGAGAGGCCGCTCTTCGGGATCCACGTCGCGAGTTCCTCGGGGGTGGGGGGTTCGTCGACGATGGGGCGGACGCGGTGGGCGACGCCGTGCTGTTCGAGCCACTGCAACGCCTTCTTGCAGGTGGTGCAGCCGGCGTACGACAGCACGAGGACCTCGTTCTTCTTCATCGCGTCGCGTTCTACCAGACGAGGGCCGGAGAGGCGGAGGGCTGAGCGTGGATTCGTCGATTCAGGCGGGGGACGCGAAGACGCGCGTCAGCAGGGATTCAGAAGCGAATCCACTCCGATGAGCGGCACATTTCGCCGTGACGGCGCAATGCGCTCGTCGAGTTCAGGGGCAGTACTGATCCGGCGAGCGGCACACGCCGTCGCCACAGCGGCAGGAGGTGTTGCCAGGGCAAGAGTCGCAAGGATCGACCGGCGGCCCGGCATCGACCCCCGTCACCGTGACGGTGGCGAGCTGATTGGTGTGGCCACTCCCGGCATAGAGCGTGAACTGGTACGAGTGGCCAATCTGGATCCAGGTCGCATTCGAGCAGCCGTTCGTGTAATGGCTTGCGAACAAGGTCTCCGGCGCGCCATCCATGCTCACCCAGACCTGGGAGTTGATGATGTTGGAGCTGGCGCAGATCCGGGTCGTTCCCAGGCTCCCCGTGGCGATGGGGACCTGAGCGGGCTGCGCGGTGAGCGTGCCCCGGGGGGTGGTATCGATGCATTCCGTCGCATTCGGCGTCGACCCGTAACGCCCATAAGGGCATGAGCCACAGATGATGCTGCAGTGGACGTCGGCGGCATAGCCTGGGGGACACCACGCCCAACGGTCGCAATAGAGGAGTTCGTCGCGCGATTCGCCGAGCGTCTCGGCGTCGGCGGCATCTTCTTCCTCGGGGGGAGTGGCAAGACACCCTCCCATGACGGCCGTGACGAGAGACACGAGGACACACGCCGACCATTTCGCCTGCTTCATGTTCACACTCGCTTTCCTTCGGACAGGGGTGACAGGGCGGTCGGGCCTGACCTGGTGCTGCAGCGCGCCCATCACCGATACGTCGAGAGAGGAGGGGCCGTCAACCACGAGTGAGATGGCGAACTTCTGGGGTCTCCTCGGGGTCGTGCGTCGTCTCGTCGATGCTCGTGTTCATCGTCGATGCTCGTGTTCATCGGCGCGGATGCACGCAGCTCGCGGCGCGAGCGAGGTGTCGCCTCGTCGCTCAGTGGCGACGTGGACGTCGACGCACGTCGCTCGACGCCGAGGTCCGGGGCTTCTTGCTGCGCGGGGTCGCCGTGGTCCTGGATGCGCGGGGCATCGAGGGCGAAGGAGGAGGCTCGAGGGTCGGTCGGCGGCGCGCCATCTCGCTGCTGGCGCTGACCAGGACCATGTCGATGACCTGGGCGAGCTGGGTGTCGGGGCAAGGTTCTGGGTGGAACAGGACGAGGTGCTGGATGGCGCCGAAGAGGACGTCGTGGACCAGCTCGATGTCCGTGTCGGGATGCAGCTCGCCCCGCGCGATCGCGCGCTGGTACATGGCCCTGGCCGTGAGCTCTTTCTCGGCGCGGATGTGCGCGGCGAGCTGCGCGAGTTCGGTGTGCTGGTCGGCGGCGAAGACCATGCGGATCACGCTTTTCAGCGCGGGGGACTCGGCGTCGTCCCGGAGCGCACTCACGTGCTGGAGCATGTCGGTCCGCAGGTCGCCGGTGTCCGGGACCATGGTCTGACAGCGCGCCACGCGCTCGAGCGCCGCCTTGACCAGATCGCGCTTGGTGGGCCAGCGGCGGTAGACGGTGGTCTTGTTCACGTCGGCGCGGGCGGCGACGGCCTCGATCGACAGGGTCTCGTAGCCCACACGCGAGAGCTCTTCGACGGTCGTGTCGAGGACCTTGTTGACGAGGCGTTCGCCGCGTACCTGCTTCACTGCAACGTCACCACACCCGCGCATCACGACGATCCTGATCCTGCCTACCCTACATCAGGGGCCTGTCGGCGTGATGGTGAAGCGGACGTCGGGGATGGTGATCCCGGGCCCGGTGATGCGCAGGGTGCCCTGGATCTCGGCGATGTTGCCGCCGACGACCGAGGTGACGGAGCCTTCGATCCAGGAGGCGTCGCCCACGCCGGTGGGGTTGATGGGGAGGGCCAGGGGCTGCATCAGGAAGCGGGCGCCGTCGAGGCGAGCCCACACGGGCTGGCGTTGCTGGTTGCCGAAGAGCTGGGGCTTCACGACGAGGGTGAGGCCGCCAGCGCGCGGGGTGGCGCTCGGTTCGAGGGCGAGGGGGATGGGGACGACCTGGCCGCCAGGGCCAGGGACCTCGACGATCATGGTCATGGCTTCGGGCCACGCGGCGGTGGCCGGGCGCGCGACGGTGAACTCGGTGACGCGCTCTCCCCAGAGGGCGCCGCCGGAGAGGAAGGGGAGGCCTTCGAGCACGCGGAAGCGGTAGGTGGCGCCCGGGTCGAGGGGGGCGTCGGGTACGAAGTCGAGGCGGTGGCCCGTGATCTCGACGCGGCCCGGGACGCGGAGGCCCTGCTCGTGCTCCAGGACGAGGTAGTCGGCGGCGACGTCGGCGGCGCTCTTGCCCTGGGTGTCGTCGATGGCGTCGGCGAAGGTGACCGCGGGGCGGACGTCGGCGTGGAGGGCGTCGTTGCTGTCGCGATCGGGCCAGATGCCGAGGGGAGCGGCGCCCTTGGGGGTCAGCTCGTAGAGGAACTGGAGGAGGTCGCTGCGCTGGTCGTCGGTGAGGGCGACGTTGACGTAGTCGAGGGCGACGTCGAGCGCGGCAGGGAGGCCGCGGGCCTGGCCGGCGACGAAGTAGATGCCGTGGCGGTAGACGCCGAGGAGGGTGGGGACGTCGGCGGGGACGCCGGACTTGCCGCGGTCGATGGTGTCGCGGCTGGTGTAGAGCGGTGGGGTGTGGCAGCCGACGCAGAGGGCTTCGCCTTCGAAGAGGGCTTTGCCACGCAAGGCGGCGTCGGTGTAGCTGCCGTCGAGGCGGGTCCAGCCGGTTTCGCGGGGAGCGCCGAGGAGGGAGCCGAGGAAGGCGCCGAGGCCTTCGGCTTCTTCGGGGGTGGCAGGGCGGCCGACGATGGAGCTGGGGCCCTGGTAGCCGAAGTTCTGGGTGCTGGAGACGTAGGCGCCCCATTCGAGGGGGGTGGTGGCGTCGAGGAGCTGGAGGGGGCGGACGTTGTGCCAGATGCTGGGGCCGAAGTTCCAGATCATGCCGCTGTTCTGGGCCTCGACGTGGCAGCTGGAGCAGGCGTGGTTGCCGGCGAAGCCGCCGCCAGGGCGGGTGAAGACGCGCTCGCCGAGGGCGACGGCCGGAGGGCGCGGGTCGTCGGTGAGCGGCACGGTGCCGCGGTCGGCGCCGGTGCTGTCGAGGAGGTTCACGGCGAAGTGCTGGTGGGCGTGGACGGCGAGGAGGTGGCCACCCGCGCCGTCGTCGAGGGCGACGAGCTGACGTGGGCCTGCACCGACGGCGGCGCGGGTTTGCTCTTCGAGGGTGACGCGGTCGAGGGCGACGACGAGGTCACTGGCCTCGGAGGCGACCCATACGCGGTCGTCGGTGACGAGGATGCCGGACGGGTTGACGACGGCGCCCGTGGAGCTGGGCTGGCGGGTGAGGTCGGCGCGACGGAGGACGGTGCCGAAGTCGGCGCGGGTGGGATCGGCGCCCACGACGACGACCTGGTGCACGAAGGGCTCGGCGGAAGGATCGGTCTGGGTGGGCTCGGGGTCGCCGTCGGTGGCGGCGACGTAGAGTTCGTCGCCTTCGGGGGAGAGGGCGAGGGCGCGGAGGTCGGCGGCGACGCCTTCGACGACGGTCTCGACGAGGCCGGTCTGGGTGTCGATGATCCAGATGTCCTGATCGTCGTCGGGGCCGTAGGTGCCGCGGGTGTCCTTGACGCGGTTGCCGGAGCGGTACGAGGCGACGTAGAGGTGGGCGCCATCCGACGAGACGACGATCGCGCGCGGGTCGAAGCCGACGTCGATGCGGCCGACGAGTTCACGCGCGGCCACGTCGACGATGGCGACGGCGCCCATGGTGGGAAGGGTGACGTAGAGGCGCGCGCCGTCGGGTGAGAGGGCGAGTCCGGTGGGCTCGTCGCCGACCCAGAGGGCGTCTTCGAGGACGAGGCGCTCGCGGTGGATGAAGCCGATGGTGTCGCTGCCTCGCTGGGCGACGAGGACGTGCTCGGCGCCCGGGTGATGCGCGATGGCGGCAGGCCAGGAGCCGACAGGAAGCTCGTGAGCCTTGGTCCAGTTCCCGGGGCCATCGGTGACGAGGCGGGTGACGGTGTAGGAAGCGCCGTTGGCGGTCCACAGCTCGCCGTCGACGCGCGCGGCGCCGAAGAGGGGCGAGAGGTAGTGGTTGCGGTAGCGGTCGGCGGGGGTGCGGGCGACGGTGGTGAGGCGGAGCTCGGTGCTGGCCTGGTCGTCGAGGCGGAAGAGGTACTCGCCGGCGACGTCAGGGGTGAAGCGGGGCTCGGGGGCGCCCTTTGCGTGGACGAGGTTCTGGCTGTTCTGGGGCGCCGAGGCGAGCTGCCAGGTGAGCTGGGCGCAGTCGGCGTCGTCGAGGACACGGGGGAGGTAGAAGGTCTCGCCGAGGGTGTGCGCGCGCGGGTTCTGGAGGGGGAGCGGGTCGGCGGCGCAGCTCTTGGGATCTTCGGGGTCGACCGAGCCGCCAGCGCCGGCACCGCTGGAGGTGGGGGGGCCTTTCGGCACGTCGTCGGAACACGCGCCAGCGAGGCTGGCGAGGCCGAAGGTGATGAAGGGGATCAAGAAAGCCGAGCGTGCTCCGCGATGCCTCATGCGTGCTGTCCGTTTCTGGTCAGGGGGGTTGGGCTGGGAGGATACGCAGCAGCCCCGGGCATTACAGGCTGGCGTCGCACAGCAATTGGGGATGAGGCGTTCCCCGAACGAGAGAATGGCGAGGTGACGAGGCGGGCGAGAGCGGGTGTGGGCCACGGGTCGAGGCACACAAAGAGGGCGAGAGGCTTCGCCCACGGGGCATTTTGCCCCAAGGGTCAGCCAGGCTTGAGGGCGTTCTTCAGTAGCCACCCATAACGGCGCGCTCTCTTGTTGTTGCCTTCTGGATACTCGATATAGCCGTAGTACCAGGAGATCTTCTTGGAGGTGGCCTTGCCGCTCTTGTAGATGCGGGTCTGCTTCTTGTAGGCGACGAGGCGGTGGAAGCGTGAATCCACGGGGAAGGCGTCCATGGCAACGCCGCCGGCGCCCGGGATGGCGAAGAGGAAGTTCACGCAGCGCAGGAAGGGGGGCAAGCCAGGGCTGCGGGCGAGGTAATCACGCACGGCCATGTTCCCCTCCCCCCGGACGGCATTGCTGATCCGCGCGTTGGGAAACATCGTCTTCTTGCCGATGGGTTTGTCGCGCAGCGAGGCGATGGTCTCCTTGGTCATTCTCTCGGCTGCGCCCGTCTTCCTCGCATTTCCCGCAGACCACCATTCACTCTTCGACCATTTCACCTCATCGAGGTTGGCAATGCGCATGGCGACCGTCTTGCCGGGTTTGCGTCGCCTGGCCTCGATCTCGCTCATGCATTTCCGGATGCAGTCGAAGCGGGCGGTGCGCTTGGCGCTCTTCTTGACGGCGCTCTTCGGAACCCACGCGGAGATGGCGAAGGCCTTGTTCTTGACGGGTCCGTAGAGCTTCTCGAACTCCGGGGTGGAGGTGAGCCATGCGGCGCGCACCTTGATGGTGGTGGCGAATGCGTAGACGTACTGGATCGAGCGATTGGAAGGATTCGCCTTGCGACTCGCCGGGTCCTTGGTGACCTTGCCGAGGTCGAACTTGGGCATCTTCTTGACCTGCCCGTAGTTGATGCGGAGGCCTCGCTTCAAGGCGCCACTGGAGAGCGTGCCGAGGAGGTTGCCAGCACCGTCGAGCACGGGGATCTTGGTGCCCTGGAGCGGGAAGTAGGACCTGGGGTCAGCCTCTTTCTTGTTCTTCCACTTCTTTTTCGAACTCGGATCGATCATGCGGTTACCACCCGTGACCGTCTTGTTTTCGATGCCCGGAAGCGCAGCGCTGAGGTTCGCGAGGGCCCGGGCTTTCTTGCCCGGATCACAGCAGCGCGGGGGATGACTCACCGGAAGCTCCTGGGGCGCGGTTCACGCCCGATGCGGACCGTGCGGAGTCCTTCGACGAGCTTTCCTCCCTCGGTGCGATCTCCCCGACGAGCGGCGGGCTTGCCGGCGATCAGGACCGTGGGGCACCCCTCGACGATGAGGTCGTCGCGAGGGCCGGTGCATGCGGCGGTGTCTCCGACGCGAGCCGCAAGGGCTTCGCCGATGAGGACCGTGGTGCAGCCAGAGCTGACAGGACCACCGCGGTGGGGAGATGGCTGGGTTTCCCGGCAAACGTGTCGATCACCGACTCGGGCAGCTGCAGGCATGATCTTCCTCGCGGCTCAGGCGTCGTCGCTCTCGTCGTCGTCGCTCTCGTCGTCGTCGTCGCTCTCGTCGTCGTCGTCGCTCTCGTCGTCGTCGTCGCTCTCGTCGTCGTCGTCGCCGTCCGCTGGCTCCTCACCGAGAAGGACTTCGAGACCCTCCTCTGCGAACCGAAGCTCGTCTTCGTGACGGTAAACGACGCGCCGAATGGCATCCTCCCGAGCGTCGTCGTCCCAGGCGCTGCCGAGGCATTTGACCGAGCCCGTGGCGCCCGGGTCCAGGGTGTCCTCGCCAGCGCGCCAGAGACCATAAGCGACCTTTCTGGCAGCGAGGTCGGGCTGGAGGGCCAGGGTCGCTCGTAGCGTCTCGTCCGCCTCGCGGACGAAGCGAAACATCTCGAAGCCGGCAGCGTCGGCGATGCGCTCGGCGAGGACGGTCTCGTGTTTTCGGTGGCGCTTGCTCATGACGCTCCGAAGGTGCTGGCGAACCAGGTGGCGCCTTGCTCGAGGGCCTCGGCGTCGGCAGGTTCGAGGCCGTAGGGCGCCTTGCCGCCCCACAGACCGTTGCCCGGATCACCCCGCTCCGGGTCCTTGCCGACGCGGGTCTCGTAGCGCTGGCCTTCCTGGCGGAGGATGGCGCCCAGCGGGAGGCCGGCCGCGCTGGAGACGGCGCCGGCGTGGAAGAAGTGGAACGTGCGCCAGGCGTCGCCGCGGCCGAGGAAGTCCCAGGCACCGCCGGGCGTGAGCAGCTCGCCGATGCCACCGGGTCGGTCGGGGTCGAAGCTCGCGGCGTCGGCGGCGTCGTCGAGGCTGGCGACGAGGTCGACGTCGGCAGGGAGGGCGATGGGGAGTCGTCCGACGTCGGGCTCGTCGCCGAGGGGTTCGGCGTCGGCGGGGTTGATCCGGACGAAGGGGCCGCCCTGGAGCACCACGTCGCCCTGCGCGGTCTCGATGTGGATCTCGGTCCCGGCTTCGATGCGGAGGGTGGTGGTGCCGCGCACGGAGACGGTCCGCGCGGTGACGTCGATGGCGCCCTCGGCGACGAGGCGGGCGTCCGGGCCGTCGAGTTCCAGGCTGGCCGCGCCGGTGGTCAGGCGGATGTTGCCCTGGGTCATGTCGATGCTGGTGGTCCCGCCCGCCACGGCGGCGGTGAAGCGGGCGCCGACCTCGACGACGTCCGTGCTCCCGACGCGCGCGCCGCGGTTGCCAGCGACGGCGATGGTCTCGTCGGCGAGGACGGCCTTGTCGCGGTTGCCGTCGATGCGGAGGCGGTCGTTGGCCCGGACGAGGGTCTCCCGGTCGCGCTCGGCCCGGAGGTACACCAGCTCGCGGCCCTGGGCGTCCTCGAAGGAGAGTTCGTTGAAGCCCTCACCGCCCGGGAGGGTCGAGGTACGAAGGCCCGTCTTGGTGGCGTTCTGGGGCAAGGGATAGGGGTGGGGCGAGGAGCCGTCGAAGAGCCGGCCGACGATGACGGGGCGGTCGGGGTCGCCGTCGAGGAAGCCGACGAGGACGCCCTGGCCGACGCGAGGGATGGCAACGAGGCCGAGGCCGGAGCCCGCCCAGCCGTGGGCGACGCGCACCCAGCAGGTGCTGCGCTCGCCGGGGGGGCGGCGATCCCAGAGCATCTCGACGCGGACGCGGCCGTGCGCGTCGACATGGACCTCCTGGCCGGCCGGGCCGGTGACGCGCGCGGTCTGGACGCCACGGACGAGGGGGCGAGGGATGGTGGGCGGGGGCAGGTAGGCGTTTCGCGCGTCGACGGCGTCGACACGAACGGCGAGGCCACGCTCGGGGCCAGCGTCGAGGTGCACGGCGGTGACGAGAAGGGGATGGGCGACGTCGCGGAGACGAAGCACGGCGCCCGCATGGATCGCCGCGACGTTGGTGTGGAAGGTGAAGGTCGCGGCGCCAGCGCGAAGGGCAGCGAGGCGGCGCTCGGCGACGCGCTGGCCACGGGTGGCGTCGCTGCGGGCGCCTGGGGCGAGCTGAGGGCTGTCCGTGGGTGGGGGGGCGTCGACGAAGAAGGCGCCGAGCTCCTGCGCGTAGGTGGGGAGCGGGGCGTGCGGGGCCTCGGCGCTGACGTGGGCCACGAGTTCGACGTCGGCGCGGAGCGCGAAGTCGTGGTCACGCAGGGAGAGGGCCGTGGGGGCCAGGGCGTGGCACGAGCTGAGCTGGGCGTAGGCAGGGCCCTCGGCGTCGGCGAGCCGCGCGGCGTGGGCGAGGTCGAGGAGGGGCTCGCGGAGGTTCGGGGCGTCGTCGAGGACGATGCGGTCCGGTCCCTCGGGAGAAGGTTCCAGGAGGAGGGAGATGCCTTCTTCTTCGAGGATGCGTCGCAGGAAGTCGAGCTGCGTCTCGGCGTACTGGACGCGGTACTCGTGCGGCGGGTGCGCGCTCTCGTCGCAACGCACGACGGGCTCGAGGTTCCAGTCGGCGAGCAGCTCGCTGGCGATCTGGAGGACGGTGCGGTGCTCGAAGATGCGGAGGTCGGCCCGGTGCGCGAGAGGCGCGAGTGTGGGGCCGAGGGTGACCACGAGGACCTGGTCGTCTTCCGTGGAGGCGCGGAGCTCGATGCGGGCGACGATGCCACGGATCGTGCGCTCGCCGCCGGGCGCCTGGACGACGAGGCTCACAGGCTGACCGAGGAGCTGTTCGGGCGGTGGTGCGCCACGCGCCGAGGTCTCGACGACGGCACTGAAGCCAGCGCCGATCCGGTCCGTGAGGGAGAGGCGAAGGGCGGCGAGGTCGAGGCCGTGCTGCGGAAAAAGGAGCGCAACGGTCACGCGGTCATCCTTTCGTCGTCGGAAAGGTCAGCGTACCGCAGGGGGGGGAGAAGGGGATAGCGCGAGGGGATGACGCTCAGCCGTCGTAGCCCAGGTCCCGGAGCACCGCCTGGAGGCGGGCATCCGCGACGGCCCGCGCGGTCTCCAGCTCCCGCAAGCGGGCGATGGCCGCTCCCAGGTTCGGCCGGAGGGGCTCGTTGGGCTCGCTGGCGTCGACGTAGCGGCTGATGTTCAGGAAGTGCTGGTCGGCGATGTCACGGAGCGCGATCACCTGGGCGTAACGGGGGACGTCGGAGAACGCGCGAAATGCCTGCACGATGCGGTCGATGTCCTCGGGGCGGAGGCGGTTGCGGGCCGGGCGCTCCTCGTAGTGGCGCGAGGCGTCGATGAAGAGGATCTTGCCCTTGCGCTCGGCCCGCTTGGCGCGGTTCAAGACGAGGACGGCGGCGGGGATGCCGGTGCCGTAGAAGAGGTTGGGAGGGAGGCCGATGACGGCCTCGAAGAGGTCTTCGGCGAGGAGCTGGCGCCGGATGTCCGCCTCGACACCGCCTCGGAAGAGGACCCCGTGCGGGACGACGATGATCGCCTGCCCTCGCACATCCAGGGTGGCGACGATGTGCTGGATGAAGGCGAAGTCGCCGTTGGCGCGCTGGGGAACGCCGTGCCGGAAACGATCGTGGGGGTCACAGAGCGCGACCTCCTGGCCCCACCGCGCGAGGGAGAAGGGCGGGTTGGCGAGTACCCGGTCGAAGCGGAGGAGGCGCCCGCGCTCGTCGATCAGGCGGGGGTCACGGATGGTGTCGCCCTTCTCGATGCGGTCGTGGAGTCGCCCCTGGAGGAGCAGGTTCATCGTGCAGATGGACCACGTGGCGAGGTTGCGCTCCTGGCCGTGGAGACGAAGCGCGCTGGCATCGCCCCCGTTGCGGGTGACGTACCGGGCACACCCGAGGAGCATGCCGCCGGAGCCGCAGGTCGGATCGCAGATGCGCATCTTCGCCTCCGGGTTGCAGAGGGCGACGACGAGGTCGACGACCTGGGTGGGCGTGCGGAACTCTCCTGCCTTCTTGCCCGCGTCGTCGGCGAACCGTTCGACCAGGTACTCGTAGGCCTTCCCGAGCACGTCGGGCTCCGAGAGCGAGGCGTCGCCCAGATCCAGCTCGGAAAAATGTCGGAGAAGACGTGACAGCAGTGCGTCACGGTTCTTCGCATCACCCAGGCGGCGCGCATCGTTGAAGTCGAGGCCGGCGAGGACGCCTCGAAGCCTGGGGTTCTCGTCTTCGAGGGCGATGCACGCCGTGTTGAGCGCTTCCCCGGGAGAGGCCGCGGAGCGAAGGACCTCCCAGCGTGCGCAGGGCGGGACGAAGAAGGTGGCGCGGGGGCGCTCTTCATCGAAGTGATCGGAGAGGCGCTTGAGGAAGAGCAGCGCGAAGACGTAGAGCTTGTAATCGCCCGCGTCGATCGCGCCGCGCAGCAACTCGGCCGAGCCCCACAGGTGGCGCTGCAGCTCGTCGGGTGTGAGATCCTTCCGGTTCGGAGGCATGACGGCCCGCGGAGGGTACGTCATGCGCGATGCCCGAGGGGAGAGCCCATTCAGCAGAATTGCGTGTCACGCTCGCCGTGACAGGACGAAGTGACGTGCGTCGGCTAAGCTGTGACGAATTCGGTGCAAATGCGGAGCGCTAAGAGCAAGAAGCGAGAAGATCTGGGACGGCTACAAAGCATCGTGAGCCCGTCCAGGCCGTGGCTGGTGATCGCCCTCGTGGTCCAGGGATTTGCGTTCGCGGCGATGGCGTTGCTGGTCGTGACGTTCCTGCTCGCCGATAGAAGAGAGTGGCCGCAGATGCTGTCGGACTGGTCCCTGTGGCTGGTCCCCTTCATCCTGCTCGTGACGAGCGAGCTGCTCCGGCGCACCACGAGCCGACGGCTGGTGATCGTTCACGAGCAGGGGGTGACGTTCCCTGAAGGGCGAGGCTCGCGCTCCGTTCGGTGGGAAGCGATCGAGCGGGTGGTGCAAGAGCCTGCGTCGCTCCGCCTGAAGCTGCGTGAGGGGGGAGAGATCGATCTGCCCGCCGCCGTCGCGAAGAGCCCAGCGGTACGAGAGGCCCTGCGTGCCGGGGTGAACGATCCGAAGCCGGGGTGAGCCGCCCACAGGTCGGCCCACCACCCCGCGCTCCGTTCGGGGCTCAGGTCGGGGGACGTGAGAAGCGCCGCCAGGCTTCCGGCAGTGGCCCCCCCAGCAAACGCTCCGCGCCGGCCTGATCCAGGATGGCGAAGACGAATTCGCCGCTGAGGGTGTCCACACCGCCCTGAGCCAGGCGGACCGCGACGTGGGCCACGCGGGAGGTGTGACGGGTGATGCTGCCGCGGCCTTCGACCTCGACGCCGATCCGCACGGGACCGTGGAGCCGTACCTGGAGCGAGGCCGTGAACCCGAAGCGATCCAGGAGGCCGATGACGGCCCACGCCGCGACCTCGTCGGCGAGGGTGGTCACGAGCCCGCCATGCATGATGCCCGGAGGCCCCTGGTACTGCTCGCCGGGGGTGAAGCGGGTGACCACCTCGTCGCCCTCTCGAACGAAACGAAGATGAAAGCCAATGGGATGATCCGGGTTACAGCCGAAGCAGGGCTGGTCTGGACCGAATGGGTTGGGTTCGAGATCGGCCATGGGTTGCGCGTTCCTCGACTCCCTGTTAAGAGATTCGCGCGTCACAACGCAAGGCTTGGACCGAGGTACAGCGAAGTGAAGTTCAGCTCCTGAATCTGGCCTGCAGGCCGCCGCCGACCCTGAAAGGCTCTGCCTTTCTGGTCGCTGGGCCGCCTGCTCCACCGTGGCATCAGGCACGACGAGGGTCGTGCCCTGCACGTCGATTCAGGAGCTTGAATGTCGTCGATTCGTCTTTCTCGGGTCTCATTTGCCTATTCCGATCTCACGCCCATTCTGGTGGAGGTCGACCTGCACCTCACGACCGAATGGGTTGGCCTGGTTGGTCCCAATGGTGCGGGGAAAACGACGCTCTTGCGCCTCCTCACCGGGGAGCTGAAGCCCGACGAGGGCACGCTCCGCAGGGAGCCGGCGGGTGCGCGGGTCAGCCTCTGCCCGCAGCGCGTGGAGCACGCGACGCCCGACATCCTTGCGTTCGCCGAGGAGCAGGGGGGTGAAGCGCGACGACTCCGCGCTGCCCTCTCCCTGGATCCCGCGACGATGGAGCGGTGGAGCACCCTGTCCCCCGGCGAGCGCAAGCGCTGGCAGATCGGCGCGGCGCTCGTCTTCGAGCCCGATCTGTTGCTGCTCGACGAGCCGACGAACCACATCGACGCGGAGGCCCGCGCGCTGCTCGTCGCGACCTTGCGGGAGTTCCAGGGGATCGGGGTGTGCGTCTCGCACGACCGGGTCCTGCTCGATGAGCTCACCAGCACGACCATCCGGGTCGAGAAGGGGACCGCGCGCGCCCATCCGGGCGGCTACAGCGCCGCGAAGTCGCTCTGGGAGGCAGAGGTGCGCTCGCTGACCGAGGCGCATCAGCGCGCACGAGGAGAAGAGAAAAAGCTGCGGCGTCAGCTCGGAGACGCGCGGCGCGATCACGACGCCGCGACGGCGAACCGCAGCACCCGCAAGCGCGCGAAGGGACCGCGTGACCACGACGCACGCGGCATGCTGGCCAAGGTGGTGGCCGAGTGGGGAGAGAAAACGGCCGGGCGGCAGGTGACGCTGCTCCGACGCCAGCTCGAGGAGGCGCAGGCGGCGTCGTCGGCCATCCATGTCGAGAAGGAGCGAGGGAGGAGCGTCTTCGTGGACTACCAGCGCGCTCCATCTCCCTGGCTGTTCGTGCTCGATGCGCCGGAGATCCGGGCCGGCGGGAGCGCGGGCAAGCGCGTGCTCGGCGAGGTCAGGCTCTCGGTCGGGCGGGAGGACCGGATCCGCATCGAGGGCCCGAACGGAGGGGGGAAGACCACCCTGGTGGCTGCGCTGCTGGAGGCGTCACGGATCCCTCTGGAGAAGGTGCTTTATGTGCCTCAGGAGCTGGGGGAAGAAGCAGAGAGCGCGCTGGCCGACGAGGCACGGGCGCTGGACCCGGCCACGCGGGGGCGGGTGATGTCGCT
Source organism: Chondromyces crocatus (assembly GCF_001189295.1). Taxonomy (NCBI): domain Bacteria; kingdom Pseudomonadati; phylum Myxococcota; order Polyangiales; family Polyangiaceae; genus Chondromyces; species Chondromyces crocatus. The sequence continues at coordinate 9,684,215 of NZ_CP012159.1, forward strand.
GGTGGCCGCGCTCGGCGTGGATCCGGGGAGGCTCCTCGGGTCGGCGCGGCCTTCCCCGGGGGAGGCAAGGAAGCTCATGATCGCGCTGGGCCTGGGGCGCCACGTCTGGGCCGTGGTGCTCGACGAGCCCACGAACCACCTGGATCTCCCCTCCATCGAGCGGCTGGAGAAGGCGCTCGCCGAGTACCCGGGCGCGCTGATCCTGGTCACCCATGATGCCGCGTTCGCGCAGGCATGCACGCGAACGCGCTGGCGTGTGGAGGGGGGTGACGTCCAGGTGTCGGGAGACGTCGCGTGAGGCCAGCGCGCCTGGGCGGGAGCGCTCACTCCCGCAGGGGGAGCGCTTCGATGACGCTCGCACGGAGCTGCCCCGTGAAGAGTGCCGTCATCAGCACGGACCGGAGCTCGAGCAGCGCCTCTTGCCAGGACTGCTCCAGCTCCAGACGCTGATCGAACGTCGTCAGCGCGTGGCCCAGCGCGCGCTGGAGCTCGCGCGGTGGGACGGCGAAGCGGACGGGATACAGGTGGTGGTGGTTGATCTGGGGAATGCCGGCGTCGTAGGCGAAGCTGGACAGGCCGCGATGCTGGAGCAGCTCGGCGAAGTAGTGGGGATCGAGCAAGGGGCCGGGAGCGAGGACCATGAGGTTGGGGTCCACCGCGGCGTCCCGCAGAAGCACACGGACGCGGTTCTTCGCGATCGCGCCGCCACGCTTGGGAAACACCAGGTGCCCGGGTGCGAAGGTGCGAATGCTGGGATGCTCTTTCGCCCGGAAGCGAAGCGAGGCGGTGCGAACTCCCCATCGGTTCTCCGGGTGGGCGAGGTCTTCCACCTTGAGGAACAGGGTGTCGCCGCAAGGGTCGACCTGCACGGCGGATGGCGAGTATCCCCCTCCGAGGGAGAAAAGCTCGTCCCCCCGTCGCTGGGGATGGGTAGGCGCGAAGAGTTCATGGGCGAGCGCCGAGCGGACCTCGCGCAGCTGCGCTTCCAGTGCTTGCGCCGCAGCGATGGCGCCATCGACCCGGGCGAGGATCCTCGCGATCCGGGCCTGCTCCGGGAGACCTGGAACCGCGACGAGCACCTCGGCCCAGGCGGCGGCAGGGACGCGGAGCCGGCCGGAGGTCCCGACGAGACGCGCGATGAGAAGGGCTCGAACGCCTTCCCACTTGAGAAGGTAGTACAGGAACTCCGGGGTGGTGAGCCGCGGACACAGCACCGTCAGCTCCGTGGATCCAAAGCCCACTTCGCCAGCCGGGAGGCCATCGACCAGAGCAGCTTTGCCGTTCTCCAGGCTGGGGCTGATGCGCGCGATCAAGACATCGCCGTTCTGGAAACGCGAACCACTCCCCTGGTACGTGCGCGCGCCGAGCGCTCCCAGTCGAGGGAGGACGGCATCCACCGCTGCCATGTCCGCGAAAGGCGCGCTCGCCCCTCGCTGCAAGGACCGGGGTGGATTGACCTCTGCCACGTTGGAGAGAGGGGTTGCAGTCCACCCGGGGGGCAGCACGCATGCACGCCCTGGATTCGTCGTCGTCACGTTCTGCTGTTGGGGGGTCAGTCAGGTTCGACGCGGACCGTCAGCGCGGACCGCCGCTTTCTTCGCGCTCGCGGCCTTCTTCGCGCCTGCGACCTTCTTCGCACTCGCCGCCTTCTTCGCCCCCGGCACCGTCTTCGTGCCTGCTGCGCTCTTCGTACCTGTGGCCTTCTTGGCTGCCGCGGATGACCCCACGACCTTCCCTCGGGTGCCTCCAGACGTCGTCGCTCTTCCCTCGTCGCGACGCGTACGTCCACCGCTGGAGGTCGCAGTGGTGCTCGCTGCGCCGTTCGTCCCCTTCGGGTTCCGGGCCCAGATCTTCTCGATGGTCTCCACGGCGTCCGATGTCTTGCAGGCCGTATCGCCGTGATCGACCTCGACCTTCCCGATGCGCACCGCCGCGGCGAGCGCCAGCTCACGGAGCGCCGGGCTGCGACCACCGATCCGGATCAGCGCCTGGTTCATCGTCTCGCGGGTGCGGTTCTTCACGCCATGAATCGTCGCTTCAATCTCCTGGATCCGGCCCGCGAAGTAGTCATCGGGAAAGGAGGACTCACCCGCGGCGAGTTGACCCAGCAACACCCACCCAGCTCGGCCGATGAATTCGTCTCTCGACGCGCACCAGCGCTCCACTGCCTCCCGGGCGTAGGCGGACTTCGACACGACGTCTCTGGAGCAGAGGTCGATGAGCGTCGGGAAGGTGATCCCCTTCAGCCACGCTTCCGCTTCGGCCAGCGTGGACTGCGCTGGATCGGCAATCATCGTGGCCAAGGTGCGCGCATCGGAGTTGCCCGTGGCCCAGAGTTGCCGAGCCAGCGCGTGATCGGTCTTGATGCGCTTCTTGAGCATCCCCAGGTGGGCGAAGCTCACGCCGAACACGTTGTCTCCCGAGCCGTGCCGCTTGTACGTCTTGCGGGTTTGTTCGCTGCCGAGCCGCTCGAGTTCGGCCATCAGATCGTCGATGTTCATGGGGATCGCAGGGAGCGACTTTATCGTGATTGCTGCGCATCGTGCAAAAGGCTCAACGCGGAAACGGCCCATTTCCCGGGTCGGCGCCCATGCCTTACGTCCAGTCGTGTCGACTTTCCTCGATACGAGCGAACTCAGTTTTCCGCGGCTGGAATGACGAAGACTTCGGCACCACCGCCGGCCGCCACGAGGACGCTCAGCGTGTCAATCGGTGGGCTCGAGGATTCACTGCAGGGAACATCCGCGGCCAATCGGCTCAGATTCGGGGAAAGATCCGTGAGCAGCGCCACCAGCTCCGTCGCTGAAACGACGCCACGCATCAGCGCTTGGGGTGGGCCGTGACCAGAGAGAGCACGGAAAAGCAGTAGCTCCGGGCCGGGATGACCAAGGCGGCGCTGCAAGGCGATCGCCAACAGATACCCACTGGGTTCGCGCACCGTGATCAGGTACGCGACGATCACTTTGTCAGGCTGCTCGCAGCGAGCCTTCTGAATCATGCGCAGCAGTGCAGGTCGCTCTGCCGCGAGCAATGCAATTCGCTCGGCTTGACTCATCTGAACACCACCCGTGAATGCAGAGGGAGATCCTCCTTCTCTTATTCCGGGGAGCCCCCCTGGTTTTGCATTCGAACTGCATGGGACCTCCCCAGGATCGTGACGAGATTTCGCGCCAAGTCTGACGAGCGCACGTAACGTGCGCGCGATGCATGAACGCTCGCAGGTGTGTGCGGAGATCTTGGCCGTTGGCCAGCGGGCTGCGCCGACCTGAGGTGGCGCGTCGCGGACGGCCTGGAGGGGCACCGCTCGAAGGGGAAGACCACGGCTGCTGGACGTCGCAGAGCGCCGTTTCCCCCAGGAAGGACGGGTCAGAAGCGCGAACGACGCTCCCCTCTGGACCCCGTCGCGGAGTTGCCGCATCGTCCGGCAAACCACCGCGCGGTGGTCGACGGTATGCCTCCTCTCTCTCCTGCCCTCGCGAGCCTGCTGGATCGGCCCGACGCCGAGCGTCGGCTCGGGCCGTTCCTGCTGCTGGAGCCCCTCGGGCGTGGAGGCTTCGCTCCTGTCTGGCTGGCGCAGGAGGTGTACGGCGGCACGGCGCTACGGACCGCCGCGGTGAAGCTGTTCTCGCTCGACCCCAGCCCGGACAGCATGCGACAGAGCGACACCTCGACGTCAGGACGGACCCGCATCGTCGAGGAGGCACGCGCGCTCTGTCAGGTGGAGCACCCGAACGTGGTCCGCTTCTATGCGCTGCCCATCGACGAGCCGCTGGGGGTCATGGGACTGGCCATGGAGCATGTGGCCGGCACGTCGCTCGATGCGCGCCTCGCCGCGGAAGATCGGCTCCTGCCCGGGGATGTGCTGGCGATTGGTGCGGCCGTGGCCTCGGCCCTCAGCGCCGTGCACCGCGCAGGGCTCGTGCACCGGGACGTCAAGCCGAGCAACATCGTCGAGGCGAACGGGGTGGTGAAGCTCATCGACTTCGGCATCGCGGCCGCAGAGTGGACGCATGGCGTGACGACGGAGGAGCGGAGGATCGGCGAGGCGGACATGGCGTTCGCCGTCGCCGTGGAGCTGGGCGAGGCGCTCCCTGATCCGGACCGGACGTTGCAGTTCGCCGGCATGCAGTCGGGCACGCTGGGATACATGGACCCAGCGAGCCTCGGCCGAGACGCGTCCCCGATGCCCACTCGGGATCTGTATGCGCTCGGCGCGATGCTCTACGAGTGCCTGACGGGGCTCGTGCCAGCGGCCGCGAAGACGGGGCGGATGGAGCCGGCAGTGCTCACGGGCCTCGCGGCGCCACCCCCCGTGAAGGCGCTGGCGCCAGAGACGCCGGAGGCCCTCGCGAAGCTGGTGGATGCACTGGTCTCGATCGAGCGCGACGCCCGGCCCCGCTCCGCGGAGCAGGTGGCCATCCAGCTGGAGCACATCCGGCGCGAGCTGGCAGGAAAAGCGCGCGCGCTGCCGCCCGAGCGAGAAGGTCCCTTCCGGGGGCTGGGCCGCTTCGAAGGGCGAGATCGCGACGTGTTCTTCGGGCGAACCCGCGAGGTCGCCGCCGCGCTGGAGGTGCTGCGCGGCCGAGGTCTGCTGGCGCTGGTCGGGCCCTCGGGCAGCGGAAAGAGCAGCCTCGCGCGCGCAGGGGTGTTGCCCGCCCTCGCGGAGGGCGCGCTCGGAGGTTGGCCCTCCCGCTGGGACACGGTGACGGTCGAGCCGGGACGGGACCCGCGGATGGCGCTCGGGGCCGCGCTCGCGCCGCTCGTGGGGGACGCGGTGAACCAGGGCCCCGAGGCGGTGGTGGCGGCGCTGGCCGAGCGCGCGCAGGTCGAGGATCGAGGCACGGTGCTGCTCGTCGATCAGCTCGAGGAGCTGTCGACCGTCGCCGAGAAGTCCAGCAGGGACTGGGCAGCGCGGCTCGTCGAGCAACTGGGGGAGCAGGTACTGCCCGGCGTCCGGGTCGTCGTCGCCGCGCGGCGTGATCTGCTCGATCCCCTGCTCGGGATCGCCCCGCTCGGCCGGGGGTTGCCGCGCGGGCTGCTGCTCGTGGAGCCCGTCAGCGCCATCGAGTGGAGCGAGATCGTCGATCAGGCGCTCGCTGCCTACGGCTACGCCTTCGAGGACGAGCGGCTGAGGGAGGAGGTGCTCGCCGCACTCGGGCAGGCGGCGGACGCGATGCCGCTCGCGCAGTTCGCGCTCGGCGCGCTCTGGGAGAAGCGTGACAGGGAGGCACGGCGGATCACGCGGGCCGGTCTCCTGGCGATCGGCGGCGTCTCGGGCGCCCTGGAGCGACACGCCGAGGCGACGTTGCTCGCGCTCTCGGCGTCACGGCCGGAGACGCTGGAGACGGCGCGCCAGGTGCTCCTCTCCCTGACGACGGCGGAGGGAACGCGCGCGGCGCGGGGCCGGGACGAGCTCTCCGAACTCGCGGGTCCCGAGGCGCTCGGCGTGGTCGAGGCCCTGGAAGCGGCGCGCCTCGTGGTGCCCGGCGAGGAGGGGCTCACCCTCGCGCACGAGGCGCTGCTGGCGCAGTGGGCGAGGCTGCGCGGGTGGGTCGCCGAGGCCCGCGAGGAGCGGCTGTTCGCCGAGGAGCTGGAGCGAGACGCCGCCCGGTGGCATGCGCACCCCGAGGTCGTCGCCCTGTGGCAACGGCGGCGGCTGACCATGGCTGGCGAGCTGCGGAAACACCCGGGCCTCGGGCTCTCCGAGCGCGCGTTCGCCTTCCTGCGCGCCAGCCAGCGGGCAGAGCGCCGGACGAGGCTCGTGGCCAGCGTGGCCGCCACAGTGGCCGTCGTGGGCTTGCTGGGCGTCGGGGCGGCCTATGTGCGGGCGGTGCGCGCCGAAGAAGCGGCGGTGCGCTCCATGCTCACACGCGATCAGGAGAACCTGCGCCTCGCCGAGCAGCAGAACTTGCGCCTGGAGGAGGCCCAGGAGCGCATCAACACCCTCATCGCCCAGCTCAACCGCGAGGACGAGAGCGCCCGCAAGCGCGAGATCCTCCGCGAGATCCAGGCCGTGCAGGAGGAGGTGGCCAGTCCCCACGTCGCCTCCCCCAGGGTCGTGCTGGCCGACCGCTTCCTCCCCCGGGGAAGAACGCAGCGCCCGCAGGACGTCGCGCCTGCCCCCATCTCCCCACCGAGCGCCGAGCCCTTCCCCGCGCCCCAGCCCCCTCAGCCCGCCGCAGCCCCAGCCCCCTCCCCTGCCCCGGCCCCTGGGCCTCTCGCGCCGGTCAGTACCTGGTGAACGAAGGCCTCCCCTCGCTCCCGCGAACGACGGCCTGCAGGCGAAGCGTGCGCCCGCGCTCCGCCGCGCACCTCATCACGTCGCTCCTGGCCCTGCTCGTGGTGGCGTCCCCGCGCGCCGCCCTCGCTCAGACGTCGTCCCGAGCCGACGTCCAGCTCTCCCCCGCGGAGCGCCTGGAGCAGGCGAAGATCCTCTTCCGACGCGGAAACGCGCTGCTCACGGCGGGTGACGAGCAAGGCGCTCTCGAACACTTCCTCCGCTCCCGCGAGCTGGTCCCCTCGTACCAGAACACGCGCAACGCCGCGAGCTGCCTGGACAACCTCGGCCGACCCGACGAGGCGCTCGACATGTACGAGTCCCTGCTCGACGGGTTCGGCGACCAGCTCGGCGACGCGGACCGAGATCAGCTCACGGCCCGCATGAGGGAGCTGCTCGCCCGCACCGCCCGCGTCTTCATCATCGCCAACGTCGAGGGCACCGTCTTCGTCGACGACAGGCCGCGTGGCACCCTCCCGCTGAAGCGCTTCCTCAGGCTCTCCGCCGGGTGGCGCAACATCCGGGTCTCGCAGAGAGGCTACCGCTCCTTCACGACGACCGCCGACGTCCAGCCGAACGTCGACATGCTCATCGAGGCCTCGCTGGGACCGCTCGAACAGGAGACCTCCCTCCCCCACCGAGATCCACGCGAACCAGCGCATGCGATGCCAGGCTGGTTCTTGCAAGCCCACGGCGGGTACGTCGTCGGGCCCAGCCTCGGCAGCAACGCCGAGGTGGCCGTCCAGCGGACGTGCGCTGGCGTCGCCTGCCCTGGCGCCGCTGGCGTCCACCTCGGCCTGCGCCTCGGTTACCTGACGAGCTTCGGCCTCGGCATCGAGATCAGCGCCGGCTACCTCGACCTGTCCTCGACCTTCCAGCGCACGATCGCAATCCCTCGACCCAAGCAGCCCGCCTCGGTGCTGGCCACGTACACGCTCGACCACGAGCTGCTCCTGCGCGGCTCCTATGCGGGCGCAGGCCTGAGCTACCGCCTCCCGATCGGGTGGAGGCTCTCGGGGCTCGGGCGCATGACCGCGATGCTCGCTTCCGCGCAGTCCGCGGACCGTGTGAGTGGCATCGGGCGCAGCGCGAACCTCGACGAAGAGGCTCCCCTGGTGGTCGAGGATCGCGACCAGGTGCTCCGCTCGGCCCCGGTGCTCCTCAGCCCCGAGATCGGGGTGGAGGCCGCATGGGGACGCCTGCGCCTCGCCCTCTCGATCGCGGCGCTCATCCTCCCCTCGCAGGGACCCCGGTTCAGCGGTCGCAGGGTGGGGGTGGACGCGACCTGCCCCGGGCCAGGCGTCAACAGCGTCGAGCGCCTCGCCTGCATGCCCGACTCGAACGCGCTCAGCAGGGAGCCCGCCTACGGCGCTTTCCTGCTCTGGACGCCCCAGCTCGCCGTCGCCGCCACCTTCTGAGCCGTCTTCATGGCCCTACGCAGCCCACCGTGACCCCTCGCCGTGGGCTCGCCGCCAGCGCCGCCGGCGCTGCCAGGCCGCGAGCGAGAGCCCCAGGACGAGCAGCCCTCCCCTGTCCCCCCCCTCTCCTGGGACGCCTCGACCTCCGCTTGCCGCGCACGACAGGACCGGCTCAGGGCTCGACACGGCGGGCGTCGTGCAGGTGCCTTGCTCCGAGCAGGCGAGGCACACGCCCGACTCATCGCAGCAGTCCGCCCGGCTCTCGCAGCGCTGCACGGCGCAGAGCCCACCGCTACAGAACACGCCCGGGTTGTCACCGCAGTCGGTGTCCTGCTCGCAGACGCAGGCCCCGCTCGCGCAGTACCCCAGCGGACAGTCGAGATGACGCCTGCAGTAGGGCGGCGACGGCAAGCACCGCGGTGTCGGGCACACCTCGCAGGCGCCCTGCGGACCACGGACGCAGGCCGGCATGACGCAGATTGATCCGCACGAGCAGGCCAGCAAGGCGCACCCCGGGAGCGGATCGCAGTACCCGCAGAAGTCCTCGGGCTCCTCGCCATCCTCCGCCCGCGCGAGGGGCGCCACCGGGACCGGGGCGCGGCTCACCTCACCCGCCCTGCGCTCGTCGACCGAGGACTCCACCCCGCACGCCCCCAGCAGCGCCGCGAACAGCACGACCGCACAACGCCCTCCTCGGCGCCCTGCCATGGCCTACTCCGCTCCTCGCTTGCGCGGCCTGGGCAGGCCGTACTCTCCCAGGCGACTCACCAGGGTGCGCCTGGAGATCCCCAGCTCCTCGGCGGCCCGCGTCTGGTTTCCCCCGCAGCGGTCGAGAGCATCGATGATCCGCTGCCGCTCCATCGCATCGAGCGCCGCACGCAGCTCCTGCACCGAAGCCCCCGACGGGGGATTGACCGGAGCGCCCTTCGAGGGATGCATCCCCGACCCCTCGACCTCCTCGGCCTTCTCCCCCTCTGCACGCTCTGCACGCTCTGCTGCCCCGCCGAGCCGCACCGCTGGCGGGAGGTGGGGCACCTCGATCACCTCACCGCTGCACAGGAGCACCGCATGTTCCATCGCGTTCCGCAGCTCGCGCACGTTCCCTGGCCAGCGGTGCGTGGCGAGGCGGGCCTGCGCCTGCTCGGAGAGCCGGAGCGGGGGCCTGTCGAGCTTCATGCAGGCCTCCTCCACGAAGCGCGCGCAGAGCTCGGGCAGATCGGCCGGGCGCGCGCGCAGCGGCGGGATCTCGAGCGCCATCCCGCTCACCCGGTAGTACAGGTCCCGCCGGAACGTGCCCGCCTCCACCTCCACGGCTAGATCCCGGTTGGTCGCCCCCACGAACCGCACGTCCACCCGGCGCGGCGCCCTTCCCCCCACCCGCATCACCGTGCGCTCCTCCAGCACGCGCAAGAGCTTCATCTGGAGGGGTGCAGGGAGCTCCCCGATCTCGTCCAGAAAGGCCGTCCCTCCCTCGGCCAGCTCGAACAGCCCCGCTCGCGCCTCGGTGGCCCCCGTGAAGGCGCCACGCTCGTGCCCGAACAGCTCGCCTTCGAGCACCGACCCGGCCAGCCCTGCGCAGTCGATGACCACGAAGGGCCCCTTCGCGCGCGGCGAGCGCCGGTGAATCTCCCGGGCGAGCACCTCCTTGCCGACCCCCGTCTCCCCGAGGAGCAGCACGCTGATCGTCCCCTGCGCGGCGCGCCCAGCGTCCTCGTAGAGCCGCTTCATCGCCGGGTCCTGGGCCACTGGCGCCGCGCGCTCGAGCGGGTCGACCTGACCCCCTCTCCCGGCAGCCCCTCGCCGCCGCACCACGGCCACGATGGTCCCCAGCAGGATCCGGTCCCCGAGCGTCAGCTCGAAGACCGCACCGCTCCGGGGACGCAGCTCGTTCGTCTCGGCGCGCTCGGCGGACTCCCGCCCCTTGCGCACCACCGTCCCGTTGGCGCTGGCCAGATCCTCGATCCTCAGCGGCGGCCCGAGATCGAGCACGGCGTGGCGCCGCGAGACCGACGCGTCGTCGATGCGAAGGTCACAGTCCGCGCCGCGACCGAGGGTCACGCGACCCGATGCAGGCAACGGATGCACCGTCAGCTCCGTCCCTGCAGCCACGACGAGCTCTAGCTCCCCGGCGCTGGCGGACAGCCTCCGACCCATGGCCGGACCCTATCAAAGCCACCCGGCCTTGGGTAGGCAGAGCCCCTCGCGCTCAGGCAGCCGGCCCGTCGGTGGCATCACCCGCGCTCACCTCGGCCTTCGCGGGGCGGGGCACCGAGCGGCCCATCCAGGCGTAATAGATCGTCCCGGCCACGAGCACCCCCACGAACCACGCGTACGTGTAGAGCGTCTTGAACACCGGGGGGACGGCATCCTTCCACGCGGGGACCGCCTCCGCGAGGAACCCTGGCAGGTTCAGCGCGACCGCGACCGCCATCGCTCCCATCGCCTTCCAGTTCACCCCCTTCGTGTACTCGTAGGCGCCCCCGCGGCGGTAGAGCTCGTCCACGTCCAGGTGCTTCTGCCGCACCAGGAAGTAGTCGACGATCATGATCCCGCCGATGGGCCCCAGCAGCGCCGAGTAGCCCACCAGCCACACGAAGATGTACCCCTGGGACGACTCGATGAGCTTCCAGGGCATGATCAGCGCGCCGATCACGGCCGTGATGATGCCGCCCATCCGGTACGAGATCTTCGCCGGCGCCACGTTCGAGAAGTCGTTCGCGGGCGACACCACGTTCGCGGCGAGGTTCGTCGACAGCGTCGCCACCGCGAGGCCCACCATCGACACCGTGAGCACCAGCGCGCCCCCGATCCTGCCGAGCAGCTTCACCGGATCCCAGATGGTCTCCCCGAAGAGGATCGGCGTCGCCGAGGTGACCGCCACGCCGATGAACGAGAACAGCACCATCGTCGCTGGCAGCCCGATGGCCTGACCGAGCGCCTGGTCCCGCTGGCTCTTCGCGTAGCGCGTGAAGTCGGGGATGTTCAGCGAGAGCGTCGCCCAGAAGCCCACCATCGCCGTGAGACCGGGGCCGAACACCTGCCAGAAATTCCCGTCGAGCTTCGACGGCTGCGCCAGCATCGGGCCGAAGCCCCCGGCGCGGGTGTAGGCCCAGCCCAGCAGGATGAGCCCCATCACCACGAGGAATGGCGCCGCCCAGCTCTCCAGGAACTTGATCGACTCCGTCCCCTTCAGGATGAAGTGCAGGGTGATCGCCCAGAAGACGGCGAACCCCAGCAGCTCTCCTGGCTGGATCCCGATCGCCGCCTTGAAGGCCTCCGACGAGAACGGCGCCTCCACGCCGGGTGCGACGATGACCAGCAGCTTCCAGAGCGCCTGCCCCCCGATCCACGTCTGGATCCCGAACCAGCCGCACGCCACCAGCGCGCGCAGGAGGGCGGGCACGTTGGCCCCCAGCACCCCGAACGACGCGCGCGCGAGCACCGGGAACGGCACGCCGTAGCGCGTCCCCGGGTGCGCGTTCAGGATCATGGGCACGAGAACGATGACGTTGCCGAGGGCGACGCAGGCGATCGCCTCCTTCCAGCTCATCCCTTGATCGATGAGCCCCGACGCCATCGTGTAGGTCGGGATGCAGACCGCCATCCCCACCCAGAGCGCAGCGTAATGCCACATCGTCCACGTCCGCTGCGACGCGGGCGTGGGGGCGAGGTCCTCGTTGGAGAGTGACATGGGTCCTCGGGGAGGCGTTCTTCTCAGGGAGGCGTTCTCAGGCAGGATCGCGGACGGCGCGGCTCGCGCGGGCTGCAGCCGTGGCGTCGAGCCCACCAGGGACCACGTCGTCGCCGCGCTTGACGCGATCGTTCCACGTCTCGGCGGGCTTGTCGGTCGGCACCTCTTTCATCGTGATGCAGCCGGAGACCGGGCACACGAGCGTGCAGAGGTTGCACCCGATGCACTCCACCTCGTCCACGAAGGGCACGCGCGCGCCCGCGGGAGCGCCTTTCCCCAGCGCCAGCCGATCAGGAATGTGGCTGGGGATATGGGTGTGCCCGGCCTTGCGCGACTCCTCCTCGGTGCGCCCTGGCAGGTGGATGCACTGGTGCGCCCCGTCCATGCACGCGGCGTAGCAGAGCTGGCAGCCGATGCATTTCGCGGGATCGATGTCGGCGAGCACCTGGTAGCGAAGATCGAGATCGCCCCAGTGCGCGTAGCTCTGCACGGCGCGGCCTCGCAGCTCCTCCACCGACTTCATCCCCTTCTCGTCGAGGAAGTCGCTGAGGCCTTCCAGCATGTCCTCCACGATCCGGTAGCCGTAGTGCATCACCGCGGTGCACACCTGCACGCTGGTCGCCCCGAGGGCGATGAACTCCGCCGCGTCACGCCAGTTCGAGATACCGCCGATGCCGGAGATCGGCAGCCGGTTCACCAGCGGGTTCCGGGTCAGCTCTCCGAGCATGTGCAGCGCGATCGGCTTCACCGCCGGGCCGCAGTAGCCGCCGTTCGTGGAGGCGTTCCCCACGCGCGGCAGCGGCACCATGCGATCCAGGTCCACCGCCATGATCGACTTCACCGTGTTGATCAGCGAGATCGCGTGGGCGCCCGAGCGTGCCACGGCCTCTCCGGGCTCCACGATGTCGCCCACGTTCGGGGTGAGCTTGATGATCACCGGCGTCTTCGCGAACTCCACCGCCCAGCCCGCGATCTCCTGGAGCACCTTGGGCTCGGCGCCGACCGCGGAGCCCATGCCGCGCTCGCACATGCCGTGCGGGCAGCCGAAGTTCAGCTCCAGCCCGTCCACGCCGACGTCCTCGACCTTCTGGATGATCTCCCGCCACTCCTCCTTGGTGTCGACCATCAGCGACGCGATGACCGTGTGCTTGGGGTAGCGGCGCTTCACCTCGCGCATCTCGCGGAGGTTCACCTCCAGCGGGCGGTCGGTGATCAGCTCGATGTTGTTGAGCCCCATCATCCGCATGCCGCCGTAGTCGTTGGCCCAGAAGCGGCTGGAGACGTTGACGATCGGGTTGCCGAGCGTCTTCCACACGGCCCCTCCCCAGCCCACGTCGAAGGCGCGCATCACCTGGTCCCCGGTGTTGGCCGGTGGCGCCGAGGCGAGCCAGAAGGGGTTGGGGCTCTTGATGCCCGCGAAATTGATCGACAGATCGGCCATGGTTCAGCCTCCCACCGACGCCTTGGCGTCGACGAGCAGAGCGTGGATCGATTGGGCAGCGCGCTTTCCGTCGGCGACCGCGGTGACCACCAGATCCCCGCCGTTCACGCAGTCCCCCCCGCTCCAGACCCTCGGATTCCCGGTGCGACCCGTGGCCTTGTCGACCACCAGGCGCCCTTTGCCATCGAGCTCGACCCCCTCGAACGCCAGCGCGAGCTGGGTGACCCGGCTCTGCCCGATGGACACGGCCACCAGATCGACCGGCAGCACCTCTTCGCCCCCGGCCACCGGACGCCCCCCTTCGGTGCGGGCGAGGCGCAGACCGACCACGCGCTCCCCCTCCCGCAGCACCTCGACCGGCGCTCGGTTCTCGATGAGCCGCGCCCCGTCGACGCGCGCCCCGTCCAGCTCGTGGGCGTAGCCCGTCATCTCCGCCCGGCTGCGCCGGTACACCAGCGCGACGTCGATCCCGAGCAACGCCAGCTCGTGCGCCACGTCGAGCGCCGTGTTCCCGCCGCCGATGACCGCAGCCCGGCGCACGCCTTCCACCGCCAAGGCGGGGTCGACCTTGAGCCGCTCCACGAAGGCCACCGCACCCACGACGCCGTCGCCGGCTTCGCCAGGGATGTTCAGCTTCGAGTCATCCCCGAGGCCGAGCCCGAGGAACACCGCGTCGTACTCCTTCAGCAGGCTCGCCGCCGCGACCTCCCCGGCTTCCTTCGGCTCGGCCACCACCGAGACCCCGGAGCGCAGCTCCACGTCCCCGAGCGACAGCAGCCAGTCGATCTCGCGGAGCGACTCGTCCGCCTTCATCTTGTACGGCGCCACGCCCAGCGTGTTCAGCCCGCCAGGGAGCGGCTTCTTCTCGAAGATCACCGCCTGGTGCCCCTCGAGCGCCAGCCAGCCCGCCACCGCCAGCGACGCCGGCCCCGCGCCGATGCACGCGACCCGCTTGCCCGTGGGCGCCTTCTTCGGGAACAGCGCCGGGTTCTTCTCCAGCGCCGTCTCCACCGCGTAGCGCTGCAAGCGCCCGATCTTGATCGGCTCGCGCTCCCACGCGTTGTACACGCAGGAACCGGCGCACAGCACCTCCACCGGGCAGACCTGGCTGCACGATTGCCCGAGCAGGTTCGCCGTGAGAATGGTGCGCGCCGCGCCCCGCACGTTGCCCGTCGAGATCTTGTGAATGAAGGTGGGAATGTCGATCGCCGTGGGGCACGCGCTGATGCAGGGCGCGTCCACGCAGTAGAGGCAGCGATTGGCCTCTGCAATCGCTTCGCCCTCGGTGTACCGCGGGTGCTTGTCCTCGTACTGCTCCTCGACCCGCCCCGGGGAAAGCGCTCCGCTCAGCGAATCGAAGGCCCGCTTCGCGCTCTCCGGCTCGCCGTTCCCGGCTCCCTTCGTGGCATCGGACGCATGACTCATGGAAAACTCGAGGACTCTACCGTCACCGGACTGCGCCATCAGCTCTGCACCGGCTTGGGGAAGGTATGAATCTGACGGGGGAGGTAACGCCCGGCCCCGCGCTGCACGTCGAGCTTGCCTTCCTTGAACTGCACGCGGCCGTTCACGATGACATGGCTCGGCTTGCCCTTGACCTGGAAGCCCTCGAAGATGCTCCGGTCACAGCGGTGGTGGTGCGTCTTCGCGCTGATCACGTCGGTCGCGTGGGGATCGAACACCACGATGTCCGCGTCGGCCCCTGGCACGACGGCGCCCTTCCGCGGGTAGAGCCCGAAGATCTTCGCCGGCTGGGTGGCGAACAGGTCCACGAACTTGTGCACGTCGAAGCGCCCCTCGACCACGCCCGCCGTCCACAGAAGGCCCAGGCGATTCTCGATGCCGGCCGCGCCATTGGGGATCCGGGCGAAGTTGTCCTTCCCCATGTCCTTCTGCCCCACCTGATTGAACGGGCAATGGTCGGTGGCCACCGTCTGGATGTGCCCCGCGGCCACCGCCGCCCACAGCGCGTCCTGGTGCCCCTTCGGTCGGATGGGCGGGCTCATGACGTACGCCGCGCCCTCGAAATCGGGCTTCTCGTACACCGAGTCGTCGAGGAGCAGGTACTGGGGACACGTCTCCGCCATCACCACCTGCCCGCGCGTTCTCGCCTCCACGATCGCATCCACCGCCTCCTTGCAGGTGACGTGGACGATGTAGACCGGGTTGCCCATCATGCGCGCCAGCATGATCGCGCGCGCCGTCGCCTCGCCCTCCACGGGCGCCGGCCGGCTCATCGCGTGGTACTTCGGCTCGGTCTTCCCCTCGCGCAGGAACTTCTTCTGCAAGGCCACCACCGCGTCGCCGTGCTCGGCATGCACGGTGACCAGCGAGCCGAGGGTCGCCGACTTTTCCATGACCTGGATCAGCTCGGGGTCCTCGATCCCGATTGCGCCCCGGTACGCCATGAAGGTCTTGAAGGACGTGATGCCGTGGTCCCGCACGCACGTCTCCATCTCCGTGAGCGTGCGGTCACTGAACCAGGTCACCGCCATGTGGAAGGCGTAATCGGAGACCGACTTCTTCGCCTTCTCCATCCACATCGCATACCCGTCGAGCAGGTGCTGCCCGCGGGAGGGAATCACGAAATCGATGATCGTCGTCGTCCCGCCGGCCACACCCGCCGCGGTCCCCGTCTCGAAATCATCGGAGCTCTCCGTTCCCATGAACGGAAGCTCCATGTGTACGTGCGCATCGACGCCCCCGGGCAGGATGATCTGCCCCGAGGCGTCGATGACGGTATCGTCGGCGCGTTGCTTCTCGAGCCCTGGAGCGACCGCCGAAATACGGCCTTCCTCGCAATAGACGTCGGCCACGAAACGGTCGCTGGCCGTGATGATCTCGCCGTTCTTGATCAGAATGCCCATTTCGGTTCTCCAGGCGGCCGTCTCGGTCAGGGGAGCAGCTTGACCATGTTCTCGTAGGTCTCGGGGCGGCGATCACGGTAGAACTGCCACGTTCGCCGCACCTCCTCGATGAGGTCGAGGTCCATCTCGGCCACGACCAGCTCGTCGTTGTCCTCGCTCCCGACGGCGAGGAAATTGCCCCGGGGATCACAGAAGTAGCTCGTCCCGTAGAACTTGCCGATGTTCCAGGGCCCTTCCGTGCCGACGCGGTTCGACGCGGCAATGTAATACCCATTCGCCACCGCGTGCGCCGGCTGCTCCAGCTTCCACAGGTACTGCGAGAGCCCCGCCACCGTGGCCGAGGGATTGAACACGATCTCTGCCCCATTCAGGCCGAGAAGGCGCGCCCCCTCGGGGAAATGGCGATCGTAGCAGATGTACACGCCGACGCGCGCATAGCGGGTCTGGAACGTCGGATACCCGAGATTGCCCGGCTTGAAATAGTACTTCTCCCAGAAGCCCGAGGTCTGGGGGATGTGGTTCTTCCGGTACTTGCCGAGATAGGTGCCATCGGCATCGATCACGGCCGCGGTGTTGTAATAAACACCCGCCATCTCCCGCTCGTA
Source organism: Chondromyces crocatus (assembly GCF_001189295.1). Taxonomy (NCBI): domain Bacteria; kingdom Pseudomonadati; phylum Myxococcota; order Polyangiales; family Polyangiaceae; genus Chondromyces; species Chondromyces crocatus. The sequence goes on from NZ_CP012159.1 coordinate 9,700,514, forward strand.
GACGGGGACGATCATCGCCATCTGGTACTTCTTCGCGTACTCCGCCATCCGCTCGATGGTCGGCCCGGGCACGGTCTCCGCGATGTCGCACCATCGCGAATCCTGGGACGGGCAGAAATACGGGCCGTAGAAGATCTCCTGGAGGGAGAGGATCTGGACGCCCTTCTTCCCCGCCTCCTCGATGAGGGGCACGTGCTTCTCGATCATCGCCTCGCGCACGGTCGCGACCGACGCGCTCGGGTCATTGATCGGATTCGAACACTGAATCTGCCCGCCGATGACCTTCCTTGCCATGTCAGAACCACCTCGTGATGACGATCTTTCGCTCGGTATAGAAGTCGACGCCCGCAGATCCGTGCGCCTTGAGGTCGCCGTAGAGGCTGGCCTTTTGCCCGCCGAACGGGAAGAACGCCATGGGCGCCGCCACGCCGATGTTCACACCCACCATGCCCGCCTCGATCTGATTGTGGAACTGGCGGGCCGCCTTGCCGCTCGTCGTGTAGACCGACGCCGCATTGCCATAACGGCTGCGGTTCGCCAGCGCGATGGCCTCGTCGAGGTTCGCTGCACGCATCAAGCACGCCACCGGCCCGAAGATCTCTTCGGTCGCAATGGTCATGTCCGGCGTCACCTCCTCGAAGATGCTCGGCCCGAGCCAGTTGCCGCCCGGGCAACCCTCCACCGTCGCTCCACGGCCGTCGAGCGTGAGCTTGGCCCCTTCCTGGAGGCCCTTCTCGATCATGGAAAGGATGCGATCCTTCGCGGCGGCCGAGACCACTGGCCCCATCGTGACCCCGGGTTTCGACCCGTCACCGAGCACGATGTTCTTCGCGGCCGCGTGCAGGGCCTCGCGCACCCACTCGTACGCCTCGCCCACGCCCACCACGATGCTGCCGGCCAGGCAGCGCTGCCCGGAACACCCGTAGATCGACTCGGCCACATTGGCGATGGCCCGCTCGCGATCCGCGTCCGGCAGGACGATGATGAAGTTCTTCGCGCCACCGAGCGCCTGCACGCGCTTCCCGTGCTCCGCCCCCGTCTTGTACACGTGGTGCGCCACCGACGACGAACCCACGAAAGAGATGCCCGCGACGTCGGGGTGCGTGGACAGGCCGTTCACCACGTCCTTGCCACCGTTCACCAGATTCAGCACACCGGCCGGCAGATCGAGCGTGTGAATCAACTCGAAGATCCGCCGCTGCGTGAGCGGCACCTGCTCCGAAGGCTTGAGGACGAAGGTGTTGCCCGTCGCAATCGCGTACGGGAGGAACCAGAGCGGCACCATCGGCGGGAAGTTGAAGGGCGTCACCGCCGCGAACACACCGAGCGGTTGACGGATGGCCTGGCAATCGATGCCGTGCGCCACATCTTCCAGGCTCTGCCCCATCAACAACGACGGGATTCCGGCCGCATGCTCCACGTTCTCGATGCCACGGCCGAAGTCATTGCGTGACTCGGACAGCGTCTTTCCGTGCTCCGAGGTACAGATCGCCGCAATCTCTTCCCGGTGCGCGTCGAGCAGCTCTCGCAGCTTGAACAGATAGCGCGCCCGCGCCACCGCCGGCGTCGCACGCCAGCCCGGGAATGCAGCCCGCGCCGCCTTCACTGCGGCATCGACATCGCCCGCCGTCGACAGAGGCACCTGCGCCAGCACCTCGCCCGTCGCCGGATTCTTCACGTCGAGAAGCGTCGACCCCGAGGAACGGACCCACGCCCCACCGATGTAATTTTCAAGTACTCGTGTCACGATCACCCTCCGCACGAACGCCCCTGGCTCCGTCATTGGGTCTGCGCATCTCAGCTTACCCGCCCGTAGCCAGCGCCAAGCATCAAGCGCTACCTGGGTTCGCCCCTCTCCGTCAAGGCTCGCCCGCCCCGGGTCGATCCGCCCCTTCGCGAGCCAGAGGAATGCCGCGCCGCGGCGTGCTACAAATGGCTCACTTTATGGACTTCAGTCCGCTCCTCCACGCTGATGGCTGGATCACCCTCGCTACCCTGAGCGCTCTCGAGATCGTCCTGGGTATCGACAACATCGTCTTCCTTTCGATCATGGTCGAGCGCCTCCCCAAGCGGCAGCAGCCGTTTGCGCGGCGCGTCGGCCTGCTCCTGGCGCTGGGCATGCGCCTGCTTCTCTTGCTCACCATCTCCTGGGTCATGGGCCTCAAGGCGACCCTCTTCACCGTGTTCGGCCACGCCTTCTCCGGTCGTGACCTGATCCTCCTGTTCGGAGGCCTCTTCCTGGTGGGCAAGGCCACCCACGAGATCTTCGACAAGCTGGAGGTCGCCCAGGAAGAGGAGAGCGAAAGCGACACGAAGAAGCGCAGCTCACTCCCCTCCGTGATCGTTCAGATCATGCTCCTCGACATCGTCTTCTCTCTCGATTCGGTGATCACCGCCATCGGGATGGCCCAGGCGATCTCGATCATGGTCATCGCCATGGTCATTGCCGTCGCCGTGATGCTGATCTTCGCCGGCCGCATCGGCACGTTCATCAACCGCCACCCCAGCATGAAGATCCTGGCATTGAGCTTCCTCATTCTCATCGGCGTGGTGCTCATCGCCGACGGGACGGGGCAGCACGTCAGCAAGGGCTACGTGTACTTCGCCATGGCCTTCTCGCTCGCCGTGGAGCTCGTCAACATGCGCCTGAAGCTGCGCCAGCAGACCCCCGTGCAGCTCCACAACCGCTACGAGAAGATCCCCGGCGTCGAAGCGCGACCGGCCACCGGAGAGGGCTGACCCGTGACGGAGGGCGGGCGCGGCGTCGTCGTGGTCGAGCGGCGCGTCGCGTGCCGCCACCCGCCCGAGCGCCTCTGGCCCCTCGTCACCGACACCGAGCGACTCAACCGCGCGGCAGGCCTCGCGTCGCTCACGCTGGAGGCCATCTCGGGCCCCACCGCCGCGCGGTACCGCGCCATCACGCGCATCGGCGTCTTTCACGTCGCGTTCGAGGAGCGCCCCTTCGAGTGGATCCATCCACGGATGTTCCGCGTCCTGCGACGCTTCCGTGAAGGTCCAGCCTCCAGCATCGAGACCCACTTCCAGCTCGATCCGACCGCCACGGGCACCACGCTCACCCTCCGGGTCATGGTCACCTCGCGCGTCCCCCTGCTCGCCCCCCTCCTGCGCCTCCAGGCCTGGCACGTCACCGGGCGCATCACCAGCGAGATCCTGCGCCTGGACGCCCACCTGGACGACGCCGCGGTGAACGGCAGCACTCCTGGCATCGCCTCGCAGACGCCCCCTCCGATCCCGCACAGCAAGGCAGGCGCCGCTCCACCTCACCCATCGTCCCACGGCGCCACGCTCGACCTCGAAGCCCTCGCGCGGACCACCAGCGCGCTGCGCGCCACCCACCCCGACGTCGCCGAGCGGCTGACCACCTTCGTGCGCGAGGCCGACGACGTGACCGTCAGCCGCATCCGCCCCTTCGCCCTCGCCGACGCATGGCATCTCGACCGCTCGGATGTCCTGCGGGCGTGCTTGCAGGCGGTGCGGGCAGGTCTGCTGGAGCTTCGCTGGGAGATCCTCTGCCCGAGCTGCCGCCTCCCCGCCTCCACCGTGCCGACGCTCGCCGACCTCCAGGATCATGGCCACTGCCAGCTCTGCGACCTGGAGCTCGCCGTCGATCTCGACGAGGCCGTGGAAGCGACGTTCTCGCCAGCGCCCGCCGTCCGTCGCGTGGACATGGGCGCGTATTGCATCGGCGGCCCCGCCCGCACCCCGCACGTCCTCTCGCAGACCATCCTCCCTCCCGAGGGCCTCGGACGCCTGCACGTCCCCGCGCTGGAGAACGTTTCCTCGGCGCCGCACCGCCTCTTCGTACGAGGTGGCGCGTCCGTGCCCGTCGACATCACCCCCGACGGTGGGAACGAAGTCCGGGTGGACGCGGCGTCTCCGGCAGCAGCAGGCCCCGTGCGCATCGCGCCTCGGGGCATGATTCTCCTCGACAACCGACAGCCTCTGGAGCTTCACGCAAAGCTGGAACGACTGACCTTCCCCGAGCAAGGCGCCTCGGCACGGATCGTCACCGCCATTCCCGAGTTCCGCCGCGATTTCTCACGCGACATGCTCCGCCCAGGGGTCGCCCTCCGCGTCTCCCGGGTGACTCTCTTTTTCAGCGACCTCACCGACTCCACGCTGCTCTATTCGTCCCTGGGAGACGCTGCCGCCTTCAAGCTCGTGCAGGACCATTTCGATCTCGTCCTGCCCATTCTCGCGCAGCATGGTGGCTCGGTCGTGAAGACGATCGGCGACGCCGTGATGGCCACGTTCATCGATGAACTCGAAGGCCTGAAGGCCTCCTTGAGCGTCCTCCAGGCTTTCGACGCATTTCGCACCAGCAGCCCCGAGGCCGCAAGGACGCACATCAAACTCGGCCTTCACACGGGGACCGTCTATGCAATCACCGCCAATGGCATGCTCGACTATTTCGGTCAGACGGTGAACATCGCCGCCCGCATGCAAGCCCAGGCCGCGAGCGGCGAACTCGTCGTCGGCGCCCCCCTCGCCGAACGCGCGGACGATGCAGGACTGCTGTCCAGCGACTGGACGAAGGAGGCATTCCTCGTACCCCTCAAAGGAGTCGATCAGTCCCTGCCCATGGCCCGCGTGCGGCGCAGGAGATCCAATCAGGAAACGCGGTAGTCTTTCTGCCCTACACGGCGCAGAAGGCCTGGACATTCACCTGCGCCGGCGCCACAGCAAGGACGGCGAGGGCGTCCACGAGGAAGATAGCGACGGCCTTGCCGCGCTCGCGGCGGCCGCCGAGGTCACGAGGAGGGCGCATCATCCCGGCCCTCCCCCATGCTCCACGAGGTAGGCGTGCGCGGAGAGAGCAGCGACAGTCCTGGAAAGAGAAGCGAGGCGTGGACCGTGATGCTCGTCGACGACGACGACGCCATCGTGGAGACCCTACGCGACGTCCTCCTGACCGAGGGGTACCAGGTCGCCGCATTCACGGACCCCCTGCTCGCCCTGGAGCAGCTCCGCACGGGGATGCGGGTGGACGTGCTGCTCCTGGACTGCGTGATGCCCACCATGGATGGCCGGCAGTTCATGGAAGAACTCATTCACGACGGCCGCACGATGCCCATCGTGCTGGTGACGGCCCTCTCCGACCCGAGCTTCTGCGTCGACGCGCGGCACCCCCTCGTGGCGGCGCTCATCAACAAGCCCTTCGACCTCGACCAGCTCATCGAGAGCCTCGAAGCCATGCGCACCGGCCGCGCCTCCAGAGCCGCCTGACCGACGTCCCGCGCGCTGGGCAAGCCGATGCCGACGCGCCCTGACCCCAGGACGCAGCATCGAGCAGGTAATGTTTTCTGGAAGCAGGTTGTGAGGCGATGGCCAGCAGTCCGCGCGCTTTCGCACTTCAGACGCGCCAGCCCTCTCTCGCGTTCGAGCGCGACGGCTCAGGCGCTGCGACGGGCCGCCGCGGCGCAGGTGCGGCGCACCTCGGCCCACTCCCAGAGGAGCAGCCCCGCCACCACCGAGTTGCTGCGATCGAGCGCATCGTACAGCGCGCGCTCCTGAACGTTGCTCCACTCGGTCGCGCTGACCTCCAGATCGAGGCGCATGTCCGGCGTGACCTTGGCCCGGAGCTGCACGCCGGGCACGTCGAGCTCCAGGCAGTCACGCTCGGCCCGCGGCTGCGTCGCCCGGTCCTCGAAGGTTGCCTTGCAGACGGTGCGGATCAACTCGGTCTCGATGGCCATGATGCACTCCTCGTGATGTCGCAGAACGCCCCCTCTCGAGCGCCAGCCCCCAGGCGCCGAGACAGTTCCGAAACCCGACATCAACGGTAGGGAACCTAGCATCGACGCCCACGGCGGAGCGCGAAAACCGCAGCCAACAGCGCTGTATATGGCTTACGTGAAAGCGCTGAAAGCGTCGGGGAAAGGCCGTAGTCGCACGTCGAAGTCGTCAGGGCGCACCGTACGCGCCCCCGATTTCGCATGAGGAAAGAGTGACCTGGGCAGACTTCCTGAACTTCACCGAGCCCGCGCCAGCGATCGGTCAAGGGGCACAGGAGAAGTTCCCCGGGCACCGTCGAAGGCGTGCTCGGCATACGCCAGAGAGGTGCTCGGACCCGAACCACGACGGACGCGAACGTCAGCCAAGGGCCTGTTTCAGCAGGGCGGACCGAGCTGGCCTGTCGCGTGAGGAGCGGCGCAGGCGCGGCGCCAGAAGCTAGGGACCGCCGGAGAAGTGCACGTAGAGCACGGGCACGAGCACCCCGATCACCAGCCAGATCCCACCACGACCCAGCAAGCCGCGACGACCCGGCAACATCAACACGCCACTCACGGCGAGCACGAGCAGCCCCACCGCGAACGTATCGGCCACGTAGGTCCAGGCCTTCTTCCCTCGGTTCAGGTGCAGCCAGTTCGCCGCCCGCAGCAGCAGCCGAGGCTCTTGCCCCTCCTCCACCACCCGACCACTCGACGGCGTGACGTGCAGCGTCTTTCTCGCCAGCACCACCTCGAGCTGATCCTCCGCCGCGCGGTACACCTCCTGGGGCGCCTCCTGGATCGCCAGCCGCTCGAGCACCCCGCGCGCCACCGCCTCGTCTTCCCCGGCCAGCGGCCCCCCCAGCTCGTGCACCGCCTCGTGGTTCTGGAAGTTCGGATCCCAGTCCGCGATGTGGTTCACCGCGAGCCCACTCAGCGCATAGACGAACGTCAGCCCGACCGCGAAGTGCCCCAGGTCCGCGTGGACCACCCGCACCAGCGCCCGCCACGAGAACTTCCGCTTCCGCGCAGCCCCCCCGCCCTTGTCCCGCTCGGACTCGCCTCGTCCCGCCTCGCCTCGTCCCAGCCCGCGTCGTCCTGACTCGCCTCGTCCCGCCTCCCCCTCGCCCTGTCCCGCTCCGCCTCGCCCTGGCCCGCCTTGACCCGGCTCGTCTCGCCCCTTCTCTCCTCGTCCCCCGCCCTCGGCCGTGGCCTCCTTCGCCTCGCCGGGCGCGTCAGCCATGCCGCTCCTCCTTCCACGGGTCCGCGTGGTTGTGGTAGCCGCGCGTCTCCCAGTACCCCGGCTGATCCCGCGTCGAGAAGCGGATCCCCGTCAGCCACTTCGCGCTCTTCCAGAAGTACAGATCCGGCACCAGCGCCCGCGCCGGCGGCCCGTGCGGCCGGCTGAGCGGCTTGCCCCCGTGCTGATGCGCCACCAGCACGTTCGGCGCCGTCCCCTCCGCGAGCCGCACGTTCGCCGTGTACCCGTGCGCCGCCTCGAAGATCACGTAGCGCGCCGTGCTCTTCACCCGCGCCAGCTTCGCCAGGTGCGCCACCTGGACCCCGCGCCACGTGCTGTCGAGCATCGACCACGTCGTGACGCAGTGGACGTCGCAGGTGAGGTCGGTCTGCGGCATCGCGAGGAGCTGCGCAAAGTCGACGACGAACGGGTTCTCCACCTCGCCGTGCACGTGCAGCTTGAACCCCGCCGGACTCGGGTCCCCGGGATCGCCACCCATCGGCTTGAGCGCGTCGATGATCCGCTGCCCGGGCGGCAACCGCGGGCGCCCATCCGGCCGCGTGGTCTTGCCCCGCGGATCATCCGCCGCCGCCACCACGAACGTCGCTCCTCCGAAGGCGACCATCACGCTGCCCGCCGCAGCCGCCTTGAGAAACCGCCGCCGCTCCTCGATACGGGCCACCTCGGAGGGGGCATACTGCTTGAAGGAGTCCATCCGCGCAGTTTACGCCGCCGACGTCCCGGCGCCCTCTCCTTCCTGCGCCAGGGCCTCCGGAAAGGCCCCCCATCGCCAGGAGAAGGCCATGAGCTGCCCGACCCGCCGAGCCGACGCCACTACAGGACACGACGCCCCAATGCGGTCTCTGCCGCAGCGATGCACAATGAGTTCGGGCGTCATGAGGAAGCATCGGGTGATGGCCCGATATGAACCATTCATGAGTCTCGACCAATGGGTCAAAACGCGCTTCGACCGTCCCATCCCCGCGTCAGCAACGACAATCCGCGATCAATAGCTTTCGCGGACGGGGAAGCCTGCCTTGTCGAAGATTTCCTTGGTTCTCTTCATTGCCTTGTTGAGGTCTCCGGTCCTCTTGAGTACCCAGAAGCCCTCGATCGCCGAATCGCGATTGGCACTTGCATACGCCTTCTTCTCTTCCGGCGTCTTGGCCTGAAGTTCGGCGTCCGTTGCCTGCATGTCGTGCTGGTATCCGAACTTCTGATTCAGCTCGTACGCCGAGTTGCTGGGCTTGTTGAAGCCACCGTAAAACCAGTTCCCCTCCGATCCCGTCGGCCCCACCACGCCCTGGCCAGCTTCCCACTGGCGAATGGAGTGGGCGTGCGTTTCACCGAACGCCTTCTTCAAATCATCGGGGCTCTTGCCCTTGTAATCGGCTCCAGGGGTGGGATCCGTGTTCGGCCCCTTGTGCTCGGTGATCAGCCGACCCTTGGTCCCGTTGGCCGCGACTTGAGCCTCGGCGCTACGTTGCTTCTCGAGTTCCGCGAGCTGGACGTAGCCCTCGGCGGCTGTTTTCTGCGCCTCGGTTTTCGCCGCGAGCGGGTCCGGAGACAGCTTGTCGAGCACCAGGCGACCCTCCGGCTTCTCACGATTTGACGTTCATGTCGCACAGATCCAGGTGCCTCGCGGCGAGCTTGCCCTCGACGCGGACGCGCCTGGCGCCTTCGAGGACGATGGTGTCACCGCTCCCCTGGGAGACGCCCGACGACACGCCCTTGCCCGCATTGCCGATCACCCCCTGGATGATGCTGTCGACGTGGAGCACCTTGCAGCCTCTGGCATTCACCTTCTTCGCGTAGTTCGACTTCTCGGGCGGCAGCTCCTGGTAGATCTCGAACGGCACGACCTGGCCGTTGACGATGCACATGTCGGGGCTGATGTTGCAGACCTTCCAGGTGGACTCGGCGTCAGCGACGTGTTTCTCGGCCATGGCTACCTCCCAGCGATGAACAGCGCGGCTCGGACACCCAGCGCCTGATCGAGCGTGAGCCGCCAGCACAGGGTCACCGTCCCGGCGTCGAGATCGAGATGTACGGTGTCGAGGGGAAGCCCCCACGGCGGACGGCTTCCCTGGCCGTCGATCAGGGCGGCGAGGACACGGACCGCAGGGAGCTGGAACGTGAAGGGCTCCGCGCCAGGCATCAGGCCGGTGAGGACGATCTCCTCGTCGCCTTCGAGGTAGCTTGGCGCGATCAAGTCGGGGTGGGCGCACTGGAAGAAGCGCGGGTCGAAGTCCGCGGCGTAGTCGGAGGGCATGCCCTGCGCCACCTCCTCGCGCGTCTTCTTGATCCACGCCTCGTCGTAGGTGCCCGCGTGGTGGAGACGCGACGCCCAGGGGCGCGCCACGGGGCCGAATCCGGCAAGGGGCACCTCGCCGTTCGGGGACGTCACCGGGTGCGCCCGCAGTTGCCACTGCGGGGCGGGGTACGCACGCGCCGTGTCCAGGGCGCGCTCATCGAAGAAGCCGGTGCCGCTCGGGTTCGGGCGGTGGACGACCCACGTGGGTTCGGCCGGCGCGCCCTCCTCGGGCGGAAGGACGTAGGCGCCGCCGTAGGCCAGCTCGTAGCGAATCGGCACCTCCAGGGTGGGCTCCGGCTCCGTCAGCACCCAGCCTTTCGCGCCGGTGTGGCGCCAGCAGCGTGGCCCGAGCGCCTGCGCACGACCCACGAGCGTGGTCTCCCCGCCTCGCCGGACCTCGACTGCGCAGTCCCACGCCTTCCGCGGCTCGCCGCCGGGGGACCGCGCCGTCCCCGTGACGATCACGTCGGTGCTGGGCTTGGTGAGCAGCACCTCCCCCGCGTGCTTCAGGCTCGATCGCTCCGCGTTGGTGAGATCCCAGGGCTCATCCGCCAGCGCGATGGGCCGCTGCTGCTCGGCCAGCTCCAGCTCACCCGGAGCGAGCGCGAACGTCCCCTTGAGCACCACCGTGTCGAAGAAGCGGCGCCCAGGCGCCATCTTGTCGCACTGGAACAGCGCGAACGGGGTCTGGTTGGTCACGCTCCGGAGGCGCGGCTCGGGGATGAGAAAGGGGCTCATGGCGTTCACTTGCGGTCGATGCGCAGGCTTCCACCCCGACGTGGTCGCTCCCGAAGAGCATGATTTCGCTCCCTTCGCAGGTCCGTGTCAACCCCGCCATGAGGGCCCACCATCCGCCTCTGGAAACAGGTCGAGACGCGACGCTTTCCATTGAGCGCAGGCAACGCGCTGCTGAGATCGGGCAACGCGCTGCGGCGAAGTGCCGGAAGACGTCTGTGTCCGCACGAATTCGCCTCGTGACTTCGCAAACTCCCTTCACGACTTCACGAAGCGACTTCGCGTCGCACGAAGATCTTTCGTGTCCTCATGAAGCTCCTTCACGACTTCACGAAGCGACTTCGCGTCGCACGAAGATCTTTCATGTCCTCATGAAGCTCCTTCACGACTTCACGAAGCGAGTTCACGTCGCACGAAAATCTTTCGTGTCCTCATGAAGCTCCTTCACGACTTCACGAAGCGACTTCGCGTCGCATGAAGATCTTTCATGTCCTCACGAAGATCTTTCACATCCTCGCAAAGCGACTTCACGTCGCACGAAGATCTTTCGTGTCCTCATGAAGCTCCTTCACGACTTCACGAAGCGACTTATCGTCGCACGAAGATCTTTCATGTCCTCACGAAGATCTTTCGTGTCCTCACGAAGGACCCTTCATGACCTCACGAAGCTCGTTCCTGACCTCACGCAGGACCCCCCATGACCTCACGAGCGATCCTTCGTGTCCTCATGAAGCTCTTTCCTGACCTCACGAAGGACCCTTCATGACCTCACGAGCGATCCTTCGTGTCCTCATGAAGCTCTTTCCTGACCTCACGAAGGACCCTTCATGACCTCACGAGCGATCCTTCGTGTCCTCATGAAGCTCGTTCCTGACTTCACGAAAGACCCTTCGCGTCCTCACGAAGGACCCTTCATGTCCACGTGAAGATCTTTCGTGTCCTCACGAGACCTCCACCTGTGCTCACTTGCTGCGATTCCGCATGGTTACGAAGCGCCACCGTCCACACCTCGCCCTCGGCCACGAGCCCATCCCACATCACCGTACTCATGGCCGCCTGGCTCCCTCTGCAAGTCAGGGTTCCAGTGTCAAAAGAACCAACCCCTTCCCTCGGACGACCGGAATCCTGCGACGCCCTCGCCTGTCCCACCCCCCATCACCCACCGCAGGGAGTTCACGTGTCACCTCGCCGTCTCCTCGGCTCGTTCCGAAGCGAGGCTCGTCCCGAGCCATGGGTCTCGGCATGCCCCACGCCCTGTCGAGGTCCCTGTCCCCACAGACATCGGGCTCGGCGCGCAAACCTCCCCAGCAACGCCGAGAGTCCCCGGGTTCTCTCTGACGTCGACGAGCATCGCTCCAGATCGGATTCGCCATGGGGTACGAGTACGTGTCCGCAGCAAAGCCCGATGATGCTTGCATTGCCTCGGTGCAGCGCGCGCTGAGCCTCGACCCGCGGTACGAGGTCCTGTCGAGCACCGAGACGGGAATCGCTTTGCGTCTGGTCCGTCAGCCTGCGCGAGACCGGTGGCCGGAAGACCTCGACGTGTACTTCCGCCCCGTACTCCGGGTCGTCTTCCATTCCGCCACCCGAAACGATCGCAATGACTTCTTGAAGTCACTTCAAAGCCTTCTCGCCGGTCACGGTCATGACGACCGCTTCGAAGAAGACTGAGCGTCCGCAGGGCTCGTGAGAAGCCCTGTCACGGTCCCGGCATGCATGCCGAGCCTGCTTCATGGGGCGGAAGGGTCGAGAGCGGCGTCCGGACAGCGAGATGGCTGTTCAATCCGCCATGTGCAGCAGGTCCGCAGCAGGAATGCGCAGGCGCCGTGACCTTTCGACCACGGCGCCTGCCTGCCCCCCCTGCTGCGTGAGGTCAGCCCCTCACGTCACTTCTTCGGGAGCGCCTCGCTCAGCCCGTACACCACGCTGGCGCCCTCGGGCACCTGGATGGACGAGCCCTTGAAGTCCTCGCCGATGGGCTGGTACGGCCCGCCCAGGCACTGCGCCAGGAAGGTCTCTGCCACGGCGTTGAACGACAGCCGGTTCTCGGGCCGGGCGAAGCCGTGGCCCTCGTCCGGGTAGAGGACGTAGGTCACGGGCAGCTTCTTGTCCTGCATGGCCTTCACGATCTGGTCGCTCTCCGCCTGCTTCACGCGCGGGTCGTTCGCGCCTTGCCCGATGAGGAGCGGCTTCTTGATCGCGTCGGCCTTGAGGAGCGGCGACCGGCTGAGCAACAGCTCTTTCCCGTCGGGCGTCCGCAGGTCACCGACCCGCTTCGCGAACTGCTCCTGGATGGGCACCCAGTAGGGCGGGATCGACTCGAGCAGCGTCACCAGGTTGGACGGGCCCACGATGTCCACGCCGCAGGCGAAGGTGTCGGGGGTGTAGGTCAGGCCCACGAGGGTCGCGTAGCCCCCGTAGCTGCCGCCCATGATCGCGACCTCTTTCTCGGTCGTGATCTTGCCGTCGACGGCCCACTTCACGGCGTCGAGCAGGTCGTCGTGCATCTTCGCGGCCCACTCCTTGTCGCCCGCGTTGACGAACTTCTTCCCGAAGCCGGTCGAGCCCCGGTAGTTCACGCTCAGCACGGCGTAGCCGCGGTTCGTGAGCCACTGGTGCATCGGGTTCAGGCCCCAGGAGTCGCGCGCCCAGGGGCCGCCGTGCACGAGGAGCACGAGGGGCAGGGTCTGCGTGGGCTTGCCGTCGGCGTCGGGGTCGGCGTCGGGGGGGAGCGACAGGTAGCTGACCAGCTCCAGGCCGTCGCGGGCCTTGATGACCACCGGGGTCATCGTCGCGAGCTTGATGGACTCCAGCGCCTTCTGGTTCGTGAAGAGGAAGTCGGCCTTCTTCTTCACGCGGTCGTAGAGGTAGTAGCGGACCGGGCCGTTGGACTGCGTGAACGCCACCGTCCACTTGCTGTCGTCGAGCGTGCGGCTGATGATGTCGAAGTCGCCTTCGGTGACGGCCTTCAGCGCGTCGAGTTCGGCCTGGATGGCCTTGTCCACGACGTGCCACGTGCGCCGCTCGCGGTTCGACACCACGGCCTGCACCTTCCCCGTCTTCGGGTGCCGGGTCACGCCTTGCACGTCGGACTTCGGGTCCTGCGCGATGACGGTCGCCTTGCCCTTCGCGTCGAGGGTCACGAGGGCAGCCGTGTCGCGGTCGCGGCTGTCGAGGAAGTACAGGATCTTGCCCGCGCGGTCGTAGCCGAGCACGCCGGTGGTCAGGTCGTCCTCGTGAGCGACGGTCACGAACGGTTTCGGCTCCTTCCCGGTCAGGTCGAAGAACTCGCTGCCGCCGGCGGCATTCTTCTTCATCGCGAGGCGGGGCTTGAAGTCGTCGTCGCACTCGATCTCCGCGAACTGATCGTTCTGGTAGACGAGCTTGCGATCACCGCTCTTCAGGTTCACGCGGTAGATGTCGTGGTAGCGCTTGTCGCGATCGTTCAGGGCCACGAGGAGCTCGCCGGGGATCCGGTCGCTCAGGCCGACGATCTGCGCGCGCACGCCATCGTACGGGGTGATGTCCTTGGTCTCGCCGGACTTGAGATCGACGGCGTACACGCGGAAGTTCTCGTCGCCGTCCTTGTCTTGCTGGTAGGCGAGGTACTGGCTGTCGTAGGGCCAGAAGAACATGCGGATGCCGCGCTTGCGGTCCTTGGTGACCACCTTGGCCGCGGCGAGATCCCCGATGGGTGCGACCCACACGTTGAGCACGCCCTGGTCGGGCGCGAGGAACGCGAGGTGCTTGCCGTCGTGGCTGACGCGCGGCGCGGCGCGCTCGGGGTTGCCGAAGAGGACGCTCCGCGGGATGAGCTTGGCGTCGGCGCGGGGCGCCTTCATCGGGGCGGCGGCCGGCGGGGCCGTGGTGGCCACGGGGGTACCCGGGGGGGGCTCCGCCGCGCTGGGCTCCACCGTGGGTGCACCGCCGCAAGCCGTGAGAAGCGTGAAACCGAGAACCGTCGTGAGGGAACGAAGCGTTCGCATGATTCCTCCCTTTCTTCGCGGGCGGTCTTAGCCGGCTTTGTGCCGGCGGTCGACCCGCAATGCCCGCAGTGGGAGGTGGTCACCGCCCGACGCCGATGTGAACCACGAAGGCGTCGGCTCGCGTGAAGTTCTTCCGTCAGCGCTTCAGTGCGTCGCGTCCACTGCGCCAGGGCCGAGGAGCGTGCCGCACATCGTCTTGCAGAGGATGTCCCTCTCGGAGCAGTCGCACTTGCCCTGCTTCTTCAGCTCGAGCTTCTCCTGGATCGCGTTCAGCGTGAAGCCGGCGCGCCGCTCCACCTTCTGCAGCGTCCACCCTTCCTCGATCTGCCGCTGCGTGCGCGGATCGGTGGGCTTGCCGTCGGCCTCGCCGCAGCAGCGGAAGCTCAGGAAGTAGTAATAAAAGTCTTCATCGTGCGTGTAGATCTTGGGGCGGCACTGGTTGCGGACGCCCTTGTACCAGGGGCCTCCGCTGTGCACGCTGTCGAAGTCGCCGCGGCGGCTGTTCTTCGGCTGCTCGGTCGAGACGACCTCGTCGGCGTTCGCGGGGAGGTCGGCGACGCCGAAGTCGCTGATGCACTCGGGCTGGGTGCCGCTGGGCACGCCGCGCCAGAGCCGCGCCAGTTCCTTGGGGTCGCGCTTGGCTACGGCCTTCATGTTGGGGCCGTCCCAGGGGTGGTCGCCGTTGCACTTCTTGGCGTCGCGCACGTAGCCGTAGGGGAACGGCTTCATCTCGGGGCCTTCGCAGGCGAAGGTCCACTCGGACTCGCTGCACATGCGCTTGCCGACGGCGGCGCACTTCATCTGGGCCTGGTGGAAGCGGTTCATCACCTCGGGGCGCTCGCCCTTCACGTTGGGCCATTCGTAGGTGTCGATGCAGTAGCGCTTCTTCACCTTCTGGCCGACGCAGCGGGCCTTCGGCTCGAACTCTTCGCAGACGGTCTTCTTGTTCGACTTGTCGAACCAGCTCTGCTTGCAGGTGTGCTCGACCTCGGTGCAGTACTCGCCCTCGACGAGCTTCATGTTCGCGGGACACGCGCTCGGGCCTTCGGGCTCGGGCGGGGTGGCGGGGGTGCTCGCGGTGGGCGCCGTGGGCGCCGCGGTGGGGTCGGTCGACGCCAGGGGCGCCGGGGTGCTCGCGGTGCCCGGCGGGGTGGCCATGGCCACGGGCGGGGTCGGCTTCGCCGAGGGAGGCGGGTTGTTCACGGGCTCGGGCGCAGCGCCGGAGCAGGCGAGGGTCAGCGTGGGGGCGAGGACGAGGGCGAGCAGCGGGAGGCGCATAAGGCCGGGCCGGGATGGCAGAGGGGGGCGTGGCTGTCAACCAGGGGGAGAGCCGTGAGCCGGGGGTGAGCCGGGGTCGGGTGGTGATGTCACGAGGGGGAGAGCAGCGCAGGCGCTTCCTGCGGAGCGCGTCGCAGGTAGCGCCCGACCCACACGGACAGGCCGAGGGCGATGGCCACGGAGGCCGCCACGGCGACGGGGAAGTGTGCGGTCTCGTGCGCGAGCCAGGCGACGAAGCCGGCGGCCGCGGCGAGGCGCGCCCATTCGAGGGGGACGGCCCAGGCGCGGGCTTCCACGAGGCCGCCCCAGGTTGCCGTGCCGGCCACGAGCACGGCCGCAGCCCAGGAAAGCTCGGCGAAGGAGAGCTTGGGTGCGCCCCAGAGGAGCAGCGTGGTGCCGGCGACGAGGCTCGCGAAGCCGACGGCGCCGTAGAGGTCGAGGCCGCGCGGGACCACGACGTCGTACTTGCGCTGGGTCTCACGGCTGACCTCGGGAACGGTCACCGGGCCGCCGAGATCCTGGGGCATCCACTCGGGGGGCATCACCCAGACGAGCAGCTTGTCGCGAAGCCTCCGGGTCTTGCGCGATCGGTGGAGCAGCTCCTTGAAGTGCTCGACGTTGGCCCAGAGGGGGTTGAAGCTCTGGAGGGGCTTCACCGTGCCATAGACGGGCTCGTCGTCCTCGGGGGTGAAGGTGCCGAAGAGGCGGTCCCAGATGATGAAGATGCCGGCGTAGTTCTTGTCGATGTAGCGGGGGTTCGTGCCGTGATGGACGCGGTGGTGGGAGGGGGTGTTGAGCACGTGCTCCAGCCAGCCGATGCGGCCCACGGCGCGGGTGTGGATCCAGAACTGGTAGAGGGTGTTCAGCGTGAGCATCGAGACGAACATGACCGGCGAGAAGCCGAGCACGGCGAGCGGCACGTAGAACATCCACGAGGTGAGGCCCGTGAACCAGCTCTGCCGGAGCGCGGTGGAGAGGTTGTACTCCTCGCTCTGGTGGTGGACGATGTGCGTCGCCCAGAAGAACGAGATCCGGTGGCTCGCCCGGTGGTACACGTAGTAGCCGAGGTCGACGCCGAGCAGGAGCGCGAACCAGGCGAGGGGCGAGGTGGGGGACATCGTGGTGACGCGGAAATGCTCGTAGACGAGCGCGTACCCGCTGACGTTCACGGCGGCGATGAGCAGGCCGATCACCTGCTGGCCGATGCCGCAGCTCATGCTGCCGACGGCATCGTGGAAGGTGTACCGGAGGTCTCCCTGCCGTCGGTTGACGAGCAGCTCGATGCCGATGAGCACGAGGAAAAATGGGACGGCGAGGGCGATGTAGAGGGCGTCCACGAAATCCTGTCCTTCGCTGTGGGTTCTGTAGGTTCGTAACGATCATACCTCGTGCCGGGCGGCGTGGTGGAGAGAAGGCACGATGTCGTCTCGTGTCGGGTCGCCTCGGCCGCGCGGCCTGAACCGAGCCCCTCGACAAGGAGGCCCGTTCCGGGGTTTGCTGCCGCCAAGGAGGCCCCGGAGCGACCATGGATTTCGAGCTATCTCCCGAGCTCCGCGCGCTACGTCAGGACGTGCGCGCCTTCGTCGACGAGCGGATCATCCCGGACGAAGCGGCCCTCGTGGCCGAGGACAGGCAGCGCAAGAGCGACACGCTGCGGCGGCTCCAGGGCGAGGCACGCGCCGCCGGTCTGTGGACGCCTCACCTGCCGCCCTCGCACGGCGGGCGGGGTCTGGGGATCATGGGCATGTGCGCCCTGTTCCGGGAGATGGGGCGCTCGCCGGTGGGGGCGCGCGTGTTCCACTGTGATGCGCCGGATCAGGGGAACATGGATCTCTTGCTCGGGTCGGCGACGCCCGCGCAGCAGGAGCGCTGGCTGAAGCCGCTCTGCGAGGGAGAGATCACCAGCGCGTTCTGCATGACCGAGCCGGCGCCAGGAGCCGGGGCCGATCCCTCCAACCTGCAGACCCGCGCGACCCGCGACGGGAACGGGTGGGTGATCGAGGGGCACAAGTGGTACTCGACCGGCGGCGGGGACGCGGCGTTCCTGATCGTGATGGCGCGGACGAGCGACGATCCCAGGGCGGGCGCGACGATGTTCCTCGTGGACCGGAAGGCCGAGGGGGTCGAGCACGTGCGCGACATCCCGGTGATGGCGGAGCCGCTGCTCGCGCACCGGGAGGCCGAGCTGAAGTTCCACGGGGTGCGGGTGGACGACGACGCCGTGCTCGCGGGCGTGGGCGAGGGCTTCCGGCTGGCGCAGCAGCGCCTGGTCCCGGCGCGGCTCACGCACTGCATGCGGTGGCTGGGCCTCGCGACGCGCGCGCTGGACCTCTGCAAGCAGTACATCGCCACCCGTCACAGCTTCGGCCAGGTGCTCGCGCGTCACCAGATGATCCAGAAGATGATCGCCGACAGCGCCGCCGCGATCCACGCGGGCAACCTGATGACGCTGCACTGTGCCTGGATGCTGGAGCGCGGGCAGGCGAAGGAGGCGCGGCCCTACTCGTCCATGGCGAAGAACCACGTGGCGAACACGCTGCTGAAGGTGCTCGACGATGCCATCCAGATGCACGGCGGGCTCGGCTACAGCGACGACATGCCCTTCGCCTCGTGGTACCGCCACGCGCGCGCCGCACGCATCGCCGATGGGCCGGACGAGATCCACACCATGGTCGTCGCCCGCGATTTCCTCACGCGAGGACTCGATCTGCTCGTGTGACCCGCGAGGGGATTGTTCTCACCAGCGAACACTCTCGCCCGCCGATCCGGCCTAATCAGCGGACGCACCCCGTCGTAGGCTCCTGCGCGAAGGAGGCCTCACGGCGCTCGCCCCGGCGGCGCGCAGCCCGCACCCCGTCCCATGAAGCTCCCCTTTCGCAAGGCCCTCTTCTGGGTCCATCTGGTCGCCGGCGTCGTCGCGGGCCTCGTCGTCGCGTTGATGTCGTTCACCGGCGTCGCCCTCGCCTTCAAGCCGCAGATCATGGCGTGGGGCGCGGAGCAGACCCTGGTGGCGCCGCCGCCGTCGGCCGGGGCGCGTCGCCTCCCTCTGGAAGATGTGCTCGCCCGGGTCCGCACGGCCGTGCCAGCGCTGCGCCCCACGGCGATCAGCGTGTACGCGCAGCCCGACACGCCCGTGCTGGTGACCGCCGACAAGCACACCTCCTTCCACGTGCATGCGTACACCGGCGAGGTGCTCGGGCAGATCGCGCCAGGCTGGAGCGGGTTCTTCCAGGTGATGGAAGAGTGGCACCGCTGGCTGGGCAGGACGGGTGACCAGCGGGACGCGGGGCGCGCCATCACGGGGGTGAGCAACGCGGCGTTCCTGGTGCTCGCCGTCACGGGTCTCTACCTGTGGTGGCCACGCAAGTGGACGTGGCGCAGCGTGCGCCAGTCGGTGTGGTTCCAGCGGCGCCTGGTCGGCAAGGCGCGCGACTGGAACTGGCACAACACCATCGGTCTGTGGACGGCGCCGGTGCTCGTCGTGCTGACGGCGACGGGCATGGTCATCTCGTACAAGTGGGCCTCGAACCTGGTCTACACGCTCACCGGCAGCGAGCCGCCGCAGCAGGCTCCGCTCACGATCGCCCCGCCTTCCCCTGCGGCGAAGCCTCTCGCCATGGACGCCCTCCTCGATGCGGCGAAGCCCCTCGCTCCCCCCTGGGAACGGCTCACGCTCCGCCTGCCCGAGCCACCGAAATCCAAGGGAGGCACGCCCCCCGCCGAGGCCACCCCGGAGCCGGTGCGGATCACGGTGCGCGAGCCCGACCCGTGGCCTCGCTTCTTCTCGCCGCAGCTCACGCTCGATCCGTACACGGGCGCGCTGCTCGCCCGGGAGGAGTTCGCCGACTACAGCGTCGGTCACCAGGTGCGTCGGTGGATGCGCTTCCTGCACACCGGCGAGGCGCTCGGGGTGGGTGGGCAGCTCGTCGCCGCCCTCGCTTCCCTGGGCGCGCTGTTCCTCGTGTGGACCGGCCTTGCGCTCGCTTTGCGGCGCTTCGCGCGATGGCGCAAGCGGCGTGCAGACGACGCGGACACCAGCGAGGCGTCCCTGGACACGCCAGGAGACGCTGCATGACAACCTGCATCGACGGCACCGCGTGAAGGAGACGCACGCATGAGCACCCCGCGCACTTCACGCACCGCGCGCCCACCTGTGGCAGCGCGTCCCGCTGCGCCGGTGCGCCATCCACGCGGCATCGAGCATCTCAAGGAGGCCTGATGCAGCCGGCCGACGCCTTCAGTCGACGGCACATGACGCCGGGGAAGCGTCAGCGACCCCCTTCCACAGGACGAGGGCAAGCGCATGTCCTTCTTCAGCATCGAGACGAGCAGCGTGGTGATCTTGGCCATCGCCGTCATCGGCGCCGTCCTCACGCTCCACAAGGTCCGCCAGAGGCGAGTCCATGATGTCCACGTCGACGAGGCCGGCAAGCTCCGCGCCGAGATGAGTCTCGTTCGCCGCGAGTTGCAGCTCCGTAATGCGGATTGCGACCGGATCGCGCGCCACTACGCGAGGCTCCAGGTCGAGCTCAAGGAGAAGGAAGAATGCCTGCTCAACCTCGACAGTGACATCCTCTGGCACAGAGAGCAGCTCGCCACCCGGCTGACGCGCGTGAGGCGGACGTACCGCGTCCTCACGATGGGCGTGAAGTACACAGGCAAGACCTCGCTCACGCTGAAGTGGGCGAACCCGCTCGTCGATTTAGGCACACTGAAGGGCACGAAGACCGACCGCTACGAGCGCACGGTCAGCATCACGCCCTCGGACGAGCGCCTCGTCGAGCACGTCTTCGAGATCCACGACTGGGGCGGTGAGCACATCGTGGACGCCCAGCAGGAGATGATCCTGGAGGAAATCCATGGCGTCTTGCTGGTGGTCGATCTCACCGGCAAGGACGGGAAGGCGGCGGATCCGATCCGTATCCAGGCCCAGCTCCGGGCGTTTCAGCCCGAGGCGCTCCGCTTCTTCTTCGGACCGAAGATGCTCTCCACCTGCAAGACGGTGGTGCTCTTCATCAACAAGTCGGACGTCCTCTCGGGCACGTCGGCCGAGGTGGAGAAGACGGCGATGGATCACTACAGGCCGCTCATCGAGGCGCTGGAGCACTACCGCCCGCAGATCGACCTGCGCGTCTTCGTGGGCTCGGCCAGCTACGGCCACAGCACGCATCACCTCTTCGCTCATTTCGTGGAGCGGATCCTTCCGCGCAGTGGCTATGACCCGCAGCTCCTGCAGCGGATGAAGGCCGATCCCGATCCGCCGCGCGCCGGGACGGTGCGGCCGGTGGGGATGCGGCTCACGGGCCCCGGGACGCATGGCGGCTACGTGCTCCAGACACCGCCCGGAGCCAGCACCCTGAACGGTCGCCCGCGGATGGTGGTGAGCGATGCATAGCACCGAGGACACGGGACAGGAGGACTACGTCGCCCCGCGTTTCCGCGCGTCGGAGGGGGCGACGTGGATCCACGCGCTCCACGGCAACGTCCCCGATCACCAGATCGACTTCATCTGCTGCCCCGAGGCGCCGCAGGGAGGTTTCACCCGGACCCACCTCGGCCACCTCACCCGGCTGATGCGGTACATCGAGCCAGCGACGGGCTCGCCTTTCGCGTTCGCGATCGGCAACCTCTCTCGCGACGACACCCAGCACGAGCCGGGGCACGGTGCCTTGGCGCTGCTCTTCGGGCTCCGCGTCGCTGGCGAGACCGACAGCGCCGGGCGGCAGGATCCGCCCCTCGCCCACGCCGTCGTCGCCGTCGATCGCGCGCTCACGGGCGAGGCCCTGCTGGAGGCGACCCTGGCGCTCTACCACCACGTCACGGGTCTCACCGGCGAGAGCACGCCCGAGAACTTCTACCGCGCGTACGCCCGCGGCATGGCCCAGCGCCCCCGCACCGTGCCTTTCCTGCTCGGCGACTACTTCGCAGGGTTTCGCGATCTGCCGGTGCTCGAACCCAGCACGCTCACCCGGCATCCCTCGCAGAGCATCGAGGTGCGATCGGGCCGGATCTTCCTGCTGCACGACGCCGACGAGCCCTTCGAGCGCGTGGCCGTGATGGCGGCGCGGCTGGCCGCGTGGCTCTACCGCAGCAGCCTCCGGTGGACGGCGATCGTCTTCGGGGGCACGGCCGACATCCCGGGCGGCCTGTCGATCGAGTTCGTGACGTCTCCTCCCCTGGCGCTGGGTCCCAAGGATCGCGTGCTCCACTTCAGCGACCTCGCCGACGACGCCTCGGCGCGCGATCTCCTCGGCGTCCGGCGTGTTCCGCGGCGTCCCCGGGCCACATCGGCGCGGCGCTCGGGTCGCTCGAGGAGCTCGTCGTCTCACGGCAGGGCCGCCGCGCGCCCGCGCCGCCTCTCGGATCCAGGTGCCGCAGGTCCCGTTCACCCCGCGCTCCACCGCCGCTCGCCAGCGCTCGCCGTCGCGCCGACGCCGACCTCGTGGCCGCGCGCAGCGAGCGAGCCCTGTTGCCGGTTGCACGGGCGGGTCACGGGCGATGCCCCCTTCGGCGCCCAGCGGGCTCGCCCCGCAGAGAGGCAGCGTGCCCCGCGCTCCGGGTGGCGCAATGTCGTGCTCTCCACGCAGCGCGAGGATGCGTCCCCACCTCGGCGCCGCGTGGTGTCGAGCGGCGTCTGGCTCTGCACCGGGGCCCTCTGCGCCCTGCTGTTCCTCACGGGCCTGTCGGTCATCGCCGCGCGCACCTGGACGCTGGCGTCGCTCGGCTCCCCTTCGCTGTGGCTCTCGCTCGGCGCATCGAACGAATCCCCCGAGGCGCGCTGATTCACACGGCAGGGGCACGCGCCCCCGCCGCCCCGCCGAGCAACGCTCGTCGGGGCTCCACCACCCCGCGATCCACCCGGGAGATCTGGCATGTCTCGCCGCTTCGGGCCTGACGTCGTTGCATCGGGATGCGGACGAAGTCACCGGCAATGTCCATGAGGGCGAACCTCCCTGCCCGCGGGACCACGAGGCGACACGCAGAGGCAGCGTCCGCGGCCGCGCAGGCAGAGAGCCAGGCAGGGAGGGAGGAGCGTGTCCAGCGCGCCCGGGCTCGCTGGCGTTGCTGGCGACGCTGACGCCTGGAGCGTGGCGACGAGATTTCCTGGGGCATGAAGGGCGGTGGCTCGATGCCGCGACGCTCACCACGCAAGAACACGGGGCGGCGTCGCGACGGCTCGGGATGGCTCAGATCAGTGCGTGGGCTTCACGCACTGGCCACGCACGATCACCTTGGGCTTCCTGCACCATGCCGGCCCCGCGCCCCTGTCGGACGCTGGCGAGCGCGTCCCCGCACGGGCTCGACCCATCGCTCTGTTCGCCGCTGCGGGCTCGGCGTCGGCATCGCCCTCCTCCGCTGCCTCTACCGCCTCGTTTCCGGCTTCCTGCGCGCCGGGGGCCGGCTCGGTCACGAACTCCAGCTCGTCCTCGCCTTCGCCCTCTTGCGCCTGCGCCTCCACGGGCGGGGGCGCGTCGACGGCCTCCGGCATCGGCAGCTCCACCCGCGGCAGCTCTCGCGCGAGGGCGGGGGGTGGCTGCGGGAGCATCACGGACAGCGCCCCGGCCCCGCCGAGGCTGGTCACGATCAACCCGGCGACCGCGAGGAAGACGGGCCTCTGGAGCAGCGCAGACGCGGCCCGCGTGGTCGGGACCCCGCGCTGCATCGACTCGAGCATCGAGCCCGCCGAGGCCATGGCGCGCGCCGCGACGGCGGCCTCCAGGGGCAGGACCGGCGCGGATCCCTGGTTCATGTACGGCGCCGGAGGGGGCAGCGGCAGGTCGGGCGACGAGGCCCCCCGCACCGCGGAAGGCGACGACAGCGCCGAGGCCGACAGGGTGGGCGACGCAGGCGTCGCGGAGACGATCCCTCCGGCCAGCAGCGTCTCGGCCCCGGTCACGGGCGCCGGAGGGGACAGCACGGACACCGGCAGCGGCGGAGCTCCGGTTGCCGGGAATGTCACGCCGGCGACGGGTGAGACTTGCGTCGTGGAAAAGATCGGCGCTCTCGGGGCAGGAGGGCCCGACGAGGAGGCGTCGTTCGAAGGCGCGTCCTGCGGCGGAGGCGCGCCGCGGGACAAAGTCCCCCAGGTCATCGATCCCGTGTTCGACGTCGCCTCGACGGCATGCTGCAGCCCTGGGCCGGCTGGGCCCCGCGTAACGTGCGGGGCGACGCCACCTCGAGGCGGCAGGCCACCCACTGGGCCCCCCACGGCCGGAGCGCTCTCCAACGGAGCGGCGCTGGAAGCGCTCGACGACCCCGCCGCCCCATCGAGCACTGGGCTCGCGAGCAGTGGGCTCGCGGTCGCCGTCGCCACGCTGTTCGAAGACGCCAGCGCCTCTGGAGTTCCCGTCCCCTGCGAGGGCGCAGGGATCCCCGCAGTCGTCGCAGTCGTCGCACTCGCCGCGGTCGTCGCGCTCCCTGCGGTCGTCGCGCTCCCTGCGGTCGTCGCGCTCGCCGCTGCTGTCACGCCACCTGCGGACGACTTCAGCAACGCCGTGAGGGGACTCACGCGAACGGAAGGCAGGGTCATCGAGTCGAGCATCGACGAGTGGAACGGCAGCGTCTTCTCGTCGTCCTCGTCCACCTCTTCGGCGCGCGCCGGCGCCATCGAGCGGGACGCCCTCGGCACCGTCGAGGGCACGGGCGCGGACTCTGGCGCGGCTGCCCCCACCGAGGCGGGGCCATCCGCCCGCGTCGACGCGGGCCCTGCCGCCTGCACCAGCGCTGGAGCCCCGGTCCTCACCGACAGGGGCGCCTCCGCCCGCACCGATGCGGGCGCCCCTCCGCGCACGGACAGCGGCGCCTCCGCCCGCACCGACGCGGGCGCCCCTCCGCGCACGGACAGCGGCGCCTCCGCCCGCACCGACGCGGGCGCTCCCGGGCGCGGCGGCGTCAGCGCAGGAGCACGCACCGACGCGGGCGCACCGACGCGGGCCGACGTGGGAGGGGCTCCCCGCGACGACGCGGGCCCTCCGGTACCCTTCACCCCCGCCAGCCCGCGGGCCATCAGCGACGCACAGAAGGGCCTCGTGATGTCGTCGTCGGTCTCCTTCCCCTGAGCGTCTCCTTGCAGGTCGACCGCCGGTGAGCCGAGCGCAGGTCCTGTCGCCGGAGGCGTGAGCGTCGTCGACCGGGTAAGACGATCCCAGGGATCGGTCGCCCCGACGAACGCCTGGAGCGCCTTGGCCACCTGGTCCACAGGTCCGATGCGGTGGTCGCGATCGCGGCACAAGCAGCCCGCCACGAGGTCGACCAGCCCGGGCTCCGTGTTCGGCACGAACCGGGACACCCGCGCGATGTCACCTTGCAGGATCTGCATCAGCAGCGCGCCCCCGTCCTTCTGGCTCTGGAAGGGGTGCTGCCCCGTCAGCATCTCGAAGAGCAGGATCCCGAGCGACCACACGTCCGAGCGCGAGTCGACGTCGGCAGGGAGGCAGATCTGCTCCGGGCTCATGTACGGGAGCACGCCGAGCGCCTTGCCGGACGCGACGCACTCGGCAGGCACCCCGTCCAGGGGGGTGTTCATCCCGATGTCGAGCAGCTTGACCACGGGCGCTGCGCCATCGCGCTCCCGGTGCAGAAAAATGCTCGACGGCTTGAGGTTCCGGTGGACCACGCCCATCGAATGCACCGCGGCGAGCGCGAGGGCGACGTCGCGGCCGACGAGGGCGGCGAGCGTCGGTGCGAAGCGACCATGGCGACGGATGATGTCGGCCAGCGTCTCTCCTTCGAGGAGCTGCTGCACCAGCACCATGTCCCCGCGCTCGGATTCGACGAGGTCATAGAGCTCCACCACGTTCTTGTGGTGCAGCGTCCCGCACGATCGTGCCTCGCGCTGGAGGCGTCGGACCAGGTCCTCGTTCGGCGTCGAGAGGATCTTGAGGGCCACCTCGCGGCCGGTGAAGACATTGAGGCTCGCCCAGACTTCACCCGCGGTGCCACCTCCGAGGCGTCGCCGGAGCTGATAACGCTCGGCGATCACCATATCGGCGGCGAAGTTCGGCCCGGGCGGGTCTTGCACATTGTCTCTATCGCGATCGGCGGTGGTATCCATAGGCGGGCACCCTAGGCCAGGGGGTCACTACCAGGGTTCGCCTCTCCCGCTCCACGCCGCGCACGCTCGAAGCGGCGCGGACGGCACGAGACGACCTGGGGTCCTGAGCTACGTGCTTTGGATGCCGGGACCAGAATGGGCATTGCTGGCACCGGAGGAAATGGAACCGCGCCATCGCAATGCAGACGCCAGCAGTTCGAGGCGGACGGGAGCCGCGGGGAGCACGACGGTCCACTTCATGTTGCAATCGTCGCTGCGCTCCGCCACAGACAGCCGCGGGGCACGGGCCAGCACGGCGCGCGTGTGATGCCGCATGCAATGCAAACGTGGCATCACGCGACCCCCGCGAGGCGTCACGCAGCGCGAACCCTGCTTCACACGGCACGGCACCACGTGCGCACGTGATACCCCGTGGAAGCGCGCGACGCCGCCCCCGCACAGGGATGTGAGTTCCCGCGCATCCTCGACCACCACGCCCACAGCACGCACCGCTGGTAGCGGATCATCGGCCCGTCACCGGAATGCCACGATGACGGGGACACGTGCATCCCATGGTCCTCGCCAGGAGGTGCTCGTGCCCGTCACGGAATTCCTCCCGTCCAGGCAGCGAGGTTGGGGTAGATTCGACAGCCAGAGGCCCTGCGCTCGACGCCGACGCCGTGCTCGACGCCGATGCCAGGGCTCTTGTCGTACCCGATGCCTTCGAGTGACCCCAAGACGGTACCCACCCTGGCCTCCCCGGCCGACGCCGCAGCGCTCTCCACCCCTCCTTCCAGCCATGGTCCCGGCACGCTCATCGCCGCCAAGTACCGGCTGACCCAGGTCCTCGGGGTGGGCGGGATGGGCACCGTGTGGCAGGCCAGGAACGAAGCGCTCGACGTCGACGTCGCCATCAAGCTCATCCGTCGCGACACGGCGACCGAGGTCTCCTCCGAGCGCTTGATCCGCGAGGCGCGCGCCGCAGCGCGGGTGGATCACCCGTCCATCGTCCGCGTCTTCGATTTCGGCGAGACCGAGATCGGTGAGCCGTTCATCGTGATGGAGCTGATCTCGGGCGAGTCGCTCCGCAGCTTGTTCACCCGCAAGGAGCGGCTGCCGGCGCTCGGCGCGGTGCAGACGCTGCTGCCCGTCGTGAGCGCGCTCGGCGCGGCGCACGCGAAGGGGATCGTCCACCGCGATCTCAAGCCCGAGAACGTGCTGCTCGCCAGGGACGAGCGGGGCACCCTCATCCCCAAGGTGGTCGACTTCGGCATCGCGAAGCTGCGCCAAAACGCCCCCGATTTCCGCGTCACCCAGGAGGGCGTGGCCATCGGCAGCCCCGCGTACATGGCCCCCGAACAAGCGCGTGGCCACGAAGACACCGACGAGCGCGCCGACGTCTGGTCGCTCTCGGTCGTGCTCTACGAGGCCATCACCGGCCGCCTCCCCTTCGACGGGAAGACCTACAACGCGCTGCTCGCGGCCATCCTCGAAGACCCGCCGCACCCCGCCAGCGACCTCGCCGAGGTCGACGAGGCGCTCTGGCACATCCTCGAACGCGGCCTCGCCAAGGACCGCGAACAGCGCTGGCAGAGCGCCCAGACGTTCGGCGAGGCGCTCGCCCGGTGGGCCGTCCAGCAAGGCGCGGACGCCGACGTCACCGGCCTCTCCCTCGCGATCACCTGGCTCGACCAGACCCCGCGCCGCCCGTTCACCGACCCGCCCCCTGCCGCGCCCGAGGCCGAACTGCTCACGCTGCCCTTGCCAGCGCAGGCCCCGCGCCTCGACGATCCCACGCTCGCCCTGGGCCCTGGCGCTTCCACGCCGCCGCCCTCCGAGCAGCTCCTCCCGGTCGACAGCCAGACCCGCGCCTTGCTCGATCGCCTCGACGAGCCCCCGGCCAGCGGCGCGGACCTCCCCGCGCGGCGCGGGCGCCTGGCCTGGCTGCTGCTCCCGCTCGCCGGCGTCATCGCCGCGCTCGTCCTGCGCACCCAGGGCGCCCCTGCGCCGCCTTCGCCCACGGCGAGCCTCCCGACCCCCCAGCCCGCGAGCGCGCCGGCCCACACCGCGTCGGCTCCCACCACCCTCGCCAGCCTGGTGAACGCCCCCGACCCGCGCCCGGAAGAGGCGGCCCCTGCGGCCCCTGCGGCCCCGGAACCGCTCCCCTCGGCCGCGCCCTCGGCCGCGCCTTCCATCGCCGCCGCGCCTTCCATCGCCGCCGCGCCGACGCCCGAGGACATCAGCGCGTGCACCACGCGCCACCTCGCCTCCGACGCCTTCCGCGCCGACGCTCCGCCCGATCTGAGCTGGCTCTGCACCGAGGTCGATCCACGCCGGGGCGCCGCCGCCTTGAAGCAACAGGTCGTGCGCGGTGGCGGCCGGAGCGTCACCAACGCCATGAAGGAGCACGCGCTGCTCCACTGGTACGAAATGGCCACCTTCGCAGCCCTCCGCGCCCGGTGCTGCGTACCTCCGACGGCGGCACGCGCCACGCCCACCGACACGCTCACGCCCGATGGCCCCGTGGCTCACCCCCGCCTCGTGCGCCTCTCGCTGCCGCCGCCCACGGGCCTCTGCAAGCCGCTCGACAGCGCCCTCGACACCCTCGGCGGTTCCGCGGCAGGGCGAGGCGACCTCGACACCGCGCTGTCCATCTACCGCTCTGCCGTCCAGTGCGCGCTCACCAGCGGCGCGGCCGCCGACTACGCCTGGCGCGAGGCCCCCTCCGGCGGCGCGGAGCCCACGTTCCGGCGCATCCTCGCACGCGGTGACACCACGTCCACCGCGCCCTGATCTGCGCCCTGCCCCGTCACCTCACGCCGCCTTCTGGCACTCCAGCCCCGCGTAGAGCTCCTGCAGCGCGTGGTGCGACACCCAGCGCCGCACGATCTCCACGTGCCGCTCTTCCTCGGCGCTCGCCAGGTAGAACGAGTCTGCCAGCTCGTGCCGTCCGAGCGCCCGCGTCAGCTCGATGAGCAGCCTCCACCCATCGCTGTCTGCGCGCTCCACCATCAGCATCGCCGAGAGCCCCTGCGCCAGCGTCGTCCGCGAGTTCACGATCACCTGGAGCACGCCGCTGCTCGTCATCCTCGCCAGGCGCGCCCCTGCGCTCATCGCGCGCGGATCGCCTCCCAGCGTCTGGATGGCGGCGTGCAGGAGCCCCACGTGCCGCACCTCCTCGTTCTGGATGGCGAGCAGGTCCTCGCGCGCGGGGCCGTCCGGGAAGCTGCCTTGCTTGTCGAGCTTGGCGATCAACCCCTCGTACAGGCGGGTCATCGAGCGCTCGAAGGCCAGCCGCTCGGTCAGCCTGTCGAGAAGTGCCACCACCGCCATCCCCACCCGGTTCAGGGAGGCCGCCGACGGCACCTCCAGCTCGGTGACCGTCGCGTCGATCCCTCTGCCGCTTCGTTCGATCTGGCTCATGGCGAATCTCCATCGCGGCATTGCGTGAAGTCGTCGTGACCCCCGGCCCCCCTCCATGAGCGGGCCGCTCCGCTCTTCCTGGGCCGCGAAGCCTCTCCATGCTAGACGCGGGCCACCGTGAAGCGTGTTCCCGAGAGCCGCGTCCGCCCAGGCAATGACCGTCCCGTCCGGCAAGGAGGCGACCACGTCCTGTACTGGATGATCGCCAGCCGCAGGACCCGGTACAACTTCGGCCTCCAGCGCGCCCTCGACTGGGCCCGGGAGCTCGATCGACCCCTGGTGGTCCTGGAGGCGCTGCGGGTGGGATACCCCTGGGCCAGCGCTCGCCTGCACCGGTTCGCGCTCGATGGCATGGTCGACAATGCGCACGCATTCGCCAGGGCAGGCGTGCTCTACCACCCCTACGTCGAGCCTTCGGCCGACCACGGCAAGGGCCTGCTGAAGGCGCTCTCGGAGCGGGCCGCGGTCGTCGTCACCGACGATTATCCAGCCTTCTTCCTCCCGCGCATGGTGGCGTCCGCAGCGCGGAAGCTCGACGTGCTGCTGGAGCAGGTCGACAGCAATGGCTTGCTGCCCGTGCACAGCGCCGAGCGCGTCTTCACCACCGCCCGCTCCTTCCGGATTCACCTCCAGAAGCAGCTCGCGCCGCACCTGCATGAAACGCCCGTCGCCGACCCCCTCCGCCGTGCCGAGGCCCTCCCGACGCTGCGCGCCCTCCCGAAGGCGATCACCGCCCGCTGGCCGGCCGCGTCCGCCGCCCTCCTCGACGGCGACGAGGCCGCGCTCGCCGCCCTCCCCATCGACCAGAGCGTCCTCCCCGTACCCACCCGAGGCGGCTCCGTCGCTGCCGAGCGCGCCCTCACCCGCTTCCTCGACGAGCAGCTCGATCTGTACGTCGCCGACCGCAACGAGCCCGACGCCGAGGCCACCAGCCACCTTTCCCCCTACCTGCACTGGGGTCACCTCTCCGCCCATGAGGTCCTCGCCCACCTGGCCCGCCGCGAGCACTGGACGGCCGACGCCCTCGGCAAGGAGAAGAGCGGCGCCCGCGAAGGCTACTGGGGCATGAGCGCGAACGCCGAGGCCTTCCTGGAGCAGCTCGTCACCTGGCGCGAGATCGGCTTCAACATGTGCGCGATGCGCCGCGACCACGACCAGTACTCGTCGCTCCCCGGCT
Organism: Chondromyces crocatus; assembly: GCF_001189295.1. NCBI lineage: Bacteria > Pseudomonadati > Myxococcota > Polyangiales > Polyangiaceae > Chondromyces > Chondromyces crocatus. The sequence continues at coordinate 9,730,432 of NZ_CP012159.1, forward strand.
GGGCCCTCGACACGCTGAAGAAGCACGCCAAGGACCCGCGCCCCAAGCTCTACACCCGCGAGCAGCTCACCGCCGCCGAGACCTACGACCCCGTGTGGAACGCCTCCCAGCGCGAGCTGCTCCGCGAGGGCCGCATCCACAACTACCTGCGCATGCTCTGGGGCAAGAAGATCCTCGAATGGTCGAAGACCCCCGAAGAGGCGCTCTCGGTCATGCTCGAACTCAACGACCGCTTCGCGCTCGACGGCCGGGACCCGAACTCCATCTCCGGGATCTTCTGGGTCCTCGGCCGCTACGACCGCGCCTGGGGCCCCGAGCGCCCCATCTACGGCACCACCCGCTACATGACCTCCGAGAGCGCCCAGCGAAAGCTCCGGATGAAGCAGTACCTCGCCCGGTACGCCCGCTGAGCCCCTGCGGGCGCGTGCCCAGCTAGACGCTGGCGGCCACCTCGGTCGTCGGTGTCGGTGCCGCGACCGCGGCCTGCTGGGGCGGCGGCGCGAGGTAGCCGGTGCGGTGCATCCAGCCCAGGTAGACGTCCATCAGCTTCTTGCCCAGCGGCGGACAGGAGATCCCGCTTCCGGCGAGCGCTCGCCGCGTGTTCGTGTCGTCGAACGGCGGCATCCGCACGCACAGCTCCCACCGGGTGAGCCCCTTGTAGACCGGCTCGCTCAGCAGGGGGAGCAGCGGGAACAGCACGTTGTCGCTGCTCGTCTCGGCCGCGCGCCGCAGCCGATCCACCCATTCCCCGTAGGTCACGCGCTCCAGCGGATAACCGCTTTCAATCAGCAGGTCGAAGAAGCCATTCAGCGAGAGATCGTCCTTCGGGGAAGGCACGAGGTGATACACGCCGCCTCGCGCCGTCGGGTCGAGCGAGATCTCGGCCAGCGCCGCGCTCACGAAATCCACGGCCGTGAAGATCTTCCGGTGGTTCTCCATGTCGGGGCAGCACCCGAGCTGCACGCAGCCTTTGACGAGCCGGGTGATGAAGTCGTTCGTGTTCGAGTTGCCGAGGACGCTGTCGCCCATGAGAAACCCGGGTCGGTAGATGTTGACCGGCAAGCCGCGCTCACGCGCCGTGGTGACGAGCTTCTCGGCGACCCACTTGCTCTGCGAGTAGCCCATGTCGGTCCCCATGTACGGCCTGCTGAACTCCAGCCCCTCGTCCTCGTGAAGGAGGTCCGTGGTGACGTAGTAGCCGATCTGCCCATAGACCGCGGTCGACGAGACGAAATGGACCGGCTTGAGCTTGTGCGCGCACGCCATCCGCAGGATCTCCCGCGTACCGCCGATGTTCGCGTCGCGGTGCGAGAAGTACGGGTTGACGTAGTTCACGTCGGCGCCCGAATGGTAGATGGCGTCGACGTTCTCGGTCAGGAACGCGAGCTGCTCGTCGCTCAACCCGAGCCGCGCCCGCGCGAGATCACCGGGAATGGGCACGATGCGGCTCACGTCCTCCGGCGTCCAGCTCGTGTACCGTCGGACCATCTCCAGGATGCGCCGCAACCCGTGAGCGGTGTCTGCCGCCCGGACCAGGCAGTGGATCTGCGCGTCGGTGCGGCTCAGGAGATCGCGCAGAAGAAACGCCCCCATGAAGCCCGTGGCGCCCGTCAGGAGGAGATGGCGGAGCTGCGTGGCCGGCGGGGCCGCGTCCGGGCTCGGCCGGATGCTCGGATCGAGCGTGCTGTCGGTCGTCAGGTGCTGCACCGTCGTCGTCACCACGGGCGTCCCATGGCTGCCCACCGCTTCGTCCACGCGCTGCGCGAACTCGGCCAGCGTGGCCGACGAGAAGAGCGACTCCGCAGAGAGGTGGACGCTCTGCTCTTGCTGCACGCGGAGGAGCAAGCGCGCAAGGAGCAGGGAGTTGCCGCCCAGCGCAAAGAAGGAGTCCGACCGGAAGACCTCGTCGACGCCGAGCACCTCGCGCCAGATCCAGGCCAGGTGCTGCTCGGTCGGGGTCCGAGGTGGCTCCAGCTCGTCGCTCGGGCTGCGCGTCTCCAGTCGGCCCGGTGGCGGCAGCGCGGCACGATCGACCTTGCCGTTCGGCGTCAGCGGCAGGCCGGGGAGCAGCACGAACGCCGACGGGATGGCCTGGTGAGGCAACCTGGCCGCGAGGTAGGCCCGGAGGGTCGTGGCGTCCGTCTGCGCGACCACGTAGGCCACGAGGCGCTTGTCGCCGCGACCGTCCTCCTGGACGACGACCACCGCCTCCTTCACCAGGGAGCTCGAGGCCAGCACCGCCTCGATCTCGGCCGGCTCGATGCGGTAACCCCGGATCTTCACCTGCCGATCCAGCCGGCCCAGGAACTCGAGGGTGCCGTCGGCCCGATGACGCGCACCATCCCCGGTCCGGTACATGACCGCCCCCGGTTCGACCGCGAACGGGTCCGGCACGAAGCGGGATGCCGTGAGCTGTGACTCGTTCCAGTACCCCTGGCTCAACCCATCCCCGGCGACGTACAGCTCCCCTGACACGCCCACCGGGACGGGCTGCAACGCCTCGTCGAGCACGTAGGCGCGGCTGTTCGCGATGGGCGTCCCGATCGGGACGGCAGGCGTCTCTTCGGGCAGGTCACGCACGCGGTAGGCCGTGGAGAACCCCGTGGCCTCGGTCGGGCCATAGCCGTTCACCAGGTGCTTCACCCCCGCGCGCCGCAGCACGTCGTGCGCCCACTTGGGGTCGAGCACGTCGCCACCGACCAGGACCGTCTGGACGCCCTGGAAGGCCTCGGGCGCGGTGTCGGCGAAGTGATGGAACAGCGCCGTCGTCAAGAACAGCACCGAGACGTCCGCAGCCCGCACCGCCTCCACGAACGCGCCCGCGGAGAGCAGGCGCCCCTCGGGCAAGATCACGAGCTGCGCCCCGTGGAGCAGCGCGCCCCAGATCTCGAACATGGACAGGTCGAAGCAGGGGTTGGCGGTGTGCATCACCCGATCCGTCCGGTCGAACGAGGTGTAGTTGGTGTTCACCACGAGCCGCACGACCCCGCGGTGCGGCACCACCACCCCCTTCGGGCGCCCCGTCGAGCCCGACGTGAACATCACGTACGCCGGCGCCGCTGCGCAGCTCCGGAACGAGGCGAGCGGCTGCACGTCCCCCTTCTCCGCCTCGAACCGGCCCTCGTCATCGAGCACGATCGTCTGCCCCTCGAACCACGAGGTCACCGCGCCGCCACGGCGTTCGAGCAGCACCTTCGTCCCCAGCGTCTGCGTCATCTGCCGGAGGCGCTCCACCGGGTAGCGCGGGTCGAGGGGCACATGGATCCCTCCGGCCTTCAGCGTCGCGAGCAGCCCGATGAGCAGCGCGGGCGAACGCTCTGCGAAGAGCGCGACCGGCACGCCCAGGCCCACGCCGGCCCGCTGTAACGCCCCAGCCAGCCGGGTGGCATGCCGATCCAGCTCGCCATAGGTCAGCGTGCGCCCTTCGAACACGACGGCGATCGCCTCCGGCGCCTCCGCCACCACCGCCTCGAACAGCTCCGGGAGCGTCGCATCGCGGGGATAGTCCGTGCGCGTGTCGTTCCACGCCGCGAGGTGATGAAGTCCGACGTCGGGGGCTCTCCCCCGACCGGATGTCGCCGGGCTGGCACCACCCTTCGCCAGAACGCGCCTGCCTTCATCACCAACAGCGACGTCGGGGGCCGGAGCCGACGCCAAACGCTCGATCTCGTCAATCAGCACCATGATGTTTCTCCTTTCTCACGACGAGGACGAATGAAATTCGAGACGAGAACGAAAGGACGCTCCGCAGCCCCCCGAACGAACCATCACGTTCCTGCTGCGACACACGGCCGCAATGCGCAGCCGTGCGCTCCCCTGGGCGGCGGGACCCTCTCGGGCATGTCGCCCCTCGGAATGGACGGGCGGCAATCGTCGCCCCGTGCCCGGTGAGACCAGGGCTTCCTCCTCCCCGAGCGAAACCGTCAGCGCAGCTACGCGCCCTTCGATTCAACCCTCAATGCATGGGTCGCTCCCTTCCAGCATCCGTAGGGGCATCGAGAGCATTCGCCAATGGTCGAGCAGCTCGTGAGAAAGCTTTCACGAAAATCCGCGTTCGCCGTTCACAGGAAAGTCTCTGGTGTCCCGCTGGTCCGCGCTGACGGAACGGAACGGAACGGATGTGCCGACTCACCCGTGACACGGTCATGCGCAGAGGAGCCGCTCGGCGCGCCCCGACGGCTAGGCGCTGGAGGCCACATCAGCGGCAGTGCCCTCGACACGCCGGGTCGGTGGCGCGAGGAAGCCGGTCCGGTGCATGCGGCTCAGGTAGACCTCGAACAGTGCCCTGTCCAGCGGACGACAGACGATCCCGGTCCCCGAAAGCGCCCGGCGCGTGTTCGCGTCGTCGAAGGGAGGCATTCGCACGCACAGCTCCCAGCGCGTCAGCTCCCCATGGACGGGCTCACTCAGCAGCGGAAGCAGCGGGAACAAGGCATTGTCGGACGCCGTCTCGGAGGCACGAAGCAGGCGACTCACCCACGTCCCGTAGGAAACGCGCTCGAGCTTGTAACCGCTACCGATCACCAGATCGAAGAACCGGTTCAGCTTGATGTCCTCATTCGGCGTCGGGACCAGGTGATACACACCGCCCAGCGTCGACCGGTCGAGGGAGATGTGGGTCAGGGCCGCGCTCACGTAGTCCACCGGCGTGAACACCTTGCGGTGGTGTTCCATGTCGGGGCAGCTTCCCACCTGGACGCAGCCCTTGACGAGCCTGGACATGAAATCGTTCGTGTTCGCAGCCCCCCGGACCGTGTCCCCCAGAAGGAAGCCAGGCCGATAGATGTTGACGGGCAGGCCTCGCTCTCGGGCCGTGGTGACGAGCTTCTCGGCGACCCATTTGCTTTGCGAGTAGCCCATCTCGGTCCCCATGTGGGGTCGGCTGAACTCCAGCCCGGCATCCTCGCCAAGGAGATCCGTGCTGATGTAGTATCCGATCTGACCGTACACCGCGATCGACGAGACGTGATGGAACGTCTTGATCTTGCGTGTGCAGGCCATCCGGAGGAGCTCACGCGTCCCCCCCACATTCACATCGCGGTGCGCGAGGTACGGGTTGACGTAGTTCACCTCGGCACCGCAATGGTAGATCGCGTCGACGTGCTCGGTCAGGAATGCGAGCCTCTCCGCGCTGAGCCCGAGCTGTGGATGCGCAAGGTTCCCGGGAACGGCCACGACGCGGCTCGCGTCCTTCGGTGTCGTTCCGGTGTAGCGCTGGAGCGCATCCAGGACGCGACGCAGCCCCTGCGAGGCGTCCTCCGCACGAACGAGGCAGTGAATCCGAGCGTCGGTGCGGTTCAACAGATCGCGCAGGAGGAAGGCGCCCAGGAAGCCCGTGGTCCCCGTCAGAAAGAGGTGATGAAGCGCGGAGGTCGGTGCAACGGCGTCAGACTCCGGACGAATGCGCTCGTCGAGCGTGCCGTCGGTCGTCAGGTGCTGCACCGTGGTCGTCACCATCGGCTTCGCGTTGCTGCGCACCACCTCGTCCACGAGGCGTGCGAGGGAGGCCATCGTCGGGGCCGAGAAGAGCGACTCCGCAGAGAGCTGAACGCCTCGCTCCTGCTGGATGCGAAGGAGCAAGCGTGCGACGTGCAGGGAGTTGCCACCCAGGGCGAAGAAGGAGTCCGACCGGAAGACCTCCTCGACACCGAGGACCTCTCGCCAGAGCCGCGCCAGGAACTGTTCGGTGAGGTTCCGAGGCAGCTCCTGCTCGTCGACGGGTCGCGGCGTGCCCGCACGCCCTGGCGCCGGCAGCGCAGCCCGGTCGACCTTGCCGTTCGGCGTGAGTGGCAATGCAGGGAGCAGGACGAACGCCGAAGGGACGGCGTGGGGAGGGAGCCTTGCCTCGAGGTGCGCCCGCAGGCTCGCCGCGTTCGTCTGCGCGACCGCGTAGGCCACGAGGCGCTTGTCGCCAGGACAGTCCTCCCGCACGACGACCACCGACGCCTTCACCTGCGGGCACGTTGCCAGCACCGCCTCGATCTCTGCCGGCTCGATGCGGAAGCCGCGGAGCTTCACCTGGCGATCCAGCCGACCCAGGAACTCGATGGTGCCATCCGGCCGGTAGCGCGCACCATCGCCGGTCCGGTACATGCACGCCCCCTGCTCGACCGCGAACGGGTCGGGCACGAAGCGGCTCGCGGTGAGCTGAGAGTCGTTCCAGTACCCATGACTCAGCCCGTCGCCAGCGACGTAAAGCTCTCCTGCGTCGCCCACGGAGACGGGCTGCAGGTCCTCACCGAGCACATACGCGCGGCTGTTCGAGATGGGCGTCCCGATCGGCAGCGCCCGCGTCTCCTCCGGCGCATCACGCACGACGTAGCTCGTCACGAACGTCGTGGCTTCGGTCGGACCGTAGCCGTTCACCAGACGCTTCAGCCCCCCTCGTCGTAACACCGCGTGTGCCCACCTGGGATCGAGCGCGTCGCCTCCGACGACGAGCGTGCCCAGGTGGTCGAAGGCTTCGGGCGCGGTGTCGGCGAGGTGGTGGAACAGGGACGTGGTCAGAAACATCACCGAGATGCCCGCCGTCCGCACCGCCTCCTCGAACGCGCCGGGTGAAAGCTGTCGCCCCTCGGGCAGGATCACGAGACGAGCGCCGTGGAGCAGCGCTCCCCACACCTCGAAGATGGACGCATCGAAGGAGGGGTTGGCCGCGTGCATCACCCGATCTTCAGGGCCGAACGACACATAACGCGTCCCCACGACGAGCCGGACGATGGCGCGGTGCGATACGGCGACCGCCTTGGGGCGCCCGGTGGAACCCGAGGTGAACATCACGTAGGCCGGATCCTCCGCCCCGGCCCGGAGCAGGGTGGGCGTGTGCGCCTCGCTCTCCGCGGCGCCCAGCCTTCCCTCGTCGAGCACGACGTGCTGCCCCTGGAACCACGAGGGCACCGCCCGCTCCCCGCGGGAGAGGAGCACGCGGGTCCCCACCGTCTGCGCCATCTGCAGCAACCGTTCCTCGGGATAGTTCGGATCGAGCGGGACATGGATGCCGCCTGCCTTCAGCGTCCCGAGCAGGCCGATCACCAGCTCCGGAGAGCGCTCGGCGAAGAGCGCGACCGGCACCCCTGGGCCCACCCCGATCCCCCTCAACCTGCGCGCGAGGGCGCTGGCACGACGATCCAGCTCGCGGTAGGTCAGCGTGCGCCCCTCGAAGTCGATGGCCACCGCATCGGGAGATGCTGCCACGGTGGCCTCGAACAGCTCCGGGAGCGTCGCATCGCGGGGATAGTCCGTGCGCGTGTCGTTCCACGCGTCCAGACGACGGCGACGGGTGTCGAGGGGCTCACCGGAGCCCGACATCGCTCGGCTCGGCCCCTCCTCCGTCGCGGCGCGCAGCGCCACGCCGCCAGCGCCCATCGTGTCGTTCGACCCTGTGAACTCGATTTCTTCATAGGCTCTCATGACATGTCTCCTTTCCGGTCGCGGCCATCCCCGACCGCACTGTCTGATGGAATGGATGCGCGGCCATCGCGCACCGGTGATTGGGGCACGAGAAGACGTTCGAGCGAGTTCAATGACGCTGAACTGCCTTTCGAGCGAGTTCAATGACGCTGAACTGCCTTCGGCGTGCAGGCCGCTCGATTCGAACCGCAACGCATGTGCCGCTCTCTTCCAGAATCAGCAGGAGCGTCGAAACATGCCGCCAATCGCCAAGCAGTCTGCGAGAACGCTGAGAGGGAAATTCACTCTCATCGTTCTCGGTCACCCGTGAAAGCGTCTCTACCGTGTCGTCGGTCAGCGCGGCGGATCCGAATGATTGGTCCACCGGTACCATGTTCATTCTTCGTCCGCAACAGGACCAGGTTCACTCGATTGGCATCGAATCGAGTCCGTCTTTACAGGAAATGAAACCTGCAACGCCAGCTCGGTCCCCACCTTCGTTCCGCGCATGGTGGTGCAATGGCACGAAATGGCGACGCAATGGTTGCAGCGCGAGTCCACGGTGGATGCAGTCACCAGACCAGGCGATGACGCCGGACCAGGGGTCACCGGTGACACCACCCGATGGCCGCGATCCCCCGCATCCTCCATCCCCGCCGATGGCCACCGACGCGCGCCTCACGCCTCACCTGGGCGTCGCCTCGCCAGGCACGCGACCGTGAGCGGTCTCGTCGCGAACCTCCAGGGGGTCGCCTCGCCCCCTCTCCCACCGAGCCTCCTGGGAGCGCCCCGCCTCGTGCTCACGCCGGTGACGCCGCGCACGCCCCATCCCGTCATTCCACTGCGCAGCCAATCACACCCACCCCCCTCATGTCGTCGAAGGTGGCAATGCGCGCACCTCACCAATCGACGATGACCCGTCTTCCACGATTGAACGCATCCGCCGTGCCAGACACGAAGGCAGGATTTCGTTCAATAGGGCTCTCGAATTCCAGACCGGGAGCCTCTATTCTTCTCATGTCACGAAACCTCACAAGGAAGGTTGCCATGGCCGCAGACCAAATCATCGCCCGGTTGCGCTCCATCTTCGATGCATTCACCACGCGAGGTGATGCGTCGCATCTGCTGGAGTGCCTCACGGAGGAGACCGTCTATCAAATCTCGATCGGGCCAGGGACTCCCGTTGCCAACGAGTATGTCGGCAAGGAGGCCATCACGGAGTATTTCCGCGGGCTCCCCGCGAACGTTCAGCACATCAGCCTCAACATCCACGATTATTTCGCGAATGATCAGAAGGGCGTCGTCACGGGGGACGAGACCCTGCGCATCGTCAAGGATGGGACGGTCTTCTACACCCAGTGGGCGACCATCTTCACCTTCGACGGCGACAAGATCACCCATGTCATGGTGGTCGAGAACCTCGGCGCATTGAGCCAGGCCTACGGCGTGCCGCACGCTGGCCCGCCCTCGATCGCGGCCTGATCCCTCCCCTTCCCCGTCCCCTCTCCTGAGCACGCCCTTCGCGGGCCCCCTCCCGAACGCGCCTCCCGCGGGCGCCCCTCCTCGTCCATCGCCCTTCCCGCGCCGCGCCTCAGCCTCGCGCCTCCATCGCGCCTCCCTCCCGCCTCCGCCTATGGCCCATCCGTCGGCGCGAGCTGCTCGGCCATCGCGGCAAGCTCCGCCCCGAGGAAGTCGAGCAGCGCCCGCAGCTTCGGCGAGCGGCGCATGTCGGCGTGGTAGCCGGCCCAGATGTCGCGCCCTGGCGGCGGCTCCCCCAGGTCCAGGCGCCGCAAGCTGCGCCGCCCATCCCCCAGGGTGCGCGGCAGGACCGCGATCCCTCCGCCCGCCTCGCACAGCGCCGCCTGCACATCACGGCTGTTGCTGCGGCCTGCGATGTGCGCCGCGGGCAGCATCCGGCGCAGCCAGGTCACGTCCGCGAGCCCCGCGAAGGCCTCGTTCATCGTGATCAGCGCGTGCCCCTCGCCCTCGCCGCGTGTGGGTGTCCCCGCCCGCTTCAGGTACGCCGATGTCGCGTAGACACCGAAGGCGACGTGCGTGGCCTTGCGCTCCACGACGTCGCTCTCCTCGAAGCGACGGAACCGGAACACCAGGTCCGCCTCGCGCCGCGCCAGGCTGAGCAACCGCGTCTCGGCGACGATCTCGATCGTCACGCGCGGGTGCCGCTGGGTGAAGCGCGCGAAGATCGGCGCGACCACGTGGCTGCCGAACCACTCGGACGTGGACACCCGCACGAGGCCCGAGAGCTCGGCCTCTTGCCCGGCGAGCGCCCGGTCGACGGAGAGGGCCTCGGCCTCCATCCGCTCCACGTGGGCGAGGATGCGCGCCCCCTCGTCGGTGAGCACGAACCCCTCGGCGCTGCGCTGGAACAGCCGGGTTCCCACCACCTCCTCCAGCGCCCGCAGGCGGCGGCCCAGCGTGGGCTGCGTCTGGCCGATGGCGCGCGCGGCGGCAGAGAGGTTTCCCGCACGGGCCACGGCAAGGAACACGCGCAGGTCGTCCCAGTCAGGTCGCATGGGTCACTCCCGCCATCGGCGGAGGGTATGCATTTTCGCATGGCGTGCGTGAGACATCGTCGGTGTTCAGAGACGCCCCAGAGTCGCACCTTGAGCCCTGCGAGGTCGCAGAGACCCCCTGGAGACGCCCATGAAAGCCGTCGTTTACCGCACGCCTCTCCCCATCGACCACGAAGACAGCCTGCTCGACGCCGACGTGCCCGCGGAGACCTGCATGAAGACCCTCACCGCGATCCTCGCTGCCACCTCGCTGCTCGTCGCTTGCCAGCCGCCTGACGCCTCAGCGCCGAGCGCCCCCACCTCGACGCCCACGCTCACCGTCGCCGCCACGAGCGACGCGATGATCTGGAACGCCGTCGCCGTCGCCGACGACGGCCGCATCTTCGTCAGTGCCCCGCGCTGGACCGGCACACGCGGCCCCTCCCTCGCCCGGCTCGACGCGCAAGGCCGCCCCGCCCCTTACCCTGACGCCGCATGGAACGCCTGGAAGCCCGGCGACGACGCCGCCCACGCCTTCGTCAACATCAACGCCATCCACCGCGACACCGAAGGTGGCCTGTGGGTCGTCGACACTGGTAGCCCCGACTTCGGCGGCGCCCCGCTGCCCGGCGGCGCGAAGCTCGTACGCATCGACCTCGCCCGCGACGCCGTGCTGCGCGTGTACCCCTTCGACGAGCGCATCGCCACGCCCCGGAGCTACGTCGACGACCTCCGCTTCCACGGCCGCAACGCCTACCTCACCGACGCTGGCCAGCCTGGCCTCATCGTGCTCGACATCGACACCGGCGACGCCCGGCGCGTGCTCGACGGCACCCCCTTCACCACCGCCTCCGAGGACCGCCCCATCGTGGTCGACGGCCAGGTCCTCCGCGCCCCTGACGGCAAGCCCTTGCGGGTGCACGCCGACCCCCTCGAAGTGAGCCCCGACGGGCAGTGGTTTTACTTCGCCCCCCTCAGCGGCCCCATGTGGCGCATCGAGACCCGCTGGCTGGACACCCCCGGCCTCGACGACGCGACCCTCGCCGAGCACGTCGAGCCCTGGTTCGACCTGCCCGCGGTCGGTGGGACGGCGATGGACGCCGACGGGACCCTCTACTTCACGGACCTCGCGCAGAACGCCCTGCGCAAGCGCACCCCCGACGGCGAGGTGGAGACCATCCTCACCGACCCGCGCCTCCACTGGGTGGACGCTCCGTACCTCGACGCGCGCGGCGTGCTCTGGATGCCGGCGCCCCAGATGGATCGTGTCGCACTGTTCAATGGCGGCGAGGCGCGCACCCGGTGGCCCGTGGAGCTGCTCACGCTGTCTCTGCGCTGAAGAGCCGCGACACGCTGAAAGGCTTCGGCGCGCGGAGAGGCTTCGACGCGCTGAAAGGCTTCGACGGCACACCGTTCGGGGGCGTCAGGCCGAACTTCGGACGCCCGTGGACCATGGATCGCTGAAAAGCGTGCATGGCGCGCGCGTTACATAAAGTGGATGTTCGACACGCAGACCGCCCTGCAGATGCTGAGGGAATCGCGGTCGGGTGGAGGGGTGGGGCGGCGACGCGACGCTCGACACGACGCGCCGCCGCGAGCAGGCAGGGAGGGATCAGGTGGCGCTCGGCGCATCTCCTGCGATGGGCGGCTTCGGCCCCAGCGGCGGCCGATCTTCGTGGACGCGGAGGTCAGGGAAGAAGTCCCTCATCTCTCGCTCTCGCCCCAGGAGCGAGAGTTCGGCCCGGACGAGCGGCTTGGCCACCTGGTTGTATACGTGGAGGAAGCGCTCCCGCGCCTGCACCAGGCTCGCTGTGCTCTTCAGCTTGACGGCCACCGACGTGCCCTTGTCCGCAAGCGCCGCTTCCAGATCGTCGCTCGCCTCGGTGAGCTTCGCCAGCCGCGCCACGCGGTCCGGCAGCGCGACATTCGCGGGCACATCGAAGCCGCGGATCGCGTCCTTGAGGCGCGCGTTCACGTCGGCCGGCTTGAGCGCGGAGAGCGCGCCGAGCTTGCTCCTCTTGAAGAAGGCCTCGCGGTCGAACTGCGCCGCCTCGTCGAGTGAGTTCAGGTAGCTGTGGAACCGCTCCAGCTCCTTGCGCCCCCGCGAGGTGGCCTCTTCCACGCCGACGCGCTGTCCGCGCAGGTCACTGCGGGTGATGCCCGCATTCTTCAGCTCTTGATTCACCCCCTGAACCGACCCCAGCACCAGGCCCCGGAGCCCGCTGACGTTCACCAGCGTGGCCACACCCTCCAGCCTCATTAAGGCCGTCAAAAAGCCGCCGCCGTACTCGTCCACTTCGAAATAGTCGATGTAATTGTCCGCCATGTTCAGTTCCTCCCTGTTCTCGGAGAATTTAGAAAGCTGTACCAGACAGACACGACCTGTCGAGGCGGGAATTATCCAGCAGCACAGTCTCGACGCAACGCACGAAAGTCCCTCGTCAACGCGCACGGCGAGGTGCACAAGCCCTCGAATGTCCGTCCAAACCGTATTCACGTGACCTTGGCAGCCCAGGTGTCCATCCCGAGGCCTCGACGCCCATGCCTGGGCAGCCAGGGTCAGCCCCGACCCCTCGGGACACGCGCCTGGGCCGCCAAGGCATCCATCCCGACCCCTCGGGATGAACACCTGGGCTGCCAAGGCATCCATCCCGAGCCCCCGGGATGGCCACCTGGGCTGCCAAGGTCATCGCCCCGAGCCCTCGGGATGGACACCTGGTCGGCCAAGGTCATCGTCCCGAGCCCTCGGGATGGACACCTGGTCGGCCAAGGTCATCGTCCCGAGCCCTCGGGATGGACACCTGGTCGGCCAAGGTCAGATTTGCACGGGAAAACGGGCATGCGGGCTGCAGTAGCTGACGGTGGAGGTGCCAGAGGCGAACCTGGGGCTATCCGCTCGACGGCCCCACCCTCCTGGCCTGCTCGAGCACGGCGTCGCGGGATGCGCTCGTGAGCCGGTGGACGTGGTCGAGGAGCACGCCGTCGAGGCGGCCCTGCGTTCAGCGCCCCCCTCAGAGCTTCACGTCGAGGTGCAGCGCGAAGCCGTCGGGGTTGTAGCCGTTGTCGTCGGTCGCCCAGCGTGACCAGCCTCCCCCTCGCCGCGCCCATGGCGTGTAGCGCGCCTCTCCTGCGTGATGCGCTCCTCCGCCATCGTAGCCCCGCAGGCCGAGGCGAAAATCGCGGATGGCGTGGCCAGGCGCCGCGAGCCGCGTCTCGACGGTGATCCGGTAAGCGTCCGGGTCCCGCCCATCGGCGTCCGAGACCACCTCCGACCAGCCGCCATACTGGCTCGCCCACGGCGTGCATTGCCTCTTCCCGAACTGCAAGGTGGCATTGCCGTCCGAGGCTTCGAGGCAGACGCGCAGATCCGTGTCGACGAACCAGACCGAGAACTCGACCTGGAGGTGAATGCGAAGCGAATCGGGATCACGTCCGTCGGAATCGGTCGCCCAGCCGGAGAAGAAGCTCCCGCCAGAGCTGTCGGACCAGGCCGTGTACCGCTCTCCACCCAGCTCCGCGTGCCCCCGATCCGCAGCCTGTAGGCCGAGACGCAGGCGCTGCGAAGGGGACGGCACCTCCGCCGCCTCTGCCCTGACCTCCTCGACGGCGACGGACGTCAGGTCCACGCAATCGAGCGTGCAGCCAATGCTGGAGAGAACGACGAAGAGCAGAGAGCGAACTACGAGTCTCGCTTGTGGCATCAAAGGCTCCCTCCAGCACCGAGCGCTTCGTCAGTGCCCCGCCCCGGGCATGAGAAGCAGAGGATGTCGACCAACTTCGCACCTTCAGGGTGACGCACTGGCTCGTAACACCAGCCACCCGAGCAGGCAACGTATTCGGTCCTCATTCATGCAATGAAATGGTTCACGCAGCGCAGTCATCGTCACAAGGCGCTGTCAATGAACTCGGGGCGTTCACACGATCGATCCAATGATCGAGTGCGTCTTCGGTGAACGGAGGCAGGAATCGATCGTTCGATGCACGCACGACGCGCGCAGCGCCATGAGCTCGGTCCACCCGAGTGGCGCACGGCGAGCCATGGTCCGCGCTCGGCCCCTGTCCGGAGGACGCGTGGGGACGCCCGACGCTCCCCGTGAAGCCCGCGGGACATCCACCAGCGGCACGCCACGTACGTCGCGCTGGAGGGTTCGTCCATCGAGGCTCACTCATGGCTCGACAGGGGTTCATCGAGCGAGACTCGGCCATTCCCTGACGGAGATCCATCGAGCGATGGCTCGGCCATTCCCTGACGGAGATCCATCGAGCGATGGTTCGGCTATCGTCTAACAGGGATTCATTGAGCAGGGCTCGGCCATTCCCTGACAGGCATTCATGGAGTGACGCTCGGCCACCTCCTGACCGGGTTCGTCCAGCGAGGCACAGTGGTCGCCCGGTGGGGTTCGTCGCGCGGAGTTCGACCCTCCTTCGAGAGGGTTCGTCCAGCGAGGTCCAGTGGTCGCTCGACAAGGTTCGTCCAGCGAAGCTCGGTGATCGCCTGGCGAGGCGCCCCCTGCAAGGCGCCCCCTGCAAGGCGCCCCCTGCAAGGTGCCCCCTGCAAGGCCCGGCGGTCGCCCTGCAGAGTTCGTCCAGCCAGGCCTCGCTGGTCGCGTGGCAAGACGCCCCCCTGCCAGCGAAACCTTGCTGGTCGCGTGGCAAGACGTCCTCCCTGCCGGCGAGACCTCGCTGGTCGCGTGGCAAGACGCCTCCCTTGCCTGCGAGATCTCGCTGGTTGCGTGGCAAGACGCCCCACCGCGAGGCCCGACGGTCGCCCGACAGGGTTCGTCTAGTGAAGCTCGTCGGGGTCGAGGAGGCGCTCGATCTGCGCCTGCTCTTCCCGCCGCAAGCCCTGCCGCTCGACGTGCCCGAGCTGATCTTTGTCCTCGGAGATCTCGCCGAGCACGGCGCCCATGCCGGACAGACCTTCGAGGCGCGTGTCGACCCGGCGCTCTTCGAGGCCGCGGCGCTCTTCGGGGACCGACTCGGGCTCGTCCTCCCGCTCCTCGGGGCGGAGCGACTGGGCCACGCGGAGGGCCTCCTCGCCTTCGACCAGGCGGGGGGCCGGCGGGGGTTGCTCCTCCGGCTCGAGGTCACGGCTGTGCTGCCCACTCCCCCTCGTCAGCTTCTTCGCCGTCGATGCCATGGTGTTCCTCCTGGCCGCAGCGCGGCCGCCTGTCCCCAGCGGTCTTACAAATCCGGTGCCGTGAGAAACATCACGGACATGGCGGGGAAGAGCACGGTGGGCCGTGGGGGGTGGGCGTGGCCCGTTCGGCCGCACGCCAGGGCACGGCCAGAGGCCCGACGGAGGCGCAGGACATTCGACTCGGCCTCGGGCTTCGGGTAAACGGGGCCCGTGGATCTCCTGCGCGAGTTTTTCAGCAGGCTTCGGGACCTCGAAGCCCTCCTCACCTGGGGTGGGTATCCCGTCCTGATGGCCATCATCTTCGCCGAGACGGGCCTGCTCGTCGGGTTCTTCCTGCCGGGCGACTCGCTGCTCGTGACCGCCGGGGTGCTGGTCAACGCAGGGATGATCAACCCGTTCCAGCTGGGGAACTTCGAGAACCTGCTCCTGATGAACGCGACGCTGATGACGATGGCGATCGTCGGCGACGCGGTCGGGTTCTCCATCGGGCGGCGCGCAGGGCCGAAGATCTTCAACCGGGAGCAGTCCTTCTTCTTCCGGAAGGACTACCTGATCGCCACGAAGACGTTCTACGAGCGCCACGGGGGCAAGACGATCATCCTCGCGCGGTTCATGCCGTTCGCGCGGACGTTCGCGCCGGTCGTCGCCGGGGTCGGGCAGATGGAGTACCGCCGCTTCGCGATGTTCAACATCGCCGGCGGGGTGCTGTGGGTCTTCTCGATGACGTTCCTCGGCTACTTCCTGGGGAAGATCTTCGATGCCAAGCAGATCGAGCGGGTGGTCATCCTGATCATCATCGTCTCGGTGCTGCCGGTGGTCATCGGCGCCATCCGCCACCGGATGGCGCGGGAGCAGCCGGTGGTGGGCGTGGTGCCGCTGGATCCGGCATCGCAGCGTGCTCCGAAGGCGGACAAAGACTGAGGCGGAGAGAGACCCGTTGGCAGCACCGATCGACGATCTCCTCGCCACGCTCCGGAAAGCGTGCCTGCCTGGTATCTGGTCTCAAGGTGTGAAGCTCGCCCGGGAGGGGGCAGTGTTCGACCGGCAGGCGCGCGCCGACACGGTGACCGCTCGGGTGCGCTCGGGGGCCGTGGCACCGACGGTGACCCTCTACCCCGACGACGGCGAGTGGACCTGCGACTGCGGGGGGAAGTTCGACCCTTGTCCGCACGTGGCCGCGACGGCCATCGCCGCGGCGCAAGGCCTTGCCGAGCCGCCTCCTGTCGCGGCGCCGAGCGCTGCGGGGGGCAGTGGTGCGGCTTCGGGCGCGAGCGCCACGGCAGGGGCAGGCGTCGAGGGAAGTGGGGGACGCGCGGGCGGAGGGGTCGTGTCGACGGCGCCCGGGCGCTTCGAGACGCTGGATGCTGGGTGGAGCGGGCGCGGCGGGCGCGGCACCGAGAGCGTGGTGGTCCGGGAGGCGGCGCCGGTCGTGCGCGCCGGGGGCACAGCGAGCGCGGGGTCTGCCGAAGGGCCGCGCTCGGCGAAGCTGCGGTACGTGCTGCGGCGTCAGCCCGGGGGGCTGGGGCTGGAGCGCTGGCTGGTGCTGCCCGATGGGCGTGAAGAGGCGGTGCGCGGGCCGCTCGCGCGGGTGCGGCTCACCGACGGGGCGACGTTGCTCCCCACGCACGAGGACGTGACCCTCGATCGTCTGGTGGGGAACAAGCAGTTCGGCTACCTGCCGGCGGAGCGCACGCCCGAGGTCTTCGCGGCGCTCGGCGGGGTGTCCGACGTGCGGATGGAGCAGCGCCCGGTGTCGGTGTCGCCACAGCTCTGCTTGCCGCGGGGTCAGATCGTGGACGCGCCGAACGGTGGGGTGGCGCTGGTGCTCGATCGGGATCCGTCGGTGACCGAGGTGCTGACCGCGGGGGTGGTGCTCTGCGGAGACGTGCTGCACCGGCTGGGCGAGATGGAGCTGACCGGGATGAGGCTGGAGAAGCTGCCGGTGCGGCGGGTGTTCCCCAAGGCGGACCTGGGGCAGGTGGTGACGCAGATCCTGCCGGACCTGGGGCGGCGCTTCCCGGTCGAGGTGCGGACGAAGCGCTTGCCCAAGGCACAGAAGGGGGCACGGCCGCGCATCCTGTTCCAGCTCCTGCAGCGCGGGCACACGCTGTCGGTGATCCCGAGCCTGGTTTACGGGGATCCGCCGCAGGCGCGCGTGGAGAACGGGCGGCTCGTGCACCTGCGCGGGGCGACGCCCGTGCGGGACGAGTCCGGCGAGCGGGACCTGCTGAACCGGCTGCGCGCGGAGCTGAACCTGGTGCCAGGGCGCTGCGTGGACTTCGACGGGGGGGAGGCAGCACGGTTCGCGGCGCGGCTCCAGGGGTGGAGCGCGCGCGAGGGGGGCGAGGACCACCGGAAGATCTTCAAGAAGACCGAGCTGGTCCCGCGGCTCGTGGTCGACGACGTGTCGATCGAGCTGTTCTTCGAGCTGCGGCGCGCAGGGACCAAGGAAGACGACGAGGACGGCGAGGTGCCGTCGGGGGCGCGGGTGGACGCGGCGGCAGTGGTGAAGGCCTGGCAGGACGGGCTGCCGCTGGTGCCGCTGGCCGCCGGGGGATGGGCGCCACTGCCGGGCGAGTGGATGAACCAGCACGGGCAGCGGGTCGCGGATCTGCTGGCGGCGAAGCGCGACGACGGGACGGTGTCCCCCGCGGCGCTGCCGGCGATGTCCGAGCTGTGCGACGCGCTGGAGATGCCGCGGCCAGCGGGGCTCAAGCGGCTGGAGCCGCTGTTCCAGGGCTTCGAGGCGGTGCCGGAGGCGGGGCTGCCGGAGGATCTTTCGGCGACGCTCCGGCCGTACCAGCGGCAAGGGGTCGACTGGCTGTGCTTCCTGCGCGACGCGGGGCTCGGCGCGGTGCTCGCCGACGACATGGGTCTCGGCAAGACGCTGCAGGCACTCTGCGCGCTGAAGGGGCGGGCGCTCGTGGTCTGCCCGCGGAGCGTGGTGCACAACTGGGCGGCGGAGATCCAGCGCTTCCGCCCGGGGCTCGCGGTGAGCATCTACCACGGGCCGAAGCGGGCGCTGGATCCCGAGGCCGACGTGACGCTCACGACCTACTCGGTGCTCCGCCTCGACGCGGAGGAGCTCGCGCAGGTGACGTGGGGCGTGGTGGTGCTCGACGAGGCGCAGATCATCAAGAACCCCGACAGCCAGGTGGCCCGGGCGGCGTACGCGCTGAAGGCCGACTTCCGGATGTCGTTGAGCGGTACGCCCGTGGAGAACCGGCTCGAGGAGCTGTGGAGTCAGATGCACTTCACGAACCGCGGGCTGCTCGGCGGGTTCGGCGACTTCCAGGAGCGGTTCGCGCGGCCGATCGGGGCGGGGCAGCCCGATGCGGCGGCGCGGCTGCGGCAGAAGATCCGGCCGTTCGTGATGCGGCGGCTGAAGCGGGAGGTGGCGCCGGAGCTGCCTCCGCGTACGGACGCGGTGCTGTACTGCGAGCTGGAGGAGGGGGAGCGCGCCGTCTACGACGCGGTGATGGCGGCGACGCGCAAGGAGGTGGTGACGAAGCTGGCCGAGGGCGGGAGCGTGCTGGCGGCGCTGGAGGCGCTCTTGCGGCTGCGGCAGGCGGCGTGTCACGCGGCGCTGGTGCCAGGGCAGTCGGCGAGTTCGTCGTCGAAGGTGGAGCGGCTGGTGGAGGCGCTCATCGACGCGGCCGCGGACGGGCACAAGGCGCTGGTGTTCTCGCAGTGGACGTCGCTGCTCGATCTGGTGGAGCCGCATCTCGAGGCGGTGGGGATCTCGTTCGCGCGGCTGGACGGGTCGACGCGTGACCGGGCCGGCGTGGTGACGTCGTTCCAGGATCCAGCAGGGCCGCCGGTGCTCTTGATCTCGCTGAAGGCGGGCGGGACGGGCTTGAACCTGACCGCGGCCGACCACGTGTTCCTGATGGATCCGTGGTGGAACCCGGCGGTGGAGGATCAAGCGGCGGACCGGGCGCACCGCATCGGGCAGGACCGGCCGGTGATGGTGTACCGGCTGGTGGCGAAGGACACGGTCGAGGAAGGGATCCTGGGGCTCCAGGAGAAGAAGCGGGCGCTGGCAGGGGCGGCCCTCGGCGAGGTGGAGCAGGCCGCGGCGCTGACGCGGGAAGATCTGCTCTCGCTCTTGCGATGAAGGTCTGCATCGACTGCCGCTACATCCGGGAGCGGCCGAGCGGGGTGGGTGCCTACGTGCAAGCACTGGTGGACCGGCTGCCCGCGCTCGGTCCGCGCGCGCAGTTCGTGCTGTGGCGTCATCCGCGGGCGAAGGCGCCGCTCAGCCAGGCGCCGAACGTGACGGAGGTGGTGGCGCCGAGCAACCCGAACGAGCCGGTGTCGCTGCTCTTGCCGCGGCTGTTCGGGCCGACGGACGGAGACGTGTTCCACGCGCCGCACAACCTCTTGCCGTTCGGGATCCGATCGACGGCGGTGGTGACGATCCACGACATCATGTGGCTGGACGAGCCGCACCTGGCCGAGGGGTCGGCGCTGCTGCGGGTGTTCCGGGTGCCGTTCTTCCGGGCGGGGCTGGTGAACGCAATCCTCGGGGCGCGCCGGATCCTCACGGTGTCGCAGGCGTCGGCGGACGCGATCGTGCGGTTCCACCCGGCGACGCGGGATCGGGTGGTGGTGACGCACAACGCGGTCGACGCGCGGTTCGCGCCGCCCGTGGACGTGGACGCGGCGCGAGCGCGGGCGGCGGCGCTGGTGGGGAGCGATGCGCCGTACTTCCTGCTGGTGGGCCAGAACGCGCCGTACAAGGGGCACGAGCTGGCGCTGCGCGCGTTCGCGGCGATGGTGCATGCGCGCGGTGGAGGCGGGTCGGGGGGAGAGCGGCTGGTGTTGCTGCAGCGGCTGTGGCCGGGGCGCGGGCTGGATCGGCTGGCGCAGGAGCTGGGGGTGCGGGACCGGCTGGTGCTGCTGAAAGGGGTGCCGTTCGAGGGGCTGCTCGCGCTGATGCACGGGGCGACGGCGCTGCTCCAGCCGTCGCTGGCCGAGGGGTTCGGCATGCCGGCGCTGGAGGCAATGGCCGTCGGTTGCCCGGTCATCGCGAGCGACATCGCGCCGCTCGTGGAGGTGCTGGGGGGCGCGGGTGTCCACGTGCCACGCGGCGAGGTGGGGGCGCTCGCGGAGGCGATGCAGAAGGTGCGCGAGGAAGCCGGGTGGCGGGCCGAACTGCGCGCGCGCGGGCTCGAACGGGCGCGGGCGTTCTCCTGGGATGCCTGCGCGCAGACGACGTTCGAGGTCCACGAGGAAGCAGCCCGCCTCGGCCCTTTGCGCACCATGAGCTGAACTGCGCGCATCGAACCGCGATCGCTGAAAACGTGTGAGCCGAACCGCGTGAGCTGAGCGTGCACGCAGGCTCACCTTCGTGGCACGCGGCTGCATCTCCCGCTTTCACGGCAAGCGCGCTTCGACATAATACGTGTGTGCGGAGCTGCGCGGGCCGAACGAGGCGACGCGAGCCTCGGGCGAGGGGGGATGTTCACCGGAGCTGGCCGAAGGAACGCTGATGGAAGAGCCGAACGAGCACCCACTCGAACGCTTCTGCGAGGCGCTGGAGCGCCGCTTCGACAGGCTGCTCCCGAAGATCAACACGCACATCCTCCATTACTTTCCGGCGCTCGCCGCGGTGCCCGAGGACGTGATGCTGCAGGCCAACGCCGACGGCCTGCGGTCCTACCTCGTCTCGACGATGGAGCCCGATCTCGAGCCGCTGCGTCAGCGGGTGGTGGCGAGCAGCGAGGCGCTGGTGGTGATCGGGGGCGCGCCGGAGAACGCGCGCCACCTGCTGGAGGCGTCACGGCAGGAGGTGCTGGCGGTCGCGCTGGAGCTGGTGGCAGAGGGATTCCCCCACGCGCGCGAGGGGACGCTGCAGCTCATGGCGTCCTACTCCGCCGGGCTGGAGGCGACGACGAAGATGGCGTTCACGCTGCCGCAGGCGGGGCTGGTCCTCAGCGCGCCGCTGTTGCGGGTGTTCGCCGAGGTGTGCCCCGAGGCGATCGCCGTCAGCTCGATGGGGGAGTACATGAGCTTCGCCAACGAGTCGATGAACTCGCTGATGGGGCGTGAGCTCACGCTGGGCGAGACGTTCGGGTCGCTGGTGGTGCCCGCGCACGCGGGGCGCTGGGCAGCGGCGCGCGAGGCGATCATGGCGGAGCAGCACTGGCGGGGTCGGCTGCGGCTGCTCGGCGCCGAGGGGCACGAGGTCCCCGTGGACGTGACGGCGTTCCGGCTCCAGACGGAGGGCGGGGGCGAGGCCCTCTGCTGCATCGTGCGCGACGTGTCCGAGCTGCTGAAGGTGGAGCAAGAGCGGCTGCGGCTCCAGGCAGAGGTGATCGCGACCCAGGACGCGGCGATCCGCGAGCTGATGACGCCGCTCTTGCCGCTCGCCGAGGGCGTGGTGGCGATGCCGATCGTGGGGACGGTCGACGCGACGCGCGGGGCGTCGATCCTGGACGCGCTGCTGGAGGGAATCGCAGCACGTCAGGCGCGGGTGGCGATCCTGGACATCACGGGGATGAGCGTGGTGGACACGCACGTCGCCGAGGGGCTCCTGCGGGCGGCGCGGGCAGCGAAGCTGCTGGGCACGGAGTTGATCGTGACCGGCATCCGCGGCGCGGTGGCGCAGACGCTGGTGGGCCTGGACGTGCACCTGGACGGGATGATCACCTGCGCGACGCTGCAAGAAGGCGTGGCGCGGGCGATGCGCCTCGCCAGGAAGACACGCTGACGCGCGGTCGTGGGGTGACGTGGATCGTGGAGTGACGCGGATCGTGGGGTGACGAGGCGACCGCGAAGAAGAGGCGGTCGCCCAGGGGGGTCAGGGGCAGGGAGAGGAGGCGACGAGCACGTCGTCGAGCGTCCACGAGCCGATGTTGTAGAGCTGCGCGGCGCTGGCGACCATGAAGCCGAAGCGGATCTTCATGGCGGCGTTCTTGTACGGGGTGAGGTCGTGCTGCCGGAAGTTCCATCCCGGGCCGCTCGGCGGAGCATCGACGATGGTCTGGTTCGAGCTCCAGACGTTGATCCAGGCGGCGCCGTTCCACACGTCGATGGTGTTGGACATGTAGGGGAGCGCGTCGCTGTTGAGCCAGCGATAGAAGCCGAGGATCACCTGCCCTTGCGCGTTCGCCGTGCTGAACGGCGGGCTCTCCAGGTAGTAGTAGCCGTGGTTCACGCGGGCGGCGAAGCCGCCGATGTTCACGCCGGCGACGCCGTTGTCGAGGGTGGGGGTGTGGTCGTTCGCGGGGTCGTTGCCGCCGAGGCTCGCGCCGACGGAGGCCACGGCCGGGCCGATCTGCCACTCGGGACCGAGGATCCAGCCCTTGCTGTCGTTGGCGAAGTCGTCGGCGAAGTAGACGGTCGGCCCGATGCCACCACCACAGAGGCCGGCCACGCACACCGTGTTGCTGGTGCAGGAGGCGCCGTCGTCGCAGCTCACGCCCTCGTTCGCGGGGGCGCCGTTGGTGCAGGAGCCGTTCGAGCAGGTGGTGCCGGAGGTGCAGGGGCTGCCGTCGTCGCAGGCCTGCCCGTCATTGGCGGGGACCGAGATGCAGGTGTCGTTGGCCTCGTCGCAGGTGGCGTCGTGGCAGCCGGTCAACGGAGCGCACTGGCGCGGGCTCCCACCGCCGCACGAGCCGGCCATGCAGGTCTCCCCGGTGGTGCAGAACTGGCCGTCTTCGCACTGGCCGCCCTCGTTGATGTGCGTCTCGACGCAGCCCTGGCCAGGCTGGCAGACCCCCTGCGTGCAGTCGCTGTTGAGGTACGAGCAGTCGACGTTCAAGCACGCAGGATCGGGGACGGTGACCTGCACCCGGGCGACGTTGTTTTCGTAGTTCGACTCGCCGATGCGGCGCGCCGGGTTCACCTCGACCTCGAGGGTGTACTCGCCCGCGGGGACGCCGGTGATGTCGATCCACTGGCACTGGATGCCGGCGCCGTACTCGTCGTACCAGCCGCGCTGGATGCCCTGGAAGCCGCCGTTGTACTTGGGCGTGGTGGGGACGCTGGGGTCGTTCGGGTTGATGCGCCCCATGTCGATGATCGAGAAGCCCTGTTTCTTGCCCCTGACGACGACGTTGTTGCCGGCGTCGACGAGGCGGTAATCGGCGTACTCGTGGTAGTGATAATGGCCGTGGCAGGTGTCGTAATGGAAGTCGGGGTTGCCCGTGGGGCTCCCGATGACGAAGTCGGCCTGCCCGACGTTCTGCGCGCGGGTGCCGAAGCGCAGCACGTTGCGCATGCCGGGGCCGTTCAAGCAGTCCTCGGCGATCAGGCACGGGTCTGAATCGGCGTTGACCTGGGACAGCGAGACGGTCTGGGCGAGCCGGGCCTGATCGATGGTGAGGTCGGGCAGGATGCACTCGCCGTTCAGGCACTGGCTCCCCGTCGGGCAGCAGAGGTTGAAGCCGCACACCGAGGTGAGCGGGCAACCCATGACGCAGCTGTACTCGTTCGAGGAAGGGGCGAGCTGGCAGTACTCGTGGAGCGGACAGGCCTGCTCGCCGCCCGGGCAGCCAATGGGGCAAGCTTCGTTGGAGGGGCGACAGAGATCCGCGCCTGAATAGCCGAAGATCTGCGCTTCACAGCACTGAGCCCCCGAGGGGCAGCAGGCCGCGGGATCCGACGGGTCGTCGGAGGTGTTGCACGCCTCCCGACCTGATGGGCAGGCGGCGGCACAGTAGTCGTCATCGACGCAGACGGGGCTGTCGCCTCCGCAGGCGTCGCACCCGGTGGCGACGGGATCACCCCCCTGCCCTCCGTTGCCGCTGCCCCCCGTGCCTCCCGTGCCCCCCGCGCCACCGGTGGCGTTGTTGAACAGGTTGGTGGGGATCTCGCTGCTACACCCCGAAGCGACCACTGCTCCCAGAAAGAGCAAGGCGAATGCCGTCCGCATTGACCATGAATATCCGACCTCGCGACCGGTTCACAGCAAGATGTCCTGGTCAGCGTTCGCTCCCCCCGGGGGGAGGGTCGCCAGGGTGTGTCGGCTCGACTGGACGCTCGGGGGTCGTTCAGGGCTCGGCGCGGTAGCCCTCGACACGGTACAGACCGACCCGCACGGTGGGCGCGAGGTAGACGAGGAGGGGGTGGCTCGGGCGGGCCGGTAGCTCGCGTTCGGCGACCGGCGTGAGGCGGAAGGTGGACTCGATGTGCTCGCACGCGGCGCGCCCTTCGGCGGTGCTGCACAGGGAGGTGCGGTAGTAGTAGGGGGCCGTGGTCGGGAGGACCGCCGGGCTGGCCAGGTACTCGGCCGAGCTGGGGAGGACACGGACGCGGGGCTCGCCACAGGTGGTGTAGACCGGGAGAAGGAACAGGTTGGTCCTGGGGCTCCTGGGCTCGTCGGGACGGGTCGGGTGGCGCGCCTGGCTGAGGTAGAGGACCGTCGTGCTCTCGGGGAGCTGGTCGCTCGAGGCGCGGAAGAAGGCGGCGTCGAGGGCGTCGGTGGGGAGCGCCGTCTGCTCGCGGGCATGGGTCACGTGGTAGGCGAGGGCCGCAGCGAGGAGGACGGCGGCGACGTGCAGCGCGCGGCGGCCCGGGCGCATCTCGCCGAGGAGGCCGCCGATGACGGCGAGGAAGGGGCCGAGGTAGAGGGCGCTGTACGAGAGTTCGATCCAGGCAGGTTCGCGGCCGAAAATGTGGGCGGCGCGGTGGGCCTGGGCGAGGAGGAGGCCGAGGAGGAGCCAGGCGCCCATGCGAAACCTGCGGTTGGGAGCGCGGCGCTGGAGGAGGACGGCGAGGAGGGCGACGGCCGGGATGGCGGCGGGGGCCCAGCGGAGCGCGTGCCGCGAAGGGGATGCGCTGGCCGGGAGCCACTGGGCGCCCAGGGAGCCGCGCACGATGTCGAGCACGGCAGGGCCGGCAGCGAGGAGGGCGACGAGGCCGATGACGGCGGTGGCGAGGGCCGTGTGGGCGAGGCGGCGGCGCAGGGGTCCAGGTCCGGGGAGCG
Organism: Chondromyces crocatus; assembly: GCF_001189295.1. Classification (NCBI taxonomy): domain Bacteria; kingdom Pseudomonadati; phylum Myxococcota; order Polyangiales; family Polyangiaceae; genus Chondromyces; species Chondromyces crocatus. The sequence goes on from NZ_CP012159.1 coordinate 9,755,408, forward strand.
TGGTGAGGGGGACCAGGGCACCAGGGATCCAGGCGATGGGATGGATGCGCGCGGCCTGGGCGACGAGGAGGCCCGCGGCGACGAGGGCGAGGGGGAAGGCGATCGTGGCGCGCGTGAGGCGGCGCTGAAGGCGGCGCGCCGGGGTGCAGACGGCGAGGAGCGCGGCGGCGGCGAGGAGGAGCGCGACGATGGCGGTGTAGTACGACTCGCTGAGCGCGAGGCGCGCGAGGCCAGGGCTCAGGGCGAGGGCAAGGGCGAGGGACCACGCGAGGGGGGGGCGGGCTCCGGCGGCGCGCGCGATGGCCCAGGCGCACGCGGGGGCGAGGGCGGACAGGGCGGCGTGGGCTTCGAAGATCAGGAGGTCGGCGCGCTGGGGGGCGCGCTGCGCGAGGGCGCCGTGGAGTTCGTGGTAGCCCGGGCCGTAGAGGGAGCTCGCACCGAGGGCCTTCTCGATCCAGGCGGCGCCCTGGCCGTTCTGGTGGAAGAAGGCGGGGGGGAGCAGGAGCCGTCGGAGGAGCCAGGTGAGCGCGGTGAGGGCCGTGAGCGCGCCCGCGAGGCGGAGGTGGGCGCGGCGCGCGAGGAGGCCGAGCGCGACGGCGGCGAGGAGGAGGGCCGTGAGGAGGCGATGGGGGAGCGGCGCAGGAGGGCAGCGCGCTTCGTCGGGAGGGCGTGAGGTGGTGAGGGTGTGGAGCGGTGGTGCAGGGCCGCGCTCGACGCACGCGGCGACGGCGTCGAAGGCGTGGCGGAGGGGGGGAGGTGCAGCCTGCCAGTCGGGGAGCTGGGTGATGGGGGAAAGGCCGAGCGGGCCGACGCGCCGGAAGCCGCCCGAGGCGCCAGGGGTGACCTCGATTTCCAGGGGGAGGCCGGCGGGCGCGGTGGCGACGAGGATGAGCTGGCCGTCAGGGCAGCGGGTGGGGACGAGGGTGATGTCTTGCTGGGCAGCGCAGGCACGGGCCCATGCTGCAAGCTCCGGAGGACAGTCGGACTGGGCGCGGGCGAGCTGTGGGAAGAGCAGCACGGCGAGCGCGAGGAGGGAGGCTCGAAAGGAGCGTTGCAGGCAGGACTTCAACCCGGCGACGCTACCATGCGAGGCTCAGGCCGCGGCGGCGTCGGTGCCGGTCGAGCGGCGGGGTAGCTCGACGGTGAAGGTGGAGCCCTGCTGGGGCGCGCTCTGCACGGTGATGGTCCCGCCGAGGGCGTCGAGGATCTGCTTCACGATCCACAGGCCGAGACCGAAGCCGCCGTAGTGGTGCTCGGAAACGGCGCGCTCGAAGCGGCCGAAGATCCTGGTCTGCTGTTCCACGGGGATGCCGATTCCCCGGTCCCGCACCACGATCCGCACGGCGGACTCGTCCCCTTCGACCAGGAGGTCGATCGGCGCGCCGGCGCCGTACTTGATGGCGTTGGAGAGGAGGTGGGTGAGCACCTGGTCGATCCTGGTCCGGTCCCACCAGCCCTTCGCGGGGCCGCTCACGGAGAGGTGGAGTTCGCACCCGGCCCGCGACAGCATCTCCTGGAACCGGTGGGCGGCGTCGCGCGCAGCCGACGCGAGGTCGACCTCTTCCCGGCGCAGCTTCATGTTCCCCGCGGTCAGGAGGGAGAGGTCGAGCAGGTCGCCGACGAGGCGGTGCAGCCGCGCCACCTGCCGGGCGACCACGTCGACCTTCTCGAGCATGCGCTCGGGGGAGAGGCGGCCGGGATCGTTGCGGAGCGTGCGCTGGAGGCTCCCCACCTGGAGGGAGAGGGGGGTCAAGGGAGTGCGCAGCTCGTGCGAGGCGATGGACATGAACTCTTCGCGGATGCGCACCGCCTCCATGGCTTCCTGGTAGAGCCGCTCCATCTGGCGCTCGGCTTCCCTCGCCATGGCGATGGCGCCGTGGTTGCGCACGGCCTCGGAGAGCACGTTCGCCACGGCCTCCAGGAAATGCACGTCATCCTCGTTGAAGATGCGCTTGGTGCGGGAGTACACGCCGAGCACCCCGAACGGCTGGGTCGCGCCGGTGATGGTGACGCACATGGAGCTGATGATCTGCATCTGCTGGATGCAAGGGGCGCCCTGGAACCGGCTCTCCTCGCGGAAGTCCTCGACGACCACGGGGCCTCGGTGGCGCAGGGCGTAGCCGGCCTGCGTCTCCACGCCGGCGCTGATCGGGTCGATCGGCATCTCCCCACCGACGAAGGCGCGCCGGATCAGCTCCTGACCGCCGGAAGCGAGCTCCAGCACGGAGACGAGATCGACCCTCAGGGCCGCCGCGACGGCCGTGGCGACCTCTCTCATCAACGAGGCGATGGGCTCGCCACCGATGGCGCGCTGGCCCAGCTCGGCGATGGCGGCTTGCTGCCTGGCGCGCGCGTCCGCCGCTTCGTGGAGCCGCACCCGCTCGACGGCCCGCGCAATGCGTACGGCGGTGAGTTCGAGCAGCGCCACGTCCTCGTCGGAGAAGCGGCGGTTCTCGCTGGTACCCAGATCGAGTACGCCGAGAACCCGCCCCTCGACGAGGAGCGGGACGCCGACCGCGGAGCGGCTCTCCGAGGAGGCATCCAGCGCGCGATGTTCCTCCTCGGACAGCTCCTCGGCGCGCCAGGCGCGGCGGCTGACGAAGACCTGTCCTGCGAGCCCGGCGCCCTGGGAGAGCCGGATCGATCGCCACGCGGACCTGGGGATGCCCACCGCCGCAGCGACCACGAGCGACTCCCGGTCCTGGTCGAGCAGGAGCACCATGGCCGTGTCGGCGCGAAAGATCCGGGCGACACGCGCAAGGAGCTCCTGGAGCAGCTCGGGCAAGGGCCGGTCCTCCAGCGCGGTCTCCGTCACCGACTGAAGATCACGGAGCCGGACGAGCGCCTGATCCGCCTCGACGCGGGCGGCTTGCACGCGGGTGTACGACTCGTGAGCCGATGCGCCGATGTGCGCCATGGCCGCCGCCAGGACGACGTACATGAGGCATACGGCCTTGTCGGTACGGGACTCGAGCATGAGCTGGAGGCGAGGCGCCATCACGGCCCAGGTCGTCCCCACACCGCTGAGCGCGGCCGTGAGCAGCGCAGGGCCGCGCCCGGAGGACAAGGCCACCACCATCACCGCGGCGAGCGGGATCATGAAGTAGCCGTTCTCCAGACCGAACTGCTCTGCCGCGAGCGCTGCCAACCCCACAGCGATGGTGGCCGCGACGACGGCGAAGCTGTACCGCAGCGCCCGCAGTAGCATCCCACTCTCCAGCGCGGAGCACTGCCCGCCTCCTCACCAAGCCCTAAAGCGTAGCACCCGAACGCCACACGGCTTGCTTCCCCCATCGTTCGCGAGCCACTGAATGCGCAGGACACTTCTTCCCTCGATGTCGCATCCGCCGTCCGGGTCGAGGAGTTCCCGATTCACCGACAACTGCACGGTCACCGCGCTCGTCGTCGACCGGGAGACGGAGATGAACGAGGCACGCACGGAGCACGGGTGCGGCGCCGCCTGAGCGCTCTCGGCCGAGGGTCGGCGAGGAATGGGCGCGGCGACGAACGCGTCGATCGCTCGGCCGCCGCACGACGACGCGCAATCCGGCGGCTCCTGCGAGGCGCACAGCCATGGAGCGCGCAATGCCCCCCACTCATGAGGGGACTCCGCCCGGCTCCGCGAGCGCAGACAGCTCGCGGGTCATGTCCGCCGTGTCGACGAATACTCCATTCCACGCAGACGCGGCGTCGGTCGCGGAGACCGCGGTGCAAACGCCCGCGAGCGCCCCCCTCCAGCGAGGGACGACGTTATCGTCACGCGCAATCGAAGGGCGTGCCTCTCCGACCCCCCGAGGCTCCTCATTTACCGGTGAGACATGCTCTCGATGAGACACGATCCCGAGACCGAGGCGATCTGCGCTCGAAATCCTCGCAGGACACATCCACCCAGCTCAGGACTCGGTCACCCACAGGGTGAGCAGCGCGTCAAGGCGGGCTGTTCAGCGTACCGCGGGAACGGACGCTCTGGTAGGTTGCCGCCATGCACGCTGACGATTCTATTCTCCGTCGTTCTGCAAGCACGGAATCGCTTCAGCAGTTCTTGCGCGTCGCCGCCGCCGCTGCCGAAGCGCTGGCGAAGCTGCATCAGAGCGGGCTCATTCATCAAAACATCCGTCCACAGAATCTGCGGATCGATCTGTCGACGGAAGAGGTGCAGTTGACGGGGGTCGACCGCGGCTTCGATCCTTCTCCTTCTGCGCTCAAGCTCCCGCTCGACAGCTTGCCCTACATTTCCCCTGAACAGACAGGGCGCATCGACGCGTCGATTGATCATCGAACGGATCTCTATTCGCTCGGCGTGATGCTCTACGAGCTGCTGGCCGGCGCGCAACCGTTCACCGCCGACGACGCGCTCGGGTGGGTCCATTGCCACGTGGCGCGCGCGCCGAGGCCGCTCGAAGAAATCGTCCCCCGCGTGCCGGAGGTGGTGCGCAATATCGTCACGAAGCTGCTGGCGAAGGCCCCGGACGAGCGATACCAGAGCGCGCGAGGCCTCCAGCACGATCTCGCGCGTTGCCTCTCCGATCTGGAAGCGACGGGGCACATCGACCCATTTCCGCTCGGCGCACGGGACGTATGGGACAAGCTTCGCGCCCCGAGCCGGATGTACGGGCGCGGTCGGGAGACGCAGGCGCTCCTCGACGGTGTGCAGCGGGTCGGGAGGACGGGGGCGCCAGAGCTGATGCTGATCAGCGGTCCCTCCGGGATCGGCAAGTCCTCCGTCGTCACGACGCTGCGCAAGAAGGTCGGCGCGGACGAGGCGCTCTTCCTGTCGGCAGGGTTCGAGCCGAACAAGCAAGACATCCCCTACGGGCTGGTCACGCAGGCGTTCGGGGCGCTGATCCGGCAGACCATGGCGCTGGGAAACGCGGAGCTCGAAGCCACGGCGCAGCAGATCAAGGCCGTGCTGGGGTCGAAGGGGCAGGTCGTGGTCGATCTGCTCCCGCAGCTCGAGATCATCATCGGCCCGCAGCCGCCGCTCGATCCATTGCCCCCCGGGGAATCGCGGAATCGCTTCAACGCGGCGTTCAGGGAGCTGCTCGGTGTCTTCGCCAGGCGCGCGTGCCCGGTGGTGCTCATCGTGGACGACTTGCAATGGGCGGACTTCGGCAGCCTGAACTTGCTGCAGCACCTGCTCACGCACCCCGGGGCGACCGACGTGGCGGTGATCGGGATGTACCGCAGCGACGAGGTGAACGCCGCGCATCCGCTGAGCGTCGCGGTGGAGGAGATGAAGGGCGCCGGGGTGCCCGTGACCTCGCTCGAGATCAAGCCGCTCCGCACCGCGGAGCTGATCGAGTACCTGGCCGGGATGTTCGGCGGCGACCCGGCCCACGTGGAGCCCCTCGCGACGCTGCTCTGGACGAAGACGGGCGGGAACCCCTTCTTCGTGACGCAGGTCCTCGGCACGCTCCATCAGGAGCACCTCATCCGGTTCGATCAGCGGACGTGGACGTGGCGGTGGAACATCGAGGAGATCGAGGCCCGGGACATCACGGACGATCGGGTCGACGTGGTGGTCACGAAGATCACCCGGCTCCCGAGCGAGACCGAGGAGATCCTCAAGCACGCGGCGTGCATCGGCCGGGAGTTCACCGTGCATCTCCTCGCCTCGCTCTGCGAGAAGAGCCCCGAGGCGCTGCGCCGGGCGCTGCAGCCGGCCCTCGCCGGAGGGCTCCTCCTGCAGCGACCGCTGGGGTACAGGTTCCTCCACGATCGGGTCCAGCAGGTGACCTATGGCCTCATCCCGGAGGAAGAGCGGGCTGCGAAGCACCTGGACATCGGCTTCCACCTGCTGAAGCACACGCCGGAGGAGGAACTCGAGGCGCGGCTGTTCGATGTGGTGAACCAGCTCAACCTGGGCGCCTCGAAGATCGCTTCGCTGGAGGACCGCCTGCGGGTCGCCAAGCTCAACGCCCGGGCTGGCCAGAAGGCCCGGAGCGCGAACACGCCGCGCACGGCGATCAGCTACCTGACGACGGGCATCTCGCTGCTCCCTGGTGAGGGCTGGGACCTCGAGCACGCCCTGGCGTTCCACTTGCACCAGGAGCTCGCCGATTGCGAGTTCCTGAGCGGCGGCGCCGAGGAGGCGGAGCGGCTGACCGCGATCCTGCTGGAGCGCGCGACGACCAAGATCGAGCGCGCGGCCGCGTGCCGCTTGCGCATCGCGCTCTCGACGGCGCGGGGCGACAACAAGGCGGCCATCCAGACGGCGCTCGGGTGCCTGCAGCTCTTCGACATCGATCTGCCCACCGATCCAGGGCAGGAGGAGTTCAGCGCGGAGGTCGAGCGGGTCCGGTCTCAGCTCGGTGATCGGTCGATTGAGGACCTGATTCACCTGCCCGAGATGTCGGATCCCGAGGTCGTCGCGGCGATGCAGCTGCTCTCCAGCATCTATCCGGCGACGGTCTATACCCAGCCCTTGCTGGCGAACCTCGTGGTCATGCGCATGGTCCGCCTCAGCATTCAGCACGGAAACACGGCGGCATCGGCACACGGCTATGCGAGCTTCGGGCAGATTCTCTGCTCGCTCCTCTCGTCGTACCGGGAGGGGTATCAGTTCGGGAAGCTCGCGTGCGATCTCGTGCTGCGGCCTGGGTTCGGGGCGTTCGTCTCGGAGGTGATGGGGCTGTTCGGGGCGACCATTCTCGTCTGGACGCGCCACGTCGGGGAGGCGCTCGAATACTTCCGCATTGGGTTCAAGAGTGGGCAGGAGCTGGGCAACATGCTCTATGCCTCGTCGAACCTGCTCCAGTACGTGTTCGTCTCGCTGTTCAAGGGCTCTCCGCTCAACGCGGTGCTCGAGGGGACGCTCTCGGGGCTTCAGTTCGCGAACCAGGCGAAGCTGCAGCACGCGGCCGACATGGTGCTCGGCATCCAGCGGTTCGTCTATGCACTGCGGGGCGGTACCGCGAGCATCGCGTCGCTCAGCGGCGATGGCTTCGACGAGCAGGACTTCAATGAGCGGGTCATCGGCAACCAGATCCCGCTGGTGCGTTACTGGTACTATGCCCATGTCGTTCAGTCGCGCTATCTGGGGAACGATCTGGAGGGCGCGCTCGCTGCGGTGAAGCTCACCGAGGAGGCGACGTGGGCGAGCCTGCCGGGCGTCGTCGATGTGGCGTTCCACGCCTACGCCGCGCTCACCGAGGTGGCGCTCCTGGAGAAGGCCACGGAGGGGGCGACGCGGGACGCGCTCCGGGCGTCCATCGATGGGCGCGTGCAGAAGCTGCATCATTATGCGGAGCTCTGCGCGGAGAACTTCGAGCCCAAGTACGCGCTGGTCATGGCCGAGGTCGCGCGCCTCGACGGGCGGGAGATCGAGGCGGCGAAGCTCTACGACAAGGCGATCCGCACCGCGCGCGCTGCCGGGTTCCCTCACGACGAGGGCATCGCCTGCGAACTCGCGGCGCGCTTCTACCTCGGCGGCGATTTCGCGGTGATGCCCGGTGCCTTCATGATGGAGGCGCGCCGAGCGTACGAGCGGTGGGGGGCGCTGGCCAAGGCGCGTCAGCTCGACGCCCTCTACCCGCACTTGCTGGAGCGTCCGCGGGAGAGCACGCCGGCCGCGAGCGATGACGCCGAACCGATCGACACGCTCGCCGCGGTGAGGGCATCGCAAGCGATCTCCAGCGAGATCGCGCCCGACCAGCTCCTGGCGACGCTGATGCGCATCCTCGTGGAGCACGCGGGTGCCCAGCGCTGCAGCTTGCTCTTGCCGTCACCGACCGGGTTGACGCTCGCCGCGGAGACCACGCTGGACAACCAGGGGGTGCGGGTCCACATCCCGAAGCAGCACACGGTGCCATCACCGACGGCGCTGCCGCTGTCGATTGCGCACTACGTGCAGCGGACGCGGGAGAAGGTGGTCCTCGACGATCTCCAGGTGCAGCTCACGTTCACGGGAGACGTGTACATCGCGCGCTCGCTGCCCCGCTCGCTGCTGTGCGCGCCGATCATCCGGCGAGGAGAGGTGGCCGGGATCCTGTACCTGGAGAACCGCCTCGTGCGCGGCGCGTTCACGCCGCGGCGGCTGGTGCTGCTGGAGTTCCTCGCTGCGGTCTCGCTGGAGAACGCGCTCCTCGCCGCCGATCTCGCCAAGGAGTCGGCCGAGCGCTCGCACGTGGAGCGCACGCTGCGCGAGAGCGAGGAGCGGCTCCAGCGGCTGGTGGAGACGGCGAACGTGGTTCCCTGGGAGCTGGAGATCACGACGGGTCGCTTCACCTACGTAGGGCCGCAGGCGGTGACCATGCTGGGGTACCCGCAGGAGCAGTGGTACGAGGAGGGGTTCCTCCGGACGCATGCGGCCCCCGGCGAGTACGAGCGAGCGCGCGACTACCTGGTCAGCGCACGCGCTGGCGAGGATTTCGATCTCCGGATGCTCGCCGCCGATGGGCGCACGGTGTGGATGCACAATGTGGTCAGCGCCCGGAGGGACGAGGGCGCCCCGGTCATCGGCGGGTTCCTGTTCGATGTGACCGATCGCAAGGCCTACGAGGCGGACCTGAGAGAGAAGCTCGACATCATCGAGGCGCAGCAGGCGTCCATCCGGAAGCTGTCGACGCCGATCATCGCGGTGTGGGAAGGCGTGCTGACCATGCCGGTGCTCGGCTCGGTGGACGAGCAGCGGGCCGAGCAGATGATGGAGGTGGTGCTGGAGGAGGTGACGCGCACGGCGTGCCGCCACATGATCATCGATCTGACGGGCGTCGACGCCGTCGACACACGCACGGCGTTCCACCTGATGCGGATCGTAGGCGCCATCCAGCTCCTCGGGGCGCGGAGCATCGTGGTCGGGATCCGACCGGAGGTGGCGCGCACGATCGTCATGCTCGGCGTGGACCTCTCGGCGATCGTGACGCTGGCCAACCTGCGCGAGGCGTTGCTGGAGTGCATGCGGCTGGAGCGGAATGCGCCGGGGCTCTCGCGCGGGCGTCCGGCGCGTGACGCAGCCGGGACGCGCGCGCTTCGTCGATCGCTCTAGTTCCGTGGGAGCGTGTACGGTGTCGTCCGAGGGGGCACGAGGTGAACCCGCAGGCGCGCCGCCAGGGCCGAGACGTGGGGCTGAAGGTTCATCGTGATGTGGTTCCCCGGGACCGTGTGAACCTCCAGCCCCTCGGTGGCCAGTTCGCTCCAGCCGGCTTCCGGATCGGGCGGATTCCAGGCGTCCCGCTGCCTGGCGCGCAGGAAGAGGATCTTGCCCGGGTAGGGCTCCGGCTCGTAGCGGCGCAGCGCATGCACGCTGGCCTCGAAGACGCCGAGCAGGCGCCGAAGCTCGTCGAGATCACTCTTTTCTTCGGGCAAGCCGGCCGCGCGGCCGCCGATCGTCAGAAAACGGCGCAGCCGTTCGTCGCTAGGCATGGCCCGGAGGGCATCTGCCGAGGTCTCGACGCCAGCACCGACCCGGAGGAGATAGGCGAGGATCGACGACTCGTCGTCCTCGATCCGCTCCTCCGGGAGCCGCCTCGGCACGGCACAGTCGAAGATCGCGAGCAGCGGGACGTCGTGCCCGGAGGCGCGGAGCGCCTGGGCGATGCCGTAGGCGACGGCCCCACCGAACGATGAACCGCCCAGGTAGTAGGGACCCGAAGGCTGAAAGGCCCGGATCGCGGCGAGGTAGTGGGCGATGAGGGGCTCCATCCGGTCGAAGGGGGTCTCGCCTTCCTCGAGCCCGATGGCGCGCACGCCATAGACGGGCTGCTCGGCGCCGAGGGCCTGGGCGAGTTCGCGATAGAAGTAGATGTGCCCACCCGCGGGGTGAATGAGGAGGATCGGGGGCCGCCCCGAGGCGCCGCGCTGGATCTCCACGAGCTCCGGAGGGAGGCGCTGACGCTCGGTGGCTGCAGCTTCGTCGGCAAGGAGGCGTGCCAGCGCGGCGATCGAGGGGGCCTGGAGGAGGGTGTGCTGGGTGAGCGGCTTGTCGAATGCCTTGCGCAGCCGCGCGAGGAGCTGGATGGCCATCAAGGAGTCGCCGCCGAGCTTGAAGAAGTCGTCGTCGAGGCCAGCTTCCATCCCGAGGACGTCGCGGAAGATCGCTGCGACCTCTCGCTCGATGTCGTTGCGGGGAGCCACGGGGGCTGCGCTGCTCGAGTGCCGGATCGAGTCCGCGCTCACGTCGGGCGCGACGTCCGACCTCTTTCGCGGAGCGGCTCCCGGACGAGCCGCCGCACGGGCCTGCTTGGAGAACGGCTCCTGGGCGAGGAGCATCGTGCAGTCCGTGCGGGTCTGCTGCTCCAGGGCCGCAGGGCAGACCTCGACGGCGGAGAAGCCGATGGAGCGGAGCACGCTCTCCCACTGCGCCGGCATCAGGAACGGGGAGGCCGCACGAAGCGCCTCGTCGGCGAAGTACCACCAGCCGGCCTCGAGCCCCCAGATCATCGTGTACCAGCGCGGAGCGCGCGTGGCTTCGAGGACGACCATCACGCCACCCGGCGCGAGGAGGCGCTTCAGGTTGGTGAGGCTGTCCTTCACCGAAGGCGTCGCATGGATCACGTTGTAGGCGAGGACGATGTCGTACGACCCTTCCTCGTAGCCCTGATCGATGGGATCACGCGAGACGTCCATCATGTCGAAGCGCATGAAGTCGATGCCCTCCTGCGCGGCCCGACGCTCCGCCTGCACGAGGAAATAGCGCCCGAGATCGGTGAAATGGTACTCGATGTCGCGATTTCGCAACGCCGGCATGAGCCGGAACGTCACCACGCCCGAGCCGCCGCCGGCCTCCAGGATCCTGATTTTCTGACCGGGTGAGCGCTCGAGGAGTCGCACGAGGACCTTCTCGAGGAGGGCGTAGTAGGTCGGCTGGCTCGAGTAGTGCATCGAGTTCTCGGCGCTGGGGCGGAGCAGATCGCCGGTCCCGTCCGGGTGCAGGACCGTCATGGGGTCGATGCGGCCCGTGAGCGCGTCGCCATAATGAGCGACGCAGTGGGCCAGGACGCCGAGATCCGCGGCGAACTCTGGGTATCTGCGTCCGAGATCGACGCTGAAGGTGCTCGGGTCGCCGATGCGCTTGCCGTCTTGCAGCACCTCGACGCGATCGCCGTCCAGGCGAACCACACCATCTTCGGCGAGGGTGCGCAGGAAGAACGCGAAGAACTTGTGGAACTTGGGGACGATGCCGAGCCGCTCGGTCAGCTCGCGCTGGTCGTGGAACGCCCCCGCCTCCAGCGTGACGCCTCGCTCCTGGAGGAAGCGCACGATGTAGCGCTTGCACAGCTCGGTCGCGGCGCGCTCGAAGCCCGCAGGGAAATGTACCCAGGGCGACTCGGCCTCCGCAGCCTCGGCGAGGCGGGCGATGGTGTCCCGGTCCTGCTCGATGCTCAGCCCGATCCGCGCATCGACAGCGGGAGGAGGGACGCTCTCGGGTTCGAGCCAGTGGCGCTGCCGCTCGAAGGGATAGGTCGGAAGAGAGACACGGCGGCGGTGCTCCTGGGCGTGCAACCGGGCTCCCGCCAGAGGGACCCCCTCGATCCAGCATCGGCCAGCCGCTTCGAGCACCGACGCCAGATCGGCCTTGGTGTCGTCCGGGCGGGGGAGCGACGCGATCACCGCGTGGTGGGAGGTGCTCGTCACCGACTGCTGCGCGAGGGCGGTGAGCGTCCTGCCCGGGCCGACCTCGAGGAGAACCGCGCGGGGCTGGCGGCCGATGTCCTCGATCGCGGCGCCGAAGCGCACGGTGGCCCGCATGTGCCGGCCCCAGTACGCAGGATCCGTCGCCTCCACGGGGGTGATGAGCCGGCCGGTCACGTTGGCGTAGTAAGGGATCCGGGGGACGCTGCGAGAGACGCGGGCGACGAGGGTGGTGAACGGCTCGACGATGGCCTCGACCGCATGGGAATGGAATGCGTGCGAGGTGCGCAGCCGCCGGGCGCCGATGTCACGGGCTTCGAGCTGCGCGGCGAGGCGCCGGATGGCTTCCTCGGGACCCGCGACGACGCAGCGTGAGGGGCCGTTCACGGCCGCGAGGGTCAGGTCGTCCCCGAGCAAGGGCCCCAGCTCCCCTGCGGGGAGGGGTACGGCCACCATCGCGCCGGGTGGGAGCGCCTGCATCATCCGACCGCGCGCGGCCACCAGGGCGAGCGCATCTTCGAGCGAGAAGACGCCAGCGAGGCACGCCGCCACGAACTCGCCCAGGCTGTGACCGACCATCGCCTTGGGTTCGACGCCCCAGGACCGCCAGAGCTGGGCGAGCGCGTACGAGGTCGTGAAGAGGGCGGGCTGCGCCACGGCCGTCTTCTGGAGCATGTCGGCGGCCGTCGTGTCCCCCGCAGGGGGGTAGAGCAGGGTGCGCAGGTCGAATCCCAGGTGAGGCTGGAGGAGGGTCGCGCACGAGTCCACGGCGTCGCGGAACACCGGCTCGGTCTCGTAGAGGCCGATGCCCATGCCGGGATGCTGAGCGCCCTGGCCCGGAAAGAGGAAGACGACCCCGGGCGGCTCGGCGCTGACTTCTCCCGAGAAGACCCGGCCGGGTGAGGCCGCCGTGAGCGCCAGCGCGGCGTCTCTGGCGTCTGTGGCGACGACGATGCGGCGGTGGTCGAAGTCCTTGCGCCCCACCTGGAGGGTGAACGCGACGTCGGCCAGGGGAGGCGCATCCGCGCTCTCGAGGTGGCGAGCCAGCGCCTCCGAGGCAGATTGCAACGCTCCAGGAGTCCGAGCCGACAGGGAGAGAAGCTGCACCGGGCGTGAGGGACCGGAGGGTTCGGCGTAGGGCGCCTCTTCGAGGATCGCGTGCGCGTTGGTCCCACCGATACCGAACGAGCTCACCCCCGCCCTGCGAGGCGCGTCCCGCCGCGCGAGCCAGGGGGTCAGCGCCTTGTTGACGTGGAATGGGCCGTTCGCAAAGTCGATGCGAGGGTTGGGCGTCTCGAAGTGGAGGCTCGGGGGAATCTCACCGTGCTCCAGGGTGAGGACGGTCTTGATGAGGCCAGCGATCCCGGAGGCGGCGTCGAGGTGGCCGATGTTCGTCTTCACCGAGCCGATGGCGCAGCGCTGCGGGCGCTCCGTGCTCGCCCGGAATGCCTGTGTGAGTGCAGCGATCTCGATGGGGTCCCCCACAGGGGTACCCGTGCCGTGCGCCTCGATGTAGCCGATCGAATCGGCCGCCACGCCTGCCATGGCCATCGCTTGCAGGATGACCTCCACCTGACCGTCGACGCTGGGCGCCGTGAACCCGACCTTCGCGGCGCCGTCATTGTTCACGGCGATCCCGCGGATCACGGCGCGGATCGGATCGCCGTCGGCGATCGCGTCGGCGAGTCGACGCAGGACGACGACGCCGACCCCATTGCCACTCACGATTCCCTTCGCCCTGGCGTCGAAGGCGCGACAATGGCCGTCGGGCGAGAGGATCATTCCCTCCCGGTACAGGTATCCCCTGCGCTGCGGGATGGTGATGGTGGCCCCTCCGGCGAGCGCCGTGTCGCACTGGTAAACGAGCAGCGCCTGACAGGCGAGATAGACGGAGACGAGGGACGTCGAGCAGGCCGTCTGGATGCTGAGGCTCGGGCCTCGCAGGTTGAGCTTGTAGGATGTCCGGGTGGCGAGGAAATCCTTCGAGGTCGCAATCTCGATCTGGTAGTCGTCCGCCGCGTCCCCGTGCCGGGCCGAACCGTCGATGCGATCGAGGTACGAGCTCGCGCTCGATCCGGCATACACGCCGACGACGCCTCCCTCGGCGTCACGCGCGTGTCCGGCATTCTCCAGGGCCTCCCAGGCGCACTCCAGAAAGACGCGGTGCTGCGGGTCGGTCAAGGACGCCTCTCTCGGGGTGAACCCGAAGAAGGGCGCGTCGAACCCTTCGATCCCCTCCAGCACACCGCGGGCCCGCACATAGGCGGGATCGCTGCGCACGGCCACGGGAATACCGGCCGCAATGAGGTCTTCCTCGGTGGCGATGGAGATGCTCTCGACCCCATCACGCAGATTTCGCCAGTATTCCTCCGGGTTCTTCGCTCCAGGGAGTCGGCATGACATGCCGACAATGGCAATCCCATCAAGTTCTTCTTTATCCATGGCGCATCCTCCGAATGGCTGCCTGGTTCTGGACTCGTTTCATGGCGCCCCGGGCCATGGCGGCCCGGTCGTGACTCTGCTGGGCCATGCGGCCCGACGAGCTGTTGATGTTGTTTTCGCGTGGCCCTTCCAGATGCTCGGCCAGCGAGCCGACCGTCGGGTACTGGAAGAGTGAAGTGACCGGGATCGAGGTATTGAGCGCGCGCTCCAGCCGGACGTGGACCTCCCCCATCAGGAGGGAGTGGCCTCCGAGGTCGAAGAAGTTGTCGTGCAGGCCGACCACGTCCACCCGCAGGACGGCCCGCCAGATGTCGGCGATGATCTGCGCGATTCCCCCCGACGGGGCGACGGGAGCCGTGGGCCGTTGCGGGCCGAGGGCCTGGGGCACGGGCAGCGCCGCGCGATCGACCTTGCCCCCTGGTGCGACGGGGAGCTGGTCCATGAGCACGATCGACGAGGGGATCATGTGGGCCGGCAGGCGGTCCCGCAGGTGGCTCTTCAGCTCGTCGGCGAGGGTGTCGGAGGTGCTCTCGCGGGGGACGACCCACGCGATGAGGTGAGCGTCCCCCGGGGCCAGCTCCACCCGCCCGACCACGGCCACGCGGACGGCAGGGTGCGCGCCGAGCTCGGCCTCGATCTCGCCAGGCTCGATCCGGAAGCCACGCAGCTTGATCTGCTGGTCGACGCGGCCAAGGATCTCGAGCGCGCCATCCCCTCGCCAGCGAGCGCGATCGCCGGTGCGGTAGAGGCGCCCTCGACCGAGGGGATCGGGGACGAACCGTGACGCCGTGAGGGCGGGCCGGTCGAGATACCCCCGCCCGACACCGATACCTCCCAGGTACAGCTCACCAGGCACCCCGATGGGCACGGGTTCGAGGCGCTCGTCGAGCACGAGGCAGGCGACGCTGCTCAGCGGCTTCCCTACGGGGGGTCTCCCCCCCTCCGGGGAGCACTCGGCGACGGTGGCGCAGATGGTGGCTTCGGTGGGGCCGTAGGCGTTGAAGAAGCGGCGCCCCGGGGCGAAGCTGGCGACGAGCTGCGGAGAGCACGCCTCCCCCCCGGCGATGACCGTCTCCAGGGGCAGTGCCAGCGTGTCCACGGCCACGTCGCCTGCGCCGAGCGCCGTGAGGGCTGCCGGCGTCAGGAGCGCCACCGTGACACCGTGGTCCTGGATGAACCTGCGCAAGACGGGCCCCGGCAGGAGCGCTCTCGCTGGCGCGAGCACGAGCGTCGCGCCGGCTGGCAAGGCCATGAGGATCTCCATGACCGAAGCGTCGAAGCAGATCGACGCGAACTGGAGAACGCGGCTCTCGGGCCTCACCCCGAACGCCTGGATCAGCGCAGGAGCCAGGCTGCACAGGCCGCGGTGAGGGACCATGGCCCCTTTGGGGAGCCCCGTGGAGCCAGAGGTGTAGATCACATAGGCGAGGTCGTCGGGTTCGACATCGACCCGAGGTGACACCACGGGCTGCGCGTCGATCAGCGCCTGATCCTGGTCCAGCAGGACCCGCGCGGCCCGGTGCTCCGGGAGCACGCCCAGCGTCCGGCGCTCGGCGACCAGGACCGAGATGGCAGCATCCTCGACCAGGTAGGCGAGACGCGCAGGGGGATACGCTGGATCGAGGGGCACGTAAGCGCCACCGGCCTTGAGAATGCCCAGCAAGGCGACGAGAAGTCCCAGCGAGCGCTCCACACAGAGCCCGACGCGGACCCCCGGCTTCACGCCCCGCGCCCGCAACAGATGGGCGAGCTGGTTGGCTCGCGCGTCGAGCTGCGCGTATGTCAGGGACTCCCCCTCGAACAGGACCGCCTTGGCCGCAGGGGCCCGCGCCGCCTGGGCCTCGAACAGGTGGTGCATGCAGGTCACGTCGGCAGGCGGAGGCTCCGAGTTGATCGACAGGCGCATCAGCTCGTTCCGCTCCGGCGTGGGCAGGAGCGGGAGGGCGGCCACCGTGGCGCCTTGCATGCGCGCTCGGGCGCCGGCACGCGAGGAGACCGGCCCCTGGAGTGACGCGAGTGCGCCCTCCAGGACGGTGAGGTAGCGGCGGACCATCCGCGCGATGGTCGAGGTATCGAACAGCTCCGTGCTGTACTCGACGACCAGGGAGATCGCCTCGTCGTGCTCGACGAGCTGGATGGTCAGGTCGAACTGCGAGGTCGGCCGGTCGATGTTCGCGCGCTCCACCCTCCAGGCCGTCGCGCCCTGCGAGGCAAATGGATCGCCCGCGAAGGCCACCTGGAAGAGGGGGTTCTTGCCAGGGTGACGGGGTGGTTTGAGCGCCGCGACCAGCTCGGTGAAGGGCAACTCCTGGTACGCGTAGGCGTCCGTGACGGCCTCCCTCACGCGGCTCAGCAGCTCACAGAACGGCTCGCTCCTGTCCACCGGGACGCGCAAGACGAGCGCATTCACGAAGCAGCCGAGGATCGAGTCCACCCCTGGCAGGGTGCGCCCTCCCGTGAAGGTGCCGAGGACGACCTCCTCCCCGCCCGCGTGACGGTGGAGGAAGGCGACGAACGCGGCGAGCAGCAGCATGTAGCGGGTCACCCCCGCCGCCGCCGCCGTGGAACGGGTCCGCACCGACAGCGCGTGCGAGAGGTGCCAGACCTTGCTCTCCCCGCGGAGCGATGGCGTGGAGCCCCGAGGGCGGTCCGTGGGCAGGGCCAGCTCCGGCAGATCGACGAGGCGCTCGCGCCAGTACTGCAAAAGCGCCGGCCGCCGCACCTCCAGCGCGTCACGTTGCCACGCGCAGTACTCCGGCTCCTGCACGGCGGGGGGAAGACGCAGAAGCTCCTTTCCTTTACGAAGCGCTCGGTATTCGGCCTCGATCTCTGCGGTGAGGGTTCGCACGGCCATCCCGTCGAGGATGAGGTGGTGATAGGTCACGAAGAGCCGGTGCTCGTAATCCTCGAAGCGCACCAGCGTGAACCGGACCAGGGGACCAGCCGCGAGATCGAACGGCCTGCACGCGATTTCGGAGACTTGTGATTGAGCAGCAGCGGAGCGAGAGGGCGCCGGGAGGGCGCGGAGGTCGAGCGCGTACAGCTCGACGTCGACGTCATCGAGTAAACGCTTGTGGGGCTGACCACCCCGATCGACGAAGACGCAGCGCAGCACCTCGTGCCGACGAATGAGCTGCACGAGGGCGCGCCTCAGCAGAGATTCGTCGATGTAGCGCCCGGGGTGGATGACGACCGTCTCGTTGTAGGCAGGCACGTCCGGCGCCCGCCGCTGCTGGAGCCAGAGCTGAGCTTGAGCCGCCGAGAGGGGCAGCGAGAGCGCCCTGGAAAGGGGAGGAGGAGGGGTCGGCTCATTCACCTGGACCGGAACGCTCCGCTCGACCAGCGTCGCGAGATCTTCGAGCGTTCGCGCGTCGAGCAAGGACCTGAACGGCAGGTCGACGCCCAGCTCTCGCTGAATACCCCAGAGAATGCCTGCGGCGGTCACCGAATCTCCGCCGAGATCCAGGAAGCTGTCGTCGAGCCCCACGTCATGCAGGCGCAGGGCTTCCGTGAAGAGCCGGGCCAGCACGCGCTGCGTCGGTGTCTCGGGGGGCCGGGCCCGCATCAGCTCGATACGAGGGGCAGGCAGCGCGCGCGGATCCACCTTGTCGTTGATCTGGAGCGGTAGTCGCTCCAGGAACATGATCACGGAGGGGACCATGTAATCGGGGAGCCTGCGTGCCAGCGAGCGTTGCAGGCCGCGCGCCGTCATCGTGTGCTCCGGATGTAGAACGACGTAGGCGACGAGTCGCTTGGCGTGCGGCTCTCCAAAGGCCACGACGGTCGCGGCAGCGACACCAGGTTCCCCCTCCAGGTGCGCGACGATCTCACCCGGTTCGACCCGGTGACCACGAATCTTGACCTGACTGTCGACTCTCCCCAGGTATTCGGTGTCACCTTCCGGTGTGCGACGCACCCGATCGCCGGTGCGGTACATGCGCCCCCCATCCGGGAGGCCCGTCAGATAGCGCTCCGCCGTCAGGCCAGGTCGATGGAGATAACCCCGCCCGAGCCCAGCTCCCGAGATGAAGAGCTCCCCCTCTTCCCCCTCGGGGACGGTCTGCAGGTGCTCGTCCAGGACGAGGTACTGGGTGTCGGCCACAGGTTTGCCGATGAAGCTCCCCAGGTCGACCTCGGCATCTTCGCGGGTGACCCTGCGAAATGACGAAGCGATCGTGATTTCGGTGGGTCCATAGGCATTGATGATGTTCGGCTTCTGGTCTCCCATCTGCACGAACCAGGGGCGGAGGGAGGCGAAATTCAGCATCTCTCCACCGATGGCGACGTAGCGGAGCGCATAGCCCACCGGCTCAGCGAGGAGGATGGGCATCAGCTGACGAAAGACCGAGGGCGTCAGCAGCACGGTCGTGACCTGGCGCTCACGGAGCACCTTCGCGAACCGGTGCAGGGCGCGACAATCTTCGAGCGAGACCATGACCAGCTCGGCGCCACGCAGCAACGCTCCCCACGTCATCCAGACCGAGGCGTCCCACGCATAGGAATGGAAGAGGGCGAAGACATCCCGGTGGTCGATGGCGAAATGCTCCTCCGTGCCCTCGACGAACCGCACCACATTGTGGTGGGTGATCATCACCCCCTTCGGAACGCCCG
This sequence comes from Chondromyces crocatus, assembly GCF_001189295.1. Classification (NCBI taxonomy): domain Bacteria; kingdom Pseudomonadati; phylum Myxococcota; order Polyangiales; family Polyangiaceae; genus Chondromyces; species Chondromyces crocatus. Next base: position 9,774,032 of record NZ_CP012159.1, read on the forward strand.
TCGATCCGGAGGTGTAGATGACGTACGCGAGGTCTTCGTCGGAGCCTGCGACCGTCGGGGGCGTGGTCGGCTCACCAGCGATCGCCTGCGCGTCCTCGTCGACGAGCACGGCACGCACCGGCTCGGCCCAGGTTCGCCCGAGAGAGCGCGACGAGATGACGAGTGGCGCGCGCGAATCCGAGAGATAGAACGCGACGCGCTCGTCCGACTGCGCAGCGTCGATCGGCACGTAGGCCCCGCCCGCCTTCAAGACACCGAGGATCGCCACGATGATGTCCGTGGAGCGATCGAGACAGATCAGGACGAGGGTCCCACGAATGATCCCCATGCGCTGGAGGTAATGAGCCAGCTGATTGGATCGTTCGTCGAGCTCACGATACGACAAGGAGCGCGATTCGAACGTCACGGCCGTCGCCTCAGGCCATTGCGCGGCCTGCATGGCAAACAGCTGATGGACACGGAGGCCCCTTCCAGCGGGGACCTCCACCCGTTCTGGTGGTGATTCGACGTGTCTCATACAACCTCCGATCCGGATGGACGGGGACGATAGACACGCAAGATCGGCACGACGCGACTGGAGCGCGACGATCCCGCGCCCCCCCTAGCACTAAGGGATACGACCGCTCCGCCTTCTGTCAAGAACAACATCTGGCCGCTCCATCATTTTGGATGCCAGGCGGCCATTCATGCGCTCTGACGTTCTAATCGGTATTTCTCGCAACAGGCCGATGAACGCACGCAGATGTAGCGCGATGTGCCGACCAGGCATTCACCTGGAGCCTGCGTAACCTCAGGTGGGAATGACTATCGAGCGGGCGCCGGATTGTTCCCACGCGGGGTCACGATCGCGTCCTCGTCGTCCTCGCCTGCGTCTGGCGCAGGCTCCGGGAAGGTCGCTCCAGCCGGCAGCTCAATGACGGGCGGAGGCAGGACGGGTGGCAATGGTGTATCACCGTGGACGGAGTATGGGAACTGTGGGGCCACGGGGGCGAGGTGCGGCGGCGCGCGGAAACCCACGCCCTGGGTCGCGACGACGTCTTCGTCGCTCTCCTCGTCTCCCCTCGCTTCTGGGTCCTGGGTGAAAGCCGTGTCGCCCAGGGTCCCCTGGGGCTCCACGGGGGCCTCCTCGGCGGGTTCGATGGTGGCCTCCTCGAGCAACTCGACCGCCTCGTCATCGACCGCCTCGTCATCGACCGCCTCCAGCGCATCGGCGTTCAGCTCTTCGATGTCCTGCTCGGGCTCGACCTCCGCCAGCTCTACCGCCTCGAGCTCCTCCCCCTGTTCCTGGAGGTGCCCTTGCGCTGGGTACTCGTCGAGCTGGTACTCGGCTTGCCTCTGGTCCTGGTGCCCGTCCTGGGCCCCAACCCCGTCTGCGACCTGGTACTCGGCTTGCTCCTGCTCGCTGGGGCCCCCCTCGGCCTCGGGAGCGACATGGGGCTCGGGAAACGACGTGTAGGACCGCGGAATCCCGAGCTCACCCGGGAAGGTCACGGGCCGATCGGGGAGCTCGACGCCGACACGGACGCGCGCCGTTCGCAGCGCAGCCTCGTCGGTCACGGCGAAGTTGCCGCGCCACACCAGAGAGCAAGTCTGCCGATCGGTGTCGATGAGCATGGTGTCCGCCCAGAGGGGCAACCTCTCACCGTCGCGATCTCGGTCCGGGTAGACGCAGGCCACTGCGCGAACCCCGGGCAGGCGGCTGCGGACCATGGGCAAGGTGGGGTGCATGCCGCCGAGCAAGATCCCCTCGGTTCCGTGCAAGAAGTCGAGCCGCTGGTCCGGAGGGGCGACCTGGTAGTACTCCCACATGAACCCCTGTGGGAACTCGAGCCGAGTCCCGTCGAGCTGGCGAGGGTCGAGGTTGCCGAGGAGCCTCCGGCGCACAGGCCAGTGCCGGGCCAGGGGGCCGAAACATGCTGGGATCGAGGGGTCGGTCGCGTGAACCAGGTTCGGCACCCCCTGGCGTGGATCGACGCCGATGGGGTTCACCTCGGGGTGCCAGGCAGCTCGCTCGTAAATGAGGGGGATCCGCTGGTAGAACGATGGCTCGGTGGGATGCCCTCCCCGGTCCAGCGTGCGATCCCCGTAGACCGAGATGGTCTTCGACAGGAGGACCTGCCCTTCCCGATGCACCACCACGCGCGCACCGGCGACCGACGTGTGGGTCCCCGAAGCGGCGTACGCATGCCCGGTCACCAGCAGCTCGGCCTGCCCCAGGTACGGGGCCAGGTCGCTCCCGGCGCGCAAGCTGCAGTGGGAGTCGGCATGATGGTGCGCCTCCTGCACGACGAGGCCATCAGCCTCGCGAGGGACCATCTCCCCTTCGGGAACGATCGTCAGGGTCGCCTTGACGATGACAGAAACGCGGATCTCGTCCGCACCGTGCACGCGCCAGACCACCGTCGCAAACGTGGTGGCAACGTCCCCCACCTCGCCGATGCGCACCGGCCAGGAGTCGCCGACGCCAATCATCGGGCCGGATTACCATGCTCGAAGGGCAGCATCCAGTATCCATCGGCGAACCTGGACGGCCAATGTCCGCAGGCGCGCCCATGCCGGGGGGACCGGACGCGATGCGGGGTCCTCTCACCTGGCAAGGAGCGCAAACGCGCGTCTCACCGGCTTCGCGTCCAGGGTCCGTCCTCCCACCGTGCCCCCTGGTCGCTCCTCCTGGCGTACCGGGGAGTGACGCAGGTGGGGCAACGAGGAGCACGAGCGCGAGACAACGCGCTCCTCGACGAACGCTCGCTGGCCGGCATGCCTCCCCTGCGACGTGCGTGTCGGCCGCTCGGAGATCTCCCATCCCGCGTGATGTCGACGCCGGTCGATCATGGCGACGACGTCGCTCGATCGACGATGTCGCGCTCCCGTCGTCGATCGAACCCGCCGTGAGGATGACCACCTCGCTCCGCGATCGAACCGCAGAAAGAGCCGCGCGGCGAGCGTTCGTCGTGACCTCGTCCGTGCTAGACTTTGAGGCCTTCCAGATGCGAGAAACCAGCTCCCCCATCGAACAGCTTCAAACGAAGACCGGCCGGGAGTGGCCCAACCTCGCGCGGGCGCGCCAGCGTTCCAACGAGACCCATACCCGCCTCGGTGAGCTGCTCCGTGATCAGGATCCGAGCGATACCAGCATCGTGGTGTTCGGCTCGCTCGCGCGAGGCGAGTACACGTCCGGGAGCGATCTCGACTGGACGCTCCTCATCGACGGACAGGCCGACGAAGCCCATTACGCTCAGGTCCAGGCCATCTCCAGGATCCTCCAGGAAAACACGTACCAGGAGCCGGGCCCCACGGGCGTGTTCGGCAACTTCGCGTTCAGTCATCCCATCCTCCACCAGATCGGCGGACAGGACGACACGAACAAGAACACCACCCAGCGGATCCTTCTCCTGCTCGAGTCCCTCGCCATCGGCAAGCAAGATGCTCACGAGCGCGTCTTGCGGCTGGTCCTGTCGCGCTACATCGATGACGATCGCGGCATCCGCTTCTCTGGCAACAAGAAGTTCCTCGTTCCCCAGGTGCTCCTCAACGACATCGTGCGGTACTGGCGCACGGTCACCGTCGATTTCGTCTCCAAGCAGCGCGAACGGGCGAATGGCTGGGCCCTGCGGAATGCGAAGCTGCGCATGTCCCGCAAGCTCATCTTCGTCAGCGGGCTGCTCACCTGCTTCAGCTTCGTGCTCTTCGGCCAGGACGAGCAGCTCACCGACATGCAAGGGAGAGCGCTCCCGCCTGCGCTCCTCCGCGTGCTCCGGGCTCGCCTCCGTCGCACGCCCCTCGAGAACCTCGCCGAAGCGCTGCTCCGGCCGGCGGTGACAGCGGAGACGGGTCGGATCCTCTTCGACGCCTATGACAAGTTTCTGGGCGTGCTCGAAGACAAGGAGAAGCGCACCCAGCTGAAGAGGCTGCCGCTGGACGACAACCTGGGCAAGGATCCGCTGTTCAGAGAGGTCATGCAGCTCGGGCGCAGCTTCCAGGAGGGGCTCGATCGGCTGTTCTTCAAGGAAGACGAGATCCTCTTTCAGCTCATCAAGGCGCACGGGGTCTTCTGATGCGCGCGAGCGGATTCTCGACCGGAGCGCTGGCCAAGGGGGATGCTCCCCACGCCCTGTCACTTCTCGCCGGCAGCGGCACCCGCGTCATTGAACTCTCTGCGCTCCGCATGCACGAGGTGGCTCCACTGCTCGCCGCTGCCGCGACGCTGGAGCTGGGACCCTATGATTACGTCTCGGTGCACGCTCCGAGCCGGTTCACACGCGAAGAGGAGCCCCGTGTCGTCGACGCGATGCTCGAACTCTCTCAGCGCGGCTGGCCCATCGTCCTCCACCCGGACACCATCCACGATTACGCCCCGTGGCGCCAGCTCGGCTCCTTGCTCGTGATCGAGAACATGGACAAGCGAAAGCCCATCGGCCGCACGGTCGAGGAGCTGGAGTCCGTCTTCGAACGTCTCCCCGAGGCCTCGTTCTGCTTCGATCTCGGACACGCGCGGCAGGTCGATCGCACCATGACCGAGGCCTATGCCCTGGCACGCGCATTTCGCGATCGCCTCAGGCAGCTCCACGTCAGCGAGGTGAGCACCCTGAGCCGACATGATCTGCTGAGCTGGGGTTCGGTGCGCGCTTTCCAGAAAGTGGCGCCGTGGATCCCACGAGAGACACCGGTGATCCTGGAAACTCCGGCATCTGCGGCACAGGTGCAGTCGCAGATTTCGATGGCTGCCAAGGCATTGCCCTGCGATTGAGCTTGGCCAGCGTCAGGAGCGCCCTTATTCTCGTACGTCGTTGGAGGATCTGCACATTCCAGTGCGTCCCTGCTGGCGGAGGAGAATGGTGGCTATCGTGGAACCGGGGGGTCGCTGGCCGCAGGGTGTGGGCCATCCAGTCACGAGGGCCAGCCGCGCTCTCGCTCGCCCCGCGCTCGCATTGCTGCTCCTGCTCGTCTCGGCCGGGTGTGCAGCGAGGGGGCTCGACCCGGCTGCCTCGGCTGCTGACGAGGCCGCATACCGAGACACGCTCGCGCGCTCGGCGCGGCTATGGCAGCGAGCCGAATCGCTTCGGGCACAGGACCAGGCGGCGTCCGTCGAACTCTTCGAGCTCGACGAGGTAGCGGCCGCCGCCTCGCCCACCCGACCTCTGCTGAAAAAACGGCGCCGTGTGCTCCGGGCTGAAGCCGTCGCCAGGCGCACGGAGGCCATCGTCGCCTACCGCGCCCTGGTCGACGCTCCAGACCTGCGGGACGCGCCCGAGCGCTCCCGAGCGCTCTTCGCCCTCGCCCATTCCCTGCAGGACGCTGGCAAAGCAGAGGAAGCCAGGAACCGCTACCGGCAGCTCCTCGAAGAGCATCCCGAAGCGAAAGCCACGCCAGAGGCTTACCTGGAGCTGGCCAACCTCGCCTATGCCGAGGGTGATCTGGATGAAGCGGTGTGGCGATGCGATGGCAGCCTCCGCCGCTCCACGAAGCCCAGCCTGCGCAAGCGCGCTCTCTACCTGAAGGCGTGGAGCCTGAAGGGCCTCGGTCGCAAGCACCACCGCGCCGCCATGGAAGCCCTGCGCGAGCTGGTGCGCATGCGCCCCTCCGATCCACGCTCTCTCGAGGCCCAGCTCGAAGACGCCGCTGCGAGTGAGCTGGTCACCCTCTACACGGATCACGGCGATCCCGACGAGGCAGCCAGCTTCTTCGCTGCCGCCGGTCCTCGTGGGGCCAAGCTCCTGCAGGAAGCGCGCGCCCGCGGCCTCGGGACGGGGCGGCGGCTCGAGCGACTCGAGCGCAAGATCTACTGACCCACACCAACGCGCCCCGCATGTGGGCACGAGCGCTTGCAGGTCGGATGGTGATGCCGCTACCGTGCGCGCGTCGGTCAGGTAACCCCATCCGCTCCGCTGGCTTCATCAATCCCTCGGCGGACGCTGGACCCTGGCCTTCGCCACGACATTCGTTCTCAGGAGGCGCCATGGCAAGCCGGACCAAGCTCGTCGACTTCTTTCTCGCGCTCGGCGAAGAGGAGCGACTGAAGCAATTCCAGACCGATCCCGAGGCGGCCATGACGGCCGCGGGTCTCTCGGACGAAGAGAAAGTGCTCGTTCGCGCGGGCGACGAAGATCGGCTCCGCAAGGTGATCGGTGACGAACCGCGCGCCTCCGGCATGCGCTTCATCATGTCGGCGCTCCCCAAGAAGATCTGATCGATGCCGGCCGGATCGCTCACCGTCGTGGGGACCGGCATCCGGCTGGTCACACAGCTCACGCCCGAGGCGCGCGCCGCCATCCGGGACGCCGAGAAGGTCTTCTATGTGACCGATGGCCCTGTGCAGCGGCGGTGGTTCGAGCAGCTCAATTCCACCGCGGAGAGCCTCCATCACCTCTATCAGCTCGGGCGCGATCGGCTCTCCACGTACGAGGAGATCGTCGAGCGCGCCCTCGCGGCGGCGCGCGGTGGCGTCCGGGTCTGTCTCGTGATGTACGGGCACCCTGGCGTGCTCGTCACCCCGGCCCACGACGCCATTCGCAGTGCCCGAGCCGAAGGGCTGAGCGCCACCATGCTCCCCGGCGTCTCTGCGGAAGACTGCTTGTTCGCCGACCTCGGCGTCGACCCGGGCGCCCGTGGATGCCAGACCTTCGAAGCCACCGATTTCCTGGTGCAGCGCCGGCGCTTCGATCCGCGCAGCGCCCTCGTGCTCTACCAGATCGCCGCCATCGGCGTCCGCGCCCACACCGCGACCCTCCCCAACCTCCGTGGCCTGCGGGCCCTCAGCGCTGCCCTCGTCGAGCACTACCCGGCGGAACACCAGGCGATCGTCTACACCGCCGCGGAGTACCCGGGCTGCCGCGCCATCATCGAGCCTTCGACCATCGCCGGTCTCCCGAGCGCTCCGGTCCAGGCGACGGCGACGCTCTACGTCCCGCCGCTCGACCAGCTCCCGGCGGATCCAGAGCTTCTCGTCGCCCTCGCCCCCGAGTGACCGGATCACGCCGGGGCAACGGCTGCCCGCCCTGCGTCGCTCACGCTGTGCTCTGCGTCGCTCACGCTGTCAGGTAGGCGATCGCCTCCCGCAAGCTCTCCTCCAGACGGAGCGCTCGCCCGAGTTCGAGCACGCGCTCCCCCTCTTCGCTCAGCGACGTGCGCAGACCGTCGAGGATCCGCTCGAAGCGGGCGCGGGAAGCGGGGTGGAGGCCGATGGCGTAGGCCTGCTCCAGTGCCAGCTCCGCACCGAAGAAACGCATCGCGTCTGCAGGCCGCCCCTCACGCCAGGCCAGCTCCGCGAGCCCGAGCAGACCCCACGCGAGCAGCTCCTTGCGTACGATCTCCTGCCAGCGAGCGAACCCCTCTCGCAGGCTCACCCGCGCCGAGGCGAGGTCACCTTGCACGAGCGCGTTGTCCGCGAGGTTCAGCCACGCACGGGCGGCCAGCTCCTCGTTGCCGAGCGCGCGGGCCAGGCTCAGCGTCTCTTCGAAGCAGGTCGCCGCTTGCCCGTGGCGGCCCAGGTACTGGAACGCGCCCCCCAGGGTGCTCAGCGTCTCCGCGATGCTCACCCGGGAGCCGAGCACCCGCTGCAGCGACAAGCTCTCTTCCAGCAATGCCGCCGCCGCCTCGTACTCCCCCTGGAAGCACCAGGTCAGCCCCAGCGCGTGGAGAAGGATGCCGATCAGCCATCGATCTCCGGTCTGGCGTGCCAGCGCGAGCCCCTCGCGCAGCGGGGTCACGGCCTGCTCGAACTCCAGGCGGGATCGGTGAACTCGACCTCGCTCGCCGAGCAGGCGGGCGATGATCCAGGCATCGCCTGTCGCCCGCGCGTGGACCGCCCCCTCTTCGAGGGCAGACAGCGCGGTGGCGTGGTCCCCCTTCAACAGCGCCTGCTCGGCCATCCCGAGCAACGCCAGCGAGATCCAGAAGCCCTCACCGCCTGCGCGACAAGCCGCGAGCGCCTCCTCGGGGGTGACCTTGCCCGGACGTGACCCCGGCAGCAGCACGAGAAGCATCGACAGCGCGCGCCCGCGGATCGCGGCTGGCGCTGCCGTAGCTTGACGGACGAGCCGCTCCAGTCGCGCGCTCCCCTCGGCGTGGTGCCCTCGCAAGAACCAGTACCGACCGAGCGCCGTTGCGAGCCGCAGCGCCGCCTCCGGCTCCAGCCAGCCCCTCGGCGCATCCCCGCCCCCCGCGGGCGCCCCGCCCTCGACGAAGCCATCCAGCGCCGCCCGCAGGTTGTCGTGTTCGACGTCGAGCCTCCGGAGCAGCTCGAGCTGCTCCGCCGTCCGCAGCTTCGACTCGGCTTCTTCGGCGAGGCGCAGGTAACACGCGAAGTGGCGCGCCCGTACGGCCGGCGCTTCACCGGACTCTTCGAGCTTCTCCAGCGCGTACTGACGGATCGTGTCCAGCAGGCGGTATCGGCCCGAGCCCGACCGATCCACCGCGACGACCAGCGACTTGCCCACGAGCTGCGCCACCAGGTCCGTCACCTGTGCGGGCTGTAGCTCGAGTGGATCCCCCTCGAAGGTGCACACCGCCTCGGCAGCGCTGGGCACCCAGCCGCCCTGGAACACCGAGAGCCGTCGCAGCGCGGCCCGCTCCCGGTCCGTGAGCAGCTCGTGGCTCCAGTCGATGAGCGCCCGCAGCGTGCGCTGACGCCGCGACGCCGTCCGCCGGATGGAGTCGAGCAGCCCGAAGCGATCCTCGATGCGCGCGGCGATCTGCTCGGCCGTGAGCCCTCGCAGGCGCGCCGCGGCCAGCTCGATCGCCAGCGGGATCCCGTCCAGCGTCCGGCAGATGTGCGCCACCGCGGGCGCAACTTCCGCGGTCAACCGGAAGCCGGCCTGCGCCGAGCGCCCTCGCTCGACGAAGAGCTGCACTGCCTCGCTCCTGGCCACGTCGCCCAGATCGTGATCCGCCTCCGGGATCGGCAGTGGCGCGAGCGCCAGGATCATTTCCCCTTCGAGCGCCAGCGACTCCCGGCTGGTCACCAGCAGCCGCAGCCCCGGGCAGCCGAGGAGCATTTCCTCGACCAGCTCCGCGCAGGCACCGACGAGATGCTCGCAGTTGTCGAGCACCAGCAAGAGCCGCCTGGGCCTGAGCTGACGGAGCATCGTGGCCGAGAGGGCCTGCCCAGGCTCTTCTCGTACCCCGACCCCTGCCGCGATCGCCCCCAGGATCGCGTCTGCCTCGAGGACCGACGACAGATCGACGAACACCGCGCCATCCTCGAAGCTGCTGCGCAGCTCCGAAGCCACCTGGATGGACAGCCGCGTCTTGCCCGTTCCCCCTGGGCCCACGAGGCTGACCAGCCGCCCCGCCTGGAGCAGCCGCTTCGCCTCGACGATCTCCGCCTCCCGACCAATGAAGCTCGTCAGCGGCGAGGGCAAGTCGTCCCGCTGCGACGTGCGCGTCGGGAACGGAGGAGGACGGACCTCCACCGTCGCGCCCTCCGTTCCTCCAGGCAGATCTCCCGTCGCGTGCGACGCCACGAACACCGTCGGCGCCGCGGGGTGCGCCTGGGACATGGGCACACTCCCCTCGGCCGGGACCAGCATCGAGCGCCGGATCGAGGGATCGTCGGGCAAGAGCGCGAGCAGCGCAGCGAGCATCTCCTCGGCGCGCTGGAACCGATCCTTCGGGTCGATCTCCAGCGCCCGCGCCACCACCGCCGCCACCCCCGGAGGCACCCAGGGAGCGACCTTGTCCACGGGCGGCGGCTTCGCCGTGCAGATGGCCACCACCACCTCACCCACCGCGTCCCGCTGGTGCGGCGGTTTGCCCGTCAGCGCCTCGTAGAGCACCACCCCGAGCGACCAGAGATCCGTGCGCAGATCGAGGGTCTGCTGCCCCCGCACCTGCTCGGGCGACATGTACAGGGGCGTGCCGAGCATGCTGCCCGTCCGGGTCAGCGTCACCGCGTCCTGCTGAGCAAATGGCGACGGCCGCAGCTTCGCGATCCCGAAGTCCAGGATCTTCACCGCAAGCTCACCGCCGTCCCGCTCGGCCAGAAACAGGTTCGCCGGCTTGATGTCGCGGTGCACCACCCCGGCCGCGTGGGCGCGCGCGAGCCCCCGGCACGTCTGCACCGCGATCCTCAAGCAGAGCTGGAGCGGCAGACATCCCAGCCGGCAGAGCACGAGCGACAGGTCCTCGCCTTCGAGGAGTTCCATCACGATGTACGCAGCGCCGGTCGCCTCGTCGATCCCCACATCGAGGACCTGCGCGATGTGCTGCGACTCGATCGCCCCCGCCGCCCTGGCCTCCACCTCCAGACGCCCGAACGCCGCCGCGTCCGCCGCCGTGATCACCTTCACCGCGATCCGACGGCCCGTGGCGACGTGCCGCCCTTCGTAGACGCGGCCCATCCCGCCCTGACCGATCTGGCGGACCAGATGATATCGCCCGCCGAGCCGCGTATCGATCACGTCGCGGTGAATCGTAGGCGAGCGCCCTGGCCCACGGCAAGCGAGGCGAAGGACCGGACGAACTAATAGCTCCCCTGCCCTACTTTCCTCAGCGGCCTCCGCCTGAGAGCGCACGCCACGCTCCGCTCCGCTCCGCCACGACGCGCTCCGCCACGACATGCATGCCACCTCGAAGCGTCCACGCCCCTGACAAGCATGCCTGCTGAGCCTCCTGTGAGCTCCTCCGCGTCATGTAAGCTCCTCCGCGTCATGACAGACGAACGCGAGCGCAATTTCTGGGGGTGGGGTTACGCCGATCGGTTTCCCGACCAGGAAACCCGCAAGGCCATCGGCGCGCAGGTGGGCGCCCTCCTTGGCGTCCCTCCCCTCGAACCTCGTGAGCCTCCCCCGCTCGACACCATCGTCCTTCGCCCCCCACGCTTTGAACTTCCGCCCGCCCTCGCGCACCTAAGCTCTTCTGCGCCGCGCGATCGCATCACCCACACCCATGGGCGCAGCTACCGTGATCTGGTTCGCGGCTTCCGTGGCGACTTCACGCTCGCGCCCGACTGGGTGGCCTACCCTTCTTCCGAAGACGACATCTCAGCCCTCCTGGCCTGGTGCAGCGACGCCCACATCGCGCTCATCCCCTACGGAGGCGGTACCAGCGTCGTCGGCGGTGTCGAGCCCGACATCGGCCCTTCCTACAACGGCGTCATCGCCCTCGACCTCCGCTGCTTCGACCGCGTCCTCGACGTCGACCCCCTCTCCCGCGTCGCTCGCATCCAGGCCGGCGCCCGCGGACCGGCCATCGAAGCCCAGCTCGCCCCCCACGGCCTCACGCTCCGTCACTACCCCCAGAGCTTCGAGTTCTCGACGCTCGGCGGCTGGATCGCCACCCGCGCCGGTGGCCATTTCGCCACCTTGCACACCCACATCGACGACTTCGTGTCCTCGATCCGCATGCTCACCCCGGCGGGCGTCTACGCAACCCGAAGGCTCCCGGCGTCGGGCGCTGGCCCGAGTCCTGACCGCCTCGCCCTCGGCTCCGAGGGCATCCTCGGCGTGATCACCGAAGCCTGGCTGCGCGTCCAGGCGAGGCCTCGTTACCGCGCTTCCGCCTCCGTCGCGTTTCCTTCCTTCGCCGACGGCGCCGCCGCGGCCCGCGCCCTCGCGCAGAGTGGCCTCCACCCCGCCAACTGCCGCCTCATCGATCGCACCGAGATGCTCTTGAACGGCGTCGCAGCCGACGGGGAAGCCGTGCTCTTGCTCGGCTTCGAGTCTGCCGATCACCCCCTCGACACGTGGATCCACCGCGCCCTCGCGATCACCGCCGAGCACCGCGGCCGCTGCCCCGACGGCCCGAAGATCCGCGACGACGGCGAGCGCACTGCCGCCAGCGCCGCGTCCACCTACCGCGAGTCGTTCTTCCAGGCCCCTTACCTCCAGACCGCGCTGGTCAGCCTCGGCGTCGTCGTCGACACCTTCGAGACCGCCTGCCCCTGGGACCGCTTCGACGCCCTGCACACCGCCGTCGACACCGCCGTCCGCGGCGCCGGCGCGCGCGCGCTCGCCTGCCGCTTCACCCACGTCTACCCCGACGGTCCAGCGCCCTATTACACCTTCCTCGCCCCCGCCGAGCCTGGCGAAGAACTCGAGCGCTGGTACGCCATCCGTCGCGCTGCGGCCGACGCCGTGCTCGCCACGGGCGGCACGATCACTCACCACCACGCCGTCGGCAGGCTGCACCGACCCTGGTACGACCACGAGCGCCCCGACCCCTTCGCCCTCGCGCTGCGCGCCGCCAAGCGCGCCCTCGACCCGCAAGGCATCCTCAACCCGGGCGTGCTGATCGATCCTGAACCGCGCTGAGCGCGTGCCCCTGCGGAACGGCATCCGGACGCTGCGGCTCGACCGAACCAGAACCGGCACGTGACACCGGCCAGGACGCTCGCCCACGAGCGTCGACGACACGCAATGCGCGCGACATCTGGAACGCGAGAGCACACCGCTCATTGCGCGGTTCCGCGCCCGACGAAGCATGCAATGACCGCAGCGGATCCCGGCGTCACAATCGTTCTCGCCCATTGTCATCTCGTTTGACATCCAACCCCACCAGGTGACAGATCACCCGAGACGCCCCCGCTCTGCCGGCCTGCTCGGATCGCAGTCGCCCACAGTGGCGCGTCGATGCCTGGGACAGCCGTCTGAGGGGCATTGCGTCGTCGAGGGGGTCGAGTGCTCAACAAGACGCTGTACGGTCTGATCAAGACCCTTCTGCTCATTGCGTGCGCAGGCTGCAGCGGGTCGCTCCTCGACGAAGAGGGCAATCACCAGGACATCGCAGAGGCGGACACCGCCGAGAGCGATGATGCGCTCGCGCATGCCGTCGCCGGTGCCGATGTCTTCGCCGAGGTCGTCGCGATCGATCAGGTTTACGTCTTCAATCGCTTCGGCTCCTTCAATCCCTCCGGCATGGTCTACGCGCTGAAGCGTGACGTCATCGCCGCCGACCCCTCCCTCCCCCTCGGCCCTGGCAACGCCACCTTGCGCGAAGGCAAGCGCGCACGCCCCCTCGTCCTCCGCGTCAACGTCGGCGAGACCCTCGGCATCTCCTTCACCAACTGGCTCACCCCTGCTGGCGGCACCTTGCCCGGCGGCTCGCCCGCCACCCGGCGCGCGTCCATCCACGTCGACGGCCTCCAGATGCGCAACATCCAGGCCCTCGGCGCGAAGATCGGCAACAACCCCGACTCGCTCGCCTCACCCGGCGAGACCCGCAACTACCTGCTCTCGGCCGCTCACGAGGGCACCTTCCTGATGCACAGCACCGGCGCCATGGTCGGTGGCCAGTTCAATGGCGGACAGCTCGTCCAGGGCCTCTTCGGCGCGGTCCACGTCGAGCCGGCCGGGTCCGTCGCGTACCGCTCGCAGGTCACCGCCGACGACCTCGTCGCCGCCTCGCGCTGGCCCTCGAACCCCGACGGCACCCCGCGCATCGATTACGATGCCCTCGACGACGACGGCGAGCCCATCCTCGCCATACGCAATCGCCACGGCGAGATCGTGCACGGGGATCTCAATGCCATCATCACCGGCTTCTCGTCCACCCAGGCGGGCACCCAGAACTCGCTGAACCAGGGCCGGTTCCGCGAACTCACCGTCATCTTCCACGACGGCGCGAATGCCGTGCAGGCCTTCCCCGAGTTCAACACCAACCCGGCCTTGCGGGCGGTCGGCGACGGATTCGGCGTCAATTACGGCTCCTCGGGGCTCGGCGCCGAGCTGCTGGCGAGCCGCGCCAAGCTGGGCCCCGCGAAGGACTGCGACGAGTGCAAGTTCGAGGAGTTCTTCCTCAGCTCATGGGCCAATGGCGACCCGGCCCTGATCATCGATCCCGACGCCGATGGCGGCCCGGCCGTCCCCTTTCTCGACGATCCCTCCAACGTCCAGCATGGCTACGTCGGCGACCCGACCCGCTTTCGCAACCTCCACGCCGGCCCCCTCGACACCCACGTCTTCCACCTCCACGCCCAGCAATGGTTCAGGACCCCGGGCAGCGACGACAGCAGCTACCTGGACTCCCAGGGCATCGCCCCGGGCGAGGCGTTCACCTACGACATCAGCTACGGCGGCGGCGGCAACCGCAACCTCACCCCGGGTGATTCCATCTTCCATTGCCACCTCTATCCCCATTTCGTGCAGGGGATGTGGGGCCTCTGGCGCAGCCACGACGTCTTCGAGGCGGGCACCTCGGACCGCAAGCTCCCGGACGGCGAACTCGCCAGCGGCACCCCGGTCCCTGCGGTGGTGCCCATTCCCGGGCTCGCCATGGCGCCCATGCCCACGTACGCGCCCACCACGGTGACCTTGACGAACGGCACCACGGTGACCCGCCCCCCGATGCCGGGCTACCCGTTCTACATCGCCGCGGTCGCCGGTCACCGCCCCCCGCAGCCTCCCCTGGACCTCGATCACGACGGCGGCCTCCCGCGCCACATCGTCACCAGCGCGCCCGTCATCTCGCGCGATCGCGGCGAGTACGACGCCGTGCTCCTCGAAGCCGACCTCAAGCTCCTCCCCTCGGGCGGCACCCCCTCCGAGCTCGCAGCCGCCGACTTTCACGCGGGCCAGTTCCCCGGCGGCGCGCCCTTCACCACGCCCTACGGCTTCCCAGCGCGCGCTTACCCCTCGTTCACGCCAGAAGGCCAGCCCGCGCGCTTCGCCGTCAATGGCCTCCCCCCGCGCCCAGGCGCCCCGTATGCCGACCCCTGCCCCCCTGGCGCCCCCGTGCGCACCTACCGCGCAGCTTACGTGCAGGTCGACGGCGTGGTGAACGGCGCTGGCTGGCACGACCCGCAGATGCGCCTCGCCGTCCTCGAGCACGACGTCGACGCCACCCTCGACGGCACCCGCCCCCCCGAGCCCCTGTTCTTCCGCGCCAGCTCCGGCGAGTGCGTCGTCTTCAAGGCCACCAACCTGATCCCGGACGTGCTCCAGCAGGACGACTTCCAGATCTTCACCCCCACCGACATCATCGGCCAGCACATCCACCTCGTGAAGTTCGACGTCACCTCCTCCGACGGCGCCGCGAACGGCTTCAACTACGAGGATGGCACCTTCGCCGCCGAAGAGGTCATCGCCCGCATCGACGCCGCGAACGCGCGCGGAGGGGCCTTCCCCGCCGACGGCACCCTCTTGCCCCAGGGCGGCCGCGTCGCGCTCTCTCCCTCGCACCATCCGACCATCGCCTCCGCCCCGCTCGGCGCGCAGACCACGATCCAGCGCTGGTGGGCCGATCCCCTCACCGGCAGCGAAGGCAAAGATCGCACGATTCGCACGGCCTTCTCGCACGATCACTTCAGCGCCTCGTCCCACCAGCACCACGGCCTCTATGCAGGCCTCGTCGTCGAGCCGGTCGGCTCCGTCTGGCGCGATCCCAAGACGGGCGAGGTCTTCGGCGGCCGCGCCGACGGCGGCCCCACGAGCTACCGCGCCGACATCTACGTCCCTGGCTCTCAGACCAGCAACCCGGCGCCCTTCCGTGAGTTCAACCTGAGCATCGCCGATTACGCCCTCGTGTACGACGAATGCGGCAATCCGGTCCACCCGCCCACCTCGGCGGAGGCGGCGCTCCCGCTCGGCATCACGCACTCCGGCGCCTCCGCCCCGCAGATCGTCTCCACCGCCGACCCGGGCACCCAGGTCATCAATTATCGCCACGAGCCCCTCCCCATGCGCCTCGCCCGGCGCGATTGCAGCACCGGTGCCGTCACCCGCAAGAGCGGCGCGGCCGGCGAGATGCACAACGTCTTTCGCTCCTCCATTCATGGCGATCCCGCGACACCACTCCTCGAAGCGCATGAGGGCGATCGCGTTCAGGTGCGCCTGCTCCAGGGCGCCCAGCACAAGCAGCACGTCTTCTCCATTCACGGCCTCAAATGGCTGCGCGAGCCCGACGATCGGGACAGCGGCTTCACCAATGGTCAGCCCATCGGCATCTCCGAGCATTTCGAGCTGGAATCGGTGAGTCCTGCCACTCCACCGAACAGTGAGAACGGCGTCGCCGATCACCTCTATCAGAGCGCCGTCACCGACGACCTCTGGAACGGCGCGTGGGGCATCCTGCGCACGCTGAAGAAGACCAGCACCGATCTGCTCCCACTCCCGGGCTCTCGCCCCACCCCTCCGGCGAATCTGCCCACCTGCCCGGCGGGCGCGCCGATCCGACCTTTCAAGGTCCACGCCCTCCGCGCGCAGGGCAATCTGCCGGGCAATCGCCTCGTCTACAATGGCAATGCCGGCCTCTACGATCCGGACGCCATTCTCTTCGTCCACGAGTACGACCTCCCTGGCCTCCGCTGGGGGACACGCGCCCCGGAGCCCCTCATCCTGCGCGCCGCCGCGGGCGACTGCATCAAGCTCACCCTGGTCAACGAGCTGCCCGCGAGCTTCACCCACCGCGCCGGGTGGAACTACAACACGCCCATCGTCGACGGCTTCAACACCAACCAGGTGAAGCCTTCGAACCGCGTCTCGCTCCACCCCCAGCTCCTCCATTACGACGTCACCACCGACGACGGCGCCGACGTCGGCCTGAACGCGGTCCAGAGCGTAGGTCCAGGCGAGTCGCGGCAGTACACCTGGTATGCCGGCGAGGTCGTGCAGAACGACGGCCCTGGCCCTCAGTGGATCCACGAGCCCATCGAGTTCGGTGCCGTGAACCTCAGGGACATGGCCGACGTCATCACCCACGGCATGCACGGTGCCGTCGGCGCCCTCATCGTCGAGCCGAAGTGGGCGAGCTGGATGGAGGACCCGGGCCAGCGTGCGCAGGCCACCGTCCGCTACATCGACCCCCAGGGCGGCCCGACCTCCTTCCGCGAGTTCGTCGTCGTCCTCCAGGACGAGCTCAACCTCTTCACGGACAACGCCACCTTCCGCTGCGGTGACGCCGCGATGAACTGCGACGCCGCGATTCGCAACACGTTCAGCTTCGGCGACGTCGGGCACAAGGCGGTCAATTACCGCACCGAGCCCGTCTGGAAGCGTCTCGGCCTCCGCCCGGAGACGCCATCCAGCCAGCTCAACAACCTCGATCTCTCCAACCTCTTCAGCTCCACCCCCCACGGCGACCCCGCCACCCCCGTGTTCACCGCCACCTCGCGGCAGAAGATCCGCGTCCGCGTGACGTACCCCTCGGGGCACCTGCGCCGGCACGCCTTCTCTCTCTGGGGTGCCGAGTGGCCGCACATCCCGTGGGCGGCGGGCAGCGCGTCCCGGGCCATGGGCGCGAACCCCCACGCGATGGCGCTCGGCACCCAGGGCGGCATCGGCCCCATGACGGCCTGGAACATCGTCCCCTTCGACGACGCGGGAGGCCGTCACCACGTGCCCGGCGACAGGCTCTACCTCAACCAGCCCACCTCCAAGCTCTCGGGTGGCCTCTGGGGCATCTTCCGGGTGACGCCGTGAGGTCGCTCTACCCTGCCCTCCTCGCGGCCCCGCTCGCGCTCACCGCCCCCTCGTGCGGGCAGCGTGCCCCGTCGCCCGCATCCTCCCCCTCGCCCATCGCGGCGCCCCTCCCTGCACCTCCGACAGCGGCCCTTCCCGACCCCGAGAGTCACCTCGAGCGCGATGGCCTCGCCATCCACTTCGCCCTGAAGCCGCTGTCCGCCGACCCGACCCGCCTCGACCCCCGCGACGAGCACACCGCCGTCTTCACCATCACCGACGCCAAGACCGGCGCGCCCATCGGCGGCCTCGCGCCCCTCGCCTGGATGTCGCGCCGCGACGGCCCTCCGCCCGACGACACCGCCTGCCGCGAGAAGATCAAGAGCTACCGCGCCGGTCTCCTGTCCACCACGCCCGACGTGGACATGAACACCCACCTGCTCTGGACGCTGAACGACGACAGCTCCCTCTCGGTGATCAACCCGCAGGTCGCGTTCAGCAAGACCAAGCTCCAGCGGGTGGTCAGCCTCGCCGGACGCGGCGCCGCCTTCGCCATGCACCCGGAGGGCGACACCGTGTACGTCACGCTTCCCGCGGCCCGCAGCGTTGCCTTCGTCGACGCCCGACGCGGCCTGGTCACGACCAACGTCCCCGTCGGCGACACCCCCACCCAGGTCGTGGTGGCCCCCGACGGACGCACCGTCTGGATCGGCAACGACGGCGACGACACCGTCAGCGTGCTCGACGCCCGATCGGGCGTCCCGCTGTCCACCTTGCGCGTGGGCCGAGGGCACCACGAGATCGTCTTCGCCAACCGCCAGCGCGACGCCTGGATCATCAGCCGCGACGCCGAGCGCGCCGTCGTCGTCGACACGGCAGACCTCGAGGTGCTCCGCGAGGTCGAGATCGGTGCGGGCGCGACCTCGATTTCGGCGAGCGACACCGCCAGCGCGGTGTACGTGGCCAACCCGGCGCGCGGCGAGATGCTGCTCCTCGACGTCGAGCACCGCACCCTGGCCGGACGCATCCCCCTTCGCCCCGGCGTCGCCACCGTGCAGTTCGAGCCTCGGGGCCGCTTCGCCTTCGCCCTCAACCCCGAGGCCGACGAGCTGACCATCCTCGACGGCGCCACCGGCCAGCCCCGCCACACCTTGAGCCATCTGGCGAGGCCCGACGTCGTCGCGTTCACCCCCACCTTCGCCTACGTGAGGAGCCTCGACGCGAACCGCGTGTCGCTGCTCGATCTCGCCGCGCTGGAGCGCCCCGACACCCCCGCCGTGGTCGACGTGCAGATCGGCCAGCGGGCTCCCCGTGAAGCGAGGGACGCCGCCCAGGGCGCGCCGATCGTCGCCCTGCCCGAAGGGAACGGCGCGATCATCGGGAGCCCCGGTGACAAGGCCCTCTACTACTACGTCGAGGGGATGATGGCGCCGCTCGGCACCCTCCTGAACCACGGGCGCGCACCACGCTCCGTCCTTCTGGAGGACCGCTCACTCCACGAGAAGCGCCCCGGTGTCTACGAGACCACGGTGCGCGTGGGCAGCGAGGGGATGCACGACGTGGCCCTCCTCCTCGGCAGCCGCCGCCTCGCCGCCTGCCTCGACGCCAAGGTAGAGCCCAGCCTCGGCACCCCTGCAACACCTCCTCCGGGCGTGACCTTCGAGCCGCTGTTCGACACGAGTGCGGAGGCCGAGGTGGGCGCGCCCGTGACGCTCCGCTTCCGGGCGACGCCGACGACGACCGGCGGCGCCTCCGCGGCCCCCCTCGATCCCGCCCACCTGGACGCGCTGATCTTTCGCTTTCCCTCCGGCTTCCGGTGGAGCGGCGCGCCCCAGGCCGAAGGAGACGGCGCATTCTCGGTCACCTTCACCCCCACCCATGCCGGCGAGTACCGCCTCATGGTCGGCGTGGACGCGCGCGGCGCCCCCATGGGCACACTCCCCTGGGCGAAGATCAAGGCACGCCCCAGGCGGGACGTCGCCGTCGAGGAGAGCGCATCGCGCTGAAGCACTCCGGCAGGCTTCGGAGGGACGTGAGCACCCGACCTCCAGACGCCAGCCCGTGCCAGCGTCCGGAGGGTCAGGTGTGGGTGGCGATCAGGCCGAAGCCGTCACCGGGGCGCCCCCTTCTTCGAGCGCCTCCTCTTCCTGGGGGGCCTGCTTGTCGAACCGCTGGCCCGCCAGCGAGATCCGCAGCACCCCAGGCAGCACCGCCAGGGTGGTGATCGTTCCGAAGATCATGCCGAAGATCACCACGGTGGCGAGCGGACGCTGCACCTCCGCGCCGGCGCTCGACGCGAGCGCCATCGGCAAGAACCCGAGCGCCGCGACCGCCGCGGTGGTCAGCACCGCGCGCACCACCGAGCTGGTCCCGTGGGTCACGGCGTGGTCGAGCTCTTCGCCCGCGATGAGGCGCCGCTGCACCTCGCTCGCGATGACCACGCCGTTCAGCACCGCCACACCGCCGAGCGCGATGAACCCGACGGCCGCCGACAGGCTGAACGGCAGATCCCGGAACATCAGCCCGAGCATCCCACCGATCAGCGACAGCGGCACCATCACGAACACGCTCACCGCGAGCCGCGCGTTCTGGAACATCCAGAGCAGCATCCCGAAGATGATCGCGACGACCACCGGCACGAGCAGCGACAGTCGCTCCTGCGCTCGCTCGAAGTTCTCGAACTGGCCGCCCCACTCCACGCGGTAGCCGCTCTCCATCGGGAACTCGTTCTGCACGATGGCCTGCGCTTCGGCGACCCACGACACCAGGTCCCGTCCGCGCAGGTTCACGTCGACACGGATGGTCCGCTCCCGGTCCTGACGCCGGACCGAGCTCACCCCGTCTCCCTCCGTGATGGTGACGATCTCGCGCAGCGGCACGCTGCCACCGCTCGACGTCTCCACGAACAGCTCCCCCAGCGCGGCGGCAGATGCCTCGGCCGGCGGGTTCAGCACGCGCAGATCGAACTTGCGCTGATCCTCGTAGATGTCACCGACGTGAACGCCCTCGCGCGCAGCGGCGATGACCGTGAACGCGTTCTCCAGCTTCACGCCATGGCGCGCCATCCTGGCCCGGTCCGCGACGGCATTGATCATCGGCTGGCCGAGGATGCGCTCGACGCGCACGTCACCGGAGCCCTCGACCGCCTTCATCCGCGCGCCGATCCGGTCCGCGAGGTCCGAGAGCTTGTCCAGGTCCGCGCCCACCACCTTGATCGACACGTCGGCGCGGGAGCCGCTGATCAGCTCGTTGGTCTTGTCTTCGATGGGCTGCGACACCGACACGAACGTGCCGGGCACCTCGGACTCGACCTTGTTCTTGATCAGCTCCGACAGGTCGTCGAAGTCGTCGGCGCTCGTCCACTCGCTGATCGGCAAGAGGCGCGTGAGGATGTCGGTGTTGTCGTTCCCGACCGGATCGATGGCCACCTCCGCGCGCCCCGTCATCCCCAGCGTGCTGGTGATCTCGGGGAAGGTGTGGAGCACCTTCTCCGCCTCGAAGTCGAGCTTCCGCGCCTCGTCCAGCGAGATGCTCGGGGCGCGACGGATGGTGACCATCGCGTCGCCCTCGAAGATGCGGGGTACGAACTCCGCGCCGGCGTTGGCGAAAAGCATGGTGACGCCGACGAACATCGCCGCAGAGCCAGCGATCAGCGCCCAGCGCAGAGCAACGATCCGGCCGATCATCCGCTCGTACCGCTCGGTGATCCACTCGATCCAGCGCGGCCCGTGCCCGGTCGCCGGTGGCACCAGCGTCACGAGGAGCGCCGGGAAGAACAGCACCGAGTAGACGAGCGCACCGAAGAGAGCGCACGCCATGGTGAGCGCCATCGGCCGGAACATCTTCCCCTCGATGCCTTCGAGGAAGAGCAGCGGCATGTAGACGAGCATGATGATCGCCACCGCGAAGGCCACCGGCCTCGCCACCGCCTGCGCCGACTCGCCGTAGGCCCGCGCGCGCGCGTTGCCGATGAGCTTCTTGCCCGCCACGGAGGCGATCACCGCCTCCAGCATGACGATGGGCCCATCCACGAGGAAGCCGAAGTCGATCGCGCCGAGCGACATGAGATCGCCCGTCACACCGAACAGGTGCATCCCGAGCACCGCGATGGTCATCGCCCCCGGGATCCCGAGCACCACCGCGATGGCGCCGCGCAAGGTCCCGAGGAACAGCGCCAGCACCACGGTCACGATGAGCACCCCCTCGGCGAGGTTCTTGAGCACCGTGCTGATCGTGCGCCCCACGAAGTCGGCGCGGTCGTACACGACCTCGATCTTCACCCCGGGCGGCAGCTCCTCCTGGATCACCTTCACCCGCTCGCCGACGGCGGCAACGATGTCGCGGCTGTTCTCGCCGAGCAGCATCATCACGATGCCCGTCACCGCCTCCCGCTCGCCGCCGTGGGTGATGACGCCGTAGCGCAGCGCGGCGCCGACGCGCACGTCGGCCACCTGCTTCACCAGCACCGGCGCACCGTCCGGCCCGGCGCGAAGTACGACCGACGCGATGTCCCCCTCGTCGCGGAGCATCCCCTGCCCGCGCACGGTGAACGACTCCTCGCGCCGCTCCACGTAGCCACCACCCACGCTGAGGTTCGCGGCGCGAAGGCCGACCAGCACCTCTTCGAGGGTCATGTTGTGGGCCTTGAGCCGGGCCCGATCGACGACGACCTGGTACTGCTTCAGGTCCCCGCCCATCGTGTTGACCTCGATGACGCCGGGCACGCTCCGGAGCTTGGGTACGATCTCCCAGTCGAGCAGCGTGCGGAGCTGCATGGGCGAGTGCCCCTCGCTGCGCACCACGAACTGGAAGATCTCACCGAGACCCGATGAAACGGGCCCCAGCTCGGGCGTCGAGGCGGAGGGCGGGAGATCGCGCTCCACCATCCGGAGACGCTCCAGCACGAGCTGGCGCGCATGCCACACGTCCGTGTCGTCGCTGAACACGACGGTCACGGCCGAGAGCCCGCCACGGGAGACGCTGCGCAGCTCCGTCCCTCCCGGGACGCCGTTCAGCGCGTTCTCGACCGGGATGGTGACGGTCCGCTCCACCTCGACGGCCGAGAGACCGGAGGCGCTCGTCATCACCGCCACCTGCACCGTCGACACGTCGGGCATCGCGTCGATGGGCAGCGCGCGCACCGCGAAGACGCCCGCGCCGAGCAGCATCGCGAAGAGAATCAGCATCACCGTCCGAAGACGGATCGAAGCCAGGACGATGCGTGACAGCATGATTTACCGGTAGAACTCGCTCTTGAGGGCGAAGACCCCGCTCGACACCACCTCTTGCCCCTCCGAGAGGCCCGAGGTGATCCCGTGGTGCTGGCCATCGCTGAAGCCCACCTCCACCGGGGTCGGCACCACCCGATCCTGGCCGTCGGACACGAAGACCGTCGGACTGCCATTGATGTAGGTGATGGCCGTCGAGGGCACCGCGAGCATCGTCCGCGCCGGTCCCGAGGCCCGGATGATCGCGTTCACCGCCTGCCCCGGCCTGAGCAGCCGCTTCTCGTTCTCGACCGCGATGCGCACCTCGATGTTACGCGTCGACGGATCGACCACGTCACCCACGTAGGCCACGCGGCCCGGGATGGGGTCGGCCTCGATGCCCACGCGCGTGATCTCCACCCGATCGTCCTTGCGGATCGCGTCCATGTGGCTCTCGAACACCGCCAGATCCACCCACAGGTGATCCAGGTCCGCGACCCGGTACGCGATGAGGTGGCTCTCCACCGACTGCCCCGCGAAGATGTGCCGCTCGACCACGGTGCCGTCGAGCGGCGATCGGAGCATGTACACACCGAAGGGTCCACCCGCGGATCCGCTGAGCGCCTTCACGCGCTGCTGCGCCGCGTGGAGCAGCGCCCGCTGCTCCTTGTGCGTGGCCGTCGCCATCTCGTACTCGCGCGCCGTCGAGAGCCCCTTCGCCGCCAGGTCTTCTTCGCGCTTCTCGTTCAGCGAGGCCGCCTCGCGCTGCGCGCCCACCACCGTGACCGCCGCCTGCGCCTCGCCCAGCTCCGCGCTCTCGATCTCGGCGAGCACGTCGCCCTGCTTCACGCGCTCGCCTTCGAGCTTGTGGAGCTTGCTCACCAGACCCCGGATGCGGGTCCCCACCGCGCCCACGTGCGCGGGATCGAAATCCACGGTGCCCACCACCTTGAGCTGGGGCACCAGCGGCATCGAGCGCACCGGAGCCAGCTCCACGCCAGCCCGCTTCCGGAACGCCTCCGAGAACACGATCGTCTTGCCCTCGACGTAGGGCACGTCCGCCTTGACCACGGGCACCGTCTCGGCGCTCGCGCGGCTCCGCGCCACGACGACGCCCCCGACCACCAGCGCCGTCAGCGCCCCTGCGGCGAGCGCCCAGCGACCCCAGCGCGTCCCCTGCGCCCCTTGTGCAGCGGACGCGTCCCCGGAGGGTGGCCTCTGCGGCCCCAGCTCTGGAGGCATCGTCTCTTCGTTCATCACCTGCGTCTCTTCCCTCATGGCAGATCTCCGGTCAGGGCCACGATGTCGGCAACGATCGACCACTCGCGCTGGATCAGCTCGAGCCGTCTCATGCGGAGCAACGCCATGTCTCGGCGCGCCGTCAGGACCCGCAACATCTCCCCCTTGCCGGCCGCTTTCATCGCCAGCGCTGCCTCCACCGAGGCCTGCGCGGCCGGCTCCCCAGCCGTCTCGATCACCTCACGCGCTTGCCGCACCTCCGCCCGCTCCTTCTCCAGGTTGAGGAGCGTCGAGGCCAGCACCCGCTGCTTCACCTGCGTCTCGGCGAGCGCCCTGGTCCGCTCGGCGTCGGCGCGCGCCGTCTCGCTCTGGTTGCGCCGCAGCACCGGGAACGTCCACGCCAGGCCACCGCCGAACCGCGCCTCCCCCAGATCCCCGCGCCCGGCGGTGACGATGAGGTTCAGCGGCACGTGCGACTCGATCTGCGCGCGCTCTCGCGCCCGCGCATAGTAAGCGGCCTCGCGCCGCGACGAGTCCACGTGGGGCGACTCTGCTGCGGCGCGCGCCACCTCGCCCCGGGTCATGCCATCGGCTGGCGGCGGCGTGACCGCCGTCCCTCCCGGAGGCTCGAACATCCGCCCCGTCACCCGCGCCAGATCCGACAGGGCCCGTCGCTGATCGGCCCGCGCCTCCGCGAGCAGCACCGTCACCCGCGCCAGCTCCACCTGCGCGAGCTTCTCGTCCTGCAGCGTCGCGTCGCCCGCGTCGAGACGCGAGGTGTACACACCCGCCTCTTCCCGGGCATCCTTCACGATGCTCTCGAAGGTGAGCACACGCGCCGCCGCCACCAGCGCAGCGCCGTACGCGCGAACGGCTTCTCCCTCCGCGGTCATGCGCACCGCCTCGAGATCCGTCTCCCGCCAGGCGACCAGCGCGTCTGCCTCGTCGATCCTGCGGCCGCGCTGCCCCGACACCTCCAGCGGCACCCACAGGTTGCCCTGGACCATGACGTCCTTCGTCGCACCGTTGGTGCCCCGATCGACGAAGACCTCCAGGTACGGATTGTCGACGGGCGTGAGCCGCGCACCTGCATACGCGGACTGCGCAACGCCCACGCCAGCGCGCGCCGTCACCACGCTCGGCGACCACTCGCGCGAAAGCTCCATCGCCCTCTCGAGCGTGGGAAAGCGCTCGGTCGCGCCCACATCGGCCGGCGCTGCGGCCGCATCCGTGCGCGGCCCCTTCGCCGCCGCCGCGGCTCCAGCGCGGGTCTCCGCGCTCGCCTCCGCGATGGGCAGCACAGCCAGCATCAACGCTGGCGCCACGAACGCCACCCACGGTCTCCGTGGAACGCGGCCTTTGTGTGGCGCAGCCCATTTGAGCCCAAACAGCAGCATCCCCGTTGCTTTAACGGGTCCCCGGGAGGGGTCAAGCGCGGACTTGCCGCGACATCTGCCTGAAACAATTAAGGAATCGGGCGCCAGATACTAGTCTGCTGCGCAGCCGCCCACATGTCGTGAGGCCTTCGTTCCGGTCGGTGGGCTGTCCTAGATGCCACATCCTGTTGGTCGTGCAACCACCTCGATGCGGCCTCATCGCGCTTCGACACGCATCGTCACCACAGCGGCGCAGAGGGGACGACATGGGTCGCGCACCTCTACATCATGAGGTGTGCCACGCCTTCCACGACGACGATCACGCCCCTCCGCAAGCTTCAGCACGCTCGATGATCGACGGCTTTCGCTGGCTATTTTCGCAGCTCGACGCCGCACCGACGGCACCTCGACCCGTTGCAGGACGAGCTCGTGCTGGGACTCGAGGAGGGCATCTTGCCTCGATGACTGGAGGGCTGGGGCATCATGCCTCGATGGTTTGCAGGCCAGCAGCAGCACTCGGAAGAAGCTCAGGCACACGCTCGCATGCATGCCGAGCTGTGCTGCACGGTACGCACGTCGAGCGCTCGGGTGACGAACGGTGTTCACACCACGCGCGAGCCCACGCGCAGCCGGGTGACCTGGTAAGCGACGCCCGCGATCAGGCCCGTGACCAGCCCGAGGTGTGCGACGCGCAGAACAGGCGAGTCCAGACCCGAAGCGAGCGGCTGACTCACCGGCAACCGGGTCAAGGTCTCGGTGATCCCGGGCAGCAGCACGAAGAAAAAGCTCACGCTCAGCGCGATCGTCTCGGTGTAGCGCCGCGCGCGACCGAGCCATGACAGGTGCGGCGCGGCCACGCCCACGAGCAACGCGAGCAAGGTGCCCACCGCGAGACCGAAGCCGACCGGGGTCTTGATCACACCGAAGGCCGTCAGCGCGCCGAGCGCCGTCGCCACGACATAGAGCTTGCCCACGCGGGTCGCGACGTCGATGCGACCTCCGCGCACGAACGCGATCGCGCCCAGCGGGATGGCGAAGAGGCTGACGACGGTGTGGAGGATGCCGATCGAGGAGAGGCTGTTCATGGCAGTTCGTCCTTGGGATGAGGGACGCAGGTGGACGACCTCCCCCACCTCACTGGAGGGGCGGAGCTCGACCCGGCGTCGGCCAGGGTCCAGGGTTCGGGTTTGCGACTCGTCTCGGCTCAGGGGTCGAACACGCCGTTCGCCACCTTCACCGGCACGCTCGCGCGAGCCAGCGCGACGACCGGGGAGCGCCCCGGCCCATCGAGCGACCTCACACGAAGGTCACCCCGTGTTGTCTCGCGACCTCGCCAGGCGTTACACGCCCCCCTCGTTTTTTTTCGGAGCCCCCTCCCGCCGCTCCGTTACGTCCACATCGGCATGTTCCCAGCCGCGTCGCGCTGTCCAGCGTAGGGGGCATCACATACCCGTCACGCGCCGTGGAGGCTCGACAGCTTCTCTCCAGAGGCTCCAGAGCCTCTTTCGAGAGGTTCATGACCTCCTTCGAGAGGCTCGAAAGCCTCGTCTTCGAGAGGTCCCACCACTGCCTTCAGGGGTGTCGACACCTTCCTCCAGGAGGGTCGACACCTTCCTCCAGGAGGGTCGACACCTTCCTCCAGGAGGGTCGACACCTTCCTCCAGGAGGGTCGACACCTTCCTCCAGGAGGGTCGACACCTTCCTCCAGGAGGGTCGACACCTTCCTCCAGGAGGGTCGACACCTTCCTCCAGGGACCTCGACACCTTCCTCCAGGAGGGTCGACACCTTCCTCCAGGAGGGTCGACACCTTCCTCCAGGAGGGTCGACACCCTCCTCCAGGCGGGTCGACACCTTCCTCCAGGGACCTCGACACCCTCCTCCAGGGACCTCGACACCCTCCTCCAGGCGGGTCGACACCCTCCTCCAGGGACCTCGACACCCTCCTCCAGGCGGGTCGACACCTTCCTCCAGGGACCTCGACACCTTCCTCCAGGAAGGTCGACACCTTCCTCCAGGAAGGTCGACACCTTCCTCCGATGGCCTGCTCCGATGGCCTCTCCAGCCACCGCACCGCCAGGTGCAGCAGCCTGGTCAGTCGTCGCTGCAACGTCCGAGCAAGGACAAAAGGTCTCCCTCACCCGAGCAGACGGGTCAATCGGGAGCAGCATTCCTTCCTCCGCTCGGCCAGCCAGGTCACGGCAGCCTCAGGGCCCGTCGCCGACGAAGCACCTGACGTGACCCCTCGTTCGGACTGCCCGAGAATGCCTCGACGGCTCCAGTACGAGCCTCTGCGACTGCAAACAACCGCTCCCAGGAGCCACGACTCCCCCATCGCGCAGTGCGCCCTTCGTTTACATGGCGAATGTCAGGCCCCTGCCGGACCGAGACAAACAAGAGAATCATTGGTACATGAGTTGCTCGATCAGCTGATTGCGTATCGCCACCACCCATTCAACCCTGGCCAGCAGCTCGGGAGACTCGTCGATGTCCCCGGCTCCAGGGACAGGAGGGCCCATGCTGCGCACATTCAGCCTGTTTGCAGGGATGAGTTTGCTGGCGGTCGTCTCGTCGACCGGATGCATCGCCGACGCGGACGACACAGACACCACGGACAACGCCGACGAACACGACGAAGGCATTGCCACGAGTGAGTCAGCCGTGATCTCGGCGAGACCTTTCGGCTGCATCGGCGCACAGATCGCGCTGCGTGCGAGCAGCGGTCATTACGTGGCCGCGGAAGGGGGTGGTGGAGGCGCGGTGAACGCGAATCGCGTACAGATAAGAGAATGGGAGATGTTCACCGTGCACGACCTCGGCAGCAGAAAGGTCGCCCTTCAGACCTGGAATGGTCATTACGTCGTCGCAGAGGGCGGCGGAGGGCGTGAAGTGAAAGCCGATCGACGGGTGCGGAGTGTCTGGGAGACCTTTGTCCTCGAGCGCCACCCGAACGGGTCAGACTGGGCATTGAAGGCAGCGAACGGCCAGTACGTCGTCGCAGAGGGTGGCGGAGGGGGCACGGTGAACGCGAATCGATCGGCTGCAAGAGCGTGGGAGGCGTTCACGGCGGTCTGCCTCTGAGAGCGCAGGGTGCGCGTTCGGGCTCCGGCGCGGTCACGCCCGGGGTCGTGGTCTCGTCGAACACGCACGGGACTGGTCTGCACGCTGTGGTCACCCCTCCGGCTCGTCCTCGTCTGGCCACAGCGCCCCCAGGTCGAACGCCAGGGCGTCGAAGGGCATGGCGCACACCGACGCGTCGCCCAGCTCACCCCCGCTGCGGCGTACACCGGCATCTTCCCCAGCCGGTCATGGCCGGCCGTCGACGCGGAGAGGATCTCGCAGATCCAGTCCGGCGGCAGCGTGAAGTGTGCCTCCCTGGGCAACCTGGGCATGCGCTCGCGCCGGGCCGGACGCGAACCAGCGTGAACTCGGACCCCGCGCGGGGCTAGCGGGCGGCTCGTACGGCGCGGGTGGCGAGGAAGGCGAGACCGACGGCAGCGCCGAGCGCGGTGGTGGTGATCGCGGTGGCGCGGAGCAAGGCGGTCTTCACGCGGCTGGGCTCGTGGTCGGGCAGATAGGGGCGCGTCGCGTGGGGCAGGAGCCAGGCTTCGCTTCCGTGGCCTTTGCCTCCCAGGAGGTGCATCGCGCGGGCGAGCTTGCTGCGGGGGTACATCCGGCTCTGGACGAACAGAATGTAACGGCTCAAGGAGACGTGCCCCGAAGCCTGGCGCTCCATCCAGAACAGCACGCGGCGGAGGTGCTCGGCGGTCGCGCGCGGGCCGCCGTCGCCGTCGAGGCGCTGCCACTCGCCGTGACCGGGCAGCACCCACGCGAAGCCGAGGTGGCCAGCCTCGGCCAGCGCGACGAGGCGTCGGACGGAGCGGGTCTGGCGGTCCCAGTTCTCCCAGCACTGGAGGCGGAAGGCCATGAGCTGGCCGAGGCGGCGGGAGTAGGCGAGGTGATCGCCGCTGAACAGGAAGCGGCCGCGGTAGATCAGGCAGAGGGATCCGGGGGTGTGTCCGGGCTGGGGGATGACGGCGAGCTCCGCGTCGGGGAGCGAGGCCTCCGGGATGGGAACGCCTTCGAGGGTGACGGGGCTGAGCTGGTCACCGAGCTGGATCTCCACGTCGCTGGTGGCGGCGCGGTACTCGTTGCCGCGCAGGTTCACGTCGGAGGCGCCGAGGATGCGGCGGCTGCCCGGGAAGCGCGCGGCGTACTCGGCGTGGTGCTCGGCGTGGTCGCGATGAGTGAGGAAGATCCAGCGGACGCCGCCGTGTTCGTCGAGCCAGCGGAAGAGCGCGTCGTTCGGCTTGGGCAGGTCGACGAGCACGTTCCCGTCCGGGCGCTCGATGAAGTACGCCATCGCGCCGGCGTTGTCGCGGGAGGGGCTGCCGAGGACCCAGACGTTGTCCTCGATGGGCCGCGGCCAGGTGCGCCACGGGGCGCCGAGAGAGCCCGGGCGCACGCGTGCGGCAGGGGGTTTGAGGCGCAAGGCGCCGAAGGGACACGCCGCGACGGCCGTGCGGGCGGCTTCGAGTTCGGCCTGGCTTCTAGGCTGGCGGATGACGCCGGTGAAGGCGCCTTCTTCGTAGGTCCCCGGGAGCACGGCGGGGCCGCCGTTGAGCACGGCACCATCCATCGCTTTCCAGTGGGCTGGGGCCACCTCACCCAGCAGCTCGGGCGCGAAGTTGCGACAGGTGCCAGCGCCGCAGCACGTGTTCATGACGTGCAGGCGCCCCCAGTCCTGCGCGGTGTCACCGTCTCTCGTCGTACCCGTCATGAGCTCATCCCCTCTCCACCAGCGCGCGAGGAGGTGACGCGGCGGATCCGCGACGACTCCCCAGGTGCAAGGTACTAGGGGCCGTCCGCGGCAACCATCGCCGTGAAGCGGATCCGACGCCGTGCGTCCCGTGTGTTTCAAGCGTTGCGGGCGGTGAGCGCGGAGAGCGCGGAGAGCGCGGTGAACGCGGTGAGCTGCGCGCGGTGAGACACGCGCGGAGAGCGAGCGACTCAGCGCTCGATGGGACGCTCGGGGGCGCGCAAGGCGGCGAGCAAGGCGCGGACCTGCGCGGCGATCCCGGCTTCGGCGGTGGCGGGTGAGGGGGGAAGGGCCGTACGAGGAACGTCCACGCCGAGAGAGCTGGCAGCAGCCAGGAGGCTGGCGCTGGCCATGAAGGCCATGGCATGCCGGGCGCCGCCATGGCGCGGCGGCGGCAGCGGGACCGAAGGCGGAGGCACGGTGCTCCAGAGCGGATCGTTGAAGGCTGGCCTCGACGGGGGAGGCACGGTGCTCCACAGCGTCGGGTTGAACCCTGGCCTCGATGGGGGAGGCACGGTGCTCCACAGCGTCGGGTTGAAGCCTGGCTTCGAGGGCGGAGGCGCCGAGATGCGGGTCGCCGCAGCCGGCGGGATGGAGGGGCTCACCAGGCCCGCCGGAGGGATCGAGGAGCGCCGGAGACCCACCGGCGGAATGGGGAGGCGAGGCACGTGGACGGGAGGCGCGAGGTCACTGCGGGCGGCCCGCTTGAGGCGAGCCAACGTGGGCGCAGCTTCCGGTGGGGCGAAGGGCGCGAGGGCCATGGCGAGCTCGGGGGCGCTGCCGTAACGAGCGTCGCGGTTCTTGTCGAGGCAGCGCAGGATGATCGCGGCGAGGCCTGCGGGGATGCTCGGCAAGAGTTCTGCGGGGGGCATGGGGTCGGCCTTGAGGATGGCAGCGAGGAGGGAGGCGATGCCCACCCGGCCGACGGATCGGAACGGGAGCTGGCTGGTCACCATGCGGTACAGCAGAACGCCGAGGGACCAGAGGTCGCTGCGCCCGTCGATCTCGTCGCCGAGGATCTGCTCGGGCGACATGAAGCAAGGGGAGCCGATGAGGGACGCGCGCGGTGTGGCCGAGCCGGCCGGGAAGGCGATCGCTTCGACCTTGGCGAGACCGAAGTCGAGCACCTTGATCAGGGTGGTACCGTCGGGGCGGTGCGCGAGGAAGACGTTCTCGGGCTTGATGTCGCGGTGCACGACGCCATGCACGTGGGCCTCGGTGAGGGCCTCGCAGATCTGGAGGGCGTAGTGCGCAGCCTCGGGGGCTGGGAGCGCCTTGCGCTCGGCGAGGACGGCGCCGAGGTCGCGGCCTTCGAGCAGCTCCATCGCCATGAAGGGCAAGCCGCGGTGCTCGCCGACGTCGAGGACGCGAACGACGTGCTCGCCCTGGAGGGCGCAGGCCGTCCACGACTCGCTGAGGAAGCTCTTCACGGCGCGCGGATGCCGGGCGGCTTCGGGCAGCATGACCTTCACGGCGCGCACGACCTGCGTGGGCAGGTGGGTCGCGGCGTAGACGATGCCCATGCCGCCGCGGCCGAGCACGCGCTCCAGCCGGTACACGCCGGCGATGGTGTCTCCGAGATCGAGCGGGGGGCTCACGATGCCTCCCCGGTTCGGGGCGCATTGCTTCGGAACGCACGCCAGAGCCGGTGACGGAGAACCCCTTCAAGGCGACGGTGGCGCAAGTTTCCAGCCATCGTGCTTTGTTGCATCTCCCATGAGAGGTTACCGCGCGCCCTGCCGCTGCGACAAGTTGTCCCCCTACGTCCCAGGCGACCTGGGCAGTAATCTGACGACGGGAACAGTTCGGATGGCGTGGAGGCGTGATGCGTGACGATGTGAACGGCTTGCTGGAAGGGCTCGGGGTTCTGGCGGGGGCGCCTTCGGGGGTCTGCGCGGGCGGCTGGCTCGACGCGACGGGCCCCGAGATCGAGTCGGTCGATCCGACGACGGGGGAAGCGCTCGGGCGGGTGCGGTCGGCGTCGCGCGAGGACTACGATGCGGTGGTGACGCGGGCCAGCGAGCGCTTCGCTTCGTGGCGGATGCGGCCTGCCCCGCGGCGAGGCGAGGTGGTGCGGCGGCTCGGCGAGCTGTTGCGGCAGCACAAGGAGGCGCTCGGCACGCTGGTGTCGCTGGAGATGGGGAAGATCCGCTCGGAGGGGCTGGGCGAGGTGCAGGAGATGATCGACATCTGCGACTTCGCCGTGGGGTTGAGCCGTCAGCTCCACGGGCTGACGTTGCCGAGCGAGCGCCCGCACCACCGGATGATGGAGCAGTGGCATCCGCTGGGGACCGTGGGGGTGGTCACGGCGTTCAACTTCCCGGTGGCGGTGTGGGCGTGGAACGTGGCGATCGCGGCGGTCTGCGGCGATGTGTGCGTGTGGAAGCCGTCGCCGGTGACGCCGCTGTGCAGCCTGGCAGTGCAGCGGCTGGTGGAGCAGGCGTTCGCGGAGCACGAGGCCGAAGGGGTGCTCTGTCTGGCGGTGGGAGGCGCAGACGCAGGAGCGTGGATGGCGGACGATGCGCGGCTGCCGCTGGTGTCGTTCACAGGCTCGATCCCGGTCGGCCGGAAGGTGGCTGCGCGGGTGGCAGGGCGGCTGGGACGCAGCTTGCTGGAGCTGGGAGGGAACAACGCGATCATCGTGCTCGACGACGCGGACCTGGATCTGGCCGTGCGTGCGATCACCTTCGGGGCGGTGGGGACCGCGGGGCAGCGCTGCACGTCGACGCGGCGGGTGTTCGCGCAGCGGGGGATCTCGGGGAAGCTGACGGAGCGGCTGATGGCGGCGTACCAGACGGTGCGCATCGGCGATCCGCTGGAGGAGGAGACGCTCATGGGGCCCCTCGCGACACGGGAGGCCGTGCTGCGCTACGAGGCGGCGCTGCGGTCGGCAGGTGAGGAAGGCGGGGAGGTGCTGTGCGGGGGGAAGGCGCTGGATCGGCCGGGCTTCTTCGTGGAGCCGGCGCTGGTGTGGGCGCCGCGGCAGCAGGACTTCTCGATCGCGTGGAAGGAGACGTTCGCGCCGATCCTCTACCTGTTCGAGGTGGGCGATCTGGACGAGGCGATCGCGGCGCAGAATGCGGTGACGCAGGGACTGTCGAGCGCCATCTTCACGGACAGCCTGCGCTCGGCGGAGAAGTTCCTGTCGGCGATGGGCTCGGACTGCGGGATCGCCAACGTGAACATCGGGACGAGCGGCGCGGAGATCGGGGGGGCGTTCGGCGGGGAGAAAGAGACGGGCGGCGGACGGGAGGCCGGGTCCGACTCGTGGAAGGCGTACATGCGGCGGCAGACCTGCACCATCAACTGGGGCACGGAGCTGCCACTCGCGCAGGGCGTGAAGTTCTCGTGAACGCCGCGCCGTCGTCGGTGGCGTTCCCCGGTCGGGGCGTCATCGACGACGGACGAACGAGTCGACGAGAGGAAGAGAGACGAGAGCGGGTGGAAAGAGGGCGAGACACGAAGCGCCTCGCCGGAGTGGGGCTACTGTGCGATGGCCTTGAGGTCGAGCATTTCCTCGACGCTCGGGACGACGATGATGTCGCAGCGGCGGTTCTTCTGGCGGCCGTCGGCGTCGTCGTTGGAGGCGACGGGATCCGTATCGCCGTAGCCAGAGGCGCTCCAGTGATCGATGGGGAGCTGGCCCTTGTCGCTCACGAGGTACAGGAGCACCTCACGGGCGCGCATGAGCGACAGGCCCCAGTTGTCACGGAAAACGCCGCCCGCGAGGGGCTTGTTGTCGGTGTGACCGGCGACCTGGAAGTCGCGCGCCTTGAGCGACGCGTCGGCGCGGATGACCTGGGCGACCTTCTCGAGGATCTCCTTGCCTTCCTTCTTGAGGGTCTCGCGGCCGGAGTCGAAGAGCACATCGCCCGGGAGCGAGACGACCATGCGGTTCTTGCGGATGTTGACCGCGAGGCCGAGCTTGGTCAGCTCGTCGAGCTTCTTGCGGAGGGTGTCGAAGCGCTCCTTGATCTGCTCGAGCTGCTTGGCGCGCGCCTTGTACTCGGCGAGGGCGCGCTCGCGCTCTTCGAGGCTGGCGCTGAGCTGGGAGACCTGAGAGGCAGAGCTCTGGAGGTTCTCGTTGAGCTTGGAGATGTCGATGCCAGCAGCCTTGAGCTGCTTGGCGAGTTCCTCGACCCGGGTCTGCTCCGCCTGGAGCTCCTGCTGGGTCTTCGTGAGGCGAGCTTCGGTGTTCTGATGCTCGCTCTGGAGGCGGTTGTACTTGTCGAGCTGGGCCTGCCACTCCTCTTCGGAGTAGCCACAGCCAAGTGCAAACGAGGCGATCAGGGCCGGCAAGGCAAAGGTTCGCAGTTGCATGGGCGCACACTACCCATGTCCTGGGCATCCGGAAAGCCCCAGGCTCGCGCAGGGAGGGCGGAGATGGCATGCTCACGGTGGAAACGTGTGGGCCTGGCTGCTTGAGTGGTGTGCACGCGGGCTCGGGGCGACGCGACATCGTGGCGGCGTCTCGGTGGTTCTGTTCGCGCTGTTTCTGGGCGTTCTCACGCAGATCTTGCGCACGCGCTACAGCCTGGGGCCCGGCGCGTTCCTTCCGTGTGTCGGGTTCGCGACCATCGCATTCGTTGCTGCTCGAAATACAAAGGAGGCGCGCTCGGCGGTGTGGCGCGCGGTGTGTCTGGGCCTGAGCGATCCACGACAGCGACCGACACGTCTCTCTGATCCGTGGTTCATGCCGCCCTCGGCGCTGGTGCTCTTCAAGCTGGCCGAGATGCTCGATGCGGTGCGACGAGGAGAGATGGCGCGGGCTGCGGGCAAGGTGACGAACATGAACCGCGCGTTGCTTCGCCCCGACGAGGAGCGGCTCCTCGACGCGGCGCGCGCGATGATCGCGCTGGATCTCGGCGAGCGTCGGCTCGCGGCGCAGCTCGCGGCGCGCGTGCTGCCCACGGGGAGCGGAGACCTCGACGTGCGGCTCGGGCGGGTGGTGGTCGCCGAGGCGTGGCGTAGCCCCGCGCAGCTCGAAGAGGTGGATCATGCCTTCCGAGAGCACGGGCTGGGGCTGGATCTGGGAACGCCGCTGAACCGGCTGGCTGCGCTGGTGCGCGTGCGCGTGGCTCCCGATGAAAGGCGGACATTGCCGGCCGATGACGCGCGCGCGCTGGGCGACGAGGCACGCGCGCTGGGGGAGGATGAGTTCGCCGCCGAGCTGGAGGCGAGGAGCCGCACCGCCATGTACCGCTGAGAGACCGCGCTGTAGCATGCCGTTCCGATGAACGACGCCACGTCCGGGACAGCGAAGCTCAGCACGTACCAGCGCTGGCTGTTCTTCTTCCTGGGGGTG
The DNA here is from genome assembly GCF_001189295.1 of Chondromyces crocatus. Lineage (NCBI taxonomy): Bacteria > Pseudomonadati > Myxococcota > Polyangiales > Polyangiaceae > Chondromyces > Chondromyces crocatus. The sequence continues at coordinate 9,809,306 of NZ_CP012159.1, forward strand.
GCGGGGTTCTTCGAGGGCTACGACATCTTCGCGCTGTCGCAGCTCTTGCCAGCGATCCGGGCAGAGATGGGACTCGCCACGGCCTCCGAGGGGTTGCTGGTCGGGTTCATCAACACGGGGGCGATCCTCGCATTCTTCCTGGTGCGGCGCGCGGATCGGTGGGGGCGACGCAAGGCGCTGACGGTCACGATCCTGGGCTACACGCTGTTCTCGTTGCTGACGGGGCTCGCGCCGAACATCTGGGTGTTCGCAGTCGCGCAGCTCTGCGCGCGGTTCTTCTTGCTGGCGGAGTGGGCGATCGGGATCGTGTACGCGGCGGAGGAGTTCCCGGCGGCGCGGCGAGGGATGGTGATCGGCGCGCTGAACGGGCTGAACGGGCTCGGGGCGGTGGTGTGCGCGGGCATCGCATCGCCGGTGGCGGCGTCGCCGCTCGGGTGGCGGGGGGTGTACTTCATCGGCGCCGTGCCGCTCCTCTTGATGGCCATCGCGCGGCGGTCGCTGCGCGAGACGCAGCGCTTCACGACGCAGGTCGAGCAAGGTGGCGCGACGGGCTCGTTCGCGCGGCTGCTGGAGCCGCCGTGGCGCTCGAGGACGCTGTTCCTGGCGGCGATCTGGTGGTTGACCTACGCCTGCGTGGCGAACGCGATCACGTTCTGGAAGGAGCACGCGGTCCAGGAGCGTGGCTACACGGGGAGCGAGGTGGGGCTGTACATCTCGGTGGCCGCAGTGGCCGCGATCCCGCTGACGTTCCTGGCAGGCAAGCTGCTGGATCGGCTGGGGCGGCGGATGGGGGCGGTGCTGATCTACGGGTCGCTCGTGGTGGGGGTACTGGGCTGCTACATGGCCGAGCCGCGGTCGGTGGTGGTGGTGTGCTTGGTCTTCGGGATCGCCGGGGTGACGGCGGTGGCCACGGTGCTGTCGGCCTACAACGCCGAGCTGTTCCCCACGGCGCTGCGTGGCGATGCGTTCGGTCTGTCGAACAACTTGCTGGGGCGCACGGCGATGGTGCTCTCGCCATTCGTTGCGGGGCACGCGGCAGAGTCCTTCGGCTGGGGTCGCACGGTGGCGGCGACGACGGTGCTGCCGCTGGTGGCGCTGGTGCTGCTCCTCGTGGCGATGCCAGAGACGCGCGGTCGTGAGCTGGAGGAGACGTCGGCCCAGCCGGCATCGTGAAGTCGGCCGGACGCCGTGCTACCAGGGCCGCCATGAGCAACCAGGAAGCCCAGGATCACGCGGAGTCCTTGAACCAGATCCTCGATGGGTGGGGGAAGGCGAATGGACTGAGCATCGTCAGCGCGTCGCGCGACGAGGTGGTCGCCGAGCTGACGATCGCGCCGAAGCACCTCCAGGCGTACGGCATCGTGCACGGGGGGATGCACTGCGCGATCATCGAGACGGTGGCGTCGATCGGGGCGGCCATCGACGCATACGCGCACGGGAAGAACGTGGTGGGGCTGGAGAACCACACGTCGTTCCTGCGGGCGGTGCGCGAGGGGAAGCTCAGGGCCGTGGCCAGGCCGCTCACGCGAGGGCGCCGCTCGCAGGTGTGGGAGGCGAACGTGTACGACGAGAAGGGGCGGGTCGCGGCGTCGGGTCGGGTGAGGTTGCTGGTGCTCGATCCGGAGGCGGAGCTCGGCGGCAAGCAGGTGGAGCTGAAGGGCGCCGAGTGACCCAGGCGGCGCCGAGTGACCCAGGCGGAGGTCAACTGGGTGCGAGCAGGGCGCTGAGGGGCGCAGCGTGGTGCGAACGCTGGCGGGACGGCGAGAGGAAGCCCTGGGCGTGGGTCAGAAGCGCCGAGTGGGCTCGGGGTGCTCGACCCGGGGGGCAGGGGGGCGTGGCGAGGCGGGTCGAGCTGGCGTGAGCTCGCTCTCGAGGTGCACCCCGGCCAGGGAGAGCTCCACCAGGGCCGCGAGGCGGGTGGCGACGAGCGGGGCGGCGTCGGGGCCCTCGGCGTGCGTGGCTGCGGCGTAGGCGAAGCAGCGGAAGGCCCGGCCTCCGAAGGCGACGGCGAACCCTTCGACGGCGGTCGAGGGAGGCACGGGGGGTACGATGCCGACGGTGAGCACGGTGTCGAAGCCGGCAGGGGCGTCGATGCGGCGCTGCTCGATGACGACGCTGCCTTCGCCACCAGGCAGCTTGCGCCAGGTGCGCGCCTGGGTCTCGCAGAGGGCGCGGTGGACGCGATCGTTGGGGCGCCAGGTGCGGACGAGGAGGGTGGTCGTCGAGGAGGCGTGGGTGGCGGCGAGCCAGGGGGAGCTGGCGTCGTCGACACGCCAGCCGACGCCGTCGGGGAGCGGCAAGGCGAGATCGAAGCGGGTGGAGTGGTACTCGCCGACCCGGCCGTTCAGCTCGGCAGCGGGTCCAGGGGGCCTGGTGGCGGGAGCGGTCGCAGGCGGCGGCGTCGCCACCGGGGTGGACGGTGTGCCGCATGCGGGCGCGGCGATCAGGGCGACCCCGATCAGCGCGCCACGAACGCGGCGCGCGGGCGCCACCCAGCGCTTCAGCGCAGGTAGGTCAGCCACTCGGGGTGCGAGTCGTCGCTGCCCTTCACCACGTCGAAGTAGCGCTGCTGGAGGCGCCGGGTGATCGGGCCGATCTTGCCCTCGCCGATGGTGCGGTCGTCGACCTCGCGGATCGGGGTGACCTCGGCGGCGGTGCCCGTGAAGAACGCCTCGTCGGCGAGGTAGAGCTGGTCGCGGATGATGGGCTCCTCGGAGACGGTGAGGCCCTCTTCACGCGCGAGGGTGATGATGGTCTCGCGGGTGATGCCGGCGAGGATGGAGACGCTGAGGGGCGGCGTGTAAAGGCGCCCGTTCTTGACGATGAAGATGTTCTCGCCCGAGCCCTCGCAAACCTGACCGGAGGTGTCGAGCAGGATGGCTTCGTCATAGCCGGCCATGCGCGCTTCCCGCTTGGCGAGGGTGCTGTTCGTGTACTGGCCCATCATCTTGGCGCGGGGCAGGCCGACGTGGAGGTGGTTGCGGGACCAGGAAGAGATCTTGGTGCGGATGCCCTTCTCCAGGCCTTCCTTGCCCAGGTATGCACCCCAGCGCCAGGCGACGACCATGGTGCGGATGGGGTTGTCGGGCGCGAAGACCCCCATGGCCCCATCGCCGACGAAGACGAGCGGACGCAGGTAGGCCTCGTCCATCGCGTTCTCACGGAGGGTGTGGAGGCAGGCGTCCACCAGCTGGGTGCGGGAGAAGCGGGGCACGGTGAACACCAGCTTGCACGTGTCGAGCAGGCGATCGATGTGCTCGCGCAGGCGGAAGACGGCAGTCCGTCCGTCAGTGCGGCGGTAGGCGCGGATGCCCTCGAAGGCGCCGAGGCCGTAATGCAGCGAGTGGGTCAGGACGTGGACCTTGGCTTCGTCCCAGTCGACCAGCTCGCCTTCCAACCAGATCTTCTTCACCTTGTCGACCATGAGGGCTCCTCTGCGTGTGTTTGTCGTGGAGTCAGACGCGGGTGCGCTCGCGCCCAGGTCGAGCGCGGCGCGGGCCAGTGAGGCCCAGCTCCTCCCGTGAGGGGGTATCGCAGGGATCGCTTACTCTGTCCCGACAGACCTGCCAACCGATCTAACGTGCTAGGAGGACCAACAAAGTGCCGCTCCCTCCATCCTCTTCAGGGGCGGTCACAAAGGCGGCGACATGCCGCGCTGCGGCACCGTGGCTCAACCAGGCCGCGATCTCGCCTCGAAGCACCGCGCGTCCGCCGGGAGAGTGGTTTCCCTTGCCGTGGATCAACGCGATCACGCGATCGCCATCACCCTGGCGTCGTCGGACGAAGGCCTCGATGGCGAGGCGCGCCTCTTCGACCCGGTGACCGTGGAGGTCGAGCGAGCCGTCGATGGAGAAGCGGCCCCGGCGGAGGAGGCGGAGGGCGCGGGGGTCGACGTCGAGGCGGCGTCCTTCGAGGTGATGGCCGTCGTCGGTGACCTCGAAGCGGATTCCCTCGGCCACGAGGGATCGCATGCGCTCACGGGCTTCGGCGTCGGGATCGGGGCTCTGCGCCATCGGTGCCGCGCGCTCCACGCGGCTGGCGGTGACCGGGATCCGCTCGACGCCCTTGTGATCCAGGGCGCGGACGCCTGACATGTAGATGGCGAAGGTGTCAGGATCGATCGGCTGGGGGGGAGCGTCGACGGGCGCTCCTGGGCCGCGCGGGGCAGTGGGCTTCGCTGCGGTCGACGTGCCCTCGGTCGAAGCCGACAGGACGATGGCGGAGGTGCGCTGGACGCGCTTTGCGGCCTCGGCAGTGGCGATCCGGGCCTCTTCCTTCTTCTTCTCCTGCTTCTGCTTCTGAAGGCTCCGCTTCAGGCCAGCGAACGGCTGAAAGAACGGCTCACCTGCCGCCTTCGCCACCTTCGTCGTCCTGGCCTTGCTGCGCTTCGTCATCCCCCAGAACATCGCGCGACAGCCCGCGAAGCGCAAATCGGACTGCTTGGATGCCGGCCAGCTGGCCGTCCTCGAAGTGCCAGTCGGGGTCGTCCAGGTCCGGGAAGTCGTGCGGGTTGCGGATGTCTTCGCTCGTCACGCTGGGCAAGAGCCGCCGGGCGAGGTCGATGACCTTGCGTCGCTGCACGTCTTCGAGGCCGTCGAGCACCTCCTCGATCCGGCGAAACAGGGCGCGCGGAGAGGAAAGGGCGCTCATGGTCGGGGGCGCTGTCCGTGGGCGCTCAGCCAGGCGAGCGCGCGGTCGAGCGCGATGACCGCGAGCACGTGGGAGATCCGGCCATCGCGGGTGGCGGCAGGGATCTCCTCGGGGGCCAGGAGCACCGGCTCGACGCTCTCGTGCTCGTCTCCGGCGGGGGGGCCGACGTGCTTGGCCCCCCGGGCCAGGTAAAGGAAGCAGCGGTTGCCCTGAATGGCTGGGTTCGGGTGTACCCAGCCGAGCGACTCCACCACCTCGGCGGCGTAGCCCGTTTCCTCGCGCAGCTCACGGAGCGCGGCGACCTCTGGCTCCTCGCCGGGATCGATGCAGCCGCCGGCGACTTCGAGGGTGACCGCATCCACACCGTGACGGTGCTGGCGGACGAGGAGGATCTGGCCGTCCTCGGTGGTCGCTGCGACGGCGACCCAGTCCGCCAGCACCATGGTGAACGCGGTGTGGGCCACCCCCTCCGTCTCGAGGTCGTGACGATCGACACCGAGGGGTCCGAATCGTCCCGCCGGTGACGAGCAAAGGCGCCGGGGAATCAGGATGGGCACGGACATCGACCTAGCACGCTCACGTCTCCCTCAGGTGTCCTCTTCGGTGCGGGTCTCGCGGCGCGGCGCCGGAGGACTGGCCGGGGACTTCGACGCCCTGTCCCCGTCGCGGTCGTCGACTTCGACGTCGTCCTTCAAGATCGCAGGAGGCTCCTTGCGCTCTCGTGCGCCGGGCTTCTCGGCGACCCCCTCGGCGGCGCGTTCGGGCCCCTTCGACGCCTTCGCTCGCGCCGGGCTCTCCGCTGCCTTGTCCGTCCCCTGGGCCGGTCCCTTCTCCGTCGATGCGTCGGTCTCCTTTTTCTCCTCCGTGTCGGCCTTCTCCGCCGTCTCGACAGGTCCCTTCCCGCCGCTCCCGGACTCGCTCTTCTCCTTGCCCGGCTTCGCGTCGCTCGTCGGGGTCACCTCGTGAGAAGGAGGGGGCCACGACGCGACGTACCGCGGCGTCTCTCCAGGTCCCGAAGCATCGATCCAGTAGACGACGCCGGTGCCCGGACTGCGAACGTCGACGTGGGTGAAGGAGCTGTTGGGGTAATAGCCGCACCCGGTGTCCTGCAAGGTCCGGCAGGCGGCGACCAGGTCCTGGTTGGAGACGCCTGCGATGCGCAGGTCCAGCGCGCGAGCCGTCTGGTGGAGGCTGCCCTGGCTACGGGGTCGGTAGCCGCTCACCAGCGAGATCTGCCGGTCGGGGTAGCGACGCGCCAGCGCGTCGATGCGCACGAGCAAGCCTGGATCCACGAGCCGGACGCCGGGCGCGATCTCCCCCGGTGGCAGGGCGCGCTTCCCTGGAGCAGGAGGCGTCTTGGCGTCGGGCTCCTCCAGCGAGGCAGGTCGCGGCGTTCCCCAGGGACGCGCGAGGATCGAGAGCTGACGGCGCGCCTCCGCGCGTGGCTTGCCCGCGCAGTTCACCAGCGTGATCCGCTCGACCTCACCACCGCGATCGATCTGCACCGGGACACCGAGGCAGGGCTTCGGGATCGGCTTGGCAACCTTGTCTTCCCTTCGCTTGCTGCCACCGATCCGCGCGGCGATCTTCTTGCCGCGTCGACCCCTGTCGGTGCTCCGCGAGCCGGCCTCGCTGGCACTCGACGATGCGGTCGCAGACTTTTCTGCAGTCGCCTTCTGTGATCCCGGTCTGTCGTCGTCCGTCTTCCCGGGCGTCGCCTTCTTCGCGTTTGCCTTCTCGTGGCCAGCCTTGCTGACGGCGCCCTTCTCGGCAGTAGCCTCCTCGTCTCCCTGTTTCCCGGTGCTGGCCTTTGCTGCCGTCGTTCTCTTCGTGCTGTCCTTCGCGCTCTTCGCGCTGTCCTTTGCGTCGTCGGCCTTCTCGACGCTCGTCATCTTCTTCGCACCAGCCTTCGTGTCCTGGGTCTTCTCGACGACCGTCGGCCTCGCGCTGTTCCCCGCACCATCAGCCTTCTTGATGGCACGGCTCTTCTCGGTGCTGGCCCCTTGCGCTTCGTCCTTCTCGGCGCGCACCTTCTCGGCGCGTGACCTGTCGGCACGGGACGTGTCAGCGACCTTCCCGCCGTCCCCCTTCGCCGCAGGCATCTTCTGCGCGCCGGTGCTGCCTTCCGTGGACGACGCCTTCTTCGAGGGCTTCGGCTTCGATGTTCTGGCGCGATGCTCTCCGGGCTTCACACCGCCCTTCGCATCCGACGTCGCGGGCCGCGACTTGCTTTCGGTGGGACTGCTCTGCTGTGTTGCGGACGGGGCCGCCGCCAGCGCGGTCGCTCCATGAAGAGAGGTGGCCCCCCCGGCGAGCAGAAGGGTCAAGGCAGCACCCACGAACCGACGTGCAGACGCCGGGTTCGACGCATGCACCATGCCAGGATCCCCGCCCTGAGCCGATGAGCTAGCCATGGACGGGAACCGTTGCCACGAAGCGTGGGGCGAGCCCAATTTTCTGCGGCTTCCGACGCCGGCTGTGATAGGAACCAGATACCTCGCGACCACGGTCGGAGGCCGGCTCGGGCTCAGTCCCGGCCGCAGGGGCGAAACCAAGCGACCGAGCTCCGGACGCAGCGCGCGCCTTGCGTGCGTGTCCAGCGCGACGGCGGGAACACCCGGAACACAGGCTTGCCAGTGGCGAGCCACTGCGCATCACCACACCCACCATCATCACAGGGCGTCAAAGCTCTGCCCACGTCCAGTCCTCCCGAGGGGGAGGCAGCGCCGGCTCGCGTGCAATCTCGCGTGGTCCCGCCTGCACTCCACGCGCTCTGGAGGCGCGTCACCAAGGTCCAACGCATGCGGCGAATTCGTAAAGACGCAACCAAGGTCTGGCACAACCCCGAGATTCACGGCTCCTTGCACCGCGGCCAGCCAGGCGGGGTGCTGCCGCGGGTCGCCCCGAGCGGAGAGGATCGTCGCACGGCGAACCAGCACCGGGCAGCCCTCGAAGCGCTGTTCGCGCCGCGCAAGGACCCCGAAGCCCCCGTCGAGAGCGGGACGCGGGTGAAGACAGGCCGAGAGGCGCCGGGACGCATCGTTCTCTCCCCTCCCCCTCAGAGTGATCCGCACGCTGTCGAGCGCCAGAAGCTGCTCGGGCGTGTCCTGACGGCGACGGGACGACCGGCGATTTCCAAGGCGACGAACGACTTTCTGAAGGCGGGCCACACGTTCCCGCAAGAGCAGGACGTGTACCTGCAACTCCTCGAGCACACGGACGAGGAGCGCATCCAGGAGGCCATCGAGGCGCTCTCCGGGATCCTCGCCGGCGAGCTGCCGAAGCGCCGCGCGGTGCTGGAGTCGCGGCTGCGCCGGATCGAAGAGTTCGCCGAGGAGTCACGTACGCGTGATGCGGCGTCCCGGCTGCGCAAGCACCTCGGGGGTTCACCGTCGGGGCGGGGCAAGATCGGGGAGAGCGTCCCCGCTTCGGGTGCGTCCCTGCAACCCATCGCTGGCGCCCCGCTGCCGGCCGGAAACGGTTCGTCGGAGGCCCGCGAGGAGCAATGAATCGGGCTGAATTCGAGGCAGAGCTGAGACGACTGGTCCACGAACACGAGGGGCGCACCACCAACGAGCGCTGCGTCGAGTGCGTCGGCTGCGAGCGGTGCATCGACTGCACGTTCTGCAGGGGTTCGAAGGCGCTCACACGCTGCCACTACTGCGTCGACTCTCAGCGTCTCATCGACTGCACACACTGCCGGAGCAGCCGCGATCTCATCGGGTGCAGCCACTGCGTGGCGTCGGATCGGTGCACGCAGTCGTCTTACCTGGTGCGGTCCGTGGACTGCTCCAACTGCACGTACTGCTTCGGATGCGTGGGGCTGACGCGCAAAGACTTCCACATCCTCAACAAGCGTTACGAGCGAAGCGCCTACTTCGCGCTGACGGCGAAGCTCACCCGGGAACTCGGGCTGGGCTGATGCGCGCGGTGGTGCAGCGCGCTCTGCGCGCGCGGGTCGAGGTGGGCGGTGAGGTGGTCGGCGCGATCGAGCTGGGCCTGGTGGCGTTCGTGGGCGCTGGCAAGGACGACACCGACGCAGACGCCGACTACGTGGCGAACAAGGTCGCCGGTCTCCGGGTGTTTCCCGACGATGCGGGAAAGATGTCGCTCGCGCTGGCCGAGGTGGGCGGCGGGGTGCTGGCCATCAGCCAGTTCACCGTGTTCGGAGACATGAGGAAGGGGCTGCGTCCTGGCTTCGATGGCGCCATGGAGCCGGTACAAGCGGAGGCGCTCTACCAGCGCTTCGTGGCCAGCGTGCGCGCCAAGGGGTTGCCTGTCGCGACAGGCCGCTTCCGGGCAGACATGAAGGTCTATGTCGACAACGACGGCCCCGTGACCATCCTCATCGACTCGAAGCGCACTTTCTGAACCGGCTCTTCTTCCCTCTCCGTGCAGGGCGAGCTACCCCACCTGCATGCGCATTGCTTTCATAGGGGCGGGCGCGCTCGGGCGCGTCTACGGCGTCCGGCTCGCCACGGTGGGGGCCGAAGTCACGTTCGTGGTGCGGCCCGAGCGCGTTCATGAAACCTCCCCGTTCGTCGTCGAACAGGTGAACGGGTCCAAGCGCCGCGACGTGCTCGATCATCCGCGTCGGGTGGCGGAGATCCCCGGAGAGGTGGATTTGATCCTGGTGACGGTGCGCTTCGATCAGCTCACCGAGGCTGGCGAGGGGTCGGTCACCGAGCTTCTGCGGCGCGGGCCCGACCGGCCTGCCTTGCTGCTCACGCCCCCGATGCCTGCGCAGGTGCGGACGCTGGAGCAGTCGCTGGAGCGCCACATCTTCGCGGCGATGCCAGGGGTATCGGGGTACATCGACGAGCGTGACGTGGTCCGCTACTGGCTGACGGGCGTGGCCTCGACGCTGATCGAGGAGCCCGAGGGGGCGCCGCGCGAGACGCTCGAAGCGCTCGCCAAGCGGCTCACCAACGCCGACGTCCCGGCCCGGCTGGAGCGGGACGTGTCGACGTACAATGCCGCGACCACGACGGCGTTCTTCCCGCTGATCGCGTCCATCGACGCGGGTGGCGGCATCGACGGTGTGCTCGCAGACAAGGTCCTGTTGACGACGGTGCTGGAGGCGGCGAAGGAGAGCGACGCCCTGGCTCGAAAGCTCGGACGGGTGGCGCCATGGGCTCACCTGCTCACGCGGTTCATCGGGCAGTACACGCTGAAACCCGGCGTGGTCCTCGCGCGGCGGGTCTCCCCGGAGGCCGTTCACTTCGTCGAAGCCCATTTCGGCAGCAAGCTGCACGCGCAGCACCTGGCGATGGGAGCGAGCATCCTCGCCATCGGGCAAGAGCACGGGGTACCCCTGCCGGCACTCGAGCGGCTCCTGCAGGTGCTCTCGAGCCGGAACTCCGCCCCCTGAGATCGTGAGGCGCAGCTCAGCGCGCGAGGCGGACGGCGAGGGCAATGGCCTCTCGCATGCCTCGCGCATCGGCTCGTCCCGTGCCGGCGACGTCGTGGGCCGTGCCGTGATCGACGCTGGTGCGCACGATGGGCAGGCCCAGCGTGACGTTCACGGCCTCACCGAAGCCGAGGAGCTTGCTCGGGATGGTCGCCTGGTCGTGGTACATCGCCACGACGCCGTCATAAGCGCCATTCGCTGCCAGACGAAAGGCGGTCTCTGCGCCGACTGGGCCGACGATCTCGGCCTCGACGTCGGCTTTGAGGAGGCGTCGACGGGAGAGGCGAATGCCAGGGGTGATGCGCGTCTGCTCTTCGTCCCCGAGGAGCCCGCCCTCTCCAGCGTGAGGGTTCAAGGCGGCGACGGCCACTCGGGGCTTGGCGCGGCCGAGATCGCGGAGGAGCCGGGCGAGCCAGAACGTGGCGCGCGCGACCTCCTTGGGCGTGATGGCGGCAGGGACCGAGGCAAGGGAGAGATGGGTGGTGACGAGCGCAGTCACCAGCTCCGCCGAGGCGAAGGCCATGGTCACCTCGCGGGCGCCCAGGCGACGGGCGAGATGCTCGGTGTGGCCGAGGAAATCGACCGAGCCGTGCGCCCCGCTGGTGGCGATGGCCAACTTCGAAACGGGACCTGTCACGAGCACTTGCGCGAGACCATCGCGCACCAGATCGGTGGCCTGATCGATCCAGGCGAGCTGCGCCGCACCGTCCTCTTTCGCTGGTCGTCCGAAGGCGCTTGGGTGGGGGAGCTTCGCGCTGTCCGCCCAGACGCCGAGGGTCCCCGGGGCGAGACGTGACAGGCCGGCGCGATCCACGACGACGATGCGCCGCTGGCTGACCCGTCGAAGGGTCGCCGCGCGGCGGATGACGGCCTCGTCACCGACGAGCAGCGGCCTTGCGTCGGACACCCGCGCCGCGGCGAGGACCGAGACCTCGGGGCCGACGCCGCTCGGACAACCGACACAGATCGCGACGATCGGCGCCTTCATCGGAGCTCCTCGCTCGCGGACTCGCCATCACCGAGGCGGCGCGCTTCGGTTCCAGCTTCGCCCTCCGAGAGGCTCGGGCGCTCCAGCCGATAGCCGGCCCCCCGCAGGGTGGCGAGGGGGAGCGCCGCGCCGATCTTGGCGCGCAGGCGTCGTACATGGATGTCCACCGTGCGCTCTCCTCCATCGTAATCCACGCCCCACACCCGCCGGAGCAGCTCCGCACGGGAGACGACCTTCCCCCTCTTCTCGCACAGATAGGAAAGCAACGAGAACTCGCGCGCCGTGAGGACGACCTGCGCACCGTTCACGGTCACCTCGTGCGCGGCGCGATCGATCACGAGCTGGCCGACCTTGAAGCGCTCCTCGGTCGAGAATTCGCTGCGACGCCACTCCACCATGCGCACCCGCGCGTAGAGCTCTGCTGGCACATAAGGCACGAGCAGGAAGTCATCGAAGCCATTCGTCGGGTCCAGCCGCTGGATCTGCGCCACCGTGACGGCCACCAGCGCCCCCACGTGCTCCAGACGCGGCTCGCGGCGCAACGCCCGGAGCGCCGCCGCGGCGAGGTCCGGACGCTCGAGCGCTTCCACGACGATGGCCCGGACCGCGCTGTCCTCATGATCTTCGAAGAGCTGGCTCGGCTCGTCCCACAGGTCGATGGCGCAGACCTCGGCCCCGAGGCCGCGCAGCACGGAGGCTGCGCCCTCTTCGCGCCCCAGCTCGGGCGCGTGTCCCACGATGGCGATGAACGAACGACGCGGCAGGGGTGCTGCCCTCCTTCAGCCGATGCGCGTACCGCCCACCGTGATCTTGTCGATCTTGATCGTCGGGCAGCCCACGCCAACAGGGACGCTCTGGCCGTCCTTTCCGCACGTCCAGATGCCGTCCGAGGTCTCGACGTCGTGCCCCAGCATCGTCACCCGACGGAGGACGTCAGGACCGTTCCCGATCAGGTTCACGCCCTTGAGGGGCGCGGTGAGCTTGCCGTCCTCGATGAGGTAGCTCTCCGTCAACGAGAACACGAAGTCGCCGTTCGAGATGTCGACCTGGCCTCCGCCAAACTTCCGCGCGAACACACCGCGCTTGACGCTCTTCAGGATCTCCTCTGGATCGTCGTTTCCGGCCAGCAGGATGGTGTTCGTCATCCGCGGGAGCGGCGCTGCGCCAAAGCTCTCGCGTCGACCGTTGCCCGTCCCGCCCAGCCCGTAGTGACGCGCCGAGAGGCGATCGTGCATGTATCCGACCAGCTTGCCGTTCTCGATCAGCGTGGTGCGCGAAGGCTCGTTCCCCTCGTCGTCCACATTGATCGAGCCGCGCGACTGGAGCATCGTCGCATCGTCGACCACCGTGCAGAGGGGGCTGGCCACCTCATTGCCGATCTGGCCGGAGTAGTTGCTCGTCCCCTTGCGGTTGAAGTCGGCCTCCAGCCCGTGCCCCACGGCCTCATGGAGCAGGATGCCGCTGTCTCCTGGCGCGAGCACCACGGCCATCTCGCCCGCGGGCGCCTCACGCGCATCGAGCATGGCGACAGCTTGCCGCGCGGCCTCGCCCGCATGCCACTCCGGCGACTTCCCATCGAAGTAAGCGAGGGTCATCCGCCCGCCGCCACCGCTCGATCCCTCCTGGCGCCTGCCGTCACGCTCGGCGAGCGCGCGCACCCCGAAGCGGATCATGGGCTGGATGTCATGGGCGATGCGGCCATCGCTCGTGGCGACCAGGATCTCGCGGACCTCCTCGGCGAAGCTCGCCTCCACCTTGATGATCTGGGGATCGTGGGCGAGCCCCGCCGCGCTGGCTCGCTCGAGGAGGGCGCGCTTGGCGAGACCCGCCGTGTCCAGCGAGATCTCCGGGAGATCATAGCGGCGCGGCAGCTCACGTCGCCGCAGCTCGATGCGCTGGACGCCCCCACCGCCCGTGGCGATCTGCGCCGCGGTCTCCGCCGCTCGCTTCATCGACTCCCAGGTGAGGTCCTCCGTGTAGGCATAACCCGTCGCGTCAGCCCGCTGGACGCGGACACCGAGCCCCAGCGAGACACCGCGGGACGCAGCCTTGAGGATGCCCTCGTCGAAGGTGAAGCCGCCACCGGCGCGGTATTCGAAGAAAAGATCGGCGTAGTCGCCACCCCTGGAGAGCGCCACGGAGAGCAGGCGCTCGCAGAGGGCTGCATCCACGGGGCTATCCCCTCCCGGGGCGAACGGGGCGCGGTAGGCGTGGCTGAGTGTCATGTCGCCCAACTGTAAGCCCTTCCCCCTCCCCGGTCGAGCCAGGGGTCCAACGTCGGGAGAAGAAGCGCATGCCGATAACGTGACCACAGGGCCGACGCCGGCTAGCCTTGCAGTCCAGTTCCGCATGCTCGACCACAAGCTCCTGCTCATCTGGCTCCACGTCGTCGGTAACATCACGTGGGTCGGCGCCATCCTCGCGGTGGCGGCCGTCCTCACCGGGGCCGCAGGTGACGCGAAGCTCCGAGGAGAGCTCGGACTTCGGATTTACCAGCACCTCGCCGTTCCAGCCTTCGTGCTTTCATTCGTATGCGGCGCAACGCGGCTGGCGATGGATACCTCCTACTACTTCGTCCAGACCCACTGGATGCACGCCAAGCTACCGGCCGCCCTGGTGGTTATCGGTCTTCATCACGTCCTCGGCGCGCGGGCGAAGAAGATGGCGCGCGGAGAAGTGCAAGAAGCCGGCCCGGCTGCTAAGATTGCGGCGGTCCTCGCGCTGACGGCGGCGCTCGCTGCCTTCTTCGCGATCGTCAAGCTGCCCAGATGATTCCGTGGGGTGTGCCGTGTGTGCTCCCGGCGCAGTCGCCACGGACTCGGCTCTCATGAGCAAGACCCACGCTTTCTGCGCGGCAATCTGGCCACCGACCCGTCGCTTCTGCCATAGCTTCGAGAACTTCCGGAACCCCGTGCTTGTATGGGGTGGCCGGATTCGGTAGGTGTTTTCAGTCGAGGTCCGGCGACCTGGCGGGGGTCCTGGTTTCCGAACCTCACGACTCTCGTCCACTGTTCACGTCCGGACCAAGGTCCGTAGGAGATCCCCGACACCGTGGCGGTCGATCGCGACAAGGTGCTCCAGGCCGCGCAAAAGCTGGTCGAGCGGAAGCGCTTCGACAAGGCCATCATCGAGTACCAGAAGCTCGTTGCCGACGATCCCAAGGACGTCCGCACGCTGCTCAAGATCGGTGATCTCTACCTGAAGACCGAAGAGTACGTCGAAGCCATCACGACGTACGAGCGCGTCGGCGAATTCTACCTGAACCAGGGTTTCACCCTGAAAGGGCTCGCGGTCTACAAACAGATCCGCGAGATCATCAACAAATTCGTCCCGCATCTCTCGGATCGCTTCGGGCACATCGTCCCGAGGCTCGCCGAGATCTACACGCAGCTCAACCTCACCAGCGACGCGCTCACGGCCTACGACGAGGTTGCGACCCGACTGCAGAAGGCCGGTCGTGACCGGGACGCCATCGACATCTTCCGGAAGATCGTCGAGCTCGATCCGAACAACCCGCTCCCGTACCTCCGGCTGGGGGAGGCGCTGGTCCGGGTCAAGGACATCGACGGCGCCATCCTGCGGTTCGGCATGGCCGCAGAGATCCTGCTGAAGCTCGGCCGCCGCGACGACGCCCTCAAGGTGGTCGAGCGGCTGCTCCAGCATCGCACGGACGCGCGCTTCGCGCGGATGGCCGCGGAGGTGTACCTCGATCGCGGCGATCCCAACGATGGAATGGTGGCGCTCGCCAAGCTGCAGATCGCCTTCAAGGAGAATCCGAAGGACCTGCAGACGCTGACGCTGCTCGCGAGGGCGTTCGACCTCCTCAACCAGCCAGCGAAGGCCATCGAGGTCCAGAAGGCCTCCGCGCGGACGGCCAAAGAAGCAGGACGGACCGACCAGTACGCCGCCATCGTCTCTGCACTGCTCACACGCGCGCCGAACGACGAGGAGGTGCGTCAGCTCGCAGGCCAGCTCCAGCCGTCGCACGCCCCGGCCGCAGCAGACCCTCGCGCGTCCATCGACGTGGTCGTCGACGAGGCGAGCGACGCCGAGGAAGAACTCGAGCTCGATCCGGACGAGGACGCCGAGGAGATCTATGCGGCGCCTCCCCCGCCGCCGCCGCCACCTCGGCCTTCGCAGGCCGCGTTCGACGCCTACGACCCCGTGGTGATGGGCAGGCAGCTCATCGCGCAGGCCGACGGCATGATCCGCGCGCGGCAGGTCCACCGCGCCGTCGAGCTGCTCCGCAGCGGCGTCCAGCGCCTGCCTTCGTCCCGCGATCTGCGCGAGCGCCTCTCTGCCGTCCTCTTCGACGAAGCGCAGGACCCGGACGGCGCCATCCTCGAGATGCTCGCCTACGCGCAGATGCTCCTCGAGGAAGGTGACGTCACCACGGCGGTCGAGAAGCTCAGCGAGGTGCAGCTGCTCGACGCCGACAACCAGCAAGCCGCAGAGATGCTCGCGGCCCTGGGCTACGCAGAACCGCTCGCGGCGGAGCACATCGACGCGCACGCCTACCAGGTCGCCGAGCCGGAGCCGGCCTACGCTCCGCCAGGCTCGCTGCCCTCGTACGATCTCGAGGGCATCGACGCATCCCAGGTGCTCGCTCAGGAGTACGCTCGGGGCTCCATGCTGCCGATGCCTCCCGCTGGCATCGACGTCATCGACGAGCCGTTCGAGAGCGAGCCGCTCCCGAGCTACCCCATCGACGACGAGCCGGCCGCGTTCGACCCGCTCGCGAGCCAGCCTGCGTATTCACCACCCGCCTCCCCGCGGCATGGCTTCCCTCCTCCAGGGATGTCCCCGCAGCACCTCCTCCCGAGCCAACCTCCGGCCGCGATCTCCATGGCCCAGCCTGTGGGCTGGGCGCCGGCGGCTTACCCGCAGCCCCCTTCACAGCCCTTCCTCGCGCCACCGCCACCACCTCCTGCTTCCGGCGGCTCACGCGCCGAGTCGCTCGACGAAGACGCGCTCGAAGAAGCGGAGTTCTTCGCGCAGCAGCAGATGTACGACGAGGCCCGGAGCATCCTCCAGGAGCAGCTCTCCCGCCTCCCGAACCATCCGCTGCTCCTCGAGCGGTTGCAGGAGCTGGACACCCTGGAGGGGCAGGGCACCGGCCCGGCCGACAACCAGAGCGGCACCCGCCCGCGCCCCGCCGAGAACCAGGACGAAGAGCGGAACTTCTGGGACGCCTTCGACGCGATCGACAACATCGACGTCGCCACCCAGGACGCGCCGCCCGCCCCCGCCACCGACCAGGTCAGCGCGGAAGAGATCTTCGACCAGTTCAAGCAGCAGCTCGCGAAGCAGCTCCCCGAGTCCGACTCCGCGACCCATTACGATCTCGGCGTCGCCTACAAGGAGATGGGGCTCCTGCCGGACGCCATCCGCGAGTTCGAGCTGGCCGCCCGCGATCCGGGCCGTGAATGCGTGTGTCAGTCGATGATCGGTGTCATTCACCTGCAGTCGAACAACATCGACGCTGCAATCGACGCCTTCATCCTGGGCCTGCGCGCCACCCACAAGACCGTCGAGCAGGAGCTGGCATTGAACTATGAAATCGCCAGTGCCTATGAAATGCGCGGCGATCGCGACCAGGCCCTCTACTACTTCCAGCGCGTGATGCGACTCAACCCGAACTACAACGACCCGCGCGGCACCGTCGGAGATCGCGTACGCCGCCTCGAAGGGCCGAAGCCGGCGGCACGTGCTGCCGTGGGGTCCGAGCTGCTCGGCGACGATTTCGACGCTGCATTCGACGATCTGCTGAGCCGCGCCAAGCTGCCTTGAGGCAATCACCAGCTCGCAGCTGGGCACCGCGCGCGAAGCATGGGCGCAGCCGGCTGACGACGAGCAGACAAACGAAAGCGCGCTCCCGGAAGGAAGCGCGCTCTTCGTGTCACGGCGCCGAGAGTTCAGCGCCGCTCGGATCAGCCGTCGAGGTTCGGACGGATGTACCCGTCGATGCCCTCGTCGCCCTGGTAGAAGTCCCGGACCCGCCGCATGTCGCCGCTGATCGCATAGAGGACCGCGGCGTTCGAGGCTGCCGTGCAGCTCGCCGTGTCGCGACCGTTGTCGATCTTGCCGGTCACCGGGTTGCTGCCCACCGCGTTGCCCTGCATCGGGTAGTACATGAACTCGCCGGTGCGCAGGCGGCCGTTGCCGAGCACGTACATCCAGTTCGAGTTGTTGGACGTGCCGTCGGGCCAGTTGTTCCGGTTACGGGGCTCCTTCGGCGTGTCACCGTTCACGGTGATCACGAGGTCCTCGTTGTACTTCACGCCGCTCTCCGGGTTGACCATGTCGAGGTCCTCGTTGAGCTTCTCGAAGTACAGCTTGAGCAAGCGCGCCGTCTCGTTCAGCCGGGCCATGTTGCCGAAGGCGCCGTGCGGATCGTCGCTCATGACCTGCACGATGATGCTCTGGGTCAGCCCCAGCTTGAACGCCTTGGCACCCGTGATGAACGTCTGCGCGATGCGGCGCATCTTGTTCTCGGTGTTGCCGTTGATCTGGTAGCGCGCCAGATCGTCCTGCGTGGGAGCGAGCTTCTCGCGCAGGTTCTGCCCGAGGAAGTTCGAGGCGGAGCGGCCGAGATCCAGTGACTTGTAGAACGTCTGGCGGTTCGCTGCCTTGAGCAGGTTGAGCTGCGTCTTGTAAGTCGCCTCGAAGAGCCGCGCGTCCTGCTCGGCGAGCAGGGCGAACTGCGAGGCGGCGCTGTTGAACAGCTCGACCATGCCACCGGGATCACCGACCGTGGTGATCGCGGGCGCACCCGGGGCCGTGCCGAAGGAGACGGGCTCGATGCCGATGACGGGCACGAGCGAGGCGTTCACCTGCTGCATCGCGGCCACCGACGCCATCATGGTCCGGTTCATCGCCACCGCAGTCACCGTGCCCGGGTTCTGCGTGTGCGTCTGGTTCCGGCCCGCCGGCAGGATGCTCACCTGCTTGGAGCGGCCCATCCCCACGAACGGCGTGTCGGGACCGACGACGGACGGCTCGTCCGTATCACCCGGCTGGGTCTGACCGAGCCGGTGGTACGAGACGTTCTGGTTGTTCGAGGTCGCGATCTCGCGATGCGGCCACAGCAACGTGAACCAGGCGAACCCGCCGTTGCCGGCGATCAGGTGGATCGACTTCTTCGTCGCCGCCTTGCCCTCCTGAGCCAGCGCAGTGCCGCCGATGTCGGCGATCCCGTTCAGGACCTGCGCACGATCGAGTCCCAGAGCCGCGCCGAATGCCATCGACAGCTTGAGGAAGGCACGGCGCGAATCACCACGGAGATCTTTCGTTTTGTCGCAAACCATGACGTCCTCCTCACTCGCACGAATGTGCCGCAGACAGCACGGCCGCCACAGCGATGATCTTACCCTTGTCGACGCTCGTCGCGTCCCGCACTGCCTTCGAGCAGTTCGAGATGTGCTGCTGCGTCGCCGGCCGACCGATGAGGCAGGTCACCGCGTCCGGGTTGCAAGCGTCGTTCGCGTCGAACATCTCGACCCCGCAGTGCTGCGTGGAGGCGATGTTCTGGATGATGGTCGGCGCCGCCTGCACGAAGATGTCCAGGGTCTTCGTCGCACCCGACGACCGCCAGATCACCCCCTCGGCCAGCATGGCGTTGTAGTCCTCGACGCCCAGCGTCCGGAGGCCGTCCCGGTAGAGCTGCCCCGCGGAGGCGGGCTGCCCATTGGGAGCGTTCGCATTCAGGTCCACGCCGAAGTCCTGGAGGACGTTGCCCAGCGTCACGACGGGCAGCTTCGCGCAGGAGTGCAGACGGGTGCGCACCTCGAGCGGCCCCTCCTGATCACGCTGCGCCATGATCTCTTCGTTGCTCTTGCCACCGCCCGGCGTCAGGTCGTCCATGTGGTCGAACGTGTTGCCGTCGCCACCGACCGTCGACTGCGGGTTGTTGGCGGACTGGGAGTTGTTGTTCGAAGGAGTCTCTTCCTCTTCCGTCTCCGGGTCCGTGATGTCGTCCACGGGGGCGGTGCAGCCCGCCGCCGCCAGCGCCAGTGCAGCGAGGAGGCTCGGCACCGCGCCGCCATGCAGATACGAATTTGCACGCTTCATGGTCTGTCTCCTGTGCACTCTAGAACTTCGTGAAGTCTTCGCTCTTGAACATCTGACGCAGAACCTCCTTGAGGTTCTTGCGCGCCGTGAACTCCTGGAGGAACGGCTTGATCACGTCAGCATGCACGTTGGCGCCGTCGCTCACGATGTCTTCCTTCGACATCACGAAGTTCCACGAGCGGGCCACGATGCACGAGTGAACTGCCGGATCCTTCGCCATGGCCTGGCCGAGCGCCGGCAGATCCGCCGCCTCGACACCGAACCGCCATGCCGTCTTCTCCGTGTCGGGCAGCCAGTGGCTGCGCTGGGAGTCCACCAGCTCGCCGTCGATGTTCGTCTTCACGGCGATGTTGTTGTTCCACATCCCGTTCTCACCGAAGTTCGCGAACAGCGGCGCCAGGTGATTGATCGTCTGGTGGCAGTTCGCGCAGATCGCGGCGTCCGCATTGAGGAAGTCCACCGGCGTGTTGGAGATCGACTCCCAGGGCCACGCCGCGTAGTACGTCCCGTTGCCGCGCGGCTCCGCCTTGCCCTGCTCCGCGGGGAACGCATTGCACGCGAAGATCTCCTGCACCCAGCGCACCCGACGGAACGCCATCGGGCCGTAGTACTGACGCATCACGCCCGGGTTGGTGAGCACGCCGGCCTCGCCGGGCGCCCCGCTGTTGCACGTCGTGGCGTCGAACGTGTTCGCGCCAGCGTCGTACCGCACGCAGTTGTCCGCGGACGCCGTGAGCAGCTCGGTGAAGTCACGCTCCTGGACGATCAGCTGCGCGGCGAACATCGGCGCCGTGTTGCGATCGTCGTTCCCGCCGCCGCCCTGCCGCATGACGTCCTGCCACCACTTGACCATGCGGGCCGCGAAGCGAGGCTCCTCCATCATCTCGTCGAGGCGGTTCTCGTACGCCGTCTTCCCACCGGACTGGACGGTCTTGATCTCTTCCAGCGTCGGGAGGCGCCGCAGCAGCTTCAACGTCGCCGTCCGCAAGGCCTCCGAGTACTCGAACTGACGCTCTCCGAGGACGGTGAAATCCTCCGGCTCGGCCTCGGTCTCGGTCGGCGTCGGGCTGAGGTCCGGCGAATCGACCGCACCAGGCCCACTGGGGTTTCCGGGATCCGGGGGATCCAGTTCATCTGACGTACCCGAGCACGCGGCCGCCACGACCGCAGTCGCAAGAGCCAGGAGAATCGGAGTGGTTCTCATAGACCGCCTCGCATTCCTTTCGACAAGTTGCTGCTATTGGGCCGCGGCTTCGACCTGCATCCAAGCCGTGACGGAGTTTCTGAAGGTGTTGAACGCCCCCGCATTACCAAACTTGAACGGATGATTCGCGTTGTTGCCAGGATCGGTGTTCCGGAAGATCAGGCTGTTGTTCGGGTTCTCGAAATCGCCTGCCACCCGGATCCGGATCTGGCCGCAAGCATCCTTCGGCCCCGTCGGAGCACCCGACGTGAGGCCGCGCATATCGATCGCGGAGAACGCACGGTTGTTGGTGCCGTTACCGTGACAAGCACCGCAACCCAGCCTGAACTGCTCCGCGGCTGCGGGCTGCCCACCGACACCGCCCGTGAAGGCTTCGAGATCCTCGCAGCCACCCTCGTCGATCGTGCCGGCCGTGTAGGGCTTCACGTCGGTGAAGTAGAGCGCCAGCATGGCGCCCGGTACCCAGTCACCCAGACCGATCTCATTGCCAATTGGCTCCACGCTGCCGGCCGGGATGTCCTTCTTGAGGCCGACGTTGCTGCGATCCTTCACGGCCGGCTTGCCAGCCGGGTAGACCGCGAACGCCGGGTCGACCAGGGTCACGCCCGTCACCGTCGAGGTGTAAGCGCGGAAGTCCTTGATGTAGAGGAACCCGCCCTCTTCGTAAGCCGTGAACGTGAGCGTCACACCGTAGAGCTGGGAGTCGATCTCATCGAGGTAGATCGCGTTGACGCCCATGATCGGAGCGAACGGCTCGGTCCCCGGGCCGAGGGGGTTCGTCGATTCGACGATCAGGCTCGATTCGGCCTGCAGCCACGCCGCCAGATCCGCCTCCAGGCTGGGCGCCGCCTTCTCGAAGTTCGTGCCCGAGTGGAGGGAGCCCGTGGACGGGTGCGCCGCGCCCTCGTGCGGATAGGTCAGCAGGGTGCTCGTCTCCCAGTTCTTCCGGACGAACTTGTCCCAGCTCTTCACGCGCTCGTAGCGGGCCTCCTTGGTCGTCCCTTCGAGGAAGAGAGCCTGCTGGAGCGCCGCATTCCCGTGGCAGGAGCCACAGGTGCTCGAGAACAGCGGATCGACCTTGAAGTAGTAATCCTTCGCCTCGTCGAGCGTATCGACCTCCACCGGCTTGCCCGCGCCCGTGCCCGTATCCGGGTCGGTGGGCTTGCCGGCGCCGCCCCCATCATCCGGGAGGCCTTCGATGGGCGAGACGCAGCCCATCGCCACGGACCCCACCAGAAGGAGGGCGCTGGCTCCCTTGAGCCACAAGGAATGCGCGGAGCTGGGTCGGGAGAGCTGAACCTTCTGCATAGCTACCTATCCTCTCCCTTGCGGGAGACCTCCAAGGCACGAGGGAGCTAGTGCACATGACGGGCCAACGGACGTCAACCCGCAGAGCGCTCGCAAAAACGCGCTTCCGGCCGGTTATTCCCCCCCTTCATTGAATAACGACAGTCAGAGCGGCGAACTGGATCATCTGTGACCCGGTCACCCAGATCCCAGGTGACTTTCCTTGACCAGGTCGACGCCCTGGTAACGCGATCCCCCAGGCGCCTCACAAAGGCCTCGCAGCTCCATCGAGAGAGCACCTCTCCACTGCTGCCGTCACGCCCTGCGCTCGCAGGGCACCAGGCCCTCTCCCGCGAGCACCAGGCCCTCTCCCAGGACGCCCGCATCGACCTCCGCCCCACCCCCGCTCGCCGGAAATTGGGCCTTTCCCCCCGGGTTCCGCTAGCGGGGAAGCCCATGACGCGAACGCTCCTCACGGCCGTCTTGGCTTCTCTCCTCGCTGTCGGCTGTGGCCGCGCCGCGCTCGATGCGGAAACGAACACGCCGGCTACCGCCAAAGCGAAACCGTCCAAAGACGGCATAACGAAGGTCTCTCTCAAAGCGGAGCGCGACAGCGCCGAGACCGGGTCCGATCGCGTCGAAGCCAGCGAAAATACGGCCGCGGTGGCCCCTTTGCGGCAGTCAGGTGATTACGTCACCTACCGCTTCACCGGAACCTTCCAGAAAAAGCCGGTCACGCTCACCCAGCGTGTCGTCGCTCGTGAAGGCGATGCCCTCCTCGTGGACGTCAGCCTCACCACGGGGACCCGGAGCGAGACCCTCCGCGTCAAGATGAGCGACGCGGCGGAGAACCGGGGAGAGATCCTCGAGGTCGCGCGGATCGACGCGCAGGGCACGCAGAAGGCAGCGCCCCTCTCCGCGTACGACGCGCTCATGGCCCGGACCACCGTCGCAGCCGACGTCAACGAAGCCGAGCTGGGCTCCGAGGCGGTCAACGTCGACGTCGGAGGCCAGCCCATCGCCTGCAACCGCACCAGCTACCGCGTGCGCATCGGCGGCAAGACGGCCACGATGCACACGGTCCAGAGCGAGCGATTCACCTGGGGTGACGTGGGCGGCGAGATCACCGCGGAAGACGGGAGCGTCATCTACCGCGCCGAGGTCATCGACGCGGGCCACACGAAGCCCTCGGGCGCACCGACGGCCGTGGCAGCCGACGACGACTACTACGACAACTGAGACCCCTCGCCGCCGCGAGCAGCGCTCTCCTGCGCTCGCGCCGCGGCCTTCCGCTCCAGGATCTCTCCTGCGCGCGCTGCCGTTTCCTTCACGAGGTGCCCCATCTTCGGGTGCTCGGGCTCCAGGTCGGGCGGCAAGCCCTCGGCCCGCAGCGCCTCCGAGCACACGGGGCCGATCGACGCCACCACCCCGCGCGTGAGGGCCGCGCGCACCTCGGCGAGGATTCCCTCCTCCGCTGCCACCATCGTGAAGTGCTCGATCTGCGGGCGGCTGGTGAAGAGCACGATCGACGCCTCGCCCGCGGCGAGGGCGTGGAGAGCGCGCCGTAGCGGCGCCGTGTCCTCCGGCAAGGCCCAGCGGTAGATCGGCACGGGCACGACCGCTGCGCCCGCCGCCTCGAGCGCCGCGTACAGCTCGCGGTTCGGTGCGCCGTACTCCTGCACCGCGATCCGCTTCCCGGCGAGCGGCGCGGCCGAGACGCCCAGCACGTCCAGCACCTCCCGCCAGGTGTTCGGTTCGGGGACGGTGACGAACGCCTTCACGCCCAGCTCCCGCAGCGCTGCCGCCGGCTTGGGCCCGCGGACCACCACCTGCACCCCGGAGAGCGCCTCCGCGAAGTGCGCGCGATCGAGCACCGTCTCCACCTCGGCGGCGAGCGCGCGGGTCCCCACGCCGGTCATCAGCACCACCACGTCGACCTCGCGCCGCTGGAGCGAACCCGCGAAGGCCAGCGCAGGTTCGTTCCGGTCGACCACCACTTCCCGCAGGGTGGGTGCCGGGATGTGCTTGCCCCCGTGACGCTGGACCAGGGAGCCCATCTCGACCGAACGGCGACTCTCGAAGGTGACGACGGACTGTCCGGCAAAATCCCGTGAGGTGCTCACAGCACGAGCTTAAACCACGCAACGAACCCCCAGGGCTCCGGCGTCTGATAGAGTGGAGGTGTGGTGATGGAAGACCAGGCGGACCAGACCGTGGGAAACCAGGCCACCTCTCCAGGCTCGGATCGGACCGGCTCCCCGGAGCCCGGCACCGCGACGACGCGCGCCACCCAGGGCCCGGACCCGGTGATCGGCGCTGGCGTGACCCTCCTCGGCATCTTCTTGATGGGCATCGGTGGTGCCGGGGACATGCACTACTTCTTCAACGTCGGCACGCTGGTGGCCGTCACCGGCGCCATCCTGTTCGTGCTGTTCGTGACGTGGACGGCCCTCCGACAACGCCCGCCGGAGCGAACGAAGTCGGAGCCCTGACCCCCGCGAGCGTGCGCGGCCGCTCACCTGCATGCAGCGTCGGGAGGCCATGCGGCTCGTTCGAGCAGCATCACCTCCCTCACCGTCACGCCTTGAGGTCGGGCGCGATCTCCTCCAGCGCCACCCCGAGCTCCTCGGCGATCCGCTCGATCTCGGCCACCTCGGCCGCCGTCATCGCCCCATCGGCGGCGGCGAGCTGGATCAGGAGCCGCACCACACGCGCGCGCTCGTCGGCATCACACAGCGCCTTCAGCTCGCGGTAACAGCGATCCAGCTCCTGCTCCTGGATCGAGGGCAGCTTGCCCTCGAGCGCGGAGCAGACGGCGTCGATCGCCCCCGGGCTGAGCCCCTCCACGTGCGCCAGGAGTGCGCGCAGGAGCTCCTCCTCTTTCTGGGAGAAGCGGCCGTCGGCACACGCCACCTTCCCCAGCAACACGACGACGATGGCGATGTAGCGGAGTACGACCGCCTCGTCATCCGGGAGCGCCTGGCGGAGCTCCCGGAGCAATGCCCCCAGGTTCGGGAAAGAACTCTCCCGCTGAAGACCGAGCCAGGACAGCAGACCCACGTCCTGCTCCTTTATCCGTTCCGGTGTCGTTGAAGCATGGGAATCCCCTCGCTACTCGTCACCGGCGCCGACGATCCACTCGTCGACCGGGTCGTCGGACTTCGGCGTCTTCAGGATGGTCCCATCCGGCCCATCCTTCCGGACCACCAGCGTACGTCGCGTGGTCGTGTCCGCGTTCTCGCGGGCCACCACGCTGATCACGTTCACCCCGGGCCGGAGCGGCGCTTCGAACTCGATCCCCATCTTCTTCGGGTCTGCGCCGTCGCGGTTCGACTTGTAGAACAGCTTCCGGCTCCCCACGAAAATGTAGGCGTCGAGCAGACGTTCACCGTCCGAGAGCGTGCCGGTGATCTTCACCGTGTCGCCGCGCGTCGCCATCTCCGACGCGGCCACCTCGACCATCGGCGGCGCGTGGGAGTAGACGTCCTCGAAGGCCACGGTCGCAGGTGCCGTCCCTCCACGGGTGAGGTCCTTGTCCGCGAGGAACGCGAAGCGCCCCTGGCCGAGCTCGACCTTCAGGAAGCCACCCACGCGCGCCAGCGACTTCACTGCGGCGCCAGCGCCCAGCTTGCCGAAGTTGTGCGCGTTCGCGTCCGGCCTGTCGAGGAGAGCCGCGCCCCCCGTGCCGACCTTCACCACCCCGCTCTCGGGCGCGAGCGTCGCTGGCGCCGACACGGGGATCTTCACCTTCTCGCTCGCGTACTCGCGCAGGTCACGATCGCCCACCGTCAAGGTGAGCGTCGCCTCCGGCTCCGTGAGCTGGGGCTGCACGTCGAACGTGAACACCACCCGGCGCACGTCTCCCGGCTGCATGTTGGAGATGTCGAACCGCCCGGCGTGCAGCAAGAGCCCGTCCCCGGACAGGTTCGAGATGTTCGTCTGCGACTCGTACGAGCGCCCCTTCCCGACGTTCTTCACCGTCAGGTACAGGCTGACGCGCTCGCCCTTCTGGATGAGCCCATCGCCGTTCCCGCCGCGGTCGTCGACGATCTGGTACGAGTACTGGAACAGCGGGCGCTCCAGCGCGCGCACGGTCGGCCGGATCTCCACCGTCGGCGGCTCCGACGAGAGCCCCTCGGCTTCGAGCTTCACCTTCAGGCCGTCGCTGCGGGAGAGGGCGTCCATCGGGATGCGGCAGTTCCGCTTCTCGTCCCCGGAGCGCGGCCGGATGGTCCCGAACTTCCGCCCCTCGACCTCGCACCACCCGAGCGGCGCCTTCGCCGTCTTCGACTGGCCAGGCGCCACCTTGCCGAAGATCAGCTCCTTGCTGTTGAAGTACGGGTTGTCGCTGTCGGTCGTACCGCGCAGCCGGTAGACCGGCTGGCTCCCGGTGTTCTTCACCGTCACCCGCAGCTCCATCGGCTGCCCTGCGGTGACCTCGGCGCCCTTCCGGTCGGTCTCGATGTTGACCTCGAGCTCCGGCTTCACCTGCGCCGAGGCATCGGGCGGCGCCGCCCAGTCGACGCCGAGCTTGCCCAGCTCACCCGCCACCTTGTTCAGCTCCTCCTTGCCCACCTGCTCGATGAAGTCGTGCACGGCGCGGAGCTGCTCCAGCCGCGCCACCTTCGGCGGCAGGCGCCCCACCAGATCGCGCGCGAAGCGGATGGGGAAGTCGAGCGAGAAGTCGTCGTCCAGCTCGCCACCGCGCTCGCGGAGCTGCTCGCGATCGGCGCTCGTGAGCTGGTAGCGCACCACCTCCAGGGGCTTGCCCCCCGACGCGGCCTGCGCATTCGACAGGTGCGCCGACAGATCGCGCTCACGAAGACCGTCCTTCGTGACCGTCAGATCCATCTCCAGCTCGTCCACGGTCATCGGGTCCAGCTCGATGTCGGGCGTCACGCCCACGCCCTGGATCGAGACGTCGCCCGGGGTCAGGTACTGCGCGATGGTCAGCTTGAGGGCCGCCTTCTCCGCGGTCACGTCCGGGAAGACGAGCTGCACGCTCCCCTTGCCGAACGAGGTCTGCCCCACGATCACGCCACGGTTGTGGTTCTTCAGCGCGCCGGCCACGATCTCGCTCGCGCTGGCGCTGTTGCCGTTGATCAGCACCACGATCGGGTACGCCGGCTCGGTCCCGGGCCCCTTGGCCCGCTTCTCCTCGCGCCCCTCGGAGGCGCCCACCGTGGAGACGATCACCCCGTCGGTCAGGAACTTGTCGGCCACCCGCGCGGCCTGATCGAGAAGCCCGCCCGGGTTGCCGCGCAGGTCGAGCACCAGCCCCTTGATGGGCCCGCGGCTGCGCATCGTGTCGAGCGCCGCGTCCAGCTCCGCCGTCGTCGTCGCCTGGAACTGCTTCAGCCGGACGTAGCCGATCCCGGCCTCGAGCTGGCGCGCCTCCACCGAGCGCACCTTGATCACCTCGCGGCTCAGCTCGAAGGGACGGGGCTCCTTCCAGCCGCCCTCCCCCTCGCGCACCACCCACACCGTGACCTTCGTCCCGGGATCGCCCCGGAGCCGCCGCACAGCGTCGTCGAGCGGCATGTTCAAGGTCGACTCGTTGTTGATCTTCACGATCCGGTCGAACCGCTTGATGCCCGAGCGCCCCGCCGGCGTGTCCGGCATCGGGTTCATCACCGTCAGGAGCTGGTCACGGATCGAGATCACGATCCCCAGACCGCCGAACGCGCCCGAGGTGGAGACGTTCATCTCCTTGTACGCCTCGGGAGACAGGAAGACCGAGTGCGGATCGAGCGTGTGCAGCATCCCGTTGCACGCCGCGTACTCCACGTCACGGAGATCGACCTCCGTCCCGCGCAGGTGCTTCTGCAGGAAGGAGAACACCTCGCGCAGGCGCGCCGACACATCCCAGGGCCCCTGGATGTTGTCGACGCGGAACTTCTTCTCGTTGTTCTCGACGCGGATCGTCACCTCGTTCGCATCGCCGTTGCTCAGGACGATGACCTGAGCCACGTCACGCTGGACGTAGTTCAGCGCCGACAAGAACATCTCCCGGGGGCGCACCCGCTCCGGGTCGACGTACTTGTCGCGGATCATCTTGAGGGTCTCGTTCACGGCCTCCAGGCGGGTCAGGTCGTACGGCGCCTTCGCCGACGGGCCCGTGACCGCGAGCGCCGGCTCGAAGCCGCGCCATAGGCCGCCCGGACCGAACTGGAGCGCGAAGTACGTGGCCAGAGCGAAGGCCCCGAACAAGGCGAGGGCCTTTCCGAGACGCTCGAGCAGTCTGTGGGGCATATAGCGATCGAGTATAGACTCGGGGAAGCCGGAGTCGAGATGGGGCGGACGGCTGACTGCGACCGGGCGGGGCGCTACGGACACGACGCCGCCAGCATCCGAGACGCCCCGAGCCCGTGACGACCGGCAGACCCCCCTCACGGAGGGCGGCCCTCTCCGAGGCTTCGGCGCCGAGCTTGCCCGTGCTACCGTCCCTCCCGGGAAACACGATGCCTGGGAGACAGCGCAAGGGACGGGTGAGCCTCCTCCTCTCGACCGCAGCGCTCGCCGCAGCGCTCGCCGGCGGAGCGCGCGAGGCGAGCGCGCAGGAGAAGGTCAGCGGGACCGGCAAGGGCATCGTCGGCACGACCTTGCTCGGCGGTGAGGCGGTGATGATCGGTCTCGCCGCCTTCGGCGTCGAGTCGACGTGGCCGTACCTCGTTTTCGGCGGCGCCGGCATGATCGCGGGCGGCATCGGTGGCTGGGCCATCGAGAGCGCCGCGCCTCCGGCCGAGGTCCCGCTCTACCTGCTGGCGGGCGGGATGGCGCTCATCATCCCCACCGTCATCGTCACGCTCAACGCCACCGCCTACCGGCCGCCCGTCGAGCGCGAGGATCCTGCGCGACAGGAGCCCTCTCCCGAAGGCCCCAAGATCGAGGGCGACCTCCGGATCAACACCAGCCGCGTCCGCACCGCGCCCCCCGCCGCACCGCCTCGCCCGGCGCTCGGCCTGGTCGATCTCGATCCGCAGCGCCTCGCCTTCGGGCTGCCCGCGCCGGAGATCAGGCCGCTGTACTCCTCCCAGGAGATGATGCGCTTCGGCGTGCTCCAGGGTCAGGAGTTCCGCTTCCCTCTCGTCCGCGCCACGTTCTAGCGCTCAGACAAGCGCATCAAAATCGACGGTGGCGGCACCGGGTCTCCCACAGGGGGATCGGACGACTGCGCCCCGGGTCGAGTCTCCGAGTCCGTGCTGCAGGCCGACAGCGAAAGACCCGCCCTCATCCGCAGCGCGTGATGGCCTACCTACGTGGACTTCATGAAACCGAGGTCGGACGACTCATACCGCCCGATGTTGGGAAAGACGGTCGCCATCTCGCTCGCTGGAGTACCCATCCACCTGGCGAGAGTAGCCCCGTACTGATCCACGCTCACTGCCGGAAGAAGCCTGCCCTGCCCGACATCATGCCGACCATTCACCGCAACGTCTGGCAGCTGCCCGAACCACGAACGTGGTTGGACCGAGTCACCCATCACGAAATGGTAACCACCCCACCCGTGATCGCTTCCATCGCCATTGTTCGTGAGTGTACGACCGAAGTCCGAAGCCGTGAAGGTCGTGACGTTCGCGGAAACACCCATGGTCACGGTTGCGTCGTAGAAAGCCTTCAGTGCACTGGCGAGGGCTCCGTGCAGGATGGGCTGCTTCTCGGCGGCCATCGCGTGCAGATCGAAGGTCCCGAAGGAAACGAAAAATACCTGGCGCTTCACACCGAGAGCCGACCGCGCAGCGATCAGACGGGCCACGAGGTTCAACTGTGCCGAGAGGCTGTTTCCAGCGATCAGCGCCTGATCGCCCACGCCGGCCAAGGCATCCGTGAGCACCGCCTCTGTTCCGATCGAGCGTCTGGCCACAGACGCATGGCTCTCCTCGAACAGGTGACCTCGGGGAGCCTGAAGTTGACTGCTCATCGCCGCGATCACCGCGGGGTCCACGGCAGCTCCCACGGAGGGAACGGGCAGCAGCTTGACGGCACCACCAGCGCTCGGACTCACCTGATACTGAGACACATTCCTTCCCGACATGAACACCGAGTTGCCGGTCGCAGAGATGCTCGTGAACATGCTGCCATTCGCGCCGTTGCCACTGAGCATGAGGTCCGCCATGCGTCCTCCCCAGCCCGTGGTCATTCCTTCCGTGCCGCCGGACTGCCAGGTCGACTGCTGGTCGTTGTGAGAGAAGAGCTTGGCCGGGACGCCGATGTTTTGTTTGTACTGGGCCAGCGTGAGCGGTCCGAGCAACGGTCCCACATTCATCACCATCGCCATGTGCCCCTGATCGAAGAGTGACTTCAGGGGCGCGAGGCTCGGGCTGAGCGCCATGCGCCGGCCGTCCGTCCATGCATTCGACGGCACCAGCTCCGTGGCCTGGAGCGATGCCTGCTCGATCTTGATTGCACCGCGCAGCCTCGCATATTTATCGTAGTTCGCTGGGTCGAGCGGGATCAGCGTGTTGTGACAGTCGTTCCCGCCTGCGAGGAACACACAGACCAGCGCACGATAATCCTCTCCGTCGTCCGCGCGTGCCGTCGAGGAGATGGCGGCGCTGGTTCCAATCGCTCCCAGGTTCATTGCCCAGCGCAAAGCCGGCACACCTGCAGCCGAGAGAACACCACATCGCATCAAGAACTGACGACGGGATACCGATTTCGACATGGGATCTCTCCTTTACTTCTGAATCAAGTATTCGGGCGATGACAGGATCATGAGCAGCGCAGTACGCACGCGAGTCCTCTGCGCCGACGTGCCAACCGCTGCCTGATTCCCCAGCGCCTCTTCGATTGCACTCACGCTGTCGGCCGAGAGTGAATCGTTGGCGAGCTTCAAGTTCAGGTCCGCGACCAGACCTCCTGGATGTGCCTGAGCTGCGAGTCCGAGCCACGGGGTCATGTCGATCGAGACGGCGCCCGTGGTCCTGGGTGCGCCGCCGTTCATGAAACCTTGCAGGTAATTGATGACGCCAGGGATCGCTGTCTCCGTGGTGATCTGGAATTCAGGCCCCACCAGGTCGGCTGCCGAGATCGCCGAGTTGGGCGGTACGTACCCGGGCCGATAGAAATTGAACACCGATTGCGATCGCAGCGGGCTCTGACTCAACTGGGTTGCTGGATCGCTCATGTTCATCGCCACGAGACTGGACCAGACGAGACCGCTGCGGTTCAAGCCGAGCAGACGAGCGAGTCCCGTCAGGCGAACAACGGGTTCACGTACTTTACCCCAGCAGGCGGCGGGCGACGTGATGTTGAGCGGAGACCGGGCCTCCGGGTCGCGCAGGATCTGCTCGATGAGTGCCTTCATGTCGCCGCGTTCGCCATTGCCATTGTCGGCAAACTTGTCTGCGACGCGCTTGACGTAGGCCGCGCTCGGATTGCTGGTCACCAGACGCTGAATCAGCTGGCGGGCGAGGAATGGCCCCACGTTCGGGTGATTGAACAGGGTATCGATGGCGATTTCCAGGGAGGTCACCCCATCCGTGCCAGCCGGGATGGTGACACCGAGGAACTCTTTCTCCTCGGGAGCGTGTCGCGACGCCGTCATCACCATGGGATTCCGATAGCATTCACAGAACACGGCGTTCACCCCTCGCGGGGGGCCGTCGATGGACGTGCCACCTGGGGCTCCTGTCAGGGTGCCGCTCCCGTCTCGGCTGTCGAACTCCCAGTCCCAGCCGGTGAAGACGCGTGATAGGCCCATCACGTCCTCGGTCGTATACGTCTCCAGCTCGGCGCCACTCGCGTCGAGCTTGTGGGCACCATCGCTGTTGAGCTCCAGCAGTCCGATGGAGAACAGCTGCATCACCTCGCGCGCATAGTTCTCATCGGGCTGGACCAGCACGGTCACGCCGTCGGCGTCGTACACGGCCTTCTTGTTGCCCTTGTGCGACAGATACATGCCCATCGCCGGATTGAGCGAGATGTCTTTCAGCAGGTCACGAAAATTGCCGAACGCATTTCGCTCGAGCACGTCGAGATATCCTGCAGCCAACAGTGCATTCTGGTAGCCATTTCCGCCGAGCCCCTCCATCGACACGACGAGAATCTGCGAAAGTGCGTAGCTCACTCGTTTGCGAAGCTGATCCGGACTGGTCATGAAAGAGGCCCAGACCGCTGCATCGAGAACTTGATAGGGAAGACTTATCGGGTCGGCTGTTTGTGGATTGTTCTGGCTGTTGAACCAGGCGGTCTGCAGCGCACGCACCCGATCCCAGGTGGTGATACCGATGGGAAGCTCGAACTGTTGATGGATCCACGCGCCCCTCCACAGCTCGCTCAGACGCGCGACATCATCATCCGTCGCCCCGAACGTTGCTTGGTTGAGGAAGCGGACTGCCGAACGCGCTGGCATGTTCGTCGGCAGCCCGTCCGCACCAAGCGCAGTTCCCGCAGGGAGAGCGAGCAGCTCGTCCGCCTTCTCGTCCGCGAGGGACATCCCCAAGCTCGGCGTCCCTTCGCCATCGTCCGAACCGCCGATGCATCCGGTGATCGGTCGGTAGCTGGGAGAATCACCGTCGCCCCCATCACCGTCGCCCCCAGCGTCCGGGATGCCCGTGGATGCGCTCCCACTGGCGCCGATGCCGCTACCTCCCGCTCCGTCACCGTCCGCCGAGCACGCTGGCGAGCCGGCCACGATGGGTACGCACACCGCGGCGACGAGAAGCGTGCAAGCCCAATTCGAACCCTTCATTCGCGACTCCTCGGCTGGAACCAACGGACTCACCCGTGCAGCTCGCCGCCGGCAACGCTGCACGCAGCCGTCCGACGGGTTCGAGCTCGACCTGCTGTCCGTGGAGTCGACTTGTCGGGGTGACATCCGTCACGAAAAGTGTCGCCCCGAAGAAAACCTGGTTCAGACCTCGCGACGAGGGACCGCGATCAGGGGATCGGGACGCGCGTCGGCGTCGAGAGGATCTGCGGCACATCTTGACCGAGCTCACCTCGGGTGCCGTCGCCCCAGCAGAACAGGCCATCATAGCCATTGGTGGCGCACGTCGCGTCTCCGTGCGCGGAGATCTGCTTGAAGATGCCGACATACGAGCGGACCGAGCGCGGGGCCAGAGAACATCTCTTGCCGCCGCAGTCGTCGCTGGTGGTGTCGCCGTCGCCAATCTGGCCGTGCGAGTCGCTTCCGAAGCAGGAGACAGAGCCATCATGTAGAAGCACGCAGGAATGCGCGTCGCCGACCGCGACCCGGCGCGCGGGTCCCAGACCCCTGACCATGACGGGGGCCAGCGCACATGGCGACCCCTCGCAGGTATCGGGGGCCGTCGTGCCGATGCCGAGCTGCCCGAGCTCGGCGCGACCGAAGCACTGGACGAACCCTTCTCGGTCGACGAGGCAGCCGTGCGTCGGACCGAGCGCGACATCCATGGTGCCGGCGACGGTGAGCGCGGTGGGCGTGAACACGCCAGTGTGGCTCGTCCCCACACCGAGTGAGCCGCTGACATTGCGCCCGAAGCAACGCCATCCACTGGGCGCGGAGTAGGCGCAGGTCGCGAAGGGGCCAGCGCGGAGGTCGGTGATGCCCGTCAAGCCCGGCACGAGCGCGGGCACCTCGCTGCATCGCAAGATGTCGGTGGGCGAGACGGCCAGTCGGGTCGCCTCCTCGACGTTTGCGGGCAGGCCGCAGTCGCCGAGGGTGTTCGGATCCCGGCCGAGCTGCCCATGGACGCCGATACCCCAGC
Source organism: Chondromyces crocatus (assembly GCF_001189295.1). Classification (NCBI taxonomy): domain Bacteria; kingdom Pseudomonadati; phylum Myxococcota; order Polyangiales; family Polyangiaceae; genus Chondromyces; species Chondromyces crocatus. The sequence continues at coordinate 9,842,605 of NZ_CP012159.1, forward strand.
ACCAAACGCCGCCGCTGGACGACAGGCCACAGGCGTGTCCGCGACCGGCGACGAGCTTGGAGAGCGCGTGTCTTCCGTCGACCGCGACGAAGTTCGTATGCGCGTCTCGATCGTGCTGACCACGCCCGAGCATGCCAAAGGAATTTCCGCCAGCGCAGCGTGTATCGCCACCCAGCGTCGCGCACAGAAAGGAATCGCCGAGCGTCACCGAGCTGGTCGGGGTCTGGCCGATTCGGATGGCCTTCGCTGCCACACACGGCTCCCCCGCGCAGGTCTCGGTGAACGTCGACGGAGGGACCCCGAAGCGACCATCGGTGCCGACGCCGTAACACCGAAGGATCCCGTCGGAGCCTACGGCACACGTCGCCGACGCGCCCATCGCGAACAGGAACTCACTCTCCTCGGCTGGATCGCTGCTCCCGAGATCGACGTGTGCGACCCCGCATGCGAGCTGCGACATCGCCACGAACAGGAAGGTGCTGCCGCGTTTCACGGTGACGGGCTCACGACGGCGTCGACGGTTCGGAGCAACACCGAGTCAGGGAAGCGAGCACGAAACGTCGCCGCGCGTGCGCGAGCCGCATCGGCGCGACCGAGGCGTGCGAGCGCCTGAATTGCCATCGCTTCACGCTCCTGGCTGAACTGTCCTGCGGGGAAGCGTCGCTGGTGCTCGTTCAAAGCCTCGAGCGCCTCGCCCGGGTTCCCTCGTGCGAGCGCACTCTGAGCGCGCGTGACCAGCGTATTCTCCTCGGACAGTGCTCGATCTCGACGGCCCGTCGTTGCACCGCCCGCATCGGGACGACCGGCATCGGTCCCACCGACCCCGGCATCCGGAAGGACGCTCGGCACCTCGACGACAGCCGTGGCCTCGTCGACCCCATCCGCGGTCTGGCTCGGCGTGGGAGCCGGAAGATACGCCACCTCGTGGACGACGCGGACTGGGGCCTCGGCGACCAAGCGTGAAGCACCAACGCCGGTCCCCACGCCCAGCGCAAAGGCGACCAGCGCAACTTTCACCGAGGCCGCGTGCAGGCCTGCCGAGCTCGCGACCGACGCCACCGAGGACGATGACGCGCTGGCAGGCGCCGCCGAGGACGATGACGCGCTGGCTGATGCCCCTGCGGCACTGTCCGTCCCGCTCACGTCCGGTGACGGCGCAGCGAGGGCAAGGGTCGCGTCGACGCGTGCCCGCACGCGCTCGACGATCTCTCCTGGAACGCTCTGGTCCTGGAGGGTGCGCAGCAGGGACGCGGCGTCGTCGTCGAGCGGCGGCAGCTCATCGTCGCGGTTCATCGGTCGGCTCCAGACATCGCGCGCAGGCGCTTCACCGCTGCGCTGAAATCCTGCCTGGCGAGACGAAGTCGAGAGTACCCGGTATTCAGAGGGATCCCGAGTGTGGCGACGATCTCCGGCATCGCCACGCCATCGACATCGTGCATGATGAAGACCCCGATTCGCGATTCCTCGACGGCGGCGAGCGCGCGGTTCACCAGCTCCTCCTTTGCTCGCTCTTCGAGCACGCAGTCGGGCCGGGGAGCCGGGTCCGCCATGTCCACGACGGCGGTGGAGAGTTCGTTCCGGTGGCCTGCTCTGCGCCGGTAGTCCGATGCCACGTTCGCGGCGATGCCGAACAACCACGGTCGGATATCGCGCGTGGGGTCGAACCGATCTCGTTTCCGATGCACCACGACGAAGACGTCATGGGTAAGATCTTCGAGGTCCGCAACGCGTACACCGAGCCGTCGCAGCGTATTCCACACATACCGGAACCTTGTGCGAAACACCTCGTCGAAATCCAAGGGGGTTTCTTGTTCCCGGGCCGGCGGCTCCCGACCCGTCACGGGCTCCTCCATGCAGGACCGATCTCCAGATGCGGGGCCACCGCTCCTCGCGCGAAGCACCTCGTCGAAATCCAAGGGGGTTTCTTGTTCTCGGTCCGGCGGCCCCCGATCCGTCACGGAATCCTCCATGAGGGTCCGATCTCCAGATGCGGGGACACTGCCGCGCTCTGCCACACGCGCAGGCCATCGAGCTCCAGCGAGATCGGGCGAAGTCCGAGGTCGATGCCGCCGCGCACGTCGAGCGCAAAGGTCTCACCGAGGGGGACCCGCACCGAAAGGTCCAAGACGACGGCCGTCGACCATATGGTTGCCGCGCGCGGGCTCGATACGCCCAGCCCGCGTGCAAAGGTGCTGCCTACGGCAAAACCGGGGCACACGGCTCCCCAGGCTGGCCCCAGGCACCCGAATACACGCGCGTCGAGCCGATGCGCCTCAACCTGGCCGGTGGCGCTCTCGGCCCGGCCGGGAGCATCCCAGCGCACTCCGACCCGGGACGCCAGGTACTCGAGAATCCCCAGATCCGCGTCGACGGAGACGTACGGACGCACCTGGGGCACGTTGCCGTGGGCCAGCCCGACCCGACCGCTCACGTGGATCCTGGAGGAGCGGCTCGTTGGCCTCGCCGGCTCCGGCTCGACCTCACGCTTGGCAGCGGCCGGCGCAGTCGGGTGTGCGGGTGCGGGTGCGGGTGCGGGTGCGGGCGCGGGTGCGGACTCGCCAGGGTGCGCCTCGGGCGCGACGGGAACCGTTGCGGGCGCGGGCACGCCGAGGAGAGCCGAGGGGTCAATCGCGACGCTGATCGCGAGAGCGAGCGCACCGGCGAGTTCGTCACAATCACGGCCGGTGGAGGAAAGCGTACGGTGCCCCACGGGACGCCCCTTGTCGTCCACTGCCTCCAGCGCCGCACGCAGGATCGAACGCGACGAAGTGATTCTGACGCGGATTCGCAGCTCGGCGCCCTCGACGAACGGAACGTAACCAAGTCGCGCGGCGACGGCATCGCGGAGCTCTTGCTCGTCCGGACAGCGCGCAGCGCCCGCGTCACGCACATAGGAAAGCTCCGCGGTCGTCCGCTCGTGAGCCACAGCGACCGGCGCGAGGAGCTGCACGGCCAGCATCGTGCCGGCGGTCTGGAACAGCGCCCTGCCCGCCCAGTGATGCACACGACGCGCTGCGTGCATCGCGCGGCATCTACCAGGAAAGCGCGACTCCTTCGAACAAATTCGCATGTGGAGACATCGCGAGTTGCAACGCGGGCTCGCCACCGCCGTCTCTCGCCGCCGAGGCTCGGGACTTACCCTCTGAGCGCACTCGGCCTCATTGTTCACGACTTTCAGGCCCCCGTCCTCGAGGACTCTGCGCAAGGCACTCTCGTGTCGCACGACGTGGCCGGAGGCGGTGGCGACGAGCCCTCGTTGCATTCTGCATGCATCGTACTCACGCTCGGGCCGGAGAAAGAAGTCTTTCAGGAAGGGCTGCAGCTTGCTGACAGGCGTCGTCGGCCATCACGTCGACGAATGCGCCAAGGCAGGCACCGACGTCCGCTGCGAGTCGACGCATCGAGCCTCGATCGAGCGGCGCGCACAGCGCCCCCGCCGACAGCTCCTTCGGCACAGGGACAGTGCAGAGTGCAGACGAGTATGCACCTTTGTCGACAGTCGCTTCGTCGCAGCCTGCGCTCTGGCGCATGAGGCCGATGAGCGATGCGGTGATGAGCGATGCGGTGATGAGCGATGCGGTGATGAGCGATGCGGTGATGAGCGATGCGATGGTGAGGAGCGTGATGGAGGAGATGAGCAAGCACGGACGAATCGGTCGTGTTGCTCGCAATGCGGACATGGATCGCAACACGGCACATAAGTGCGTCTCAAGAAGGCGAGCTGCCCTCGAAGCCCCCGGATCGCTACGAGCCGGGTCAGCCCTGCATCTTGGAGCGCCGGGTGAGGCCATGGCGCGCCGAGTATGGCAATGGGAAGGACGTGATGCTGGCGCAGCGTCACCCCCCTTGCGAGGCTGTACAGACGGACTTCGCGAGCACCTCGGAGCTCGGTGTGACCATTGCCGTCAAGCTGCTCGTCCATCTATCTGCTCTGCGTCGTGGTGCCGCCATTCTCCAACCGGCAACGGGCCACGGTGTGATTGAGTGAATCGATGGCCGCGCTACGGCGAGGGCAGACCCGCGAGCGAAGCGACGCGGCAGTTCAATGCGGAGTACCTGGCGTCGGTGCGCCACCTCGGCATGACACCAAGAGGTGTGATCACAGACGCCGTTGCCATCGGCCCGGCAATTCGACCACTACCCAGCAGGAACCCCGACACCCTCCTCCAGGAGGGTCGAGACCTTCCTCCAGGAACCTCGACACCCTCCTCCAGGAGGGTCGAGACCTTCCTCCAGGAACCCCGACACCCTCCTCCAGGAGGGTCGACACCTTCCTCCAGGAACCCCGACACCCTCCTCCAGGAGGGTCGAGACCTTCCTCCAGGAGGGTCGACACCCTCCTCCAGGAGGGTCGAGACCTTCCTCCAGGAGGGTCGACACCCTCCTCCAGGAGCCCCGACACCTTCCTCCAGGAGGGTCGACACCTTCCTCCAGGAACCCCGACACCCTCCTCCAGGAGGGTCGAGACCTTCCTCCAGGAACCCCGACACCTTCCTCCAGGAACCTCGACACCCTCCTCCAGGAGGGTCGAGACCTTCCTCCAGGAACCCCGACACCTTCCTCCAGGAGGGTCGACACCTTCCTCCAGGGACATCCGGGACCTCGCGTACCCGAGGGTTTCAGCATCGATTTTCGGACCGTCCTGGACCCTGGATCGCTGAGAGGATGCATATAACACATTCGTTATATACACTTATCGGTATATACACTTAACGTTATACATACTGACCGCTTCACGCAGCCACGGTGCGGCACACAGACGCCTTCTGGGAGAGACGAGACGCCGTCGCAGCTTGGGGAGGCGTCCTGCCGGGCCGCTCTCACGCTTTTGAAAGCGCGAGATCGCTGCCCCGACTCACGATGTTCAGCCCTTCTCGCCAGGCGTTTGGCTGACGCTCGCGACGACCAGGGTGCCTCTCCAAGCCCCCTCGCGACCGACTCGTGGAGGTCTTCGCACCTCTCCTTTGGGCACATGCCGCCGCGCCGGGGTAGGCTCCCGCCGTGCCTGAGCCCACGCCCCTGCCCTTCGCCACCCGGCTCTGGTTCGCCTGGGTGTGTTTCTTCCGCGTTCTGTTCGACGGCGCGTTCGCGGCTCGCGCGTTCCTCGCCCGCGAGCCCGCGCCCGAGCCGCTGCCTCCTGCCAGGGAGCCGTCGAGGCTGAAGGGCAAGGCGAAGGCCGCGGACGACGACGCCGAGAAGCCCACCGAAGCGCCCACGGTGACCGCTCCGAAGAAGGAAGCCCGGCAAGCGCAGGAGGCGTCCCGGCAAGAGCCTCGGAAGGAACCGCCTCCGGACCTGCCCGCTGCACCGCCCGGGCCGCCCAGCCCCGAGCCGGCCTTGCAGCTCCTCGCCTTGCTCCAGCGGGAAGGCCGCCTGATCGACTTCCTCCAGCAGGACATCGCCAGCTTCGGTGACGCCGAGATCGGCGCGGCGGCCCGCGTCATCCACGAGGGGTGTCGGAAGGCCTTGCGCGATCACGCCACGGTGTCGCCCGTCCGGAGCGAGGACGAAGGCGCCAGGATCACCATCGCTTCGGGCTACAGCCCCGCCGAGATCAAGCTCAGCGGCAACGTCGGTGGCAGCCCGCCCTACACGGGCGTGCTCACCCACCGCGGCTGGCGCGCCGACCAGATCAAGCTACCCGTACCCGTCGCAGGCCACGACCCCCACATCCTCGCCCCGGCCGAGGTGGAGCTATGAGCACTCGTTACGTCATCGGCATCGATCTCGGGACCACCCACTCCGCCCTCGCCTACGCGCCCATCCACGAGGATCCGCGGGACACGGCGGAGATCCGCGTGCTCGACATCCCCCAGCTCGTCGCTCAGGGATCGCTCGACGCGCGCACGCTCTTGCCCTCCTTCGTGTACTTCCCGCCGGAGAGCGAAGGGCCCCAGGCGCTCCCCTGGGACGCCGAGCGCCGCTTCGCCGTGGGCGAGCACGCCCGCGCCCGTGGCCTCGATGCGCCCGCGCGCCTCGTCGCCAGCGCCAAGAGCTGGCTGAGCCACCAGGCCATCGACCGGCGCAGCGGGGTGCTGCCGCTCGGCGCGCCGGAGGACATCGAGAAGATCTCGCCGGTCGAGGCGTCGTGGCGCTACCTGGAGCACCTCGGCGAGGCGTGGGATCACGTGATCGCGAAGGGAGATCCCGAACTCGCTTTCGCCCGCCAGGAGGTGATGCTCACCGTCCCGGCCTCGTTCGATCCCGCCGCGCGCGATCTCACCGTGGAAGCTGCCGTCGCCGCGGGCATCGAGGACGTCACGCTCCTCGAAGAGCCCCAGGCCGCGGTGTACTCCTGGATCGCTGCAGCCGGCGAGGCCTGGCGCAAGCAGCTCCGCCCAGGGGACGTGCTGCTCATCGCCGACATCGGCGGCGGCACCACCGACTTCTCTGCGATCGCTGCCGTCGAGCAGGATGGCAACCTGGAGCTGACCCGCATCGCGGTCGGGGATCACATCCTCCTCGGTGGCGACAACATGGACCTCGCCCTCGCACACATCCTGCGGATCAAGCTCGAAGCCGAGGGCAAGGAGCTGGACCGCTGGCAGATGACGGCGCTCACCTACGCGGCGCGCGTGGCGAAGGAGCGCCTTCTCGGAGACGCGAACCTCGGGTCCGCGCCGATCACCCTCGCCGCCCGCGGCTCGAAGCTGCTCGGTGGCTCGATCCGCACCGAGCTGACGCGCGAGGAGCTGACCCGCACGCTCGTCGACGGCTTCTTCCCCGTCGTCCCTGCGAGCGCACGCCCGGCCACCCGCACACGCGCGGGCCTCACCCAGCTCGGTCTGCCGTACGCGCAGGATCCGGCGGTCACGCGCCACCTCGCGGCGTTCCTGGGACGCCAGGCCGGCGCGACGAGCAAGCTGCCGGGCTTCTCGGCCGAGGCGAGCGGCGCGCTGCTGCACCCCACGGCGGTGCTCTTCAACGGCGGGGTGCTCAAGGGGGAGCCGCTCCGGGAGCGCCTCCTCGGCACGCTCAACGAGTGGCTGACCCAGGACGGCGCGCCTCCGGTGCGGGTACTGCCCGCGCCCGATCTCGATCTCGCCGTCGCCCGGGGCGCCGCAGCCTACGGTCTCACCCGCCATGGCCGTGGTCTGCGCATCCGCGGCGGCACGGCGCGCGCGTACTACGTGGGCATCGAGGACGCGGTCCCCGCCGTGCCGGGGATCGAGCCGCCGATCACCGCGCTGTGCGTCGCGCCGTTCGGGATGGAGGAAGGGACGGAGGCGAAGCTGCCGCCGCAAGAGCTGATGGTCGTGGTGGGCGAGCCCGTGCAGTTCCGGTTCTTCGGCTCCGCCGTGCGCCGCGACGATCAGGCCGGCGCCGAGGTGACGCGCTGGAAGGCGGGTGAGCTGGAAGAGCTCTCGCCGATCGAGGTGACGCTCCCGACCGAGGGGCGGCCCGAGGGCGAGGTCGTCCCGGTGCACGTGCGCGCGTCGGTGACCGAGATCGGGACGCTCCTTCTGGAGGCGATCCCGACGAACCCGCAGAAGCCCAACGAGCGCTGGCGCGTCGAGCTGTCGGTCCGCTCGGAGTCGTGAGGGAGGCGCTCCTCACGGCAGGAGCGCTCGTCACGGTAGGAACGCTCCCAGGTGAGGCCCCTTGCCCGGACGATGCGGCGATGGCGTGATGGCGCGGTCTCCTGGTGGCGTGGCGCCGGGAGATGAGGTCCGGGTAGCATGGCGGGGAGCATGCGGGATCAGGTCAGGGCGAGGGGGCTCGTCGGCGCGATGGCGCTCGCTTGCGCGATGGCGCTCGCTCCGGGGTGCGGGAAGAAGGACGCCGATCGTGGCGACGTGGGCGCGCCGGCTGCCAGCGCGACGGCGGCGGCCACGGGCAGCGCCGCCACGCCTCCAGCACCGACCGTCGCGGTGCGGGCTGCGACGCACGAGGGTGGCGCGATCGCGCGGACGGCGCGTGGCGATGCGCTGATCGTGGCAGACGAGGATCACCGGGTGGTACGGTTGCTGGAGCTGCCACTCGGGCAAGGCAAGGGGACCTCCGAGGTCGCCGTCCCAGGTGCGCCGGCCCAGGTGCTCGCGCTCGCCGACCGGGTGCTGGTGACGGTGCGGGATCCGGGGTGGCTCGTGGTGATGCGGGAGGCCACGCGCGCAGAGGGGGAGCCGGCGCCGGGGCTGGAGGGCAGGGCCGAGGGGAGCCGCCTCGTCGAGGTGGCGCGGGTGTCGGTCGCTGCCGATGCATGGGGGGTAGCGGTCACGCCGGACGAAAAGACGGCGATCGTGACGAGCGCGTGGACGCACACGGTGACGGCGGTGGATCTCGATGCCGCGAAGGTGCGCTGGACGGCAACCGTGGCGCGGGAGCCGCGAGGGATCGTGGTGACGCGGGATGGGGCCACGGCCTATGTGTCCCACCTGGTCGGCGCCGCGCTCACGCGCCTCGACGTCGCGAGCGGTGCCGTGAGCCGGGTGGATTTGCCGGCAGGGCCGCTCCGCACGCCACCGGGCAAGCCGCTCGGTGCGGCGTTCGGGTTCGCGGTCATCCTCTCGGAGGACCGACTGTTCGCGGCGCGTCATGCGCTCGGCGCGCTGGGGACGTCATCCTGGTTCGGGGCGTCGACCGTGGATGTCTTGCTCCTGCCAGGGGAAACGCCGCTCGCGCCGAAGCGCTCGGGGCGAGCGCCGTTCGTGCGCGCCGACAAGGAGACGCGCCCGGACGAGCTGACCTTGCCAGGGGGACCACTCGGCGCCTTCACGCAGCCCCGGGCGATGGTGAGGCGCGGGCGGACGCAGTCGCTGCTCGTCGCTGCCGAGGGGCTCGACGCGATCGTCGAGCTGGACGCGATGTCGATCGACCCGACGAGCGCCGTGATGCGGACCTACGCCGTGGGGGGTGCGGTCGACCCGTACCTGAACGTGGCGACGACCTGTGGCGCGCCGCAGGGGATCACGCTCTCCGCAGACGAGTCGACGGCCTACGTGCTCTGCCGGGCGACGTACGACGTGGCAGAGGTGAAGCTCGACCCGCATGACGGCGCGGCCTTCGTGGCAGCCGCGCCCGTGCTCGCGCGGTTCGCGGACGATCCGCTCGGTGGGGACGCGGCGACCGGGCGGCGGCTCTTCTACAACGCGACCGATCGCGTCACGAGCGGGGGTCTCGCGTGCAGTGGCTGCCACCCCGAGGGCCGCGACGATGGCCACGTGTGGCACGAGGCGAGGTTCAACACGTCGGATGGGACGCAGGTCAATTTCGTCGGGATCCCCGAGAACCTGCCGGAGGAGGAACGGGTGAAGGGGGTTCCGCGCCGCACGCCGATGCTCGCCGGCCGCATCGCGGAGGGGCCGTACGGATGGCACGGGGAAAGCCCTGATTTGCCATCGCGGCTGGTGAGCGGGTTCGGCCTTCATCGCTGGGGGGGATTGCCACCTCACCAGCAGGCGAACCTCGACGCGCGCGCCTCCTTCCTCACGGCGTTCCTGCGCCGGGGCCTCGTGCCACCGCCGCGGGAGGAGCGGAAGCTCACGGCCGAGGAGGAGCGGGGCAAGGCCATCTTCAACAGCGACGTGGCGCGCTGCGCGAGATGCCACGTCCCGGAGAGTGACTACACGGACCGGATGGCGTACCCGCTCGCCAAGCTCGCGGCGCGGCCTGGCTTCGACGACGAGGCGCGGGCGGAGTTCAAGACGCCGTCCCTCAACCATGTGGCAGGGCACGCGCCGTACTTCCACGACGGCAGCGCCACGTCGCTCGACGACCTGATCGCGCGCAATGGGAACCGGATGGGCCAGACCGATCACCTCACGCTGGAAGAACGCGCCGCCCTGGTGGCGTTCCTGAGGACACTGTGAACCGCCGTCTCGTCATCGGCCCAGGGCTCGTCGCGCTGGCGGCGGTCGTGTCGCCAGGCCTTTCGCCTGCCAGTGCAGGGGATCCTGCTGCCGGCGGGCCCGAGGGTAGTGCCGCCGAGGAGTTGTTGCTCGACGGCGACACGCTCCCGACCGAGCCGTCGAAGCCGCCGACGGTGGCCGAATGGCTCGCCGCGCCGCGGGTGAAGTTTGCCCGGCAGGGGCCCGCCGCGGCGACCTGTCGCGCGCAGGTCGTCCGCGCATGGCTGCGGGTGCGCTGCGAGGGGCAGGTCTTCGCGGTGTCGCTCGTCGGCGGAGCGCCGGAGGGGGTCGCGTTCTGGATCGGGGGCCCGGTGGATGCGCCGTTCGGCGAGCTGCTGACGCCGATGCGCCGCGGGGATCGTCGGGTGTTCCAGTTCTGGGCGCCCGGCAAGGACGAGGACGGCATGTTCGCTCCGAAGCCGATGGTCGTCGTGCAGGAGCAGTGGGTCGAAGGGCAGCGGTCCCCCGTGTTGACCGCGTGGTGAGGGAGGACAGGTTGAAGATGCGATTTCGTGGTGCGATCTCCGGTGCAGCGCTCTCGCTCGTCGGGATGACGATCGGGGGATGCTCCGGTGCTCCCGAGCACCCCGCGGCGCCAGTCACCGCGAAGGCGGCTCCAGCAGCGACGCCCGAGACGAGCGTGACGCCAGAAGCACCGGCGGCCCCCCCTGCGGCCCCGGAAGCGAGCGCGACACCGAGCGCCGTCGAGCCTCCGCCCCCTCCCCCCTCCCGCTGTCCAGCGAACATGGTCGAGGTCCCTGGCGGCGAGTTCTCGATGGGCAAGGCGAAGCAGAAGGTCACCGTCGCGCCGTTCTGCCTGGATGTGAACGAGACGACCGCCGACGAGTACGCGGCGTGCGTGAAGGGCGGCGGCTGCGACGAGAACCGGGTCAAGGTCTGCGATGGTGCGACGTACGGGAAGCCGGAGCTCGGCAAGCACCCGATGGTCTGCGTCGACTTCAACCAGGCCGAGGCCTATTGCAAGGCGCAGCAGAAGCGCCTCGTGAGCACCGAGGAGTGGGAATGGGCGGCGCGCGGGGGGACGGAGGACCGGTACTACCCGTGGGGCAACGACGAGCCAGGGGACCAGGCCTGCTGGGGCGGAAAGGCGGGAACGCGCGCGCTGTCGTGCGAGGTCGGCAGCTTCCCGCAAGGGGACAGCCCGCTGGGCATCCACGATCTCGGCGGCAATGTCTACGAATGGACGACGGCGGCCTCGGACAAGACGAGCACGGTCCGCCAGGGGCGCGGAGGGAGCTGGAGAGACAGCGCGAAGGATCTCTTCCGCAACGATCGCCCCTTCATCTTCAAGACGACCTACCGCTGCGGCTTCCTCGGGATCCGCTGCGCGACGACACCGGAATGACGCCAGCGCGGTCGGCGTCGGGCGGCGGAGAGGGCCACCGCCGCGACGCCGAGACCGCGTGGCAGGGCGATGGGCATGGGACGGCCCAGCGCCTGGCATCGGATGCAAGGGCGCCTTCACCTCGCGAACGATCACTGGGTGCGCTGGGCGAGCGTTCAAGTGATGTCGACGTCAGCGGCAGCGCCTCCAGTCGACGTGGAAGACCATCTGGAAGGCGCCCGTCTCCTGGGAGACGCGCACGACGCCGCCCCGATGACGGTCTGCCGAGTTGTCCACCTGGACGGTCGCGAGGGCCGTCATCGGGCGCTTCAGGCCGCAGGGGGACCACGCGAAGATGTCGTAATCGCCCAGGAGATCGAAGTCCTGTCCACCTGGAGGGGTTGGCCCCAGCATGCGGACCTCCTTCATCACCGGGCGCTGCCCAGGGAAGCTGAGCCGGGCGCTGAACCGACCCGCCACGCGCTGATCCAGCTGCGCGCTGCCGCTGTAAGCGATGCTGGAGATCGTCCATGACCAGCCAGGCGGGAAGTCCAGGTCGATCAGCGCGGTGCAACCCTTCACGCTCTCCTGCGGTGGCACACCGGGCCCCGCCGAGGCGTGAAATTCGTCATAGGTGATGACGAAGGCCTGTCGATCGGGCGTCACCTCCACGTACGCCGTCCCCTCGGGACAAGCAGGCCCTCTGAGCGTGATTCGATCGATCCTCACGTCGGGATCTGCGCTCGCGACGCTGGGGATCATGACGCCGGCCATGGCCATCGCCGCTGTGGCGAGGAGGCCGATGCACTTGCGGTTCGCCATGAAACTCATATTGACCTTCCTTCCATTCTCACCGGCGATACTGAGAAGCATATGGCTACAGGACGACCGCATTCACTCGCCGGTCCGTGCTCGATCCCTGAAGCCGAAAGCAACGACGACTGCTGTCGCGAATGGGAACATGGAGCCTGGCATCGTAATGACAAGCGGCTGCGCGGGACACGCGCGGGACAGCACGATGTCGTCGCTCGAGGGGGTCGTCGCTCGAGGGGGTCGTCAGAGGAGGACGAGCGTGCGGGGGCTCATTCGCTGGGGCATTGCGTCCAGTCGAGTCGGTACGAGACCTCGCGGTCACGTCCGCCGAGCACGACCATCGCGTGACGGCTCGGATTCCCCAGGGTGGTCACCCCGACCGCCACGTTGATGAAGAGCGGTCGCTGTGACCCGCAGAAGGACGATACGGCGGTGGGGCCGAAGCTGGCGTTCAGCGTGTAGGGCTCGCGGGATTTGCCGCCCTGGAGGGTCGCCATGCGCGCTGGCGCGCGGGTGCCCAGGAACCAGTAGCGCGTCGAGTGGAATGCCAGGGTCCCCGGATCCATGTCGGCGAAGCCCTGGTAGGTCGCTTGCTGAATCGCGACGCGATAACCCCGTGGAATGCCGAGCACGAGCTGGAGTTCGCAAGCGCTGAGCACGTCTTCGGTGGGGATCCCGGGCCCCACCCGCGCGGTCATCTGACCTTCACCGAAGCGGAGCGTGAGTCGGCTCGCGTCACCGGAAAACGAGGCAGAGACGGCGGACGACACCGGGCACCCCTCTCCCGTCGCCGAGACGCGCTTCACCGTGGGGCGCGGCATGCTGTCGAGGAACGCGGGGCGCGCGTCGTCCCGATCTTCCTCGGCGTGTGCGCTCCCTGCAAGCAAGGCCCCTGCGAAGGCCACCGCGATCGTAGTTTTCATGATGACCGTATTCATCTCGATTTCCTCCATTCAGGGGACGCGGCTGCGTCAGCGCACCACGAGCAAGAATTCACCGTCGGGAGCGCCGTCGAGCGCTGGCCCTCACCAGCAGGGGCTCTCCGGCGGCGAGTCGACGAACGAATCCACGCAGAATGTGCTGTCGAATGCGCGCAACGCCAAGCCCCACGGGTGACACCCTGGCCATTGCCATCTCGCTCTCATTCATTGTGCAGCGGGCCCCGCCGCGTTCCATCGCGAGGTCGGCACTCGATCGGTCCACGGCCTCCGCTCTGCACGGCAGGTGCTCGCCGCGTCGGACGCAGGAGACGCTCGCTGCATCGGTCGCACGGCAGGTGCTCGCCGCGTCAGGCGCACGGAAGACGCGCGCGGCATCGGCTGCACGGCAGGTGCTCGCGGCATCTGTCGCTCGGGGGGGGCGGCCGTGTCCTCGGGCGCCCGCTCCGGGTCGCGAGTCACCCTGGCTTCTCCTCTCGCGAAGGATCCTCGCGCTGCCCTCGTGAAGGGGCTCGTTCCGCGGGATTCCTGAGATCGCTCGGCTCAGCTCCCCATTGAAAGTGAAAACCAGGATCAGCCGTGAGATTTTTTACAGGCTCGACCCACCTCGGTTGACACGCCCGCTGCACCTTTATACGTCGGGAAGACCACGTCAGTCAGGAGCCCCCTTAAGCCCATGCGATCCCTTCTAACCCTCTTTCCGGTCCTCGCGATTGCAGCGTCACTCGCTGCATGCGATCGCGGTCAGGAGCAGAGCGGCCCGTCCGGCGCGACCCCTGCTCCCTCGCAAACGTCGTCGGCTGCGAGCGATGTGAAGCCCGCTGCGGCAAAGAAGGCGTTCATCGATCCGGAGGAGCTCAAGAAGCTCAAGGTCCTGCCTGCGCGTATGGACTCGGACACGAACCCCATCAGCGACGCGAAGATCAAGCTCGGGAGGATGCTCTATTACGAGACCCGCCTCTCGAAGAACCACGACGTCTCCTGCAATTCCTGCCACGACCTGGCGGCCTACGGCGTCGACGGCAAGGCGTTCTCGCCGGGTCACAAGGGGCAGCTCGGCGGCCGCAGCTCACCGACCAGCTACAACGCGGGCAACCACGTCGCCCAGTTCTGGGACGGTCGCGCGAACACCCTGGAGGATCAGGCCAAGGGACCGATCCTCAATCCGGTCGAGATGGCCATGCCGGACGAGAAGAGCGTCCTCGCGGTGGTGACCTCGATCAAGGAGTACGTCGACCTGTTCAAGGAGGCGTTCCCGGACGACAAGGAGCCGGTCTCCTACGACAACCTCGCCAAGGCGATCGGCGCGTTCGAGCGCGGTCTGGTCACCCCGTCGCGGTTCGACAAGTTCCTGGCCGGGGACGAGAAAGCCCTCACGGACGAGGAGCGCGAAGGGCTCGCCAAGTACCTCTCCGTCGGGTGCCAGAGCTGCCACGATGGCGAGGCGCTCGGCGGCACGACGTACCAGAAGCTCGGCAAGATGAACGCCTACGCCGATCTGAAGGACTTCGGGCGCTTCGACCACACGAAGAAGGACGGCGACAAGTTCTTCTTCCGCGTCCCCTCGCTGCGCAACATCGCCAAGACCGGCCCCTACTACCACGATGGGTCGATCGCGACGCTGGACGAGGCCGTGAACACCATGGCCTGGCACCAGCTCGGGGTGAAGCTCAAGGCAGACGAGGTGAAGAGCATCGTCACCTTCCTGAACGCGCTCACCGGCGATCTGCCCACCGACTACATCAAGCAGCCAGAGCTGCCGAAGAGCGGTCCGAAGACGCCCAAGGCCGACCCGACCTGACCCCAGGGCTGGGTGCTGGCGTCGGCCCCTCGACAGGGCGCAGACTCCCGGCAACGGGGTCATGACCAAGCTGCTCATCAACATCGACGTCGACGACCTCGCGCGGGCCGTCGACTTCTACACACGGGCCTTCGAGCTGACGGTGGGTCGCCGCTTCGGGGACGGGGGGGTCGAGCTGCTCGGCGGGACCTCACCGATCTACCTGCTCCTCAAGCCCGCTGGGACGGCTCCGAGCGCCGCAGCAGGCAGCGTCGCCAGGGCACGGGACTACGGGCGCCACTGGACGCCGGTGCACCTCGACGTCGCGGTCGACGATCTGGAGGCGGCAGTGAAGCGGGCCGAGGCCGCCGGCGCCACCCTCGAGCAGCCCATCGTGGCGTCGGGCTGGGGGCGCATGGCGCTGCTGGCGGATCCCTTCGGCCATGGCTTCTGTGTGCTCCAGTTCGAGGGGGAGGGGTACGACGCGATCGCCACCGGCCGCGGCTGAACGGGCCAGGCGCGTGCGGTTCCTCCATGACAGCACGCGCGCGGCGTACCAGGATCCCCGCCTGCGGCCATGAGTGCGTCTCCCCCTCAACCGACCCAGGCCTCCGCCCCGGCACGAGCGATCGCGCCTTCCGGCACCTCCCGTGTGGTGGGCATCGATCTCGGCACCACCCACACGGTCGTCGCCTGGGCGGACGATCCCGGGCGGGCAGGGACGCCCGCCGTCCAGCTCTTCCCGATCCCACAGCTCGTCACCCCCACGGAGATCGCGTCCCGTCCTCTCTTCCCGTCGTTCCTCTATGCGCCGGTCGCGTCGGAGCATGCGGCCGATCCTTGGGGGGATGCGCCCTTCGTGCTCGGGGAGCTCGCCCGTCGCCGCGGCCACGAGGTGCCAGGGCGGCTGATCGCGTCCTCGAAGAGCTGGCTGTGTCACGCCGGCGTGGACCGCACCGCGCCGATCCTCCCCTGGGGCGCTGACGAGGAGGCGAGCGACCTCCCGCGCGCTTCCCCCCTCGAAGCCGCCACCCGCCTGCTCACGCACGTGCGTCACGCCTGGGACGAGGCCCACGCCGAGGGGCCGCTCGCGGCGCAGCAGGTGGTGCTCACCGTGCCCGCGTCGTTCGACGAGGTCGCGCGGGAGCTGACCCTCGAGGCGGCGCAGCGCGCTGGGCTGTCCGTGCGGCTGCTGGAGGAGCCGCAGGCGGCGTTCTATGACACCATGGAGGCCCTGGGGGCGGAGGGGCTCGGTGCGCTGATCGATCGCGCCGGGGGCGAGGCGCTGGTCCTCGTCGTCGACGTGGGGGGCGGGACCACCGATCTCTCGCTGATCCGCGTGGCGCGCGGGGAGACGACGCCGATCGTGATCGAGCGGATCGCGGTCGGACATCACCTGCTCCTCGGCGGAGACAACATGGATCTCGCGCTCGCGCACCGCTGCGAGCGACGGTTGTTGCCCGAGGGGGAGCGGCTGGAGCCGGGCCGCTTCTCTCAGCTCGTGCTCGCATGCCGCGCCGCGAAGGAGCGCCTTCTCGGTGGACACGGCGGGGAGGACGAGGTGCCGGAGGCCGTCCCCGTGGCGGTGCTGGGGGCTGGCTCTCGCTTGATCGGGAACACGCTGCGCACGGAGCTCACCCGCGCCGAGGTGGAGCAGCTCGTGCTGGACGGGTTCTTCCCCGAGGTGCCTCGGTCGGCGCGGCCGGAGCGGTCACGGGCGGGCCTGCTCGCCTTCGGTCTCCCGTACGAGAAAGACGCGGCCATCACCCGGCACGTGGCCTGGTTCTTCGCGCGCCATGCCCCGAAGGGCGCCGACGGCACGCCACTCCAGGGGCCTCACGCGCTGCTGCTCAACGGGGGCGTGTTTCGGGCGCGGCGGGTCGCCGAGCGCCTCCAGGCCGTCCTTCAAGCCTGGGGCGGGCCCACCATCACGCGGCTCCCGAACGCGGACCCCGACCTCGCGGTCGCCCGGGGCGCCGTCGCTTACGGCCTCGCGCTGAGGGGCCGGGGCCTGCGCATCGAAGGGGGGGCGCCACGCGGGTACTACGTGGGCCTCGATCCCGCGACGGCCGTCACGCGCCGCGCCGTGTGCGTCGTGCCCCGAGGCGCTCCCGAGGGCGTCCCGCAGGTCGCCAGAGGCCGCACCTTCGGCCTGGTCGTGGGCCGCCCGGTCCGCTTCGATCTCTTCGCCTCCGACGATGCGCGCGTCGATCGGCCAGGCGACGTGGTGATCGTCGACGACGACCACTTCGAGCCACTTCCGCCCGTGGCCACCGCCTTCGACGCCGGGGCGACAGGGCCGTCGGGCCGCGCAGGAGGCGCTTCCAGGGCAGTCCGCGACGTGGAGCTGAAGGTGCAGCTCGAAGGCGAGCTGACCGCGATCGGGACGCTCGATCTCGCCTGCGTCGAGGTCGGTGAGGAGCCCGGCCGCCGCTTCCGCCTGGCGTTTCAGCTCCGCGAACCCACCTCGGATGCGGTTCCCATAGAGGGAAGCACGTCCCCGGGGATTCCCGTCGATGCCGGAGGGCGCGCTGCACCGCCGCGCATCGGCGGCAAGCGCCTGGAAGAGGCCCGCGAGGCCATCGAGCGGGTATTCGGCAAGGGCCGGCCCGACGTGGCGCCACGGGAGGTGAAGAACCTGGTCCGCGAGCTGGAGCGCATCCTGGGAGAGCGCCCGAGCTGGACGACGGAGACCGCGCGGGCCCTCGTCGACACGCTCCTGCCGAGCGCGCGCTCACGGCGCCGCACGGCGGATCACGAGCGGGTGTTCTGGCAGCTCGCCGGGTACTGCCTGCGCCCTGGCTTCGGGGATCCGGGGGATCCTGCGCGCATCACAGCCGTCACGCCGCTGTTCGCGGAGAAGCTCGCGTTCCCGCAGGAGCCGCGCGGCTACCAGCAGCTCTGGATCGCGTGGCGCCGCGTCGCCGGTGGCCTCGACGAAGCCACGCAGGTCGCCTTGCGCGATCTGGCCGATCCGTTCCTCGCCCCGGCAGAGCGCAAGCTGAAGAAGCCCAAGGGATTCAAGCCCGAAGCCCTCGACGATCTGCGAGAGCTGGCCGCGTCGCTGGAGCGCGTGCCGGCGACACGCCGCAGTGAACTGGGGGCCTGGCTGCTGGAGCGGACCTGGACCGATCGCGATCCACGTTTGTGGGCCGCCATTGGCCGCATCGGGGCGCGGATTCCCGCGTATGCGAGCGTGCACCACGTCGTCGGGGCGACCACCGTCGAGCGCTGGCTGGATCACCTGCTGCGCGAGAAGTGGGATCAGCTCCCCACCGCCGCTGCTGCCGCCGTGCAGATGGCCCGCGTCACCGGGGATCGGGCGCGGGACGTCTCCGAACGGACGCGCGCCGAGGTGGAGCGACGGCTGGTGAAGGTGGGCGCCCGCGAGGCCTGGATCCGGGCGGTGCGCGAGCTGGTCGCGGTCGAGGAGGCCGACCGCGCGGCCTTCTTCGGGGAAGGGCTGCCCGTGGGCCTCCGCCTGGTGGAGTGAGGAGCCCTGCGCCACGGTGGTGAGGGCTCGGCGACCCGGGGAGGACGTCGGGGAACTCCGAGCTGCCGAGGAAGGCAGGGCCCTGTTGCCGGGGCGGCGCCCTCTCCGGTACATCGACCTCAGGCCGGAAACCTTTGCCCTCCGCGCCTGTCCCAGGACCTGATGCGCTCTTTTCTCCGTCCCTTGCTCACCCTCGTGGCCGCGCTTCCGCTCGCGGCGTGCGCTGCCACCCCCGCTGCCGGGCCTCAGACGCCCGCGGATGGCACGCCGACGCCAGGCGGTCCCGTCGTCCAGCCTCCGCCGCCTCAGGGCGACGTGTTCGCCGCCAGCGGGACGCTCAAGGAGGAGACCCTCCCGCTCCTGAAGAACGCCACCTTCGACGCCCGGGACGCCGCGTACCCACCGGCCCCCATCGGGCTCCCCGCAGCGCCGGCGTCATGCGAGGCGTTCGTCAAGCGCGCGCCCGTCAAGGCGCCGGCTTGCGCGGAGCGGTCGGAGGCCCTCTCGGCCCTCGATGGGGCCCTCGGGGAAGCAGACGCCAGCCAGCGGGACGCGCGCCTCGCCGGGCTCGAAGGGTGCGCGGGCTTCGAGCCGGGGCTCATGCGCGCGCTGCGGGCCGACCTCGCGCCCACGACCTGCGCCGACGTCCTGAATGCTTCGGTGCTCCAGGCGCCACCCGCCGGCCTCCGGGTCGACATCCACCAGGTCCTGCTGGGCCAGACGCTCGCGGCGCGTCTCTCCCGCACCGCGCTCTCGCCGCCGAAGCTCTCGCCGCCTTACGAGAAGGAGCGCGTCCTCGCGTTCACGAAGGGACCGCTCTTCGCCTGGCTCACCGATCAGGCCCGCGCGGTCGACGATCTGGGGCGGCTGGGCGTGGAGCTGCGCCTGTACGCACGCGGCCTCGTCGGCATCGAGGCCGGCATGGCGGATCTCCGCATCGTGGAGGCCGTGCGCAGCGCGCCGCTACCCGACTCCATGGCAAAGGACGAGGAGGCGCGGAACGTCTACTACGGCACGCTCGACCAGTTCCTGGAGCAGTGGAAGTCGCGCGGCCGTGACGCGGCGCTCATCGGCCTCCGGGAGATGTCGATGATCGGCGCGCTGCACGATCCGCGCGTCGACGCCGCCCGGGCGATGCTCTCCCGGCTCTATGGAGGGCGACGCATCGACGCGCTCGATGGGCTCATGGCACCGCCGCTACCGCCCGTGAGCCCGGCCTCCGTCGAAGAGCGCCTCGCGGCGGCGCTGCCCACGTTCTACGCCGGCCGCCTCCTGCCGGCCGACGCCGTGACGCGCCCGGCGACGTTCCGCGCGCTGCTGGAGCGAGGGGTACCGATGGAGCATCGGGCGGCTCTCCGGGACGGGGAACTTTCGCCGGAGATCCGGGCGCTCTACGCGCGCGCTCGGCTGGACATGGGCCGGCTGTACTGGCGCGCCGTCGATTTCGATCAGGCGACGGCACTGCTGAAGGCGTGGCCCGAGGGGACCGAGCGCCCCGCCGAGGCGACGTTCACCCTGGCGCTGGCGCTCGGGCTGCGCAACGGGCCCGAGGATGCCGCGCTGATGATGCGCCGGGCGCCGCTCGTGGCCCTGGGTCTTGGTGAGGTGACGGCGCTCGACTGGGTGGCTCGGTCGAAGCCCGCTTCGCCGTACGCAGGTCATGCCGCGTTCGATGCCGCGCTGATCAAGCAGCTCGCCACACCTCAAGACGCCGACGCCGCGGTCTTCCGCGACATCGCCGCGCGGTTCCGGGAGGCGGCGTCGCTCCTGGGCGGTACCGCGGCCAAGGATGCCGAGGAGCGCGCCCGGGCGGCGGAGGAGACGGTGAAGGCGATTCAGTAGGTCGCGTTGGTCACGAAGGGAGAGGCCAGGGCTGCCGGGCCTCTCCGCTGGGAGTGGGTCAGAGGCAGCAGCGGAAGCCGACAAGGCCATCACTGTTGTCGAGCGCATCACGGAACTCGCTCGCGTCGCACCGGAGCGCTGCCGCCCCCGATAGGCTCGATCCGCCGCGTACGCGACATTGACCGCTCGCATTGCAGGAGTCTTCCCACTCGGCCGCGTTGCCGCTCATCTGCTGAAGTCCCACCGCGTTGCCGATGCAGGTCGGAGCGGGGGGCAGCGGAGCGGGGGGGATGCGCTTGAGTTGCAGTTGACCTGCCAAGGCCGAATCGGCTCCCACGCACTGATTCGGGAGGTACGTGTTCCCATAGGGGTACGCATTCACTCCTTGGCCCGTGCAGGCATTGAACCACTCACTCTGCGTGGCGTCCGCGTAGGCCGACGGAGGGTTGCTCCCCCCTCCGATCTTGCCGCAGAGGTGCTTGCCTGCGTACTTGCAATAGGCATAGGCGTCGCACCAATCGACATAGGTGACGGGGTGGCGCCCATCTGCCGGAGGCCACCCTGCCGATGGCTGGTAGATGTTGCCGGCGCAGATGGCGGGGAGCCCGGCGATGTTCGGGTTCGCCTGCAAGAAGATGTTGTATTCGCTCTGGATCACCTCGTAGGCGTCGATGCATGTCGCGCCGCCTCCGACCACGGGAGCGATCACCATGTCGGTCGGGCAGGCGCAGAGGAACTGCTGGCAGCGATTCGTCGAACAGTCACCATTCGCCGAGCATCGCTGACCCGGTGGGCATTTCTTCCCGCAGATGTTGCCGCAATCGATGTCGGTTTCGAATCCGTTCTTCACACCGTCATTGCAGCTCGCGACCAGACAGACGTCGTTGACGCACACCTGTTCCTTGCAATCGCCTCCCACGAGGCACGCAGCGCCGGGATCACAAGCGCCGCAGGTACCGCCACAGTCGATGTCCGTCTCCTGGCCGTTCTTCACGCCGTCGCTGCAGGTCGGGTTCATGCAACGGTTGTTGATGCAGCTCAGCGACGCACAGTCGGCCCCCACGGCGCAGACGCGCGTCTCCGTGCACGGAGGACACGCCGGGTTCGAGCCCGTGGTCGCGCTCCCGCCGCCACAGTCGATGTCCGTCTCGTCACCATCCAGCACCCCGTTCCCGCAGCTCGCGGGCACGCAGGAGCCGCCCTGACACCTCCTGGAGGCGCAGTCGGATGGCACGCTGCAAGCGAGCCCGTCATCGCAGCGCGCACAGGAGCCACCACAGTCGACGTCCGTCTCGTTCCCGTCCTTGGTCCCGTTGAAGCAGTGCAGGGCGACCGGCCCAGCCCCTGAGCCGCCTCCGCCCGTGCTGGCACCACCGGAACCGCCCGCGCCGCCCATGCCGCCAGCACCGCCAGCGTCACCCGCCCCCTGACCCGTCGAGGTGGTGGTCGTGCCGGTCGTGCCACTGGTGGTCCTCGGTGGTGGGCTGTCGTCACCGCCTCCACAGGTCGCTGCCGCAAACGCGGCGACGAGAAGACCGGACAGGGAGAGCGAGGCTCTGTGGAAAACGGAGGTCGAAGAAGGGAAGGAACTCACAGGTCACCTGTTGGGGTGTCGAAATAGATCGACCGTGCTGTATGAAAGCTATCAAACGCCCGCCAGCCCTTCCAGCCCCACCGCCCAGGACCGACACCCCTTCGTGCGTGGGTGGTCCGCGCACGATGGCGCACGCGCGTCATGCCTGCGGCGCGCCGAATTCCTCTGGAGCGCGGCGTCCTCACGCACGAGCGCATGCTACCTTCGCCGCTGAATTGCGCCTTCGGATGGAAGGTGCGTCGGGAGGCGTGTGTGCGCGAAGCTGGCTCGGGTGGTGACGGTGCGCTGGTGTCGTCCGACGGCGAGCTGCTGCGGCAGATCGCCGAGATGTCGCCTCTTCTCATCTGCTACGTCGACCGCGATCAGCGCTACCGCATGGTCAACCGCGCCTACGAGGGGTGGTTCGGCGTCGCCCCGGAGGAGCTGATCGGTCACCACGTGCGCGACGTCGTAGGGGAGCAGGCGTATGCCCCGCTGAAGCGCCCCATCGAGGCTGCGCTCTCCGGGGAGCGCATCACCCTGGAGACCAAGCTCCTCTACCGGAAAGGGGGACTGCGGTACGTACGGGTCAACTACGTGCCGCACCGCTCGGACGAGGGCGAGATCCTCGGCTACCTCGCCTTGATCGAGGATCTCAGCGAGCGGCAGCGCCTCGAGGAAATCCGGCGCTTCCTGGCCGAAGCCACCGCCATCCTCGCCTCGTCCCTCGACTACATGGACAGCTGGCAGCGCGTCGCCCGGCTCGCCACGAGTACCGTCGCGGACTGGTGCTGGATCCACGATCTCGCCCCCGACGGCACGCTGCGGCTGGTCCACGTCGAGCACGCCGACACCGACATGACCGACAGGGCCCGCACGCAAGGGGACCCGCACCGCGCCAGGGTGACCGCACCGAGCCCCTTCCACGACATCCTGGAGGGGCGCTCTGCCGGCTTCGTCACCCAGGATCTCCAGAGCCTCGCCGCTGGGCAGGCCACGGCCGACGCCGAGCACCTCGCCTACCTGCTCTCGCTGAAGCACCGCTCCACCATCACCGTCCCCATCCCTGGGCAAGGGAAGATCATTGGCGCTCTGACCTTGGCGTCGAGCGAACCCGGACGGTTCGATGGAGGGGACGATCGCTCCATCACCGAGGAGCTGGCGCGCCGCCTCGGCCTCGCCGAGCAGCATGCCCGCGCGCTCCAGGCCGAGCAGGAGGCCCGCCTCGCCGCAGAACGCGCGACCCGCCGCATGAGCCTCCTGCAACACATCACCGCCGCTCTGGCGAACGCCATCACCGCCGAGGAGGTCGCGGACGTGGTGCTGACCCACGGCCTGCCCGCGGCGGGCCTGCGTGGGGGCGCCGTCCTGCTCACGGCCGAGGGAGGGGCGGCCCTCGAGGTGCTCCGCAGCCAGGGCTACCCCCCTGGCGTCCTGGAGGCCGGCCAGCGCGTCCCCATCCCGGTGGACGAAGGTGGCGCGCTGGCTGCCCTCGCCGCCGCAGGCTCCCTGCTCCCGCTCGACGTCGGCGCTCGCCACCACGGCTACCTCGCCATCGGGCTGGATGCCACCCGCCCGCTGCCGGCCGAGGATCACCAGCTCCACGTCGCCATCGCCACCCAGTGCGCGCAGGCGCTGGAGCGAGCCCGCCTCCACCAGGAGCGCGCCGAGCTGCACGACCACGCCCAGCGCATCGCCGCCGAGAACGCGGCCCTCTACCAGGAGGCGAGGGAGTCCGAGGAGCGCAAGGACGAGTTCCTGGCCATGCTCTGCCACGAGCTGCGCAACCCCCTCACGCCCATGCTCATGGGCCTGGAGCTGCTCCGGCGCGGGCTCCGCAACAATGACCTCGACCGCAACGCCGCGATCATCCAGCGCCAGGCCGAGACCATCGCCCGCCTGGTCGAGGACCTGCTCGACATCTCGCGCATCACCCGCGGCAAGATCGAGCTGCGCCGTCACCCCCTCGACGTCGCCTCGGTGATGGCCTCGGCCGTCGAGACGGCGCGACCCCTCGTCGAGAGCCGCCAGCACGCCCTCACCATCGAGGCCCCGGAAGGCTTGCAGATCGAGGCCGACTGGGTGCGCATCGAGCAGGTCCTCACCAACCTCCTGAACAACGCCGCCAAGTACACGGACCCAGGAGGCAACATCGCCCTCTCGGCGGCCCGCGACGGCGGCAACGTGGTCCTCTCCGTGCGCGATACCGGCCTCGGCATCCCCGCAGACGCCCTCCCCCACATCTTCGAGCCCTTCATGCAGGCCGAGCGCTCGCTCGATCACGCCCTGGGGGGCCTGGGCATCGGCCTCACCCTGGTCAAGCGCCTCGTCGAGCTGCACGGCGGCCACGTGGAGGCCCTCAGCGAGGGGGCCGGCATGGGGACCGAGGTCCGGGTCCGGATCCCACTCACCGCGGCAGCGCTGCCCTCCTAGGGTATCCTCGTCGCATGCAACGCGACGTCACCTTCGCCTGCGACGACGGCCACTCCATGCGCGGCGTGCTCACGGTCCCCGAGGGGATCCGCGACGAGCGGCGCCCGGCCCTCTTGTTGCTCTACGAGATCTTCGGTCTGAACGAAGCCATGAGGCGCGTCGCCCGCGACTTCGCCGCTCAGGGCTATGTCGTCCTCATCCCCGACCTCTACGATCGCGGCCACCGCGCCCTCTGCATCGCCAGCACCCTCCGCGCCATGAAGAGGGGGCACGGGCAGGCCATCGACGACCTGGAGGCCGCGCGCCGCTACCTCGTCGCCTGCCCCGAGGTCGATCCCGAGCGCATCGGCGTCATCGGCTTCTGCATGGGAGGAGCCTTCACGCTCGTCCTGGCCACCCAGGGCCGTTACCGTGCTGCCGCCCCGTTCTATGGGCCGGTCCCTGACGTGATGCCCCAGGCGTGCCCCATCGTCGCCAGCTTCGGCGCCCTCGACAAGCCGTACCGCGACGACCCCGAGAAGCTCCGCCGTCGCCTCCAGCAGCTCGGCGCCCCGCACGACATCAAGGTCTACGAGGGGGTCGGCCATTCCTTCTACACCCCCATGGACAGCGCCATCATGCGGAAGCTGGGCCCCCTGCTCCCCCTGCATGCCGCCTACGACGAGCCCGCCGCCCTCGATGCCCGCAAGCGCGTGCTCGACTTCTTCGACGAGCACCTTTGAGCCGACATCGGTGTCGACGTGGCGATTCTGGCCATCATTCAGTCTTCATCGACCAGCCATCTCGATTCGATGGCCAGCCGGGCAGCCGCGGATTGCAGCGCATCGTGGCCCGCGGTCTGCATTTCGAAGACCAGGCGCGCTCACCTCGGTGGCGCGCCTGGGCTCACGCGTCAGCTCACTTCTTGCGGGGGGCCTTCACGTCGAACTTGATCACGACGTCGTCGCGGATGAGGTCATCCTGCTTGCCGGGGTAGGTGATGTTGAAATCCTTCCGGTTGAGGACGAACTCGGTCTTCGCCGTGATCTCGCCGTCGTCGACCTTGATCGTCGCGGGGAAGGAGATGGTCTTCTTCACGCCGTGCAGATCGAGCTCTCCGGTGATGGTGTGCGTCGCGTCCTTCTCGCCGCCCGCCTTGATGTCGCTGGAGACGAACTTCGCGCTCGGGAACTTCTCCACGTCGAAGAAGTCCGGCGCCTTGAGGTGACCGTCGAGCTTCGCTTCGTCGGTCTTCACGCTGGCGAGGTCGATGTCGATGGTGACCTTGCCGCCCTCTGGCTTGCCCGCGCCGCCGAGCGCAAGGGTGCCGCTGAACTTCTCGAACTTGCCCTCGTGCTTGCCGGTCACCTTCGAACCGACGAAGCCGACCGACGAGGCCGCGCTGTCGATCGCGATCGACTCACCCGCAGGTGCAGCGGCTGCCGTCGGAGCGACCGCGGCCGAGCTCGTGCCGAGCGGCGTGGCAGCCGCCGTGGTGGTGCTGCCGGGGGCCACCGTCGCGCGGGGCTTGTCCTTGGCAGGATCCTCGCAGCCGGCGAGAACAGCGCACAATGCGAGAGGGGTGACGAGCTGGAAAAGACGATTTCGGTTCATGAGGTCCTCCTCGTTCGGATTTGGATGAGCGCGTCCTTTAATCCTGGCCCAACGCCACGTCCAATAAGACGGACGCTTTGACCTCTACGAAGGGACCGATTCCGTCCAGCGACGACCTGAGTCGACCGTTCCAATGGCCTGGCCTGCGCGCTCGGCATCCGCTCGGGTGGACTCGAGCAGAAGGCCCGGCGAGGCGCTCATGCCTGCCGGGCCTTCACGTCACCACGCCGTGCGCGGTGAGTCGGGCGAGGAGGACGCTCGTCCCCTCGTCTCGTGGAGCGTCAGAGGTTCGAGACCTTCTTCTGGATCTTGCCCTTCAGCTCGTCCAGCTTGCCCTCGGCCTCCTGCGCATTGTCATTGCGCGCCGCACCGACGGTGCTCTTCACCCGCCCCTTGATTTCATTCACGTTGCCTTGCACCGCATTCTCTGCGTCGGCGACGTCCTGGCGGGCCTGTCCCTCTTCCTGGTCGGCAATTCCTTCCTGACGAAGGCGTTCATTCTTGGTCACCCGACCGACGCCCTCTTTGATTTTGCCGCCGACTTCCTGAAGCCCACCTTTGATCTTTTCAGACGTGCTCATGATCCCTCCATGCCAATCCCGTGACTCCAGAGGCTCTCGATCCCTCCGTTCACAGGTCGGTTCAGCGCAGGACATTCGAGCAATGCTCATGCCGGAGGATCGGGATCGGCCGGGCGTCCGGAAGCTGCGACGGCGCGACCCGCCCGCGTGACGCAAGCGTACGACTCCGCCCGGGTTGACGTCGCGCTCCCTGGCTCAAGGTGATGAGCACACGACCTCGCCTGGACGCGGGGCCCCACGGGAGGAGGAGTGGATGAACGCGATCGACCTGCTGGTGAACCACCATAGACGCCTCGAAGACCTGTTCGAGCAGGTCATGAAGGCCGATGAAGGCAACCGAGAACGGCGCTTCAATGAAGCCGCCGACCTGCTGATGGCGCACATGACCATCGAGGAGCAGCACTTCTATCCAGCGGTGAAGGCCAAGCGCACGGAGGACATCCTGCTGGAGGGGCTCGAAGAGCACCTCTCGCTGAAGCGGGTGCTCGCCGACCTGGTGGAGATGTCGTCCGACGACGAGAAGTACGAGCCCAAGCTCCACGTGTTGAAGGAGCAGGTGGAGCATCACCACGAAGAGGAGGAAGAGCACCTGTTCCCGAAGGTGCGGAAGCTGTTCGACGAGTCGACCCTCGACGCGCTGGGCGCCACCATGGAAGCCACGTTGACGTCCCTGGAGGCGTCGCGCCCTCGCTGCGACGTGCTGGGTCAGACCGACGACTCGGTGGAGCTACCCGACGGCGAGGCGATGGCGACACGGAAGGATAAAAAGCCAGCGTCGCGGTCCCCCAAGGCGGCGTGACCCCCAGGACGCCGCGCGGTGGCAGGTCACGGGGCGGCGTGACCCCCAGGACGCCGCGCGGTGGCAGGTCACGGGGCGGCGTGACCCCCAGGACGCCGCACGGTGGCAGGTCACGGGTCGTGGCAGGTCCCGTATCATGGCGCCTGCATGCGCTGGCTTCGCCTCCCCCTCGCCTTGCCCTTCGCGCTCCTCGCCTGTGTGCCGCCCGCTTCTCGGCCACCACCGACCGACACCAGCGCGACACCTGCAACGAAGCACGGGCTCGTGCCCGAGGGGACGCCCCCTCAGGTCGACATCGCCAGGTCGCGCGCGCGGGGAGGCGAGCAGCGCTTCACCTGGTCTTCCTGGAGCGCCGAGAGCCTCGCCCGCGCGAAGCGCGAAGGGAAGTACATCCTGATCGATGGAGCGGCGGCGTGGTGCCACTGGTGCCACGTGATGGACGAGACCACGTACCTGGATCCCGAGGTGGGTCGCGTCCTTCAGGAGCGCTTCGTCACCATTCGCTTCGATGTGGACGAGCACCCGGACCTCGCCGAGCGGTACATCGACTGGGGCTGGCCAGCGACCATCTTGCTGACGCCGGACGCGCGGGAGCTGGGGAAGTACCGCGGTTACCTGCCCCCGGACGAGCTGCGGGAGATCCTCGGCGGGATCGATCGCGCCGCCGCAGCGCTGGATGCGGCGCCGCGCGCGCAGGGCGTCGCCCCCGCCGACAAGCCAGCCCCGCCCGAAGCGCTGGGATGGATCGCCGCGCGGCTGGGCCTGGACATGAACCGCTACTACGACGCCGAGCAGGGCGGCTGGGGCCGACAGAAGGTCCCCATCGGCTGGAACGTGCTGTTCGAGCTGCGGCGGGCTGCCCACGGCGACGACGAGGCGCGGATGCGCGCGGTGTTCACCCTGGGAAAGCACCGGCTGCTGATCGATCCCGTGTGGGGCGGGATCTATCAATATTCGGTGGGCGGCGTGTGGGACGACCCCCATTTCGAGAAGCTGATGCCGCTCCAGGCCGCCAATCTGGAGGCATTCGCCCGGGCCCATGCGCTGACCAAGGACCCGGCGCTGCTCGCGGACGCTCGGAAGCTGGCGGGTTACCTGGATCGGTTCCTGAGTAACTCGGAAGGCGCCTTCCTGGTGAGCCAGGACGCGGACGTGGGCTCGCACGATCGGCAAGCGCGCTTCGTGGACGGGCACGTGTACTACCAGCTCGGCGATGCCGAGCGGCGCGCACTGGGCATTCCGCGGGTGGATGACAGTGTGTATGGCTACGAGAATGGCCTGGCCATCGCTGCGCTGTGCGCGCTGCACGAGGTGACGGGTGATGCCGCCCCGCTCGCACGCGCTCGACGC
The DNA here is from genome assembly GCF_001189295.1 of Chondromyces crocatus. Lineage (NCBI taxonomy): Bacteria > Pseudomonadati > Myxococcota > Polyangiales > Polyangiaceae > Chondromyces > Chondromyces crocatus. The sequence continues at coordinate 9,870,993 of NZ_CP012159.1, forward strand.
GCCGCGGACGGGCTCCTTCGCACCCACGTGAACGACGACGGCAGCGTGCGTCGGCCGCGACCCGACGGGGCGGAGCGAAAAGGGCGCTACCTGGCGGATCACGCGGGACTGGGCCTCGGACTGGCCCGCCTCGCCGAGCGAACCGGAGAGGCCTCCTACCGAGAAGCCGCCGTCCGCATCGCCGCGGCCCTCGATCGCGACTTCACCGACCCGGGGAGCGGCGCCTGGATGGCCAGCACCCCCGATCCCGCCGCCGTGGGCGTGTTCGCCAGGCAAGAGCGACCCATCTCCCCCAACGCGCTGGCCGCGCGCCTGCAGGCGGCCCTCCACCGCTTGACGGGCGACGAGGCCTACCGTGAACGCGGGCGCAGAGCCCTCGCCGGCCTCGCCACCCCGGCCGCCCTGGCCGCCCAGGGACGCATGCTGGGCGAGCTGTTGCTCGCCATGGATGACCTGGAACTCTACCCCTGGTGAGCCCCCCTCCACGAGGACGGGCTCAACCGATGGCCTGGTCGCGGGGTCCATGCAGATCTGGTAAGTCGACCCCATGGTGCTCATTCCTCTGGCCGAACGGCTGACCCGCCGCGCGCTCACCGCCCGCGGGATCCGAAGCCGCTTCGTCGAGACCTCGGCGGGGCGTCAGCACATGTACGACGCCCCTGGCGAAGGCCCCCTGCCGCCCCTCGTGGTCATTCACGGCATCAGCAGCTCCGCGGCAGGCTTCGCTCCCGTCGTGACCCGCTTGCAGCGACGAGCGCGCCGCGTCCTCGTCCCCGAGCTGCCCGGCCACGGCTTCAGCTGGGAGCCTCGCGCCCCGCTGACCGTCGAGACGCTGATGGACGCGATGACCGGCCTCCTCGACAAGGAACTCACCGAGCCAGCCATCGTGTGCGGCAACTCCCTCGGCGGCGCCGTCGCCCTTCGCTACGCCCTCGAGCGCCCCGAGCGCGTCCGCGGCCTCGTCCTGACCTCCCCGGCCGGCGCCATCATGGAAGCCGCCGAGATGGAGTCCCTCCTCGCCGGCTTCCGCATGCGCTCCCGCGCTGACGGCGTCGCCTTCCTGGAACGCCTGAACGGCCGGCGCCCCTGGTACCTCCCCCTCCTCGCCCCCGACATCGTGCGGCAGTTCTCCCGCGACGTGATCGTCAACCTCACCGACGCCATCCGGCCCGAGCACAACTTCACCCCCGACCAGCTCGCCACCCTCCAGATGCCCATCCTGATGCTCTGGGGCCGCGGCGACCGCCTCCTTCCCGCGTCGAGCCTCGCCTACTTCCGGCAGCACCTCCCCCGCCACGCCCGCATCGAGGAGCCTGCCGACATGGGCCACTGCCCCCACCTCGACAACCCCGCAAAGCTCGCCGCCACCATCACCCGCTTCGCCGAAGACCTCGTCAGAACCCCATCCCCTCCCATCCCCTCCCAGCCCCACGCCCCCTCCTGAGCCCCGCCCTCGTCGCCGCCTCCCGAGCCCCGACCTCTCCGCGCTCTCCGCTCTCTCCCTGATGGCCTGGCGCGGGCATCTTCGGTCGCCTCGTCGATGTGAGCCCGGAGGAAGCACTGGCCCCACCAGGCGTTCACGGGGTCGACGTCGACGAGCGCGTCGCGCGCGCGCGTCGTCGCAGCCGCTCGGCATCCTCACCAGGCGACACCCCGAACAGCCGGCGGTACTCGCGACTGAACTGCGAAGGGCTCTGGTAGCCGACCGCGAAGCTCACCGAGGTCACGTCGGTGCTCCTGGCGAGGAGCCGCACCCGCGCTTCTTGCAGACGAAGCAGCTTCTGGAACTGCAACGGACTCATCGCCGTCGCCTTCCGGAAATGCCGATGGAACGTCGGCTCACTCATGTGCGCCACCCGCGCCAGCTCGGCCATCCGCAGAGGCTCGGTGAAGCGCTTCTGGAGCAGCTCGATGGCGCGTCCGATCAGGGTCAGGTTGCTGGTCGCGAGGCCGATCTCCCGCAACGCGGCTCCCTGTGGCCCCTGGATGGCCCTCCAGAGGATCTCCCGCTCGATCCCCTCCCCGAGCACGGGAATGTCGTGAGGCGCATCGAGCAGCCGCACGTACCGACGAAACGCATCGAGCAAGTCGTCTGGCGCCTTGGTCGTCGCAATCGCGAGCGGCGTCGCCCCTGACGCTGGCGCCGGATCCTTCAGGAGCAGCCCCGCGATCAGCGCTGGCTGCACGCGGAGCCCCACCACGAGGAACGGCTCCCGAGCAGACGCCTCGGTGATCTGACTCGTGACGGGGACGCTCACCGACCTGATGAGGACGTGCCCCGCCCCGTACTCGAACGTCCGCGAGCCGAGCACCGTCCGCTTCGCCCCCTGAACGACGAGGGCGACCATGGACTCCTCGACGAAGTGGGCCGGCTCGCTGAGCCTTTCGAAACGCGCGCACTGAAGCCGGGGCAGCTCACCGAAGTCACGCAGCTCGCCAGCACGTCGAGCAAGTCGCCCCACGAGCGCTCGCAGCTCCGTCAGCGCATCCATCTCCACCATGATGACCGATCCGCGCGCAGACGAGCGGAACAGACCGCCTGACTCAGATCGTCGCCGCGTCGAGGACGAACCGATAGCGCACGTCACTCTTCAACATCCGATCGTAGGCCTCATCGATCCGGGAAGCCGGAACGATCTCCACGTCCGCCGCGATGCCATGCTCGCCGCAAAAATCGAGCATCTCCTGCGTCTCCCGGATCCCACCCACCGCCGAGCCCGCGATGCGCTTGTTCCCCATGATGAGGGAGAGACCGAGCACGGACGCCGGGGCAGGCGTCACGCCCACCACCACCAGCGTCCCATAGGGCTTGAGCAGACTCACATGAGGCGCGTATTCATGCGGCGCAGAGACCGTGTCGAGGATGAGGTCGAACCGCCCAGCGAGCTTCTGGAACGTCTCCGGCTCGGTCGACACCGCGAACCCCCGTGCACCGAGCCGCTGCGCATCCGCCTCCTTGGCGCGTGACGTGCTGAACATCGTCACCTCCGCCCCCATTGCCGCCGCGATCTTGACGGCAAGATGCCCCAGCCCTCCGAGCCCGACGACCCCGACCCGATCCCCCCTTTTCACCTTCCACTGACGAAGCGGCGAATACGTCGTGATGCCCGCACAGAGGAGCGGCGCCGCCGCCGCCGGATCGAGCGACGCCGGGACCTTCAACACGAACCCCTCCGACACGACGATGTGTCTCGAGTACCCCCCCTGGGTCACCGTCGTGCGGTCCATCTCTGTCCCCCCATACGTGAGCGCCGCTCCCTCCTCGCAGAAGTGCTCATGCCCGTCACGGCAGTAGGAGCAAGCACGGCACGAGTCCACGAAACACCCCACCCCCACGACCTCCCCCACCTTCACCCGCGACACGCTCTCCCCCACCCGAACCACGCGCCCAACAATCTCGTGCCCCGGCACGAGCGGATACCGCGTACGCCCGAACTCATTCCGCGCCTGAACGAGATCCGAGTGACAGACACCGCAATACAGAATGTCGATGGCAACATCCTCAGGCCCAGTCTCACGCCGATCGATGGTGTGTGACCCGAGCGGACGGTCCGCCGCCGTCGCGGCATAGGCAGCAATCTTCATGATCTGGCTCCTCCGAACACCAACCTCTTCGGAGACCACTCTGCGCTGGAGCCCCTACCCACCGCGCGTCAGTTCCAAGCACCCTCTTGCCCATTCCGCTCATACCCACCCGCTCGTGGACATCCTGACGCCCCGAGCATCGCCCAGACCTCCCCACCCATCCCCACCACTCCCCCACCCCCAACCCCACCAAGCGCAGGAGCGAGGGTGCGCGAGCGAGGATGGGAGGACCCGCGCGCCGGAGCGCCGGCCCCAGTCCCCTCTCCCCCCGTGGTCTTGCCCCCCACCTCCCCGCCAAGTCGAGCCTCCCACCAGGCGCGACTCGCGCGGTGGGCCCCATCCTCGCTCGCGCACCCTCGCTCCTGCGCGCCGCCGCGGGGGGGGGGCAGAGAGGAATCAACCGTCAGGCAACTCCACCCCGATCCCCGCAATCCGCATCAACCGCAGCGCATTCGCCGTCGAGACCACCCCAGGCTTCAGCGTGTAGTCGAACGACATCTTGTCCTCGACCACCAGCTCCTCGAAGTGCGCATTCCGCACCCGCCCCCCGGTCTCCTCCTGGAGCGGCGACAGCCCCAGATCGTGTGACGAGACCGCCCCGATCGCCCCGCGCTCGATCAGGTGCTTCACCACCGCCTGAGCCCCCAGAATCCGCTCACGCGAGTTCGTCCCGTGCAGGATCTCGTCGAGCAGAAAGAGCACCTGCTCCCCCCGGTTGGCGCTGTCCACCACCCGCTTCAAACGCACCACCTCCGCATAGAAGTGGGACACCCCCTGCTCCAGCGAATCGCTGATCCGCATGCTCGTCCGCACCGCCAGCGGCGACAATTCGAGCGACTCCGCGCAGACGGGTGCCCCGGCCAGCGCGAGGACCGTGTTGATCCCGATGGACCGCAGCATCGTGCTCTTGCCGGACATGTTCGACCCCGTGATCAGCAGCGCCACCGGGTGCGCGCTCGGATCCGACCCGTCCGCGGTCGCGTCGAAGCCCACATCGTTGGCCACACGGCGCGTCCGCGGGAGGAGTGGGTGCGCGAGAGACCTCGCCTCGAAGCGAGGTGAGCTCTCCTTCACCTCGGGGAAGGCGTAGTCAGGGTTCTCGTCGGCGAACGTCGCCAGGCTCGTGAGCGCCTCCATCTGCCCGAGAGACTGCATCCAGGACCGGATGCGGCTCCCCGAACGCACCCGCCAGCGATCGAGGGCGAGGGCGCACCACACGTCCCAGAGCAGGCCGATGTTGAGGATGACGTGGATGAGCGCGTTGTGGCGCAGCTCGGCGTAGCCGAGGATCTTCTGCAAGGAGAGCATCTCCTCCGACGCCGGGCGGACGCCTGGCTCCGTACCGCGCAACTCGGCCCGGAGACGCTGGAGGAGGGGGGACGAGAAGGTCTGCTCTTCGATGCCCGCGAGCACCTGACGGTAACGACCGAAGGGGGCCTCGCGGGAGGACGCCGCGTGAAGCGTGGGCTCGGTGCGGGAGCGCATCGCGGCCACGAGGAAGAACTGGACGCCGACCAGGAGCAGCCAGGCGTGTCGGAAGAGCCCGAGCGTGGCCGGCGGGACGATCTGGGTCAGCGTGAAGGCCGCGAGGGTCAGGGGGAGGATGACGGCGGAGAGACGGACGAGCGGGTCCTGGGTCCGCAAGAGAGGGGGCGACGAGGCCCAGGCGATGAGGGCTTCGGCGTCGCGGCCACGGGCGCCGGACTCCGAGCCGAGGACGGCGAGCTCTTCGCGGAACGTGCGCAGCTCGATCAGCTCGCGCACGGCCTCCTGGCGCTCCGCGACGACCTCGGCGGAGGCAGGCCGGAGGAGCCAGTCGGCGAGCATGGCGTCGCCCTCGCCGGTCTCGGCGACCGAGAGGAGCTGGAACAGGGAGCCCTTGCCGAAGAGGTCGAGATCGCCGGAGTAGTCGTGATCGGTCGGGGTGAGCTTCTCGCTGCGTGCGACCAGGGTCGAGAAGTCGCCCGTGGTGCGCCGACGCGCGCGGTCGAAGAGGGTGATGCGCAGCTCCAGCCCTCCCATGCGGGTGACGAGCACGGCGTGAAAGATCACCAGGCCGACGAAGATCAGGGCAGCGAGCGCCGAGACGACCTTGATCGCCGGGTGCGCGGCGCCGAAAGCGAGGTCTCCCCCACCTCCGGAGGAGGGGAGGAACAGGTAGACGCCCCCGGCCGCGGCGATGAGGAAGGTGAGGCCGCGCAGGCGCGAGATGCGCTGCGAGCGGGACTCGAGGGTGGCCATCTCGGCGCGCAGCACCGAGAGACGCTCATCGTAGCGGCGGACGATGGGCTGGATGACGGCGGGGATCTCGCCAGGCTGTCCGGCGTCGGGGGGAGGGCTCAACGGCACCCAGGCTCCATAGGACAGCCTGCCCCGTCCATCCAGCACGAGGCGAACCGATCGACCAGGGGGGTTCAAGAAAGCCCGAGTCTTCCCTAATGATCTGAAGGTCCCGGCGAAGACCAGGGAAACCCCCGCCCACGGATGAAGCGGGCAGGTTTGATGGAAAGGACAGCGCGATGAGGATCCAACGTCCCGTGCTTCAGGCGATGGCAGGAGCTGAAACGTCAGGACCACCGGCCTCGACGAAAGGGCCACCGGCCTCGTCGAAGGGGTCACCGGCGTCATCGAAAGGACCGCCGGCCTCGACGAAGGCAGGGAGCCGAGCGAGCGCCGCTCCGGCCGACGGGCCGCCGTCATCGGTCCGAGAGCCGTCGATCGCCCTGCGCCGCGCAGGCGAGCGGGGTCACTTCGACTTCGGGTGGCTGGACACGCGCCACACGTTCTCGTTCGGGAACTACTACGACCCCCATCACATGGGGTTCAGGGTGCTGCGCGTGATCAACGAGGACCGGGTGGTCCCGGGGCGCGGCTTCGGAGCGCATCCCCACCGGGACATGGAGATCCTCACCTACGTCCTGGAGGGCGCGCTCGCGCACAGCGACAGCATGGGCAACGGCTCGGTGATCCGACCGGGGGAGGTGCAGCGGATGAGCGCGGGCGCGGGCGTGACGCACGGCGAGCAGAACGCCTCGCAGTCCGAAAAGGTGCACTTCCTGCAGATCTGGATCGTGCCCGAGGCCGCGGGGCTCACCCCGGGCTACGAGCAGAAGGCGTTCTCCGCCGAGGAGAAGCAAGGGAGGCTGCGGCTCGTGGCGTCACGGGACGGGGCCGAGGGCTCGGTCCGGGTGAACCAGGACGTGAAGCTGTACGCGACGCTGCTCACGGAGGACGAAGAGGTCCGCTACGAGATGGCGACGGGTCGGCACGCCTGGGTGCAGGTGGTGCGCGGCGTGGTGTTGCTCAACGGTCGAAAGCTGGTGGCCGGCGACGGCGCATCGGCGAGCGGAGCAGGAACGCTGGTGCTGCGAGGCCTGCGTGACGCGGAGCTGCTGGTGTTCGATCTGCCCTGAAATCGCTGGGCTGGCCCCGGACGTGAGGCCGACGGTAGAGTCGGCGCATGTCGGTGAGTTCTTCGACGAAAAGAGCATCGTCGCTGCTCGCGGTGGGCTTCCTGCTCACCGCCTGTGGAGGGGGGCCTCCGGCGCCCGCTGCGCCGGAAGCGACGCCGCCTCGGGCCCCGACGACGGCGCGTGGTGAACCTGCCAGGGAGGGAGTCGTGGACACCGTGGAATCCGGGACGAACGAGGGGTCGACGCTCACCGAGCGAGGCAAAGCGCTGGTGCAGCGGCTGGAGGCGCGTCAGTTCGCAGCGATCGTCCAGGGGTTCGACGCGACCATGGGCACGGCGCTTCCCGAGCCGAAGCTCGCCGAGGTGTGGGACGGGCTCGTCGCGAGCGTGGGGCCGCTGCAGGAGGTGGTCGCGGTGCGCACGGAGGCCTCCGGGGCCTACGCGCTGGTGCTGGTGACGTGCCGGTTCGAGAAGACCACGCTGGACGCGAAGATCAGCTTCGACGCCCAGGAGAAGGTCGCTGGGCTGTTCTTCGGGCCATCGAAGCCCCCCGCGAAGCCCTGGGAGGCGCCTGCGTACGTCGATCTGGCGGCGCTGACGGAGCGCGAGGTGAAGGTGAACCCGGGCCCCTGGGAGGTCCCCGGGATCCTCACGTTGCCCCGAGGGAAGGGGCCGTTCCCTGCGGTCGTGCTGGTCCATGGCTCGGGCCCGAACGATCGTGACGAGACGGTCGGTGCGAACCGCCCGTTCAAGGATCTGGCGCTCGGGCTGGCCACGAAGGGGATCGCGTCGCTGCGGTACGACAAGCGGACGCTGGTGTACGGAGCGAAGCTACGCGTCGACGAGCTGGGCATGGACCAGGAGTCCGTCGACGATGCGGTCGCCGCCGTGGCGCAGCTCGCGAAAGAAGGATCGATCGATCCGGCGCAGATCTACGTCGTCGGGCACAGCCTCGGAGGGATGCTCGCCCCCCGGATCGCGACGCAAACGAAGGGGCTCGCGGGCATCGTGCTGCTCGCGGCGTCGACACGGCAGGTGCCCGAGATGATGGTGGAGCAGCTCGAGTACATCGCGTCGCTGTCCGAGCGCGGGCGGGAAGCCCTGAAGGGCCAGATCGAGCAGGTGAAAGAGGCGGGGCAGCGCATCCGGGCGCTCCAGGGAGGCGCTGCACCGAAGCCGGACGAGGTGATTCTGGGCGCCGGGGCGAGGTACTGGGTCGAGTTCGGGAAATACGATCCGCTGGCCACGGCGAAGGGGCTGGGACTCCGCATCTACGTGGCGCATGGCGAACGCGACTATCAGGTCACCGACGTCGACTACCGCGCATGGGAGAAAGCGCTGACCGGCAAGAAGAACGTGACGCTGAAGCTTTACCCGGCGCTGAACCACCTGATGATCGCGGGCACCGGGCCGAGCTCACCCGCCGAGTACGAACCGGGAGGGCACGTGGACGCCGCGCTCGTCGCCGATCTGGCGTCGTGGATCGGGGCGGCAGGTCCTCGTCCGTCGTCTCTTTGATACGCTGGGCGCATGCGGTCTCCCATGCGCTGTGCCCTGCTCTCGGGGGTGTTCTCGGTGGTGCTGGCATCCCTGGCCACGAGCGCCCACGCCGACGTCGTGCAAGCACCTCCCCTCGACTGCCCTGCGGGCGCTGTGGGCAGGACCAGCCACCGGGGCCCCTCCTGTCAGCCCACCACCTGTGAGACGGACACCGACTGTCAGCAGGTGAAATCCTCGTGGCTCGGGGCCACGGGACCTGCGCTGGTGTGTCGGGAGCAAGGGCTCTGTGTGGAGCGCCGCACGCCGTCCAGCCAGTCACCGTACCACCGACATCCTCCGCGAGAGCAGGAGCTCCTCGTCGCGGTGAGCACCTGCGGGAGCGCGTCGTCGTGTCCGGCCTCCGCCACCTGTGAGGTGGCGAAGCGGTGTGTGCCCGTGGAGACGGAGAAGGACGCGGGGACCGGGGCGGATGGGGGGAGCGCGGAAGAAGGGCGTCCAGCGGCGGGAGGATCGAAGGGGTGTGGTTGCGCGGTGGTGCCCGCAGGAGAGGGGGTCGCCGCGGTCGCCGCAGGCCTCGTGGTCAGCGGCTGGATGGTGCTTCGAAGGAGGCGCGCGGGACGCTGAGGAGCCCCGAGCTGGACGCCATGACGAGCCGCGCCCCGCCCGTGATGGGTCTTCGTGACCGTCTGCCCTGGTAGGCTCGAAGCATGCGATCCACGCGGAGTCTCCTCGTGCTCTCCAGCGTCGTCTCGGTGGCACTCACGCTGCTGGGCCGGGATGCGCACGCCGACGCCGTCATGCCTCCGCCGGACGAGTGCCCCCCGGGCGCCCTGCCGAGGACCAGCCACATCGGCCCCTACTGCCAGCCGAGCACCTGCGAGACGGGCGTCGACTGCCCGCACCTGGAACCCCGCCTGCTCCCCCGCAAGGGGTTCCCGCTGGTGTGCCGGGAGCGCGCGCTGTGCGTGACGGAACGAATCGAGCCCGATGGACCGCCTTTCCGCGAAGACGATCCCGGCTCGGTGAGACGGCCGATCGCCGTGAGTTCCTGCGACGAGGCGACATCATGTGCGGCCCCTGCGCGCTGCGAGACGACGAAGCGGTGCGTGCCCTTGGAGCTGGAGAAGGAGCTGGAGAGCCCGGCCTCGAAGGGGTGTGGTTGCGGCGTGGTGCCGGCTGGTGAGGGTGCCGCCGCGGTCGTCGCAGGCCTCGTGGTCAGCGGCTGGATGGTGCTTCGAAGGAGGCGTGCTGAAGGCTGAGGGCGGCCCACGGCGAACCGAGCGGGAGGCCCCCGATGCTCGCCTGCGATCAGCGCTTCGCCGGCTTCGTGTCACCGCGCGTGACGTGCTCGTCGCTCTCGGACGTCATGCGCTCTGCCGCCACAACGTCTCGCTCGGCCTCCGCCTCGGCCTCCGCCTCGAACTCTGCATCCGCATCGAGCACGGGTGCCCCAGCCGCGCGAACCGGGGTGGGAGCCAGCCGCGCCCCCGAGGCCTTCGCGCCAGCAGCGACGCGACCACCGACGCGCGCGCGCGCTCTCTCGATGGCCTGGGCCAAGCCCTCCGGGTTCGGAGAGGCGACGAGGTAGACCTGCTCCTTGCCGGCGTCGTCGCGCCACACGATGCGCACGGCGCGGCCGGCGTCGCCGATGATGTTGTAGGCCCGCGAGCCGTCGTTGCCGCGCCGGATGCCCCAGCCGCCATAGCGCTTCCAGTCGCACGCGGCGGCCTCGCTCCGCTCGATGCGCTCGAGGGGGATGCGCGGTCCGAACAGGCCGTACTGGATGTACACCGAGCGCTGGGTGACGGTGACCCGCAGGATCGAGAACAGGATCCAGAGCAGCGAGAGAAAGAGGGTGAGCAGAACGGGCCCGATGAACGCCTGCAAGGGAACGGCTTGGCCCGTGGAGACGGCCGCCCAGACGACGCTCGCGAGCGCGAGGAGAGGGATGAGGAACGCGACGCCGACGAGGACGTGGAAGCCGGTGGCTGCCTTGATCTTGTCCCGGTAGAGCACCGGCTCGCCGGACATGTACTCGGCTTCGTACGGGTCCGGTGCCCTCGTCAACTCGCTGTCACTCATCGGCTCCCCTCCAGCGTCACGAGGCTAAAAGCCTCCCATCGGTCGCTCCCACCCTTCCATCGGCAGCTCCCAGCCCAGCACCCCTGGTGTCCAGGCGCGGTGCCGACCGGCGCCGTCGCCCGAGATCCAGGCGCCGTCGGCGGCCCAGCGCGCGGTGAAGGCGTCGCGCAGCACCAGCTCGGCGAGCTTGCCGCGCGGAGAGAAGCCCCACTCGGCCTCCTGCGAGACGTCATCGGGATCGGCGTAGTAGCGCCACACGAAGAAGCCGGCGCAGAAGCGGGCGTCGAGGAAGGGCGCGATGATGCCGAGGTAGGCCTCGGCCTGGGCGCGCTGGTCGACGACGACGTCCTTCATGCCGTCGGGCCACTCCCAGGGGCGCAGGGCAGGGTCGCGGCGGGTGGTGTAGCCGATCTCGGTGAGCACCACCGGCTTGCCCCACGCCTGCGCGACCTGCTCCACCTGGCCGGCGACGCGGCGTCCGCCAGCGAGGAGGTCGTCGAGCGAGGCGCCCTCGCGCTCGGCGAGCGGGTAGAAGGCGTTGATGCCGATGAGATCGAGGTCGTCGAAGATCACGGTGTGCTCGACGTCGTCCCAGTTCGCCGAGTAGGTGAGCAGACCGGGGTAGACCTTGCGCACGTCCGTGATGATGTCCCGGAAGCTCTCGGCGCGAGGCGTCGTCACCCAGCTCCGCAGCTCCACGCCGACGCTGAGCATCTCCGCGCCGCCTTCGGCCGCCACCTCGGCCCAGGTCAGGAGGAAACGGCGGTAGGACGACGCCCAGCGCGCCCAGCCTTCGTCGTCGCCGGGATCGATCTTCGCGCGCCACTCGCCATTCTCGACCCAGAGGTGAGGCACGATCAGCACCTTCAGGCCGCGGGCATGCGCCTGCGCCGTCGCGCCCAGCACGGCGCGGCGGTTGTCCTCGAAGGGTGCCTCGAACACCAGATCCACGCCGGTGCCGGCGAGGTCGGCGACACGCCCGAAAGGCGTGAGGCTGACCCAGGAGGCGCCGAGCGCCGTGGTCTCGTCGAGGGCACGCGCGCTTGCCTCGGTACCGTAGCCGCGCCCAGCGTGACGGAGGCTCTCGATGGGGCCGAGGGTGATCCCGCGGATGCCGCCCAGCCGGGCGTCCGCCCAGGCCTCGGCGCCGGGCAGCAGGCGTGGCGCCGCGGGGACCTTCACAGCCGGGCGCCTCCCGCGCGGCGGGGGCGCGGCGACGCCCGTCGACAGCATCGAGGAGGAAAGCAGCGCGGCTCCCAGCAGGGCGGCACTACGGCGGAGCAGGGTGGGCCATCGCCTCACGGACACGAGGGCCGTATACCAGGGTTCGGCGCCGAGGGATCCCCTCGCGTCCCTGGGACCACGGCGCACGCGCACGCGCCATCATCGAAAAGACGGAGATTCCGCGGAGTTTCCTGGCACGGAGCCCTCGAAGGCGCGGTGGCTCGACGGGGAAGCGGGCGTCCGTCGTCTCGTGTTCAGCGCTCTTTACGCCGGCGCTCCGCCTCTTCGAGTTCTCGCTGACGGCGCCGCTCGCGCTCGACCTCCTCGTAGATGAGCTCGGGCGGATACTCCCACCCACCAGGCGGCGGTGTGAGACCCGTGGCCGAAGGCGCAGCGCTGTTCCCTTGAGGCAGGGGCTCGGTGCCGCCCAGCGGCTCGGTCTGGACCGGGGGAAGCGGCTCGACGGGTCCCGTCGGAGCAAGCCGCGCGGGTTTCGAGGAAGCAGCAGGCAAGACCTCCGGCGCCCCGGCACGCTTGGCGACCCAGACGCGCATCACCTGGATCGTGTGCGCGGCGATGCCAGTCCTCGCCGACGCGGAGGTGCCGCCGTCGGTGAAGACGAGGATGCGGCCCTTCACGAGCCAGATCGAGAGAAGGCCCACGGCCAGCAGCGAGACGCCTCCGATCTCCAGCATCCGGCGGGTCCGGGTGCGCGCTCCGGGCGGCGGCGTCGAGGACGCGCCCCAGGGCTGAGGGGCGTGGCCTTCACGAGGCCGAACCGACGCCGCAGGAGGCCGAACCGATGCCGCAGGAGGCCGAGAGGAAGGCTGCGCTGGCGCGCGCGCGGCTTCCCCTGGTGGCATGCCCCGGCGCGAGGCAGGAGGAACGCTGCTCCGCAGCGACGCGGGCGGAGCGCTCTGACGCGAGGCGGGAGGAAGGCTGTCCCGGAGAGACGCCGGCGGCACGCTCGCCCGCGCGGAACCGCCCACAGAGACCGGCGGTGGACGACCGGTGATGCGAGATACGTCCTCGACGCCGAGATCAGCGGCGATGCTCGCCAGCAAGCCCGAGCTGGGCGCCTCCTCGTGCGTCGCCTCGTCGTGGATGTCGTGGCCATAGGCCGCCCCGCGCTGGCTGGGGCTCACGCCCGAAAACGGCGCGACGTCGGGCAGAGGATCGAGATCGGGGATCTCGGGCAAGCCGTCGGCGCCGCTGCGCAGGGACGCGGGGCTCGCGGAGGGCACCTGGCGGATCTCCCACACCTTCTCGGCCGCGCGGCGTGCGCGTTCGGCGCCGAAGCGCGAGAGGGCGAGGGCCAGCTCGGCGATGTTCGCGTGCCGTTGCTCGGGGACCTTCTCCAGACAGCGCTGCAGCACCTTCTCGAGCCCACCCGCCTTCAGTTCGGATGGGAGGGGTGGAGGGGGCGCGTCCAGCACCTTGGCCACGATCTCGAGCGGCTCCTCGGCGTCGAACGGCCCCTTCGCGCAGAGGAGCAGGTAGCCGAGCCCCCCGAGGGCCCAGAGATCCGCGCGCTCGTCCACCTTGCCGCCCGAGCGGAGCTGCTCGGGCGCCATGTACAGGAGCGAATCCCGCATCGAGGGCGACCCCAGCGCTCCTTCGCCTTCCGCGCCACAAGCGACGGCGTGGGTGCCGAAGTCCAGCACCTTGATCGACGACTGCCCGGCGTCGGAGAAGGTCAAGAACAGGTTCTGCGGCTTGAGGTCACGGTGCACGATCCCGGCGGCGTGCGCCTCGGCCACCGCCTCGCACGCCTGGAGCAGGTACTTCACCGTCTCTCTGGGACCCATCGGCCCGCGCCGGTCGACGTACGCGCGCAGATCGCAGCCTTCGAGGTACTCGGTCACCACGAAGGGCGCGCCATCCTCCAGCTCACCGCAGTCGAGGACGTGCGCGACGTGCTCCCCCTTCAGCGTCTTCGCGGCCCGCGCGTTCCGGAGCAGGCGCTCGGCAGCGCGTGGGCTCTGGAGGCGCGCCGGGTCGAACTTCTTCACGGCGACCCGCGTCCGCGTCACCTCGTCCGTGGCGAGAAGGACGACGCCGATGGCGCCAGCGCCGATGCGGCTCTCCACGCGGTAGCGTCCCGCGATCAACTCGGGCGGCGGGGGCTGAGATTTCCCTCTGGTCATCGCGGACGATCCTCAGCATTTCGCATGAATGCGCTCGTCATGCGAGCCCTCGCTGCGTCGCTCTCCATGACGGGACGGGTCGGTCGGCGCAAGCGCGCCTTGCGCGGACAAGAGCGCACAGGCAAAGGCGCACAGGCAAGGACACACGGGCAAGAGCGCACGGGCAAGCGCGCACCTCGCACGGCAGAGGTAGGCCTCTCACGTCGGCAAACCGACGGCCCAGGCGAAGAGCCAGTCGATGCCGGCGACGAGCGCAGCGATCGCGATCGACAGCGCGAGGCCGACGGCGAGGCCGAGCCCCAGCCGCACCCCGGGCCGGTAGGGCCAGACGCTGCGGGTGACCACCGACCAGCCCAGCATGGAGAGCGGCCCGAAGGCGTACAGCGCAGCGCCCCAGCTCGCGCCGTTCCATGCGGCGTCGCGCTGCGCTGGCGTGAGACGCCGGCGATGCCAGATCTGGATTCCCAGTGGGAGCAGAATCCCGAGCGCGATGTTCAGCACGAAGCGCAGCGTCTTCATTCACGGAATCCAGGGTGGTTGATATGCGGCGCTTCACCGCGATGTTCCCCCGTGCGCACGACGCAGCGCGTGACGGCGCTGCTGGGCTCAGTGTGTCCTCCGCGGCTGGCGCGACGCGAGAGAATTAGGTGCCCTCGAGTCCGGTCGGCCTTCTGTAGCAGGGGTGAGTCTTGATACATCCTTGGAATGTCAGCCGACATCCGGAACGTGGCGATCATCGGGCACAAGGGCTCGGGCAAGACGTCGCTCGCGGAGGCGATGCTGTACGTGGCGAAAGCCACGCCCAAGCTCGGCAGGGTGGATGACAGGTCGAGCTTTCTCGACGACACCAACGAGGAAAAGGAGCACGCCGCGACGCTCGAAGCGAGCGTGGCGAGTCTCTCGTGGGGGGGGAAGAAGATCACGATCGTCGACACCCCGGGCGAGGGGAGCTTCCTCGCCGAGACGCGCCTCGCCCTCGCGGCGGTGGACGCGGCGCTCCTCGTGGTGAGCGGCAGGGACGGGGTGCAGCCGGTCACCGAGCGGGTGTTCGGCTGGTGCCGGGAAGCGAAGCTGCCCGTGCTGGTGGTGGTGACCAAGGTGGACGCCGAAAACGCTCGGCCCGACGAGGTGGTCGCCGAGGTGCGCGCGCGGCTCAAGGCGCCGATCGCGGTGGTGGAGCACCCCATTGGAGAGGGGTCGTCCTTCCGGGGGGTCGTGGCGATCCGCACGAAGAAGGCGTGGTTGGACAAGCCCGAAGCGCCAAGCGCGATCGCGCCCGTGGCGATCCCGGGTGACGTCGCCGGTGAGGTGGAGAGGGCGCGCGGCAAGCTGGTCGACGACGTCGCAGGGACCACCGACGAGCTCACCGAGAAGTACCTGACCGAGGGGGATCTCACCCAGAGTGAGCTGGATCAGGGCCTGCGCGAGGCGATGCGCGCCGGCAGCATCACGCCGCTCTACTACGCCTCCGGGACGCGTCCCGCCGGCATCGCGGCGCTCCTCGACGCCATCGTCGAGCTGGGCCCAGCCCCCGAGATGCACCCGGCGTGGCGAGGTGAGCTTCCCTCGGCGCGCGCTGGCGGAGCGAGCGGGGGCCGCGATCCCCTGGAGCGGGCCCCCAAAGACGACGCGCCAGCCGCAGCGTTCGTGTTCAAGACGTCGATCGATCAGCACGCCGGCCGGACGTCCTGGGTCCGCGTGCTCTCGGGGGTGCTCAGGCCCGAGACCTCGATGCTCAACGCGTCGACGGGCATCAGCGAGCGGGTCGGCAAGATCAGCCACGCACTCGGCAAGGAGCACAAGCAGCTCGAAGAGGGCCGCGCTGGCGACATCGTGGCCATCGGCAAGCTGAAGACGACCCTGAGCGGTCAGACGCTCTCCGACGAGAAGCATCCCTTCCTGTTCATCGCGCCAGCGCTGCCGCCCGCGCTGTTCTCCCGCGGGGTGAAGTTCGAGGCCAAGAGCGGCGAGGACAAGGTGGCGGCGGCGCTCCACCGGCTCGCCGAGGAGGATCCGGGTCTCGCCGTGCACCAGGAGGAGGCGACGCGGGAGCTGGTGGTCTCGGGGCTCGGAGCGCTGCACCTGGAGATCACGGTCGAGCGCATCCGGCGGCGGATCGGCATCGACTGCCACCTCGGGCCGCCGCACATCGCCTACAAGGAGACGCTCAGCGCGAAGGCCACCGGGATCGAGGGCAAGCACAAGAAGCAGACTGGGGGGCACGGTCAGTTCGGGGTCTGCATCATCGACATGGAGCCCCTGCCCCGCGGTGGCGGCTTCGTGTTCGAAGACGCCGTGGTGGGTGGCGCGATCCCGCGTCAGTTCATCCCCTCCGTGGAGAAGGGCATCGTGAAGTCCATGGCCCGGGGCTTCCTCGCGGGCTTCCCGATGGTGGACGTGAAGGTGCGCCTCCACGACGGCAAGTACCACGACGTCGACTCGTCGGACGCGGCCTTCCAGATGGCAGGGAGCAAGGCCTTCAAGGCCGCGGCCGCAAAGTGCCGACCCGTGCTGCTGGAGCCAGTGGTGAAGCTCCGGGTGCAGGTCCCCAGCCTCCACATGGGCGACATCATCGGCGACATCATCAGCCGCCGCGGCCGGGTGACGGGCACCGACAACGTCGACGATCAGGCCATCATCAACGCCTTCGCGCCGCTCTCCGAGCTCCTGGAGTACGAGTCGAAGCTCAAGAGCATGACCCAGGGGAAGGGGACGTTCACGATGAGCGTCGACCACATGGATGTGTGCCCGCCCGTGATCCAGGAGAAAGTGGTGCGCGAGAGCGGGTTCAAGGTCGCCGAAGACGAGGACTGAACCTGGTTTTCGGCTACCCGGACGTCTGGGACAGCGCCCCCCTGCACGACACCGAATCGGTCAGTCGCATGCGATGAAGGGACCGTTCGTCCCAGGGCCTCCAGAGCATCGCTCTGACGGACCACGAGGTCATGGTCATCTCACCACGCCCTCATGGTCCGCGACCACGCCCTCATGGTCCGCGACCACGAAGTCATGGTCGTCCCACCACGTCCTCATGGTCCGCGACCACGAAGTCATGGTCCGCGACCACGCCCTCATGGTCCGCGACCACGCCCTCATGGTCCGCGACCACGCCCTCATGGTCCACGACCACGCCCTCATGGTCCGCGACCACGCCCTCATGGTCCGCGACCACGCCCTCATGGTCATCCCACCACGCCCTCATGGTCCGCGACCACGCCTTCATGGTCCGCGACCACGCCCTCATGGTCTGCGACCGCGCCCTCATGGTCCGCGACCATGAAGTCATGGTCATCCCACCACGCCTTCATGGTCATCGCATCACGAGCTGGAGAACGTCCCTGAAGAGCCGGAAGGACTCGACCTGTCGGGCTGGATACGCCATCGCGTGATCCAGGCCGCACATGAGGAATGATGGAAGAGCAGCCCTGCGCAGTGGCGCGCCGCCCCACCCCAACAAGGGCCAGGGTTTGACGACGGGTGAATGGGTTCGGCTACGGGTGAATGTGGACGATGGTCCCTTCGCCCGTCGCCGGGCCCGAGTTGGCCCCGTGCCAGTCTGCCGGCACCGGCGGATCGGTCCACATGAACACGCGGCGCGCGTCGATGGGCGACAGGTTGATGCAGCCGTGGCTGCGGGGCCGGCCGTAGTCGTCGTGCCAGGGCGAGGCGTGGATCGCGTAGCCCGCTTCGAAGTACTGCACCCAGGGCACGTCGCGCAGCTCGAACTTGTTGCCCGACTCGTGCGAGTCCATGGTCGTGGTCACGTGCTTCTCGCGGATGCGGAAGGTGCCGCGCACCGTGGAGAAGGTGGTCTTGGGATCGGCGAGGCCGTCGCGCCCCGTGGCCGCGGCGGTGGCGTAAACGGGCTTCGGGCCCTCGTACAGGATGACGACCTGGTTGAGGATCGAGATGTCGATCCACCGGGTGTTGCCCTTGGCGTGGGGCGGTAGCTCGCTCGGCTTCACGGCGATCGCCACGTCGGCGTCGCGGACCCAGTAGCCCTCCTTGGCCTCGACCAGGCGGGTCTTGCCGACGAACTTCGACTTGCCGGTGAGCTGGACGGCCGTGTGCCAGGGGAGCTTGCCGTTCTTGTCGAGCGCCGCCTTGGACAGGTCGTACTTGTGCGCGCCCTCCTTGTGGACGAACGCGAGCGGCAGCTCCCAGCCCTTGTTCATGTCGACGCCGTGGAAGACGGAGCCGCGCGCGGGCTTGAGCTTGGAGGTCGGTACCAGGCGCGCGTCCGTGGTGAGCGCGAAGCGGCGGTCGTTCGGGCCAACGAAGCTGCCGATCAGGGCGAGGCCGGCCTTGCGGGCGATGCGGTTGGTGATGACCGCGTACGGCGGCACCTTGAAGGAGGCGATGTTGGGGATCTGCCGGCCGCCCTTGAAGAACCAGGGGATGGCGTCCTCGCCGTTGCCGCCGAAGAGGGCGCTGTCCGAGAGGTCGGGGGGCGTCTCCGGGGGCTCGCCGATGGCCTGACCCAGCTCGTCGATGGGGACGTCGTTGGCGCCGACCTTGAACTCGTCCCACTTCGTCTTGAGCTTCTTGTAGCTGCGGAGGTGGCGCTCCAGGCTCATCTCGTAGCGGAGCTGCTCGTCCTTGCTGGGCACGCGGTAGTAATTGGGGGCAATCGCGCGCACGAAGGCGTACGGGTACGGCATCGGCTTGTCGAGGGCGGGTCGCACCGTCAGCGCCCGGAGGATCGGGTGCTTCATGTCGATGCTGGCGTCGCCCTCGGCGCACATGTACCCGGCCGGGAGCACGCGGTACCAACCGCCCTGGCAGTCGTCGAGCGCCACCGGCTTCTCGGCGCGCACCGTGGTCCCGCCAGCGCGCAGGTAGCCGAGCTTCGGCGCCCGGCGATCAGGGCGCTCATAGACGATGGCCGTCATCTGCACGGCACCGATGCGGGGGCCGTCCGGGCGGGGGACCTTCGCCGGGTCGTCCGGCTGGTCCTGGTTCGAGGCGGGCGACGAGAGGCTGACGATGCCCTCGGCCGACGCATGCTCACCGCCGTTGCAGGCCGGCAGGGCGAGGGCGGCGCCGCACAGCGTGAGGGCGGTGACGAGGCGCGAGCGCCTGGCCGGCGACTCGAGGGCCTGGTCCGGCGTCACGCTGGGCACGGTGCTTCGCTGTCTGGCGTGCATACCCTCCCGATGCCGGAGGGGGGTCGAAGAGGCCAAGTTTTGGGGTTGCGAAGGAAACCGAGGTTGACTAGGTTCGCAGCCTTCCGCGGGAAACTGCGGGTGCGCCACTAGCTCAGCTGGATAGAGCGTCGGCCTCCGGAGCCGAAGGTCACACGTTCGAATCGTGTGTGGCGCGCCAAGATGGCCTTGAGATCGTGAGCTTCGATCTCGGCTTGCCGACAACCCACGAAGACTGCCGGTCGCTTCATCCGAAAGCGCTGTGTGATCGTGGATGTGGAAGGCCATCGAGAGCAACGGCCGTTCAGCCATCCGCAAAGGTGGCGTCAGCCAGGATGTGGCGCGCGCTGGTACTGCCTCGGTGAGCACGCCATCACGCGCTTGAAGGCGGTGCTGAAGGCGCTCTCGGAGTCGTAGCCCAGCGAGGTGGCGATGACGGCGATCGTCTCGTCGGAGTTGCGCAGCCGGTCACCCGCCACGAGCATCCGCCACCGCGTGAGGTAGTCCAGCGGGGAGGTGCCGACGACCTGCTTGAACTTCAACGCGAACGTCGAACGCGACATGCCGGCGCGGCGCGCGAGTTCCTCGACGGTCCAGCGGCTGGCCGGCTCGGCGTGCATCGCGCTCACGGCGACGCTGAGCTGCCGATCGGTGAGCGCGCTGAGCCAGCCGGGGCTGGTCTGCGCATGGGAGGTGAGGTGGAGCCGCAGCACCTGGACCAGCATGATGTGCGCGAGGTGCTCGGCGACGAGCTGGCCACCTGGCTGCTGGCGGCGCAGCTCGGCCGTGATCTGGTGGATCGCCCAGCGGAGGACCGATGCGTTGTCCGAGGTCTCGCGCACATGGACGACGGGCGGCAAGGTGCCGAAAAGGAGATCGGCGTGACGATCGGCGAAGACGAAGCGGCTCCCGATGAGGAAGACGTCTCCGCCACCCTTCCATGTGGCAATCCCGTCCTTGGCCTCGGCGTAGATGCCGCGAGCGTCGATCGGAGGAAGCGATAGATCGGTCGCGAGCGTGAAGGGGCGGCCCTTCGTCAGGAGGAATCCGTCGCCCTCTTCGATGCGGACCGGCGCTTCGTCTCCGTCGACGAAGAGCCAGCAGGCGCCACGGGTCACTGCGTTGAACTTGATGCCCTCGTGGCCAGGGAACCGGAGCGCCCAGTCACCGCCCGCGTTGAGCCCGGCAGACACGTACCCGCGGGGCCTCAGCAGGGAGAGAACATCAGAGAGCGGGTCGAGGGCCATCGTCGGACGATCGCGAAAGACATGCGGATTCTAGCGCATGGTCCGAGCATTCCCCACGCGCTACCTCTTGTCCTCCGTGAGGCCCTGGAGGGCCCAGGAAGCGAGAGGTGAACCATGAGCAGCCGACAAGCACCGATAGGGTCTGGTCTGGGACCGAAGTCGACGGCGGAGGAGGCCCTGGGAGGTCGTGACCTCTCCGGGGTCGAGATCATCGTCACCGGCGGCTACGCCGGGCTCGGCCTGGAGACGGCGCGGGTCCTGGGAAATGCCGGCGCGAACGTCGTCGTTCCAGCCCGCGACGAGGTCAAAGCGCGCAAGGCCGTCGAGGGGCTGAAGGGGATCACGCTGGCCTCGCTCGATCTGACCGTTCCTGCGTCGATCGATGCCTTCGCAGACAGCCATCTCGCCACCGGGCGACCGCTGCACATCCTCATCAACAATGCCGGGGTGATGGCCTCCCCTCTCCTGCGGGATGGGCGCGGTCATGAGGGGCAGTTCTCCACCAACCACCTCGGTCACTTTCAGCTGACGGCGCGTCTCTGGCCTGCGCTGCGCCGGGCAGGTAGCGCCCGCGTCGTCAACGTCTCGTCCCGCGGCCACCGGCTCGCACCGGTCGACTTCGAGGACCCGGATTTCTTGCGGCGCCCTTACGACAAGTGGGTGGCCTACGGGCAGTCGAAGACGGCCAACATCCTGTTCGCGCTCGGCCTCGATCGGCGCGCGGAGGCGCTTGGGATCCGGGCGTTCTCGCTGCATCCCGGTGGCATCCTGACCGATCTCGCGCGTCATCTCGATGCGGCGGATCTGCGACGGGTCGGTGCGACGGACGAGGCTGGCAACTTTCTCCCTCCGGAGAAAAACGGCTTCAAGACGGTGGAGCAAGGCGCCGCGACGCAGGTCTGGTGTGCGACCAGCCCGCAGCTCGACGGCATGGGTGGCGTTTACTGCGAAGATTGCGAGGTCGCAGAGGTCGGTAGCGACGGCGACGACAGGCACGGGGTGCGACCGTGGGCCGTCGATCCCGAGGCGGCCGACCGCCTCTGGCGGCTCAGCGAGCAGATGGTGGGGCGAGAGTTCCAGGTGACGTAGCGGCGACGTCCCCGGCCGTGGGTCTCAGGCTTCGGCAGCAGCGAGCGTGGAGGGGGCGGCGGGCGGCGGGGGAGCGGCCGCCTTGCTCGCGGCGGGTGCCGAAGCCGACCCGTTCTTGCGCACGGCGGGCGCGTCTTCACGGCGCACGTTACGACGCATGACGGTGTTCCCCACGGCGATGTCGAGCATCTTCTTCGCCCGCTTGAAGACGCTCTCCTGCACGTAGGGGATGCCGTACTTCTCGCAGAGGGCGCGCACCTTCGGCTGGATGATCTGGTACTGACGCATGGGGATGTCGGGCCAGATGTGGTGCTCGATCTGGTAGTTGAGCCACATCTGCGTGAAGTCGACCAGGTCGCTGCCGGTCGCGTAGTTCGTCGAGCCGATGATCTGTCGCAGGGCGTGCTCCGCACGCGACGCCGGCCGATCGTCGAACCGGTACAGGTCGTCGCCCGTGTGGTTCGGACCCACCACGCAGAAGGTGTGCAGGTTGGTCATGAACTCGGCCATGAGGGAGTTGCAGAAGGCGCTCATCACGCCCCAGGGGCCGAGGGGCAGGTAGCAGAGCGGCATCAGCCCGAAGTGGAGGCCGACATAGGGCAGGTAGCAGCGCAGCCACAGCTCGCGGTCGCGGCCTCCACGGCTCTCGGCTTCACCGTCTTCCTTGCTGGTGGGGACTGGCCGCTCTCGCCACGTATCGAGCGTGTTGGGCGCGTAGTACGACGCTTTCCAGGTCAGCGAGAGGATCCCCATCAAGGCGTACCGCACGGGCTTCGGGAACTTGCGCAGATCCTCGGTGTTGCGCTCGATCAGGTCGGGATCGCGCTCCTCGCCGGTGTGGGAGTGGTGAAGCACGTTGTGCTCGTAGATCCAGGCCTCGGGGATCATCCAGTCGGGCCAGTCGAAGAAGCGGCGCTTGCCGCGGGCGAAGACCTTGCTCGTGTAGCGGGGAGGTACGCCGGGCACCTTGTCGTAGCCGCGATGGCCGATGTGGTGCATCAGCATCCAGCGCGTCGAGCGGCCAACGCCGAGCAGGGCCGCGCTGATGGGGTTCGGCGCCAGACCGGCCGTGAGCAGGCCGAGGGCGGTGCAGGCGTGGCCCCAGCGCTCCATCTTCTCGAGGTGATCGAGGTCCTCTTGTCCCAGCGAGGCATCGATCTCGCGGCGAAGGGCCTTGATGTCAGCGAAGAAGGCGTCGAGATCGATGGATGCGAGGTCGAACGGAGGCGTACTGGTCATGAGGTTCCGCGCAGCGTGTGAAGGACGCGGCACCGTACACCACGATGAAGCTCAAATGGACGCTGGTCATCGCCCCACGGCGAACACGCGACCCGCCTCTCGGGCCGTCGATCGCTGGAAAGATGCATACGCATCGACCACACGGGAGCGCACGGCCGCACGCGGCAGATTGTCGCCGAGCGCACGGACCAGGGCCTCGACGACGTAGCCCTCGGGCGCCATGAGGGTGCGTGTCAGCAAGAGGGCCGCGGAGCCAGCATCCCGGAGCGGGTCGCTGAAGTAGGCTTCGGACGAGCAGGCCATCACGAACGAGGGGATGGGCGCGTCCCCCGCGGGGAGCAGCGGCGTCGCGCTGCGATCCATCAAGCGGTTGTGCCCCGCATAGCCGGCCACGTGGATCCGCTCGACCCGCTCGCGTCCCTCGTCCACGAAGCGGACCTCGCCCCCCCGTGTCGCCGTCGACCAGAACATGGCCACGGCCTGATCGATGGACTTGCCGTGCACCGCCTGGATGACGAGGAGCTGCTCGAGCGGTGCCTCCGCCGCGCCTCCCCAGGCGGCCTGGGTGGTCTTGCGGCGGTAGATGATCCGCTCCAGGAGTGGGCCTTCTCCGGTGGTGGCTTCCACGCGCTCCCACCCGCTGCGGGGGCGATCGAGGAAGCGGCGCTGGCCGAAGATCGCTCCCCAGTACAGGTTCTGGGTGAGGTCGCCAGGGCGCCCCGCCGGGCCGCTGCCGCAGTCGAGCATCCCGCCGTCACAGAGGGGGACGACGACCGAGATGACCAGCGGTTTGCCCGCCTTCACGTCGGCTGCGATCCGGGGATCGGCGTCGCTCCAGGGCGCAGGGAGGGCCCGTGGCGGTGTGCTGACGCTCGCGCGCGGAGAGGCGGGCGATGGCGCCGTCGAGGGCTCGCTCGACAGAGCCGACGCTGGCTGGACCGCTGGCTTCTTGGCGGGAGGGGAGGACGAGGTGGACACGCCCGCAGCGAAGGCGGCCGGCGGTCCCACGAGGAAGCATGCGCTCAGAAGGGCGACGCGGAGAGAGGTCGCGGGGTGTCGAGGCGAGGTGGGACGAGCCGGCATCGGGATCCTGAGCGAGGGCCTGGCTGGGAAGGGGGCCCTGCACGGGTTCATCGTGGAAGCCGCCCGGATCGTGACACGCCAGGCTTCATCGTCCAAGCGGACGGCCGCACGCCCGGGCCGATGGCGGTCATGAGGGGACCGGGTTGTCGCGGATCACGCGCAAGGCGTTGTCACGGAGGAGCTTCCGGATGACGTTCTCGCTGAATCCCGCGGCGAGCAGCGCATCGGTGAGAAGGGGGAGCCGCGCGGCGTCGCACAGGTCCCGGGTGGGGATGATGAAGCCATCCCAGTCGGAGCCGAGCGCTGGCGTATCCTCGCCGACCACGTCGATGATGTGCCGCAGGTGCCGCACCACGGGCTCCAGGCCTTCTCCCCCGAGGAACTGGGGGCAGAAGATCACCCCCACGCAGCCCCCTCGATCCGCCACCGCGCGGAGCTGATCGTCATCGATGTTGCGCCAGTGAGCGAACGCGCCGAGCACCCCGGTGTGGCTCACCATGGGGGGCTTCGTGGCCATCTCGCACGCTTCGAGGAAGCCGCTGCGGTTGATGTGGGCCAGGTCGACGATGACGCCCAGCTCTTCGCAGCGCCGCACCACCTCACGCCCGAACGGTGTCAGCCCCTGGCCATCGCGGCGGCCCTGTCCGTAGGCGGGGAAGCACGCTTCGTTGGCGCTGAAATGGCAGAGGCCCAGGTAGCGCACGCCGCGCCGGGCGAAGCGTTCGAGCTGCTCGATCTCTCCTTCCAGGGCGTGCGCGCCTTCGATGCCGAGCAACGCGGCCACCGCTCCCCGCTTCGTGGCGGTTTCGATGTCGGCCGCCGTCCGCGCCTTGATGAGGCGATCCGGTCGCGCCCGGGCGGCTTTTTCGAGTTCGTCGATCTGCTCGTAGATGACCGCCGCGAGGCCGCGCCGCTGACCGACGGGGAGCGAGACGAGGCCGAAGAACTGGGCGCCGATGCCGCCTTCGATCAGGCGCGGCACGTCGACGTGGCCGCCGATGGCGGCCCAGGGGAGAGGCGGGTCGTGCCGCACGTGCAGGTCGTAGCCGACCCAGCGCGACCACATCAGGCTGTCCGCGTGAAGGTCGATGGCGGGCGAGAGTGCGTGGAGGGCACGGGCGTCCGGGGAACCGTACATGGCCTGGAGAGCGTATCCAGACGGGCGCACCGAGACCATGCCCAGAAGCTGGTGCGGGTCAGCCTCGGGATGCCCTGTCAGTCTCGCGGGATTTCGAGCACGAAGGTCGCCCCTTTCACGTCGGTGTCGCGCGCGAGGTACGCATGGCCGCCGTGCTTGCGGGCGATCTCCCGGACGATGGCCAGGCCCAGGCCCGCGCCGCCATGGGTCCCAGCCTGCGCGCTCGCCCCCCGCTGGAACGGCTCGAAGATCTTCTCTTCTTCGCCGCGCGGGACGCCGGGTCCTTCGTCACGCACCGAGATCCGGTGTCGCGTTTCCATCACGTCGAGGGCCAGCGTCACCGAGGAGCCTGCGGGGGCGAAGCGCAGCGCGTTGGCGAGCATGTTGTCGACGGCTTGCCGGAGCGTGAGGGCCTCCATCACGGCAGGGACCTCGGCGGGGGCCACCACGAGCAGCCGCACCCCTCGGCGCGCCGCCTCGGCCTCCGCAGTTTCCGCAGCCTCCCGGACGAGCAACGCCAGATCCCCTCGCGACGGCACCCACGCCACGCCGCCGAGGGCGGCGAGATCCAGCAGCCGTGAGGCCAGCGCCGCGAGCCGGTCGACCTCGCGCCGAGCCTCGAACAAGGCCTCCCGGAGCTCGGGCGCGGGCCGCTCCTTGCGCAGTGCGAGGTCCATCTCCGTCCGCATCAAGCCGAGCGGTGTCTTCAGCTCGTGCGCGGCGTTGGCGATCAGCCGTTCTTGCGCTGCACGCGCGGTATGAAGTCGCCGCATCGCCTCTTCCAGCGCGCCGCGCAGGGCGGCGATCTCGTCCCCCGTCGTGTCCGGGGGGAGTCTCCAGACCAGATCGCCTCCCTTCAGCTCGGGCAGGTACGCGGCCATCTCGCCCAGCCGTCGGCTCATCCGTGAGGCTTGCCACGCCTGGATGCCGAGCAGCGCCAGCGCGACCGCGGCGCACGCGGCAAGCGTGGTCTGGTGGTAGGTCCGCAGGGTGGCATCGATCTCGGCGAGCGGGCTCGCGAGCTTCAGCGTGTACTCCTTGCCCTGGGGGGAGCGCACCCGGACCGCGAGCTCGCGGAGCAGCTTGCCGTCAGGGCCGGGCCGCGTCTGGAGCTTCGGCAGCTCCCCCATCGCCCCCGCCTCGCCTTCGGCAGGTCGCGCGGGAGCCGGGCCTTTGCCGTAGGTCACCAGCAGGTCGCCACCCGGCCCGAACAGGCCCACCGTCGGAGCGAACGCGCGCACCTCGACGGCCAGCGGGGAGGCCGTGAGGTGGAGGTGGGGCTCGCCGGCGGGGCCGTCGAACAAGCTCACGCTCTCCACGGCAGCCTGGGAGATCAGTGCGCGGTCGAGCGCGTGGAGCAGGCTGAGACGAAAGGCTTGTCCCGCCAGGAGCACCGTCACCAGGAGCGCCACGGTCGGGAGGGCGGCGCCGAACAGGAGCAGGCGCGTGCGGACCTTCAACGTCGCCCCTCGCGCTTCGGCTCGGTGATCACCAGCCGGAACCCGACGCCACGCACCGCCTGGATGAGCACGGCTTCACCCGCGAGCTCCCGCAGCTTCGTCCGGAGATAGCCGACGTAAACGTCGACCACGTTGGGCGCTCCGTCGAACCCCGTACCCCAGACCGTGCTCAGCAGCTCGCTGCGGGTGAGCACATCCCCCGCGTGACCCCACAGCTCCGAGAGCAGGGCGAACTCCCGCCCGGTGAGGGTGCGCTCTTCCTGTCCGCAGGACAGCGTCCGCCGGCGCGCGTCGAGCAAGAGGGGCCCCAGACGCCGCTCCACGTCGTGCCCGCCCGCGCGACGGTGCAGCGCCTCCAGGCGGGCCACCAGCTCCTCGAAGTCGAACGGTTTGACCAGGTAGTCGTCTGCGCCCGCGCGCAGGCCGGTCACCCGTTCCCCGACCGTCCCGCGCGCCGTCAGCAGGAGCACGGGCGTGCGCAGGTCACGCTCCCGCCAGCGCCGCAGGACGGCCAGTCCGTCCATCTCCGGCAGCGACCAGTCGAGCAAGATGACGTCGTACGCCACCGCCTCGGCCTGCTCCACCGCCACCACGCCGCTCGTGCAGACGTCGACCTGGTGCCCCTCCTCGCGCAAGCCGCGCTCCAGCAGGCGCACCATCTTCGGCTCATCCTCCACCACGAGCAGCTTCACGGCGCCCATCCTAGCGCGCTCTCCTGGGCCGGGCCTCGACCAGCCAGGATCATGCCGGGGTGCGCCTCCCGGCGCGGCGGAGCGAGAGCCAGGGGTAGAGGGTGGGCACGATGATCAGGGTCAGCAGGGTGGACGTCACCAGCCCGCCCACGACCACCGTCGCGAGCGGCCGTTGCACCTCGGCGCCGACCCCGGTGTTCAGCATCATCGGGATGAAGCCGAGCGCTGCGACGAGCGCCGTCATCAGCACGGGCCTCGCCCGCGACCGCGCCGCCAGCAGCGCGGCTTCGGCGGGTGGGTGGCCCTCTTGCTCGTTGGCGATCACCCGCGACAGGAGCACCACGCCGTTCAGCACGGCTACCCCGCTCAGGGCGATGAACCCCACGGCCGCGGACATGGAGACCGGCATGCCTCGGGCCGAGAGCGCGATCATGCCGCCCACGCAGGCGAACGGTACGTTGGTGAAGATGATCAGCGTGGGCCGCACCTTCCTGAATGCCGCATAGAGAGCGCCGAGGATCAGGGCGACCACGGCGGGCAGCACCACCGTGAGCCGGTCCGTCGCTTCACGCAGCGTCTCGTACTGGCCTCCCCATACCAGCCGGTAGCCCCTGGGTGGCTCGCCCAGCTTCGTCACGGCCGCCTGCGCTCGCGTCATCAGCTCGCCGAGGTCGGCGCCGCGCACGTTGAACCCGATCACCAGACGCCGCTCACCGTTCTGGTGGTTCACGAGGCTCGGGGAGGCCAGCGTCTCCACCGTCGCCACCCGATCGAGCGGTGCCACGCCGCCCGTGAACGTGGGCAGCGCGACGCGACCCACCTCGAAGGCGCTCGGTGCCCCCGCGAGGCGCAGGACGATGGGCACGCGGATCGGCCCGTCCCAGGTCTCTCCGACGGGTACGCCCTGGCGCAGCGCCCGCACGGCGTCGAGGATCTCGCCCACGGCCATGCCGGCCTGCGCCGCCTCCAGCGGCCGAGGACGCACTTCCACCAGCGACACGTCAGGAGGAGCCATGATGCGCACGTCTGCGGCGCCCTGGACCTGATCGAGCGCGTCCGCGATCCCCTCCGCAATCTCCCGGAGCACGGCGAGATCCTGCCCGTACACGCTCACCGTCACGTCGGTGACGGCGCCCCCGAGCAGCTCGTTGAAACGCATCTGGATCGGCTGGGTGAACGCCGGATCGGCGCCCGGGGAGGCCAGGTCGATCGCCGCCTGGATCTCGTCGATCAGCGCTTCTCGGGTCAGCCCCGCGCGCCACGCACCCCGCGGCGCCACGGCCACGAACACATCGGCTTGCTCCAGCCCCATCAGGTCGGTGGCCACGGCCGGGCTCCCGACCCTGGACACCACCTGGAGCACCTCCGGCACCCGCCGCACCGCCTCCTCCAGCCGGCCTGCGTCACGCACCGCCGACGCCAGCGAGATGTCTGGCGCGCGCGTCGTCTGGACGACCAGGTCGCCCTCGTCGAGCTGCGGGGACAGCTCGCTGCCTGCCCGCACGAACAGCGCCGCGCCCACGCCGAGCAAGACCACGGCCCCCACGACCACCACCGCCGGCCGCCGCGACGCCACGCTCAGCAGGGGCTCGTAGACCCGGGTGATCAGGCGGACGAGGAGTGGCTCCCGCTTCGGCACGTCCCGCGCCCTCAGCACGAGGCTGGCCGCGGCAGGGACGAACGTGAGCGACAGGATCAGCGCCGTCACCAGCGCGAAGACCACCGTCAGCGCCATCGGCCGGAACATCTTCCCATCCACACCCGTCAGCGTCAGCACCGGCACGTACACCAGCAGGATGATCAGCACCGAGTAGAACACCGGCGAGGCCACCTCGCCGCAGACCCGGCTCATCCACCCCTTGCGCGCGTCGCCCGCCGCGGCGTCGGCGTTCCCTTGCCGTGCGGCGTGTTCCTGCTGTGCGTGGAAGATGTGCTCGACCATCACCACCGCGCCATCGACCACCAGCCCGAAGTCGATCGCGCCGAGGCTCATCAGGTTGCCCGCGATCCCCGTCGAGACCATGCCCGCCGCGGCGCCGATCATGGACAGCGGGATCACCGACGCCACGAGGAGCCCGGCCCGCAAGCTCCCCAGCATCGCGAACAGCACGGCGACCACGAGGAGTCCGCCCTCCAGTAGCGTCCTGCCAACCGTGCGCAGGGTGCTCTTCACGAGGACGCTGCGGTCGTAGACGACGTGGAACGCCACGTCTTCCGGCAGCGCCGTGCGGACCTCCGGCAGGCGCGCGTGGATCCGGTCCATCACCTCCAGGGCGTTGTCTCCCCGGAGCATCTGCGCCATCACGTAGACCACCTCGCCACGCCCATCCGCGGTGGCGGCGCCGAGCCGGGGCAGGGCGCCGACGCGCACGTCGGCCACGTCGGCCACCCGCACCGGCACCACGTCGGCCGGCCTCCCTCCCTGCCCTCCTTCGCCGACACCCGCCGTGTGGGCCACGATCGCTTGCGCGAGCTCGGAGGGGTTCTGTGGACGCGCCACCGCCCGCAGCAATGCTTGGCCCGATCCTGCTGGGAGGCTCGCCCCGGCCGCGCTGCCCGTCGCGCGTTCCAGCGCTGCACGCAGCGCATCCAGGGGGATCCCTCGCTGCGCGAGGCGCGCCGGATCGGCGACCACCTCCAGCGTGCGTCGCTCGCCCCCCCAGGTGTTCACCTCGACAACGCCAGGAACCGAGCGCAGCAAGGGCGCCACCCGGAGCGCAACGATCTCGTACAGCTCTGCCGCCGTGCGCGAGGGTGAGCTGAGCGTGAAATGGAAGACCTCGCCCAGGCCGCCGGTGACCGGGCCCAGCTCCGGGGTGCTCACACCAGGCGGCAGCTCCTCGGCCACCGAGGCCAGACGCTCGGACACCATCTGCCGCGCGAGGTACGGATCGACCTCGTCCTCGAACACCGCGGTGACCGACGAGATCCCGTAGCGCGAGATGCTCCGGTGCTCCACGAGCCCCGGGAGCCCGCCCATGGACAGCTCCACGGGCCGCGTCACCTGACGCTCCACCTCTTCCGGCGTCAGGCCTGGCGCGTTCGTCATCACGACGACCTGGTTGCTCGTGATGTCCGGTAGCGCGTCGAGCTTCAGGCGCAGCGCCATGAGCAACCCGAGACCCGCGAGCGCCACCGTGATCGCCAGCACGAGCCCACGAAAGGCGATGGCTCCGCGCACCAGCCGCTCGATCAAGGCACGCCCTCCCCGTCCTGCGCGAGGGCCCGCGCAGCCTCTGCAGCCACCTCGTCGCCCTCCGTCAGCTCTCCCTGGATCAAAGCGTCGGCGCCCGCCGTCGTCAGCACGGTGACGGGCAGCGGCTGGCCCGTCTTGCGCGCCACCACGATCGCGTGCCCGTCCTGGAGCGCCAGCGCCGCGGCGGGCACCACCACCGCGCCACTCTCCGAGGCCACCCGCACGCGCACCTTGCCGAGCGCCCCGTGCGGCGCGTTCAGCGCGACGTCTGCTTCCAGCCAGATCTTGAGCGTCCCGTCCCGCGCGTCGACGGCCGGTGCCTGCGCCACCTTCTTCAGCGGGACCGGCGATGCCGCCCCGATCACCAGGTCGTAGCGCGCGCCCTCGGGCGGCCTCGTCGCGACCCGCGCTTCCACCCGCGCCGCGCCAGCGCCCACCACCCGCGCGAGGGGCTCGCCGGAAGGGTCTCGCATCTCTCCGAGGGTGGCGCGCAGCTCGGTCACCACCCCGGACACCGGGCTGCGCAGCGTCACCTTCCCTCCCGACGCCAGCACCTGCCCTGCCGACCCCGGCCCCATGCCCGCGCTCCGCAAGGTCGCCGCCGCGATCTGCTGGCTGGCCTCCGCGTCGGCGATCTGTGCTTCCACCTCGCCGATCTCCGACAGCTTCGCCAGCCCGTCCGCGCGCAGCCCATCGAGCTGCGCCTTCCGGCGCCGGTAGGCTGCAAGCCGCGTCCCTGCCGCTGCATACGCGCCCGACGCGCCGATCAGCTCCGGCATCAGCACGTCGATCACAGGCGCCCCTTGCGCGATCTCCTGCCCCGGCTGCACGTGGATGCGCATCACCCGCGCGGCGAACGGCGCCGACACCGCACCTGCTGCCTCGGGGGGAGCCAGCACCACGGCGGGGGCTTCGAGCAGCGCTTGCTCTCCAGCGGCCCGCGCCTTCACCCATGGCGTCGGCGCACTCGCCCGTGAGAGCCCTTCACCCCCTGCGGCCGGAGCCGCGGCCTCGGCGCCCTTCCCCTCGGCCGCAGGGGTCGCCGTCGCCGTGCCTTGCCCGCACCCGGCGATCACCAGCCCGCACCCCGCAAGCGCCAGAAGGAGCCCGCTCACGCCCACGCGCTGTCCCCTCCAGCGACCCCGGTCGCGCCTCATCCAGTTCCTGCCCCTGCTCATCGTGCAGCTCCCGGCGCGCCACGCCGCTGCGCGGCCTCCGCGCTCTCTTCCAGCGCCGCCACCAACAGCCACGCCTTCACCCGCGCCCACGACGCCTGCGCCTGCGCCCGGATCAGCCGACCGCGTGTCGCCAGCGCCTGTCGCTTCACCAGGAGCAGCTCGGGCAGCGTCGCGTTCTCCGCCCGGTACAGCTTGTCCCTCGCCGCCACGCCATCCTCCACGGCGGGCAGCAGGTCGTCCCGGATGGCAGCGAGCACATCCCCGGTGTGCTCCACCTCGTGCAGCGCCATCCGCATCTCCGCCCGCGCGTCCAGCACCGCTCGCGCCGCCTCCCCCTCGGCCGTGGCGACCCGCGCCGCGACGGCGCTCCGTTCCCGTTCGCCGCGATCGAACGCCGGCAGGGTCACCCCCGCCAGCCCGAAAAGCACCAGCCCCCCTGGCTGATCCCGCTGCACCTGCACCCCCAGGGAGAGCTGTGTCCCGCGGGCGGCGCGCGCCTCCACCAGCCGCGCCTTCTCCGCCCGCGCTTCGAGCGCGCGCGCCTCCACCGTGTGGAGCCTCCCGGCGCGCTGGATCAACCCCACCCAGCTCCCGGGCGCCGGCAGTGTCGGCGCTGGAAGGTCCCCCGCGGCCAGGAGCCCTTCGCCGCCTCCCGCCGCCATCTCGCGCCCGAGCAGCAGCCCCCGCTCCACCACCTCCCCCTCTGCTGCGATCACCGAGAGCCGCGCTTCGGCCAGGTACGCGCGCGCGTCGGCGACGTCCGCCCGCGTCGACGCCTCGGCGGCCGCGGCACGCTCCACGAGCTTCAGTAGCTCTCCCGCCGTGGTCACCTCACGGCGCCCGACCTCCAGGAGCGCCTGCGCCCCCCACAGGTCGATCCACGCTCGCGCCGCCGAGAGCCGCTGGGACAGCGCCTTTGCCCGCGCCTGCGCTTCGAGCGCCCGTCCCTCCGCCCGCGCCGCGTCTCGCCGCGCCCCGGAAAGTCCCGCCAGATTCCACGACTGCATCAAGCTCGCTTGCAGCTCGAACCCACGGTTTTCCCAGGGCGCCACGCGCATCCCGGGCTGCAGCAAGATCTGAGGGTTCGCGTCCAGCGACGAGATGGAGCCTGCCAGCGCACGCTGCGCTCCCACTGCCCGCTGCGCCCCTTGCACGTCCGGCGCTTCCGCGGCGAAGCCGATCGCCTGGTCGAACGACACCGGCTGCGTCGAGGGGACCGCACCCGCGAGCGCGACCGCGACCCAGGTGAGAGGAGCGGCGATCCAGGGAGCCATGGGGGCACCCTAGTGAGCTGCCCCGTGAGGTTCTTGAGACCTCATGAAGAGAATTCTCAACGACGGAGATGCCCGTCCCGCACAGTCCAGCCAGCCAGCCCCTTGTGGACCCCACGAACGAGCCCCGCGAGGGCGAGAGGGCGTCGAGACCACCCGAGGATGCCGTTCGACGTCACCGGCTCGCCGTCCGGCACGACCTCGCCGTCCTCGGTCCGCACAGCCGGGCCGAGATGCGCTAAGAAGCGCCCCTTCAACATCATGAGCACCGACGAGAATCCGAGCGCCGCCCCGCAATCCCTTCCCGTCCAGGAGCCCGCCAAGGTGCTTCTTCTGGAAGGCATCCACAAGAGCGCCCTCAAGCGCTTCACCGACGAAGGTTTCCAGGTGGAAACCCGCAGCGGCGGGCTCGGCGAGGACGACCTCATCAAGGCCCTCGCCGGCGTCCACCTGCTCGGCATCCGCAGCAAGACCCGCG
The DNA here is from genome assembly GCF_001189295.1 of Chondromyces crocatus. Lineage (NCBI taxonomy): Bacteria > Pseudomonadati > Myxococcota > Polyangiales > Polyangiaceae > Chondromyces > Chondromyces crocatus. Next base: position 9,904,158 of record NZ_CP012159.1, read on the forward strand.
TCACCGCCCGCGTCCTCGAGAACGCGCCGAGCCTCCGCGCCGTCGGCTGCTTCTGCATCGGCACGAACCAGGTCGATCTCGTCGCCGCCAACCACAGCGGCGTCCCCGTCTTCAACGCCCCCTTCAGCAACACCCGCAGCGTCGCCGAGCTGATGATCGCCGAGATCATCCTCCTCGCCCGCCAGATCGGCGACCGCTCGCGCGAGGTCCACTGCGGCATGTGGAAGAAGACCGCGACCCACTGCCACGAGGTCCGCGGCAAGACCCTGGGCGTCGTGGGGTATGGCCACATCGGGCAGCAGCTCGGCGTCATCGCCGAGGCCCTGGGAATGCGCGTCCTCTACTACGACATCATGGCCAAGCTCCCCATGGGCAACAACCGCGCCCTCCCCACCCTGAACGGGCTCCTGGAGCAGGCCGACTTCGTCTCACTGCACGTCCCCGAGACCCCCGAGACGCGCAACCTGATCAACGCCGACGCCATCGCCCACATGAAGAAGGGCGCCTGCCTCCTCAACGCCAGCCGAGGCACCGTGGTCGACATCCACGCCCTCGCCGAGGCACTGAAATCCGAACACGTCGGCGGCGCCGCCATCGACGTCTACCCCGAGGAGCCCGAGGCCAACGGCGCCGCGTTCGAGACCGAGCTGCAGAACCTGCCCAACGTCATCCTCACCCCGCACATCGGCGGCTCCACCGAGGAAGCGCAGGAAGCCATCGGCCACGAGGTCTCCCACAGCCTGGCGCACTTCGAGACCAGTGGCGCCACCACCGGCGCCGTCAACTTCCCGCGCGTCGACCTGCCCCCGCGCCGCGGTACGCACCGCCTGCTCAACGTGCACCGCAACGTCCCCGGCGTGCTCCGCGACGTGAACCAGATCGTCTCGGACCTCGACGCCAACATCAACAGCCAGGTCCTCGCGACCGACAACAACATCGGCTACCTGATCATCGACATGGAGAAGAACGTCTCCATGGAGGTCAGCCGCCGCATCGCCGCGCTGAAGACCAACATCCGCACCCGGGTGCTCTACTAGCCCCCGAGCCCCCGCAGCTTGCCCCGCCTCGCCCCCCACGGTACCGAGGCGGCATGGCGGCCCTCCCCGAAGCCTTTCTCTCCGCGATCCAGGCGGATTTCCCTCCCGACTTCCTCTCCCTCGACCCCGGGGATCTCGCCACCTACGGACGCGACTGGACCAAGGTCCACGCCCCTCACCCGGGCGCCATCGCCCTCCCCCGCACCACCGACGAGGTCTCGCGCCTCCTGCGCCTGTGCAGCGCGCATGGCGTCCCCGTCGTCCCCTCGGGCGGGCGCACGGGCCTCGCTGGCGGCGCCGTCGCAGCCCATGGCGAGCTGGTCGTCTCCCTCGACCGCATGCGCCACCTCGGCCCCGTGGACCTCCTCGGCGGCACCGTCCGCGTCCAGGCCGGCGCCGTCACGGAGGCCGTCCACCAGCACTGCGCCACGCACGGCCTCACCTGGCCCGTCGACTTCGCCTCCAAGGGCTCCAGCCAGGTCGGCGGCAACATCGCCACGAACGCCGGCGGCGTGAAGGTCATCCGCTACGGCCTCACCCGCCAGTGGGTCCTCGGCCTCCAGGTCGTCCTCGCCAGCGGCGAGGTCCTCGAACTCGGTGGCGCCCTCGAGAAGAACAACACCGGCCTCGACCTCCGCCAGCTCTTCATCGGCAGCGAAGGCACCCTCGGCATCATCACCGAGGCCACGCTCAAGCTCACCCGCCTCCCCGGCCACCTCGACGTCCTCCTCTTCGCCGTCCCTGACCTCGCCGGCGTCCTCTCCCTCTTCCGTGAAGCCCGCATGGGCGGGGCCATCGCCCCGGGTGCCGGCCTCGAACCGGGCCGCGGGCCGTTCACCATCACCGCCTACGAGTTCTTCACCGAGCGCTGCCTCGATCGCGTGAGGCGCCACCGCAACGTCCGCAACCCCCTCTCCGCGCCCTCGGACTACTATGTCCTCCTCGAGGTCGAGAACGCCCACCGCGACGCCCTCGAAGCGTGGGTCGCCTCCCTCTTCGAGCGCGAGCTGGTCACCGACGGCACCCTCGCCCAGCACTCCTCGCAGGCCGCCGAGCTATGGACCTTGCGCGAAGGCATCAGCGAGAGCCTCTCGGCCACTGGCCTCCCCCACAAGAACGACGTCGCTCTCCCCATCGCCGAGCTCTCCGGCTTCTGCGCCGCCCTCGACGACCTCTTCGCGCGCCGCTACCCCGGCTGGGAGATCTGCCTCTTCGGCCACATCGGCGATGGCAACCTCCACATCAACGTGATGAAGCCCGACGACCTGACCCGCGAGCAGTTCCTCCAGCGCACCCACGAGGCCGATCACGACATCTTCGCGCTGGTGAAGGCCCACCACGGCAGCATCTCCGCCGAGCACGGCATCGGCCTGCTCAAGAAGGACTACCTCACTTACACCCGAGGCCCCGGCGAGCTGACGCTCATGCGCACCCTCAAGCGCGCACTCGACCCGCAGAACCTCCTCAACCCTGGCAAGATCCTCGATCCCTGAGCGGCGCCGTCAGCGCGACCTCCCGCACCGCGGCGCCCCCCTCGCACGAGCGTCTTCCTCTCAGGGCTTCTTCGCAGGAGCGACCGCCTGCAAGTAGTCCTTCACCGACCGCTCCATCCCCACCTCCAGCGCGTGCACCGTCAGGTGGTGTCCGATCGACACCTCCAGGATCTCGGGCGCCTCCTGCACCAGCGGTCCCAGGTTCTCCACCGTCAGATCGTGCCCCGCGTTCACCCCCACACCGACCGCTTGCGCTGCCTTCACCGTCGCCACGATCCGGTCCAGCTCGACGCGGTAGTCCCCCGCGTCGAACGCCTGCGCGTACGGCCCCGTGTAGATCTCCACCCGGTCTGCGCCGATGGCCGCGGCCTGAGGCATCACCTTCGGATCGGCCTCCACGAACAGGCTCGAACGCACCCCGATCTCCTTCAGCTTCCGCAGCACGGGCTCCAGCAGGAAACCCCAGCGCCCCACGTCCCATCCGCGGTGTGACGTGATCTCTCCGGGCGTCACCGGCACCAGCGTGCACTGCGTCGGCCTGCAGGTCATCACGAGGTCGAGGAACTCTTCCCGCAGATCGCCCTCGAAGTTCGTCTCCACCGTCGTGATCTGCGCCGCCACCGCCCGCGCATCGTCGGGCGTGATGTGGCGCTGATCGGCGCGCGGATGCACGGTGATGCCGTGCGCACCCCACCCCACGATGCGCCGAGCGAAATCGAGCACATCGGGGGCGTTGCCTCCCCGGGAGTTGCGGATGAGGGCGAGCTTGTTGACGTTGACGCTGAGCTTCATCGGGACCGCTCGCCGCTCTACACCCGCGGAGGGCGCCCCGCCACTCTGGCGTCAGGGGACGCGCGTCACCCGGTTCAGCGCCGGCGGCGACACCGGCGAGTGCGACGCGAAGTATGCCTCCACGGCGTCGATGTCGAGCACGCCGCCGACCCGATCCGTACCCAGCGTCAGCACGGTCAAGCCATCTCCCCCGCTCCCGTTGTAGCTGTTCACGACCACCCGGTAGGGCTGCGCCGGGACGATCGGCACCCCGTCGAGCTGCATCGACGCCGCGTTCACGTGAGTGCCTTCCGGCGCGCCGATGCTGTACGTGTACGAGAACCCCTGCGACGGGTGCAGGATGTTGAGCGCGAGCGAGCCATTCTCGTGGATGAACTGCTGCTCGAGCAGGTCCTTGAGCTGCGCGCCCGTGAGCGTCACCACCACCAGGTTGTTTCCGAACGGCTGCACCAAGAACAGCTCGCCGAAGGTCACGATCCCGTTCGTCTGTTCCCCCGGAGCCGCAGCGAACGACAGGTTCGCTCGCACGCCGCCCGGGTTCATGAAGGCCACCTGGGCGCCACCGGCCATGGGATCCTGCGTCACCGCCAGCATCGCGTCGGCGACCACGAACCCCATCGTCGTCTGACCGGCCGAGTCGGCATTCCTCGTCAGGTTGGCGGTGATCATTCCCACCTGCCGGCTGGCAACGGGCGTGACCAGCTCCTGGTAGCCGCTCACGAAGTCGTCGAGGACCACGTCGGCCTGATCACGGGTGACGATGACGTTCTCCGCGTGCGCGGCGATCACATCGCCGGTGGCGCGGTCGATGGTCAGATCGATGTCGGTGATCAGGCGCCCGAAGGAGGCAGCGCTGGTCACGATCTTCCCGCCGATGATGCAGTTGTAGGCGTGATGCGTGTGACCGGAGACGATGACGTCCACCGCCGGAGACATCGCCTCGGCGATCTGCACGATGGGGCCGGAGATGCCAGGGCAGTTGTTGAACGAACCGGTGGGCTGACCGCCCTCGTGGAGGAGAACCACGATCGTCTCGACGCCCTGGGCTTGCAGTACGGGCACCAGTGCATTCACCGTCGCGGCCTCGTTCGTGAAGGTGAGCCCCTCGATGCCGAGCGGCGAGACGATGCTCGGGGTGTCCTCGAGGGTCATCCCGATGAAGGCCACCTTGACCCCCTCGAAGTCGCGGATGGCATACGGCGGGAACAAGGTCTCGCTCATGGGCACGTCGGTGAAGACGTTCGCCGAGAGGAACTGGAAGGTCGCGCCTGCGAAGGGCGTCCCGTCGGCGCAGCCATGGACGGGATGGCAGCCCCCCGCCTGCATGCGCATGAGCTCCAGGGCGCCCTTGTCGAACTCGTGGTTGCCGACACCGTTGAAATCCAGGCCGACCAGGTTCATCGCCTCGATCGTCGGCTCGTCATGGAAGAGTGCCGAGAGGAGTGGCGAACCGCCGATCAGATCGCCAGCGGACACCACCACGGTGTTCGGGTTCTGGGCCCGGAGCGCGTCGAGGTGCGTCGCGAGGAAGGCCACGCCGCCCGCGTTGACGTTGGTCCCGTCGGGTCGGGTGATCCTGCCGTTGCTGCCCGCGGGGGGTTCCATGTGACCGTGCAGATCGTTGAACGCGAGGATCTGGACCTGGACGCTTCCACCGGCGCCGCCCTGCCCCCCCTGTCCACCGTCTCCGCCGATCCCACCGCTGCCGCCGACGCCGCCGTGTCCCCCTTGACCCCCTTCGCCGCCCTGGTTGACCCCTCCGAGCCCACCTTGCCCATGCCCCCCGTCACCGCTCGCGCTGGTCGTGGTGCTCGTCGTGGTGCTCGTCGTCGCCGCGGCCCCGTCGTCGTCTCCGCCGCATCCAGGCTGTGCAAGCAGCGCAGCAGCCAGGAAAACGCCCAGGGAAGAGAGACCGAGGCAACGAGAACGGAGAGAGAAAGCGGGGCGAGGAGGCGTCAGGGTCATGGGTCGACTCTCTGCTGACCACAGGCAGGAGGCATGCCGCTGCTCATCACCCCGCCGTGGACCGTGGGGCACCATCGAGGAAAGCCCCTTCGGCGTCAAACGGTCAGCACGAGCTTCCCGACCGTCGTCCCCGACTCGATGGCGCGGTGCGCGTCAGCAACCTGCGCCAGCGGGTAGGTCTTCAAAGGCGGCGTCGTGAGCTTTCCTTCTTCGACCCAGCCGAGGAGCTGATCCATCGCCTCTTTCAGGAGATCGGCGCGCGGGAACAGGTACGACAGGTTGAAGGCGAGCACGCTCTTGTTGTCGTTGCACAGGTCGAGAGGACTGAAACGGGGCGTGCGCACGAAATCGACCGCGAGCTTCACGTAGTCGGGTCGACCCCCGCGGCGCGGCATCATGGTGTGGAAGCCGTAGACGATCAGCCTGCCGCCCGGCCCGAGGTGCTTGTAGCTGTGCCGGAGCGTCTCGGCGCCGTTCGCGTCGAGGACGATGTCGTAGCCATCCGGCGCGTGGCGTGCGGCCGTCTCCCAGAGCGGCTCGCTGCGCTTGTCGATCACCACGTCGGCGCCGAGCTGCCGTGCCGCTTCCACCTTGTGGCTGGCGCCGACGACACCGACCACGAAGCAACCCGCGAGGCGGGCGATCTGGATGAGCGCGCTCCCCACACCCCCCGCAGCGGAGTGGATGAGGATCTTCATCCCCGGCCGAAGGCGGACCAGCTCGTGGAGCGCGTACCACGCGGTGAGGTGGACGGCGGGGAAGGCGGCTGCCTCCTCGACCTTGAGGCGAGAAGGCCGCGCGAAGACCTGGTGCCGGGGAACGACGACCTGGCTCGCGTACCCCCCGAAGCGCGTGACGGCGAGGACGCGGGCGCCCGCCTTGAGATCCTTCACGCCCTCGCCCACCGCGGCGACCGTGCCAGCGACCTCGAAGCCCGGGGTGATGGGCCAGCCGACGTACTTCTTCGCCGACTCGTAGAGACCCATGCGGACGACGCAGTCTGCGTAGTTCACGCCCGCAGCTTCGACGGCGATCTGGACCTCGCCAGGACCAGGCGTCGGATCGGGGTGCTCTTCGAGACGGAGGACGTCGTAGCTGCCAGCGCTGGGGATGACGATCTTGCGCACGGCGTCTCTCTTACTCCATCCCGTGGCGCTTGGGCGGCTCGTCGTGTCGTTGCCTCTCGACCGTCTCCATCACCACGTCGAGCGAGTCGCCCACCACGCGGTTCACCAGGCGGATGACATCGTGGGTGCTGGAGACGACGAGATCATGCACCTCGTGGATGCCCTTCACGGGCACGGCGATGGCCGGGATCTGCTCCAGCACCGCGAAGGGGCGGCGAGCCAGCTCTTTCTGCACGCGCTCCACCCGCCGCGACCCGTGCTCGACGGCATCTTGCACCAGGGACTTCAGCCCCCTCCACCGTTCCATCCTGCCTCCCTCTCGCACCACGCGCGGATCTGCGCGTACACCTCGAGATCACGGGTCAACCGCAGGTGCCCCATGCCCGGCATGACGCGCACGTGCTCTTGCGGCAGCGGCTGACAGCGATCCGCCGTCCGGGCCCGCCCCGTCGCGCTGGGGACCGGCACCAGGGCGTCGCCGAACAGGAGCTGCATGCGCGGGTCGTCCGAGAGCGTCCCGGCGACGAGGTGATGGCGCATGTGCGGCAAAAGTGGCACCGGATGTCGTCCGTTGGTCAGCAGTGCGTCGGGGTCGGCGCCTTCCCAGTCTTCCTGGCGCAGGTAGCCGTAGCGCAGGTCCTTCACCCCGCTGCTGCGCAGGTTCACGAGATCTCCGAGCAAGACCGAGACTGGATCGGGGACCTTGCGAAGCGCCCAGGCGAGCGCGTTTCCTGCTCGTTCGAGCGGGGCGCCGAGATGAGGCGATCCGAGGTAGATGGCGCGGCGCGCGAGGGGCAACCAGCGGCTCCCGCCGCGCACGCTGGCAGCGTGGGTGGCACTCCGGAGGACGAGCCCGCCCATGCTGTGTCCGAGGAGGGTCAGCTCGTCGAGCGGCGCCGGATAGGCAGCGACGAGCTGCTCCAGCAGCGAATCGAGCGCCTCACCGTTCTCGGAGATGTGCCGGCCGGTGTTGTAACGGAGGGTGAAGGGCGTGTAGCCGAGGTCCCTCGCGAGGAAGGAGCCGTAGCTCTCGCCACCGGGCATGTCCCAGCAAGCCTCCGTATCCGTCAGGCCATGGACGAGCACGACGACCCGTGACGTGGGTGCGGGGACGATCGCCTCGAGCTGGAGGAGTTCGAGCGGCAGGGGCGAGCCACCGCGAATGATCTGCATGGGGATCGCGAGCCCGTTGCCGGTTCGCGCCAGGTGGTCCCCCACGACCCCGTTGAGCACCCCGAGCAACCGATCGACGACTTGGGTCCTCGTCATGCTTCGAGCATGGTGTCATGAAACGACGTAACCTCCGACCAGCGCGAGCACCCGTGAGAACGCTTGCTTCCCAGGGAGGAGCCGCGCAGGCTGCCCGGCGGAGGTCTGCGGTCCATGCATCGCGTCCGGTTCGAGCGTCATGAAGGGAGCGGCTTCCCGCTCCGCGTGGTCTTCCCCGATGGCTCCTGGCTGGGCGTGAACCGCGACCACCAGGGACTCCACAGCGGAGACGCTCACGGGCGCATCACCCAGATCCTCGAAGCCGGAAGATTCAAAGCCGCGAACCCGCGACAGTTCGCGAGGGCGTACAGACGCGTGTTCGGACAGTCGATCCGGGCTCACGCGACGACGGCCACCGTCCCGAGAGAGAGCAGCGTGCCCCTGGATTACGTCGACAGGGGCTCCGCAGGCGGCCATGGCGCGACCCCAGCGCCACCTCGGCTCCCTGCGAACGCTGTGGAGAAGACGCTCCCCAGCGCGTCACGCCACGCCGATCCGCGCGTGCGAGAGCCCAGCCCATCGCGCCACTCCGATCCGCACGTGCGGGAACCCAGCCCATCGCGCCATTCCGAGTCAGGCGCATCAGGCACCCGCGGGCTGCGTCCCTCCGAGCCGCTCTTGCAGGATCCCTTCGCCGAGCGGCCCCTCGCGTCACCGCCACGGACAGGCGGGATCCGCGCGCTCTTCTACCCCGATCCAGCGCGCACGGGCTCGCTCGGGCTGCTGATCGTCCGTGTCGCCGCAGGCCTCGTGCTGATGCCGCACGGCATTTACAAGGCGCTCGACGCCGCACAGAGCCTCGCTCGCGGGCTCGCCGCCAAGGGCCTCCCTGCGCCGCTCACGCTCGCATGGTGCGCGACGCTGGCCGAGCTGGTGGGAGGAGCGCTGGTGGCCCTCGGCCTGCTCACCCGGCCCGCAGCGGTGACGGCGTGCATCACCATGGTGGTCGCCTGGTCGACTTCTCACCTCGGGGATGCGCGGTTCATCGGCCTGGGGAAGGGCGCGGCGTTCGAGTACCCCCTGCTCTTGTCGCTGCTGTTCCTCGCAATCGCCATCAGTGGCCCAGGGCGGTATTCGCTGGATGCGATGCTCTTCGACCTCAGACCTCACCGAAATCGACGCTGAACGCCTTCACGCACGACGCGCGGTCCAGGTCGGTGCCGTGGCGGAGGGGCGTCAGCCTCGAGGTCGAGGTGGCAAGCTGTCGAGCCACATGCGCGCAGCCCCCTCGGTAGCGAAGATCCGGGCGGGGATGCTCTCGGCCTCACCGCGGTACAGGCGCGCCACGGTGGTGGCCATGGTCACCACGGCCCGCTGGACGGTGTTCCCACCGAAAATGCCGACGGCCCGTAGGTAGTGGTGCCGAGGCCGACGAACGGCGCCCTTCCGCGTGGTCATCGGGAGCTTGTCCAGGCGCGCGATGTCGACCAGGCAGAGCACGGGACCTGCCGTGACCGCGAGCTGCTCGCAGAGGGAACAGAGGTGCTCCAGTTCTTCGATCTGGAGATCGCCGTTGTTGCGGAGAAACAAAAAATTGGGACGCTCGACGCGGAAGACGTGAACCCCCAGAGATTGCCAGGCGCAGTCGATCCCTTCGCGCGCGACGTCGCCCCGATGAACCTCGCCCAGGTTGTCCACACCCACCTCCTAGGACGCTCCACGATCTCGTCGCGCGGGTAGACGAGATGCCAGCGCTGCTCCACATCCTAGACGGCTCCGCGGCGAAGGGAACAGCTCGCTGAGAGCAAATGCCGCTTCTTTGCCCTCGTCACGCAGCGCGCCGTACGCTCTTCGCGCACGATTCACTGCACGATGCGCACACCGACCGGCGGCTGGTCCGGTGTGCGCGGGAGCCCAGTCACTCATGAAAACAACGAGCCTGACGGCCAAGGTGGCCGCCCTGCTCTCGGCCGCGGTGTGCCTGCCGAGCTGCGCCGAGATGGGCGCCGTTCAAGAAGAGATCCTCAGCGAGCGCGGTGGGTTCACCGAGTCCGAGGTGCGATTGGCCAGCATCGACGAGGTGGATTATTGCGCCGCGGAGGTGCTGCGGCTCCGCTACGACGCAGCCTTCGACCTGCTGCGGGTGGCCGATGCCCGGGCGATGTTGAACTGCTGCGGGCGCCGCACCTTGAAGGCCGAGCGCCTCGGCGGCCCCATCGGAGGCTCCGTGGAGATCACGCTCCGCGACGAACCCGAGCCGGGAGTGGGTCGCTGCGAGACCGAGTGCGCGTTCGACGCGGCCGTCGGCGTGCTGGCTGCACCGAGCAGCCCGGTCTCGGTCCGCGTGGTGCGCGACGTCGTCGACGCGCCCGGAGGCCCGCGTGTGGTGTGGCAGGGCGAGATCGATCCCGCCGCTACCCCGCAAGCCGTGGTGGTGGACAACCGACGCGCTGCGGCAACGTGCGGCGCAACCTCGCCCTGAGGTTCTGGCGCGTGCACATCGCCTCCTCGTCCCCCCTCCTCCACGTCGTTTCGACGAGGCGCAGCCCTCTCGGCAGCCGTGGGGCGCTCGCGCTCGCCCTCGGGCTCGGCGTCTGGCTCGCGCCCTCAGGCGCGGAGGCCGACGTGCTGCCTCCCCTCCGACCGGAGTGCCCTGAAGGCTCCGTGGCTCGGCAAGACCACACGGGCACCCACTGCGAACCCACCACCTGCGATCCCGATCAGGGGTGCACGAAAGGCCAGAGCTGCCGCCGGGTCGCCCTCTGCATCGAGACGGAGCGCTACCATCCTCTGAAGGCCGGCGCCGGGGAGCAGCTCCGCCAGATCGCCCGCGGCCCCTGCGAGGCCGATGGGAGCTGCGCACGCCCCGCCACCTGCGAGACGACCCCTCGGTGCGTCCCTGGAGCCGAGACCACCGGGTGGCGCTCCCGGCTCGGCTGCGCGGCCGCGCCAGGGATGCCGGGTGGGCATGGCGTCGTGCTCCTGGGCGGCCTCGTGGCAGCCCTCGCCGTCGTGTTCAGGGGACGCGCCTCTGTTCAGGGAACAAGCTCGCCGCGTCGACCTCGATGACGCGCGCGACAAGCCAGGTGACGCGGTCGGCGAGGTATGTACCCTTCCGCCCATGACGATAGTTGAGCCGGGGGACCCTCACTGGCGTCCTCCTCGGTCGGGCCACGCAGCGCGGCTGCGTGCAGAGAGGCATTGCGAAGGTCACGACGGCTTAAGGGGGGCTCATGGACACGGTTGAACTCGACGCGCTCCGCGCGGAGAACCAGGAACTGCGCACGCGGGTCGCGGAACTCGAGCGCGAGTTCGTCGACGCGCGCAAGGCCCAGGAGGAGCACACCCACCTCGCGGCCACCCTGGAAGGCATCCTGCACGCCGTGCCGGATCTGTTCTTCCAGCTGCGCTCCGACGGGACGATCGTGCGCAGCATCTCGCGGTACGCCACCGACTTCTACGTGCCCCCCGAGGAGTTCCTCGGCAAGCGCATGCAAGAGGTCCTCCCCGAGCCTCTGAACGGCGCCATCACCGAGGTCCTCCACGACGTCGGCACCTCACGAGAGATGCGGAAGCTCGAGTACGCGCTCCCGAGGAAAGACGGCAGCGACGCCTGGTACGAGGCGCGGCTCATCCCGCTCGAACAGGAGGACGTCATCGTCGTGGTCCGGGACATGACCGCGCACCGGCACGACAAGGAAGAGCTGCGCCTGCTCAACGCCGAGCTCGAAGAGCGCGTGCGGGAGCGCACCGAGGAGCTGAAGGCGGAGACCGAGCACCGCCTCGCCCTCAAGCGGCAGATCATCGAGTCGCAACAGGCCGCCCTGCGCGCCATCTCCACCCCGCTCGTCCCCATCGCGCGGAACGTGGTCGCCGTGCCACTCATCGGCGAGATCGGCCCCGAGCGGTCGGCGCAGCTCCTGGAGACGATCCTCACCGGCATCCAGGCCCGTGGCGCTGCCATCGTCCTGCTCGACGTCACCGGCGTCCCCAGCATCGACGAGAGCGCTGCCGAAGCGATGGCGCGGGTGGCCCGGGCCGTGTCCCTGCTCGGCGCGGAGCTGATCCTCACGGGCATCGGCCCTCAAGTGGCGCAGGCCCTGGTGTCGGTCGGCGTCGATCTCAGCGGCATCCGCACCACCCGGAGCCTGGAGCAAGGCATCGCCCAGGCGATTTCGCGCGACCGGACGAGACTCTCCCCTCCACGCGCCTGAGCGCCACCGCGGCCCGCAACGCCTGGGCGACGCCCCCGAGAGGGCGACGTCGCCTACCAGCGCAGCGCCGTCGGCAACGTCCTCACCAGCTTGCTCCCGTCCCCGAGCTGACCGGAAGCGTTCGACCCCCAGCACCGCACCTCTCCCTCACCCGTGAGCAGGCAAGCGTGCCCCTCACCCGCCGCGATGCGGGCAGCGCCACCTTCCTCGACCACCTCGATCCCGTCACCTCGACGGCAGCTCACCGCGCCCTCGGTCCCGCGCGCGCAGCTCCCCGCGATCTCCGCCACGCTGCTCCCTCCGGGCAGCGGCTTCGGGACGGGACCGAACTCCTGCTCCGCCAGCCGCCCCCAGCACCTCACGCGCGCATCACGCAGAAGCGCACAGGTCGACGTCGTCCCGGCGTCGACGCGAGCGACGCCCGCGAGCTTCTTCACCGCGACCGGCTTCGCCTGAGACTCCACGGAGCCATCCCCGAGCTGCCCTGCCGCGTTGTCGCCCCAGCAGGACACCTTGCCGTCGCTGCCGAGCGCGCAAGCGTGCGCCCGCCCCACCGTGACCGCGACGATGTCCGACAGCCCGCTCACCGGCATGGCCGTGCGGCTCTGCGCAACGGGTGCCGCCGGAGGCACCGCGTTCTGCCCTGGAAGCCCACCCCAGCAGATCACCGACCCGCCCGTCAGCACCGCGCACGTGGCCGTCGACCCCGCCCCCAGGGCGATGGCATCCACCACCCCCTTCACCTGGACCGGCTCGTAGCGATCCTCCGCCGTTCCGTCACCGAGCTGCCCGTTTTCGTTGCTCCCCCAGCAGCGCACGGTGCCGTCCTTCGACCGTGCGCAGGCGTGCTGCTGACCGAGCGACAGCTCCTCCACCCCCGTGAGACCCCGCACCAGCGTCGGCAGCGTGCGCGTGGGCATGTTCAACGTCGGCGCCCCCCAACCGAGCTGCCCATGATCGTTCCGGCCCCAGCACCACACCGATCCCTCCACGAGCCGCGCACAGGTGTGGTGCCCTCCGGCCGCGATCAGATCCACCAGATGGTTCTCGGGTGGAGGCGGCGTGAGCTGGTCGGCGAGCCGCTGCCCGGGCGGCGCTCCCGACGCCATTGCGGAGGGCGAAGGCACCGTCCCTGGAGCTACCGCGCCATCACCACCCCCGCACGCGGCCGTCACCAGCACGAGACCCCCGACCCACGGCCACCGAGCGTTTGCCATCCACCTCACCGACGCTGATTGAGCCCGAACCACGCCGCGTTGCAAGGAGGAAGATTCCAGCCGAGTTGCGGCGCATTTTCCGCTCGTTCGAATCCGCAGAGCCATTGATGTCTTCCGTTCTGCACGATAGCGTCGCCGTCCATGACTGCTGCCGCCGCGTTGCGCAGGAGTGTGATCAAGCCGCCGTCCCTCGCCCGTCCCCGCAAGGTCGAGAAGGTCCCGTTCGTCGAGCTGTACGCAGGTCGACTGCAGGGCGTCGTCTCCAGCGGCTCGGACATCGAGCGCGTCTACGTCTCCTTCTTCGACGGGAGCAGCGGCAACTTCAACTGCAGCACCAACAACAACCGCCCCTGTGGCGGCCTGCGCAGCTCACCCTGCAAGCACCTCCAGGCGCTCATGGGGGAGGCCGTGCTCCAGTTCGGTGCCCCCCGCGTCATCGCGTACCTCGGCCTGGGCGCCGATCCCGCGAGCGCGAAGGGCCCTGGAGACCTGCTCCGCTTCATCAAAGGAGGCCCGCAGCGGGAGGAGGCCGGCATGGTCTTCAGCCGCTTCCTCACGTACCTGCACCACGTGAGCCTCCCCTCGACGACCGCGCCCATCCCCGAAATGAACTGGTTCGTCCGATAGCGCCATGCCCCTCGCCGACCTCGCCACCCCGCCGGCCGCCGTCCTCGACACCGAGGCCCTCCTCGACAGCCTCGACCAGTCCTTCTCCGGCGGCTTCGCGCGCCTGCACGGAGAGCACCTCGACGCGCTCGCCTCTCTCGGCCGCGCCTTCACCGGCACCCCGCTCGCCGGCGCGCTCACCGAGGCGCTCGAAGGCATCGGCCGCAGCGAGTTCGTCGACCGCCATTTCCTCGTGCTCGCCGCAGCCCGCGCCGCCCTGCAAGGCGCTCAGCACGACGCCCTCGCCGCGCAGGCGGGCAGCGCGCTCGGTCGCCCCGTCGCCAGGCCCGAAGAGATCCCGGCAGGCACCGCGCAGGCACCGGCGCCCAAGATCGAGGTCTGGCTGGAGAGCGTACGCCACTGGCTGATGGAGCTGGCCCTCGCCGGCTTCACCAACCTCGAAGTGAGCGCGATCCTGCCGTTCCAGGCAACGCTCGAGCAGCTCGAGTCCGAGCCGCACCTCGCCCGCCACGCCGCGCTCCTCGGCGGTTTCCTCAACGAACTGCTCACCGTCTTCCCGGCGCGGGGCACGCCGAACATCCCCCTCGCTCGCTGGGCCGATCTCTGGTCGCGCGCCATGATCCTCGCCGCACGCCCTCCCGAGCCCGCGCGCACCCGCCCGGCGACCGGCGAGCTGCGCGTCTTCGCCGCCGACCTGCGCCAGCACGAGAACTTCGCCACCCTCGTCGCCTTCGGATCGCTCCGGGAAGCGAAGCAACCACCGCGGCTCGTCCGCGCCACGGTGAGCGCCTTCAAGGTCGACGTCATCCAGGGTGAAGAGCTGGCCCCCCTGTTCGCCGACGCCGCCGAATTGCTCCTCGACGGCCTCGCCTCGTCGAAGGCCATCGCCATCTCCGACATGCGCCTCACCGCGACCGGCGACCTCCTCTGGAACTTCAAGGCAGCGAAGCTCGGCAAGGCCTTCGACCCGCTGGCCGAAGCCTCCGACGTGCTGAAGGACGCCCCGGCTGCGCGCCCCAGCCTCGATCCCGCAGACCGTCACCCGGCGCTCCTCGAAGAGCTCGTCTACCTCACCGGCCACCAGGTGACGATCAAGGACAACGCCCTGACGCTCACCCTCGATGGTGCCGCCCTCCCCCTCGATTCAGACCGCCTCCCGGAGACCGACGACCTCTCACTCGACGACGTGAAGGGCTCCGGCGCCGTCGTCGGACTGCTCCGCTTCGATGGCGGGCGCTGGTCACTCCAGCCGCTCCTCGCCGGCGGTGGCAAGAAGAAGCTCCGTTTCATCGGCGCGAGCCTCGGCGGCGGCAGAGGCAAGAAGTCCAAGCTCGGCGCCCTCGCCACCCTCAAAGAGCGCTCCAGCAAGCTGCTCCGCAAGAAGAGCTGACCGATGAGCGACGACGCCGGAGACCCGCTCGTCCTCAAGGCCCGTCAGGCGCTCTACTGGCGCCTCCTGGGCGGCATCTTCGACCAGGGCGAGGTCGCACCCAACCTGGAAGACCTCGCCCGCGGCCTCGCCGACCAGACCGACGTCCCCACCGCCATCCTCGATCCGGAGATGAGCGTCGACATGTTCGTCCAGCGCTTCCCTGCGCTGAAACCGGACTTCGAGCGCCCGCTCCCCGGCTTCGAGACCCCCACCGACGAGGACGACGACGGCAGCGATGGGGATGACGAGGACGACGCAAAGGAAGCGACGTCGACCGACGACGAGGACGGCGACGACAGCGACGACAGCGACGACGACAGCAGCGACGACGACAGCAGCGACGACGACGACAGCGACGCGCCTGACGACACCACCTCCGCAAAGCCCGCACGCCCCGGAGCGCCGCAGCCCTCCCCCGAGCCACGCGACCTCCACGGCACGGTGAAGCGCACGCTCGTCACCTCCAAGCTCCTCCTCAACGCCTTCGGCCCGAACACCCAGAATCCCAAGGTGTCGGCCACCCAGTACAACCAGTGGACGAAGGACGTCGGCTGGCTGGAACGCTGCCTCGGCCTCACCCCGGGCTCCTTGCGCGGCCAGGCTCGCAGCGCAGGGAGCGTCGGCGCCGGCGCTGGCGAAGCCACCCGGCCCCCCATCGGGGACGACGAGCTCCGCGCCGGCCTCCAGAGCATCGAGGCCGACATGATCCACCGCATGGATCTCCGCGAAGTCCTCGCGGATCGCGCCCTCGCCGAGAAGCTCACCCCCTCGATGGCGCTCGTCGAGCAGCTCCTCTGGGACAAGGACAACCTCTCCAAGGAAGCGCTCGCCAACGCCAAGCGCCTCATCAAGAAGTACGTCGACGAGCTGGCCCAGGTCCTCAAGCTCCAGGTCCGCAAGGCCATCACCAAGACCCGCGACGACTCGGTCCCCCCGCGCCGCATCTTCCGCAACCTCGACCTCAAGCGCACGGTCTGGAAGAACCTCACCAACTGGGATCCCGAGCGCCGCAAGCTCTACGTCGACCGCCTCTACTACGTCAGCACGGCGAAGAAGAGCCTTCCCACCAAGCTCATCATCCTCGTCGACCAGTCCGGCTCCATGACGGCCGCCATGGTCCAGACGACCATCCTCGCCTCCATCTTCGCGGGCCTCCCCAACGTCATCGTCCACCTCTTCGCGTACGACACCCGCGTCATCGATCTCACCCCCTGGGTGGACGACCCGGTGGAGACCTTGCTCCGCACCAAGCTCGGCGGAGGCACCACCATGCGCGTCGCCCTCGACGCCGCCGAGCCGCTGATCGATTCCCCCGCGAACACCGCGGTCGTGGTCATCAGCGACTACTACGACTGGAGCGACTTCTTCAGCGTCCTGCGCCGCTGGAAGGAGTCCGGGGTCCGGCTCATCCCCGTCGGCTCCCTCCAGTCGAGCGGTTACTTCTCCGTGGATGCTGGCTACCGCGAGCGGTTCAAGGAGCTCGGCACCCCGATCCTGAATGGCAGCCCCAAGAAGCTGATCGAGCAGATCAAGAAATTGTTGTAGCCCCGGCACGCACCGGGACGACTCGGGAGAGACGATGGCCACCAGCAAGGTAGCGGCGAGCAGCGACGAGAAGCTGAGACTTCCAGCCGAAGAGAAATACGCCGAAGAACTCGCCTATCTGGCGTCCGTGGACAAGGGCCAGAAGCCCTTCGCCTGGCGCCTCAGCCCGCGGATGATCCGCACCTTCATCCTCGGCGCCACCCCCGCCGACAAGCTCGACCGACCCGTCGCGCAGAAGTTCTTCGGCGACCCCTCGCTCGTCGAGCGGGCCATCGTCACCCTCGCCTCCGACCGCGGCCTCCTGCTCATCGGCGACCCCGGCACCGGCAAGAGCTGGCTCGCCGAGCTACTCGCCGCCGCCCTCTGCGGCAACTCCACCCACGTCGTCCAGGGCACCGCCGGCACCACCGAGGATCACCTCAAGTACTCCTGGAACGTGGCGATGGTCATCGCCTCGGGCCAGTCGCACGACTCGATGATCCCCTCGCCGATCATGACCGCCATGGTCCGCGGCGAGATCGGCCGCTTCGAGGAGCTGACCCGCTGCGGCTCCGACGTGCAGGACGCGCTCATCTCCATCCTCTCGGAGAAGTACATCTCCATCCCCGAGCTGCGCACCGGCAACAACGTCGTCTTCGCCAAGCCCGGCTTCAGCATGATCGCCACCGCGAACAGCCGCGACCGCGGCGTGAACGACCTCTCCACCGCCCTCAAGCGCCGCTTCAACTTCGTCACCATCCCCATCGTGACCAACAAGAAGTCGGAGAAGGAGATCGTCCTCTTCCGTACCCGCGAGCTGATGGCACGCAACCAGATCCAGCTCGACGTCCCCCCGACCCTGCTCGACATCCTCCTCCAGACCTTCGCCGACCTGCGCGAGACCTCGGCCAACTCGCAGAACGAAGATCAGAAGCTCGAGTCCTCGCTCTCCACCGCCGAGCAGATCGGCGTCCTCGAAGACGCCATCCTTCACAGCCGCTTCTTCGGCACCTCCGAGCTGGGCCCCGACACCCTGGCACGCTCGATCGTGGGCACCCTCGTGCGCCGCGTCCCCGAGGACGTCTCGATCATGAACAAGTTCTGGCACGCCGTCGTCGAGCCCTCGGCCAAGAAGAAGAAGGACAAGGCCTGGGAGGCCTTCACCGACGGCGGCAAGGCCGCCCTCACGAGCTTCAAGTAACGGCTGGCGGCGTCCGATGACCAAGCGGATCGAGCAGATCACGGCGGATCCGTCGCTCACGGCGCTGCGCGAGCAGCTCCTTGCGGCGGCGGCGGCGTTCACCGATGGCGCACAGTCGGTGGGCGATCTCCTGCGGGCGATGATGGACGACGTGGAGCGCGCGGCCGCAGAGCCGCTCGAAGTCTTCCCCGTCAAACACCACTCGCCCGCCTCGGCGCTGCACATGAGCCAGCGCCTCCGCGCGCGCCCCCCGCGGGTCATCTTCATGGAGGGCTGCGAGGACCTCACGGCTGCGCTCCAGGGCCTGGAGCACTGCCAGTTCCCCGTCGCCCTCCAGGCATTCGCCCCGGAGTCCACGGAGTTCCCCCCCGACTGGACCCCGCTCAACCTCGTCATGCCGCTGACGGAGTTCTCCGCCGAGTACCAGGCCATCGCCTTCTGCCGGCAGAACCCCTCCACCCAGCTCGTCTTCGTCGACCGCTCCGCCGACCACGTCTTCCAGTGGAGCCCCCGCGACAAGGCGCCCGGGACCGCCGCTGGCGAGACCGACGGTGACGCCGACACCAGCACCGAAGAAGGCGAAGGCGAGGAAGCCAAGGACACCCACAACCTCCACGGCGGCGCCGTCGGCCTGCGCATCGGCGCCATGGAGCCGACCTTCGACGACTTCCTCGAAGTGCTCCTCAGGAACGCGCGGGTGAAGCACTACAGCGAGTGGTGGTCCCAGTACGTCGAAGGGCCGACCCTCGGCGCCGACTACGCGACCTACCGCCACGTGCTCTTCCTCGTGGCGAGCTTGCTCCGCCGCGCTGGCACCCGCCGCAAGGACCAGGGCGAGAACGAGCAGCGCGAGCGCTACATGTGGGCCCTGATGCGGAAGTGGCTCCGCGACAACGAGGTCGACCCCAGGGACGCCATCCACGTCTGCGGCGCCATCCACGCCGTGAGCCCCATCCCGGAGTTCGGCGTCCACAGCAAGATCGAGTGGACCATCACGCCACGCACCTCGACGCCCTGGCTCTACGGCATCGTCCCCTCCAGCTATGCGGCCATCGAGCACCAGTTCGGCCTGCCCGCGGGCGAACTCGCCATCGCGCGCCAGTCCTGGGAGAAGGGCCACGCCGCCCTCGGCGTCGAAGCGTTCCGCATCCAGCCCCCCGGCAAGAAGGCCGCCGCCGCAGGCGCGCTCGCCAAGAAACCGACCGCTCCACCCAAGAAGGCAGCAGCAGCAGCGGCAGCAACACGCGCCGCGACCAGCGACGACGGCGCCGCGACCACCATCGACGCGAAGGCCGTGGCGAAGCTCCACGAGCTGCTCACCCGGCCCCCGGCCTTCGTCGAGGGCGACGACGAACAGCTCACCCACTGGTGCGTCGACGTCGTGCGGCTCGCCCGCAAGAACGGCTACCTCGCGTCCACCGCCGACACCATCGCCATCCACCACACCGCGCAGCTCCTCGCTCGCCTCCGCGATCGACCGCACCCCTCTCCCTACGACTTCCGCGACGCCGCCATCACCTGCCTGGAGAAGGATCGCGTCCCTGGAAAGCGCAACATCTCGCGCATCTGCGACATCCTCCTCGGCGGCGACCGGCTCGGCAAGGTCGGCTACGAGTCGCTCCCCCCGCTCGCGCAGGACGTCTACGACCGCCTCTCCGTCCTCGGGGTGAACCTCAAGGCCAGCACCATCCAGCGCGCCCTGCTCGACATCACCGCGCGCCCCCAGCTCCTCCCCGCCTCCGACCTGCTCTGGCGCCTCCACCACCTCGGCATCCCCGTGCGCCCCATCATGGGCGAGCGCACCCTGGGCCACAAACCCAAGCAAGAGTCGTGGGACATCAGCATCGGCAAGAGCCAGCACGCCCTCATCCAGCTCGGCTACGAGGGCGGCACCGTCGAGCAGGTGCTGGAGAAGCGCCTCAAAGCGAAGGCCTTCAAGGACGGCGCCCGCACCGTGAACGCCCTCGAAGCCGCCGAGGAGAGCATCCTCTACCTGAAGAGCGGCCGCCTCGCCCGCGAGCTGGGCCTCCGCGCCGTGGAGCTGCTCCGGAACGAGACCGGCGGCGCCGACGCCCCCGAGATCTTCCAGCGCGTCCGCCGGCTCGTGCACTACTACCGCACCCTCGGCCTGCCGGACTGGATCAAGGATTTCGTCGCCACCGGCTACCAGCACTACGCCACCCTGCTGCCCGAGGCCTTCACCGATCGCGGCGTCACCCCGCAGCAGCTCGCCGCGATGCTGGCGTTCATCTTCACCCAGGAGGCCCTCGCCTTCTCGGTCGGCTGCCAGCGCAGCCAGCTCCTCATCTCCGTCAAGCAAGCCGCGCCCACGGATCCCCCGAAGCTCGCCCTCCTCTGGGCCACCCAGTGGGTGCTCACCTTGAAGAGCGAAGACGAGCTGCGCGGCGAGTTCACCCACCTGCTCTCGCAGCCGCTGCTCCTCCCCGCCTTCCCCGACTACGTCGCCGGCTTCCTGCTCGCCCTGGAGTTCACGCCACGCATCACCCGCCTGTGCGTCGAACTCGTCACCCGCAGCTTCGCCGAGCTGCCGGAGAACGTACTCGTCCCCTGGCTCCCGAAGCTCGTCGTCGCCCTCCGACCGCTCGGCCCTGGCGTCATGGGCACGCTGGTCAAGGAAGCCGGTCTCGCGTTCCCGCGCGCCATGAACCAGCTCTCCGGCTGGCAGTTCCCCTGGGAGCGCCCGAGCAAAACGAGCGCCGCCGCTGCTGCTCCGACCACCGCTTCCACCCCCTCGGCGGGCAGCCCAGGAGTTCAGGCCGTCGCGCCCGCCGCCGCCCCTCCGGCGCCGAGCGGCCCTGTCTTGTCGCCCACCGAAACGGCGCTCGCAGGGCTCCTTCGCCAGCACCCCGAACCCCTCGACGGACTCGCCGCGCGTCTTGGCGTCGCAGGCGCCTGGCAGGCGCTGGGCGCCCCGGGCGCTGCCACCGACGTGAGCGCTGCCACTGCCGCGGGTCCGGAAGGCGCAATCGACACCTCCGACCCGAACGCTGAACCTGTCGCTTCTGTCGGTCCCCACACCGCTGCGGCACCTCCAGCCGGCGCGGAGACCGCCCGCATCCTCCAGCAACACCCGGAGCCCCTCCAGGCGCTGGCCACGTGGATCGGCGCCTCCTGAGGCCTCCGCAGCCCCGCCATCACGCGACACCGGCATCGATCCAGCGCGCCTGCGCTGGTAGCATGCGGGCGCGTTCGTCGCGCCCGAACGTCCAGATTTCCAGCGATCCTCCCGGGAGCAGCAACATGCGGCCTTGGCTCGGTCTCTCCCTGGGTGCCCTGGTGGCCCTGGGAGCCTGCATGAACGACTTCGATCAGTTCGACTCCGTGCCTTCCACCGGCACCACGTCCACCTCCACGGGCGACGGCGGGAGCGCCGGGGACGCGACCTCCACGGGTGGCGGCGGTGGCGCAGGCGGCTCGGGAGGCACGCCCGTGGTCGGAGAGACGGAGTGTGCCGACGGCATCGACAACGACCTCGACGGCCTGACCGACTGCGCCGATCCGGACTGTGCCAGCCCGGCCTGCCTCGAGGTCTGCAACGACGGCATCGACAACGATGGCGACGGCGAGGTCGACTGCTTCGATCTCACCTGCGCCAGAAGCAACTTCTGCCGGGAGATCTGCGACGACGGCATCGACAACGACGGCGACGGCCAGGTCGACTGCGCCGACCTGTATTGCTACCGCAACAACGACTGCCGCGAGACCTGCTGGGACGACACCGCCGACGACAACGACAACGGCCTCTCGGGCTGCTTCGACTTCCAGTGCACCGACTTCGGTGGCTGCTTCGAGATCTGCAACGACGGCATCGACAACGACGGCGACGGCGACACCGACTGCGAGGACATGCGCTGCTGGACCCACGCACGCTGCCAGGAAGACTGCACCGACGGCCGCGACGACAACAACAACGGCCACATCGACTGCCAGGACGTCTCCTGCTTCAACCACCCCGCCTGTCGGCCCTGAAGCTCCCCGAGGGCGGCCCGCCGACGCTTCGCAGCGGGTTCGAGCCCGAAGGCGCCCGTCGAGACGACACGGGGGCCCCCTCCCCGCTCCCTGGCCCCCCCATCTCACCGCGATAGATCCGCGCGATACGGCGCCGGGACGCCACCAGCGCGCTGTCGAACCGGCCGAGCGCCCTTCCCACGAGGCCGGGCTGCTTGTCGGCCAGCCCGGCGAGCACCGCACAGTCGCGCCGGACCTCCACATCCACCAGCGCCCGCGTGAGGCGCAGGTGCAGCGCCCCCAGACCGAGCCCACGCCAGGGCGGAACCGACGCATAGGCCAGCGACACGATCTCCGTCTCCTCCGGCCCCAGCGGGTTGAAGAAGACGGCGATGCGGAGCGCGTCACCTGCGCGCTCACCCGTCACCGGATCGAGCCAGTACTGGTCGTACACGCAATGGACCGGCGAGAAGCGCGTGATCCAGGAATCCACGAAGCGCGCCTCGTCCGGGATGCCGAACAGCGCCTGGATCACACGCGGCAGCTTGCGCTGAGGGCCCTCGTTGTGGACGTGGACCGCCTCGTCGGTCATCGCCACCCGCGTCTCGACCTCGGCCATCCTGCCCGCTGGATAGCCCAGCAACAGGTGGGTCGAGGGCGTGTGCTCCACCTCGGTGAAGTTGTCGAGCACCACCTCCAGGGGCGCCTGCGCCCGGTGGCTCAGACGACCGACCTCGAACCAGCCGTCCACCTCCAGGTAAGGGAACGAAGCCGTCACCCCTGCGCGCTTCACCCAGATCATCCCGTGGCGCTCCGCCACATCGTACCGTCGCGCGCACGGCCGCATCGCCGGCGTCCCCGGGCTCTCCCCCCGCCCCTCCGCCGACCAGCGCCACCCGTGGTACGAGCACACCAGGCGCGCCCCCTCCACCCGCCCCAGGCTGAGACGCATCCCGCGGTGGGGACAGCGATCCTCGAGCGCCCCCAGGGCACCATCCTCGGCGCGGAACAGCACGATCTCGTGCCCCGCGAGCCTCACCCCCACAGGCCGCGTGCGCAGCGCATCGCTACGGAGGACGGGGTGCCAGTGATCGATCTCGCCCATGCTCAGCGCCTCCCCTCTCTCACACCGCAGACACCCGCCCCCCCACCGCCTCGCCCCCCCGAGCGCGACGAGGTCCCGGCCTCCCCGCCCCCAGAAGCTCCGCGATGTGCTCCGCAACCTGCGGTGCCTCCCGCGCAATGTCGAGGAGCGTGCCGGCTCGTGGCTTGCAGTAGCCCACGAAGAACAGCCCTGGAGCCTCCGCCGGCGCGCTCTGCCAGCGTGGCCGCCCCCCGGCGTCCGTGTAGCGCTCGGCGCCGTCGAGAAACTCGGACAGCCCTGCGCGGTAGCCAGTCGCCAGCACGACCGCATCGAAACGCAGCGCCCGACCATCGGAGAACACCACCCCCGCCTCGGTGAAGGCCTGCGGCGCAGGCACCACCTCGATGTGGCGCTGCTTGATCATCGCCGCGGTGCCGACGTCGAGGAGCGGCGCACGACCGCCCTTCTGCACATGCGTGGCCAGCCCCTCCTCGGGCACCCTCAGACCATGGGGCGAGAGATCCCCCAGCGCCTTGCGCTGGATCATCGCGGCCAGGCGGTCCGAGAGGACCAGCGGGAGGTGGCGGAAGACATACGCCGCCTGCACCTGCGCCGGAACGCTCCGGTAATCCCGAGGCATCACGTGCACCGGACCGCGCACCGCGATCGTGGGTCGCGCTCCGTGCTCGAAAAGATCGAGCGCGATCTCGCTGCCCGAGTTGCCCATGCCCACCACGAGGACACGCTGACCACGAAAAGACGCGCCCGACCGATAGATCGCGCTGTGGAGGATCCGGCCCCCGAAGCGCACCTGCCCTGGCCACGAAGGCGCCACAGGGACACGGTTGAACCCCGTGGCGACGACCAGCGCCCGGCTCCGTCGCGTCTTCCCAGGGGTGCGCACCACCCAGCGCTCACCATCGCGCAGCGCGCGGATCACGCGCTCGGAGAGGCACGGACCGAGCTGAAACCGCTCGGCGTAGCGCTCCAGGTAGCTCACCATCTGGGCGCGCGACGGGTACAGCGGCGCGTTCTCTGGCCAGGGCATCCCGGGCAGCCCCGAGAGCTGCTTCACGGTGTGCAGGTGCAGGCGATCGTAGTGTCTCCGCCAGCTCGCGCCGACCGCCTCCGCCTGGTCGAGCAGGACGAACGGTATCCGCCGCTCACGCAGGCAAGCGCCCACGGCGAGACCGGAAGGACCGGCCCCCACCACGATCGCCCCCACCTCCTCGACCATCCATCACCGTAGCGCGGGGCGACACACGAGCCACCCGAGCCGTTCGACTACGGGATGTCGTACGTCAACAGCCGACACTCGATCGCTCCGTTCCACACGGAGAGCGAGCGCGGTTCAGGCACCGGAGGCTCAGGGAGCCGCTGCGCCATCGCGTACTCGATGCCCGGCGTCCCGGAGAGAATCGCCACGCGGTGACCCCGCAGCCGACGGAACACGCGGGCCATCTCGCGGTACAGCGCCTGTCCCCCCACGAGGCGCTCGCCATACGGTGGATTGACGAGCACGTGCC
This sequence comes from Chondromyces crocatus, assembly GCF_001189295.1. NCBI lineage: Bacteria > Pseudomonadati > Myxococcota > Polyangiales > Polyangiaceae > Chondromyces > Chondromyces crocatus. The sequence continues at coordinate 9,928,575 of NZ_CP012159.1, forward strand.
CTGGCGGCGTGCTGGGCTGCAAGTCCTCGACCTTCGCCTTCCGCGTGTCGATCTGCACGCCCGCCACCTCGGCATTCCCCCGCGCCAGCGCCACCACGAAGGCGTCGATGTCGCTCGCCAGCACCGGAGGTCCCTCCGCGCGCACGCGCGCACGCGCAGCCTCTCGCAGCTCCACCATGTACTTCGCCGCCGCCTCATCGTGGCAGCCCCACCGCTCGAAGCCGAACTGACGCGCGGCATCGTCCTCCGCCGCCAGCAACCCGGGCGCGATGTTGCGCGCCCAGAGCGCCCCCTCGATGGCGATCGTACCCGCACCGCACATGGGATCGATCAGCGGCCGCTCCCGATCCCACCCCGACAACCGGAGCAACGCCGCCGCCAGCGTCTCCTTCAACGGCGCCTGACCGGCCGCGCTGCGGAACCCCCGCCGGTGCAGCGAAGCGCCGCCCAGATCGGCGTAGACCGTCGCCCGATCGCGCACGAGGTGCACGAAGATCAGCACATCGGGGTCCTCCCGATCCACACTCGGCCGCGCGCCGTGGTGGCGCCGGAGCTGATCGACCACCGCATCCTTCGTCTTCTGCGCAATGAACTGGATGTGGGTCAGCGCGCTGGAGCGGCACGCCGCCCGCACCGCCAGGGTGCGCGAGGGATCGAGGAAGCGCGTCCAGTCGATGCCACCGACCCCTTCGTACAGCGCGTCCTCGTTCGGCGCGTCGAAGCTCCCCAACTCGGCCAGCACCCGCTGAGCGCAGCGCAGCTCGAAGCAAGCCCGGAACCCCTCCTCCATGGGCCCGACGAAGTGAACCCCCCCGCGGTCGGCCCGCACACCACGGAACCGCAGCTCCCGCAGCTCGTCCCGGATCGCAGGCTCCGTCCCCTTGGCGGCGGTGGCGAAGAAGTCCATGAGGACAGCCTTCTAGACCAGGTGACCGCAAACGTCGGCCCGATTCACCACCGACCCCGGAACGCCCGTCGAAACCTTCACGCCCGGAGCCCCTCCTGCAGCGCTCGTGCTCTCGCCGGAGGGCGCGACGCGGTCACCTTCGGCCGCGCGTCGACGACGGTCGTGGTACTCGTCTCGATTCTACCTCGCCCCTCGCCTTGCGGAGCCCACGCGCCGTGTTCTGCACGGAAGCGATTGCATGTCATGCGTCGTGACGAGTCGGGATACGTCCGTCGATCAGGATGCGGGGCCCGTCTCACCGCTTCATTTCCCTGCCAGAAGATGCGGAGGGTGAAGGCTGGCCGGCGGAGCGCGAGCCGAAGCGTCTGTGGGCGCATAGCAAGGCCGGGCTGACCTACGAATACGGCGGAGAATCGTCCGGTCGGGTTCTCGCGCAGGAGGACGTGGTGCGATCGTGGCTGCTGACGCGGGCCAGCGACCGGAAACGCTCCCCGCCTCGCGCACGGTGGAGTTCACGTATGGGCCGCTGGAGACGGCGGACGTGCTCGTGCTCTACGCCCGGGGCATGGAGCTGCGTCGCTCGCTGAGCTTGCGCTCGATCCATCGGTTCGGGCCGGGACGCTGATGACGATGGATGTCAGCGGCAATGGCCTCGACGACGTGGTGACGTCGGACATGGTGGTGGAGGCTGGCGCCGAGCAGCCGCTCACCCGCTGGTCCGTCGGGATACGGGGGTCCGGCGTCACTTCACACTGGGCATGACGCCAGCAGGCCTGCGCAGTCCGGATGCGTCGGCGCACCTCGTGGACGTCGATGGCGACGGGATGGTGGACCTGCTCCAGTGCCAGGTCAGCGCGCACGAGCAGCTCTGGCACCTGCACCGCTGAACGGCGGCGGCGGGCGGCTTCACCCCGCAAGGGGATCGGGTGCACGCGCTGACGCCCTCGGCCTCGTGAACAGGAAGGGCCGCATTGACGACCCCAGGCTCGGTCCGTTCCTGGCGGACAAGCACGGCCAGATGAACAACAGGTGACATGAGGTGGGCAACCCTCCTCCGGTGCTGACCGATGCCATGGCATCACCCCCGTGCCCGTCCCATCGCATGCGCCCCGGACACAGCCCGATCGAGAAGGTGCGAATCCGTGGGCCTTTCTTGCTGCCGCCGCGCGGTGTGTGATCGCGGACAGCGGTGGGTCCAGAGGTTCCCCGACACGCGTCTGAACCTCCCGGAGGTTCCCCGACACGCGTCTGAACCTCCCGGAGGTTCCCCGACACGCGTCTGAACCTCCCAGAGGTTCCCCGACACGCGTCTGAACCTCCCAGAGGTTCCCCGACACGCGTCTGAACCTCCCGGAGGTTCCCCGACACGCGTCTGAACCTCCCGGAGGTTCCCCGACACGCGTCTGAACCTCCCAGAGGTTCCCCGACACGCGTCTGAACCTCCCGGAGGTTCCCCGAACACGCGTCTGAACCTCCCGGAGGTTCCCTGACACGTTTCCTGTGCAACAGGTTACATATGACCCCGACGGCGTTCGATCGACCGAAACGGCTCGCGCTCCCGCTCGATCTCGCGCTGGTCGATGGTGGACGTCAGGGATAGATGGGCGTGGGGTGAAAAGGCAGACGCCAAGGCTGGGTCGCCTTGGCCTGCTGGGTCGAGAGGCAGCCTCCGCGCAGGCCCGCGCACGACGACCTCACTCGGGTCCTCGCGCGCCGACCTGCTCGACCGGCCTCGTTCAGCGCGGCTCCACCGGCTTCACGATGATCTCCACGCGCCGGTTGTTCGCGCGACCCTCCGGCGAGTTGTTGTCCGCGATCGGGCGCGTCTCGCCGATACCGCTCGCGGAGATCATCTCGCTGGGCACCCCGCGGGACACCAGGTAGTCGCGCACGCTCTGCGCGCGGTTCTGCGAGAGGGTCATGTTGGACTCGTCCGACCCTTGCGAGTCGGTGTGGCCCTCGACGACCATCTTCCGGTCGCTCTGGTTCTTGAGCGCCTCGGCCACCTGGTCGAGCTTCTGCTGCGCCGCCGGCAGCAGATTGAACTTCCCGGAGGTGAAGAGCACGCTGCCGGGGATGGTGATGACCGTGCCCCGCTGCTCGTCCTTCACCGCCAGGGCCGAGGCCACCGAGAGCTTGTCCATGGCGTCACGCGCCCGCCGCTCGGCCTCCTCGCGGGCCTTCTTCTCCGTGCTCAGCTCGGCCTGAGTCCGGTTCAGCTCGCCCTGCGCGGCGGCCAGGTTCTGCTGCGCCGCCTGCATCCCCGCCTGCGCCGTGGCCAGGTTCCGGGCCTGGATGTGGCCCTGGAGCTGGGCCAGCTCACGGTGCGCTTGCTCCCGCTGTGCGGTCGCCTGCGCGGTGTTGCCCTTCGACTCGGCGAGCATGGCCTTGCGCTCGGCGATGTAGGCGAGATCGCGCGTGCGTTGCGACTCGGCATCGTCGTTGAAGGCCACCTCCGCCGCGTCGAGCGCCTGCTTGGCCTCGTGCAGCGGCACGGGCGTCAGCTGCGGCGCACGGCTCGCCTGCGCACGCTCGTAAGCTGCCCTCGCGTTCACCAGCTCCTGCGGCGGCTGCGCAGCGGCGCAACCCCCTGCGAACATCCCCAGGATCCCCAGGACCAGCGCACCTCGGCTCCACATCATGGCAGTTTCCTCCCTCGATCCTTCCAAGCTATTTCATCTGGCCGCGAAGCTGGGACACCTGCCCCATCACCTGCGCAGCCTCGTTACGGGCCTTGGTTTCGCGCGCCATCGACAGCGCCAGCTCCGCGTCTGCCTGGGCACGCCGCAGCAAGCGCTCGGCCTTCTCGTTGTCGTCTTCGGCCATGGCGGCCTTTGCCTTGGCGATGCCTTCCTCGGCGAGACGAAGCTCCAGCGAAGCCTGAGGCACGCTGGCTGCCCCGACCTCACGCGCACCCCGGACGGCAGCTTCGGAAGAAGCCAGCTGTTCCGTGGGTGCCGGGAGGCTCGCGCATCCGGCCGCGAGTGGAATGAGCAGGGTGAGTACAGAAACTGATTTCATGCTTTCCTTCCCCTTGTTAGCCAGGGACCCAACGTTCGTTGCCGCTGCACACGACGCGCGGGGGGCTCGTGTCGGAAGCCGCAATCGCTGTTGGTTAGGATGTTCGAGGCGGGCCCCCGTTGCTCGTGTCCGTGGTCATTCGCTTCCGTTTCGGGCAAGAACAGGGGGTTCGGCAGATCGAGATCGGGCGGAGCCCGAGAGACGCCTCGGTATTCGCCAGTCTCCTCGTACTGGAAGGACACTGAGGCCCATGATCCTCGTGTCCCAGCCCCCCAAGTCGATTGCTTCGAGCAGCCTGGCATGAGCCGTCACGGGGCGCGACGGGGCGTGAGGCGTAATCAGAGGAGAATCGACGACGCACTGGAACGGCCGCGTCTTCGTCGAATTCATGATGTGCGCTCGGTCGCATGACGTGCGGCGATCCGCTGCACGCTCGTTTGCCGGGCCGAGCCCTCGGTGCACGCTCGTTTGCCGGGCCGAGCCCTCGATGCACGCTCGGCCGCCCCCCTGCGGAGAATCGTCACCCATGCCTCCGTAGGAGGGCTGGACTGGCCGTCGCAGCGCCCCTACACACCAGGGTTTCGACGCGATCCAGTGCCGTGTTGCGTCGGCTCTTACGCAGTCAGCGGAGCACGAAGAGGTACACGGCCACGACGATTCCGGTGATGACCATTCCCGCCATGAAGCCAATCAGCAGCCCGATGCGGCCACTGAGCAGGCCTCCAGCGGGGCCCTGCCGGTCAGGGGATTGCGGGAAGCCCTGGACCATGGGGGGCAATCCGGTGGCGTTCGGGGGCATGGGCAGGGTGCCACCTCCGACGCGCGGCAAGGGCGTCATCTGAGGGGTGCCGGCAAAGAGCGGCTCACGCGGAGGCGCGGGGTTCGGCCCCGCACCGGCGGGTTGGTTGATCCGGATCGTCTTCAAGGCCTGCGGAGGGAGCCCCGAGGGGGACTGGGCCTGGCTGGCGAAGGCCTCGGTGGGCGCCGACATGGGGCGGTCCGAGGGATAGGTCGGTGGCGGGGCGGAGATCTGGATCTGCACCTCGGGACGCCGCTCGGGTGGCTTGAGGCCGAACTCCTCGGCAGAGCGGAGGGTGGACTTGACCTCACGCACGGCCCGTTTGCCCACGGCGTCGGTGGGATCCAGCTCGGATGCGGAGTCCATGGGAGGACGGACCAGGGTGACGGCGCGGTCCTCCACGTCGTGCTCCTCGTCGTTGCCCGACGTCGGGACCCCCGGCAGCGCGGAGGCCGTGGGCCAGGAGAGCATCGGCGTCTGGGCCGCGTGGCTGTCGGGTCGGTCGTCGGACGGGGCGTGGAGGTGACTCGTCCGCTGGGGCGCCTCGGGGGGAGCGGCGTGGCGATCGTGCTCCATCGTCGGCAGATCCTCGCTGCCCGGGATCGAGGGCCGCGAGGCGCGCTGCAAGGGATCGTTCAGCAGGACCTGGGGCGGCGCGCCGCCCAGCTCGGCGGCGGTGGAGACCAGCGTCCTCGCCGACTCGATCGACTCTTCGTCTTCGGGGTAGGGCTCGAAGGAGGAAGCCTGCGTGTCCTGCAGCGATGGCGTCGCCAGGGTGGGGGGCGGTGCGAGGACGGCAGGCGAGATCGCGACGCGCGGCGTGGACGCCATCGGGGTCGCGGGGCTCGGCTCCAGGGACGGAGGCACGCTCACGCTGTCCCGCGCCCAGCGGGTGCTCACCTGGCGCATGGAGATCGGGCCGGCGACGATGGCGACCTCCGACAGCTCGGGGATCAACCTGCGCAGCGAGGCGCCCAGGTGGCGCGCCGTCTGGTGCCGCTCTGCGGGTCGCTTGGCGAGGGCCTTCTGGATGAGTGCGTCGAGTCGCGGGTCGATGCTGGGGTTCAGCGCACGCGGGGAAGGCACGGGCGCGTGGATGTGCATCGAGGCGGTGTGGAACGGGGTCTCGCCCTCGAAGGGAAGGCGCCCGGTGAGGAGCTGATAGAGCAGGACCCCGCACGTGTAGATGTCCGAGCGGGTGTCGAGCGGGAGGAGGCCACACTGCTCGGGTGACATGTACGCGGGCGTGCCCACGATCTGTCCGACGCGGGTGATGGCGGAGGGCGGGCCGTCGGCGGAGTCGACGGGGCCGGCGTCTTCCGTCTCGTCGACGTCGAGCAGCTTGGCGATGCCGAAGTCGAGGACCTTCACCCGCTCGCCGATGGGCACCCGGATGTCGGGCAGCACCATGATGTTCTCGGGCTTCAGGTCACGGTGAATGATGCCCAGGTCGTGGGCGACCTGGAGGACGTCACAGACCTCGGCCAGGATCCGGGCGGCACGCACCTGGGGCAGGACCCCGTGCCGCTCGAGGAGCTGGTAGAGGTCCTTGCCGACGAGCAGCTCCATCACGATGTAGCTGAGCCGGCCCTCGGTCCCGTACTCGTGGATGACGACCGAGCCAGGGTGCTTCACCAGGGCAGCGGCCTTGGCCTCACGCTGGAACCGGCGCACGAACGAGCGGTCCGCCGAGAGGTCCCCGTTCATGATCTTGACCGCGACCTCACCGGGCTCGCCCTCGCGCTCCGCGACGTACACGGCGGCCATGCCGCCCTCGCCCAGGAGCCGCTTGATGGTGAAGCGTCCAGCGATCGTTCGGCCGAGGATCTCCGCGTGGTTCATGCCTCGGTCCTCGCTCCCCACGGGGTCCGACCGGCAACGCCGACGCCCAGGGTGCGGGGCGAGGTGAAGGCAAGAAGATCCACGTCGCGACCATAGCAAAGAACAGGTCGCGGCACGACAAGGGCCGAGGTCACGCGCGCCGTGAGGACGCACGCGCGCATCGTGGCACGCCGCGGTTTCTTGCTAGCATCGGACGCATGCACGCCCAGGTTGCCCCGGCGCCCATCTTGCTTGCCCGGACGGAGGACGTGCGCCCCTATGCCGCCTTCACCCTGGAGCACGCCGCCGAGTCGGGTCGCGACGGCGGGGTGCCGCATGCATTGCATGGACCACGCTCCTCGGAGGAGGTGCAGCGGCTGGCACAGGAGCGCTGGGAGAAGTCGCTGACCACGCCGCGATGGGGCCGCGCCTGGCTGCTGTGGTCTGGACCGCCGCCGGTGCGAGGCCCCGGTGGATTTCACGATCCAGGGGCCCGGGTGGTGGGAAGCGTGGAGCTTCAAGGCGGTCGGCTGGAGGCGGAGCTGCACCGGTGCACGCTGGGGATCGGGATGCTGTCGGCCTACCGTGGGCAGGGACACGGTCGGCGGCTGATGGAGACGGCCATCGCCTGGGCACGGGACGAAGCCGGGCTGGATCACGTCGACCTCGGCGTCTTCGTGGGCAACGAGCAGGCGAAGCGGCTTTACGTCAGCCTGGGCTTCAAGGAACTCACGGTGCGCCCGGACGCCTTCCGGGTGGACGGGCGCTCGCTGGACGACATCGAGATGACGCTGGCGCTCCGGGGATGAACCGCAGACAGCCGGAGTGGCTCTGCACGCTGGGGGATGGCCGACGGCCGGAGTGACGCTGCGCGCTGAGGGGTAGCCGACGGCCGGAGTGACGCCAAACGCTGTCGAGACGCCCCGCATTCGCCGTGATCAACGGTACCCGCAGGCGGTGGGCTGTACTAGACCGGTGAGAACGCCCGCGCTCCGCTTCTCCTGCGCTCCGGGCCCAGCTCGACAGGCACGATGCGTTCCCCCCTCCTCCCGATATTTCTCACCATCTTCGTCGATGTTTTCGGGATGACCATGATCATCCCGGTGCTGCCGTTCTTCGCGCAGCACCTCGGCGCATCGGAGGTGGTGACGGGCGCGCTGCTGTCGACCTACGCCGCCTGTCAGCTCGTCTCCGGGCCGATCCTGGGCAGGATCTCCGATCGGGTGGGCCGCAAGCCGACGCTGCTCGCGAGCCAGTTCGGAACGATGATCGGCTTTCTGGTGCTCGGTTCGTCGACGTCGCTGTGGATGCTGTTCCTCGCCCGCGTCATCTCCGGCGCCACCGCGGGCAACCTGACGGTGGCGCAGGCGTACATCGCCGACGTGACCAGCCCCGAGAACCGCACGCGCGCGTTCGGCATGGTGGGGGTCGCGTTCGGGACCGGGTTCCTGGTCGGGCCTGCGCTCTCCGGAGAGCTGGCGGAGCGCTACGGGTACGGGGTTCCGGGGCTGGTGGCCGCCGGTCTCTCGTTGCTTTCGATCGTGCTGACGTCGACGCTGCTGCCCGCGCGCAAGCCCCTCGAGGTGCCCCCGCAGGAGGGCCGCCTGGGTGCATTCCAGCGCATGTTCCAGCGCGCGACGCCGCGACGCCGGCTCCTGGAGTTCTTCTTCTTCAGCCTGTCGTTCGCGACGTTGACGGGCGGGCTGTCGTTCTACCTGCAGCGGCGGTTCTCGTTCACGATGAAGAACGTGGGCCATCTGTACGCCTTCTCCGGGCTCGTGGGGGGCATGGTGCAGGGCGGGTTCATCGGCAGGATGGCGAAAAAGATGGGAGAACATCGGCTCGCCCTCGGGGGGTTCGTGCTGATGATGGTGGGCTACGCCTGCCTGGGGGCGCTGTTCACGCTGCCGGCGCTGCTGGCCGTGGTGGCGGTGTCGTCGATCGGGTCGGCCGTGGTGCGGCCGGCGTTGACGACGCTGCTCACGAAGAGCGTGGGGCCGCACGAGCAAGGGGCCGTGCTGGGGGTGAGCCAGTCGCTGTCGTGCATGGCGCTGATCACCGGGCCGCTGCTGGCGAACTCGCTGATCGGGCGCGGTGAGCTCGCGGCGTACGGGATCGCGGCGGCCGTGTTCGCCGCGGCCGGGGTGCTGCTCGGGGCGCAGCCGCCGCCGGCCGAGATCACGGGGAGCTGAAGCGCAGACGAGGGCGAGCAGGGCGACCGAGGGCGTCGCCCTGGTGCTGGATCACCGTCCGCGGAAGTCGCAGCTCCCGCCGGTGCAGGACGCCGGGAGGGTGATGCGCGGCTCGCCGGCGAAGACCGACTCGATGTACTGGAACATCTGCTGGCGGGCGGCTTCGCCGCCAGGGCCGCTCTCCGCGGCGAAGCCGTGGATGGCGTAGGCGTCGTCGCCAGGGACCCAGTACTGGGTGATGGCGCTCTGCCCGACGACCTCGTTGCCAGAAGCGGACTCGACGCCATCGATGGGGACCAGGGCGGCACCGAGCATCACCGCGCCAGCAGAGATGGCCACCATCTCCGAGCCCGCGTTCGGCAGGACGGGATCGCCGATGCTCTCCTGGATGAGGACATGCGGGTCCTTGGCGCGGAGCTGCTCGATCCAGGCGGCGCCGTCGATGTCGTCCCAGTTGCTCTGGCTCATGCTCAGGGCGTGCAGGAAGCCGAGGTTGCCGCCGTAGCTGCTCTTGAGCAGGCCCTCGACGATGCCATAGACGACCGAGAGGGGGACGAAGTGGGTCCAGCCCGCGCCAGGGACGTTGAGGACCCCGGCGCGCATGGTCGGGTCGGCGCTGGTGTAGACCATGCCGAGGGAGCCGCCGAGGGAGCCACCGGCCCACACGGTGGTGCTGCCATCGGGTCGGCGCCCTTCGAGGGGGTTCGGCTGGCCGCTGAGGGTGGCGGCAGCAAGGACGTCGCCGAGGGGGCCGACCATGGCTTCCTGGATGGCGGCGCCGTCGGCGAGGGCTTGCATGAGGCGCGCGGAGGAGAGGTGGGTGCCGCGGGCCATGTTCAGGAAGCCGGTGAAGGTGGGGATGAGGTCGTCGCCCGTCCAGCCATGGAACTGGATGCTGACCTTGGCCAGGCCGCTGTTCGTGACCTCGGGATCGAAGGAGTCGTCCCGGAAGGTGCCGCCCATGCCGTGGCCGAACATGATGAAGTGGTAGTCGTCGGTGCCCGCAGGGAGGGAGACGCGGAAGGGGGCTTCGCCGGTGTCGTGCGCGAGCGGCAGGCCGTCACTGCCGAGGGTGAGGCCGTCGTCGTTCACGAAGGCGGGGAGGCCGACGAGGCGGCCCTCGACCACGGCCGCGACGGTGCCGGCCTGGGGGAGGTCGACGCGATCGAGGACGACCTGGACCTGGCCATCGTTCACGGCCTTGCGGGCCTGATCCTGCATGGCGAGGAGGCGACGGGTGGCGTCGTCGGCCGAGCGGGTCGTGAAATCCCAGACGCGGAGGACACGCGCGGGGTCGATCCCGGCGCGGTCGAGCGTCGCTCGGGTGGGAGCGTGGTAACCGCGGAGATCGGCCTCTTGCTGTGAGGCAGGGGTCTCCTGCGCGAGGGCGACGCGAGCGACGCGGCTCGGCGCGACGGCGCCCCCACCGACGGCGCGAAGGGAATCCGTGACCGCGACCACGTAGTCCGCGTTCGGCTCGAGGGGCCGCTGCGGGTAGGCAAAGACCATCGACTCTCCCGGGATGTCCGGGTTTTTCTTGATGACGATGCGCAGGGGCACGGCCTGGCCGTACGCGGGGTGATCATGCTGTGCGAGGAGGAGGCGCACGGTCCCCTCCGCGGAGATGGCCCCGGGCGTCTCGTCGAGGTCGGCCGCGAAGCCGGCGACGATGGGGGTGAGGCGGGAGAAGCCATCGGCCCGGTTGAGGGAGGTGGGGTCGTCCTCGGGGTAGTAGAGCGAGCCCGCGTCGAGGTGGACCCGGAGGCCGGTGGTCGACGTGGTGTCGACCTCGCTGAAGGCGCTGGAGGGCCAGGGCAGGAGGCAGTGCAGCTCTTCTGCTTCGCCGCACGGCGCGGTCATGGGGACGCGCTCCCCGGCGCTGCGGTCGGGAGCGTCGAACGACGGAGGATCCTCGCCACCACAGGCCGGAAAGGCCGTCATGGCGAGCGCTGCGAGGAGGGCCCGGGAGTGGAGGGGAATGCGGGGGAGCATGGAGATGATCCCGTGTATCACCCCTCCGTGAGGACGCGAAGGGGGCGCGACCCGTGCGGGTCCTGCGCACCCCGCGCGTCGTCGATGGTCAGCGGGACGAGCTGCCAGCGCCTTCGGCCCACCGGCCGTCGCCCGCGGCGATCCAGCCGAACTCGCGCCGAACCTGGTCCTCCATGCGGCCGCCGTAGCTGTGCCCTGCGCCGTCGACTTCGAGCACGCGCACGCGCAAGCCCGCGTCGTTCAGGAGGACCGCGGCCTGGTTTGCTTTGTTCGCGCAGCCCGACCCGCCGCACGCGAAGAGGACGCGCTCGCCGCCATGTTGCTTGAAGAGCCGCGCGGCCTGCGCACTCCACTCGTTGTAGCCCCCGTTCCCACCTTCGATGAGGACGACCCGCGAGAAGCGCGGCTGGTTTTCGAGGAGCAGTGGAACGCCGTGAATCGCGCCCTGAGAGTAGCCCACGAAGATGGGCGACTCGGTGTCGACGTGGTCGGGGAACCTCGCTTGCAGGGCGTCGAGGGCCGCCTTGATCTCGCGGCCGAGCTCGATGTGGTTCCGGTAGAAGTAGCCGGTCTGCGGGCCAGGCTCGCCGTTGCTCATCGGGGTGCCACGGGGGCAGAGCACGAAGCCACGGTCCTGGATGGTGTTGCGCCAGATGGTGCAGTGGGGCTCCGCCCGATCACCAGCACCGTGGGTGGCGACGATGACCGGGCGCGGCCCCACGACCCCCTGTGGCACGGAGACGACGGCAGGCTGGTGGCCCGGGACCTGCAATTCCGTGAAGGGTCCCCCGTCGAGCGTCTCGGCCTCGGAGGGCGAGCGGGGGGAGTTCACATCCTCCACGCGCGACTCGAAGGTCGGCGTGGGTTTGCGCGACTTCCCCGTCCCCCTGCCCTCCTGTTCGAAGGGCAGGAAGCCAGGCGAAGTCGACCGCGCCTTCCGCTGTCCGGAGTCCGAATCGAGCGGTGCGCCAGCGCAATGGATGCCTCCGAATGCGACGCCAGCAAGCGCCATCATGCCGAGGATCCGCCCTCTGGGTGTATGCATTCTGTTCACTCCGTGAGCCTGGAGCAATGCTGATGCCGCGCCCGATCCGGCACGGTCGGGCCAGGGAACGGTCAGGCCTGCTCGCCCGAGCGGGCTTGCGCGGAACGAGCTGCACGTCGCAGGCTGGCGGCATGGAGTTCGACGACGCGGGCTGGGTGACGGGGCACATCACGGCGCTGCGAATTCCAGAAGCGTGGTCGCTGCTGTCCCCCACCCCCGAGGCGCGCGTCGACGCGGCGCGGTGGGCGCACGTGGCCGCGAGCTTCTTCCGGATGTCGCTCGCCGTGGTGCAGGCCAAGGCCTATCCATCGGGCACCCTGCCCCTGGTCGATGCCCTGGAGGTCGACCTGGGTCCGCGGGAAGGGGCGTCGACGCGGGTCCAGGTGCTCACCTTTCCGATCGAGCGGGCGCCCGAGGTGCGCGCGGCGGCGCTCCAGGGGGTGGCCGCCATCGGTGGCGCAGGGATGGACGCGCTCGTGGCCCGGGCGCGGCGCGTGTGGCAGGTGGCGAGCGCCGTGCCCGGGCAGGGGGATGCGCGGATGCCGCTGGCGATGGCGGCGGTGCTGGCTTCCACCTTCCAGGCCCCCATCGTGCCCCCGGACGAGGTGACGATCTTCGGGGTGAAAGGAGCGCGGACCCGGCTCGAAGCGAGGGGCTTCCGGACGTGAGCGCGTGAGAGGGCGGCTGAGAGCGAGTGACGGAAGGCCTGCAGGCATTCGAAGGACGAGGGCTGCGATGAAAGGTGACGAGCGCCCGAAGCGAGGAACTCATCAAACTTCTACCGCCATGACGCAATGGCAATGAGTGACGTTGTATTGAACAAATACCGCCGTAACACCCGTATCAGACATTAATAATTCGACACAAGGGTTGCTGTTGCAATCGCTTGGAGACAAGGGTAAGCGGACATCTCATGCGCAACCCGACTCTCCTGCTCCTCACCACATTGTCCGCTCTCCTCGCCTCCGCTTGTGCCGTCGATGTCGAGGACACCGGCGTGCTCGATGATGTCGAGGTGGAAGAGGACAACGACGCAATCGTCGGAGGATCCAATCAGAACATCACCGACCATCCCTGGCAGGTCTCGATCCAGTCCTCTTCTGGAAGCCATTTCTGCGGCGGCTCCGTGCTCAATGCGAACTGGATCGTCACGGCGCAGCATTGCATCGAGGGAGCGGCCAGCTACAACGTCGCCGCCCCAGGGTCGATGCGCGTCGCGGCGGGCGCCTCGAAGCTGAGCGGCATGAACAGCAGCGGGCAGATCCGGCAGATCGAGCAGGTCATTCCGTATCCCGGCTACTCGGACGCCTCTCTCGGCAAGGACATCGCCCTCATCAAGCTCTCGTCGCCGCTCACCCTGAACGGCACCACGGTGAAGGCGATCGCGCTGGCGACGCCGGCCGACGCCTCGGCGGGGCTGACGAACGCTGGCGTGAGCGCCAACGTGAGCGGCTGGGGGACGCTGCGGTCGGGCGGCTCGTCGCCGGACACGCTCCAGGCCGTGAACGTGCCGATCGTCTCCAATGCGACCGCGAGCAGCCTGTACGGGACGACCATCAGCGCCGATCAGATCGCCGCAGGAGACACGACGAACGGTGGCAAGGATGCCTGCCAGGGTGACAGCGGCGGCCCGTTCACGGTCGCGAAGGGCTCGGACCGGATCCTCGCCGGCGTGGTGAGCTGGGGGAATGGTTGCGCCGACAGGCGGTATCCCGGTCTGTATGCGCGGGTGTCGACGTTCGAGTCGTGGTTGAACTCGACCTCCAGCAGCACGTTCAACCAGGTGACGAACCAGACCGGCCTGTCCGGTGCGTCGAACTCCTGGAAGCACTACACGGTGACGGTGCCCGCCGGCGCGAAGGGACTCAGCGTCTACACGGGCCGCGCGTCGAGCAGCAGCGGGGACGCGGATCTCTTCGTGCGCAGGACGTCGCAGCCCACCACCAGCGCGTACAACTGCAGGTCGCAGGAGTCGGGGAACAACGAGGGCTGCGTCATCCCGTCGCCGGCCTCGGGCACCTGGTACGTCTCCGTGCGCGGATACTCCAGCTACTCCGGTGTGAACCTCACCGCCTACACGTACTGACAGGCGCTCTCAGGGAGCGTCTGCGGTCTCCTGCCTTGCAGACGCTCCTGACACTCTCGTCTGGCAGCGCATCGGCAGTCCATCGACGCTCAAAAAAGACACTCCGCTGGGCTATCATCAGCGGATGCCCCACTCCCTGCTACATCTGGAGGCGCGGGAGATCCTGGACGCGCTTCCAGAGCCAGTCGCGCTGGTCGACGACAGGCAGATCATTCAGTACCTCAACGCCGCATGGCAGCGCGTCTCCCTCCCGGAGGAGCAAGGCGCCGAGGCAGCCTATGCACCTGGGCGCGCCTTCACGGCCTGCATGAGCCAGTCGCTCGGCGCCGGGGCCGAGGACGAGGCGTTGCTCACGGCCGCGCTGCAGGGGGAGCGTGTCGAGCGGCGCGGGCGGGTGCTCGATGCGTCGCTCGATGCGTCGAAGGAGCGCTGGCTCCTCACCCAGGTCGTCCCCTGGGGGCCTCACAGCGCGCGGCGCGTGCTGGTCAGCAAGCGCGACATCACCACGGAGATGGTGAGCACGCGCTCCTCGGAGCGCTACCACGAGATCCTCAAGTCGGTGGGGTTCGCCGCGTCGCAGTTCCTGGGGAGCGGCTCCTGGTCGGAGCGGGTGGCGCGGGTCCTCGAGCGCTTCGGCCAGGTCACCGACGTGAGCCGCGTCTACGTGTTCGATGCGCGGCAGTCGCCAGCAGGAGACTGGGTCTGCAGCCAGCTGTACGAGTGGTGCGCCGACGGGGTGACCGTCGAGATCGACAACCCCGACTTGCAGAACATGCCGTTCGAGGAGCTGGGCCTCGGGCGCTGGATCGAGCACCTGTCACGCGACGAGCCGATCTTCGGGCAGGTGAACACGTTCCCGGCGGGAGAGCGGGCGATCCTCGAACCCCAGTCGATCGTCTCCATCGTGGTGGTGCCCATCTTCGTCAGCGGGACGTGGTGGGGGTTCCTGGGGTTCGACGAGTGCCGGTCGGCGCGCGCATGGTCGCTGGCGGAGATCGAGGCGCTCCGGGCCGGGGCGGGGTTGCTCGGCTCCGCGTTCCACAACGAGCAGTCGCGCTCCCTGGTCCAGGAGCGGCTGGCCCAGGAGGAGGTGATCCGGGTGCAGCAGGAAGCGCTGCGAGAGCTGGAGGCGCCCTTGATCCCGGTGCACGAGCACGTCGTGGTGATGCCGCTCGTGGGGTGGCTCGACGCGGCGAGGCTTTCGCGGGTGCAGGAGGCGCTTCTCGAAGGGGTCGCCGGCGCCCAGCCACGGGTGGCGATCCTGGACATGACGGGGGTGCGGCGGCTGGACGCGGCGGCCGCCGAGGGGCTCGCGCGGGTGACGCGCGCAGCGCGGCTGGTCGGCGTCGAGGTGATGCTCACCGGGGTCAGACCCGACGCGGCACGGGCGCTGGTGGAACTCGGCACGGAGCTGTCGGGAATCGCGACGAGCCTGCACCTGCAAGCAGGAATCAGCCGAGCCTTGCGCGAACGCAGACGGTGAGGCGCCGCTTCAGAAGACGCCGCGCACGATCAGAGCGTTCGGGCTCGCGGCCACGTTGACCTGCACGGCCTGGCCGCTGGTGGACGCTCTGGTCCCGCTCCCCGGGCGGAGCACGAGGAGGGTCACGCCAGCAGCTGCGAGGACGCCGCCGGCGACGAAGCCGATGGTGGACACGGTGCCGAGCGTGCGCGCCTCGTCCGCGATGGACTTCTCGGCAGGAGAGCAGCGCTTGCTCGGGCAGCTCTGGTCGAGGTCCCCGACGCGGGAGAGGGACATGGCGCCCGTGACGGTGCCCAGCCCGAGGCCGACGGCGCCGAGACCGATGGCGATGGCTCCCGGGATGACGCCCGCCGAGTAGCGCGCAGGCTGAAGCTCGACGAGGACGCGCTGGTCGGCCCCCTCGGCGACCTCGATGTCGCGCTCGACGGGGGCCATGGTCGGGGCGGTGACCCGCACCTGGTGCGAGCCGGGGTCGACCCGGGCGCGGCTCCCGCGAGGACCGGCGTCGAGGCGGGTGCCGTCGAGGAAGACCTCGGCGGTGGCGCCCTCGGGGATGCCGAGGACGTCGACGCTGACTTCGGGGATGCGGCTGCGCAAGGAGGCGAGCTCCTCGCGGGCCGAGTCCTGGGCCGCCGTGAATGCCTTGGGCGCGCTGCGGTCGAGTTCGTCGACGAGGACCAGTTTGTAGGATTTCTCGGCCTCGAGGAGGCGCCCGAGCTTGGCCTGGGAGCGAGCGATGAGGAGCCAGTGGGTGGGGGCGTGGAAGTTCTCCTCCGCCTGCTGGAACTGGCCGATCGCGCCCTCGTAGTCACCGGCCTCGAACAGCTCGAAGCCGCGCTTTCCGAAGGTGCGCGCGACCTCACGCGCCTGCTGCTCGGCCCCCTTCGGAGGAGGAGCCGCCATCACGAGAGACGCACCGAGCGTCAGCCCGAGCACGGCCGCGACGGCGAGGAGGCCGCGAGCCAGGGATCGATCGTTCGTCATCGCCAGAGGTCGATCAATACCCCAGGTCGAAACCGCCGGACGCCTTCTTCGTGCTTCCACTCGGCCGCTTCCACTCCGGACGCGTCGAGGGCGCAGGACGCGTGGTGGAGGGTGTGCCCGTCGTCCCTTGCTCGGGAACCTCAGGGGTCTCGGTCGGGGTCTGCTCAGGCGTGGCGTCCGGCGGCTGCGGTGTCTCTTCGACAGGAGCCTGGGGTTCCGCCGTGGACCTGGCGTCACGCACGGTGCCCGAGATCACGCTGGGGTGGGGGGACGCTGCCGGAGGGTCTCCCTTCGGTTGCTCCTTCGGCGGCGTGGCGCCGCCGTCCTGAGCGGCGTCCTCGGATCCTCCGACGAGGAGCACGACGACCACGAGGAGGGAAAAGAGGACCGCGGTGGCGACAGCGCCGAGCGCGACGATGCGCCGCGCGAGGGGCGGAGGGACCTGCAGGGTGCGGGCGATGGTCTGCCAGATGTCCTCGGGGCCGGCGGGGACCGGGAACGGTGCGCCAGGGCCTTGAGCTCCACCCGCCAGCGGCTCCGTGGACGGAGGCAGAGGCGCTCCAGCCACGGGGCCGCCAAGGCCTCCAGCCAGGTAGAGGGCGACCTCGGCGTCCGCTTGGAGGAAGGCAGGCGGGGCGATCTCACCAGGCGTCACGGGGAGCACTGGCGCGCTCTCGCGGGGATTCGAGACGGGCCCAGGGTGGGGATTCGAGGGGACGCTCGATCGGGGGCTGGAAGGAACGCCTGAGCGAGGCTCGGAAGGCGAAGGCTGCGGTGTGGGGGTGGTCAGCGCGGGTTTGCTGGATCTGGGGTTCGCCGAGAGGGGGAGCGAGGCGTCGGCCAGCGGAGGCGGCGCTTCGGGCAGGCCGAGGCCGCTCAACGAGGCCGTGCGGGACACGGCGGCTTCCAGGGCGACGCGCGCCTGAAGGAAGACCTCCGCGGGCATCGGGTCGCTGGGTGAAGACGGCTCGTCTTCCACGGTCGACGCCGCTGGCGGAGGCAAGGAGGGGACGCCGAGACCCCGAGGGCTCCGGCTGGATGCAGGCCGGGCGATGGCCGAGAACTCGGCCGCCATCTCCATCGCCCCCTGGAAACGCCGATCCGGATCTTGCTGGAAGGCGCGGACGAAGAAGGCGTCGAGCTCCGGCGGCAGGCCAGGGAGGAACTGCGAGGCGAGCGGCGCAGGCTCGATGCAGACCTTGATGATCAGCTCGGCGATGGAGTCGGCGGTGAAGGGCTTCGAGCCGGTGATGGCGCGGAAGATGATGACGCCGAGCGACCAGAGATCGCTGCGGTGATCGACGGTGCGATGCCCGCGGGCCTGCTCCGGGCTCATGTAGGTCGGGGAGCCGAGCAAGGTCCCCGTCTGGGTCTCGTGTCCGAGGGAACCCCAGCGCACCTTGGCCACGCCGAAGTCGAGCAGCTTGACGATCTCCTCGTCGTCGACGTGGGCGATGAAGATGTTGGTGGGCTTCAGGTCGCGGTGAACGATGCCGCTCTCGTGGGCACGCCGCAGCCCCTTCGCAGCCTGGGTGAGGATGGGCTCGAAGTCTTCGAGCGACATCCTGCCGACACGCCGCAGCCGCCCGCCGAGGTCTTCCCCTTCGAGCAGCTCCATCACGATGTACGGCGGCGAGTCGTCGTCGACGCCGTGATCGAGGACCTGGACGACGTGGGGGGAGCGGATCTGCGCCGCAGCGCGGGCCTCCCGCTCGAAGCGCTGGCGCGCATCCGGGGCCTCACCCGCGCCCGCTTCCATGAACTTGATGGCCACCGGCATGTCGAGCCGGAGGTGGCGCCCGCTCCAGACGGTACCCATGCCACCGCGACCCACGAGCCGCTCGAGCCGGAACTTGCCGGCGACGATATCTCCCGGTGCGGTCATCCTGCCGTTTGCGATCGGCGCTGGTCGGGGCTCTCCGCCACCGGCCTCAACGCGCAGGGATCAGTCAGTCGGCTGAGCGCGTTGTGGAAGAATGGCCGGAACGTCATCTCTCGGTAGCCCATGATCAGGTGGGAGGGACATCGTAACACGACGCACGCGATACCGGCAGCCGCCCTGGTGGATGGGCTGACCCCAGGCATGGCGTCGCCCGCCTCCTGGATGACCTCGCCCTCCTGACCGCGCCTTCGGCTCGCGACCTCTCCATTTTCGGCTAACGTGCGCGCCCGTGCGCTCCAGGTTCCCGCTCGTCGCGGCTCTGTTTCTGATCTCGGGCGCAACCGGCCTCCTTTACGAGGTCGCGTTCTCCAAGCTCCTCGCTTACGTCTTCGGCGCCACCGCTTACGCGGTGAGCACGGTTCTGGCGGCTTTCATGGGAGGGCTCGCGCTCGGCGCTCACTTCGGGGGTCGCCGAGCCTCCCGACTGCGCCACCCGCTCGTGGCGTACGGGAGCCTGGAGATCTTGGTGGGAGCGGTCTGCGCCCTGTCTCCTTTCGCCTTCGAGGCCTTGACCTCCGTCTACGTGCAGGTGGCCCGCGCAGCCCCTGGCTCGCTCGCCGTCCTGACGGTGGTCC
The DNA here is from genome assembly GCF_001189295.1 of Chondromyces crocatus. Classification (NCBI taxonomy): domain Bacteria; kingdom Pseudomonadati; phylum Myxococcota; order Polyangiales; family Polyangiaceae; genus Chondromyces; species Chondromyces crocatus. The sequence goes on from NZ_CP012159.1 coordinate 9,947,422, forward strand.
GCGCAGGGCTGACGGGCCTGGTGGTGGTCATCCCCACGATGGGGATGGGCGCCACGTTGCCCGTGCTGTCCCGCATCGTCGCGGCCGCAGCAGGGGGGTCTTCGTCGACCGGCGAAGACCCCGGGGCGGCCCGGCGCCTCGCGACGCTCTACGCGATCAACACGGCGGGCGGCGCGCTGGGTGCCTTGTCGGGGGCTTACCTGGTGCTGCCTGCGCTGGGGATCCGGGGCACGATCTGGGTGGCCGCCGTGGCGAACTTGCTGGTCGGTGCGGTGGCCATCGCAGCGGGACGTCACGTCGAGGTGCCCGCCACGACGAGCGAGCTTCCGGCCCGGGAGACCGCGGACGAGTCCTCCGGCGCGTCGACGAGCGCTGCAATGGAAGCAGCCGCGCCCGCCGAGACAGCGGCCGTGCCCTCTGCGCCGTCGACGTCTTCCTTCGGGCTCACGCCACGCTTGCTCGTCGGGCTGGCGTTCTCCTCGGGCTTCCTGGTCTTCGCAGCAGAGGTCATCCAGACGCACCTGCTCGCGCTGCTCATCGGCAACAGCGCCTACGCCTTCGGGCTGATGCTCGCGGTGTTCCTCGTCTGTCTGGCGCTCGGAGCCGCACGCGCACCCGGGTTTGCGAGGCGCCACGGAGCCGGAGCGCTCTGGCGCGGGCTGGCGGTGACCGCGCTGGCGCTCGCCTTGACCTTGCCCCTCTGGGATCAGCTTCCTCACCTGTTCACGTTCGCGGGACGGCACGTACATTCCTGGACCGGTCGCGAACTGGTACGAGCGCTCGCGGCGTTCGCGATCCTGGCGCTCCCGACGCTGTACATGGGCACCACGTTCCCGCTCCTGCTCCAGCAGGTCGCGGGACGCGCCGATGTCGCCGCGCGCGTCGGTGTGCTCACGTCGGTGAACACGCTCGGCACCATCGCCGGCTCGATCGGAACGGGCTACGTCATCCTCCCGGTGCTCGGCTCTCAGCGCGCGCTCGGCGCGGTGGCTGCGGGCTTCGGGCTGGCGGCAGCCCTCGCGGCGATGGCACTCGGCCGCGACGCACGAGCCCAGCGAGAGCGCGCCCTCGCGTTCGTCACCACGGGAGCCGCGGCACTCCTCGCGCTGCTCATGCCCCGCTGGGATCTCGCGCGCCTCACCAGCGGGGCCAACGTTTACTTCGTGATGGGTCCCCCGCCCGATGGGATCGACTTCGTGCGCGAGGACGTGCACGGCGGCGTGACCACGGTGGTCCACCGTGCCGGGATCACCACGATGTACACGAACGGCAAGTTCCAGGGCGACGATGGGCCGGAGATGGTGGCGCAGCGGCGCTTCGCTCACTTCCCTTCCCTGTTCGTCCCGGAGACCCGTCGCGCGCTGGTGATCGGCCTCGGCACGGGCACCACCCTGGGCACGCTGGCCGCCTATCCCTGGCAGCGCCTGGACGTCGCCGAGATCTCTCCTGCCATCGTCGAAGCGGCGCGCGCGTACTTCGCTGGCCCGAGCCGCAGCGCACTCGACGATCCGCGCGTGCACCTGTCGCTCAACGATGGCCGCAACGAGCTGCTGGTCGCCACCGAACCCTACGATCTGGTCACGATGGAGGTGACCAGCATCTGGTTCGCTGGCGCCGCGACGCTCTACAGCCGGGAGTTCTACGAGCTGGTGCGCGCTCGCCTGTCGGAGCGAGGCATCCTTCAGCAGTGGGTTCAGCTCCATCACATCCGGCCCCGGGAGCTCGCCACCGTGATCCGCACCTTGCGGAGCGTCTTCCCTCACGTGGCGCTGTTCGCGGGGGGCGGGCAAGGAATCCTGGTCGCCAGCGCCAGGCCGCTCGTGGCCTCGGAGGCGCACCTCGAGGAGCTGGAAAAGCGGCCAGCGTTGCGCGAGACGCTGGAGGGGCGGCGGCTCGACGAGCTGCTCGGTGAGCTCCTGTCCTCGGGCGAGGACCTCGATCGCTTCGTCGCCGATGTGGCAGCCAACGACGGAGGCCCCATCGTCTCGACCGACGACAACCTCTACCTCGAGTACGCGACCCCCAAGGGCAACGTCCTCGACTACCCGACGTCCTTGCGCGCCACCCTCGATCTGCTGGAGCGGTACCGCACCCCCGATCCGAGGGCGCGGCACCTGGGCCCTTGAAGGCCCTGGAGTTGGGGTTCGTTCAGGGGGCGGGCGGAGGCGGCTCGGGGGCCAGGTTCTCGGGGGCCGCGCTCTTCTTGAGATCCTGCTCGCGCCTCTTGCGGTCGTACTCCTTCACCTGATCGCCGGTGGGCCGGTACTGCGGCGGCGGTGGCGGCAGGCGCTTCGCCATGGCGTCAGCGGCACGCTTCTTCCGCTCCTCGGTGCTCAGCACATCGAGGGCGAAGCCGCCCGCATAGGGATCTCTGCCGAGGAAGGGACGACCGTTCACCTCGGCGACGTGGAACTCCACGCGCCGGTTGTCGCTCCGACCCGAGGCGAGCGCGTTCGGAGCGAGCGGCTTGTCCTCTCCGAAGCCCACGGCGAGGAGGCGAATGGGATCCACGCCCTGGTCGACCATCCAGTGCGCCACCGCGAGCGCTCGCTGTGCGCTGAGTTCGAGGTTCTTGTCTTCGCTGTCCCGAGCGTCGGTGTGGCCCTCGATCCGCAGCCGGCTCACCTCGGGGTGATCGCTCATGAACTGGAGCAGCGTCTTCAGGACCTTCTCGCTGCCGGGCCGGATGATGGCCTTGCCCGTATCGAAGACGATCTTTCCTTCGATGAAGATCTGGGCCTCGCCGCTGTGCTCCGACCAGGGCTTCTCCGGGTACCAGCCCGGGAGCTGGGCCTGCGTCTGCTCCTTCGGCACCTCGCGCGGCGGGAGCCGGTTGTCCCAGCACCCGATCGAAGACGACACGCCGACGAGGAAGGACACGGCAATGCCGACCTTCCTCAGAGCCCACGGGGATGGCCGATCGTCCCCGTGGAGTCTCCGGGTCTCGACGCCATCCCGCATCTTGTTCCAGTCCATGTCACGCCCAGCGTGTCAGAACCCGGCCGGCGGACGCAAGGAAGTCGCCGGGGGGCCGCACCAGATGAGGTCCAGAAACCGAACCGTCGGGACCGCGACGGGCGCGTCAGGACCCCGTAGACCACCTCGAAGCGCCTTTCTCGCCTCCCCACCTGGCCCCACCCCATGAACCGGCACGCCCAGCATGGTAGGAAGAGGCCGAACATGGTCGCGACCCACCCCGACGCGAACGCCTCCGTCGAGCCCAAGCTGAGCCGCCTCCGGGCCCGCCTGCGCGAGCTCGGCTCGGTCCTCGTCTGCTACTCCGGCGGCGTTGACAGCGCCTTCGTGCTCGCGGTAGCGCACCAGGAGCTCGGTCCGCGCGCCGTGGGCATGACCGCCGTCTCGCCCAGCCTCGCGCCCGCCGAGAAAGAGGAAGCCGCTTCGATCGCGCGCCTCATCGGCGCCGAGCATCGCCTGGTCGAGTCACACGAGATCGACGACCCCAGCTACGTCGCCAACAACCCCGACCGGTGCTTCCACTGCAAGAGCGAGCTGTACCGCCTCGCCCTCCACAAGCAGCGCGAGTGGTCCCTCTCCGCCATCGTGAACGGCACGAACGTCGATGATCTCGGCGACTACCGCCCTGGGCTCGACGCTGCCCGCGAGGCCGGCGTGGTGAGTCCGCTCGTCGAGCTGGGCTTCACCAAGGCCGACGTCCGCGCCGGCGCGGCATCGATCGATCTTCCCATCTGGGACAAACCCGCCGCCGCGTGCCTGTCCAGCCGCATCCCCTACGGGACCCACGTCACCAGGGAGCGACTCGCGCAGATCGGCGGCTTCGAAGCCGATCTGCGAAGCCTGGGGTTCCGACAGGTGCGCGTCCGCTACCATGACGAACTCGCCCGCATCGAGATCGATCTCGCCGAGCTCACCCGCGCCGCCGAGCCGGAGACCCGCGCCGCCATCGTCGACGCCGGCAAGCGCCACGGCTTCCGGTACGTCACCCTGGATCTCGGTGGTTACCGCATGGGAAGCCACAACGAGGTGCTGGTCGGCCGTGCCCTCCGGGTCGTGAGCTGAGGCGACGGTGGGACGCTTCGATCACCTCGCCACACGGCCGGCCCGCGGTCCCGCCGACATCCTCCGTTGGAAGGTGCTCGACCCCCTCACCGGCAAGCACGGCAAACCGCGCCGTGACGCCGAGCCCTTCGTCACCCCGACCCGCCCTTGGTCGCGCGATCTGGTCCTCAGCGGTGCCCCCAGCCTCACCTGGATCGGCCACGCCTCGTTTCTGCTCTCGATGGGTGGCACGCGTGCCCTCCTCGATCCCGTCTGGCGCGACGCCCCTGGCCCCCTCCGCCGCCTCGTGCCGCCCGGCATCCCGCTCGCGGACCTGCCCTCCATCGACGCGGTGCTCCTCACGCACAACCACCGCGATCACTTCGACACGTGGACCCTGGAGCGCCTCGGCGCTACCCCCGTCTACGTCGCTCCCCTCGGCCATGCCGCCCTGCTCCGGAGCGTCGGCGCCACGAAGATCGTCGAACTCGACTGGTGGCAGAGCGCCACGGTCGGGAGCCTCGAGATCACCCTCGTCCCCGCGCGGCACTGGTCCATGCGGGCCCCCTGGGATCGTAACGACGCCCTGTGGGGTGGGTATCTCGTCCGTGGCCCCGAGGGCACGGCCTACCACTCCGGGGACACAGCGTTCTTCGACGACTTCGCCCGCATCGGAGAGCGCGCCGGGACCATCGACTGGGCCATGCTCCCCATCGGGGCTTACGAGCCACGGTGGTTCATGAAGCCGCAGCACATGAACCCGGACGACGCCGTGGAGGCCTACCATCTGCTCGGCGCCCGCAATTTCGTCGCCATGCACTGGGGAACGTACCAGCTCACCGACGAGCCACCGGGCGAGCCTCCCGCACGCACACGGGCGCTCTGGGCCGAGCGGAAGCTCCCTGAGGCGTCCCTGTGGCTCCTCGATGTCGGCGAGACCCGCGCGCTCGGTCGCTGAGCACGCCTGGCCCACGCCTCACAGCACCACCCCCCTCGCGCCCCCATTCTTCCATCCGCCCCTGATTCTCGGGGACTCCGGGCTCCCTTCGACCCCGTTGACGGCGCCCCCTCGCCAGAATACTTCGCATACAAAAGTTCTACACACGAGGGATGCGGATGGCGAACGAGCTGCGTTTCGACGGTAGGGTCGCAATCGTCACCGGCGCTGGAGGAGGGCTCGGGCGAGCACACGCCCTGCTCCTCGCGAGCCGCGGCGCCAAGGTCATCGTCAACGATCTGGGCGGGAGCATGCATGGGGGCGGCAAGAACTCCGCCGCCGCGGACAGCGTCGTCGAGGAGATCAAGGCGGCAGGTGGCGAGGCCGCAGCCAACTACGACTCGGTCGAGGAGGGTGGCCGTATCGTGCAGGCGGCGCTCGACCATTTCGGCCGCATCGACATCGTCATCAACAACGCCGGCATCCTGCGGGACGTCAGCTTCCACAAGATGACCGAGGAGGACTGGGACCTCATCTACCGCGTCCACGTCCTCGGCAGCTTCCGCGTGACCCACGCGGCCTGGCCTCACCTCAGGGACCAGGGGTACGGCCGGATCGTCATGACGGCCTCCGCCGCCGGCATCTACGGCAACTTTGGCCAGGCAAACTACAGCATGGCGAAGCTCGGCCTCGTCGGCTTCGCCAATACGCTCGCGCTCGAAGGCAAGAAGCGCAACGTCCTCGTCAACACCATCGCCCCCCTGGCGGGTTCGCGGCTCACCGAGACGGTGCTCCCCAAGGAGATCATCGACAACCTCAAGCCCGACTACGTGAGCCCGCTGTGCGCCTACCTCGTCCACGAGAGCTGCACCGACAATGGAGGGCTCTTCGAGGTCGGCGGCGGCTTCTTCGCCAAGCTGCGCTGGGAGCGCGCCGAGGGCGCCACGCTTCGCCTGGGCCGCCCCTTCACCGTGGAGCAGATCGCTGCGCGCTGGGGCGAGATCAGCGGGTTCGAGAAGGCGTCGCATCCCGCCAACATCGCGGAGTCGATGCAGCCGGTGATGACCAACCTGGAGGCGGGCCCCAGCAAGGGCGGCAACGATCTCATCGATGTCGATCTCGCCCTCGGCTACGAGTACCCCTCACTCCGATCGCGCTACGACGAACGAGATCTCTCGCTCTACGCGCTCGGCGTCGGTGCCGCCACCGATCCGCTCGACGACAAGGAGCTGCGCTTCGTCTACGAGATGCACAAGGATGGCTTCTTCGCGCTGCCCACCTTCGGGGTCATCCCCGCCATGGGCGCCCTGGTCGAGCAATACAAGCAGGGCACCAAGGCTCCTGGCCTCAACTACGGCTTCGAGCGGCTCCTCCACGGCGAGCAGTACACCGAGATCCGTCGCCCGCTCCCCCCGAACGCGAAGCTCACCCACCGCATCCGGATCAAGGACATCTGGGACAAGGGCAAGAACGCGGTGGTCGTCACCGAGGTGCGTAGCTCCGACGAGTCGGGCGAGGAGCTCTTGTACAACGAGTACACCTCCGTCATCCGCGGTGCCGGAGGCTGGGGCGGCGATCGTGGCCCGGGCGCCGAGGTCAACGCGCCGCCGGATCGCGCGCCCGATGCCACCATCACCGAGAAGATCGGCCCCAACCAGGCCCTCCTCTACCGGCTGTCGGGTGACGTGAACCCGCTGCACGCCGACCCCACCTTCGCCACCAGCTTCGGGTTCCCGAAGCCCATCCTGCATGGCCTCTGCACGTTCGGCTATGCCGGCCGGCACGTGCTGCGCGCGTTCGACATCGATCCGCGCCTCTTCAAGAGCATCAAGGTCCGCTTCTCCGAAAGCGTGTTCCCCGGAGAGACGCTCGTCACCGAGATGTGGAAAGAGTCCGATACCCGCATCGTGTTCCGCTGCAGGGTGCAGGAGCGCGACAAGCCCGTGCTCTCTGCCGCGGCGATCGAGCTGCACACCGAGATCCCGAAGCCCAAGGCGAAGGCGGTCTCTGCAGCCGCGGCGACACCTTCCACGGCGCAGGGAGGTGGAAGCGAGGACGTGTTCATCGCCATCCGCGACTACCTCGAGAAGAACCCCGATCACGTCGCCAAGATCGCCACCATCTTCCAGCTCAAGCTCGCCAACCCCGACAGCACCTGGACGCTCGACGTCAAGAACGGCAAGGGCGCCGTCCTTCAAGGCGCCACCGATCTCAAGCCCGACGTCACCCTGGAGCTCAGCGACGCCGACTTCATCGGCATGGCCACCGGCAAGGTCGACCCGATGAAGCTCTACTCCGGTGGGCAGCTCAAGATCTCGGGCAACATCATGGCCTCCCAGAAGCTCGGCTTCCTCAAGAAGATCGATCCCGAGCAGGCCAAGGCCGCCGTCGCTGCGTACCGCGCCAAGCAGGGAGGCGCTGCGACCGGCTCGCCCGCAGCACCGACCGCGGTGCAGGGAGGCGGGAGCGAGGACGTGTTCATCGCCATCCGCGACTACCTCGAGAAGAATCCCGATCACGTCGCCAAGATCGCCACGGTCTTTCAGCTCAAGCTCGCCAACCCCGACAGCACCTGGACGCTCGACGTCAAGAACGGCAAGGGCGCCGTCCTTCAAGGCGCCACCGATCTCAAGCCCGACGTCACCCTGGAACTCAGCGACGCCGACTTCATCGGCATGGCCACCGGCAAGGTCGACCCGATGAAGCTCTACTCCGGCGGACAGCTCAAGATCTCGGGCAACATCATGGCCTCCCAGAAGCTCGGCTTCCTCAAGAAGATCGATCCCGAGCAGGCCAAGGCCGCCGTCGCCGCGTACCGGAAGCAGCAAGGTCAGGGAGGCGGCGCGGCCCCCTCCGCAGCAGCGTCCGGAGGCCAGCAGAGAGCTTCGCAGCCTGCAGGTGCTGCGGTACAGGACGTCCTGGAGAAGCTTCCGGGAGCGCTCGGTGCGAAGGCCCAGGAAATCGGGGCGGTGGTACAGCTCCAGCTCACCGCGCCGGATCAGGCGTGGGTCCTCGACTACGCCGAGGGACGGTCGGAGCTACGGCCGGGAGAAGCGAAGGGCGCGGAGGCCACGGTGCGCATCGCCGGGGACGATCTGGTGGCGCTCACCCGAGGAGAAGCACGCCTGTCATCGCTGTTCCAGCATGGCAAGGTGAAGGTCGACGGTGATGTGCGCGTCGCGAAGAGGCTGGGCCTCCTCGAGGGGCTGCTCGCCGGGAGCGCAGGAAAGCAGAGCTGAGGAGGTTGCCATGAGTCGACGAGTCAACGTGATCGGCGTGGGGATGGTGAAGTTCCAGAAGCCCGGCGCCAGCGACGATTACAACGTGATGGCCGCGAAGGCGGCCCGGACCGCGCTCGAAGACGCGGGCGTTCCTTACGAGGACGTCGAGGAGGCCTACGCGGGCTACGTCTACGGCGACAGCACGTGTGGTCAGCGCGCGCTGTACGAGGTGGGCCTGAGCGGCATCCCCATCGTCAACGTGAACAACAACTGCGCGACCGGCTCCACCGCGCTCTACCTGGCGCGGCAGGCCATCGAGGGAGGGCTCGCCGAATGCGTGCTCGCCCTTGGTTTCGAGCAGATGGAGAAGGGCGCGCTCGCGTCGAAGTTCACCGATCGCACCAACCCGATGGACAAGCACGTCGGCCTGATGAGCGACGTGCAGGGCTTCGGCGATGCGCCGCCCACCGCGCAGATGTTCGGTGGGGCTGGCCGTGAGTACCGCTGGAAGTACGGCACCAAGCGGGAGACCTTCGGCAAGATCGCCGAGAAGGCACGCAAGCATGCGTCGAAGAACCCTTACGCCCTGTTCAACCAGGTCCTCTCCCTCGACGAGATCATGGCCTCTCCCGAGGTCTTCGATCCGCTGACCCGCTACCAGTGCTGCCCGCCCACCTGCGGGGCAGCCGCCGCGGTGCTCTGCTCCGAAGACTACGCGCGCCGCAAGGGCATCCAGAACCCGGTCTGGATCGCCGCGCAGGCCATGACCACCGACGTGCCCTCGGTCTTCGGCGAACAGAGCATGATCAAGATGATCGGCTACGACATGACCGCACTCGCCGCGAAGAAGGTCTACCAGAAGGCAGGCCTTGGTCCCGAGGACGTCAAGGTCGTCGAGCTGCACGACTGCTTCACCGCCAACGAGCTGCTCACGTACGAGGCACTCGGGCTGTGCAAGGAGGGCGAGGCCGAGAAGTTCATCTGGGACGAGGACAACACCTACGGCGGCAAGTACGTCACGAACCCTTCGGGCGGCCTGCTCTCCAAGGGCCATCCCCTTGGCGCCACGGGCCTCGCCCAGTGCACCGAGCTCGTGTGGCAGCTCCGCGGTAAGGCCGATCAGCGACAGGTCGAGGGCGCGAAGGTCGCGCTCCAGCACAACCTCGGCCTCGGTGGCGCTTGCGTCGTCACCATGTACCGACGCGACTGAGCTTCATACGTCCCGAGGGCCGGCCGCCCAGCACTTCGCACGCACGGCACGCCGGCCCCCGGGAACGCGATGTTCCTCGTCTGCGTCGGTGCAGGCGTTCCTTCACATCACCCACCGCAAATGAGTTCGCGACGAGCGCTCATCTACCAGCGAGCAGGTACGCCGCAATCCCTGCTGCGAGCATCACCCCCACACCACCAGCAGCGACCACCATGCGCCATCCGCGCAGCACGCCCCCCGTGGCATCCTCTTCGAGCTCTCGAATCGTCGCGTCCAGTGCAGCGATCACCGCGCGCGCGTTCGGGCTTCGCTCCTCCGGATCCTTCTCCAGAAGCTTCCTCGCCAGCGTCTCCAGGGTCTGCGGCACACGCACGCCTTGCGCGCGCTCTTTGATGGGGGGGACCGGCGCCTTCCGGTGCTTCGCGAACATCTCGCTCGGCGTCGCCGCATCGAACGGGTGAAGTCCAGAGAGCATCTCGTAGAGCACCACGCCCAGCGCGTAGAGATCGGAGCGTTTGTCGATGGAGCGCATCCCGAGGGCGGCCTCGGGTGCGAGGTAGGCCATCGTGCCCATCACCACCCCTGCCTGGGTCAGCTCGTGGTTCGCCTCGACACCGACGCGCAGCTCGTCCACCGGCACGCGGGCCAGGCCGAAATCGATGACCTTGACCACCTCGTCGCCGCCGTCAGGTCCTGCGCAGACCATCACGTTCAGCGGCTTCATGTCGCGGTGGATGATGCCCATGTCGTGCGCCGCGTTCAGCCCGACGGCGATCTGCCGCGCGATCTTCGCCGCGCGGAGCGGCTGCATCGGCCCGTGCTCGATGAGCGAGCGCAGCGTCACCCCACGCACGTACTCCATCACCATGCACCAGGTCCCGTCCTCGAGCTGGATGACCTCGTGCACTGCCGCGACGTTCGGGTGATAGATGTGCCGCCCGGCGATCGCCTCTCGCTTGAAGCGATCGACCAGCTCGGGGAGCTGTTCGGTATCCGGGTGAAGGATCTTGAGCGCGACCTCCTCGCCGTTACCGATCACCCTGGCGCGGAGCACCGCCGCCAGCCCGCCCATGGCGACGAGATCCTCCACCTTGTAACGATCGAGGATGGAGCGACCGAGAAAGGCCATCGCGCGCGCCCGCGCCACGTCGCTCACTGCGCCGCCCGCGAGCTGCCCGTCCACCGTCATCCTGGCCCGCCTCCGCCTCCAGCCATCGCGTTCAGGCGCCGGAGTCTCGCCTGGAAGGCCTCGGAGATCCAGGGCTTATCGGCGGAGAGCCCCGCCCCGAGCGAGCCGGGCTACTTCGCGACGAGCGCCCCACCCCGACCTTCCGAGAGCGACCCGGCGCGCCGCACCAGGTTGATGAACTCCTGCTGCTCTTGCGCCTGGCCAGCGGCCGACACCGCGATGCGCTCCACCTCCGCGAGCTTCCAGCTTCGCGCATGCGGGCTCTGCCTCAGGATCTCGGCGAACCCCGCGACCGCCGCACCGAACCGGAAGTTGGCCGGGGCAGCCTCGAAGCTCGATGCCATGGCGCTCGGATCCATCCGCACCAGCGTCTCGTCCGCTTTATCGGATCCCAGAGGCGTCTTGTGGCGCAGCCGAACGACGACCGGCGCCTTTGCCGCCACCTTCCCGCTCCGCAGCTCCAGCTCGTAGAACGCCGTGACGCTGTGCCCCGACCCGATCTCCCCAGCGTCCACCTTGTCGTTCCGGAAATCCTTGTCGGCCACGTCGCGATTCTCGTAGCCGATCAGCCGGTAGGTCTTCACCAGGTCGGGATCGATCTCCACCTGGATCTTCACGTCGCGCGCGATCACCTCCAGCGTCCCGTCGATCTGCTCCGAGAACACCCGCCGCGCCTGCGTCTCGCTGTCGATGTAGTAGTAGTTCCCGTTCCCCTCGTTCGCGAGCCGCTCCATCATCGTGTCCTGGTAGTTCCCCATCCCGAAGCCGATGGTCGACAGGGTGATGCCCTTGTCCCTGGCATGCTTGATGGTCTTCAGGATCTCCTGGTGTGACGTCGCCCCGACGTTCGCGTCCCCGTCCGACAGCACCATCACCCGGTTCACGTGACCTGGCACCAGGGTGCGCTGCGCGAGGTTGTAAGCGAGATCGATCCCGCTCGACATCGCCGTCGAACCACTCGCCGAGAGGTCGTCGATCGCCGCGAGGATCTTGCTCCGCTGCTCGATGCCCGTCGGCGCGAGCACCTCGCGGACGCTCCCCGCATAGGTGCAGAGCGCGACCGTGTCTCCCTTTCGCAGCGAGTCGGTGAGCAAGCGGAGGGACTTCTTCGCCAGCCCCATCTTGTCCGCCGACTCCATCGAGCCGCTGGTGTCGACGAGGTACACCAGGTGGACTGGCTTCCTCTCCGAGGACGAGATCCGCTTGCCCTGCACGGCGACTCGGAGCAGGTGGTGACCCTGGGTGTAGGGCGAGGGCGCGGCCGTGAGGTGGACGGCGAACGGCCCACTCTTCGGCGTCACGTAGCCGTACTGAAAGTAATTGAGGAACTCCTCTGCCCGCACCGCCTGAAAGGGAGGCAGCGTGCCTTCCATGATCTTGCGGCGCGAGATCGCATACGAAGCCGTGTCGACGTCGACCGCGAAGGTGGAGAAGCGATCCTTCAACGGGTCGGTGAACGGGTTCACGCCATAGTCCGTGTAGCCCTCGCGGCCCGGCGTCTCCGGAGGCGGCGCGGCGACGACACCAGGCTCCTGCACGGGCGCAGCAGCCAGTTTGGCCTCGGCTGCGCTCTTCTCCTGCGGTCCCTCCAGCCGGCGGGCATCCTCCTTGGCGACCTTCGAGGGAGCCTGCGCAGGAGGAGGCGGCGGCGGAGCAGGGGGCGCAGGCGCCGCTGCGACGCTGACCGAGCTCTCGTCCGCCATGGCCACCTGCTCTGGTGCAGCCAGCATGTCCGACGCCGAGACGGCTGCACCTGCCGTCGTGCGCCGGCCGCTCTCTGGCGAGGACGGGCTCGCGGAGAACGACTTCTCGGGCGCAGCGCCACAGCCGGCGAGCAGTGCAGGGATCATGGTCGAGACGACGAGCTTCACGGTGCGTGCGCGCATGGGATTCCTCCTGGGTGCGCGCAGAGAACGATGCCTTCGAGGAGACCTTACAGCTCCGCGCCGGAAACCTCTCAGCCCGGCCGTGACAGCCGATTCCAGCCGCCGAGAAGCCGCCGCGCCCTCGCCCGGAGAGCGTTTGGCTCGGAGGGCCCGAGAGGGCGCGTTGACAGACCAAGCGTCATCGTGAACCGTGGCCTTCCATGGGTGCTCTCTGGGATGCTCGCTTCGACTGGCTCGGGTGGGGTGGCACGCTGCTGGTAGGGGCGTTCCTCGCTGGAGCGTGCTCCGGGGATGAGGCGGCGCGAGGCCCCTCCAGCCATGGCGATGGAGGCCATGGGGGCGACGCGGGGAGCGGTGATGCTGGCGGCGGAGCCACAGGAGGCGGCGACGCAACAGGTGGCGCAGGCCCTGGGGGTGGTGGTCCTCAGGAACCGCTGTGTGGTTCGTCGGATGTGCAGCCGCCGACGCCACCGAGCTGCACCAGCGGCGCCCCGGGCACAGGGGCTCACTGTGGTCCCGAGGGGACGAGCTGCTGCGCGAGCCACCTCGTCCCTTGCGGCACCTACCGCCCCGGGTATGACGGCGTCACCTTCGACTACCCGTCACCTCCCGCCACGGTCGGCGACTTCCAGCTCGACGTGTACGAGATCACCGTCGGCCGCTTCCGTGCCTTCGTCGACGCTGGCCAGGGCACGCAGGAGGCCCCCCCGGCCATCACCGCAGGGAGGCACCCGCGCATCTCCAACAGTGGCTGGAGGACAGAGTGGAACATCGCCCTGCCGACCAGTACCTCCGTGTTGCGCACCCGCATCCGCTGCCACGATGTGCACACCACATGGACCGACGCCCCGGGTCCGAATGAAGCCCTGCCGATGAACTGCATCAGCTGGTTCGAGGCGTTCGCATTCTGCGCCTGGGATGGTGGTCGCCTGCCCACCGAGACGGAGTGGAACCACGCTGCGGCAGGGGGAGACCAGCAGCGAGAGTACCCTTGGGGTTCGGGCATCGACGACACCCGCGCCGTTTATGGCTGCCTCCAGGGCAACTGCTCCGCCGACTTCATTTCTGCCGTCGGCTCCCGCTCCCCCGGTGGAAACGGGCGCTGGGGCCACACCGATCTCGCCGGAAGCATGACCGAGTGGACGCTCGACTGGTTCGTCGCGAACTTCACGCCCGGTTGCGTCGACTGCGCCAGCGTCGACCTCGGAACGGAGCGCGTGCTTCGTGGCGGCGGCTTCATCAGCCCGGCCACCCCTCTCCTCGCTGCCTACCGGAACAAGGCGCCCCCCATCGTGGGTGATGTCGCGGGTCGTTATCGTCACGTGGGCGCTCGATGCGCCCGCGACCTCTGACGACCGCGAGCGATTACTTCGGACTCCCGCTCGCCGCCGCGGAGGGCTGAGACACCACGCTGCCTCGCGTCGACGCGAGGCGGTGTCCGATCCCGATCACCAGCGCCACGACCACCGCCACCGTGAGCGCGCTCCCCGCACCGACCAGCACGAGCACGGTCCACCGCGTCCGCGGAGCGACGTTCCGCGAGGAGGGCGTCATCGCCTGGAACTCGACACCGGACGAGGCGGTCATCCGGGAAGGCGCGGACGACGGCCCTTCGCCGGTCGAGAGGCTCGAGGCCGGGTAACGCGGCTGGAGGGGAGCCGAAAGCATCGCGGGGTGGCTCGGCAAGACCGCTCGCGCCCCGAACGCCGAAGCCGGCACCGGAAGGGGAGTCCCGACCGGCGCAGGCACCGGCGTGCTCGGGACGGGTGTCCCGACCGGCGTTGAGGGAGACAGCCTGGATTGGGGGGTCCCGACCGGTGCTGCCACAGGTGCCATCGGCGCGGGAGGCATCGGTGCGGGAGGCATCACCCCTCCCGGTGTCGATGAGGGCCTCGGAGCCGACGCTGGAGCGGCCCCCATCGCTGCTGGTCCCGACCCCATCGCTGCCGGTCCCGAAGCGGATGGCGCAGCCGGCAAGGATGCTGCGAGCGGCGTGCCCACCGCAGCGCCACTGCTGGGCTGGACGCGCGCCGCCGCAGCCACCGAGTCACGCCACAACTTCGAGGGTCCCGATGGATCCAGCAACGTCAGCGGTACGGGCCTGAAACTCGACGCTGGTACCGTCGCGGCGTCCTCCTCCCGCACCGCCGGCGCCTGGGCGACGGTCGCGATCTGGTCCTCATCCGCGGCTCCTGGCAGCACCATGATGGCGGTCCCGTTCCCGGAGACCGCCACGCCACTGGACGACGAGATCGGCGGACGGCGCCAGCTCTCCGAGCTTCCCCAGACATCCTCGGCGCCCGCGCAGGGCTTCAGTAGCCCCACCAGCTCCTCCGCGGACTGCACCCGCTGCGCTACCTCCCGCACCATGCAGCGCGAGACCACCTGCGCGAGCTGAGGATCCAGCTCCGGGAGCAGCGATGAAAGCTGCGGGATCGGCGCCGACACGATGTCGGCGATCACCGAGATGCTCTTGTTCGTGAAGGGCCTTCGCCCCGCGAGCATCTCGAACAGCACGATCCCCAGGGACCACACATCGGTCCGGTGATCGATTCCCCTGTCTGCTTTCGCCTGCTCCGGGCTCATGTAGGCCGGAGAGCCCACGATCTCTCCCGTTCGCGTCATCGGCGGGCCATCGCCAACCAGGAACTTTCCCACGCCGAAGTCGAGCACCTTCACCTGATCCAGCCCCGTCTCCGGGTCACGGTGCAGGAAGATGTTCGATGGCTTGAGGTCGCGGTGGATGACCCCCAGCGCATGCGCCGCGATCAACCCTCGGGCGACCTCCAGAGCGATCGCTGCGGCCTTCATCGGCGCGATCCGTCGCTCCCGCTTCAGCCGCTCGGCAAGCGTCTCGCCTGCAAGGCGCGGCATGACCAGGAAGGGCTCGCCGCGAGCCGCCTCTCCCGCATCGAGCACCTCGACCACATTGCGGTGGCTGACGCGCCCGAGGATCCTTGCCTCCAGGATCGAGCGCTCACGCAGCTCCGAGTCGCCGCCCGTGATGAGCTTGATCGCAACCTCGCGATCGGTGCGCTCGTTGAGCGCAGCCCATACCTCGCCAGCAGCGCCGTCGCCCAGCAGGTGTTGCAAGCGGTACTTGCCGGCGATGAGCGTGCCTTGACGCATCGCGCGACAGCGTATCGCGTGGTCGCCCGCGATACCATCGGGGACCCGGTGAACTGACGGGGGGCAGGGCAGACAATGCCCTACCCCGTCAATGTCCTATCTCAACCCCGCACGAGCCGCCTTGGCACGCTCATCGCGTTCCTTCATGTGCTCGAGGATGATCACCGCCGTCTCCTCGATCGCCCGCCCCGTGACGTCGACCACGGGCCATTCCGGGTGTGCGCGGAAGATCGAGTTCGCGTACTCCAGCTCCTGGCGCACGTGCTCTCGCATCGCGTAGTTGGTCTCCGGAGGCATCCCGAGCTGCCGCAGACGCGCCTGACGGATCTCGCAGAGCTGCTCCAGGCCGATGGTCAGCGCGACGACCCGGTCTTGGGGAGCATCGAGCAGCTCGATGGGCGGCGGCACCCCGAGCACCAGCGGCTGGTTGGCGATCTTCAGACCACGCTGCGCGAGCAGCGTCGACAGCGGGGTCTTCGAGGTGCGCGACACCCCGATGAGCACCACGTCGGCCTTCTTGAAGTTGCGCGGCTCCTTGCCGTCGTCACTCTTCACCGCGAACTCGACGGCCTCGATCCGACGGAAGTACTCCTCGGTCAGCGGCAGCATTGCGCTCGGCAGGTTGATCGGCTCGCGATCGAGGAACGTCCCCAACCGGCCGATGAGGGAGCCGATGATGTCGATGGCTTCGACCTGGAGGTCCGCCGTCAGGCCGTAGACGAACTCCCGAAGCTCGGGGCTCACCACGGTGAAGACCACCAGCGCGCCTTCCTTTGCCGCACGCTCCAGCACCGGACGTGCCACTTCCTGCGTGCGCACACGGGTGTGCAGCCGGATCTGCACACCCGCCTCGGGAAACTGGAGCAGCGCGGCACGGACGACCTTCTCGGCCGTCTCGCCCGTCGAGTCACTCAGAACGTCGATGTACTTGGGTTTGTCGCTCAGCAAGACAGCCACGAAGACCTCGATCTGGATGCAGGACTGCGGCCGACTGGAGCCTCTCGCTCCGCCTGCCACGCTCGTCAGGTCTTATCGTAGTCCCGCGGTGCGCGCACGAAGACATCAGCCAAACAGACCCTTCAACCGATCCATGAAGGACGCCTGTTGCGGATGCACACCTTCGCCCATCTCTCGCGCAAGCTGCGCGATCAGCTCTTTTTGCTGCGCCGTCAGCTTCGTGGGCACCTCCACGGTCACCTCGACGAGCTGATCTCCGCGACCGCCCATGACGCGACGCGGTATCCCCTTCCCCTTGACACGAAGTACCATCCCCGGCTGCGTCCCCGCTGGGATCTTCAGCTTTCCCTTCCCTTCGAGCGTCGGGATTTCCAGCTCGCCACCGAGCGCCGCCTGCGGGAACGAGATGGGCAACGAGCAGACGATGTCGTCACCCACCCGCCGAAACAGCTCGTGTGGCGAGACGCGCACCGTGAGTTCAAGATCCCCTGCTGCGCGATCGGGACGGGGTGCGTTTCCGGCGCGTTCGACGAGGCGCGTCGCCCCGTTCTCCACGCCTGCCGGCATGGTGACCTCGATGGTGCGCTCCTTGGTGACGAGCCCGGCGCCCCTGCACGTCTTGCAGGGATCGATCACGATCCGCCCTGTTCCCCTGCACCGCGCGCAGGCGCGCTCGAGCGCGATGGGCAGCACGCCTTGCTGTACGCGCACCCGCCCCCGACCGCTGCACGCCGAGCAGCGCTCTGGCGTCGACCCGGGCGCCGACCCCGAGCCGCTGCAATCCGAGCACGCCTCCACGCGCTCGTAGGTCACGTCCTTCGTGCAGCCGAACGCCGCCTCTTCGAACGTGATCTTCACCTCTTTCTGCAACGTCCCACGGTCGCCGTGCCGGAACCCGAGAGCGCCGAGCAGGTCGCCGAAGATGGCGTCCAGGTTGAGGTCGTTCACGTCGAAGGGGACCCCCTGGAACGGTCCCCCGGCCCCGCCGGCGACGGCCGGGCCGAAGCGATCGTAGGCCGCGCGCTTCTGAGGATCGCTCAGGATCTGGTACGCGGCGTTGACCTCCTTGAAGCGCTGCTGCGCTCCAGGGTCATCCGGGTTCCGATCCGGGTGATGCTGAGCGGCCAGCCGTCGGAACGCGCCCTTGATCTCGTCCTGCGTCGCCGACTTGTCGACGCTCAGTACATCGTACGGATCCCGCACGAGGCGGGAATAGCATGGGGGGCGCTCGCGGGACAGAAGCTCGGGCGCCAAACGACCCGGCGCCACCGCAGCCCCTCCGTCATGTCGCCTCCCAGCGGACGAGTTCCCGCTTCAGCACCTTGCCGGTCGGGTTCCGCGGCAGCTCGTCCAGAAACACCACTTCCCGAGGCACCTTGGGCCTGGCCACCCTGACGCGGCAGTGCTCCTTCAGCGACTCCTCGGTGACCTCGGTTCCGGGCCTCCGCACCACGAAGGCCCGCACCCGCTCGCCCCACTCGCGATCCGCCACCCCCACCACGGCCGCCTCCGCGACGTCTGGGTGCTCGTGCAGCGCCGCCTCCACCTCGGCGGGGTACACGTTCACGCCGCCGGAAATGATCATGTCCCGCTTGCGTCCCTCGATGAAATAGCGACCGTCCGCGTCACGTCGCGCCAGATCTCCGACCGTGAAGAACCCATCCAGCGTCGCCTCCCGCGTGGCCTCCGGATCACGGTGGTATCCCTCGATCAGCAGCAAGCTCCGCGCGTACAGCTCGCCCACTTCACCGATCGCACAGTCCCGTCCCGACTCGTGGATCAGCCGGATCTCCACGCCGGGGACGGCCTTCCCGATGGTCGCCGGCGCAGCATGCAGGTCGGCCGGCTTGGCGAGGGTCACCAGACCGACCTCGGTCGCTCCGTAGAAATTGTAGAGCTTGTCACCGAATGCTCCGAGCACCTCCGTCGCGAGCTGCGCTGGGAGCGGCGCCCCCCCGGCGACGATCATGCGCAGCGAGGAGGTGTCGTACTGGCGAAGACGCTCCTTCCCCAGCTCCATCACCCGGTGAAGCATGGTCGGCACCACCGCCGTCGAGGTCACCCGGTAACGCTGAAGTGCCTCCATGAACAGCTCCGGCTTGAACTCCCGGAGCACCACCACCTTCGCGCCGACCACGAAGTTCATGCTCGCAAATGCGAACGCCGTCGCGTGGTAGAGCGGGCAGACCACGAGGTGCGTATCCCCCACGTGCATTGGCGTCTCGCCGATGAACGCCAGCGTCGCCGCAGCAGCATCCTTCGGGAACGTGCGGACCGCGCCCTTCGGCTTCCCTGTCGTGCCGGAGGTGTACATCACCACCGACCCAGCCTCGCTCCGGTCCGGCGCCCCGCCCCCCTCCGCGCCAGCCACCACATCGTCCAGGGAACGGAACCCTGGCACAGCGCCTCCCACGGCGATCATCCGCTCGCGCGCAATGCCCGAGAGCTGTGGCGCCGCCTCCTCGATCAGACCCGCCAGCTCGGCATCGAAGAAGAGGGCCCCCGCCCCCGAATGACTCGCCAGGTAGACCAGCTCCGGCACCGTCGACCGCCAGGACGCCGAGACCGCCGCCGCGCCGATCCGCGACACGGCGGGCTGCACTACCAGGAACTCCGCCCGGTTCTTGAGCATCACCAGCGCGCCACGCCCCGGCCCGATCCCCCAGCCGTGCAGCACGGACCCCAGCCGATCGATGGCGTCGTCGAGCACTCGAAATGAGTACGTCCGGTCCTCGCCACCGGCCTCGCTGAAGCTGCGCGCATCGACGAGCGCCACCGCGTCTGGTGTGTTCTCCGCGTGGAACTTGAAGATCGACGACGGCCCCGACTTCCCTCGGAGCAGCTCGCTCACCAGGCACCGCGCGCCGCGCCAGTGCATCGCCGTGTGCAACCCCGTCTGCACGACCACCCGGCTTGCGGTCCGCGCCTTCCAGACAGCGAAACGCGCCCTCGCCTGCGCGCCCCCCAGCACTTCGCGCATCTTCATCCAGCGACTTTACTCCCGCCAGGGCGGGCCGTGGTAGTGTCGCCACGTGAGTAGCCCCGATCGACGCTCGGCCAACCGCTCGGCCATCGAGCTGAGCGTCGAATACAAGCGGCTCAACACCTTCTTCGCCGACTACACCCGCAACATCTCCAAGGGCGGCACCTTCATCCGGACCGACCGCCCCCTCGGCCTCGGCACGGAGTTCATCTTCGCCTTGCGCATCCGCGGCCTCGACGAACCGCTGCGCATCCGCGGCCGCGTGAAATGGGTGGTGCTCCCCGAGGAGGCCGGGGGCGATCGACAACCCGGCATGGGCATCGAGTTCCAGTGGAACAACGACACCGAGCGCCTCGACACCGAACGTGTCGTGGAACGCCTCATGACCTCCGAGCTGGGAGAGGTCCTGGCAGCGCGCCTGCTCGGCAAGAAAGTGGACGACCTGGCTCGGTAGCGGGCTCTCGAGGCGGCGTCGCCTTCGCCGCCTGCGACGCTCTCCAGGACACATCGACGACCAAGAGCATCACCTCCTGAACGCCGCGCATGTTCCAGAGCGCATCGCTCCCGGGAGGCGTCGCCGCCAGATCATGGGGTCTCTCGGGGCAGGCCTCGTCCGAAAGCGTCGCTCGTCAAGCATGCTTCCCAGGGCAGCAGCAGCGCTTTCCGGCCGGCCCAGCGCGTCCCGTGCGTGCATGAGCGCCCCGCCTGTGTACACTGGTGTACCCCGACATGCACCGCTCTCCCCTGCTCCGTTGCATTGCCCTCGCGCTCGCTTTTTCGGCCACGGCATGCGGCGCCTCCGGTGGCACGCCCGAGTCCAGGACACCGAACCTCGTCGAAGGTCGCGTCGTCCCCGTGGAAGTCCGGGACGAAGACTTCTCTGCAACCCTGTTCTCCTTGCTCCGCAACGGCGAGGCGAACGCGCAGCGCAGCGGCCTGCTCGTCGGCACCGTCCGCCGACAACTCGCCCATGCGGCCGCGCGCTTCGATTCAGGCCACCCCGAACGCGCGCTCCGCAGCGTGCTCGGCGCCATGTACCTCATCCGCTCTGGCGAAGGTCGCGCCGAGATGATCGACGCGACCGGGGCGCGCGCCCTCGCCGACGCCATCACCCAGGTGAGCCAGCGTGGCGACGAGGGCCGCGCCGCCGCCTTGCTGGAGATGCGGGCCGCGGCGCTCCCCCCTGGCAGCCCCGCCCGTGCCGAGGTCGAACAGAACATCGCCGTCATCGATCGGTGGATGAAAGAGACCCGCACCGGCAGCAACCTGGCCAAGCTCGGTGGCGAGCAACGGGCGCTGGTGAGCCGTGCCCTCGTCGACACCCGACCCGAGTCGGTCAACAGCGCAGCCGCAGCGCTCGCGGCGTGGATCGACGCCGCCATCCAGTTCAACATCGACTTCCGCCAGAGCGGCGAACGCCCCGAGCGCGACGAGGCCATGGAAGCCGAGCAGGCCCTCGAGAGTGGCGGCGCCATGCTCGCCGCCCTGTACCTCCGGCATGGAGACGCCCGCGGCGCCATCGATCGCATCGACCGCTCCGGAGCGCGACGGGTCATCCCCCCTGGCCTCTACGAGCGGCTCAAGGCCGCGGCGACCACCAAGGACGCGGAGCCCTGGCAGTCGATCGCGGGAGCCTTCGGCCGTTACGCCGACGGCGACGACGAGGAGGGCGGGCCGAGCCGCGGGGACGAGAGCGGCCTCGGACGCGATCTGCTCGAAGGCGCGCTCTGGGGCGCCTCGCTGGAAGCCTACCGGCGCGATCCGCAGAGCCTCCAGAGTGCGGCTCTCCTCGCGCGATCCCTCGTGCGACTCGGCATGAGCGAGGCGGTGCCTCTGGTGCTGGGCCAGGCCCTCGGCAAAGAGCCCCCTCTGCAAGCGCTCGGCGGGACCATGGGGCTCATCCTCCACGCCATGTCGGCAGACGCCGAGGCGGATGACATCGCCGCGGTGCGACGCACCTACACCGCAGCAGCGCCAATCTTCGCCCTCGCCGACAAAGCGGGGCGCGGGCCGCTCGTCTCACGCACCCGCTTCCTGATGGCGTCCGTCGAGCTGCGCGCTGGCAACCTGAACGCAGCGCTGCCCTTGCTCCGAATCGCCACCGAGGCCGAGCCCACCGTCAACGGCCTCTCGCTCGCCGCGCTCGCCGAGCGCCAGGCCGGGGACTCCACCCGCGCCCTCGCCACCGTGCGCCGCGCCCTCGCCGCGCCCGACGCCCGCGAGGCGCTCGACGACGTCGCCGAGGCCCACCTGCTCGCCTTCGACCTGCAGCGTGAGACCAACGATCCCGCCGCCGCCAAGACCTCGCTCGATGCGGCCCTCGACGCCGTCCTCGCCGCTCGCCAGAGCGCCCGCGGCGCCGGCATGATGTCCCGCGCCGAGCGTGTCCTCGCCCGCGTCCTCGATGGCTACGGTGACACCCGCGGTGCTGCCCGCGCCAACGAACGCGCCCTCGCCCTCGCCGCTCAGGAGCGACCCATCCTCGGCGCGACCATGCTGGACGCCGTCGGCCGTGCCCTCCTCCGAGGCGACCTCGGGTCCGCACGCGCTGCCCTCCGGCAAGGCATCGAGGAAAACGCGGGAGGCGACGATCTCGTGTATGGCGGCCTCTGGGTCACGCTCCTGGAGCGCCAGCAGCGCGCACCGACCGATGGCACCGCCGAGCGCGCCCTCAGCGGCGCCAGGTCCGGCTCCTGGACCGGCAGGCTCGCCGCCTGGGCCGCTGGAAAACTCAGCGACGCAGACCTCGGCACAGCGGCTCAGAGCGCAGCCCAGCGCGTCGAGGCCCAGTTCTACGCCGCCATGGCGAAGCGCGTGGCGGGCGACCCATCCGCAGCCGAGGGCCTCCGAGCCGTCTCCAGAAGCCCTGTCATCGACCTGCTCGAGGTCCACCTTGCGCGCGAGCTCGTCGCACCTCCCATGAAGGCAGAGCTACCGCGGAACGTGAAGCTCCCCTGATCCACCGAGAGGCAGCTCACAGGATGGATCGCTCAGCAGAGCGGAAAAATCCGCCTCACGCTCCGAAACCAGCGAGTGACGAGCTCCTCCGACCGTCGAATCGGCATGATCCTGTCTAGCCACCCGCCGACTGGATGGCACAATCACCCGCGATGACGGGTGTCGACGAGATCAAAAAGCGCATCCTGGTCGTCGAAGACGAGCAGGACGTCGCGTTCATGATCGCCCGCTTTCTGGGCACCGAGTACGACGTGGCCGTGGCCATGAACGGCCAGCAAGGCCTGGAGATGGCCTTCGACGAGCCCCGACCGGAGCTCATCATCACCGATGTGATGATGCCCAAGCTCGACGGCATCAGCATGGTGAAGCGCATCCGCGAGCGCGATCCCAACCGCAAGACCCCGGTCATCTTCCTGACCGCGAAATCGGCCCCCATGGACATCGTGGCCGGCATCCAGGCCGGAGCGAAGCACTACATCACCAAGCCCTTCCAGTTCGACGAGCTGCGCAAGAAGGTGCGGAAGGTGCTCACCGGCAGGTAGCCGTCCCTGCACCTCCAGCGCGTACCCTCCGCATGGGTGGGGGTGGACTTGCAGCGACGTCCTCGCGCACCGCTGCACGCCACGCATCGTGGCCATGGAGATCGGGAAGGTAGAGCATGTCGCAGCGAGATCCGTCGCCCCAGGGGCCCCCGCACGCCGTCGCAGCACGACAGAAGCAGCTCGACGAGGGCTGGGCTCACTTCTTCGAGGCCACGTCGGACCTCCTCATCTGCGCCGATCCTGCCGGTGTCTCCCTGGATCTCAGCGCGAGCTGGGAGCGCACGCTGGGCTTCACCCTCGACGAGATCCGCGCCCACCCACTCAGCCACTATGTGCATCCGGCGGATCGCGAGCACACGCTCGCAGAGTTCACCCGCCTCAATGCTGGTGGCACCTTCATCCCGTTCACCAACCGCTACCGCCGCAAGGACGGCACGTACGCCTCGATCGCCTGGAAGTCGTACGTACAGGTACAAGGCCTCGCTTACTGCCTCGCCCACGACGTCAGCGCCACCGAAGAGGCAGAGGCGGCACTACGCACCTCCCACGAACGCTTGCAGCACCTTCTCCACGCCAGTGGCGTCGTCCTCTACGCCTTCTCGCTCGACGAGGGCCGTCCCATGACCTTCATCAGCGAGAACGTGCGCGAGCAGTTCGGCTACGCCGCCGAGGATTTCATCCGCGACCCCCGCTTCTGGCACGACCGCATCCACCCCGACGACCGCGAAGGCACCCTCGCCGCGGGCGAGCAGCTCTCCAGAGGGGGCGCTTACCACCGCGAGTACCGGTGGCTGCACAAGGATGGCAGCTACCGCTGGATCCACGATGAAGCCAGGCTTGGACGCGCCGCCGAAGGGGGCCCACCCGAGGCCTACGGGAGCCTGCACGACATCACCGAGCGCAAGGAATCGGAGCGCACCATCCAGCAGCAGGCCACCACCCTGCTCGAGCTGTCCACGCCCCTCATCCCCATCAGCGACGAGATCCTGGTCATGCCCCTCATCGGCGTGGTCGACAGCCGGCGGGCGGAGCAGGTGATGACCACGCTCCTCGAAGGCATCGGCGAACGCAGGGTCCACTGGGTCATCCTCGACATCACGGGGGTCGGCGTCATCGACACCCTGGTCGCCGACGCCCTGCTCCGCACCGCCCGCGCGGCGCGGCTCCTCGGCGTCGACGTCGCGCTCACCGGCATCCGCCCCGACGTCGCCTCGACGCTGGTCACGCTGGACGTCGACATGAGCCACCTGCTGACCTTCGGAACCCTCCAGGCCGGGATCCAGCACGCCATGCGTTGCGCGGCGAGACCCCCGGCGCGCTGAGTCCGGGGCCTCGCCACGCCCGTGGCGTTCAGCGCTGCGGGCGCGCCTTCACCGGCGCAGAGCGGTAGACGGGCGCCCGGGTCGCCGGCGAAGGACGAGACGGCGTGCGCGCCGCTGGCGCCTGGTAACGAGGAGTCGGACGCGCCGGGGCCTGATAACGAGGAGTCGGACGCGCCGGGGCCTGATAACGAGGGGCCGGACGCGCTGGCGCGTGATACCCGACGCTGGACCCCCGATAGACATAGCCCGGGTGGTAATGTCCCCGGTGCGACGTCCCGTAGTACCGGCCGTAATAGCCCGGCGTCCCCACCCACGCGGTGCGCTGACGGTACAGCATCGGCGGCTCGTGCCGGTAGTACGCCCAGCGCCCCCCGTAGGGGTAGTACCAGTGGCCGTTCACCCAGTACACGTTGGTCCCGCCATAGACGACGGTCGGGGACGCATAGATGTCGGCCGGCACCGTGTCGACGTAGGCGACGTCCCCGTCGCTGTACACGTAGCCCCCGGTGCTCGCCACGTAGACCGGCTCTGGTCCCACCGTCGCCACACACCCCGTGCCCACGAGCGCAACGACGATGCCCACAGCCCCGACGAGGACCCCTCGAAGCCAGCGACCAGCATCGACGCCAGCGCGCGCGGGGGTGAGTTGGATGGTCTCCGACATGATGGCCTCTCTTTCAGTGGCAGCGCTGGACCAACGTAGTGACTCCACGACATTCATCCAGGGCGCCTTGCCTTCTGGGACAATGCAACTCCAGTGCCCACACGAAAAACCTGCGGAAACAGGAGGAGAAATCTCCGTTCTTCGGTCATTTCGGGCGCCGCCTCCTCCACACGCTGACGTGGTCGGCCGACCCGGCGTCATCCCTCGTTCACAGCTCTCCAGCAGCGGCTACTGTGCCGTGGTCGCCCGCGGAGCGCAGACCGCACCCTGATCGGGGCATTGCGCCCCGCAATGGCCGAAGAAACGCAAGGTTTCGGAGGATGACGTCGACGCGCGGGGCCACCAGGAAGCCCAGTGGCGTACCTCGCGCGTTCAGCTCTCCGCTCGAGCCGAGAGCTGCGCGATCAGTCGCCGCAGGAAGGCCTCGCCCGCATCGAGCTGCTCCAGGGTGATGTACTCGTTCGGCTGATGCGCCTGGTCGATCGAGCCAGGCCCGCAGACCACGGCAGGGATCCCGGCCTCCTGGAAGAGCCCCGCTTCCGTGGCGAAGGGAACGCGCCCCGTGGTGTTGCTCCCGGTCAAGGCCAGCGCCAGCGCGACGGCAGGACTCCCGGGTTCATCGCGCAGAGGAGGGGCGCCGAGCAGGGCCTCGGTGGTGATCGCCACCTCGGGAGCGACCCGTCGCATCTCCGGGAGCAGCGACACCTCGGCGTAGTCGGTGAGGGCCGAAGCGATGGCCGCGGCATCGTCTCCGGGGAGCGTGCGGACGTCCCACCACAGCTCGCAGTGCCGGGCGATGATGTTGATCGCGGTGCCACCGTGGACCTTCCCCACGTGGATGGTCGTGCAAGGGGGCTCGAAGCCAGAGTCCTTCGGTGCCGAGGCCATGCGCTCACGGGCGCGGTCGTCCAGCCAGGTGATCAGCCGGGCAGCGGTGCTGACGGCGCTGACACCGCGATGGGTCTGGCTGGAGTGGGCTTCGTGGCCCGTGACCACCGTGCGGTACACGGCGATGCCCTTGTGGGCCGTCGCCACCTGCATCCCGGTGGGTTCGCCGACGATGACCGCCGCGGGGCGCGGAACGCGCGCAGAAATCTCACGGATCATGCGCGGGGCCCCCTGACAGCCCACCTCCTCGTCGTAGGAGAACGCCAGATGGACGGGGCGCTTCAGCGCCTTCATCTCGGGGACGAGCGCGAGGGCGAGCGCGATGAACGCCTTCATGTCGACCGCGCCCCGCCCGTGCAAACGGCCGCCGCGCTCGACGAGCGTGAAGGGGTCGGTGTCCCAGGGTTGACCGTCGACGGGCACGACGTCGGTGTGGCCGGAGAGCACGATGCCGCCAGGAACCGCTGGCCCCACGGTCGCGTAGAGGTTGGCCTTGGTGCCGTCGTCGTTCGGGACCCGCACGCAGGAGATCCCGTGTCCGCGCAGCAGATCCTCGACGAAGTCGAGCAGAGGAAGGTTCGAGTCACGCGAGACGGTCGGGAAACGGACCAGGTGCGCCAGGATCTCGCGAGGGGTCATGGCTCTCCGTGCCACAGGCGCGCGGTCGATGCACGGAGCACGTGAACCTGCCGACGACGGGCTCTACGAGCCACACGCAGACGCCGTGGAGCGCCATCGACGGAGCCCCGAGCGCCTGAACCCCGGGGCCGAGCTCAGCGCGTCCTGCGAGCCACCCTACCCCGGTCGAGGCGCGCTGCCTCCAGCACCTCGGGATCGGGGTCGACCACCGCGACGCTCAGCTTGGGGGGTGCGGCCTTCCGCGCTCGCGCAGCGGCGTCGGAGGCGCGCTTGCCGTCCTCGGCTGCCTCCACCCACGGCTGGGTCACCCGGGCGGGCCGGATGAGCGGCATGGAAGGGCGTGGTCCCGCCGTGGCCTGCCGAGCTTCCAGATCCGCGATCTCCTGGAGGCTCTGTCGGCTGATGCTACCCAGCTCGAAACGGACGGCATCCGGCGCGGAGCCAGGTCGCGCAAGCTCACGGATCTCGGCCTCGATGGCGACCAGTGTCTCCCTGCCCACGGCCGCGCTCGACACACGGACATCCGGCAGCGAGTCCCGGACGATGCCCATCTCCCGCTCCACGGCCGCGAGGCTCTCGCGCCCGAGCGTGGCCTCACCGATGCGAATGTCGAGCATGGAGACCTCGGCGGGGAGGCGCGGCAGCGTCTGTCGCGGCCCTCGCGGCGACGTCACAGGGGATGCAGGCACGGGAAACGTCGGGATGCGCGGCAACGACGCGGCGCGCGCCCGCGATCGCGGCGGCGTCCCCGAGGCGAGCGAGGCCAGCCCGGCCACGGCGCTGCGCTTGCGGATGGGCGGCTTCGAGGGCGCCTCCAGCTGGCCGAGGCCTGCTTCGAGCGCAGCGAACACCCCCTCGCGGGCGGCCCAGGTGGGCATCACCACGCAGAGGACCCGATCGCCCGTCGCGAGCGCGAAGTAGACCTCGATGGGCGCCGCGCCACCGTACGGCACGAGGTCCTCCCGCGGCAGCTCCAGGTGTCCGATCCGGGCCTCCTGGCTCAGCGCGAGCGCAGCCTTCGTGATCCGGTCGCGTCCTTCGCGCGGCATGTCCCTGGGGGCATGGCGGGTGAGGAGGCGACCACTCCGGTTCAGAACGAAGGCAAAGTCAGCGCCCGCGGCCACGTAGGCCGCGTCCGAGATCGTGTCGAGGTCCGGCACAGTGGCACCTTATATCCTCTTCTGGGAAGGGGTGGGGACGGATCCTTGCGACGCGCCGTGGCGCTGTCCCGGCAGGCCTTTCGCCGGCTAGGATGCCCGAATCCGGGCATCTTTCTGGACTGGACGCCCTTGCGCCGAGGAGAAGTTTTCATGCGTCGACTGCGTTGGCTTGGCTCGGGGGTGACGGTGTTCTTGGCCCTGCCCGGGGTGGCGCTCGCCGCGCCGTCGGTGATGGGTGGCGCCCCCGAGCTGGGGAACTGGACGAACGGGGCCGGGCTCCCCCTGCACGATGACGGCCTCGCCGGCGATGCGGTGGCTGGGGACGGCATCTTCAGCGCCACGGTGACCTTCGCGGCCACGGGACAGGTCGAATACAAGATCTCCCGTAACGGCAACGATCTGAGCGATGGCGGCCTCGGAACCTCGGGCAACCAGAACCTGAAGTTCACGCTCGGGGGCGCAGGCCCGTACGTGGTGACGTTCCACTACGACACCCGGGACCTCGGCGCGCACGGCTTCGCGCCCGCCACGGAGTCGTCCTCGAACACCTGGCTGGGCACGAGGACGGCATCGGGAACGAACCAGGCCTGGGTGGCCGTCGGCCCCTGGCAAGCGATGCTGGGGGACACCGCCTGGAACCCGGCCTCGACGATCACCGTCGCCCGCGATGACGGCACGCACGGCGACCGGGTGGCCGGGGACGGGATCTACACGTACCGCTTCGTCGCCCCCGCGGCGCTGAACGGCGCGCTGTTCAAGTTCGCAGCGCAAGGACCATGGGGCACCAAGCTCGGCACGAACGGGTGGAGTTTCGATCCGGAAGACTCGTCGAACGGAGAGATCAACGCGGCGGCCGGGGAACTCGTCACCCTCGAGCTGGACGCGCTGCATGGTCGAGTGCGCGCGCGCGTGTCACGCCCTGCGAAGCTACTGCTGACGGAGGTGGTGACCGCTCCGACGCCAGGAGAGTTCATCGAGATCCACAACCCGAACAGCGCACCGGTGGACCTCGGGGACTACTACCTGGCGGATCACGCCGGGTACTACCAGGTGGTGCTCGCAAGCCCGCCGGCCCCGGACAGCTCCGATTTCGTCGTGCGCTTCCCGGCAGGCGCCATCATCCCGCCTGGCGCGGTGCAGACGATTGCGCTGAGCGGCGCCGAGTGTTTCCGCGTCGGCTGTGGCCACGCCTCATTCTCCGGCTGGGGCGTGGCGCCGACCTACGAGATCCCCACGAATGGAACGTACGGAGCCGGGCTCCCCATCTCCTTGCCTGGCGTCCCCGACATGGTGGCCCCCTTCTCTGGCGCCATCGGCGCGTCGCGCGGCCTGAGGGACGAGGGTGAACCCGTGGTGCTGTTCACGTGGAACGGCGTGAGCGACCTCGTGGAGGACGTGGACTACGTCTACGTCGGGGTGTCGTCTCCCCTGGACCCTCCGGTCAACAAGACGGGGGTGTCCATCGACGGGCCCGATGAAGGAATGACGGCCAGCACCTACCTGAACGACACCCCCGGGAACGACGCGCGAAATGCAGTCTTCGGAGCGGTGTTCAACACCTGCCGCGTCGAGCCCGACCAGGGACTGCAATCGACCCCGGGCAACGGCGTGACAGGCGAAGATGAGACGAGCGAGGACGCCACGATGTCGTGGGCAGCCTGCACCACGGCGTCGCCAGGCTCGCTGGACCAGGGCGGCTCGGGTGGAAGCGGCGGCATGGGCGGCGCTGGCGGCGCTGGCGGCTCTGGCGGCGGCATGGGCGGCTCGGGTGGAAGCGGCGGCATGGGCGGCTCGGGTGGAAGCGGCGGCATGGGCGGCGGCGCAGGAGGGAGCGGTGGTGCCGGAGGCGGGATGAGCGGCTCTGGCGGAGGCGGTGGCGCTGGCGCTGACGGTGGCATGGGCGGCTCTGGCGGTGGCATGGGCGGCTCTGGAGGAAGTGGAGGGATGGGCGGCGGCACCGGAGGAGCCGGTGGAGCCGGAGGCGCTGGAGGGAACGGCAGCGGAGCCGGAGGCTCGGGCGGCCAGGGCGGCGACGCCGGAGCCGGTGGAGCCGGCGGCATGAGCGGGACCACCACCTCCAGCAGCAGCTCGGGCGCATTCACCGGCTCGGGTGGCTCGGGAGGCGGCTTCGAGGACGACGGCTGCAGCTGCAGCGTCGCCGGCTCCACGTCCCAGGAGCCTGCCAAGGCGCCCTGGCTCGCGCTCCTCGCAGGCGTGGTCACGCTGGGCCGACGACGACGGCGCTGAAGCGACCCTTCGCAAAGGCCACGCTCGCGATGGACAGGGCGCGACAGGCGCCCAGCTCGTCAGAGCGTGGCGTGAGAGCGCGGAGATCAGGGCTTGTCGATCCAGCGCCCCAGCTCGGGCACCTCGACGCGGCTCATCTGCTCGAGGAGGTCGGCCGGATCCGACGAAGAGACGACGAGCCCCCGGTGGGCCTCCCGGATGAAGCCCTCGGTCACCGCGTGGTCCACGAACGCGAGCAGCTTGTCGTAGTACCCTCCCACGTTCAGCAGCCCCACCGGCTTCAGGTGGTAGTTGAGCTGCGCCCAGGTGGTGACCTCGAAGGTCTCTTCCAGCGTGCCCCACCCGCCCGGCATCGCGATGAAGCCGTCCGACAGATAGGCCATCATCGTCTTGCGCGCATGCATGCTGTCGACGACGAAGAGTTCGGTCAGGCCGAGGTGCGCGAGTTCCCGTGCGCGAAGCTTCTCGGGGATGATGCCGATCACCTCACCCCCCGCGGCGAGAGCCCCATCTGCGACCGCGCCCATCAGGCCGACGCGACCGCCGCCGTAGACGAGCCCGATGCCACGGCCCGCGAGAAAAGCCCCCAGCCCACGCGCGGCCTCCTCGTACTCGGGGCGCACCCCGACGCTGGAGCCACAGTAAACGCAGAGGCGACGAAATCGATGCAGCGCACGGCCGGGATCCTGGTTGCCAGTCATGGCGCGGACTCTAGCGAGGGCCTCGCCGTACGCAACGCTCCTGGTGCGTCGAGCCGCTCGACGCTCCCCACCGCCTCTCGAGCCGCTCGACGCTCCCCACCGCCTCTCGAGCCGCTCGACGCTCCCCACCGCCTCTCGAGCTGCGGGCTCACCTCGAGCAACCCTCCCCTGGACACGCCGCCGCACACGGCCGCCGCAACGCTAAGGCTCGCGGTTCACCTGTTCGAGGGAAGCCCGCAGGTAGTTCCGCGCCCGGATGGTGTACGGCCCATCGGCGTGGGCGTCGAGGTGGCGGCGGAACGCCTCGATGGCCGCCTCGTACTGCCCCAGGCGGTAGAGCACGACGCCTCGCGCCAGCTCTCTCGGGTAGGTGGAATCGAGCGCGGCGAGTTCGGTGATCTTCTTCAGCCGGTACTCATCGGCGCGGCGCTCGACGACGGCGCGCACGGACAGGGGAGCCGACGGCGTGAGGGCCGACGCGTCGTGGGCGGGATGGCGGAGCAAGAACTGGTAGAGGGCGCGCTCCTCGTCGAGCGTGGGCTCGAAGTCGGCGCCCTGCACGCCCACCACCCGGTTCCACCGCTTCTTGAACAGCACCGTCAGCGCGACGTCGTCGATCCGCAGGCGCCGCCCCTCCGGCTCCACCCAGCCACTCCTGCGCATCAGGCCCGGGAAATCGCCTGCCAGGCTCAGCAGCTCCTCGGTCACCTCCCCGG
Organism: Chondromyces crocatus; assembly: GCF_001189295.1. Taxonomy (NCBI): domain Bacteria; kingdom Pseudomonadati; phylum Myxococcota; order Polyangiales; family Polyangiaceae; genus Chondromyces; species Chondromyces crocatus. Next base: position 9,978,788 of record NZ_CP012159.1, read on the forward strand.
TCGTCTCCCAGTGACGCACCGCGCGCAAGAAGGCGCGCAGCTGCCAGGCACGGAGGGCGAGCACCTCGTCTTTTCCCCGGGCGAGCGCTGGTGGGAGCGCCACGACGAGATCGTTGCGGGCCGCCGCGAGCGCGCTGTCCTGGCGGGTGGGCTTCGCGTCGGCGAGACCGAAGACGCGGAAGGCGGAGCCGAGCGCGCGAACGTCGACGTCGAGGACGCGCGGCATGGAAGAGGATGGGTCGAGCGTTTCGGCCAAGGCGCTGTCTGCCGCCATGACCCGACCGAGTGCGCGCATGTCGGCGAGAGGGAGCGGCACCTCGTGGGGCGTGACGGACCGGGGAACAGCAAGGATTGCCGCGGAGCCCGCGATGAACACCGCCAGGACCGCGGGCTGCCAGCCTTCGATATGCCTGCGCCACCCACGCTCTCCCGGACGTGGTCCGCCGGATTGAAGAGACGAGGACTTGACAGGTGTGCTCCCCGATCGAGACGATTGCGGCAACGCTTCGACCTCAGCAGGCCGGTTCACGCCAAAGGTGGCGCCCGGCCCGACGCTCGGTATCACTAGGTCACGGTGAGGGGACGAGAAGACCCCTCACGCGAGCTAGTGTACCGCGGCGTGGCTGCCAAGGAGATCTGTGCGAGACCACCGACAGCACCCGCGCAAATTCGTTCAGTCCACCGTCGCTTTCGAGACCGCGGAAGGTGCCCGCATCGAGGCCACCTGCCGCGACATCAGCCTGGGGGGGATGTTCATCGAGACCACCACACCGACGCGCTTCGCCTCGAAGCTGACGCTGTACATGCCGCTCCCGGGCCTACCGAACACCGTGATCCACGCGACGGTGCGGTGGACGAAGCCCGACGGGATGGGCGTGCAATTCGGAGTGATGGGGGCGCGCGAGACGCACGCCCTGATGAAGCTCGTCAGCGACCTCTGACGCCTGCGCCCACGCCGAGCGCAGGAGACGGAGCGCGCGTGCCTCCGCGAAGGGGGCCTGCGCCCGCTGCCCCACGCGGCCAGCGTGGCGTGCCTGCGCTCAGTGCTCGATCACGATCGGGATGGCCATCTCGCCCTCTCGCTCGGCGAGACGCGCCGCAAAAAGGAAGTGCGCGCAGGTCTGGAGCTCTGGCTTGAGTGGAGGATCGAAGCGAACACCGGACACCGATCCATCGAGCCGCAGCGCGATGCGCAACGTGGATCGGATCGAGGTCTGCATGCTGGCGGAAGCCGCCGAGGTGCGCGACGCAAAGCAGGCAGCGAGTGTGGCCTGCACTTGCTGTCGAGACAGCGTGACACGCTCGGGCGTCGGGGCGGCGTCGCCTGTCGCGGCGCTGGCCTGCGCGAGCGGCTCGGTGCCCCCCGGGACCGCATGGCTGCGCGCAGGACCGGACGGCCGCTCTCCCACGCTCGCGAGCGCCGTGCTCGCGGCCCCTGCGCGATGGGATGCGCTGGCCGATGTCGACGACGCCGCGGATGAGGTGGAGAGCGCTGAACCGCTCGACGCCGGCGCGGCGAAGCGCGCCCCCTCCGAGAAGGACGGGTCGTGGCTCGCAGACGCCGAGGCATGCATCCGCAGAGGGCTCCCTTCGAACGAGAACGTGCCACGCGAGGGCGCGATGAGCTGGACCGGCGCGCTCTCGCCAGGCGATGTAGCTCCCACGTCGACCACGCCACGCGTCACGGACACCTCGATCCGATCGTCGGCGCGCACCACCTCGAAGATCGTGCCGCGCACCGTGACCCGGGCGCGCTCCACCTCCACCGCGAAGACCTCCTGAGGCGGCGAAGCCGGCCCCCTCGGTGTGACGTCCGCCCGCAGCGCCCCCCGCTCCAGCGCGACGACATACCGCACGGGATCCCCCGCAGCCTCCCGGACATGCGCGATCCCACCGCGCCCGAGCGTCCAGCGCACGACACCGGCATGCCTGAGCCCCAGGGGAGCATCCAGCGCCTCGACCCGAGTACCCGGAGCGAGCGTCGAGAGGTCCAGGTCCTCGGGGGACCCGTCACCCGTCTCCACGTGAGCAAGCGCGGGCTCATCGAAGGCAGCCTCCGTGACGGGAGGGCTCGCGCGCCGGGTGGCCACCTGGATGCCCAGCGCAGCCGCAGCAGCCACAGCGACCAGCGCAAGGACGCGGCTCGCTCGGCGCAGGCCATGCGGCTTCCCGGGCATGTGCTCCATGAGCGACCCGTCCTCCCCCTGACGCTCCCCGTTCACCCGGGCGAGAAGAGCCCGCTCCATCCTGTCCCAGTCCGGCTCCGGCACAGGCGCGGAGCGGAGCTCATCCTCCAGATGCTCGCGTGCACGCTCGAACCGTCGTCCGCCGGTCATGTGGCCTCCTTCTCCTCCCGAGCCCGCGCCTGCGGCTCGCCCCCCCGTGGTGCCTTCGCTTCGTCGGCCAGCTCCTCCGCGAGCTGCGCGAGCACTGGCTCCTCTCGCATCATCTGCTCGACCTCGCGCCGCGCGTAGAACAGGCGCGTCCTCACCGTGAGCAGCGGCGCGCCCACGATCGTCGCGATCTCCGCAGGAGGGAGCCCCTCCAGCTCATGGAGGATGTAGACGGTGCGCTTCTTCTCCGGGAGGCGATCCAGCAACCTGCGAAACGCCGCGATGCGTTGCTGCCTGACCACATCCTCATCGGGCATCGGGCGCTCGTCGAGCTGTCCCTCATCGATGGGACCTGCCGAGAGCGCAGGGCGGCTACGCGCCGCGCGGCGCGCCATCAGCACCACGTTCACGGTGACGCGATGGAGCCAGGTGCTGAACTTCGACTGCCCCCGAAACTCACCGAGGCTCCGGTGGACCTGGATGAACACTTCCTGGATCAGGTCCTCGCCGTCCGCCCCCGGGCCGACCATCTTGAAGACCAGACGCGCCACGTCGGCCCTGTGCCGGCGGAAGATCTCGGTGAACGCCGCCCGGTCCCCTCCCTGGAACCTGCGAACCAGCTCTCCGATGTCTTCGGACTCCGTCACGGGCGAGAGCGTACCGCCCAGCCTCGAGGGCGATGAGCAGGAGAGTGTGGCCCCCCCTGCAGCGTCCACGGCGACGAAGAGGAGAGCATCCACCAACCCCGTTGGTTGCACCCCGCCGGCGACACATTCACGACGCCACACACCGCCCCCTCACCGGCACCTCCCCGCGGCTCGATTCCCCCGAAATTTGGCCAGCAAGCGCGACTGGAGCGACCCTGCGACGCATGGTCTACATTGCCGTCTCGGTCGCAGTGGCCCTGGTGGCCGCTGATCTCCTCGATTTCACGTCCCGACGCCGACAGCTCCGCAAGAGCTGACGTCGACGCTGCGAGAGGGCAGCGCTCGCGCAGATCCGCCATCGGGAGCGCGCCACGTCATGACGTGGCGCCTCCCGAGGCATCTCGTCTCTCGACGCAGCCTCGATCCTGAAGGCCCCTCGTCGCTCGACGAAGCCTCGATCCCGAGAGGGCCTCGTCTCTCGACGCGGCCTCGGTCCCGAGCGCTGTCTCGCCTCACGACCACGACGACCACCCCCGGGCAGCCCGATGGGGGGCCGCCCGTGGAGCGGGAATCGTCTCAGCCCTCGGCGGCGGGCGACTCGTCCTTGCTCGTCGCGGCCTTCTTGTTCCCCTCGAAGAGGGCATGGAGCGTCACCGCCTCCTGCTTCTTCTGCTCCAGAAGGCGATTCACGGCCTTGAGCAGCCGGGTCTTCACCGGACCGCTGAGCGTGCCACCCTTCAGCGCCGTGTCGATCGACCGCTGGGTGACCGGACGCCCGCTGCGCGGCTTCTTCGCCGCGAGGCCTTCCTTCTTCTTGTCCTCGCTGCGGCGCGCCTTTCGCTGCGCGAGCTTGATCGCGCGGTCCTCCGGCGTGAACCGCTCGATCGAGGCCGAAGCGGCCAGGATCCTGCGGGGGTCGATCTTCTTCTCCTTCAGGAAATCTTCGAACTTCGTCGCCATTCTCTTCACCCAGCCAGCCCCGACGCGGGGGGGGCGCACCCTAACACGAGCGGGGGCGCTGCGCACTAGTACCTACTGGCTCCGTGCGATAGGTTCACGCGATGTCCGTGCTCCCCTTGCTGGAAGAGGCTGCCCGTGCCGTCCGGGCTCAGATCCAGGGCTCTGCCGCATCGTCCCCCCGGAGCGCGGGTGGACCCGAGGACGCGGCGACGCCCCGGGTGGGGGTGGTGCTCGGCTCCGGGCTCGGCGCCTGGGGCGACACGCTGGAAGGCCTGATCAAGGTCCCCTACGAGAACATCCCCAACATGCCCCGGCCCGCCGTGCTCGGTCACGCCGGCAACCTGTGCTTCGGGCGGGTGGACGGCGTACCCGTCGCGTGTCTCCAGGGACGTGTTCACCTCTACGAGGGGCACGCCACCGACAAGGCCGTGTTCGGCGTCCGCCTGCTGGCGAAGCTGGGATGTCGCGCCGTGCTGCTCACCAACGCGGCTGGCGGCATCAACGCCGCGTTCTCCCCCGGCGACCTGATGCTGATCACCGATCACCTGAACCTCATGGGCGTGAACCCCCTGGTCGGACCCAACGATCCCGCCCTCGGGACACGCTTCCCCGACATGACCTACGCTCATGATCCGCGCCTCCTGGAGCTGGCGCGCGCCGCATCGGCCGAGGCGCAGGTGGCGCTGCAGCAGGGCGTCTACGCCGCGCTGCTCGGCCCGACCTACGAGACGCCGGCGGAGATCAGGATGCTCCGGGTGCTGGGCGCCGACGCGGTGGGCATGAGCACCGTCCCCGAGATCATCGCGCTCCGCCACATGGGCGTCCCCGCGGCGGCGATCTCGTGCGTGACCAACCTCGCCGCCGGGCTCACCCCCGCGGAGCTGAACCACGCCGAGGTGGAAGAGACGGCGCGCCAGTCCCGGGCGCGGTTCGTCAAGCTGCTCTCGACCTGGGTCCGACAGGTGGGCGCCGCGTCGATGGACTGGAGCGTCAAGACATGAGCGAACCGGAGAGCCCACCGATCGACTGGCGTGCGCTGGAGGAAGCTGCGCTCACCGTGCGGACGCGGGCCCACGCGCCGTACTCTGGCTACCACGTCGGCGCTGCGATCCTCGTGCGCTCCGGGCGCGTCTTCTCGGGATGCAATGTCGAGAACGCCACCTTCGGCCTGACGATCTGCGCGGAGCGATCCGCACTGGTCCAGATGGTCGCGGCCGGTGAGCGCGATCCCGTCGCCGTGGTCGTCGCGACGCGCGGGCCGAGCGCAGCCGCTCCGTGCGGGATGTGCCGTCAGTCCCTCGCCGAGTTCGCGCTGGATCTCCCCATCCGCCTGATCGTCGCGCCGCCCCCTGGCGAAGCCGCGCAGGCCCCCAAGCTCACCTCACTGGCCGAGCTGCTCCCGGACGCTTTCCGGGGCGACGCGCTCTCACGGTAGGAAGACGCGACCAGGGCCCGCCGCGCCGCAAGGACGCACCGCGGGCCCTGTTCCCCCCACCCCGCGACGTCACTCGATGGGACGCGCCTCGGCTTCCTGGATCTGCTCCATCGCCGCCGCGAGCGCCTGCCGCGCGCGCTCCAGGGACGCCCTGTCGTCGCCCCACTTGATGCGCGCCTTCTCCAGCCGCCTGCGCTCGATCGCGAGCTCGCTGGCTTGCTGCTCGGTCTGCGCCTGGAGCGCCGTGCGCTCCTCGGTCCGCGTCGCGAGCTGCTCCCTGAGCTCCCTGCCCTGCTCCTCGCTGCGCTCGAGCTGACCCCGGGTGTGTTCGAGCTGAAGGGTACGCTCGTCGAGCGCCCCCTGCAGCCGATCCCGCTCCTCGGTGCGCTGCGTGAGATCCGCCGTGCGCACGGAGAGTTCGTCGCTGGTGGAGCGCAGCGTCGCCTCCAGCGTCTCCCGGGCCGACGCCCAGGCGGCCTCGCGCTGTCCGAGTTCGGCCTCGCTCGTGGCGCGCAGATCCGCGAGTTCCTGAGCCGCGCGCGCTTCCGCCTGCTGCAACCGATCGGCAGCCTGGGCTTCCACCTCCGCGAGCTTCGCCGCGTGGCCGTCTTCGAGGGCCCTCGTCGCGCGCTCCCGCTCTTCCCCGAGCTCGCGCTCACGCGCCGCATGCGCGCTCCGCTCCGCCTGGAGCGCACGCCCATGCTCGGCCCGGAGGGAGTCGAGTTCCGCGAGGTGCTCGGCCCGCAGCTCGTCGAGCTCCGCCTGATGCTCCGAGATCCGCGACGCCACCGACTCGGCGTGCTCTCCTCGCAGCCGGTCCAGCGCCGCCGCGTGCTCTCCTTCGAGCCGCGCGACCGTCGCTCCGTGCTCCTGCCGCTGCGCTTCCAGAGCGTTCGCGTGCTCGGTGCGGAGCGTATCCACCGTGAGCACCTGCTCGCTGCGGAGCTGCTCGATCTCTCCCGCATGCTCCCGGCGAAGACCGTCGAGTGCCGCAACGCTCTCGCTGCGAAGCCCTTCGAACGCCGTGGCATGCTCGCTCCGGAGGGCATCCAGCGCCGCGCCATGCTCGCTCCGGAGTGCCTCCAGCCCTGCAGCATGCTCGCCGCGAAGCCGCTCGGTCTCACCCGCATGCTCACGACGGAGGCCGTCGATCTCGCCAGCATGCTCGCCGCGAAGCCGCTCGACCTCACCCGTGTGCTCGCCGCGAAGCCGCTCGGTCTCACCCGCGTGCTCACGACGAAGACCATCGATCTCGCCAGCATGCTCGCCGCGGAGCCGCTCGATCTCGCCGGCATGTTCGCCGCGAAGCCCCTCCACCGCCGTGGCATGTTCTCCGCGGAGCTTCGCGAGATCCCCCGCGTGCTCTTCCCGGAGCGCTTCCACGGTGGCACCGTGCGCCGCCTTCTCCTGCTGGATCTGGCCCGCGTGCTCGGCGCTCAGCCGTTCGAGTTCCGCGCGATGGGCCTGGCTCGCCTCTTCCCGAGCTACTGCGGCGACCTGACGCTCCGTACCGACCGCCGCCTCGACCTCACGCCGCGCAGCCTCCTCGGCCGCAGCGAGTGCCTTCGACTGATCCTCTTGCGCGTCCCGCAGCGCTTGCGTGTGCGCTTGCTCGGCGTCCACCATCGCCTGGCGCGCCGCGGACAGCTCCCCGTCCCGCGCGGTGAGCTGCCCTTGCAGCTTCTCCCCTCGGGCCTTGAAGTCGTCGGCGCGCTTTGCGGCGAGTTCCTTGTCTGCTCGGAGTGCCCCGACCAGCGCGTCCAGCTCCTCGCGCGCACGCTCCAGTTCGAGGATGCGGTCGACCTGGTCCGCCTTCTCGCGCTCCAGCGCGAGCGACTGATCCCGGGCATCCAGCAGCTCCTTTTCCTTGCGCGACATCTGATCGCGCAGGCCGAGGATCTCCTTGTCCTTCTTGTTCAGCGCCTCGCGCAGATCGAGGAACTCACGGCTGGACGTGGCGCCCGGCTTCGCCGCACCGGCGGCCAGACGCGCCTTCAGCTCATCCACCTCGCGCCGGAGCCGGGACGACTCACCGCCCGCCTCACTGGCACGCGACAGCTCGCCTTCCAGACGCAGCGCGCTCGCCTGAGACGAAGCGACCTCTTTGCTCAGCCGGACGACATCCGCCTTGGATCGGTCCAGCTCACCGCGGAGCCGCTCGATCTCCACCAGCTCGACGCTCGGGCGCGGCGCTCCGCTCGGCTCTGATGAAGCCACTGACGGCGCGCCGGGCGACGACCCTGCAGCCGGCGGGGCGGCCGAGGGAGCGGCATTGCCGATCGGGGTCGCGGAAGGACGCTCGTCCTCGTCGGTCATGATCCGCTCGAACGCACCACCGATGAACTCGTCCAGCTCATCGCCTTGCATCGAGCGGAGCGGTGGCCGTCCATCGGATCCAGACGGCGGACCGCTGATGCTCCTCGGCCCACTTCCCGAGGGCGCGGACGACACCGGCGGTGGTGCCGACGCCACCACAGGCGGAGGCGGAGGCGCCACCACAGGCGGAGGCGGAGGCGCAGACACCGGCGGAGGCGCAGACACGGGCGGAGGCGGAGGCGCAGACACCGGCGGAGGCGGCGGCACGGGCGCCGACGTCGGCGAGGACTTCGGTGCGATCGGCGCCGACGCCACCGACGCCACACCATGCTCATCGAACTGGAGCTTGGTGATCATCGTCGGCTCGGCGCTGTCCTCTTCGTCGTCCTCGTCGGGCTCGAGCATGTCGGCTTCGAGCATCTCCGCCTCGTCGATCATGATCGGCTCGGCCTCGTCTTCCGACGCGCCGAGCGGGACCAGTGCGCGGATGTGCTCCAGCAGCTCACCGAACGCGATCGGCTTGCGCACGTAGTCGTCCGCGCGTGTCCGGAGCTTCCGGTGCTGCTCGAACGTCTCTTCGCTCGACTCACTCGACATGATGAGGAGCGGAATGTCCTTCAGCTGAGGGTCTTTCTTCAGCTTGTTGCATACCGAGAAGCCGTTCATGCGCGGCAGCTCGATCGACAGCAGGATGAGGTCCGGACGCTCCGTGGAGGCAGCTTGCAGGCCGACGTTGCCATCGTCGACGACCTGAACGCTGCAACCGAGGCGTCCGAGCTCCGTGCGGAGCTCTCCCGCGAAGGCGGGATCGCTCTCAAAAACGAGGACCTTGGTCATGTTTTGCAGGGCGCGCGGCGCAGGCTCACGGCGAGGAACGCTCAAGATATCGGCCTGGTTCCGCGAGTGTCAAACGAGACCGCCACCGAACGCGCCGCCACCAGACCGGAAACGAGGCACGACGCGACCCGACGTCGGCAGGCGCACCGCGTCGTGAGGGCATCAGGGCGCGAAATGCCCGGGAAGTTCGTCTCCAAAACAAATCCCGAGGTCACGCGCAGTCACGATCGTGTCCGAGTCGAGCGGCACCGTCTTGATCCGGCCCGCGACTTCGTCCAGGGGCACGAGCACGAGCCGACCATCCCGCAGCGCCACCATGCCGCTCTTCCCTTCTCCTTCGAGGAACCGCACCGCAGCGGCACCGAACCGAAGCGCCAGCAACCTGTCGCTCGTCGAAGGCCCGCCCCCACGCTGGAGATGCCCCAGCACCATCGCCCGCGCTTCCTTCCCCGTACGCGCTGCGAGCTCCTGCGCGATGCGCTCTGCCACGCCACCCAGCACCGCGACCCCGCGAAACGCGTCACCTGCATCCTTGATCGTGATCTGGCCCCCTTGGGGCACGGCGCCCTCGGCCACGACGATGATCGAGAAGCTCCGCCCGCGCGCCTCGCGCTGCATGATCTTCTCGACGATGGGCTCGTAGCTGAACGGGATCTCCGGGAGGAGGATGACGTCTGCGGTCCCGGCCACACCGGCGTGCAGCGCGATCCAGCCGGCGTGCCGGCCCATCACCTCCACCACCATGATCCGCTCGTGTGCCTCGGCGGTCGAGTGCAGCCGGTCGATCGACTCCGTCGCGATCCCCACGGCGGTGTCGAAGCCGAACGTCATGTCCGTGCTGACGACGTCGTTGTCGATCGTCTTCGGCACGCCGATGACCCGCGGCAGGCCACGCTCCAGGAGCTGGTGTGCAATGCGCATCGAGCCGTCGCCACCCGCCGCGATCAGCGCTTCGAAGCCCGCATCCCGGAAGCGCGCCACGAGCTCGTCGGCGCGGTCCACCGGCATCAGCGCCGGCTGCCCCTCCACCCGCGTCGGGTACTTGAACGGATCTCCCCGGTTCGCCGTGCCGAGGATCGTCCCACCGAGGTAGGTGATCCCCCGGACGCGATCCCGATCCAGCCGGACCAGCCCACCTTCGGAGGGTTCCAGCAGACCGCGGTATCCATGTCGGATGCCCCAGGTCTCCCAGCCGCGCCCCTCCGACGCCAGCGTGGCGGCGCGGATCACGGCGTTGAGTCCCGGGGCATCACCCCCGCCAGTGTTGATCGCGATCTTCTTCGGCGTCGCCATGGGCCAGCGAGCATCGCGACGACAGCATCGTGATGCAAGTGGCAAGGCGCGAAGCGGTCTACTTCGCCGGGATGGGGACAGCAGCGTAGCGGCTCGCGTTGCCACGTCGCACCCGGAGCAACGCCGTCGATCCGGGTTTCACCTTCGCCATCGCCGCGTTCAAGCTCGCTGCGTCCTTGATCGGAGCCCCGTTCAGCTCGGTGATCACGTCCCCGGTCGACAGCTCATCGGCCTGGTTGCCGGTGATGCGTGTGATCCGTGCACCACCACCAGGTGCATCGGCGATCGCCACGCCGAGCTGCGAAGAACTCTGCTGAGACTCCGCCTGCGCGCCCCGCTGCCGCGGCGCCGGTGCGGCGTCACTCTCGTCGGCCAGCAGATCGAGCTTCGCCTTCACCTGACGCTGCTCCTTGCCACGTTGCAGCTTCACCTCGATCTCGGTCCCTGGCGCGTTCCTCGCCACGTTGCGGGGCACCTCGTCCGAGTGGTTGATCGCGGTCCCGTTCACCCCGACGATCACATCGCCGGACTTGATCCCGGCACGATCGGCAGGACCTCCGGGCTCCACCTGCGCCACCAGCGCACCGCGCTCCTGGTCGAGGCCGAGGGCCGACGCCAGCTCGCGCGTCATCGGCTGGATCACGACACCGAGCTTGCCGCGCTGCACCGTGCCCGTCTCCCGGAGCTGCGGCAGGATGTCCTTCAAGGCGTCGATGGGCACCGCGAAGCCGATGCTGTTCGCGCCAGCCCGGATCGCCGTGTTGATCCCGACCACCTCACCGCGCCAGTTGAACAGCGGGCCACCGCTGTTGCCCGGGTTGATGGCCGCGTCGGTCTGGATGAAATCATCGTAGGGACCTGCGCCGATCGTGCGCGCCTTCGCGCTCACGATCCCGAGCGTCACCGTGTGACCGAGACCGAAGGGATTCCCCACCGCGAGGACGTGCTCGCCGACCCGAAGCTGCTCGCTCGAGCCGAGCGGCGCCACCGGCAAATCGCTCGCCCCCTTCAACCGGAGCAGCGCCAGGTCGAGCTTCGGATCGCGCCCCACGACGTCGGCCACCATCTCGCGCTCGTCGGAGAGCCGCACCCGCACCTCGTCGGCGTCGCGCACGACGTGCTCGTTCGTCACCACGTAGCCGTTCGCGTCGATGATGAAGCCGGTCCCCAGCGCGCTCTGCTTCGGCATCTGGCGACCCCCTTGCCCGTTCGGCCCGAGGTTCGGACCATTCGGCCCGAGGTTCGGACCATTGGGCCCGAAGTTCGGGCCGCCGGGACCGAAGAAGAACTCGAAGGGGTTCATCGGGGCCCCTTCCTTTGCCGCCTGCGTCGTCGTGATGTTCACGACCATCGGCTGCACACGCTCCGCCAGCGCGGCCACATCGAACGTGGCGGGGACTGGCGCGGGCGGCAGGGTCGTGGTCACCACGGGCGGCGGGAGCGCTTGTGCCTCGGGGCTGGCGACCTGCTGGAGGACGGGCGTCGCGCGCGCCTGCTGGCTGCACCCGGCGAAGCCGAGCGAAGCCACGGACAGCCATGCGAACAATGCGAAACGGGTGCGCGTGGAAACCAGACCGTTCATGGACTCTCCTGCTGTCGAGCGTGCACACGCGGTGAGGTCGGCGCTCCGACGCACCACCACGCGAGGACCAGAACTCCTCCTGGAGGAACAGCCATCACCTTGAAGAGATCAGGTCCCGGACATCCGAACCGTGACCCGGACGTCTCCATTCCCGGCCCAGCACGGCATCCGACCTCGAGCACGCCCCCCCTCCCCTTCGCCCACTTCTGACCAGGGAACCTGCTAGGTTCCCGCCCCGGAGCCGCCTTTCGGCCCCCGCGACGGCCTTCGCCGCCGCGCTTTCAGGAGACACGGCGATGGCGGAGACGGCAGAGACGGCGGTGAGCGACGAGGCGCGGCTGCGAGGACGCAAGATCGGATTCCTGGGGGGCGGCAACATGGCCGAGGCCCTCATCCGCGGCCTCCTGCACTCTCACTCCGTTCAGCCCGACCAGCTCCAGGCGAGTGATCTCAAGGCCGAGCGCCTCGCCGAGCTGCACGCGCGCTACGGGATCGAGACCACCACCGACAACGAAGCCCTCGCTCGGTGGGCCGACGTGCTCGTCATCGCCGTCAAACCCCAGATCGTCGACCGCATCCTCGCTCCCCTCGCGACCGGCCTCGCCCCCACCGACCTGGTCGTCTCCATCGCCGCCGGGGTCCCCATCGAGGCCCTGGAGGCTCGCCTTCCCGCCGGCACCCGCTTGCTGCGCGCCATGCCGAACACGGCCGCCATCGTCCTCGCGGGCGCCACCGCCGTCTCGGCGGGCACCCACGCCACCAGCGACGACATCGAGGTCGGCCGCGCCATGTTCCACGCCGTCGGCCGCGCCGTCGTCCTCGACGAGTCCCTGCTCGACGCCGTCACCGGCCTCTCCGGCAGCGGCCCCGCGTACATCATGCTCATGATCGAAGCCCTGGCCGACGGCGGCGTGAAGGTCGGCCTCGGTCGCGACGCCGCCCTCATGCTCGCCGCCCAGACCGTCTACGGCGCCGCCAAGCTCCAGCTCGAAACCGGCGAACACCCCGGTCGCCTCAAGGACATGGTCACCAGCCCGGGCGGCACCGCCATCGCAGGGCTCCACACCCTCGAATCCGGCGGCCTCCGGCGCACCCTCATCGACGCCGTCGAGGCCGCAGCGAACCGCTCCGCCGAGCTGGGGATCCAGATGTCCGCGAAGCTCCGCCGCACCTGATCCCCTCGAAGGGCGGGCTCGTCCATGGGGGCGCTCGCCGCGTCGAGGCGATCAGAAAGCCCCCCCGCCCTCGCCCCCGAGGGACAAAAGCACAGAGCCCCGCAAGCGGGGCTCCATGGTCGCAGGAGACATAAGCCGAGTTCTGTTGCCCGGAGAGGTCTCCCTCCTCGGGCCGACGATCATTCCTCTAGGACGCGCGTCACCGCGCGCCTCCAGCAGCCAACCCGGAAGCGTCGGGGCGGGCCACCCCTGCCTCTCGGCCGGAGCCGAGAAGCGCTTCCCTACACGGCCTTGCTCCAGGTGGGGTTTACCGTGCCATCCCTGTTACCAGGGACGCGGTGGGCTCTTACCCCACCGTTTCACCCTTACCTCGTGATGGGTTTCCCCACGGCGAGGCGGTCTGTTCTCTGTGGCACTCTCCTCGAGATCACTCCCACCGGGCGTTACCCGGCACCCTGCCCTGCGGAGCTCGGACTTTCCTCCCGCGTCCGGGTTTCCCCGTCCGCCGGCGACCGCCTGTCCCGCTGCGACGGCGCCACTCTAACCGACCGTCCACACAACGACCAGTCGTTCTGCCTGCGCATCGCGCCCCCCCGCGCCTCGCTCACCGACGCTGCCTGCCGATGTCGATTCGATCATGAAGACGAGGCCATTCCGCCCGCCTCCCTTCCTTGATGATGAAAGCATCTCCGCAGGTGAAATGACGAATGTCGCAATGCTGAGCCATTGACCATCGCGTCACACCTCGACCCGACGGGAGGTCATTCGTCTGCCGTCGGAGAGGTCGCGCCTCTGGATCGGTAGCTCGGGTCGCACCGGCTATCCCACCATCTCCTCCCTATTTTCGCCCCGCACAGGAACTTTCCTGGTTTTACCGTCAGTCAGTGCTTCAACTTTTCACGCCGACGTACGGACCCAGCCGGGTCGGGCGGCGGCGGAAACCACGAAACCAACCAGGAGATGACCATGCAGTTACCGACGATGAAAACGCCGGTCTCCAGGTGCGACGAGCTTGCCGCGTACACCAGCCGGATGATGAGCAAGTTCACCCAGAACCTCGTCTTCGCCCAGCTCGTCACCCGCCTCGACGAGGCGAGCGCCGCCCTTCTCGCCAGCCAGGGCGCCTACGAGGACGCGAGGCGCGCGACCCTCCCCACCCGCGTCGACGTGAAGTACGCGGACATCACGGCCGATCGCTGCATCCGGCGCCTTCAGAAGAAGGCCGAGTACCGGGACACCAAGAGACGCGGGCCGACGGTCGCCAAGATCATGCCCAGGGGCAGCAACGCCATCACCAAGCTGCGCGGCGAGTCGCAGGTGAAGGCGATGATCACCCTCGAAGCCGACGTCGGCGCGCTGGCGCCGAGCTGGCCCGAGGTCTCGACCCTCTTGCCGGAGCTGGTCCAGCATCGCCAGGCGTACCAGACCGCCATCAGAGGTCGGACCACTGCGCGCCAGGCGGTCCGCGCTCGGCGTGCCCTCCGCGACGCCGAGAAGCAGCGCTTCCTCGAGAGCTACGAGGTGGTCGCGAGGACGGTGCAGGCGCAGTACCCGCGCGATCGGGAGATGCAGGACCTCTTCTTCGACAAGGTGAACCGCCGCTCGGTCGCGCAGATCGCCGACTCCGACGAGGAGATCGACAGCGACGACGACGAGCAGACGGCCCCGCCCTCCCTGCCTGCGCCGCGCTGATCCGCTTCGTGCCGGGTGCTGCGAGCAGCGCTGACGTAGTCCAATTCACACAACGAATGCTGGGGAGGGTGTTCCTCCGAGGGAACGCACGCCCCTGAGTTTCGGGGGGCGTGTTTCCTCCGAGGGAACGCAGGCCCCGAAGTTTTGGGGGGCGTGTTTCCTCCGAGGGAACGCAGGCCCCGAAGTTTTGGGGAGCGTGTTTCCTCCGAGGGAACGCAGGCCCCGAAGTTTTGGGGAGCGTGTTTCCTCCGAGGGAACGCAGGCCCCGAAGTTTCGGGAAGGGTGTTCCTTCGAGGGAACGCAGGCCCCGACGTGCTGGCGGGGCGAGTTCCTTCGAGGGAACGCAGGCCCCGAGGTCAGGTGCGCATTGGCGAGACAAGGCGGAGGCGCATGTCGACCTTCGGATGCGCCTTCGCGTGAGCGAGTCCCCTTTCGAGAGGCGGGCTCATCATTGCAGCGCATCGACCCGCGTCAGGAATTCCCCGTAGTTCATTGACAGGACATCCCGAAGAAACGGCCTCACTATAACCAGCCGTCCACACGGATATCAGCTCACTGCTTATCGATATCGACTTTCAGCTAACCAGCAATGAGGATTTGTCCATTCTGCTCGGACCCAATCATCAAGAAAACGCATCTGCGCAGGCAAAAATGCGAATGAGAGGGTTACGATCCGTCGACTGTTACGTATATACCCGTCCCGACAGGAGGTTATCCATGCGTACGACTATTTGGCTTGCGGTGTGTGTTGCAGTGGGCTCGCTCGGCTTGGCCGCCGGTTGCGGTGGCGATGACGACGGCGGCAGCGGCGGCAGCGGCGGCGGTACGACCACCACCACCACGACCACCACCACGACCACCACCACGGACACGAATACGGGCGGCGGCGGCCAGGGTGGCCAGGGTGGCGAGGGCGGCAGCGCGGCCGAGCAGTTCAGTGTCCGCCTCGCCGGCACGGATTTCGGCCCGCACAATGGTCAGACCATTTACCTGCGCGCCCAGTCGCAGGAGGACAGCATGGTCGTCGAGCTCGGCAATGCCGTGGTGGCGAATGACGAGTTCTCCATCGACGGGGATCTCGAAGGCGGGAAGTCCTACACGCTGCTCTACTTCGCCGACCAGAATGCGAACGGCGCCTGCGACGAGGCACCGACGGATCACGTCTGGCAGATCGACATCGGCGCGCTGACCGCCGACCACGTCGAAGACGTCGTGCACAACACCAACTTCGCGGCTTGCATCAATCCCTGATCGCGAGCCGAGAGCACGAATCCACACCGCCCTGGTGGTGAGGATCTGAAAACGACGAGGGCGTCAGCGACATGTGCGCTGCGCCCTCGTTTTTTTGCGCTTTCGTCTCGTCTGGAGCGGGCGGCGAGCGACGCTCCTGGAGGCGGCGAGCGACATGGCTCCACGCCACCGCACCGAGCCTCTCCCGCGCGCCCCCCGGGGACCGCCTCGCCCCCCCCTGTCTCGCCCTCTCGGAGGCGAGCTCCAGGGAGCTTCAAGCCGCAAGGGGCTGCAACCGATCCCGCAGCTTCTTCTTCGCCCGCGCTTCGAGCTGCCGTGCGCGCTCGCGGGACACACCCAGCCTGCGCCCGATCTCCGCGAGGCTCAGCTCCTCCTCGGGGTCGGCCATCATGCGCGTCTCCACGATGTAGCGCTCGCGCGGGTCGAGGTTCTCCACGGCCTGGCTGAGCTGCTCGCGCATGAGCGCGTCCTCCTCGGCCCGCGAGAAGCGCTCTTCCTGGTCCTGTTCGTCGGCGGGCAAGGTGTCGACCAGCGAGCGGGCGCCGTCCTCGAACACCTTGGTGTCGAGCGAGACGTCACGGGATTCGAGGCGCCGGGCCATCTCGAGGACCTTCTCCGCGGGCGCGCCGAAGCGTTCGGCGAGCATGCGGTCTCCCTCTTCGCCCTCACCCACCAGGCCAGCAATGCGCGCCCGCTCGCGCCGGAGGCGGAAGAACATCTTCGAGCGCAATGGTCCCGAGCCCACCCCGACCAGGCTCCACGAATGGATGACGTGGTTGAGGATGTACGCTCGAATCCAGTAGGCTGCGTATGTCACGAATCGATTTCCGCGGTCCGGATCATACTTGCGGATCGCGTGCACGATACCGAAGTTTCCCTCGGCAATGAGGTCCGCCAGAGGGATCCCATAGCGACGGTAGCTGATCGCGATCGAGACGACGTGCCTCAGGTTGGCCAGCGCGAGGCGTGCGGCTGAGGCTTTGTCACCTTGGTCGCGCCAGCGCCGGGCCAGCTCGCCCTCCTCCTCCCGTGACAGCTCCGGGACATGTCGGACCTGAGCGATGTACTTGGAAACGGCGTTGTGTTCTCGGTCTCGCGAGGTCTGCACGGTGATCCCTTCGAGGGCGCAAGGCCCCGTTCGGCCCCGGATCCGTCGGCGAACCGCCGTGGATTCGGAAAACCAGTCATCGTTCGGGGGGCCGCGCCCCTGGACCCACACGGGCCTGAAATCACTGCGGGTTCGTCAGGGATTCCAGGTGCTTACGCGACCTGACTGACCATCAATGCACCCAGCATGCCGCCCCGGGCGGGCAGCTTATGCACCTCGATCGCGGTCAGGGAGCCCTGCAATGCGAAGTGGTCGCGCACGGAAGCCTGCCCGCGCAGTGTCACCGTCAACCCGTCTGGAGTACCGGGAAGACGGGTGCTCCCCTTGGTTGCGGCTCATCCGTGGAGGGCATATCCCGCTCACGGAATGCCTTGACGGCCAGGGGCTCGACCCCAACGTACGCGGGAGAGATACCGCGCCGTCAGGCGGATGGGGGGAGAGGAGCGCGCTGGGGGGGAGAGAGACGATTCGTTACAGATCGCCTGGTGACGACCGGGCACAGCTGCACGGTCTGGCGCCACGCGCCTGCCACCAGGTGAGGCCTGGCGATGACCGACGGCCGCTCGTCGGTGGGAGCGAGCGGCCGAGAGCGGTCAGACGGAGAAGGACGAGCCGCAGCCGCAGGTGCTCTTCACGCCGGGGTTGTTGAACTTGAACCCGGAGCCGTGGAGCCCCTCCACGTAATCGATCTCGGTGTTCTCGAGGTACTGGTAGCTCAGCGGGTCGACGTAGAGCTTGACTCCACGATCCTCGAACTGCTCGTCCAAGTCGGTCGGCTTGTCCTCGAAGTAGAGGTCGTAAGAGAAGCCAGCGCAGCCCCCACCGACCACCCGCAGACGCAGACCTTGCCCCAGGAGATCTTCCGCGACGGCGATCTCCTTCACTTTCTCGGCGGCCTTATCCGTGATCGTAACCATGACTCGTATATTCCTCCGTCCTCGGCGCGTCGGTCCGGCCGTCACATCGCCAGGCGTGACTAGGATACGCATCCCCAAGGTTCTTCGCCAGTCCCCGCCCTGTCTGGGGTAGATCCTGGAGTTCTCCGCGGCCGACCGCCAGACGTCACGGCCCGGCGCACCAGAGGTATTGCCATGACAGATGCAGGGCGCTCCGCGCTCCTGAACGAGCTCCTCGCCAAGCGCATCCTCATCCTGGATGGGGCGATGGGGACCATGCTCCAGCGCTATCGGCTCGGAGAGGGTGATTACCGCGGGGAGCGGTTCCGCGAGCACGCGCACGACCTCCGCGGGAACAGCGATCTGCTGTCGCTCACCCGGCCCGATGTGGTGCGCGCCATCCATGACGAGTACCTCGAGGCGGGCGCCGACATCATCGAGACGAACAGCTTCACGGCGACGTCCGTGGCTCAGGCCGACTACCGGCTGGAGCACCTGGCGCTGGAGCTGAACGTCCGCTCGGCGGAGATCGCTCGCGCGGCGGCGGACGCCTGGACGGCGAAGACGCCGGATCGGCCCCGTTTCGTGGCCGGCTCGATCGGGCCGATGAACCGCAGCCTGTCCATCTCGCCCGACGTGAACAACCCGGCCCTCCGGTCGGTGACGTTCGACGAGGTGCGCGAGGCCTACGCGACGCAGGTGCGCGGGCTCCTGGACGGCGGGGCGGACATCCTCCTCGTGGAGACCATCTTCGACACGCTCAACGCGAAGGCGGCGCTGTACGCCGTCGAGGAGGTCTTCGCCGCCCGAGGGCACCGCGCGCCGGTGATCATCAGCGTCACCATCACCGATCAGAGCGGCCGTACTCTCTCCGGGCAGACCATCGAGGCCTTCTGGGCCAGCGTGGAGCATGCGCGCCCCCTCGCCGTCGGTCTGAACTGCGCGCTCGGGGCGGCCCAGCTCCGCCCGTACCTCGTCGATCTCGCCAAGGCCGCGCCCACGGCGCTGAGCTGCTACCCCAACGCCGGCCTGCCGAACGCGTTCGGCGAGTACGACGAGGAGCCGCCCACCACCGCCGCGCTGCTCCGTGAGTTCGGGGAGGCCGGGCTGCTCAACGTGGTCGGTGGCTGCTGCGGGACCACGCCCGACCACATCCGCGCGATCGCCAAGGCCGTCGCCGATGTGCCGCCGCGCCCCGTGCCCAGGCCGAGCGCGGAGATCCGCAACACGCGCTACAGCGGCCTGGAGCTGCTCACGCTGACGCCCGAGACCAACTTCAGCATGATCGGCGAGCGGACCAACGTCACGGGTTCCGCCAAGTTCATGGAGCTGATCAAGAAGGAGGATTACTCCTCCGCGCTGAGCGTGGCGCTCGATCAGGTGCGGGGCGGGGCGAACATCCTCGACGTCAACATGGACGAGGGGATGCTCGAGTCCGAGAAGGCGATGACCACCTTCCTGAACCTGATCGCCACCGAGCCCGAGATCGCGCGCATCCCGATCATGGTCGACAGCTCGAAGTGGACGGTCCTCGAGGCAGGCCTCAAGTGCGTGCAGGGCAAGGGGATCGTCAACTCGATCAGCCTCAAGGAGGGTCCCGAGGACTTCCTCCGCAAAGCGCGCACGATCCGTCATTACGGCGCCGGTGTGGTGGTGATGGCGTTCGACGAGGTCGGTCAGGCCGAGACCGTGGAGCGCAAGGTGTCCATTTGCCAGCGGGCCTACAAGCTGCTGACGGAGGAGGTGGAGTTCCCGCCCGAGGACATCATCTTCGATCCCAACGTGCTCGCGATCGCCACGGGCATCGAGGAGCACAACGAGTTCGCGAAGAACTTCATCGAGGCGGCGCGGCTCATCAAGAAGACCTGCCCCGGCGCCCGCATCTCGGGCGGCATCTCGAACCTGTCGTTCTCGTTCCGCGGCAACAACGTGGTGCGCGAGGCGATGCACTCGGCGTTCCTCTTCCACGCCATCCGCGCCGGGCTCGACATGGGCATCGTCAACGCGGGCCAGCTCGCGGTCTACGAGGACATCCCGAAGGAGCTGCTGGAGCGGGTCGAGGATGTGCTCTTCAACCGGCGCGCCGACGCGACCGAGCGGCTCGTCGAGCTCGCCGAGCAGGTGAAGGGCAAGGGGAAGAAGAAGGAACTCGACCTGAGCTGGCGCCAGGGCACGGTCGAGGAGCGCCTGAGCCACGCCCTGGTGCAGGGCATGGTCGACTACATCGAACAGGATACGGAGGAGGCGCGGATCAAGTACGGCCGGCCGATCCTGGTGATCGAGGGGCCGCTCATGGACGGCATGAAGGTCGTCGGGGAGCTGTTCGGGGCGGGGAAGATGTTCCTGCCGCAGGTGGTGAAGAGCGCGCGCGCCATGAAGCGGGCGGTCGCCCACCTGATGCCGTTCATGGAAGCCGAGAAGCAGGCCGGGGGCGCGTCGAGCCAGGGGAAGGTGCTGCTCGCCACGGTGAAGGGCGACGTGCACGACATCGGCAAGAACATCGTGGGCGTGGTGCTCGGCTGCAACAACTACGAGATCATCGACCTCGGGGTCATGGTGCCGGGGGACAAGATCCTCCAGGCCGCCATCGACCAGAAGGTGGACATCATCGGGTTGTCTGGCCTGATCACGCCCTCGCTCGACGAGATGGTGAGCGTCGCTCAGGAGATGACCCGTCGCGGGATCGATCTGCCGTTGCTCATCGGTGGTGCCACGACGAGCCGCCAGCACACGGCGGTGAAGATCGCGCCTGCGTACACGGGGACCACCGTCCACGTGCTCGACGCCTCTCGGGCCGTCGGGGTGGTGTCGGCGCTGCGCGATCCGGTGAAGCGCGTGGCGCACGACGCGACGAACCGCGAGGAGCAGGCGCGGCTGCGCGATCTCTTCGCGCAGAAGCGCGTGCGGCCCGTCGTGTCGCTCGCACAGGCGGAAGCGGGGCGGCCGAATTTCGCCTGGCGCGAGGAAGACATCCCCACGCCGTCGTTCCTCGGGCGGCGTGAGATCGAGGTACCGATCCAGGAGATCGTCCCCTACATCGACTGGACGTTCTTCTTCACCGCGTGGGAGCTGCGGGGCACGTTCCCCGCGATCCTGCAGCACCCCGAGTACGGCCCTACGGCGCGCGATCTCTACAAGAACGCGCAGAGCATGCTCCAGCAGATCGTGGACGGGCGACAGCTGACGGCGCGAGGGGCCTACGGGTTCTGGCGCGCCAACGCCGAGGGTCGGGACATCGTGCTCTACGACGACGACGCGCGTGAACGCGAGCAGCTGCGCTTCAACATGCTCCGCCAGCAGCAGCAGAAGGTCGGCGCCGAGACGGGCAAGCCGTTCGCTTGCCTGAGCGACTTCGTCGCGCCCCGGGAGAGCGGTCTCCACGATCACATCGGCGCCTTCGCCGTCACGGCCGGCCTCGGGCTCGACGCGCTGGTGCGCCACTACGAGGCGCAGCACGACGACTTCCAGGCCATCATCGCGAAGGCGCTGGCGGACCGTCTCGCGGAGGCCTTCGCCGAGCTGCTCCACCAGCGCGTGCGCAAGGAGTGGGGCTACGGGCGGGAGGAAAAACTCACGAACGACGAGCTGATCGACGAGAAGTACCGCGGCATCCGCCCTGCGTTCGGCTACCCGGCGTGCCCCGATCACACCGAGAAGCGCAAGCTCTTCGGGCTCCTCGATGCGGGCGCCGTGGGCATCGAGCTGACGGAGAACTTCGCCATGCTGCCCGCCGCCAGCGTCAGCGGGATCTACCTGGCCCACCCGCAGGCCCGCTACTTCAACGTGGGCCGCCTCGCCGAGGATCAGGTGACCGATTACGCAGCGCGCAAGGGCATGAGCGTCGCAGAAGTCGAGCGCTGGCTGGGCCCGAACCTGGGCTACGAGCCGAAAACCACCAGCCCCCAGGCCACAGCGGGCAGCGTGCCGGAGCGGGTCTCCGAGGTCGCCTGAGGCACAAAAGCCTCGGGCCGCCCCCTCTGGATTCTCACACCCCGCCTTCGCCTGTTCTCGTAAGCTGTTCGTGTGCAGCTCAAGGTCAACCTCGCCCTCGCGCTATCCAGCGTGGTCCTCGCCGCCTCTGCGGCCTCCTGCTCCGTCTATGACGACAAACTCGTAGGCCCGGGGGGTTCGGGCCAGGGAGGCGACACACCAGGGAACACGGGCGGTGGTGGCTCGGGCGGCGACGGCGGCGCTGGCGGCAGCACCGGCGGAGGAGGACCGGGCGGCAACGGTGGCGCCGGCGGGGACCCGCAGTGCAGCACGCCGGCGCAGTGTCCGGGTGAGGACACCACCTGCGCGACGCGTACCTGCGTCGGGGGTGTGTGCGGCGTCGACGCCGCCCCCGAAGGGACCGTCGTGGATCCCCAGGTAGCGGGTGATTGCCAGGTGCTCCGCTGTGATGGCGCTGGCGCGGCTGTCGCCACGCCCGACGATACGGACCTGCCCGACGACGGCAACGAGTGCACGACCGATACGTGCAGTCAGGGGACGCCGGTCCACACGCCGCAGGTCGACGCGGCCTGTACCCAGGGTGGGAACTACTGCAACGCGGCGGGGGATTGCGTCGCTTGCACGCTGGGCGCTCACTGCCCGAGCGGCGTCTGCGGGGCGCAGTTCACGTGCGCGGCGCCCGCCTGCGACGACATGGTGCGGAACGGGATGGAGACGGACGTCGACTGTGGCGGCCCCGACTGCGGTCCTTGTGCGACCGGCCAGGTCTGCGGCGCAAATGCGGACTGCGTGGGCGGCCTCTGCGCCGGGACGTGCCAGGCCACCTGCTCCGATACGATGCAGAACAACGGCGAGACCGATGTCGACTGCGGTGGCGCGAACTGCAGCGCCTGCGCCATCGGCAAGCGCTGCGCGAGCGCTTCGGACTGTGTGTCCGGCGTCTGCGGCTCCGACGGCGTGTGTCAGCCCCGGGTGGTCATCAGCGAGGCGCGCAGCCGTGGTCTCGGCGGCGCGAACGATGACTTCCTCGAGATCTACAACCCGATGAGCGTGCCGGTGGTGCTCGACAACCAGTGGAAGATCGAGGCCCGCGGCTCGGACGCCCAGAACTACACGACGCGCTGGACGGGAAGCGGAGCGACGCTCCCTCCCCATGGGCACTTCCTGATCGGCGGCTCTGCCTACACCCAGATGCCCACCCGCGACGCCGCCCTGAGCAGCGGCCTCGCCGACGCGGGCAGCGTGCGTCTGGTCCACGCGAACCAGGTGCTCGATGCGCTCTGCTACTACACCACCCCCGCCACGCTCACCCAGCTCCAGAACGGCGTGAACTTCAGCTGCGAACAGACGCCCATCCAGAACCCGACGGGCACCAGCAACGTCGATCGGAGCCTGGAGCGCATGCCCGGGGGCGCGGCCGGCAACGGGACGGACACCAACAACAACAGCGCCGACTTCGCCCCGCGCGAACCCGCCTTCCCGCAGAACCTCGCCAGCGCGCCCACGCCCTGACCCGCGCTGCCACGCCGTGGTAGAGTCGCTGCGGACGCCAGGCGGGGAGAGCAGGATGAACGGGATTTCCACGCGAGCGAGGCCAGCGTTGCTGGTCGTGATGACCACGGTGCTCGGCCTCGGGTGCGACTTCGAGGTCGCAGACTACCCCTCGCAGGCCGAGCTCTACGACAAGCCCACGCCCGAGTACAAAGTCGAGCACCGTCAGTACGAAGGGTTCGTCCTGGCCACGCCGAGCGGCGACTCGTTCATGGCCAAGGTCGGCGACGAGGGCATCATCGGCTACGACATGTTCCTCGGCCGCAAGGTCAACGTCGGCCGTTACCGCGACGGCACGGATCGCGCCCTCCGTGGGCACGCTTTCGGCCAGTGGCTCGATCTCAAGGTGGAGAAGGGCCGCGTCCACGGGATCTTCAACGGGATGAGCCCCCTCGACATCACCACCACCCGCGAAGGCGACGCGCTGCGGGTGAAAGGCCTCGTGCGGGGATACGACGCGGACTTCGTGGTGGCCGACAAGCGGATGGTCGGCTCCTTCGGGCGCTGCACGTACGACGTGGCCGGTGAGGGAGGCGCCATCTACGAGGGCGTCACGTCGTGCCTCGGCCGCAAGCAGAAGGTCCTGATCAAGCTCCCGAAGGAGCTGTCCCGCTGGAGCGATGCCGAGCAAGGCGCCGCGCTCGGGCTGCTGCTCGGCGGACGCTGATCACGGCGCGCCCGCGACCAGCCCGCGTGACGGACGCTGATCGCAGCACACCCGCAACCAGCCTCGTCGCTCAGCGCCCTGGCGGGCCGTTCTTCATCACGAACTCCACCTGCATCTCCGGGACGGGTGGCCCTCCAGGGGTCATCAGCGGCGGCACCACGCGCCCGTAGGCCGTCAGGGTGTCACCCCGCTGGGCCTTGACCTCCATGCCGTGGACCAGCCGCGCGGAGCACTCGGTCCCGCCTTTGCAGCCCGAGGTCGCCGGCGCTGACAGAAGCAGCACGGTCGAGGCTCCCTGGCGCCGCATCTCGAGCACCTCGCCCGTGAGCACCACCGCCTTGCCCACCTGGCCTTGCACGTCCGAGAACAGTTCGGCCCAGCCCACCGGGTTCTGCTCGAAGAACTCCTTGGCGGCCGTCTCCAGGCGGTCCACCCGGCGCACCGAGATCTTCACGATGCGCGGGGCCATCCCTTCCAGCTTCGCGCGCACGGCGAACTGCGTCGAGCCCACCGAGGACACGTTCATCTCGTGCCGGAAGGTCCCGTCGTCCTGCACGGGGATGGGGTGCGTGCCGGCGAAGATCTTCGCGCCCTTCGCGGTGCGGCCTTCGAGCACGAAGCTCTCTTTCTCGATCACGACGCTCGGGCCAGGGGCGTCGATGCGGAGCTGGACGATGCCCACGGAGACGCTCACCACGCCCTGCTCCCGCGGGCCGTCGACCGGCTTGACGGTGTAAGGGATCTGTCGCGCCAGTGTGCGCGGTTCGTCGGCAGGGCCGTTGATCGCGTCGGACACGTCGATGACTTCCACCGCACGGCCGTCGCTGAGCGGGATGACATTGCCCCCGAGGGTCACTTCGGTGCCCGCAGCAGCCTCGATCGCCACCTGGATCGCAGGCCGCTCGCCTTGCAGGGTGCCCAGGTCGGGCGAGATCCGGTAGGCGACGTTCACCGTGACGCCGAGGGTCTCGTCCCGCCCACTGCCGGGCCGGTCGAGGGCGATCTTCAGGCGGTTCGGGCCCACGGGGAGGGCGGTCGGTAGCGGGACCTGCGCCGTCCCGTCGGCGGCCGTCGCTTGCGCCGTTCCCACGGAGACGACCGTCCCATCCGGGCAGGTCGGGCACCGCACCTCCAGCACCTCGTTGCCGTTCGCGTCTTCGCGGGCCTGCGCCGTCACGGGGGGCGGGTCGGGCCAGAGGACCACGAACAGGACCGAGGCCACGGCAATCACGGCGCCCGCGAGGATCAGCCACAGCGCCTGGCGCGAAGCCTTCCCCCCCTTCGCCGGCTTCGCTCCCGGGATGAGCCGCGCTCGCCGCGGATCGAACCGCAGCTTTCTCGGCACCTTGACGGTGGGCGAGTGGCGGGGGGCCAGCGTCGCGCCCAGCTCCTGGAACGTGTCGTCCACGGTCGGCTCCACCCCGTCCCAGGTCGGAGCCAGTGATTCCTGCTCCAGGTCGCTCTCCCCGGCCAGGCCAGGCGCGGTCGGCGCGATGCCGGGGCGCGCGACGCCGAGCAAGGTGCCCGAGCCGTTTCCTTCCGCGGGGAGATCGGGGAGCAGGCCCGCGCCGGCCCCACTCGCTCTGGGCGGTGGCACCACGTCCTGCGCGGCTTCGCCTTGCGACGAGGGCGACGCATTCGACGACACGAACATGCCCGCCGGCGCCACGTTCCTCGGCTGGGAGGGCGACGCTGGAGGAGGGGGGGGCTGCGCCGCTCCGCCCGCTGGAGCCGGCTGACCGAGCAGGGTGCCATCCTGCGATCGCTGAGGGATGACTTCTCCGCCGAGTCGCGCAGGGGTCCCGGCCGTCATCGTGGTGACCAGGGGACGTTCCGCGGAAGGCGTTTGCGCCACGAGCGACCCCGCAGGCGGCGTGGGTCGACGGGCGGCAGCCGGGAGAGGGGGGGGCCCGCCAGCCCGTGAAGCGGCGCCTCCCACCGCGGGCATCCCGGGCGTGGATGCCGAGCTGGGACGCGAGGTCGCGCCGCCCACCGCAGGCATTCCGGGCGTGGATGCGGACCGCCGCGCCGGGAGTGCGCCGCCCACCGCGGGCATCCCGGGCGTGGATGTCGACCCGGAGCGCGAGGTCGCGCCGCCCACCGCAGGCATCCCGGGCGTGGATGCGGACCGCCGCGCCGGGGGTGCGTGTACGGCTTGCGAGCCGGCCGCGGGGGTGGGGTGTCGACCCGGGGGAGATGCCGCTGGCGACGGGGCTGACGCCTCCTTGGCGGCGTCCTCGGGGGAACGCGCCGGAGGCATTCCGAGCATCGTGCGTTGCCCGGCACGACCTGGCGCGATGGGGGCGTCGACCGGCGAAAGTCCCTTCGGCAGCACCTCGGCCGCCGCGAGCCCCATCATCGTCCGCGAGTTCGCGCGGGTGGGCGGAGGTGTGACGGCGCGGCGCGCTGGGAGGCCTTGCAGGTTCTCTCCGCACAAAGGGCAAGCGGCGGCGCCATCTGGAATCGCCTTGCCGCACTGCGGGCAGTACATGACCGCGCATGCTAGCGAGGAACTGTCGCGAGGTCAGCAGAGCGCGGCGCACTCTCGACGGTGCACCGCGCAGAAGGGGGCCGATCGCGTGCTCACGCCGCGCGCGATGCGAGAGCCCCCCTCGCCATCGGGAGACGTTCGCCCGGCTCTCCAGAGCCAGGGCGACCGGGACGGCTCACTGGACGGTGTAGGCCACCGTGCCGCCGCAGCTCCCCTGGGAGTAGCAGCCAGCCCGGATCACGAACGAGCCGCCAGCGCCCGGGGGCACCGTGTACGAGAAGTACGATGCGAGGCCACAAGCGTCGTCATTGCCGGCGACCGCGATCCCATTGCCATCGTACAGCCGGAGGAACGTGTCGCCGCTCGATACCGACGCGCCGGGCACGCTGCACGTCCCGACGTTGATCGTCTGACCTGCCGCGATCGTGACGGCGTGATTCACCGTGTTCACGGTGGCCGAGCTGGTATTCGAGGCGGAATACGAGAACGAGCCGCCGCTCTGGCCGTTGCAGGGCTCGCACTGAGAGCCACCGCAATCGATGCCGGTCTCCTCGCCATTCTGCACGCCGTCGTCGCAGGTCGTGTAACAGAGCGCGAGCAGCGGCCGCTCGCTGGTCGTCAGGTTCTCGCTGCTGCGGAACTCCGAGCGCGAGCTGTCCGAGGGCGCATCGATCGCGACGCCGTAGTTCGACACCGTCCCGCTCACCCAGTCCTGCGCCAAAGCGCGGACGTCGACCGTCCTGCTGCCGCTGCCACCCCCGCCCACCGCGGTGAAGCTCGCCACGGGGCTTCCATCGATGGCGCCGCCAAAGTTGTTCCAGGTCACCGTGGAGTCCGACCAGGCGCCGGTCACGCGGAGCACGTCCACCGTCGCGCTCGCGCCGTTCTTGAAGAGCTGGTGGAGCGTGAGATCGGCCGACGTCACCGTCGCACCGGCAGGAACCCCGCTCAGATCGAAGCGCAGCAGCGAGCGGCTGTACCCCCCGGCAACCGACGTCCCCGTGCTGACACGCTCATTGACGCCATCGTTCCAGGTCGGCGCGGATTGCCAGAGCGTCGCGTCCTGTACGCTCCCCGAGACGCCTTGCTGCACCTGAATGCAAACTTGTCCGTCTGTGGAGAGCGCTTGATCGTCGGTCGCCACCAGCTCCTTCTCGTCTTCCAACCCCTCTTCCGTGTCCCCCACACACCCCACGCCCCCGACCATCGCCATGGATACACAAGCACCGGCCGCGAAACGAAGCATCCGGATCGACATCGCCCGTCTCCCTCTTCAAGGATTCGATTGCCGCATTGCGCTCAATTGAAAGTCGCAATGAGTTGAACCGAATGAGTACCCCACCAGGGCCGACAAAGTACAGGACATTGGCCGGGCGCCATTCCGCACTCAAGACATCATCGAAATCGCTTCGACGATCAAACCGAAAAAGGTAACGCGCGCGCGGCTGGGGAGTCCAGGACAATGGGGGCGTAACATGCCGCGATCGGGCCGTGAGCGCGCACGCACCACGATAGCGATGATCATGCTCGCGGGGCTCCGTCGCAATCGGGAGAGGCGGAGCGATCATGATTCCAGCACACCGTTCGAGTTCGGACCGAGGGGGCCAGGTCGTGTAGAGTCCGCGCCGAGCCCGACCCCCACGATCGGAACGAGGAAAGGAAGCCTGAACGACATGCCCGAGGTTCACCTGGAGCGAGAAGGCGCGGTGGTCACCGTCGTGCTCGATGACGCGCGGCGCAAGAATGCGATGACGCCCGAGCTCGGCGACGCTCTCGCCGCACGCGTGCTGGAGCTGAAGCGAGACCCGGACCTGCGCGCCGTCGTGCTCACGGGCGCCGGCGACGCGTTCTCGGCCGGTGGCGACCTGGGGATGCTGGAGCGGCTGCGCAAGTCCAGCTTCGCCGAGGCGCGCGCTTTCATGATGGGCTTCTACCAGCGCTATCTGTCCATCACCGAGCTGCAGGTCCCGGTCATCGCGGCCATCCGTGGGCCCGCCATCGGCGCCGGCCTCTGTGTCGCTCTGGCGAGCGATCTGCTGGTCATCGACGAGGAAGCCAAGCTCGGCCTCAATTTCGTGCAGCTCGGCCTGCACCCGGGGATGGGTGCGACGTACCTGGTACCGCGGCGCGTCGGCCCTCAGCGCGCAGCAGAGCTGCTGCTCACCGGGCGCCGGTTCGGCGGGCGCGACGCGGTGGCCTGGGGCATGGCCCTGGAGGCCCTGCCAGGCGCAGAGGTGCTGCCGCGGGCCCAGGCGCTGGCGGCGCAGATCGCCGGGAATGCGCCGCTCGCCGTGCGCGCCCTCAAGATGGAGCTCGGGGTCGACCGGGCTGCGCTGCTCGCCGCGCTGGATCAGGAGGCCCACGAGCAGGCCGTCAGCTACGGGAGCGCCGATCTCGAAGAGGGGCTGCGCGCGGTCGTCGAGAAGCGGAAGCCGTCGTTCTCGGGGGTCTGAACGTCGCCGCCGTCGGGGTGCGCTCCGCCTGCGCCACGCTCATTCGGAAGAGGTCACGGACGCGCAGCAGCGGAAGCCCAGGTGGTAGTTCCCGTGGCTGTTGTGGTCCTTGATCTTGGTGGCGTGCCAGTCCGGGGCGCGCCAGCGGCAGTCGTCGGGGTGCGCCTCGAAGCCGGAGAAGATGAACCAGCTCCCCTTCATCTCTGTGTAGCCCATGCCGCCGGCGCTGGTCAGCTCCTGGGGGCGGGTGGGGAGGTTCATGTGCTCGGCGACGTTGCCGTGCTGATCGTAGACGCCGAGGGGGCTCACGCAGCCCGGGAACGCGCCTGACGGGTAGGCGTTGGTGCCGCAGCGGCGCCAGCCTCCCGAGGTGCAGCCCTTGGTCTTCCGGCTGGCCGTCGCGCAGCGAGCGTGGTTCTTCTCGGAGCCATAAGCCCAGGTGATCTCGCGCTTGTCGTTGTGGCGATGGCGCGAGATCTTGCGCTCCTTGCCGAAGGCGTACTCGTCTTCGGGGGCGTGGAGCGCGCCGGCACAGCCGCCTTCCCACTCGTGCGCGTCACAGAGGCGCTTGCCCACGGCGGTGCACAGCTCGGCGGCCTCGCGGGCCGTCGCCCACACGACGGGGTGCTCGCAGGGGATGTTGGGGAACTCGTAGCGGTCGATGCAAGCGCGGGCGTCGGCTTCGGTCTGGCCCGCGGCAGGATCGTAGAGAGGGACCATGTTCGGGGCGCCGCACACGGGTTTGTCGGCGTCGACGACGCCGGCGCGTTCGCGGGCTTCACGGCACTCGCGTCGGGTCATGGCGTACTTCGCGAGCGCCGGGTTGCCCTGCCCGAGGACCTTGGAGCGCGCGAAGATGGCGCGCACCGCGGAGAGCTTCTGGTCGTCGAGCCGCAGGACGGCGGTCATGCGTCGGTAGAGGGCCTCGCGCTGGGCCTCCAGGGTGGTCGGGTAGAGCTCTTCTTCGGGAAGAGGGGGAGGTGGCGTGGCGGCGGCGGCAGCGTCCGTCCCCGGATCGGCGACGGCCGAGGACGCGGGAGGGGTGGCGCTGCTCGCAGGCACCGTCGACGGTGAGGACCCTCCCAGGACCGAGGCGAGCGAGGCGCTGGCGGCTCCTGGAGCGTCAGGGGTGCCAGCGTCACCAGGGGCCTCGCGGCAGCCCGCGAGGGCGAGGGCGACGAGCGAGGCGAGAGCAGGGACGGCGCGAGGAAAAAACCGAGGCAAGTGCATGGGATACGAGGGGGGCGAGGGCACCATGGAGCGGGGTCGACGGGGGCGTCAAGGGCAGCGCCACGCGGCGTCCGTCCGGCAGCAGGCCGCCTCCCGAGGTCGCGTTGCAGAGGACTTGGCCCGGGTGCGAGACCCGCGCTAGCTCCGAGCGGAGCATGCTTGCGAAGCGCATTCCTTCGAGGCCCACCGTGCGAGGCGGCACATGACCGACGCCTGCGTCACCTTGGAGGAAGTCCTGGCCGCCGCTGCGGGGCGCTGCGCCTCGCTGGTGCCAGAGACGGCGGGCTACCTGACTCTGGCCATCGCGGATGCGACCTCCAGGCTCCCGCTCTCGATCGAGGACGCGGGGGTGCTGCTGACCACCGAGGGGACGGTGACCATGGCGCGGCGAGGTTCGCCGGTTGCCGGGCCGGAGTCGGCACGCGCGCTGAGGGGCGTGCTGGCGCGGTTGCTCGCCGTGTCGTCGGGGATGACGATGGCCGGCCTCGGCGTCGCGGCGCGGCCTCGGCAGGAGTCGGAGCGTGGCGCCGACGCGGTGGTCGAGGAGCTGGAAGCCGCGTTGATCCCGGTGAACCGCAGCGCCGCACGGCGGTCCCTGGCCAGGCTCGCCCGCGAGACCGCCCGCGCCCGTGAGTCGGGTCGACTCCAGCGCGCGCTCCGCACCATGCGGCCCGTTGCCCCGGTGGCCCAGGTGCCGTCGGCCGTACAGCCGGCTGTGCAGGTGCTGGTTGCGCCGATGCCGGCTCAGCAGGCCGTCGGCGGTGGGGTGGCGGTGGGTGAGGCAGCGGTCGTGGCGGCGCTCTCGCTCCAGGCCGCTGCGCCTCAAGGAGCGCCTGATGCAGCGCCCGTCGCGCCCGTCGTATTCCAGGCCCCTCCTGCTGCGGCACCCGTCGCGTTCCAGACCGCTCCTGCAGCCGTCCCCGCCGCGCCCGTCGCGTTCCAGGCCCCTCCTGCTGCGGCACCCGTCGCGCCCGTCGCGTTCCAGGCCCCTCCTGCTGCCGTCCCCGCCGCGCCTGTCACTTTCCAGGAGGCGCCCGCCGCGGCCGAGATTCCGCCCCTCGACGTTCAAGGAGCTTCTGTCATCCCACAGCCGTCGCCTCGGCTGGTGCCGACGCTCG
The DNA here is from genome assembly GCF_001189295.1 of Chondromyces crocatus. NCBI lineage: Bacteria > Pseudomonadati > Myxococcota > Polyangiales > Polyangiaceae > Chondromyces > Chondromyces crocatus. The sequence continues at coordinate 10,009,774 of NZ_CP012159.1, forward strand.
TACAACCGGCGTCGTGGAAGGCAGGTCCCGAGGACGACGTACCGACCGAACTGCCCGCGGAAGCTGCCGTCGTGGTCCCCACGAGGGTGGGAGAGGCGGCATCCAGCGAGGAGACGGCATCGCCAGTCGTCCTGAAGCACTCGGTCGAAGACGAGATCCCGACGGAGCTTCCGTCACAGGTGATCCCCGTCTTTACGGACGAGGTCTCCGCGGCGACGACGTCAGCCTTCGAGCAGCGTTCTTCGGCGCCCGACACGGAGCCCGAGCACGACGTGTCGGTTCTCGACGTCGAGCTGGGGGCTGAGCAGGTCGGTCTCGCGGACGAGGCGGCTCTGTTCGAGGCCCTGGAGGAACCTCCCGCCCTCACCGACGCCGCGCCCTCCGTGGTCGAGATCGCCACGGACTCGGTCGAGATGGCTCCCTTTGCGTTCGAGGCAGCTCCGGAAGATGTCTGGGTAGAACCGGAACCGTCCGCCGTCCCGGCGTCGGCAGCGCTCGATGCAGCGCAGTCAGCCGTTCCGTGGATCCAGGGGACACCTGCGCCGCGGCCGGCCGTCATGACGCCTGCGCCCGAGAGTGCAGAGCCCGGACGAGAGGAGCTGACGCCATTTCTCGGCTCGGTCGTGCGGCCCCTGGAGGTGATGCCTCGCATGCGCATCGAGGCGACGCCGTTGCCGTCGTCGGGCCTCGTGGGTCGCGACGCGCCGCAGGTGACGCCCGAACCGACGCCCACGGCGCTGGGAATGCCCTGGGTGGAGATCGGTGTCCGCGCCGAGGAGGAGCCGGCCGCTCCCACCTTCCTCGACGTTGTCACCGCCTTCGAACCGCCAGCTCGACTCACGCCCCTTCCCGACGTCGTCACGCCGTCCCCCGGCTCGCTCACGGTCATCCCGACAGGAGGGGTGACGCCCGCTCCGATGACGGTCACAGAGGCGCGCAGCGTCACGCCGGCGCCGGTGACGACAGGCCAGGCGAGGCAGGCCACGCCCGCCCCCGCGATGGCCGAGCCGACACCAGCTCCCTGCTCGGCGACCCTCCCGACCTCGCCGAGCGACGACCCGCAGGCGGTGTCCAGTCGAGCGCAGGGAGCCGAGACGGACACTTCGCGAGGGACACTGCCCACGCTGGACGGGGAGTACGCGCGGAACGAGGCGGGCGCACGCGAGGCGATGGCGCACGAAGCCCATGAGGCGATGGCGCACGAAACCCACGAGGCGGTGACCTGCGTCCCCGGCGACGTGGAGGTGTCCGAAGCCTACGACCGGGAGGACCTCCAGAGAGGCTCACGCTTCGACGCCGGCACCAGCGAGGAGATGGGGACGGGACCAGAGCCGGTGCTGACACCGACGGCTGCGCTCCTCCAGGTTGCGGTCGCGTCGGCCGACCGGAGCCCGGTGGCGCCCGAAACGCCCACGCGGGCCGACGAGCTGCTCGCGCACTTCGGTCGAGGCGACGAGGACCCGATGCGTCGCACCGCGGCGCGCACGCTGAAGGCGCTCGCAGGGCTCGATCTCACGGCGACACCGCCCCCGCTCGCAGGGTTCACGCTCGTCGAGCCGGCCCGGAGGAGCGCTGCGGGGCAGGATCTCTCGGTCGAGGAGGTCCCCCATGAGACGGCCTCGCTCGCGCCTCCGTCCCCGCTCGTGCCGACGGCGGTGCTGGCTTCGACGACGCGGCCCAAGCGGTCCCTCTGGCGGGCGCTCCTGGCCCTGATGCTGGTCGGCGCCGGGCTGGCGTTCCTGGTCCGGCCAGGGCTCCTCGACGTTCTCGTCGACTCCGCCACGGCGGCGTCTCCGTGACCGCTGGGCTGCGGGGAGCGCGCCGCAGGCCCGCTGGCGCGGTCCCGAGCGAGAGCGATTGACGCTCGCCCCTCGGACCGAGGACACTCCCCTCCATGAAGACGCAGGACCTGGCGATCGTGAAGTCCCTGGTGAGCGTCGCCTGGGCGGATGGCGAGTTCCACGACACCGAGCGAGAAATGGTGGAGGCACTCATCTCCGCGTTCGAGGCGAACGACACGGAGGCTCGGTTCATCCGCGAGTACGCGGCCGAGCAGAAGTCGATCGATGACATCCCGCTCGGCGATCTCTCGCCTGCGGATCGTCGGTTGCTGTTGCAGCACGCGGTCTACCTGACCTTCGTCGACAAGGTGCAGCACGAGTCGGAGAAGAAGTTCCTCGACGCGCTGTGGCAGCACCTGGAGATCCCCGAGGAGGAGGCGCGGCAGATCCGTGAAGGGGCCGAGGCACGCGCGCAGGCGCACATGACCATGCTCTGAGGCGTGCGGCCGGGGGCTCCGCCTGCCTCCGGGTCCGGCACGGTGCGCTGGGTGGGTGGGAAGCTCGGAGGGGCACGGGTGATGCGTGTCCCTCCGCGCTGCGCTTTCTCAGGTCAGGTCGGAGCGCCCAGGTCGCGCAGGAAGCCGCGGACGACCATCCTCGCGCAGTGGATGCGGTACTCCCGGGTGGAGCGGACGTCAGCGATGGGGGAGACGTCGGCGTCGACGGCAGCATCGACCTCCGATCCCTGGATTTCCTTCAACGGTCGCGAGAGTGCGAGGGCGCGGACGCTGGGCAGAAGCGCCGTGACGGGGGCGACGGAGGCCATGCCGAGGCCGAGGCGGACGAGGCGATCGCCGTCGAGCGCCGCGACGCCGGCCAGGGCGACCTTGGAGATGGACTGAGCGCGGCGGGTGCCGACCTTGCGCCAGATCCAGGGAGATCCCTCGGGCGGGAGGTCGATCTCGATGGCGACGATGACCTCGTCGGCCGCGCGCGTGGAGCGCTTGTAGGCGGTCTGGAGCTCCGCGAAGGGGATGCGGCGCTCGCCGCGGACGCTGCGGACGACGAGGGTGGCGTCGTACGCTGCGAGCGCGGTGACGCCGTCAGCGGCCGGAGAGGCGGTGGCGAGGTTGCCGCCCAGGGTGCCTCGGGCCTGGATCTGGAGGGCGCCGATGTCGCGGCTCATCCGCTCGAGCAAGGGTGCGCGCGTCACGACCTGGGGGTGTCGACGCAGGTCGAGGTAGGTCGCCGCGGCGCCGATGCGCAGGCGGTCGCCGTCGAACGTGATGCCCCGGAGTGCAGGGAGCCGAGAGACGTCGACGACGAGCGGGGATACTTCACCATCACGGCGCGCGGGGCGCGTCTCCTGTTCGACGAGCCAGTCGGTCCCACCGGCGAGCAGGATGGTGGCCTCGCCACGCGCGACACGCTCGGCGACGAGCGCACAGACGTCGGCGAGCTCGGCTGGACGCCGCATCTCGAAGAGGCGGAGATCCGAGACGCTCACGAGGCCCCCTTGACGCCCTGGGAGGCGTCTGCCGCTTCGCGTCGAAGCACCGCGGCGATGCGCACGCTCTCGACGATGCGCTGGTAGCCGGTACACCGGCAGAGGTTGCCAGCGAGGGCCTCACGGATGGCGGCCTCGCTGGGGTCGGGATCGCGGCGGAGGAGGTGCTCGGCGGAGATGAGCACGCCAGGGGTGCAGATGCCGCACTGCGCTCCGCCGTGATCGACGAAGCAACGCTGGAGCGGGCTGAGGTGCTCCGCAGCGCCGAGCCCTTCCACCGTGGTGATCTCGCGGCCTTCACACTGGCCCACGGCGACGAGACAGGCGTTGACCGGCTCGCCGTCGAGGAGGACGGTGCAAGCGCCGCACTCGCCTTCGGCGCAGCCTTCCTTGGTGCCGGTGAGGCCGAGCTGGTGGCGGAGGGCGTCGAGCAAACGCGCGAGCGGCGGGGACTCGATCTCGCGCCGCGTGCCGTTGACGGAGAGGGAGATCTTCATGGCGTCCCCTGGAGCGCGGCGATGCGGTGGAGTCGCTCTGGGGTCATGGGCAGGCTGTCGGCGATGAGGCCGACGGCGTGCTCGATGGCCGCGGCGAGGGCCGGAGCGCCACCATCCATCGGCAGCTCGCCGATGCCCTTGGCGCCACCGCCTGGTCCGTAAGGCCAGGGCTCTTCCACGAGCAGGGTGTGAAAGGGAGGCGCGTCGAGAGAGGTGGGGATGATGTAGTTCGTCATGCGGGGGTTCTTGATGAGGCCATCCTTCCAGACGACCTCTTCGCAGAGGGCCCAGCCGATGGCTTGCAGGGTGCCGCCTTCGATCTGGCCTTTGCACATCACGGGGTGGATGGCCTTGCCGACGTCGGTGGCCGACCAGAAGTTGGTGACGGAGACCTCGAAGGTGTCGAGGTCGACCTCGACCTCGGCGATGTCGCAGGCCCAGGCGAAGCAGGGATAAGCGTCACCTTTGTAGGTGGTGTCGTCCCACTGCACGAAGGCGGGGGGCTCGTACTGCTTGAGGCAGCCCACCGCTTCGCCCCGAGCGAGCAGCCTGTCGCCCGCCTCGGCGAACGTCCCCCCAGCGGCGGCCTGTTCGGCGGTGACGCGTGCGGCGACCTCGCGGGACGCGGACTCGACGATGGAGCCGACGACCATGACCGTGCGCGAGGCGACGGTGGGCCCGGAGTCGGGGACGACCGTGGTGCTCGGAACGGCGAAGTCGACATGGTCGAGCGCGATGCCCGCGGCGTCGGCAGCGATCTGGCGGAACACGGTCTCGGTGCCTTGACCGATGTCGGTGGAGCCGGTGCGGATCTGGAGCTTGCCGCCCGGCAGAAGGTCGATGGCGACCTTGCCCTTGAGCATGCGCTCTCCGGAGCCGGTGAAGCCCGCGCCATGCATGAAGACGGCCGCGCCGATGCCTCGCGCGGTGCGGCCCTGGCGCACAGGCCCTGCGGCGCGCTTCTCCTTGTAGCCACTCTCGGCCAGGGCGGCTTCGAGGCAAGCGGCGCCGCCGACGGAGAGCCCGAGCGTCTGGCCCGTGGCCGTCGTGTCGCCGGAATGAAGGAGGTTCTGCGCGCGGAGCGCCACGGGGTCGACACCCAGGGCGCGCGCGATGCGATCCATGTGCCGCTCGATGGCCCAGATGGTCTGGGGCGCGCCGAAGCCACGGAAGGCGCCGTTCGGGGGTGTGTTGGTCGCGACGGCGACGGAGTCGATCCAGACGTCTCGCCAGCGGTAAGCGCCAGCGGCGTGGAGCGTGCCGCGCGAGAGGACGACGGGGGTGAGGGTCATGTAGGCGCCGCCGTCCATGCGGATGCGCGCCTTGAGGGCGCGTAGCGTGCCATCGCGGTCACAGCCGCTGGTGATCTCGATCGTCGCGGGGTGGCGCTTGGTGGTCGCTTCGATGTCCTCGGTGCGGTCGTAGATCATCCGCACGGGCCGGCCGCTCTTCTTCGCGAGCAGCGCGGCATGGAGGGCGATGATGGAGGGGTACTCTTCCTTGCCGCCGAACCCGCCGCCTGTGACGGCCTGGGTCACGTGGACGCGCTCCGACGCGAGATCGAGGGCGCGCTTCAGCACCTTGTGGATGTAGTAGGGACACTGGAGCGAGCCGGTGACGTGGACGCCATCGTCGTCCCACCAGGTCACGAAGCCCTGCGGCTCGATGTAGAGCTGCTCCTGGTGGTGGGTGTCGTAGTGGCCGGAGACGACGACGTCGCAGGCCTCGATGACCGCGTCGATGGCGGCCTCGCTGGCGTCGCGCTCGGGAAGCTCGGCGCAGCCCTTGGTGATGAGGTAGCGCTTGAAGACGTTGTCCTCGCCCCAGATCACCTGCTTGGCCGCGAGCGCGTCGGCGATCTCGAGAACCGGGGGGAGCGGCTCGACGTCGAGGGTGATGGCGCGGGCCGCGCGATCGAGCTTGAGGCGATCGGGGCACGCGATCAGCGCGACGGGCTCGTACGCATGGAGGATCTTGTCGGCGGCGAGGACCGGCTGGTCTTCGGCGATGACGTACACGACATTCACCGGGACGTCGGCCGCCGTGACCACGGTGACATCGCTCCAGTCGAAGTCGGGGTCGAGACGGATGCCACGGAGGATGCCGTGAGGAAGCGTGCTGCGGATGGTGCGACCGAAGATCTCTCCCGGCATCGGGGGGAGATCATCGACGTACCGTGCAGCACCTGTGACTTTTGCAGCGCCGTCGGTCCGGGGAACACTGACGCCGACGGTGGGGGTCGGGGTGGGGCTCGTCGCCATGGGCTAGTCTCTGCGACGATATCCTGGCGAGCGTGTGGGCGTCGACTGCTTACGCCGCGTCGTCGAGGTCGGATTGACAGTCTCCATGGTGAGGCAGACCATCATGTTCATGCGCCAGCACAGGCCCAGTTTCTCTTGGATCGCGGCGGTGGCGGCGCTCTCGACCGCGGGTCTGGGAGCTTGTGTGCTTTCGACCGAGGGACGCTTCATGGAAGGAAACGCCGGTGCCGGCGGTCCTGGCATGGAGGAGGAGCTTGCTGGCACAGGCGGTCATGCGGGGAGCGGGGATGGCACCGGCGGTCAAGGGGGGAGCGGGGGCAACGGCGCGGGAGCGACGTGCAACGAACTCGGCTGGAGTCAGCGCGTAGCGCGCACCCGAGCCGCCCGGCAACCGGCAGGACTCGTGACGGACGCGGCGGGGAACATCATTTTGGCGAGCGCCTTCAGAGGCACGCTCACCACGCCAGAGGGATCGTTCGAAGCAGGCGCCGAAGGGGACGTTCTCATCGCGAAGTTCGACACGGAAGGCGCTCCGCTCTGGGCAAAGCCGCTCGGAGCCGCCAATCCGAGCGACAATGGGAGGGAAGCTGCCCACAGCATCGCTCTCGACGGTGAAGACATCGTGGTCACCGGACTGGCCGATGTGAACATCGACTTTGGCGGGGGCACCTCGGTGCTCGATGGTGGGCGCGACAATGGCTTCGTGCTGAAGCTGAATGCCGCCGGAGAACACCTCTGGAGCAAGGGCTACAATGACGTCACCGGCCGTGCCATCGCGGCGCGGGGTGGGGCGGTGGCGATGGCGGGCGTCATGAAGGCCGCATTCACGCCAGGCGATGGTGTCTCGACGCTCCCGTTCGGCGGCGGTGAGGATGCCGTGGTGCTCCTGTTCGACAGCGTCGGCCAGGCCCGGTGGGGACGAAGCTTTGGTGACAGCAGCAATCAGCGAGGGTTCGCCGTTGCCATCGACAGCACGGGCGCCGTCATCGCGGGAGGCGAGATGCAAGGGACGACCGCCTTCTCCCAGGACACGACGTTGTCCGCGATCAACCGCGCCGGGTTCCTTGTAAAGCTCACATCGACGGGAGAGACGGCCTGGGCCGAGCTGCACGATGGCCCCAACGACCAGGGTCTCCGCGCCGTCGCCGTAGACCGAAACGACGACATCATCGTCGCCGGCGAATTCCGCGATTCCGTGGACATTGATGGGATGCGTCTGCAAGCGTCGGGAGGGTGGGACATCTACCTCGCCAAGCTCTCCAGCGGCGGAGAACTCCTCTGGGCGAAGCGACTCGGTGAATCCAACGACCAGTACGTCCATGCCGTCGCCCTCGATGAAATGGGCAACATCTACCTCTCTGGACGATTCCGTGGACAGCTCACCTTGAACGACACCTTCACGCTGAATGCGGGCTCCAGGGACAGCCCTTTCGTGGCGGTCTTCGGTGCGAACGGCGAGGCGCTCCGGGGATGGTGTCATCCAAGCAATGACAGGGATCAAGCCGTGACGGCCATCGCGGTGGACCGCTGCGACAAGGTGGTCATTGCTGGCACCTTCGATGGCCATCTCGATCTCGGACAGGGAGCGCTTCCGGAGGGCACCGGCGACGAGCTGTTCCTGGCCAAGCTCCGGTCCATCGAACCGTCCCTCTCCCCCTGACCTTCACCCTGGTCTGGGGAGGCTATTCCCCTGCTCCTCCTTGAAGGCCTTCTGCGTCCGAAGCAGGCGCATGCAGGTCGGGGCGGATGTCTCGACCCGTGGTGCCGGTGGTCGGATGCCCCGCGGCGTCATCTGCCCTCGACTCAATGAAATGCAGCGCGGCGTCGCCATGGAATTCCCTGGAGCCATTCAATAGATCGCTGGCATGCGTCACGATACGCTCGGTGCATTCGAGCAGCGCCCGCGACCGACTCAGGACATCGTGGGCGCTCGAAACGAGGCCCGAAGAGCTACCGACCCGGCGTCGCGACTCGTTCACGAGGGATCGAGCATCCGACAGCAGCCGCTGAGATCCGTCCGCCAAGGCGCGAGAGCGCCGTAGAAGTCCATCCGACCGTCTCACCAGGAGCCATTATCCCCGCATTACCGCCCTGACGCTCGCCGATCGCTGCGTCGAGCTTACGCGTGGCTCAGGGGGATTACCGACGAATACGTCGTATTTTTCTCGGCTGGCACCCCTTTAACTTTCGGCTAATCTCGGATTCTGTCTGGTGCCTCGCCGGACCGTGCCCTGCACATCGAGCGCGATGGAGGCAGGTACCCCCTCGTCAAGGAGGTATTCCCATGGGATCCATCGATTACAGTCGGTTTTCCCGGGTGCTGGAGCGCTGCGAGGAGGTCGCCTCCGAGCCGGGCATGAAAATGAGCGTCGTCCGGGTCTACGAGGGAGCGCTCCGCGAAGCGGCGACGGCTTTCCTGGCCGCGCACGAGGCAGTCAAGAAGAGCGAAGCTTCGTACCGAAGGGAGCAACGTGAGCCCGCCGGGGCCCTGCTGACCCTGGATCGGCCATACCGTGAGGTCCGGGCTCGGGTGCTCGCATTCGCGCCGGAGTCGGTGCTTCCCGATTCGTTGCGGGTGCAGCAGAGCGACATGGAGCGGCTCGACGCCATCGAGAAGATGATCGACACGCTCGATGATCACGCGGGCGAGACCTGGGCCGACGAGCTGGCGCAGGGCACCTTCGGACAGCTCGCAGCGAGGACGGTGAAGGTGCTGAACGAGGCGTCCTCCACGGATTGGCGCCTCGCCGCGGCGCAGGAGGCGCGGGCGGCAGGGTACGGACCAGCATTCGAACGCTACCTGCGCTTCAAGCGCGCCGTCCGAGAGGCGCTCGGTCCGAAGTCGCGGCAATTTCAACGCATTCACCTGCGCACGCCGAACAGCGCCGATACAGGTCCGGAGACGCAGCCCGAGCCGCGGGGGGAGCCACCTCCCTCCCTGCCTCTGGGTTCGGTCGAGGCGATCCCGCCCACCGAGCGGGTGGGACGCGCCGCGCCCCCCGCCCAGTTCGGTATCCTCAAGCGCTCCGAGGTCCCCCCTCCGGGCTAGCGCGGCGTTTCCCCTGGAACGGCACCGCTTCAGCCGAGGAACCGAGGCGGGGCGCCCGTCAGCCGAAGCAAGTCGACGGGTTTGTCGAGATCAGCGAGCACGCTGGCGTCTTCGACGTCCTCGTCGACCACCCCTTCGCCCAGCTCGCGCAGGTGGTCACGCAGTGGCGGAGGCGTCGGCTCTCGGTAGCGTGCGAGGGCTTCGACGCGGATGACGATCGGATGTCCTCCGCGCCCCTCGTGCCGCGGACGCACCGCACGCGGCGGGGGCTCGCCCTGCTCGAGACGCGCGAGGAGCCGGGACACGGTGGCCGCGCTGGCCGGCGGGACATCCACTGGCGAGACGATGGCGATGTCGGTATCGGCGAGACGGCTGACGGCGACCGCGAGAGATCCTGCGGGGCCGAGCTCGTCGTCGGCGTGGGAGACCAGGAGGTCGAGCCCGGGGCGCACATAGCCGATCAAGGTGGTGATCACCTGCTGGCGCGCGACGATGAGGACGCGCCCGCTCTCCGCAGCGAGCCGCGCCTCGGCGTGTGCGATGACCAGGGGGCGCTCCGGAGCTCCCTTGGTGGCACCGGGCCACGCGAGGAGCGCCTTGGGCCCCCCGATGCGCGTTCCACGGCCCGCTGCGAGAAGGATTGCGACAGGACGGCTCATGCTTCTACCTCTGCGTGGGGATCGGGGGCTTCGACCAGGGCCTCGTTGACGGCGGACCAGCGGGCGCGCTGACGGCCAGCACGCCAGGCGATGAGCTCGGCGGCGATGGAGACGCCAATCTCGGCGGGGGTGCGGGCTCCGATGTCGATGCCGATGGGGATGCGCACGCGGCCCATGTCGGTCTCGCTGATCCCCTTCGCCTCCAGGCGCGCACGGGTGCGAGCCGCCTTGGCGCGACTACCGACCGCGCCCACGAAGCCGAAGCCACGCTGGATGGCCCACTCGACCGCTGCCTGGTCGAGCTGGTGGTCGTGGGTCATCACCACCACGGCCGCCTCGGCGAAAGCGCCCTGGAAGAGCGCGGCCACCTCCGGATCATCGTGCTCGGCATGAACGAGACGCACGGCGTGCGCGGCTCGCGGCTCGTCGACGCGCAACCCCGGGGGGAGGTTCGCGCCTGCAGGAGGGGCCGCCAGGGGGACGAGGCGTGAGAGATCCGCGGCCGACTCGCGCGCGTCGCAGAGGGTGACGCGGAAACCGAGCGCTGCGAGGAGCGGTGCCGTGAAGGTGCCGACGTGGCCCGCTCCCACCACGAGCACGTGGACGGCCGGGTGCATGGGCTCGATGAGAATCTCGACGGACCCGCCGCAGCACATGCCGAGGGAGGCGCCGAGCCGGAAGGTGTCGAGCCGGGGTGCACTGGTCGGGTCCTCGAGGGCGTGTCCCATGGCGGAGAGGACGGCCTTCTCCACGGCGCCACCACCAACGGTGCCCACCGCGGTGAGATCTTCGAGGAGACAGAGCTTCTGCCCAGGGGTCGAGGGAGCCGAGCCATGACGCGCCACCACCGAGGCAAGGACGACCCGCCGTCCTCGCTCGAGCGCATCGAGGGCCACGCGCAGGACCTCGTGCGGCAAGGCAGTGCGCGGGATGAGCTGGCTCAGATCGGGCATAGGTGAAATCCTAGCGGGCCCTCGCCGGGACGAAAGGATCAGATGATTGCCCCCGCCACTGCCCCCGCGCTCGCCAGCGCACTCACCGACCCTGGCTTCACGCCCGGGCGGCGTCACTTTTCGGAGTTGCTCGATCTCGTCGCGAGAGGTGACGAGAGCCTCGGTGAGCTCGCCGAGAAGGCGCTGCGCCGCGTGGGCTCCGCTGCTTTGCCTGCTGCGCTCGCCCGAGCGGCCGATGCGCTGCCTCGAGAGCGCGCGCTGCTGATCCGGTTGATCGGTCGAATCGCGATGACCCTGATCGAGGCGCCTCCGAACGCTGCCCCCCCCAGCAGCGCAGCGACCCCATCGACGCCCGTGGCGCCTGCAGGTGAAGCTCAGGAAGGCCAGGCCAACGACATGCACACGACATCCACGGAGGCGGCGCCGCTTGCTGCGGTCCGGGCGTTCCTGCTCGCACAGCTCCGCGACGAGGACGCGCGGACGCGGCGGCTCTCTGCGGTGGCCCTCGGAAAGCTCGGCGAGGGACCCACACCTGGCGAGATGGAGGAGGCGCTGCTGGCGGCGGCGCGCCAGGAGACCTCGCTGGATGCGCGGCGCGCGATGCTCTCGGCACTGGGTCGCGTGGGCGGGCGCGAGGCGCTCGCGCTGCTCGAAGGGCTGTCGCTGGACCAAGAGGTCGACACGGCGCGCTCGCGGGCCGCGCTGATGGTGAAGCGGACGCTGTCGCGCGAGCGCGCATCGTCGATCCGCGCCGAGGTGAAGCCGGAGCGTCCGATGAAGATTGCGGCGCGCTGTCGACCAGGACTGGAGCGAATCCTCCAGGAAGAGCTCGCCACCGTCGGCGAGAAGATGCCGAAGGTCGCACACGACCCGCCCGGCGGCGTACGCGTGGAGCTGTCGCTGACGAAGCCACTGTCGGCACTGTTCCAGGCCCGGACGATGCTGTCGTTCGCGCTGGCCTTGCCGGCGCGTGCGCTGCGGGCCGGCGAGGACGTGGCCGACGCGGTGGCAGAGCGGTTGCTCTCGCGCGAGGCAGGCGCGGCACTCCGCGGACTCACCTCGGGGCCGGTTCGTTACCGGGTGGCATGGGCGGCTGGTGGCAAGCGGCGGGCGATGACATGGAAGGTCGCGCAGGCAGTGCAAGCGCGCGCGCCCGATCTGGTGAACGATCCGCGCGACAGCGTCTGGGAGGTCCATGTTCACGAGTCGCACGATCGGGTGCGCGTGGAGCTGTCGCCGAGCGTGCCGGATCCGCGCTTCGCTTACCGGCAAGGTGACGTGCCGGCAGCATCGCATCCGACCCTCGCGGCAGCGCTGGCGCGGATCGCCGGGGCTCGACCCGACGACGTGGTGTGGGATCCGTTCGTCGGCTCGGGGCTCGAGCTCTGCGAGCGAGCGAAGCTCGGCCCCTATCGCCGCCTGATCGGCTCGGACATCGATCCGGACGCGCTCACGGTGGCGCGGAAAAACCTGAACGCGGCGAGCGCGCAAGGGTTCGAGCTGTTCGAGTACGACGCGCTCTCGTTCGGGTTGCCCTGGGGTCGCGCAGGAAAGGGACGGGGGGATGGTGAGGCACCCACGCTGATCATCACCAACCCGCCCATGGGACGCCGCGTGCATCGACGAGCCGACCTCGGCGACATGCTGGAACGCTTCATTCGCTGCGTGGCGGGGGTACTCGCCCCTGGGGGCAGGCTCGTGTGGATCTCGCCAATGCCGGCGCGAACCGAGTCGGCCGCAGAGCGATCAGGTCTTCAGGCCGGGCTGCTCACATCGATCGACATGGGCGGGTTCGAGGCGCAGATCCAGGTCTTCTCCAGAGAGATCGACGACGCCCGCGAGACGCGAAGCGCCCCCAGGCAGAGCGCCAACCGCTCGCCTGTTCAGGGCGAGAGCCGCCACCGCCGCCCCGACCACGACGGCGACGAGCATCAGGATCAACACGCTGCGCCAGGGCGCCCGCGCGGGCGGTTGGTCGGGAAGAACGAACCCACCCCCGGGCGCAGCGAACGGAGACGCGGCGGCCGGACCTGAAGCACCACCTGCGAAGGGCGCGCCTCCCGCAAAGGGAGCCACGCCCGTCTCGCCAGGGCGCGGATGCTGCCCGAAGCCCGCCACCGGCGACGGACCGAGCAGGCCCCCCTGAGGAGGCATCGCGCCAGGGAAACCCACCGGAGGCGCTGCGCCTCCGGAGAACCCCACGCCACCATGCCCACCGAAGCCGGGCGGTGGCCCTCCCCCCTTCGAGGGATCACCAGGAGAGCCCCCTGCCGCCCCTGGTCCCCCAGGCGCGACCCCGCCGTACCCTCCAGGTTGTGGTGTCGGCCCGCCGTACCCTCCAAGTTGTGGTGTCGGCCCGCCGTACCCTCCAGGCGACGGTGAAGCGTTGGGGGCCACGCCTCCATAGCCCCCTGGTGCGCCGTACGGTGCCGAGCGCGGAAAGGCCCCACCAGCAGCGGGGCCCGGGCCCGGGAATGCCCCCGCACCGCCCCCCTGCGGAGACGGCGCGAACGCCGCCGCAGCACCGAAACTTGCGTGACCCGTCGCCGCTGACGAAGCACCGAGCCCCGGCATCGCGCGCTGCAAGCCCGCAGCGAGCGAGGCATCGGGCGACCCGTCACGCATGACGGTGCGCACATCGTCGTCGTCGTCTTCCGCGTACGAGGCGGGGAGCCCCTGCATCGGAGAGAGTCCCGCGCCGCGGCTCGCCCACGGCGCATCAGGCATCCCCGGCGAAGCCGACATGTCGAGCGCGACGGTGCTCCCCAGGTGCGCGCTCGCCGACGCTGGCAATGGCAATCCCGGCCTCGCCGCGGACGGGCCCGCCCCAGGTCCCCCACCACCTCGTGACGAAGGCGCTGGCGCAGGGATGTTCACATGGCCGCTGTTCTCCAGGAGCCGCTGCACGGGGTACTCGCGCATCACGGTCGCGGCGCTGTCGTCGTCGTCGTCGTCCGCGAGGGGCTGCGCAACGCGAGGGAGAGCGTGAGGCGCAGCGCCGAACGCCGGCAGCCCCCCGGGCTGCCCTGGTGGCGCGGCGGGCTGACCGAAATGCCCCGCAGGGACACCTGCGGCTGGACGCTGCATGGGCTGCCCCGCAGCAGGTCGCACCCCGTGCCCTCCAGCGCGCGTGTGCTCGGACGCGTCCGTCGATCGCATCACGGTGCGGACGTCGTCGTCGTCATCCTCGTCGTTGGTGGCGTCTTCGTCTTCGAGCGGTCCCAGCGAGCGTACGGTCATGTCCGGATGCCATTCCTCCAGGGCGCGCCGCAGCGAAGCTGCATTGCGAATGCGATGCTCGGGTTCTCGCTGGAAGGCGCTGTCGAGGATGTGCTGGAGATCGTCATCCCCGACGTCGAACACGGCGAGGGGTGCCGGCGAAGCGGCAGCGAGGCGCTGCCTGGTCTCCACATCATTCGCGCCACCGAACGCCGAGGTCGCGGTGAGCATCTCGTAGAGCGTGGCGGCGATGGCCCACACGTCGTCCACGACAGAGAGATCGCCTCCAGCAGAGCGCTCGGGCGACTGATACGCGAGCCGCCCAGGGATCCTACGTACATCGACGAGTATCCCCTTCGATGAGCGGTCGACCGCGCTGGTGACGACACAGGCTGGCGAGATGCTGCCGTGGGCCACGCCCAGCGCATGCAGCGCCTCGACGCGCTTCGCGAGACGGATCGCCCAGCCCACCGCGTCGAGCTCGTTGAGCGGTCCATCGCGCGAGATTCGGTCGGCGAGCGTTTCCACGGAAGGCCCGAGCCTAGTACCGCTCACGCGAAGTTTGTATCAGGAAGCGCGCTCTTCGCGTCAGTCGAGCGACTGTGCCCGCGGCGTTCCATCGGGCAAGGATCCTGATACAAAGCAGAGGATGGGTTCCTCTACCCTCACGACGAGAGGTCACTCCACGGGTCAAAAACCCCGCAATTTGCCCTCTCCGCGTCTGCCCTCGAAGACACACGCGTCCACCGACGCGAGCGCACCGAACGGCGTGAAAAGCGGGCTCAACCAGCGTCGAGCCGCAGTGCCGAAGCGCACGAGATGGGTGCTCTTGGCCGCCGTGACCGTCTTTCCGCTCGGCTGCGGACACACGCTGGTCATGAAAGAAACCCGCGACCCCGAGCAGCCGGCAACCACGGTTCGCTACCTTGGCGTACGCGGGGGGACACGGCTTTACCCGGACTACAGCGCCCTGAAGGCCAGCATCCTCGCGCCCCCCGGAACTCCCTCTGCCTCCGGAAGCACCATGCCAGCAGGTGCGCCCGCACGACCTTCCACTGGAGTCACGCGATGAGGCAGCGCGTCATGACGCTCCTGGTCGTGTTCACCGCAGGGTGCGTCAGCAAGCAAGCGCTCACGGACCGCCTGGTCTCCGCCGCCCAGCCAGCACATCTCCCGCTCGTCGTCGCGTGCTGGGAGAAGCAAATCGAGACCGACGGCTTCCAGAGCGACTACACCGCCAGCCTGGATTTCACGGTCGAGAAGAAGACATCCCGCATCCTCCGAGCCCGTACCCGCAGCGTCGAACCGGATGACGCACAAGGGCGAGCGCTCGCCGCGTGCGTCGAGGAAGCCCTGGCCAGGACGACACTTCCCCGCGAGGCCGACGCCGAAGGACCAGGGTTCGTGATGGCCTCCGATGTCGAGGTCCGAGGCTATCGGATCGCGTTCGTCGGGCCGAAGGCAGAGACGCGGGAGCGCGCCGCAGAGCGTCAAGCGCACGTGCTCCTCGGCCCGCGCGCCGACCGCTGCCAGGGGCTTTACCAGTATGCCCCCCCCCGGGACGCCGCCACGCTGTCTGCCGAGCTGTCCGAGCGGGAGCGAAAGGTCGACGCCACCGCGAGCGGCGATCGCGACCAGCACGCGCGCGAGCTCCAGAAGACCTACGACACCCAGCTCGAACTGCGGGAACGCCTGCGGCTCGACGCGGCCCACCCCGACGTCCCCTTGCCGAGCCAGAAGCGCCTCCTCGAGGCGATGCAGCAAGTCGAGCAGGATGCCCGCCGTACCGGTGCGTTGATCCGCTGTGAGCCCCCCCTGTCGCGTCGCTGAACGTCACTCCTTGGGCGGCGGCGCTGCCTCTGCTTCGGTCGGCACGATGCGCACCCGGCGCACTCGGCGCCCCGCGACGTCGATCGCCACCAGCGTGTACCCATCACACTCGACGCGCTCCCCGGCCTCCGGAGGGTGCTCAAGGCGCGCGATCATGTACCCGCCGACCGTCTCCACGCTCTTCATCTCGGGCAGCAGCACGATGTGCGCATCCCTCTCCAGATCGGCCAGGAGCACCCGCCCATCGACATCGACGATGCCACCACCCCGCCGGTGGATCGGCGGCACCTCCTCGTCATTCTCGTCACGGATCTCGCCGACGATCTCCTCGAGCAGATCCTCCATCGTGACGAGACCGATGAACTCCCCCGTGGCCGAGGTGATGATCGCCACGGGGACCTGGCGCGCCTGCATCTCCAGACGCAGCCGCTCCACGGTGGTGTTCTCTCGCGCGAAGATGGGCTTCCGCAACAGCTCCGCCACGCGCGACGCGCGGCGCCGCCCGCTCAGCACGTCGAACAGATCGCGCAGGTGCAGGTAACCGAGCACCGTCTTGCCCGTCTCGTCGAGCACCGGGTAGCGCGAGTAGCCCGCGTCCCCGGCAAGCTTGACCGCCTCGTCGATCGTCATGTTCCCGCGCAACGTGGCCGCGTCCGTGCGCAGCGACATCACGTTACGCGCCGTACGACGACGCAGATCGAAGATCCGGACCAGCATGCTGCGGAGCGCCGGATCGAGGCCTGCGGGGCTCCGCGTGAGCAACAACCGCAACTCCTCGGAGGTGTGCGCGATCTCTTCCTCCTTCGCAGGCTGGAGCCCGAGGAGGCGGACGAATGCATTCGCCAGTGAGTTCAGAACCCAGATGATCGGCCAGGCGAAGAGGAAGAAGCCGTGCAGCGGCCAGGCAGCGAACAGGGTGACTTGCTCGGTTCGCTGGATGGCGAGCGACTTCGGCGCCAGCTCTCCGATCACGGTGTGCAGCGCGGTGATCACGATGAACGAGATCGCGATCGCAATTCCGTGCGCACCGATGCCGGACCAGCTCCCGAGCGGCTCCAGGAACGGCTCGATGAGGTGCGCGATGGCCGGCTCGCCGAGCCAGCCGAGACCCAGAGAGGCGAGGGTGATGCCCAGCTGGTTTGCCGAGAGATACGCGTCGAGTCGCTGCGAGATGCGCAGGGCCAGCCGCGCACGCGCATTCCCTTCGCGCACCAGCTGCTCCAGCCGCGTCGGACGCATCTTCACGATCGCGAACTCCGACGCGACGAAGAAGGCGTTCAACAGCACGAGGAGCGCGGTGGCCAGGAGATAAACGATCGTCATGACGGGGGTGCTCTCCCCTGACGCCGCGTCACCTCGGGGGCTTCGCGGCGCAGAGGCGGGAGCGTGTCAGATCTTGGCCAGCTCGAGGATACGGCGCCTGGGGTCGAGGCCACCGCTGCCGAACTGCTCGAGGAGAGCGTCTGCGGGCGACTGACCACGCGAGACCAGAGAGCTGAGCCGCTCCAGGTGCACGCGCTCGTCTTTCCCGTTCTTGTTCAGACGATTCCGACGCTCCAGTCCCCCCGACGCGATGTCGAGCAACCGCTCGGCGTACACGGCGAGCTTCTCGCCTCGGAAGGTCGCCGTGAGCGCCTGCTCGGCGATCGCCGGTCGGAGCGCCATCAGCTCGTCGTACGTGAAGCTCTCCGAGAAGGCGTCGGCCGCATCGAGCGCACGCTCGTCGTACAGGATGCCCGCCCAGAGCGCGGGCAGCGCGCAGATGAGGTTCGTCGGCAGCGAGTCGGCGCCACGCACCTCGATGGTCCGCTTCAAGCGCACCTCGGGGAACATGGAGTTGAGGTGCGTCTCCCAGTCGGTCCGCGTCGCCCGGTAGCCGCGGTGGCCTTGAGCCATGAACTGGCGGAACGTCTGGCTAGTGTTGTCGATGACGTGCCCATCCCTCTTGATGAGGAACATCGGTGCATCGAGCGCCCACTCGACGTAGTCGACGAAGCCTCGTCCTCCCTCCAGCACGCGCTGGATCAACCCTTGCCGCGAAGGATCCACGTCGAGCCACACGCGCGCGCGGTAGCTCCTGCCTCCCCACGCCTTGCCCTCGTAGAAGGGAGAGTTCGCGAACATCGCGGTCACCAGCGGCGACAAGCGGAGCGACACCCGCAAGGCGCGCATGGCCTTCTCCTCGCTCGCGTAGTCGAAGTTGGCCTGCACGGTACACGTCCGGCGCATCATGTCGTGCCCGTACTGCCCTCGCGTGGGCAGGTAGCTGCGCATGATCGGATAGCGCCCCTTGGGCACCCAGGTGAGATCCTCTTGCCGTGCGAGCGGATGGAACCCGATCCCCAACCAGATCAGGTTCAGCTCGGCCGAGATGTCGCGCAGCTCGGCCAGGTGGCCGCTCATCTCCAGACAGATCTGGTGAACGTTTTCCAGCGGAGCACCGGACAGCTCGAGCTGCCCTCCCGGCTCCAGGGTCACCGACGCGCCACCGCGGTGGAGCGCGAGCAGCGGACCACCAGGCACCTCGGGCTCCGGCGACCAGCCGTGCCGCTCGATCAGAGCCTCGAGCACCGTGACGACGCTGCGCGCGCCGTCGTACGGGAGCGCTGCTCCCGTCGTCGAATCTACGCCGAACTTTTCTGCTTCTGCACCGATCCGGTGAAATTCCTCGGGCTTCATCGCCTCGAAGAACGGAGTGAGGAGTTCGTCCCGCGAGCTCAGGACCTGCTCATTGGAATCGCTCGCCAGGCTACCTTCGGCCATCTTCAACCTTGCTCTGGTGCATCTTTGTGCGGCTGGTAGTCCCTCTCGGGCAAGTACGCCGCTCAGACCGTTCGTCGCCAGACAGGCGCACGCCGGGATTCGCGGAGGACTTTCGAGAGCGACGCGAGGTGCTCCACCGTCGTCCCAGGACCACCGCCAACGATGCGCGCACCCGCATCGATCAGCCGCATCGCGGCCGCAACCCACGCTTCGAGAGAGATCGGATCGTTCAGCAAGGCCGAACCAGCCGACCCATCCGGGAGGCTCACAGGATGAGCTCCCTGAGCGTTCGAAACCGTTTCGAGCGGCTGTTTC
The DNA here is from genome assembly GCF_001189295.1 of Chondromyces crocatus. NCBI lineage: Bacteria > Pseudomonadati > Myxococcota > Polyangiales > Polyangiaceae > Chondromyces > Chondromyces crocatus. The sequence continues at coordinate 10,028,608 of NZ_CP012159.1, forward strand.
ATCCCGACCGATGCATTCAGCAAGAAACCGATCTGTCCGTCGTACTGGACGTGCTTCAGCCGATCCATGGCGCCGATGGCAAGCTCGGCCGAGTCCACATCGAACACGATCGAGTCCGCCCCACCCTCGATCGCCGACCTGACGGCGTCTTCCAGCGACTCACCATCCGCGGTCCGGTAGCCCGACGTGAGCTCGAGGTGAACCCAGGTTGCCAGCTGGGTCGCGTTCGCGCTGACCATGGCCGCACGTCGCGCCAGCTTCGCCAGCCCGGACGGCACCGCCGAACTCGCGTCGAAGCCGCATGCCAACAAGATCTCACACCCGGCCGCGGCCATCCGCGTGGCGTGGGTAGCGTAATCTTCCGCGAGTCGCTCCGCCTCGGCGCTCGACAAGCTCGACGGGAAACGCCCGAGCACCCCTGCAACGGCCACCCGCCGGGAGACCGTCGCGGTCGCTTCCAGCGCGAGGTCGACGGCCGCCCCCGTCAACGCGGCAGCTCGAAAGGCCATGCCGATCGGCGCGAGTGCCCGCGGCGCAGTCCCCCACGTCAGCGCGCAGAGCACGTCGACGCCGGCCTCGATCTGCGCCTCGTAGAGGTCGCGAACCACCTCCGGTGTCTCGCGGATCAACCGTCCCAGCGGTGCAGCCGGGTCGAGCCGGACCCCGAGCGCACGCAGCGCAGCCAGCGCATCACAGCTCATCAACAGCGGACGCATGCTTGATGGACGAACGGCCGACGCTTCGTCCGCGCTGACGCTGCTGGTCGCTTGTCCGGGCTCCCCGATCACCTGAGCTACTCGGGAAACTAGCCCAAGACGGCTCCCGCGCATCGCGAAATGGTGCACACGGAGCCCCGGACCGCGCAGGGCCCCCCACCCGACGAGCGGTCCGTACGCCCGGACCTGATGAAAGTCGGGCCTGGTGGCCGGCGTGACCGGTGCAGCGCGCCGGACATCACCCGACCCACCCCTCCTCGCAGGACCTCACGACGCCAGGCGCGTTTTGCGGCCGGCGCCGTCCGTCCGCACCCGCCGTGCTACAAATTTCCGGTCGAACAGCCGCACCCGCCGCACCAGCAGATCCAGCAGGAACACCACGATGGCCGCGTAGATGAAGCGACGCCACAGCTCCTCGTGGAAGGTGACCTTCTCTCCACCTGGATCGAACACCGCTGCCACGCTTGCAGGATCGACGCTCCCTCCCGTCGCGGCCGCCGCCTTCTCCAGCGAGAGCACGTCCGGCTCGAAGCTCGCGTACTCGCGCGGGTACGGGTTCGACACGTGACCGTAGCTCACCGCCGCTTGCTTCATCGAGCCGTCGGCCGCCTCGCGCATGTGCTCCGCGCGCAGCAAGAACGAGCCGAACTTCTCGAGCGGCACCGCCACCTCGTACCGCCCTGGCGCCGTCTGCCGCATGTCGACGACACGCGTCTCTCCGCCGGGCTCCGGCCCGATGATGCTCAGCTTCGAGCTGAGGTTGTTCTCGAACCGCTCATCGACCGCGAACGCATCGACGGAAGCACGCAGCTCGCCGCCGACGATCTCCGCCTTCATGTCCAGCTCACGCCGGTGCTTCTGCCGCATGTGCTCGTGGACGAGCTGCCCCCAGAACCGCTCGAACCCTGGCCAGCGCAGCCACTCGACCGCCCAGCGCGCCTTCACGTCGCTGGTCCACGCCAGCGTCCACCCGAGTCCGATCCTCCAGCGCGCCAGGATCGGCTCCCCCGTATCGCTGCTCAACAGCTCCTGCGCCGGCGTCGGTTTCATCTTCGTTGAGACATAGCCGTGCAGGTACGGCGCCGTGCGCACGTCGATGCCACGCAGGAACGCCGCGTCCCCTACCTGCGTCACCGGGAACCATTCCTCGACCGCGGCCGCGCGCGCGATCATCTCCGTCTCCTTCGTGAAGATGCGCGGCAGGTTGTTCGGGTCCGCGACCGCGTGGTAACGCCCGCCACTCGTGTCGGCGATCATTTTCAGGAGCTGCTCGTCGACATCGCTCCCGAGGCCCACCGTGGTGACCGTGATCGACTCGGCCGTCATCGCCGAGACGAGGTCGCGGATGCCACCCGTGGGTGCCTTGCCGTCCGTCAGCAGGATGACGTGCTTCTTCCGCGCCTGGGTGACCGTCATGTCCTGGTAGGCCGCGTCGAGCGCAGAGAAGATCTCCGTCCCGCCACCAGGCTGGATGCGCGCAATCTCGCCGACGATGCGCGACCGGTTGCGCGCCGGCTGCATCTTCACGTAGCGCGTCGGTGACGTGTCGAACGCGACCACCTCGATCAGATCATCGGAGCCCAGCACCCCCGCCGTCGCCTTGGCTGCGGCCTTCGCCATCTCCAGCGGCAGGCCGGTCATCGACCCCGAGCGATCGATGACCAGCGACAACGCCACGCTCGGCATCTCCTTCTTGCGCTCGTTGTCCATCCGGACCGGCAGGATCCGCTCCATCGTCGTGCGGTACCACCCGCCGAGCCCGTAGCCGCTCTCGCCTCCTGCGAAGAGGAAGCCTCCGCCGAGATCCCGCACATACGTCTCGATCAGCTCCTGCGCCTGAAGACTCATCGCCTCCTTCGGCGTGTCGGAGACGATCAGAAAGTCATAGCGCTCCAGCTCCTTGATCGACCCCGGGAACCCGGCCGGCGGACGCACGTCGACATCCAGCTGCTGCGCCGTGAGCGCGCTCGACAGCGGCCCCGCATGCTGCGGCGTCCCCTCGACGTAGAGCACCGCAGGACGACCGGGCACATCGATCGTCGTCGCCCAGCGGTTGTTCTCCTTGAACGTGTCGTCCTTGATGTCCTCCAGATCGAGCGCGTACGTCACCTGACCCGCGACGCGCACGACGCTCTTGAACACCACGTCGTTCGGGCCCGCCTTCAGCTCGAGCTGCTTCACGCCCTCCAGGCCATTCAGCATCTCGCCCTGCTTGAGCTTCGCTCGCGCCGTCGTCGCCCGGCTCGCGTAGATGTCCGCGTGGATCTCGAAGGTCTCCCCCACCTTCACCCGGTCCGGCATCCGCAGATCGCGCAGCGCCACCTCGGGCGGAGCCGGCCTCCGGTACGGGATCGTGTGAAGTCGCACCCCGAAGTCGCGCGCCCGGTTCGCCTCCGCGATCACATCGCCGTCGGTCTGCACGCCATCCGACAGCAGCACCGCACGCTTCAAATACCCGGGCGGATACAGACCGTACGCGAGCTGAAGCGCCGCCTGCAGGTTCGACCCTGCACCGAGGTCCGCCTGCGCACCGCTCGCGTCGACATGACGCGCGATCGGCGGCAGCTGCTTCTCTGCGTCCTCCGTCGCCTCTGCATGCTCCACCAGACGCGGCCTGCGCGCGAACGTGATCACCTTGATCACCGCGTCCTCGGGCTTCTCCGCGTACGCGCGTGCGAGCGCCGCCCGCGCATCCACGAGCGACTCCTCGGTCACCGAGTCGGAGACGTCGACGAGGTACACCGTCGCCACCTTCTCCGTCGTCGCCGTGCGCGCCAGCCGCGAGAGACCGAGCGCGATGAGCGCCACGAACGCGATCCGCAAGAACACCGACAGGATGCGCTGCTGCCACGGCAGATCTGCGAGCGACGCCCCCAGCACCGCCACGAACCACGGCGCCAGGAGGACGGCGCCGAGCATCCGCGGATTCAAAAGCTCGTACTTCACCCCGCTCCGCTCCCACGTGAGCGTGGGATCGGGGTGCAGCAGCACGTACCTTCGGTACGCCCAGAAGAGCAACCCCGCGAGGGCGACGCAGGTGATCGTCCACGCGATGATCCGGAAGCGACGGCTCATGAACGCGCTCACACCGTCACCCTCCTGTGATAGGTCAGCCACTCGATCGCCGTCATCAGCAGCACCGCCGCGAGCAGGTACACCCAGATCTCGCGCCGCACGCCGATCTTGAACTCCCCCACCTCGCCCGCCGTGCGCCCCTGGACCTTCAGCTCTGGCACCGGCGTGATCGAACTCTCCGTCGGCGACGAGAGGTTCGCGGCGAACATGCTCTTCTCTTCGGCCCCTGGCTCACCGACCGCCAGCGTGTAGAACCCCGCCTGTTGCCCGAGGAACACCGCCCGCCCTTCCTTGATCGGCACCGACCGCTTCGTTCCGTCCGGCAGCTCCAGCATCCCTGACTCGGCATTCGAGGGTGCCGGGATGTGCCACACCAACCCGGTGCGGAACGACGAGACGTAGCCCGTGTCCTCCTCGACGAAGTCGTTGATCGTGTTGAGGAGCATGAGCGGCCACGAGATGCGGAGCGGCAGATCGCTCTCTCGCACATCGAACCCGAGCGCGACGAACTTCACTCCCGCACGACGCCCCTGGATCAGCAGCGGCCCCTTGTAGCTGCTGCCGATGACCTTGTCTTCCTTCTCTCCCTTGAGCACGCGAGCACGCGCGATGTTCACATCGCTCAGCGCCGTGTACCGCACGATGGGATGCTTCGCGTCCAGCTCGTCGAAACCCAGACGGTAGTTCGCGTCGGTGTCCTCGATCTCCTTGCTCACCTCGAACGGCACGTTCGTGCCCGTCGGGTTCAGGTAGAGCAAGCTCCCGCTCCCTGGCGCCACGTTCGGGGTCACACCATCGAAGATCGTCACATCGAAGTTGCCGTTTCCCGGGTATCGCTGCGGATCGATGACGGTGACGTCGAGGTACTCGTCGAGCAGCAGCGCCGCCTCCAGGTACATGTTCCCCGTCGACACCACCTGCACCCGCGCGCGCCTCCGCTCCGGCAAGAGCGCGTACGCCCTGTCGTCGGCGGGAAGATCGTCCGCCCCCCCGTCGGCGAGCGCGAGCTTCGCCTCCAGCGTGCGCGAAGCGCCCGACAGGTTCGGATAGAACCGAGGCAGCCTCTCCTGCGGCTGCAGCTTGAGCCGCGTCAGATCCGTGAGCTGACCGTCACCGAAGAGGCTCAGCTCCAGATCCAGCGCCTCGTCGCTGGTGTTGGTCACCTCGAGCATCACCTCGTAGCGGCTCTTGTCGAGCGGGTAGCGCCGCACCGAGAACTGCGTGATCGCCGCGTTACGACCGCCCTTGCCCACCGGCACGAACGCGAGCTTCGTCTCCCCCAGCTCCACGGGCCCCGCGGCGTCCGACGCCTCCCCCAGCGCGCCATCACTCACCACGATGATCTCGGGCGACGACATCCCCCGCAGTGTGTCCGTCGCGAACCGCAGCGCGCGAGCGAAATCCGCCGTCGCGTCCGTCGCCTTCACCTCGGCGACCGCAGCCTCCAGATCGGAGACCTCGCTCGTCAGCGTCGACAGCGGCGTCACCGCGGCGTCCATCTGCGCGATCAGCATGCGATCGCTACCGGACAGACCGCGGACCATCTTCTTCACCTCCTCCTTCGCCACGTCGATGCGGGAGGCAGGCACGTCCGACGCCTTCATGCTGGCGCTCGCGTCGATGAGCACCACGATGTTCCGCCCCTCGATCGTGTTCGCCGCCGTGCGCGGATCACCGAGCGCGAACAGCAGGAGCGCGAGCAGCGCGAGCTGGAGGAGCAGCGACAGGAAGCGCTTGAGCTGAGAGAAGAGGCTCGTCGCCTCCTTGTCGCGGAGGATGCGCTCCCAGATCCGCGAGAACGGGACCGGGACGGGCCGCCGCTTGAGCTTGAGGATGTAGAACGCCACCACGAGCGCGCCGGCGAGGGCGCCGATCTGCAGCAGGGTCGCGAGAGGCAAACCGGTGAGGTGCATCGTCCTTTACCGCAGGAACCCGCCGCGCCGGAACACGCGCAGGATCAGCTCGTCGAAGGGCACGGACACGTCGGCGCGGAAGTAGCTCACCTGCCGCCCCGTGCAGAAGCGCTGCACCTCTTCCAGGTACTCCTCGTAAGCCTGGCCGTAGCGCTCCAGCACCTTCGCGGTCACCGTCACCTCGCGCTCCTCCCCCGTCTCGCAGTCGTACACCCGCACGTCGCCGCGCAGATCCGGCCGGGCCTCACGCGGATCGACCACGTGCAGCACGAAGGGCTCGAACTTGTTGTACCGGAGCACGTTGATCCCGCGCTCGAACCCGGCCGGGTCGTACAGATCGCTCACGATCACCGCCAGGCCCCGCCGCTTGTGCTGGGCCACGAACGTCTTCATCGCCTCGCCGAGATCCGTCTCACCCTCGGCGCCCGCGCCGCGCAGGAAGCGAAAGATCCGGAAGATCCTCGCCTTGCCGCGCGTCGACGGCATCCGCCCGCTGATCTCATCGGTCGCGGTGACCACCGTGATCCGATCGAGGTTCGCGAGCCCCACGTACGCCAGCGCCGCGCACAGGCGCTTCGCGTGCCGCAGCTTCTCCCCGTCGCCGAACGCCATCGACGCCGAGGTGTCGAGGATGAAGTAGATCGCCAGATCTTCTTCTTCCTCGTACAGCCGGATCAGCAGCCGATCGAAACGCTGGTACGCCGCCCAGTCGAGGTAACGAATGTCGTCACCCGGCGCGTAATCGCGGTGATCGGCGAACTCCACGCCGGAGCCGGTCTTCTTGGTGCGGCGCTCTGCGCGCATCGCCCCCGAGAAGACGCGGCGGCTCACCATCGCCAGGTAGTCGAGCTTCCGCTGAAACTCGTCGTCGAAGAGGTCGTCGTCGACGTTGACCGACGCGCCCTTCCGCGCCAGCGGCGCCGTGGCCTTCTTGAAAACGTCGAGCAGACCCATGGCCGCGCGGGACCGTTACTTGGTGCTCTCGGGGAGCTGCTTCAGGATCTCCTGCAGCACCTCGTCCGTCTTGATGCCTTCCGCCTCGCCCTCGAAGTTGAGCAGCACGCGGTGACGCAGCGCCGGCAGCGCGCTCGCCTTCACGTCATCGATCGACGGCGCGAACCGCCCCTCGAACAGCGCCCGGATCTTCGACGCGAGCAGCAGCGCCTGCGCACCACGTGGCGAGGCACCGAACTTCACGAAGCGCTTCACCGTCCCCGAGCTGTCGTCCACCGTCGGGTGCGTCGCCTGCAGCAGCCGCACCACGTAGTCCTGCACGTGCTTCGACGCGGGCACCTCGCGCACCAGGCGCTGCATCTCCAGGATCCGCGCCCGGTTGAGCACCGGCTGCACCGTCGGCGTCTCCGCACCCGTCGTTCGCTCCAGGATCGCGTTCAGCTCCTCTCGCCCCGGGAAGGCCACGTGCAGCTTGAAGAAGAAGCGATCCAGCTGCGCCTCCGGCAGCGGATACGTCCCCTCGCTCTCCAGCGGGTTCTGCGTCGCGAGCACGAAGAACGGCTGCTCCAGCGTGTGGCTCTGCCGCGCGATCGTCACCCGGTGCTCCTGCATCGCCTCCAGCAGCGCGCTCTGCGTCTTCGGCGTCGCGCGGTTCACCTCGTCGGCGAGCACGATGTTCGCGAACAGCGGCCCCTTGCGGAACGAGAAGTTCCGCTGCCCGCCGGCGCCTTCCTCGATCAGCGTCGTGCCGATGATGTCGGCCGGCATCATGTCGGGGGTGAACTGGATACGGGAAAACTGAAGCTCCAGCGCCTCGGCGACCGTGCGCACCAGCATCGTCTTCCCGAGCCCGGGCACACCTTCGAGCAGCGCGTGCGAACCTGCGAGCATGCAGGTGAGCACCCCGTCGATGATCTCCCGGTTCCCGACGATGACCTTGCCGACCTCCTCGCGGAGCTCTCCGATGCTCCGCTGGAAGTCCCCCACCTCGGCCCGCGCTCCCTCTTTCGTCTTCTCGGCCATGATGTCCTGCTTCCGGATCCGCCTGCGCGGTCCTCGCTAAAGCGCGCTCGCGAGCGGGCTACCGCTACTCGCGCGGCCTGATGAGCTGGAAGTAACGGTTCACGTAGAACCGATAGCCGTCGGGGATCTGCTCCTTGTTGATCTGCTCTTCCGCGACGGTCTTGTACTGCGTGAACACCTTCTTGTAGGGCCCGCCCTTGAAGCCACGCTCCGCGGCGCTGAGGATCACCTCGCTGTTCGACGGGCCCTGCTGCGTGTCGACGCCCTGCGCCTGCACGTCCTGCGTCCCCATCTTGGGATCGGTGCGCTTGCCCGCGACTTCAGGCCCTCGCCCCGTCCCTGCGCCCTTTCCCCCGGGCTGGTTCCCTTCGCCACCACCCTGCTGCCCTTGGCCTTCGCCGCCAGGCTGACCCTGGCCTTGCCCACCGGGCATCAAGATCTTCTTCCCCCCAGGCCCGAGCACCCAGACCTGCCCCTCACCCGGCTTGCGGCCCTGCCCCTGGCCTTGCCCCTGCTGGCCGTTCTGCCCCTCTTGCCCGTCCTCGCCTTCCTCGCCGTCCTGCCCCTCGCCCTGCTGCCCCTGCCCTTGCTGGTCCTGCCCCTGCCCTTGCTGACCGCTCCCGCCGCGGGCTCGCTTCCCGAAGCGCATCATCCGCGTCATGCGCTGCTTGCCGCCTTGCCCCTGCTGACGAAGCAGCTCCCGCAGCTCTTCGAGCCGCTGACGAAGCTCCTCCTTCTCCTTCTGGGACATCTCCTCTTCCTGGAGACGGTTCAGGTCCTCGGCAGCCTGCTCGAGATCGTCGGCCGACATCCCGAGCTCACGCATCAGATCCTGCGCAGCTTTGGAGAGTTCCCGGTCGAGCCGATCGAGCTGCCTTCCGGTCCGCTCCTTCTGCTCGGCCTCGCGGTCGAGGCGTTCCAGCTCGCGCTCTTTCTTCTTGAGCAGCCGCTCTTCTTCTTCCCGCTTCTGGGCGTCCTCACTCTTCGGCTTCTGCTTCTGCTTGAGGAGCTGCTCCTGGGCCTCGGCGCGCTTCTCGTTCAGCGCCTGCATCGCCTCCTTGCGCCGCGCCGCCGCGCGCTCGAGCGCCTTCTGGAGCCGCTCCAGCTCCGCCTTGTCGGGCTTCTTCTTGTCGCGGAGGCGCTCGGCGAGATCCTTGAGATCCTTCTTCGCCTTCTCGAGATCGTTCTTCTCCAGCGACTCGCCGACCTGCTTCGCGAGGTCGCTCTTCTTGAGATCGATCCCCGTCTCGCGCAGCTCCTCTTCGAGGGCCTTGAGGTCCGCCTCGGCGCCCTTGAGCAGCTCGCGCTCCAGCGCTTCCATCCGTCGGAAGGCCTCGGTGCGGTCGAGCCGCTTGTTGGCGATGTCGTCGATGAGCTGGTTGAACCGCTCCACGGCGGCCTTCGTCTCGGGGCTCTGATCCTGCCGGTCCAGCGCACGCGCAGCGTCGCGGAACAGCTCCAGATCGTCAGGCGCCATGGTCAGCGCGTCGATGGTCTGCGCGACCGGCATCTCCCGGCGCGGGATCCGCACCTCCAGCAGCGCCACCCCGAGCAACCCCACCCCGGCGAGCGCAGGCGCCCAGAGGTGCTCCGGGAGCGGCAGCGGCGCGGCCTTGGCAGGCCGGAGGGTCGTGGAGAGGGCACAGGCGTCGTCGATCGCCGCATCCATCAGCGGCGTCCGCTTCGCTTCCGGGAGGGCCTCGAAGGCCACGGCGTTCGTCAACCGATCATGCAGGTCGTGATGCCGATCGAGCCGCATCGTCCCCGCCCGAGGTGGCAGCCGACGCAGCATCGACACGACCACCACGATCACCACCAGCGCCGCCGCGCCAATCAGGATCTGCCAGGTACGCTGCTCGGAGAGCAGCGACGGCATCACCTTCCTGGCGGCGAGCGCCCCGGCGGCCAGGGCGAACGCGGCGGTCGACACCGGCGGGAGCGCCTGGAGCGCCCGAGCGAGGCGCAGCCTCAGCTCGACCAGCCGTGCGGCGCGATGAATACGACCCAGGTGCTTGATGCGGGAATCGCTCACGATGCTCGGCTATCCGGGCGGGATCGCCCGTTTCTGGGGGAGTTGCATGGCGGGGTTGCCACACGAAGCCCGCCAGGAAAGGACACCTCGACGCACGAACAGGGCGCCATTGTACCTGCTGACGCGCGTCATGCCCGAAAGTTCCTCGGATGAACGCGCTGTCTGCAGAGACCTTACGCCCTGCGGTGCGGTGCTATTCCCGATGGCGGGCCCCCCGGGGGCGGAGCCTTACCCCCTGGAGCGCTTCTTCGCGGTCCGTCGAGCGGCAGGCTTCCGGCCCGACGCCCTCGTCGAGGCGTTCCTGGCGCCCGTCGCCTTGCGCGCGGGTGCCTTCTTGGTGGCCCGGGTGGTGCGCTTCGCGGCCGTCGTCTTCGTGGCCTTCCTGCCAGTCTTCTTGGCAGCGCCACGCTTCGCCGTCGTCTTGGCAGCGCCGCGCTTCGCCGTCGTCTTCTTCGCAGCGCCGCGCTTCGCCGTCGTCTTCTTCGCAGCACCGCGCTTCGCCGTCGTCTTCTTCGCAGCGCCGCGCTTTGCCGTCGTCTTCTTCGCAGCGCCGGTCTTCTTGGCAGCACCGCGCTTCGCCGTCGTCTTCTTCGCAGCGCCGCGCTTCGCCGTCGTCTTCTTCGCAGCGCCGGTCTTCTTGGCAGCACCGCGCTTTGCCGTCGTCTTCTTCGCAGCGCCGCGCTTCGCGGGAGCTGCCTTCTTCGTCACCCGGCGCTTCGCCGCGCCAGCCTTCTTCGATGCCCGGCGCCTGGCCGTCTTGGGCTCTGAATCGCTCTCCATGGATCCCTCTGCGTCGGACTCTTCGTCCGCTTCGTCAGCGTCTTGGGCTTCGTCGCCGTTGGCCTCGACGTCGTCGTCGTCGCCGCCGCGATCTTCCTCGGCGTCGTCGTCCTCGTCGTCTCCGCCCCCGTCGTCCTCATCGTCGACGTCGTCCTCGTCGTCTTGGTCCTCGACGTCGTCGTCCTCGTCGCCTTGGTCTTCGGCATCGTCGTCCTCGTCGTCTCCGCCCTCGTCACGGGCATCGTCGTCTCGGTCCGATTCCGCCTCGTCCTCGGCGCCTTGGTCCGTGCCGCCGTCGTCCTCGACTGCCGAATCCTCGCCTTCGCGATCCTCGGTGTCCAGGTCTCCGTCGTCACGGTCCTCGATGTCTTGGTCCTCCACGTCTTGGTCCTCCACGTCTTGCTCCTCGGCGTCTTGGCCCTCGTCGATGCCCGAGGTCCCAGGCTCCTTGTTGTATCGGCGCAGGGTTTCCCGCACCCGATCGTCCAGATCGGCGAACTCGAACGGCTTGTTCAGCCAAGCGTCCGCCGAGAAGAGGGGCGAGGTCATCTCGTTCAGGTTCTCGCCGATCCCGGTCAGCATGATGACGCCGGTCCGGGCGAAGGGTTTGCCCTCGCCGGCCTCCCCCTTGATCCGCCTGCAGACCTCCCACCCACTCATTCCAGGCATCATCACGTCGAGCAGGATGAGATCGGGCAGGTGCTCCTGCGCCAATCTCCATGCGACGTCTCCCTCGGAGGCTTCCACGACTGAGAAGCCCATGTTCTTGAGGTGACGAGAAACGAGGCTCAGCATTGCCGGCTCGTCCTCGGCTACCAGTACGCGAAGCGGCGCGGTGCTCGCAGCAGACATGATGGGCGGATGAGAGTACGTGGCGGCGGCTCGGTCAAGAGGGACGATTCCCCATCGATGCCGGGGTGAGCCTGCGCAGGTCACCGGGCAGGACCCGAACGGCGAGCGTGAAGAGCGCGCGTTCGGCGCTACATCAAGGCGATATGCTCGATGAATGAGCGAGATCGTCGCCGTCAGCGGAGCGTCTGGTTTCATCGGCTCGGCGCTCGTCAGGAAAATCATCGAGGGTGGTCGCGCGGTGCGAGCCCTGGTCGAGCCAGGCACGAGCACGCGAAACCTGGACGGACTCCCTCCGCACCAGATCGAGCTGGTTCCCGTGGATGTATGCGATCACGTGGGAATGGCCCGAGCCCTCGACGGCTGCGCAGCCTTTCATCACCTCGCCGCCGTCTACAAGACGTGGATGCCCGACCCGCGCCCGCTGTACCGGGTCAACGTCGAGGGCACCACGACCGCGCTGAACGCTGCGCGTGCAGCCCGCATTCCCCGCGTGGTGTTCACTTCTTCGATCGCAGCGATCGGCCTCCGCGACGATGGTGAGCCGAGCGACGAAACCGTGGCCTGGAACCTCCACACCATCGCCAGCGACTACGTGCTCACCAAGCACCTCTCCGAGCGCATCGCGCTGAGCTTCGCCGAAGCTGGCCTGCCCCTGGTCGTGGTGAACCCCGGCTTCCCCTTCGGCGCTGGCGACATCGGCCCCACGCCCACCGGCAGGTTCCTGCTGTCGCTCCTCCGTCACGAGACGCCCGCCCTGGGCGCCGGAGGCATCGCCGCCATCGACGTGGACGACGTCGCGGTCGGACACCTCACCGCAGAGACGCGCGGCCGCATCGGCGAGCGGTACATCCTCGCCAACCACAACGTGAGCTTCATCGAGCTGGCGCGCCTCGTCGAGGAGGTGGCTGGCGTCCCCGCGCCTCGGCTGCGCATCCCTGGGTGGGCGGGCCGTGGCGCCGCGCTCGCGATGGAGCTGTGGGCCGACCACGTGAGCCACACCGAGCCCCAGGCGACCTACCGCAGCATCCAGTACATCCAGCGCGCCGCCTACTTCGACGCCTCCAAGGCGCGTCGAGAACTCGACCTCCCCTGCACGCCCCTTCGCACCTCGATCGAGCGCGCCGTCACCTGGTTCCGCGCCCAGGGCATGGCCTGATCCCGAGCGCGCCTCCCTCCGGCCCCTCACCAGTCCCACCCCGCTCCACGACTCCCCGAAACGATCCGCTCGCCATTCCCTGTGCTCGACGAGACCTCGGAGCGTTCCGACCGTCGGTTTCCTGCGCTCGACGAGTCCTCGGAACGTTTCGACCGTCGGTTTCCTGCGCTCGACGAGTCCTCGGAACGTTTCGACCGTCGGTTTCCTGCGCTCGACGAGTCCTCGGAGCGTTCCGACCGTCGGTTTCCTGCACTCGACGAGTCCTCGGAACGTTTCGACCGTCGGTTTCCTGCGCTCGACGAGACCTCGGAGCGTTCCGACCGTCGGTTTCCTGCGCTCGACGAGACCTCGGAGCGTTCCGACCGTCGGTTTCCTGCGCTCGACGAGACCTCGGAGCGTTCCGATCGTCGGTTCCCTGCGCCTCACGACCCCTCGGAGCGTTCCGATCGTCGGTTCCCTGCGCCTCACGACCCCTCGGATGGCTCCCTCTCCGCAGGTGGCTCCCCGACCCCAAGCGAAGGGGCCCGCTCCCCTCACCCCATGAGGAAAGCCCGTCCCGTCCTCGGGGCCCCTGCCGCCATCCTGGCCACCCCCCTCCTTCCCTCGAGGAGCGAACCACGCTCCGGCTCGCGGGAAGATGTCCCTCGGAGCGGTCCAGGATGGCAGGAAACCTTTGCGATTTCGGTAACTTGTCGGATCCGTCAGAAATCCGCAGGGGGCTCCGCTTGACAGCCCCCCTCCACTGACTAAGTTGCCGGCGCTCGCTAGCACTCGCCCATGACGAGTGCTAGCAGCCCACTCAGAACGTAGTCACAACGAGGCGTCATGTCCGCCGGAGCACTCCGGCCGATGGGCGACCACCTCGTCCAGACATTTGGGGAGACGTCGGGATCGTCGTCCCCGGAGGGTTCCTATCATGAAGATCCGTCCGCTCCAGGACCGCGTGATCGTCAAGCGCATCAAGGAAGAAGAGAAGACCAAGGGGGGCATCATCATCCCCGACTCCGCCAAGGAGAAGCCGATCGAGGGCACCGTCGTGGCCGTCGGTAACGGCAAGGTCCTCGAGGACGGCTCGACTCGGAAGCTCGACCTGAAGGAGGGCGACCGCGTCCTCTTCGGCAAGTACTCGGGCACCGAGGTGAAGGTCGAAGGCGAGGAGCACCTGATCCTCCGCGAGGACGACATCCTCGGCGTCCTCGAGCAGTGATCCACGCGACCGACAAGGACTAGCAGGAGAGAACGACAATGGCTGCCAAGGAAATTTTCTACAACGAGTCGGCTCGCAGCTTGATCCTCGCTGGCGTGAACGCGCTGGCTGACGCGGTCAAGGTCACCCTCGGCCCCAAGGGCCGTAACGTGGTCATCGAGAAGAGCTTCGGCTCGCCCACGGTCACCAAGGACGGCGTCACCGTCGCCAAGGAGATCGAACTCGAGAACCGCTTCGAGAACATGGGCGCGCAGATGGTGCGCGAGGTCGCGTCGAAGACCAGCGACATCGCGGGCGACGGCACCACGACCGCCACCGTGCTCGCTCAGGCGATCTACCGCGAGGGCTCCAAGCTCGTCGCCGCCGGGCACAACCCGATGGAGATCAAGCGCGGCATCGACAAGGCCGTGGCCGCGATCGTCGAGCACCTGAAGAGTGTCTCCAAGCAGACCAAGGACGCGAAGGAGATCGCGCAGGTCGGCACGATCAGCGCCAACGGCGACGAGACGATCGGCAAGCTCCTCGCCGACGCGATGGAGAAGGTCGGCAAGGAAGGCGTGATCACGGTCGAGGAGGCGAAGAGCGCCGAGACGACGCTCGACGTGGTCGAGGGCATGCAGTTCGACCGTGGCTACCTCAGCCCCTACTTCGTGACCGATCCCGAGGCCATGAAGACGGTGATGGAGGACTGCTTCATCCTCATCTCGGAGAAGAAGATCTCCAACATGAAGGACCTCCTCCCGGTCCTCGAGGCGATTGCGAAGAGCCAGAAGCAGCTCCTCATCATCGCCGAGGACATCGAGGGCGAGGCGCTCGCGACGCTGGTCGTGAACAAGCTCCGCGGCACGCTGCACTGCGCGGCCGTGAAGGCCCCCGGCTTCGGTGATCGCCGCAAGGAGATGCTGAAGGACATCGCGATCCTGACCGACGGCCAGGTGATCGCGGAGGAGCTCGGCCTCAAGCTCGAGAACGTCACCATCAGCGATCTCGGCAAGGCCAAGACCGTCCTGATCGACAAGGACAACACCACGATCGTGGGCGGCGCTGGCAAGAAGGAGAAGCTCAAGGCTCGCCAGCAGGAGATCCGCGCTCAGATCGAGAACACCACCAGCGACTACGATCGCGAGAAGCTGCAGGAGCGCCTCGCCAAGCTCGTGGGCGGCGTGGCGGTGGTCAAGGTCGGCGCCGCGACCGAGACCGAGATGAAGGAGAAGAAGGCACGCGTCGAGGACGCGCTGCACGCGACCCGCGCTGCCGTCGAAGAGGGCATCGTGGCCGGCGGCGGCGTGGCGCTCATCCGCGCTCAGACCTCGCTCGAGGGCATCAAGCTCACCGACGAGCAGCGGTTCGGGGTGAACATCATCCGCCGCGCGATCGAGGAGCCCCTCCGCCAGATCACCACCAACGCGGGCGAGGAAGGCTCGATCGTGGTCCAGAAGGTCCGCGAGGGGAAAGACTCGTTCGGCTACAACGCGGCGACCGGCGAGTACGGCGACCTGCTGGCCATGGGCGTCATCGACCCGGTGAAGGTCGTGCGCTCCGCACTGCAGAACGCGGCGAGCGTCGCCAGCCTGATGCTGACCACCGAGGCGCTCATCGCCGAGCGGCCGAAGGACGAGAAGGCGCCGGCAGCTGGTGGCCACGGCGGCCACAGCCACGACTTCTGATCGTCGGCTGACTCGTCAGCGATGACGTAGAGAGGGGATCGCCACGGCGGTCCCCTCTTTCTTTTTGTTGGTGCGCTGGCACATCGGCTTGTTGGTGCGCCGGCACATCGGCTTGTTGGTGCGCCGGCACATCGGCGCACACTGCGACCACAGTGAGCGCTGCGAGCCGATGGCGATGGCGCTGCGATCTGGAGTGAGTGCGTGGAGCGCGCTCAGCCCCCGCCGCGAGGATCGTTCCGCCGGGCCCACTCGCACATCACCATGCCCGCAGCGATCGCCACGGGGTACGAGTGGTTGATGCCGTACATGGGGATGGCGATGACGTCGTGGCAGGCCGCCAGCAGCGCCGGCGGGATGCCGTCGTTCTCGCTGCCGAGCAGGAAGACCAGGCCAGAGGGAAAGGACGCTTCCCATAGCGTCTGCTTGGCGTGGTCGCGCTCCACGCCGATGAGGTGGCGGCCCTCGATGGCGGAGAGGAACGAGTCCTCGTCCGGGTGCTCGACGATGTTCTCGTACTTCTGCATGCCCATGGCGGCGCGCTCGTAATACGGCTCGCTGCCGATCAGGATGATCTCCCGCGCGAGAAACGAGTGCGCGGTGCGGATGATCGCGCCGATGTTGAAGGGGTTCTTGGCGCGGCAGATGGCGATGGAGAAGTCGCTGCGCAGCGGGGCGAGCTCGTCGCGGATCTCGGCGGTGGTGAGGCCGAAGGGGGTGACCTTCACGGTGCAGGGTTACTCCAGCGCTTCGGTCTGATCGAAGGTCGGGTAGATCGGCCCTTCGGTGACGGTCACCGTCTCGGTCGTGCCGGTTGGGTGCTGCACCAGGAGGACGACGCCGGTGATGGGGACGCCGTTGAAGGCGCTGCGTATCTCGTTGGTGGACATGCGGCGGACTTCGCGGCCACCGATGGCGAGGATCTGGTCGCCGACCTTGATGCCGACGCGCTCCGCCGGGCCGCTCGGCGCGGTGCGGGTGATGTAGATGGAGCTGGTGCGCAGCTCGTACCAAAGGCCGAGGCCGATCCGGGCGTGGGCAGGCTCGAAGGCGAGCTCGATCTGTCCCCCGCCCTCGAGGTCGAGGTTGAGCCGGCCCTGCGCGCGCTGGTCTTCGGAGGGGCGGAGCTCGCGGATGCCGATGGGCTTGTCGTTGAAAGCGTTCGAGTCCCACATCTCGACGCGCAGGCGCGCTTCCCGCTCGATCACGAAGTTGCCCGAGGGGCTGCCCGGCCAGGTCGGGGTGAAGGTGTTCGACTGGATGTGGGTGCGGAGGACTTCCTTGCCGTTGACGAGCAGGCGCGCGTACGGGTCGGGCTCTCCGCCCTTGCCGCGGCTCCAGGTCCGGCCGTCACGGGTGCGCTCCGGGACGGTGCCGGAGACGAACTTGATGAACCGGAGGTTCTCCGGGGGAGGTGGCTCGAGGACCTGTCCGGGGGCGGGCTCCCTGAGGCGTGTACCCAGCTCTGGATAGATCGCCGGGCAGCCAGAAGCGCTGAGCAGAAAGAGAGAGAGGAGCGAAGCGAGGGACAGCCGCTCGCGGACGGTTCTGGTGAGAAGCACGGTGCGCCCATTTTTGGCCGGTGCGCGCATCGTCCGCAACAAATCCGTGCTATTCGCGGGCCATGCAGGATGCTCCCGCGATCGACACCAGCGCTTTGTCAGAGCATGTTGGCCAGCAGGTCACCCTCCGCGGCTGGCTGTACAACCGGCGCTCCAGCGGCAAGGTCCACTTCCTGGAGCTGCGTGACGGCGCTGGCTCGGTCCAGTGCGTGATGGGGAAGAACGACGTCAGCGAGGAGCTCTTCGCTTCGGCCGATCGTGTCGCTCAGGAGAGCTCGATCGAGATCCGGGGTGAGGTGAAGGCGCACCCCAAGCGCCCGGGCGTCTTCGAGGTCGCAGTGAAGGACTTCCAGGTGATCGCGCCGACGGTGGGCGAGTATCCCATCTCGCCGAAGGAGCACGGGACCGACTTCCTGATGGACCACCGGCACCTCTGGCTCCGGTCGCGTCGTCAGCACGCGATCGTGCGGGTGCGTCACACGATCATCCAGGCGATCCGCGACTTCTTCGACGGGCGAGGGTTCACGCTGGTGGACGCACCGATCTTCACGCCCAACGCGTGTGAAGGGACGAGCACGCTCTTCGAGACGGACTACCACGGCGACAAGGCGTACCTGACGCAGTCAGGGCAGCTCTACATGGAGGCGGCCGCCGCGGCGTTCGGGAAGGCGTACTGCTTCGGGCCGACGTTCCGCGCCGAGAAGTCGAAGACGCGGCGGCACCTGTCGGAGTTCTGGATGGTCGAGCCCGAGGTGGCCTTCCTCGATCTCCAGGGAGACATGGACCTCGCCGAGGACTTCATTTGCTTCATCGTGGAGCGGGTGCTCGAACACCGCCGTCCAGAGCTGGCCATCCTGGAGCGGGACGTGAGCAAGCTCGAGGCGATCAAGAAGCCGTTCCCCCGCATCCGCTACGACGAGGCCGTCGCCATCCTCAACGAGGCGCGGGCGGCGAAGCGGACGTCCGGCGAGCCCGACGCCGAGTCGACGCCTGACTTCCCGTGGGGAGAAGATCTCGGCGCCGAGGACGAGACGGTGATCTCGAGCCGGTACGATCGTCCGGTCATGATCCACCGCTACCCGGCCCAGGTGAAGGCCTTCTACATGAAGCGAGATCCCGAGGACGCGCGGTTGGCGCTGTGCGTCGACGTGCTGGCGCCCGAGGGATACGGCGAGGTCATCGGCGGCGGTCAGCGCGAGGACGACCTGACCACGGTGGAGCGGGGCATCGAAGCGCACAAGCTGCCTCGCGAGGCGTTCGAGTGGTACCTCGACCTGCGACGGTACGGGACGTTCCCTCACGCAGGCTTCGGGCTGGGGGTAGAGCGGACGGTTGCTTGGCTTTGCGGCCTGCCCCACGTGAGAGAGACGATACCGTTCCCACGGATGCTCAACCGGCTGGCGCCCTGACGCGCTGCGCGTCGCCCGAGGCCAGGGCTTCCTTTTTGCTTTGGCCTCGGAGCGGTTGCACACTGGCTCTGGCGCGTCCAAAAAGATGGTCAGGAGCGGACTCTTCTCACCTGACCGCTGGAGTTTCTCACCCACTCACCTCCCGCCCCCCACCGAGGACATCATGGCTCGTCTCGTCGGCTTCATCGGTAACCGCCCAGATCTCGGCGCGCGTGCCCTCAACGCGGAGGGGCGTCCGTTCGCCGTCCGCAAGAAAGCCGGCGCCGTCCCCAGCTGGGGCGTCGGGTTCTACCAGGGTGGCGAGATCCTCCTGAAGCGTCGGCCCGTCGACGATCGCCCCGAGATCAGCCTGGTCGAGATGACCGCGAATCTCCGCGCGGACATCCTGATCGCGCATGTCCGGACGGCGACCGTGGGGAGCCAGCGGACGGAGAACACCCACCCGTTCCGCTACCGCCAGTGGCTGTTCGCCCACACGGGGACGCTGGAGGCCTTCGCGAAGCTACGGAGCCGGATGCGCGAGTCGTTGCCCGTGTTCCTCCAGCGCGACGTGCAGGGAGAGACGGACAGTGAGCTCCTGTTCCACCTCTTTCTCTCGTTCCTTCACGACACGGGTCAGCTCGACAGGCCGAGCGTGGATGCACCGAGCGCGCGCGCTGCGCTCCGGTCGAGCCTCGCGCTGGTCGATCGTCTGTGCGCGGAGGAGGGCGCCAGCGCCGGTGAGATGAACATCCTGGTGTCCAATCCGGAGTACTTGCTCGCGGTACACCGCGGTCCCCCCATGGCGTACCGGGTCTATGAGGGGCGACAGGATCTGGAGCGCCTCTTCGGGGGTGAAGGGGGTCCCGGTCGGATGCGCATCCCCGATCTGGCGGGGAGCCGGCTGACGGTGGTGGGGTCGGACTTCGAGGATGATCAAGCGCCGGCCGGGTGGACCGCGGTGGACGAGCGTGCGATCGTGACGTTCACCCGCGGCGATGCCCCAGAAGTCGAGCCGATATAGTCCTGCGCTGGCGGCTGCGCCTCGACGCTCGGTCGTCGTGGCCGCTTTGCTCGCGCTGACGTCCGGTGGCTGCGGGCACGCAGCCTCGGGAGCCTTTCCCACCTCAGCCTCGCTGTCCGAAGCGCGTCGCAAACCCGACGGGGTCGCGATCGATCCGGCGACCTCACCGCCTTCGCCCGTGGCGCGCGCCGAAGCGGACGAGGGATTGATCACGTTGCTGACGCCGCTGGGCGTGGACGTGGCGATCAACACGGTGGGTGATTTCTTCCGCCGTGTGGTGCTGGAGGACAGCGACGGGCTGGGGGCGCTGTTGACACGAGACGCCCAGGCCATCGTCCCCAGCAGCGGAGGGCAGGCGCAGTCCCCGAGCATCGGCCTGTGGTGGGAGCAGCGCTTCCGGAGGCTCGACTACGGCAAGCTCGCCGGCGAACCGCTCTACCGCGTCTCGGAGCTGGAGGTGTACCGGGCAGAAGACGCGATCGAGGCGCCGCTGCACCCCGCGATTCAGACCCAGACGCTGGACGACGACGACGTGCTGGTGCGGGTGCCGATCATCACCGCGCGGGTGGGCGCCGATCGGCTC
Organism: Chondromyces crocatus; assembly: GCF_001189295.1. NCBI lineage: Bacteria > Pseudomonadati > Myxococcota > Polyangiales > Polyangiaceae > Chondromyces > Chondromyces crocatus. The sequence goes on from NZ_CP012159.1 coordinate 10,048,537, forward strand.
CTCGGAGACCAGATGCTGTTCTGGCTTCGCCGCGATGGGGCGCGATTCCGCGTCTACAGGGTGCTGGAGGAGTTTCAGCTCCAGTAGGCTTTGCCACGCGAGGACAACTCCATCATGCTCGCCCTTCCATGAGCCGCCACAAGGTTGCGTTCGTGAGTTCGGGAGGCGCCGCGAGGGGTCTCGCGCATCTCGGGGTGCTGAAGGCTTGCGAGGAGCTGGGCATCCACCCGGAGATCTACGTGGGCGCCGGCGCGGGCGCGCTGATCTCGGCAACGTACGGGCAAGACATCCCACTCGACGTGCTGCTGGATGCCTATCGTCTCCCCTGGCGACGTCGCCATCAGGGCCCGCGGCTGTATGCGTCGACGTTCCTCGGGATCCCGCAGCTCAAGGACATCCTCGATCCGAGCTACCTGCTCTCGGGCATGTTCTCGATCGACAAGCTGGAGCGCTACGTGCGGCGGACGCTGCCCACCAACGACTTCCGGCAGCTCTCTCACGCGGTGTACGTGACCGCGGTCGACGTCGACACGGCCGAGCGCGTGGTGTTCGGTCCCGGCTACGAGGACGCGGTGCCCATCAGCCAGGCGGTGGCGGCGAGCTGCTGCATCCCTGGCCTCTTCAGGCCCTACCGCATCGGGGGGCGCTACTACCTGAGCGGTGAGGTGATCCGCACCCTGTCCGCCGATCTCGCCGTCGCCGCAGGGGCGCGGGTGGTGATCATCTCGAACATCTACCGTCCAGAGGATCGGTCCGAGGCAGAGCGCTCGCTGGCGCGGAGTGGGCCGCTCGGTGTGCTGCGGCAGTCGATGAACATCCTGCTCGCCGAGAAGGAACGGCGCGGGGTCGAGCTGCTGTCGAAGCTGTACCCGAACGTGACCTTCCTGGACGTGGCGCCATCGGTGGGCGGGTACGGCTACATGAACCGGTTCGCGGCGAGGCCGCTCGTGCTCCGCGGCTACCGGACGGCGCTGCGCGTGCTCGCGGCGGCGAAGGAGCGGGGCGTCTTCGAGAACCCGCTCTCGCCAGGGCGATCGCCACTGAACTAGCGCTGAGTGGCAGGAGCCGGGGGCAGCTTGCCCTTTGCGCGCCGGTGGGCATCACGCTGCGTTGTTCGCAGCATGCCCGCCTGACGAAGAAACGAGACGAACGCGGGAAGCACCGCGCTGGCGTCGCTCCAGCGGCGGGCTACATGCCGGCGACGATGCGGAAGTCGTCCTGGTGGGGCACGAGCTCGAGGCGGTTGTCGTCGACCTTGTGCCGCCACTCGTCCCCCTTCTCGCCGGGGATCCGGTAGCTGGCGCTGAAGGTATAGTCGACGAACACCGCGTTCTCTTGCTTCACCACGCGGCGGTAGCGGATCTCGTAGCGGATCGCGCGGGCGTCCTGGAACTTGCCCGAGAGGTAGTGGCGGAGGCCGGCGTAGTCGAGGTCGTCGGAGGCGTCGACGTTGCCGCCGTCCTCGTAGTAGTCGGGTGACGCGAGCTGCAGCAGGGCTCCGACGTTCTTCGTCTCGACGGCGCGTCGGTACTTCTCGCAGAACGTGATGATCTTGCGGTTGTCCTCCGTGTCCTCGACGTCGGTGTTGGGGATGTAGCGCGTTGCGCATCCGCCAAGGCCGACGGAGGTGACTCCGAGGGAGGCGAGGAGGAGGAGCGGTGCGACGACCTTGGGGAGACGGTGGCTCATACGCGGCAATCGGAACCTTCGAGGGAGCTGACAGATTCCTGGGAAGACCTTGCCAGATGGATCCCAGGGGCGGCAAGGGAACGAGGAAGGAAGGTGGACGGTCAATGCCCTTCTTCGAGCCATCGGAGGAGGGCGAGGTGGCCGACAGGCCCCTGGTGGTCGACGGGGAGGTCGAGGTCGACCCGTCGGAGAGGGGTGGGCCCCTGCGACTCCGCCTGGATCAGAAGGGCGACGGCGCCCTGGCTGGGACGGCGCTGCTGGGGGTCGGTGAGCTCGAGGAGGCGTCTGCCCACCGGGCCATCGTCGTCGGCCGCGACGACGACCATGCGATCGGCGTCGCCGGCGGCCACCAGCTCGCTGGCGGCGAGGAGGGCTTCCAGGCTCCCACCCAGTCCGGAGCTGGTGGCGAAGCCTGGTCCCGTGAGCTGATATACAATGGCGCACTCGCCTGCGATGGCGTTCGGGGAGGTCGCGGGGAAGAGGCGGGGCTCGACGAAGCGGGCGCCTCGCTGGCGTCGGCGGGCGTCGTAGAGGTCGTTGGTGTCGATGGTGGCGAGGGCATGACCCGCGACGATGCCCGCTCCGCGGAGGGTTTCTCGTCCGATCTGCGCGGCGAGCGCGGCGACCGCGGCGAGTCCGAGGCGAGAGAGGTCGTCTAGGCGCGCCAGGCGATCGCGGGCGACGCCAGTGGCCGATGAGAGGGCGTCGCGGTCGTACCCGGTGATGTGGGCATGGCCGCGGAGATGGACCGGGCGGCGAGGGGGTGGACGGCGCGTGGTCGGGGAGGCCGTGAGCAGGAGCGCGGCGTTCGCTCCGCCGAACGCGGCCGAGAGCTTGAGGGCGGCGTCGAGGGGGCGCGGCTCGGCGCGGTCGAGGAGCAAGGCCGGTGCGTCGGGGTCGAGGTCGCCCGGGGATGCGGCGGCGGGGGCCACCGAGGCGGCGAGTGCGTCGGCGGCAGCGAGGGTCTCGAGGGCGCCAGCCGCGCCGAGGGTGTGGCCGATCTGGGATTTGAAGGGGTGGACGATGGGGGGAGGCGCGGGAGGATCGCAGCGCAGCGCGGAGGCGATGGCGCGGGACTCCATCGCGTCGTTGTAAGGGGTCGCGGTCCCGTGGGCGCTGACGAGCCCCACGCGGGCGGGCGAGCAGGCCGCATCGGCGAGGGCGCGGGTCGCGGCGCGCGCGAGGCCAGCGCCGGTCCGGTCCGGCGCGGTGATGTGCACGGCGTCCGTGGAGGCGCCGAACCCGGCGATGCGGGCCAGGACGGGAGCCCCGCGGGTTTCGCGCTCGGGGACCAGGGCGAGGATGGCCGCACCTTCGCCGAGAGACATGCCGTCACGGCCCAGGCGGAAGGGGCGAGGGCGGGTGGGGGTGGTGGCGCGGAGCGCTTCGAAGCCGGCGGCGACGAAAAGGCTCAGGGCGTCGTAGCCGCCAGCCAGGACGAGGTCGCAGGCGCCGCGATCGAGCCACCGGAGGGCCATCCCGAGAGCGATGGTCGAGGCGGCGCAGGCGGCGAGGATCTGGGTCTTCCTGGCGATGCGGGGGAGGGCGAGGTGGTCGAGGGCGGCGTCGAACGGTGCGTGGTAGGTCGCGCCGCGAGCCAGCGAGGAGAGGTCCGCGGGCGGGGTCTCGGCTGCCAGGGCCGCGAAGTACCGTTCGGCGGTGAGCATGCCTCCGCTGGACGTGCCGAGGACGAAGCCGATGCGTTCGTCTCGCCAGGCCGGCCGGATGACGTCGAGCGCAGTGGAGGTCTGCGTGAGGGCGGCGAGCAGCAGGTCCGTCGCTCGGTCCGACCCCGGACGACCGCCGAGTTCGGCAGGAGCCCGGGCCGCTGAAGGTCGGAGCAAACCCGCGGCTGCGAGCAGCGGATCCTCGTGGATGGCGACCCGCGCAGGTTCGCCGGGTCGAGGTGCGGCGTAAGCGTCGCGTCCGAGGCCGAGCGCGGAGACCGCGCCGGTGGCGATGGCGCAGATCCCGCTCACGGCGCGTCACTCGCGGCGGGAGGCGAGGTCTCCTCGGCGGGGCTCGACGCCGGCGCGTCGGGATCGTCGAAGGCGCGCTGGCTGGGTGGGGTGCGCTCCTCGGCTTCGCAGCGCACCGTGACGAGGAGGCCCGTCGAGGACTGCGCGTAACGGATGGTGCCGCACCCCAGGCGGTCGGCGATGACCACTTCTTCGTCACGGAGCTGTTCGCGTCGGGCGTCGGTCCAGGTCCGTCGGCGCGCGGCGATGGGACCGGGGGTGCGTGTGGCGAGCTCGATGCGCGCGTCACCGTCCTGGAGCACGAAGACGTTGGTGCCGTCGGCGTGCTGGTAGCCGCGCAGCTCTCCGGAGGCCGGGCGGAGGAGCCACCAGCGCAGGAAGTCGACGGGGAGGCCACGGGGGGAGGAGGAGGGGGTAGAGGACGAAGGCGCGCCATCGCTCCGATGCAGGAGGTCCAGCGCAGGTACCGCGAAGCGCGAGCGACGACCCCTCGCCCACAGGTCCAGGGCTGTCGTCCCTCCAGGACCGAGGAGGATCATGCGCAGCGCCCCCGGGGGTTCCCCAGGGATGCCCGGATCGAGCCGGGGAGCGATGGCCACGGCACCGCGGGCCTCGAGGAGGCGTCCAAAGCGAGGCTCGCGGAGCGCGAAGCTCACGCGGAGGGTCCGCGCGCCGAGGCCATCCGCTTCTTTGCGGAAGGCTTCGAGGCGCTGGAGGCCGCGTCGCTGGTCCTCCACAGAGAGGGGCTCGCCCGCGTCCGCGGAGGCGAGCGCGCCGGGCGGGAGCAGGGCGGAGAACTCCTCGTCGAGTGGCGTGCGAGTCCCATGCGCTGGAGCACACGCAGTCATGGAGGCGAGGGTGACTCCCAGGACGCCGAGAAGGACGACCCTGCGACGCGGCAGGAGCGCGGCGCGATCCAGCATCACACCTGTCCAGGGGCAACGAGCAAGATCGCGTACCCGCGGTCCGGAGCGCCTCCCAGGATCAAGGCGCAGGAGAGATCGCCGGTCAGGATCGCGGCCACGGCGGTCGCAGCGGCGAACCCACCAGCGCCCTCGTGGTCGCCGACGCGAGGGGCGACGGCTCGACGCGGAACCTCGGCCCAGGCGGATCCCTGGAGCGCGACATCATTCCGGATCTCTTCGCGTCCGATGAAGACGCGGGCGTTCCCTGGCCGCGGCGCCGGAGCGTCCTCGAGGGCGCGCGCGCCCTCCCCCCGCCAGGCCTTCCACCATGCGACGCGGGCGAGAGGGCGTCCCCCCCGCTCCTCGGCGTGCGACGCACTCTCGAAGAGCAACACGGATGCGCCTTCGCTGCGCACGCCGCGATCGACGATCTCCGAGCACACAGGGCCGAGGCAGCGCTCGATCATGGGGCTGGCCTCTTCGACGCTCCCCGCAACCATGATGTCGGCTTCGCCGGCGGCGATGAGCTCGATGGCCGAACTCATCGCCGACTCCGCCGTCGCACCGAGATCGGTCGTTGCAAACACCGGCCCACGCAGGCCGAGGTAGATCGAAGCGTGGCCGACGGGCGAGGAGGGAACCAGGTTGGGGAAGTCGGCAGGACTCGCGTACTTCACGCCCTTGTCGTAGATGCGCCGCATGTACGCCGTCGACGCGTCGACACTCCCGAAGGAAGCCCCCACGATGGCGCCCACCTGAACGGTCGCCGGTGTCGCCGGTGTCGCCGGTGCGGTGGGCGCAGTGCGGGACTCGGGAATCACGGCGGCGTCGGAGAGCGCTGCCTGGATGGCCACCGTTGCCAGCCTCCCTGCCCGGTCGAGGCGCCTCGCGCGCGCGAGATCCAGGTGGTCGGCAGGCTTGAAGTCGATGCCACGCTCGGAAGGCGGTGGCCCCGGCTCGAGATAAGCGCCAGCGTCCTTCGCTCCGAGCACCCCCAAGGGCCCGACCGTGGCGGCCGCCGTCACCACGACGGAGCGCGAAGGTTCGATCCCAGGCGGAGAAGGTTCGATCCCAGGCGGAGCAGGAAAGCGGTGTGGATCCGTGAAGATCAGCACGCTGTCGGTCCCACCGAAGCCGAACGAATTGGACATCGCGGCGTGGACCTTCGCCTCACGGGCGCTCAGCACGTGCGCGAGTCGACACTCGGGATCGACCTCTTCGAGTCCCACCGTCGGCGGGAGAATGCCGCGTGCGACGGACATGACGGCAATGGCAGCCTCGATCGCACCCGCGGCACCGAGCGTATGCCCTATCTGCCCTTTGCACGACGAGACCGGCACGCGCTCCACCTCGGGACCGAGACACCGTCGAAGCGCAGCGGTCTCCATCGCGTCGTTGAGCGGCGTCGCGGTGCCGTGAGCGTTCACGTAGTCGATGTCGCTCGGCGTGAGCCCTGCCCGTCGCAGGGCGTCCTGCATCACGCGAGCGGCGGTGGTCCCCTGGCGCTCGGGGTTGGTGATGTGGTTGGCTTCTGCGCCGACCGCCCACCCTCGCAGTTCCGCGATGGGTTGCGCTCCGCGGGCGCGAGCGGCCGCTTCTGATTCGAGGACGACGAAGCCAGCTCCCTCGCCCAGGTTCAAGCCGGCCCGTCGCCGATCGAAGGGGCGACAGGGAGCAGCGTCGAGCGCGTTGAGCGCGCCGAACCCTGTGTAAGTCAACCTGCAGAGACCATCGGCTCCCCCTGCGAGGACGCGGTCCGAGAGCCCCGCGCGGATCCAGGCAGCGCCGAGGAGGATCGCGTTCGCTCCGCTGGAACAGGCGCTGCAAATGCTGCGGACGCGACGGAAAGCGCCCAGCGACGCGCGGAGGTGATCGGCCGTCGATGAGAGCGGGTGCGAGAGCATCCGCTTGAGCGGCGTGATTGCCGCGGGATCACGCGAGAGCCAGGCGAGCAGCTCCTCGGTCTCGAACATGCCCGCGGTCGTTCCCCCCACGGCCAGATCGATGGCGCTGCTGCCCGGCTCGACGCCTGCGTGGAGCAGGGCTTCGCGCGCGGCGATGACGGCCATGGCGTCGGTGCGGGACCAGCCCTCGGCCTCCCCCGGAGGGGCGACCTCTTCAGCCCGGAGATCCGCTACCTCTGCAGCAATCCGAGTACGCGCCTCGGGGATGTCGAAGCACGAGAGCGGCGCGAACGCCCGGTCTCCCGCGATGAGCCGATCCATGGTCGCCGCCGCGCCCCGAGCGAGCGGCGACACCACACCGATTCCAGTCACCCAGATGCGCACCGCCGCCTGGCTTTCCTCGGTCTCCCGTTCAGGCCGAAGACTTGGACTTCAAAATGTGCTCCACGAGGGCGTTCACCGACGCGAAGATGGGTCGAGCCTCGTCTCCCTCGGGGATACGAACTCCGAAGCGCTCCTCGATGGACATCGCGAGCTGCAGGGCATCGAGAGAGTCGAGCCCGAGTCCCTCCCCGAACAGGGGAAGAGCATCGTCGATGTCGTCGGGGGTCTTTCCTTCCAGGTTCAGCTCCGAGACCATGAGTTGCTTGAGCTGCAGCCGCACTTCCTGGTCATTCATGAGCACTTTCCCCGCGAGGTATCACAGTTTCCGACCCCCTCGCCAGAGGGGAGCACTTTTTCCTGCGCTTTGGTAAGAGTCGGTCATGGCCCTCGTCGATTACTCCGCCTTGGGGGGCGTCGCGCTCCTGACGCTCAACGATCCACCGGCCAACGCTTACACCCACGAGATGATGAAGGACCTCGATGCGGCCATCCTCGCCGCGCGCTTCGATGCCGAGGTCCAGGTGATCGTCATCACCGGAGCGGGGGACAAGTTCTTCTGCGCTGGCGCGAAGATCGGAATGCTCCGCGACGCGGATCCCACCTTCAAATATTACTTCTGCCTCCACGCGAACGAGACGCTGAGCAGGTTGGAGCACACACCGAAGCTCTGCATCGCGGCGCTGAATGGACACACCGTTGGCGGCGGTCTCGAGATCGCGCTCGCGTGCGACATTCGCATCGCGAGAAAGAACGCTGGCAAGATCGGGCTGCCCGAGGTCGCGCTGGGGGTACTCCCTGGCACGGGAGGGACGCAGCGACTCGCCCGGCTCGTCGGTGGGTCACGGGCCATCCAACTCATGTGTGAAGGCAAGACCTTCGACTTTGAGACGGGCCATCAGCTCGGGCTGGTCAACGAGATCTATGAGGCTCCATCGCATCAGGAGTACCTCGAGCGCGTCATCGCGTACGCGCGTGGGTTCACGCTCCCGAACAGGGCCGCCCTGGCAGTGGGGCGCATCAAGCGCGCGGTACAGACGGGCCTGGAGGTCGGCCTCGAACAGGGGCTGGCCCTCGAGCGCGAGCTCCAGGCCGAGCTCTTTGCGTCGGATGACGCGAGAGAAGGGCTCGCTGCCTACATGGAAAAGCGAAAACCAATCTTTCGGGGCAAGTAGCCGTCACCAGCAGCTATTTCGTTGTGATCACCAGCAGGAGGGTTCGCGATGACAGAAGAGCGACGGATCGAGAACTTCGAGGAATTCTGGCCTTTCTACGTACGGGAACACGCCAAGAGAGATACCCGCCGCCTTCACTTCGTGGGAACGACGGTCGCGATGGGATGCCTCGCCGCTGGTCTTCTCGCGAAGAAGCCAGGCCTCCTGGCGCTGGTCCCTCTGGTCGGTTACGGGCCTGCGTGGATCGCGCATTTCTTTGTCGAGAACAACCGCCCGGCTTCTTTCAAGTACCCAGGCTGGTCTTTCAAGGCCGATCTGGTGATGTGGTCCAAAATGGTGCGCGGCAGGATGGATGAGGAAGTGAGCCGTGTCGTTGGCACGAGCGACCCGCAACCGTCCAACTCGATTTCGGGCTGAATGCTCGAAAACCTCTGTCTCGACGCTCCCGAACGTCATCGCCCTGAAACGCACAAAAAGACGACCTACTCGCGCCTCAACCGAATCGAATGAGGCATGAGCGAAAAGACGGGGTGAGAGGATTGTAAGGGGGAGACAAGGCCAGCTGGCCCGTGTTAACTGAACATCAGTTCAACCATGGACTGCTTTCCACTCGCCTCACCTCAGGTCCCACTCATCCCCTCTTTCGAGCAGCTCTATGCAGCGAGCTTGCCATTTCTTCGTCAGAGTTTGCGGTGGCTGGGTGTCGAAAAGCACGACCTTGACGACGTTCTCCAGGAGGTGATGCTCGCCACGTACAGGGCTCTACCTCGCTTCGATCCGAGCCGTGGTCTCATCACCGATGACTCCCGCTCCGACATGGAGCCGAAACAGCTCATGGAAGCGCAGCAAGCTCCCGCGGGCTCAGTGCTGAATGCACCATTGAAGCGATGGCTCTTCGGCATCGCCTGGCGTCAAGCAAGCCACTATCGCGAGCGCGCGTACAGACGGCGCGAGGTCGTTGTGGGAGCAGGCTCCAGCTGGCCAGTACCCACGCCTGATGACGGTCTGAACTCCGAGCAGCTGCTCGCGAACGAGCAGCGAGCCGAGCTTGTCTCCGTCTTGCTGGATCGGCTCGAGCAGAACCGCAAGACGGTCTTGATCATGTATGATCTGCTCGAGATTCCTGTGGACGAGATTGCCCATGAGCTTCAATGGAGCGAGGGGACCGTGCGTACACGTCTTCGCCTCGCCCGCCAGGACTTCCGCACGGCGGTGAAACGGCTGAGCGCCGAAGAACGGCGAGCGCTGTCTCCAAGCGGCCTCCTCAGCGCGTCGGAGCTTCGTCGTGCAATGTCCCCGGAGGCGCTGCTTTGGAGCGCTCGTGCCATCCCGCAGCTGCCAGCAGCGCTACGTTCCAGGATCTGGATCGCTGTGGAAGCTGCGATCGCTCAGGGAAGCTCGCCCTGGCTCATCCCGTCGTCCCAGTTGGTCGGGGAAGCCCAATCCAGCAGCACGTTCACGTGTTGAGAATATGCGCGTAATGGTCGGTCAAGGTCTGACTGCACAGACCTGAGAAGAAGGACGAGCAGCATAGCCAGATGGCGAGGCCATTCAGATCCCTGAACGGTGCAGGGATGTACGCCGGCGGCCGGATGATGCCGTCGGCTACATGGTCATGAAGCACAGAGATGTCCTCATGAGCGACCTTTCCTACGAAGAGGTAGGGGACGAGCGCGGCCCGGCCTTGCTGAATAGCGGCGTTCATGAAGGCGTAATTGAGGATGATACCTTTGCAGTAGCACGCATCCTTGGTGAATGGCGCAGTGCCCTCGAGCAGTCCTCCACGGAACACGCGTCTCGCGCTCTGGAAACACTCCTGCTCCGTGTAACCCTCCGTTCGATACCACTCGAAGACATCGATGAAGGAAGCACCGTCTTCCGCGCGATCGACAGCGAGGAGTCGGTCATTGAGTCTTTTGGCGCGTCGAGGAGTGCTCCTGAAGGTGAGGATCTCGATCAGCGACGCGAGCCCTTCCTGGACGGTCGTCGTCCGTGGTGGGCCTTTCGCGAGCCATCGCGCGATTGGCTGCTCCTGCCCGTTCAGGCTGGTGGCAACGTGGACCCATCCTTCGTGTGCCTCCAGGATATCGATGTCACTGCTCGAGAACGTCGCTCCGCTGCGAATCTTGACATAGTCGCTTCCCGCCGTGGCGTCGGCGAGGAGGGCATCGTCCACTTCGACACGAATCGAGGCTCCACCAAAGAAGCGGTCGAGACGCAGGTTCAACTCCAGTGCGGCCTGGTGGGCTGGGATGTCGCGCGGCTCCTCGGGACCGAGGCGCTCGCCGCAGACGGAGGTCAGCCTCGCTTGAAATGCACTTCCCATCTCCCGCACAGTGGTCTTCCCATCGGGAAGCACATCTTTCGGGGAGCCGAACAGACGGCGCGAGTACTCATGAAATGCCTTTGTGCCTCTGTGCGTGAGCATCTGCACCAGGGCTCGGTAATCATCAGCCGTCTCCCGGAGAATGGTTCCCAGCCGATCGTTGGGCCCAAGCTGGCGCTCGATGTCACGAAGCAGTCCTTCGAGTTCCTCGATCTTGGCATCAGGCTGAAAACCGAGGTCGTTCGTGTAGGTAACGCTGGGGAGCTCACGGAACCCGGATCGGAAGAACTGCTCTTCAACCTCCCCGCTCCAGCGCAATGCCTGGAGGACGCGGATGGGCCTCTGCGCATCAAGGACGCGCTGAGACAGCGTCGCCAGGGTTTCCTGGTACGAAGTTCGGGAAGCATCGGGTGCCGCCGGCTTGAAGCCGGGCGCGTCCGTGGTCGAGGGATGTTCGTCCGAAGGTCGGCATGGTTCGACGGAGCTCGCGGGAGTCGCGCTCATCGGCGTCGCATCTGCATCGAGTTCGGTGAGTTGCTCAGCTGAGGACTGCGTACAGGGGTCGGGAAGAGAACAGGGCTCATACATGCCCTGGTCCGTTCGCTCTCTGCGCTCGATATCCTTGTCGGCCCATACGGCGCTCCAGGATGTCGTTGTCTCGACGAGGTCGTTCCGGGGAGCCATTCGCCGAGTGCTAACACCACGGGGAGGACTGGATCAAACGCGAGTTCGGCCCGTTGTCACGCTCACTGCGCTTGTCGGGAGACCAAGTGCAGGGTACGCGTGCAGCTCGCATGAGCGATTCCTCGCCCCCGATGATCAGCGCGGGCTCGACCGACGATGCGGTCACGCCTTCGGACGCAGAACTCCTGGAACACACGGCCGAAGCGGCACATCGACTCCGTAACGCCGTGGCAGCTGCCGTGGTGGGGCAGGATGAGGTGGTCGAAGCGATGCTGATCACCCTCGCCGCACGGGGTCATGCCCTCCTCGTCGGGGTGCCAGGACTGGCGAAGACGCTGCTGGTCTCTTCGCTGGCGAAGGCGCTGGACCTCAGCTTCGGACGTGTGCAGTTCACACCTGACCTGCTGCCAGCCGACATCACTGGGACCGACGTCCTCCACGAGCAACACGGCACAAGGAGCCTCCGCTTCCAGCCCGGCCCCATCTTCCACAACCTGGTGCTCGCGGACGAGGTGAACAGGACGCCGCCGAAGACACAGGCCGCTTTGCTCGAGGCGATGCAAGAGCGCAAGGTCACTGTAGGGACGACGACGCATTCCCTGCCCGATCCTTTTCAGGTCTTCGCCACACGAAATCCAATCGAGCAGGAGGGCACGTATCCTCTCCCCGAAGCCCAGCTCGATCGCTTCTTGCTCGAGATCCATGTGAGCTACCCAAGCGAGATCGAAGAGCGTGAGGTCGCGCGCCGGACGACGTCCGGAAAACCACCAGCCATCACCCCTGTCCTTCGAGCCGGTGAAGTGCGTGCCATCGGCCAGCTGGTGCCTCGGATCCCGGTGACTGACGAGGCCGTCGAACTAGCAGTACGCGTTGTTCGTGCGACTCGGCCAACGTCCGATCGAGTGGCTCCGGAGGTGCGTGACTACGTCCGCTACGGCGCTGGTCCTCGGGGAAGTCAGGCGCTGGTACTGGCCGCAAAGGCACGCGCGGCGCTGCGAGGTGAAGCCGCAGCTGACGTCGACGATGTGCGCGCGCTGCTGATTCCCGCGTTGCGGCACCGCATCGTCCTGTCCTACCGCGCCGAGGCGGATGGTGTCCGCGACATCGATGTGCTCCGCGCCGTGGAGCGGGCCGCTGGATAGAGCGAGTGACGTCACGGCTCGTCCGAGAAGTCGCTCCCACGTGATACGTCGTGCTTTGTTTTGGCGGCCCTCTTTCGAGTCGAAGAAGAAATGGTCATCCCTCGGGAGGACATACCCAGCTTCATCTCCTTGGGGTCGAGGACGAAATGTAGCTGGGCTGGCGCACGCTGATCCCAGACGAGGGCAACAATACCACTCTTCTTGAGCTTCGGTCGCGGCTCGGCCTTCCCACCGCTCACGACACCTGACCAGTTGGCGTGACCCAGCAGCGCCGTGATCAACGCCGACAGCAGAGGCTCGTGCCCGACGAGGACGAGAGGTCCAGCATCCCCGTGGAGGGAGAGCAGCCGGATCAGTGCGGTAGGATCAAGGCCGGGAGAAAGCTCTGCGGCGACCGACACCTCGGTGAGGCCTGCCGCCTCCGCGAGGATCTCCGCCGTCTGAACTGCGCGCACGAGCTGACTCGTCCAGATGGCAACCGGGCGCCGTTCTTTTCGCTTGGAGAGCCATCGAGCAACCCGGCGTGTGAGCTTGCGACCTCTGGCCGTCAACCAACGGCCGCCATCTCCCAGCCCTGGCGCGTCGTCCACTGCCTGCCCATGACGCACGATCAGGATCTCCATGGCGCCAGAACGTAGCCCAGACGCAGCCCTGGCGGGAGCAAGGAGGACCCTTCATTCAAAACTCACACTGGCCCGTCACCGCGCTGCAGAATGATCCAGGCGCCACGAAGGGACAGATTTCGCCGAAATAAGACTGGCAGGGGATGCCACACGCGTGAGCCGTATGCGTGTAACAGATCTGACCGCTGGGGCAGTCTGCATTGGAGACACATCGGCAGTTGAAATCATCAGGAATGCCGTTTCCGTTCTCGTCCACCCCGTTGCAGCATTCAGTGATGTAGTAGTCGCTCGCGCTGCAATCATCGTCTGCACAATCGATCTTGCCATCGCAATCGTTGTCCAGACCATCCGTGCAGGCAGCGATGCCGAACTCTGGCGCGGGCGGGAGACCGTTGGCGCAGTTCAGACAAGGGCCTATCCCTGCACAGTCGGGATCAGCACAGTCCACGTAAATATCACCATCATTGTCGATCCCATCGTTGCAGATCTCGGGAGGATTGGGGGTGATGACGACATTGAGCACAAAAGGCCCCTCGTTGGCTCCACCAACTGGGTCGACCGTGTAGCCATCGAGGAAAACGAAGTAAGTCCCCGGATAGAGGAGGTTGAACACCAGCCTCGCTGCCCAGCTGCTACCGGCACTGTCGTCGTCACAGCCGATCTCTGCGCCCGAGTTACAGGCCCCCGTCCGCACGTAAAGGGTGGAATCGAAGCTCGTCCCGATGGAATCGAGCACGACACGGGAGGGTTGCGAGAGCGTGAAATAGAAGACGGCTTCCCCTGCATCACCACCGCAAACTCCTCGTGTCTCGCTGATGTGTCCCGTGGTGTCTCCTGTATAGGTCCCGCTTCCCGTGATGAGCTTGGGAGAGAGGCAATTCGCCTGCTGAAGAACACAATATGGATTGTTCGCGCAGTCCGGATCCTGGCAATCAATCAGCGTGTCGTTGTCATCGTCGATGCCGTTGTTGCACTGCTCCGGCACAGCCACGCAATTTGGCGCGAAGAAGCAAGCAGTATCCGCACAATCGATTCTGCCGTCGCAGTTGTTGTCGATGCCGTCATTGCAGATCTCCGGCATGCAGTGCTGGCATGACGGCGACGAGAAGCACTGAGAATCAGCACAGTCGACACGGCCGTCACAGTCGTTGTCCACGTTATCCGAGCAGATCTCCGGAGATCCGGGGGGTACACAGGCACAGGGGAAGATCCCTCGACAGTCGGGATCGGCGCAGTCGATGAGCAGATCGCAGTCATCGTCGGTTCCGTTTCCGCAGTTCTCGGTCCGAGCCCGACACTGGCAGAGTGGGTCCGAGGAGCAATCCGCATCGTCGCAGTCGAAGGCCCCGTCGCAGTCATCGTCGAAACCGTTGCCGCACTTGCCCGCCTCCGATGCTGAACAACCGCACGCAGGCGTCCCCGCGCAGTCACTGTCGAAGCAGTCGACGATGGTGTCGCAGTCGTCATCGATCCCATTGGTGCAGTTCTCCCCCGTGGGAGACGGTGTGCATCCGCACAGGGGGGCACCATCACAGGCCGGGTCGAAACAATCCGCAACTCCGTTGCAATCGTTGTCTGCAGCATCGGTGCAGTTCTCGATGGCCCCTGGGTATACCGAGGGATTGAAGTCGTTGCAGTCATCCCCCCCGCAGCTCAGGGGCGCGTGCCCGTCGCCGTCATCGTCACGTGGGCGATGCCGGCAAACCCCATCACTGCAGGTGTCGGTCGTGCAGGCATCACGGTCATCACAGTCCGTCGGCCCACTGCAGGGGGTCCCCCCCCCACCGCCCAGCCCGCCTTCACCGCCTGGCCCGCTGTGGGAGCTGGTGGAGGTCGCGCCACCGGCACCTCCGGCGTTCACATCGAACTCGTTCAAGCCGGAGCGACCGCAGGCGCCCATCGCAAGGCTGAGTCCAGCGAGGGCGCTCAAGCCCAGCATCGCGAACTTCATCGTAGCGTCCGACATGATCCCACCTCTGCCGTCTTGGCAGGTCCCTCCAAGCCAGAGGCTCGGTGCTGCGAAGCGTACTGAGTTGGCCGCTGCAACACGGAGAAGGACGCGCTTCGGATGGCCGCTCGCGTGATGAGACCTTGTCTTTCAGAACGAGCGCAAGAGCAAGTTTCAGACCGACACGCCCCCCGCGCATCAATCCTACGAATCAACGGGCAAGCAGGGACACCATGACAAGTTGCCGGTCATGGCGGCAGCGTGTAACCACTGAGCGCCTTGATGCTCCGTCAGCTCGAGCAAGACCGGCCCCCGGAGGGGCTCCAGCGTGGGCGTTACCCGGCCCCAGCGTGGACGATCGCCGCGCTCGGGATGGCACTCCTGCTCGGGGCTGTGCTCTTCCTGAGCTGGCGTGCGCGTCGCGCCTCGAAGCGTTCGCGAGGCTCCAGGTGAGAGCATGGCTCACGCGCAGAGGTGTTCCGAAGTTCGCAGCTGAGCGCGGCGCAGGTAACCGTCGGAAAACAACGTGAGCAAGCTCGGCCGGCGGCTGGTTCTCGTGATGCTCTTGGGCGTCGCCGTCTACGGGGCCATCATCCTCTCACGGGGGTTCGCCCAGATCAGCGCAAGCCTTCGAGACTACGCTTGGTGGACCTTTGCAGCAGCTTGTGGGCTGGCGTTCACGAACTATCTGCTCCGCTTTCTGAAGTGGGAGTACTACCTCGCCCACCTCGAGGTGCGTGGGATCCCCAAAGGGGAGAGCCTGCTGACTTTCCTGTCCGGGTTCGTGCTGACGGTGACCCCCGGAAAGGTGGGCGAGGTCTTCAAGTCGGTGATCCTGTATCAGACGCGTCGCGTCCCGATCTCGCGGACGGCACCGATCGTGTTCGCCGAGCGAATCACCGATCTGATCGGGGTGATCGTGATCATCTCCCTGGGGAGCATCAGTTTTCCTGGTGGAGCGATCTGGGCAACGCTCGGTGCGCTCGTGGTGGTTGCGCTCCTCTTGCTGGTCGCGTGGCCGCGCTTCTCCGACCAGCTGCTGCGCGCCTTGACGCTTCTTCCTGGAGTGCTCGGGAAGGCCGCGACGCGGATCGGTCCGAAGGTCGCGGTCGCCCTGCATGGGATGAAAGGTCTCACGACCCCTTCGAAGCTGATTTTGCCCACGATCCTTTCCATCGGCGCCTGGGGGCTCGAGGGGTTCGGTCTGTGGGTCATCCTGCATGGCTTCGCTGAAAAGCCAGCGCTGCCACTGACGGCGTTCTTCTACTCGACCGCCACGCTGGCCGGAGCGCTCGTTCCAGTCCCGGGTGGGCTGGGCGTGACGGACAAATTGCTCGAAGAACAGCTCGCACGACTCGGTGGCGTGCCGAATGGGACAGCCACGGCGGCCATGTTGCTTGTTCGGTTTGCGACGCTGTGGTTTGCTGTCGTCGTGGGCTTCGCAGCCCTCGGTGTACTTCGGTTGCGCTACCCGCAGATGGTCGCTGAAGCCGACGACCCGACTGGCGGAGACGCTGGACACTGAGAGAGGGCGTCCAGTTCGATCTGGGCACCTCGACCCGAGGAAGTGGATTGTCAGAAAAGACGCTTTCCTCACGGGCTGATATAGAGTGCGGCAAGAGCGGGATGACCCTGCTCGATCAGGCCGCGCGGTCGTCGCGCGCCCACGGCCAGAAAGATTGCGGAACCCCGCGGCCCCTTACCACATGGCAACGATCGAACGAGGCGTCGAACTAGTACGGCGCGTTATCACGCACCTGAAACAGCGGCCCCAGAGCAAGGATGTATCCGGCGCGAGCCCAGCAGCCCTCGACGCGCTCGAGTCTCGGCTGATGGTGGAGTTGCCGCCAACGCTCAGGGTTTTTCTGGAGTTCGACTTCCGCTTTGACAGCCTGGGCAAACGCTTCAAGGGCCGTCATCGGTTCGGCATGGATCCGACCGCTCCTACGCCCAAGATGACCTCGGTGCGCAAGCTCGCAGAGGCGATGGTCGAGCTTGGATGGACCGACTCGCGGATCCGTAACAAGGTCGTCCGTCTACCCAACCTCGCCGGGCAACCGTGGAACGCGCTTTACCTGGGAGAGGCTCGACGTGACGGTGAGCTCTTGATCCTCGGGCTGGACAACGAAGACACCAGTGTTCGGGTGTTTCCCCGATACACGGCGTTCGACTTGTACCTGGCGCATCAGACAGGGCTCGTGCGGCTCACCGAAGGCCAACGTCTTGAGGATCTCGAGTCCTACATCGCCCTCAACCCCGATCTACGAACCGGGGACGATGATGATGAAGGAGATTCCGACTACTGATCTGCCACAAGCGTAGATCGGCATCACGACGAACGAGCAGGCGCGCGCTGTGAGCGAAGAGCGGGACGCCGAGAGTCCTCTACGGTTCGAGGTGAGTCAGGACGATCCCCGCGATCGTCTCGACAAACTCCTGGTCTCCCTGCTCACCCGCGCCGGTCGTGATGCTTCACGCGCCGTGATACAGCGCTGGATCGCCGAAGGGCGTGTACGCGTCGACGGGTCACTCCACCGCGCCTCTTCTGCCGTGCGGAGTGGTGCCACCGTGGAGGTGAGCCCCTCGCCCCATTCCCATCTTCCCCCCAGTCACACTGCCGCCGACGCTCGTGTCGTCGTCCCGGTGGTTTACGAGGACGAGCACCTCTTGGTGGTCGACAAGCCTGCAGGGATGGTCGTCCATCCTGCCCAGGGGCATGCGACGGGGACGCTCGTCAACGGCCTGCTCGCCAGACCAGGGTTCGTGGGAGCGAGCAGCGATCCCAGAGATCCGGCAGGTCACCTTCGCCCGGGCATCGTCCACCGCCTCGACAAAGGCACGAGCGGACTGCTGGTCGTCGCCAAAGATCCAGCGAGCCGAGAGGCGTTGAAGAGCCTCTTCTCCCGTCACGCCGTTGAACGGGAGTATCTGGCCATCGTCGTTGGCGCTGGTCGCGATGCCACCTACGACACCCTGCATGGGCGGCACACGACGGACCGCCTTCGCTTCACGACACGCGTGCAAACTGGACGTCGCGCGGTCACCCATACCCGCGTCGTAGAACGATTCGGGACGCTCGCCACGTTGATGGCATGCACCCTGGAGACGGGCAGGACGCATCAGATCCGCGTCCATCTCGCTGAGCGAGGTGGGACGCCGGTGCTGGCGGATCCGATTTACGGTAGCTCACCTCGACACCGACAGGTGCGCGCCCTGGCAGAGCAGCTCGGTCACCAGGCGCTGCACGCGAGGGTCCTCGGGTTCATTCACCCCGCGACGGGTGCCACGATGCGGTGGGAGAGCTCGCTCCCACCGGACCTGGAGCAAGCGCTCACCCGGTTGCGAGCGCTCGCTACCACATCTTCGACTTAACGTGCCCCTTGGACTTGATGAGGATGTCCACGATGGCGCGGTCGTAGAAGTTCTTCTGGTAGAGGTCGGGGGAGACGCGGCTCTTGTAGAGCGCCCTGCCCTCCTCGATCTCCTCCGAGAGCACGTTGAAGAGATCGTCCTGCTGGACCCCCTGGACGATCTTTTCCTCGTTGTAGAGCGAAAGGTCGCTCGCGATGGCACGTGCCAGGCGGCGCGCCGCCTCTTCGGTTTCGATCAGGGGCATTCGTCTGCTCCGGGATGGGTCTCGTTGCCCCGGGACCGCCTCTCCGGCGTTCGGGGTCCCTAGGATGCAGCACTCGCCGCCGGGCTGTCAAAGTCGCAGCTCACGACGGCGGCAGAACGAGCCTGTGGCCGATGGTCTCATCCCCGGCTTGCCCCCGCTTCATCCCCAGAGCGGCAAGGCCCGAGAGGAGCGGAAAGGTCACGAGAGCGTACCGTCCGGCTCCAAAAAAAGCGGCATGCGTGAGCAACGTCGCTGCGAGCACGGAAAGTGTGACGAGGGGTAGAACGGATGCCCTTCGTAGAACGGAGCCTCTCATCAGGCTCATGCCGAGCAGGGATACGTATCCCACCCAGGCCTGAACGTGAAGCGTTGCCATGACGCCGACGATCAGCAGAGCCCCCGTCACCACCTGGCTCCATCGGCTCCGCTTCGAAACACCCTGCCGCGCCGCCCACACGAGGCACAGGAGAAGAACTCCGCGCTCGTAGATGGTCTCCACGACCCCCAGCGCGATCTTGCTCTTCTCTGAAAACTCTTCCGGGTTCGCTTCTCGGAGATACCACCCGGCAGCGCCGCAGTAGTTGAGGGTTGCTCCAAGCTTTTGCGGGATCAAACCCAGCCACTCGACGGGATGTTGGAGGATTTTTCGGCGCGCTTCCTGGGCAAAACAAGCATCCTTCCCGGCTTCATCGAAGATCTCTCGGCACCCATCCGGTACCTGCAGCGGTGCCCATGCGCCTCGCGCTTCGGGATCAGTGCCGATGAGGAGGTTCCACCCACCATTCATGCTGACGAGCGCGCAGCGCCCCATGCGCTCGCAGTTGCGCACAGTCCATGGCATGCAGACAGCAAGCGCCGTCATCGTCACCACCAGCATCGGAAGCGCATGGGACGCCATGGCCCTCCAAGCGGAACGTGTAACAGGGGCGAGCCGTGGTTGAGCACTGACGCTCTGGCTTGTTCCTTGGGACGCCTCCATCACCTCTGATGCCCCCGGTCGTCGAGCTGCAATCCAGCCGAAGACTGGAGCAAGCAACAGCGCCTGCGGGCGCATCAGGGTGGCCACGCCGAGAACCAGACCCACGATCACGAAGGGGATCGGTGTCCGCGATGGAGCGGGGTGCTGTGCTGCGCGTGCCACGGCCCAGCCTGCGCAGGCCAGGAGTGCACCCGTCACACCTTCGGTCATCAGAGCGGGTGTGTACGCGACCAGACCGGGGTGCACTGCCACGAGCGCTCCTGCAAGGAACGCGATGGCCCGGTGGGGGGTCGCATGGGCAGCGAGCCGGTGCACCGCAAGCGCAGCGAACGAGCCCAGCACCGCATTGAGCATCATGGCTGCGACCGGATGTGGACCAGCGACGGCATAGAGTGCTGCGATCGCGCCGGGGTAGCCGACCGGATAATGTGCGGCATACGTGACGACGCCGTCAGGCCAGCGCCACGTGTAGCCCTGCCCCTCGGCCAGCCGAAGGGCCAGTTGATGGTAGTAAGCCCCGTCGGCAGCCGGCGCGAAACGCGTCGCAGCCCACTCGACAGCCGCAAGACGGGCGATGAGGGCGATGACGAAAACAACGGCTGCGTCGCGTCGCCACCCTCGCAAGACGACAGAGGTCACGCGCCCGGCTCTGAGATGCGTCCCCGCATGCCCAGTCGACTCTCGACGATGGGAAAATGGGGCAGCAAGCCTGTACGACGCAACGCCAGGATCACTTCGCAAGCGGGTAGGCCGACCACATTCATGTAGGAGCCCTCGATCCTCTCCACCACGAACGCTCCCACCCCCTGAATGGCATAGGCGCCAGCCTTGTCCAACCCCTCCCCCAAGGCCGAATAGCTGGCGATCTCTTCATCCGCGAGGTGTCGGAAGAGCACCCGCGTCCTCACCGTCTCGAGATGAAGGGATTGACAAGGCTCGTCATGTCGCGAGCCGGCGATGGCAAAGCACGTCCAGACTTCGTGAGCGCGTCCTGACAGGGACCGGAGCATGAGCCGTCCGTCCGCTTCATCACGAGGTTTTCCCAGCACCTGGCCGTCGAGAATCACCTCGGTGTCAGCGACCAGAACGGCTCCGGTACCTGCCGCTCCCGGAAGTTCGACGGCAGCTTCGAGCTTCGCCAGAACGATCCTCTCCTGGTAGGCTTCCGCACTTTCCCCCTCGTCACGCACCTCCGCGACCGCGGCTCCGATGGCTCGAAACGGGATGCCCAGCGTCGTCAGGATATCCCGCCGGCGTGGAGACGAAGAACCGAGCAGAAGGGGGTGCGCGTGGTCGATCATGGCGCGAAATCGCTCCTCAGCGCGCGTGGTTTGGCGAGTCCCAACCTCGCGCGGAGGCCCTTGCTACCACGTACGACGCAGCGGTGAGCAGCGATCGGCGTATTTGGGCTGTTGACCCTGCCACAGGCAGTAGTAAGGGTCCTGCGCGATGCGCTCGAACCCGACGAGGCAGCCGGCACGGCCCCGAACGCTGTTGCTCTTCGCCTCCGGGGCGCTCGCGCTGTGTCTCGCGGGGAGTCCCGCTCACGCTGAGCCGTGCGCGCCGGCGAGCGGGTTGTCGACCTGCATCGATGCCGACAACTTGTGGCTCCGTCCTGGGAGTGGGCCGTTCTTCTCGATCGCGGACACCAGCACCGCACCGGCAGGAAACGCCTCGTTCGCCCTGGGCTTGAGCTATCAGTCGCGTCCGATCGGCTTGCTCGTCCCTGGACCGAACCGTGACGGGACGACCATCCATGTCGTCGACAACATGCTCAACGCGACCTTTCTGTGGTCCCTTGGGCTTACAGAACGACTCGAGCTGACCTTCGCCGCCCCGATAACGCTCTACCAAGATGGCGCTGGGCTCGGCGGCGTTCTCAACACGGATGAGCCTCTGCAGCGGAGCGCGATACGAGATCCTCGACTGGGTCTTGCGTTTGCCATCCTTCCGCAGCCTCGTGTCGGTCCTTCACAGGGATTCTCCCTCACGGCTCGCCTCGATCTCGGTCTCCCTGCGGGTGATGAGACCCTCTTCGCAGGGTCGTCGATGGCGACTGCGGTACCGAGCCTCGTCAGTGCAATTCGCGTCGGTCGCTTCGGCCTGGCTGCAGAGGCTGGTGCCCGCATCCGAGAGTCCACCAGCATCGCCGGCTCCGTCATCGGCTCACAGCTCACGGGCGCGGTGGGCGCATCGTACGACGTGCTCGCGCAACGCCGGCTCACGGTGGGGGCAGAGGTGTTCGCGCTCTACACACTCGCAACCCAGCCATCCTCGCCGCTGATCCCGGCAGAGTGGATCCTCTCAGCAAGTACGGCCCCCTTCCTTGCCGGGGACGTCTCCTTCTCTCTGGGTGGAGGAGGCACGATCCCGTTCGCGGATGAACATGCCGTCACATCTCCGCGCTTTCGCTTCACCTTTGCCGCACGCTACGCGCCCGGCGGGAGAGACACCGACGGAGATGGGGTCCTCGACCGCGACGATGCGTGCCCCGACGTCCCGGAAGATCGCGATGGCTTCCAGGACAGTGACGGGTGCCCCGATCCCGACAATGACGGAGACGGCATCCCCGATGCCCTGGATCGTTGCCGTGACGCCCCGGAGGATCGCGACGGCTTCCAGGATGAAGACGGCTGTCCGGACCTCGACGATGATGGGGATGGCATCCCAGACGACACCGACCAATGTCGAAATCAACCTGAAGATCGGGATGGGTTCCAGGACGAAGATGGTTGCCCTGACCCCGACAACGACGGCGATGGCATTCCAGACGAGCACGACCTGTGCCCCAACGGTGCCGAAGATTTCGACGGGTTCAAAGATGAAGATGGCTGTCCAGATCCGGACAATGACCTCGATCAGATCCCAGACGAACGCGATCTCTGCCCGGACGCGAAGGAAGATCTGGACGGATTCCAGGACGACGACGGTTGTCCGGACCTGGATAACGATGAGGATGGAGTCCCGGATCTGGAGGATGCTTGTCCCCTGCATCCCGAGACCATCAACGGCCAGCAAGACGAGGATGGCTGTCCCGAGCCAGGGGCGACAGCCACCGTTCGCTGGGAAAAAGACCAGGTCATCGTGGACGGCCTGGTCCCGTTCACGCCAGGGGGCGCTCGGATGCCCCCCGCACTGGAAGCCCAGCTCCGCATGGCGGCTCAGTTGATGCGAGGCCGTATGCCGCTCACATCCGTCATCATCGAGGCCTACCCCGATCGCCCCGGAGATGGCTCTGCGCGAGGATTGGAGCTGGCGGCCACGCGAGCCGACGCCGTCAAGGCGCGCCTTGTGGCAGGTGGCATCCCTGCAGAGTTGATCACGCCTGCTGCAGGAGACCCGACCCTGCGCCGCCCTCCCCGCGCACCGCAGATAGAAATCACCGTGAGCCGCCCTCCTCGGCCCAAGGCGCCCCCTGCTGCACTCACGCCAGAAAAGAGAGCGCCTTCCCCGGCTCCACAATCCCCGTCACCGCCTTCGAAACCTTCTCCGCCTGCAGAGGAATCGCATCGATGAATGTCATCGAGGCTCGTCGCCCACGTCATCTAATTGTTCGCGTCGATCGCGGCGAGGAACTTCCCGCCGCCCTGACACATGCTCTCGATGAGATCGAAGCACGCGCAGGCTGGATTCAAGGAACCGGCACACTCGAGGCCGCCGAACTTGCACCAGCCGATCCCACCACCCCTGCCCAGACGCAATCCCGTCGTATCGACAGCCCGTGTGAGGTCGTCTCACTCAGCGGCAGCATCGCCTCCCAGAATGGTGTCAGCACCGCTCGCCTCTGGGCGACGCTTGCACGGGAAAGCGAACTCGGCCTGCAACTCGCAGCAGGCGAGCTGCTCTGGGCACGCGCTCACTCGCTCGAGCTGCTCGTCACAGCGTTCGACGATGTGATCCTGGCCCGGGTCCCCGATGGCCACTCTCGCAACACTGTCCTGGCGGCGCAGACCGGAGCGCTCAGCACGCCAGCCACATCAGGGTACGTGTCGATGAGTGAGGTGGCATCGACGCCCCATGAAGGAGCCACGCAACTGGCAGCGGAGCCGGCGCGTCGTCAAACTCCCATCCCCACCAGGACGGTCGTCGACCCCAGCCCCGCGCAAGCAGCTCAAGGTCCGGCGATTCCCCAGCGTCTCCCACGCCAGGCGCAACAGCCTGAGGAAGTGTATCCAGAGGTCGGAGACCTGGTGACTCACTTCCACTTTGGAGATTGTGAGGTCATCGAGTCCGACGGCGAGAGAATCCGTCTTCGCCAGGAGCGAGATGGTCGCGTGCGAGAAGTCGCTTTGACCATGCTCAAAATCGAGGCCCCGACCATCGATCCCACCACCAGCAAGCATCGATTCAAGCTCTCCCGCAAGCACTGAGCTCCCGGCGACGAGCGACTGAAGGCGAAAACCGCCAAGACCTCAGCTCGTCGTCAGAACACCCGCTGCTTCACATCAATCGAATCACCTGCTTGTAGCGGGATATCTGGGATCCGGTTGTCGGAGATGTCATCGGCCGACACCGTGTCCACCACCGTCTTTCCGTCCTTCGACCGTCTCCGGATGGTGATCTTGTCGCGGTTGGCAACGCTGTTGAACCCGCCAGCGAGCGAGATGGCACGAAGAAGCGTCATGCCGGATTCGAGTGGAAACGAGCCCGGCTTCTGCACCTGACCCAGCACCTCGATTCGCTTCGACTTGTACGCTTTGACACTCACGGACACGCTCGGATCGATGAAGTATTGCTCCTCCATCAACCGGGCGCGCACCAGCGCAGCGATCTCTTGAGGCTCCAGTCCGGCCACCTTGATCCGTTTGATGTAAGGCACATCGACCGTCCCATCGGGAGCGACCGTGAACACCGTCGGCAGTTTCTCTTCTCCGACCACCCGAAGTTCGAACTCGTCACCCTCTTCGATGGATGTTGTCTCCATCGGTGCAGGCAGATTCGCTGGTCGCGCTGGCGCTCTCGTGCAACCCACCAGCAACAAGGTCATCACCAGCCCGCTGGAGAGACCCAGCCGCTTCACATGAACCAGCGGGCGCCCAGATAGGCTTCGAACTGTTGCCACTGCAGTGAGTTTACCCCCTCGGAGACGACCAATGACGTCTGGCTGATGTTCGCATTATAACGTATCGTAGCGTTGATTCCGATCGAGTCCATCACCCGGTATTCCCCCAGTGCGGTCGCGTCCACCCTGATATCGGTCCATCCAGAATGGGCCGCGAAGAAGCCATTCGAAGGGATGTCCGGGTAGATGATGGCCGCCACACCGCCCTCGATATCCAGCAGCATCCGGCCTCCAAAGAAGTACGTCAGCTTTGCATAGCCACGATCACGCTCGAAATAAGTCCCGATCAGGCTGTCCTGGAAGTCACGGATGAAACCGGCAGAGATGGATGGCAGAGGCAGATTGGCCACGGGATCCTGCGACTGCGGTGTCGAGAGGTAATACTTCACCTCGAGCTGACCGATGACGCTATCGAAGTCGCTCCCATCGACGGGCTCGGAATAGAAGCTGGCTCCCCAGCCAGCAAGGGCCGTCACTCTCAACGATGGCGTGAGCAAACCATTCAGCCCCATCCGGACACGCAGCGGATGCCCCGATTTGTTGCCATCGGGATAGCTCAGGAAGCCCAGGGAAGCGTCATAGACTGCCGCGGTCCGAGGCAAGAAACGCCAGCGTCCACGAGTCTCCACATTATGTACCAGGTTGGTCAGATTCTGGAACTGACCCGACTCGAATATCATTCCGTTGAAATGATAGCCGAGGCGCCAATCCAGCAGCCCGCCACCAGGAGTCCAGATGATATCGCCACCAGCGGCAGCGTTGATGCGGTTGAAGCTCTCCTCGGTGAACCCTTGATCGGTAGGCGCGATGGTTCGTCCAAATGACGCGTCGAGGTTCCCTGACCATGGCCGCTGCGGCATGATCGCCAGCTGCAAGTCGAGCAATCCGCCGACATTACGCTGACCACTCATCAGCTCTTTCCCTGCATCCGGACCGGAGACGGGGATGAACTCGTTGTAGGTCGCCGAGATACCAGCTCGAAATGCGAAGTCAGGAGGAGGAGTGTCCGGACTTGCATGACTACGCTGAGGGCCCAGCGTCGATAGAGAGAACGACGGGGTAATCCGGAACCGCAACGAGCCTACGGGGTCTTCGCTATCTGCTCGTCGAAAAAAGTTGCTGTCGTAGCCGAACTCGGCCGCGCCGCCCGGATGCAGCTCGAAATCTCCGACCCGAATACCGATTCCTTCGGTGTACTGACGATCGGTCAACCAAGGCTGGTCCTGCGCTCCCGCTACCCATGGAAGGACCATGACGAAAACGAACGCGGGAAACGACGCAGCGATTGATGCGCAAGATTTCATCGCCTGTGCAGTCGCTGCCCCGTACCCGAAGGAAGACGCCTACCTGAAACAGCTACTGCAAGAAGGCGGCTCGACGATGGTCGTGGTGGTTGGTTTATTGGAAGCATCTTCAGGAGGGAGATTCGGATCGACGGATGACGAGACTGCGCTATCGCCGATGAACCCTGCTTCCTTCCCGATACATTGGTTGGCCTCTGCGGAAAGCTGTTCAGCACGCTGGCGGAGCACGGTCAGAATTGTGAATTCATGGCTCGCCAGCTCGGCATCGTTGCGATTGACGGCCAGCTCGAGCCCTTGCTTCCGCTCTCGTGCAGACCGGAGAGCCACATCGACCTGATTGAGCTTGTCGTTCAGACACAACGTCTTGACAACATCTCTCTCGTTGCGGGCGCTCTCGAGCTGTTTCCTGACCGTCGTCCGTAGACTCTCCATGCGGGCCAGAAAGCCTTCGCACTGAGCGAGCTGCTCCGCAGGTGATGTCGGCGTCTGGCGACCAGACCCGTCCATTGCACCAGGCGGCGGTGGAGCGAGGCTCTGTGCCTGAGCTGCTGCGATGCCGTGCCCAATGATGAGCGCGATCACGGCCGCTGCGGAGAAGCCGAGAAGACTGTCTCGCCTCATCCAGACCTCCGAGAACCCCAGCTCACGAGCGAAGTATAGAAGCCGCCGTCCGGGGTTGTCAAAACGCAACCAGGTCGACGCCCCGGACCAGAAGCTGCTCTGGCCTGGGCGCATGGTGTACCGGATTGGTTGCGCCTCGGCTTCGGAGCATTCAACTACTGACTCACGAATGTGACCGGAATGACGACGGTCGCGCCGCCCCCTTCCGGCGGAGCAAACTGGGCGCTCATCACCCGAGCAACGACGCACGACACGACGGTTCCGGAGAGACCGCCCCCCGACGGCGTGGCCGAGAGCACCTCACCGTTGGGACCGATCCGTGCGGTTATACGCACGGAACCTTTCATCGTCGGATCTTCTTGAAGACCTCGGTTATAGCAGCGTCGGAACCCTGCGCCCATGCCAGCCACCACCGACGAGGCGTTCGCGACATTGCCCCCCGACACTGCGGCGCCCCCCACCTGAGCGCTCCCGACAGGGCCCTTCACTTTCTGCGT
This sequence comes from Chondromyces crocatus, assembly GCF_001189295.1. Lineage (NCBI taxonomy): Bacteria > Pseudomonadati > Myxococcota > Polyangiales > Polyangiaceae > Chondromyces > Chondromyces crocatus. Next base: position 10,075,372 of record NZ_CP012159.1, read on the forward strand.
CGATCCCGCAGTTGCCGGGCCCGCACTCGACGTGTCGCCGATTCCAGCCAGACCGCTACCCCCGACGGCTCCGGGACGTACCGTCCCGCTGCCTCCGCTCGACAAGTTGAGACCCGCAACCCCGCCCCGACCTACCCCCGAGTTGCTCGACGCAGCTCCTTCGAGCAGCTCCAGGGAAACATCACCCGAGGTGAGGACATTGGCCGTTGCGTTGCCAGTCGAGCTGAGAGCACCGAGCATCTGCATCTCGAGTTGCTGAAGCTCGTTCACGATCGCTGCAGCGCGAGCATCGCTCACCTTGCCAGGAGCGGAGGCCCCCTTCGAGGCCCCGGAAGCCTTGGGCGCCTCTGCGGCAGCCTGTGCCGTCTGAGCCGTGGCGGTCTCGGTCTCCTTCGGTTGCTCCACCGGAGGTGGAGGGGGGAGCTGCTTCACGGACTCGATGAGCGCAGCGACGTTGCTCTCGTCGTCAATGACCGGATCCATCCAGTCCGAGTAGATGGACCCCACCACACCGAAATGAATCAGGAACGAGAACGCCGCGATGATCGTCGTCGTCCAGTCGACCTGCTCGACGAGACTCGACCTGACGGCTGTCGGATGCAGCGACCGAGCCTCTACGGGAGGAGGTGCAATGAACTGAAACAGGAACGCCGTCTCACCGAGTACGATTTTTCCTCGTGCGTCGTCCGTGATCGGCACCTGATAGGCGTGCAGGTTGCCATGCTGAACGCGCTTCGCTGAAGCCTTGAGCGTGTCGAGCTCCACCACACCGCGCGTCGACGCGATGCGCCCCTTCATGCCATCGAGGAACGTGAGCTGGTATTCGCTCCCGACGCTCTCGAACAGTTTGAAGCTGGGTGGAAGAGCCCTGTTCACGAGCACGAACATGCTCTTCTCGCTCGGCCCGATGGTCACGTCCGCACGTTCTTTGAGGACGCGCTCCTCGAGCACCCTGCCCCCCTGTACCAATCCGATTCGCAGCACCTTCGGACCAGAAGGCGGCGGCGTCGCCGCACGCATGCTGGCAGTGATCTGCCCAGGGCTGTGGGAGGAGGAGGGCGAAGACAGCTGCTGGGTCATGCCGCGGAGTTCCAGAAGGCCGGGAGCGAACGCCCGCCGACCGTGAGGGTACACGGCCCCCCACGGCGGGTCCAGGCAGGTGCCCTCAAAGGTCGCGGCGACGAGCCAGCGTCCTTACCCCCTACCATCAACGCTTCCATCTCCGTGAGCGGCGCTCCGATGCTCCGGGTGGCTCGACGACATCTCCCATCACCGCGGAGACGAGAGCATCCACGATCTCCCGCTGCTTCACTGCCTCGACACGCGCCCTGGATCCGAGCGCCGCAGCCCACACGGCAGAAGCCGCCCCCGTGCCAAGGACCACAACTACCGTCCTCGGAGGAGCACCCATCAGGTATGCGCTCGTCGCGAGCAGGAGGCCCCCCAGTGCGGCAAGTCGCGACGCCGTTTGCGACCAGGCGGAGCCGAGCTCCGTCTCATGTCCGACTTCGGCCAGAAGTTCGTTTACGATCGCAACTCGAGCACCGGCGCCAGAAACGTCCATCAATGCCCGGGCAAGCCTGCCCTCGAAACTCCCGGGCGCTGCCTCTCTGGATAGAACAGCCAGCCGTTCCTTCTCGGGCATCCTTCGAAGCAGCCGGGTCATTCCTGCGATATCAGGCGCCGTGACAGCTCCAACACGCGCGCGGTATCGCCACACACCCACGACGCAGAAGAAACTGAGGAACAGCGAAAGCGTGAGAACGAACGCTTCGCCCATCCTTCTAAAACGGATCCTTGTAAATCGCCTGCTCGATGCGATCGAGGAAAGGTTGCCTCAACTCCGCCAGCGTCAGCTTTGGCTGGATTCGCGCCACATCCACAGCGGCGATCGGCTTCTGGATACGTCCGGTGATGGTTACCTCCGACAAGGTGATCACACCGCGCTGCTTGGCCCGCTCCTGCGCTGAAGCCTCGCCGCTCAGACTCGTCAATGTCCAGGCCGCTGCGAGCGCACCGAGCCCCCACCTCAACCATCGAGACACCGTCGACCTCATTGGTTCGTACCTCCAGACTCCGGAGTTGGCCCCTGGGGGGCTGAACTCTCGACAGGTGGCGATTCATTGGGAGGCGAAGCACCGCCAGGGCCAGGCCCGCTGGGCACTGTCGACCCTGGCGAAGTCCCCCCTGCTTCCTGGGACGGCTGCACCGCGGGAGCGGCAGAAACCGCAGCGGCCGAGGCAGCAAGCTCACTCTCCTTGAGCTTTGCCCGATTCAACAGCTCGTCCGAATCGTCACGCGCCCCTTTGCGGCGAAGCTCCTGAAAGCGTTTCAACGAATTCTGCGCCTCGGCCACTTGCTGAGCAGGGGTCATCCCCGGAACAACAGAAGCAAACAGATAGAGCAGGCCCAGGTTGTAGTGAACCTCGGGCACATTCGGATTCCGCGAGATCACCCACTCGAGTTCACGCTTCGCATCCAGGTAGCGCTCGAGGAGCCGGTACGCATCCCCGAGCGCCAGATGCGCAGGAAGCTGATCGGCATCAAAGCGGATTGCACCTTCGAGGAGCGGCAGTGCTTCCTGAGCATTGCCTGCCTCGAGGAGCATCGTCGCAAGCTGCACGCGAGCCTCCACCATGTCTGGACGCCTCGCCACTGCCCGCTGGAACTGTTCCATCGCTTCGCGCCGCTGTCCCTGCTCTCGAAAGATCAGTCCACGGATGAGGAGCGCCTCCGGGTTGTCCTTGTCTCGTGGCGGATTCTCTGCGACGGGCTCGAAACCGTCCAGAATCGCTTGCAGGGCGTACAGAGCGAGATCGAGTCGACGACTGCGGTAGTGGTCGCGCGCAATGACCACCATCGCTGGTCGGTAGTCCGGGTTCAGCTTGAGCGCCTCCTGAGCAATACGTTGAGCAGAACCCGTGTCGCGCTGCAGCGACTTGATCTCCGCCAGCGTGGCAGCGATCGCTGCCGACTTCGGCATCTGCCCACGCTTCTCATTGAGAATGCGCTCCGCTTCTCCGAGCTGTCCTTGCTTCGCGAGCAGCATCGCGTAGCCCACGATCGCCGGCTCGTAATCGGGAGCGATCGAGAACGCCTGACGATAGCTCGCTCCGGCTGCAGTGTCACGAAGGCGCTCCTGTGCGACACCGAGCGAGTAGAACGCAGGGGCCGCGCGCGGGTCCGCTTGCGTTGCCTGCAAGAAGAGAGTTCGAGCGCTCCCGAGATCCCCTTGGGCGAACGCTGCAAGGCCCTGCTGGTAGGCCATCACCGCTTGCGGATTCATCACCGAAGGCACCACCGCCCCCGGAGGCTCCACAGCTGAAGGAGCTGGTCCCCCCCAGGCGGGCATTGCCGGCGGCGGCATCTGGCCTGTTCCCATGCTCTGGGGCGCTCGGGGGGGGATCTTCGCATCCTCCGCGCAGCCGCTCAGAACGATTGGGAGCAGCAGCAGTCCCCAAATGGCGACCAGGATCGACGTACCGCTCTCGACGCACCTCACGGGATCACCGGCGCTGGCTCGGGAAGACCATCTGGCATCAACGAGGGCAAGATGCCCGGTCGACTCCGCAGGAACACCCCGTCCTTGTAGTCGAACGGAGATTGGCTCTCCGGGTCCATGATCCCAGACGTCCATTCGCGGATCTTCGCATCGCCAAGGATGTCGGTGAAGAACGCCAGGCGCTGGAGCGCATGATCCACTGCGGCGTTGCGGATGTTCCATGCCCTCGACCAGACGACCGCTTCGGCATAGAATTTCACCATGGCCTGGTCTGCGTCGTTCAATGAGCGCTCACGCGCTGCGCGCCACTCCTCGCGCCGGCGTTGACGAAGCGCATCCGCGACCTCTTGCAGATCTTCACGGTTGCTCGTCTCCGCCGCCTTCAGCAGCTTCTCCTCGCGATCGTTATAGAGCTTCAAGCCCGGAGGACGAGCATTGTAGAGCCCCGTCCGACAGGAGTCGTACAGCGATCCCTGCCGAGCCCGCGCTGCAACCGACCAGGTCCGCGACTGGAACGTGGTGATCACCTCCTGCAGCTCTTTGAAGTAGATGTCGTTCGCCTTCGCGAGATCACCTTCAAAAGACTTTTTGACCTTGTCGATGACACCTTCATAGCGATGGTGTCCAGTCTCGTAGTCGAAGCTCTGCCGCAGCTTCTCGTCGATGGTCGTATACGCACACTCGGCCGCCATATCGGACTGGATCGTGCCCTTGACCTTGCCGTCGACAGAGCGACGGAAGGCGATGAAAGCATTCACCGTGTTACGGCACCAGTCGCGCGCCTGCGGCTCCCCCGCAGCTCTCCGTAGTTTCGCCGTGTGATAGGCGGCCTGTACGAGATAGGGGGTCGCAGCGGCATTCACTCGATAAATGTTGAAGTAGCTCTCCATCGCGACGAGCGCCTTCATCCTGGCTGCCCGATTCCCACCTTCGTCGGGGCCTCGTTCGTCCCAACCCCGGAGCTCGGTCGAGGCGACCAGAAAGTCGATGTCCGCTCTCTGCGCAGGGTCCGGCTTGAGCTCCAGGAACGTGGCTCTCGCGGCGTCCACCCGATCCCTGTCGCCGGCGTTCGCATAGAGCAGCACCGCGTTCCGGGCAGCTGCGCGACGGTCTTCCTGCTCGAATCGATCCTTCTTCGCAATTGTCTCGAACGTCTCTGCTGCAGAGCGATAGTTGAAGAAGAGCACGTAGGCGGCAGACAGCGCGTCATAAGCCTGCTTCAGATACTTGACACGCTCCTCGTATCGCTTCGGATCCGACGGCTTTGGTGGGCTGGCACTGGCATCTCCTTTTTCCAGGAGGCTCAGGTTCTGCTCGCTGCCGTATTCCCGGATGAAGAGGGAGTACATCGCAATTGCCTGATCGTAGTCTCCCACCTGCTTGTAGGAGTAGGCACCATTCATCGCCGCCTCGGGAGCCTCATCACGCGCTGGCGCTTTCTCCAGCGCAACCTGATAAAGCGCCGCCGTCTCCCGCCACGCTTTCACTCGCTCGGGGCCATCCGGCATCTTCTCGGCCTTGTCGAAGGCCCGAGCCGCGTCGAGATAATACCCACGAGAAATGGTGGGGCGCGCTATTTGCTCCTGCTTGAGCCGCTGCTCTTCGTTGACGGCGCAGCTCTTGGCCAGCGCCGCCTCTGCGAGCTTTCTGCTCATTTCCACGTTGCTCTCGAGGTTGGACATCGTGGTGAGCCGCTCCCAGGCGCGATAGCCCCACTCCGTCTTGCCACACTGCTCGTTGTAGATGGGCTCGAGCCGCCGGCGCGCCTCGTCGAACTGACCATAGAGGAAGTAGAAGTCGCCAGCCTGGAAGGCGTAGAGATCCATGTTCTTCGGCGCATCCAGCGCCGGCGGTACCCGCTGAATGTATTCTTCACGGGCCGAGATGGCGTCGAGGATGGGCTTGGGCACCGTCTCCTTCACCACCTGGAGCTTCTCGCCTTCGCCGACCGTCTTCACTTTGTCTCGCTCTTCGATGCCCTCCTGACCGCCGCTGTGCTGGTACCGCTTGTACTGATCGACCAGTTGCTGGTGAGCAGTATCGACGACCATGTACGCGGCTTGCTGCAGGAATCTGTCGTCCTCGTTGGAGTCACGCACGGCAATCCCTGTCCGGCGCGCGGCCTCCACATCTGCGGCCGACGGAGAGCGATCCATCTCTACCTGGAGCACCACCACCATGTGGCTGGCGTCTGCGAGCCAGTAGCGGCTCTCGTAGGCATCCGGCGAGTTCTCATCCTGGCTGAGATAGCCCTCCCACCCTTGAGCGGCCATCCGGTACTCGCCAAGCGCACGCTCCAGGAGTTTGTCTCGCTCTTCTTTATCGCCGATTCCGGATGCTCGCTGCGCCAGTGCACTTCCCGAATTGGTGTGATCGGCCGCCGCCCGCCGAAGGCCACCACGCACGAGCCGCTCTGCCGTCTGCAGCGCCTCTGGATCGTCTTTGTTCGCCTCGGTCCACCCCGTCTTGCCCACGTACTGGGCGAGCTTGGTCCTGGCGTCGAGCGCCTTCGCAGCGTTCTGCGCACGCTCCGCCGTCCCTTCTCGCGATTGCGCAGCAAGCATCTCATAGACGTCGGCGATCTGGTTCTGCACGACCGGCGCATCCCGATCCAGAGGCCACTTCGCCAGGATCAGCTCCCCGACCTCCATCATGTTCCGGAACTGAGCGAGCTCTTTGAACTCCTGCATGAGCGCGCGATAGATCGCGACGGACCACTTCTCCTTCTGTGGAACGAGGGAAGGATCCTGGACGCGCTGGATGGCGATCCGGAGCTTCTGCTCGGCGACGCCAGGATCGCTCTCCAGATCCAGCACATCATTACGCGGAACGAACGGCTCCGTGGCCCCTGGTCCAACGAAATCGGTATAGGTCAGCGCGCTGGCAATGTACGTATAGGCTTCGGCACGAAAATCCGCCCCTGGATCTCCCGACAGCTTCTCCTGCTCGTCGTTGTAGCGAAGCAGCTCGATGAAGGAACGGACGGAGGTCTCGTACCGCTGCTGCTTGAAGTAAGTCCACGCGAGCTTGTACCTCGCCACGCCGTGGACCGGAGGCTTCTTGTACTTGACCGACTGTCTGTAGGCAGCCTCTGCACGATTGAAATTGAACGGTCCCCCCGCCGCATCAATCTCGTCGAAATGATAGTCACCGATCTGCCACCAGACCTCGGGGACGTAACGTGGCTCATCTCCCAGAGGGACTTTTTGCGCTATCGGCTGGCAGCTGTCTGAATAGAGATTCTTGTAGACGACTTCGTCCTCTATCTGCGGCGTCTCCGGTTCCTCTCCCGGAGTTCCGGTCGGCCTGCGCTGACCTTGTGGTGCCGGCTTCACCGCGCCTATCGGCGTCGGATGCCTCGCCTCCCATCCCGTCCAGTAATCAGCATCGTGATCTTGAGGGAGAGGAGCGACCGTGTCCCGCCTGGGGTCTCTGGGATCTGGTGCCGTCGGGTAGGGGAACTTGTTGTGACAGACCAGCGACCGCCACACCTGCTGCGCCTCCGGTAGCCGCTCGGAGTCGTTCAGTGCGTGACCGAGGTAATAATAGACTCCGGCCAGTTCACGGTATGCTGGGAACTCACCAATGATTCGCTTGTAGAGCGCAATCGCGGGCAAGAGACCCACGCCGAGATCTTCGCTCGCATCGGAATCAGTCCGTATCCGCTCTTCGTAGAGCGCGGCCAGACGAAACATGGCATCGGGCGAGGCCTCAGGCTGTGCGTTCGGCCCTGTGTAGCGCTGAATGAAGGCCTCGAGCCTGCGAATCGCTTCTTCACGGGCCTCTCTCAGCGCCTTCCTCTCAATGGCGATTTCATTGTCGAGCGCGGTGATGATGCGCTGCCGGCGCACCTCATAATGCTGCTTGATGAGCCGGGTGATGTTGTCACGATAGGCATTCGCCGCCTGCTCGTAGGCTTCCACCTGTTTCTCGAGCCTGGTCAAGTCGGCGACCTGCTGCGCAGTCGGCGGTGGCAACGGCGGGGCCGCCTTGCGAACCGCTCTTGGGGTCGCAGACCCCTGCGCGGACGTGGGCACGCCGGGCGTCTGCAACGCTGGCGTCTGAGCACCGAACAGCGGGGTCGCACGCAGATCCACGGGCGCGGTCCCCCTCGGTGGATTCGTGGAACCTCCGGCTGCCGTACTTCCAGGCGAAGGAGATGGCGCCACGGATCCCGCCTGGCCCGGTACGGATGACGACGCTCCCGGCTCCCCACCGGACGGGGCCTGTTGCCCCTGCACCTGTGGGGTTACCATCATCGTGACAGAGAGGCTCAACAGAGCGGCCAGGCTCCGAGGCCGAAGACTCCTCGATCCGTGCCGCTCGCTCACGGCACCTTCTCCTTGGTGCTCTCGTCGGCTTCCCCCCCCGTCGGTCCTCCACCGTCGTCCAGGACCTCGTTCAGCTCGTCGCGCAGCATTTTGTCTTCGCGCGTCCGCTCCACTTGCAGGCTCCGCACGCGGGTCATCTGCTCCTCGCGCACCTCCCAGGCCTGCTCCGTGATCCCCACATCGGCTCGAAGCACGATGTTCTTGAGACGATCGCGCACCTGCCCGAAGTTGCGCATGGCCACCTCGCCGACCACGAGCCGTGCCTCCTGGTCGAGCGCCTCGAGCTGCAATGAGTAGTTCACCACGTTGGCTGTCTCCTGGGCGACAGCACGCTGAAGCTGGAATGAACGTCGCTCCACCTCCCCCTCCAGCTCTTGCATCGTCCTCTCGAGGAAGCTCTCCATCCCCTCGGCCGTCCGCAACAGCGGGTGGAGCCGCCGAGCGTAAGCGGCGAGCTCCGGGCCACCTCCTCCCTGCAGCGCCAGGGTCACCTCCCGGCCCAGCGCTTCGCGGTAGGCCTGGCGCACCTGCACGTCCTCCACAAAACGCTGATCTCCGAAGCCCACTTGCACCCGCCCGGCGCCGATCATCTTGCGGAGCTCCTCGATCTGGTGCCGAAAGCTCGCCAGCTCTTGCTCACGCTGCGCCAGGTCCTGTGCGTATCGCCCCATCATTGCCGGGTCGCGCACCACACCGGTCGTTGGTCCCTCTCGGAGCATCCGTCGAAGACCGTTGACGGTCGCTTGCAGGGTGTCGACCTGGAGGTTCAGTCCCTGCAGGGCTTGAGAGGCCTGGTTCCATTGCTTGAGCGCCTCCTGGTCACGTTGCAGGAAGTCACCCTCCGTCACGGGAATGCGTGCGAGACGCGCCTGAAGTGCACGCCGCTGCGCCCGCGCCTGCCCGATGGGGCCCGCCAGCGCCCCCGGCGTCACGTCGTCCATCCCTTGCCCCACCGTCAGCCGGGCCAGGCCGAGCCGGTTGAGCAGCGACAGCGTGCGTTCCTCCCCAGCCCTCAGCTCCGTGAAGGCCCGGACCCGGTTCGGAGAGCGGAGCAACGCATTCAACTTGTCGACCATCTCGCTCGACTGCTTGAGCAACGCGCGGCACCTGCCGGTGTCGTCGATGATCGCAAATGCCGTAGGGCCATCCTCGGCATCGCGCGCCCACTGGAGCGCGATCGGCGGCAGGCCCGAGCTGCTGTCGAGAACCTCTTCCTGGCTCAGCAGATCGTAGTAGAGGGCAGGATCGGCCGACCAGCCGAGGAAAGCGTCGACCCGCTCACGCATCGGGTCATAGCTGGCCCTGGTCCCTTCATAAATCTTGAGCGCTTTGTCGAAACGACCAGCCCGAAGGTTGAGGTCACCACGCAGTAGCGCGCTGTCGGCGATGTTCTGACTATCGGGCTGAGCGACGGCGAGCACCTCCAGGGCACGCTGCGCTCGGTCCACGTCACCGAGTCGAACGTAAACCCACGCGAGCTCGTAGAGCATGGTCCCGAACTCGGCCGACGCCCTCCCGACGCGGGTGTACGCTCGCGCCGCCTGGAGAAACTGATCGGCATCGTAAAAAAGACGTCCGATCGCCATCCATGACAGATCGATCACCTGCTGATGCTCGGGCGTATCTGCGGGAAGCTGGGTGACTTGCTGGAAGCGCTCGATCGCAGCCGTGTAGCGACTCACCGGGACTCGCGCAGGCTCCGCCTCTCCTGGAGCCGCCTGGTTTCCCGCGTCGGCGGTGTGCACCGGTGCGGCCGCAGCCGTCGCCTCTTTCAACGCGATCAGCGCCAGCAGGTATCCAGCCTGATGAAGGAGGCCACTGCTTGCGTCGACCACGCCGAGCGCGGCCCGTGCCGCTGCATGGTCGCGCTTGACGAACAGTGCCTTGCCACGCGCATAGGCGAGGGCACCGCCACCTGCCTCGGGAGGGATGGCGGACATCCCAGCCAGGACTTCATCGAGCGCGGCGTGCTCCCGTAGACGAAGCGCGATGTCCACGAGCCGCCCCAGCGCCCGCACCTGGTACGTGGCGAAGCGGGGCTCACCTCTACGTTCCACCAGCTGCTGGAACGTACGCCGCGCCGAGAGGTACTGCTTCGAACGAAAATAGGTCTCACCGAGCAACGCCAACGCATCTGGCTGAGCCGTCGAATGACCGGGGTACTTCTCGATCACCTCGTTCAGAACGGCGACTGCCCGATCGTAGTCTTTCGAGCCCATGAGCAGCACGGCGTCGGCTATCCGTGCAGCCGGGCTGCGCTCTTCTCCACGCGATCGGCGAATCGCATCCTGGATGATGCCGAGATCGCCATTGACGCCTGCGATCTCCTGAGAGGCACGCTGCGCGGCGCGCTCCGCATCGACCGCATGAGCCGCACCGGCGGACGAGAGGCAGGTCAGCAGACCAAGCCCTCCTCCCACCATCCGCGCTCGCGACAGGAACCGCATCGTGGGAATCCTATTTTCCGCCAGCGACCTGAGGCACGCTCGGGTCGGCGAGCCCGCTCGTCACCTTCTCCACGTACCGGATTGCGGGTCGTTCTTCGAGGGGGGTGGTGACGCCCCCTTTCTCGTAGGAGACCGCCTGCAGCTTGATCGTCTTGCCCTCGACGGCCGTGAAGGAGTGACTGGAGCGGACCTCGAAGCGATACCCTCGCAGGTACGAGAAAACCCCGAAGCCATTTCCCTGCAGGGTGACGAGCACCTGAAGGGTGTGGTCCCCGGGAGGGATCGTCCCGTTGAAGATCGGGATCTCCGATTGCTCCGAGAGCAGACCGGACTGGTCCGCCTTGTTGTATTGAACAGCGCCATCCAGCACGACCAGCACCTTCGTCAGCCTGAAGGCGCTGGACAGCTCGTTGTCGAAGCGGATCACCGCGCGCGAGCCGGCCCCACCCGTCGAAAGGATGGTATCGCTGAGCAGCGATAGACGGGTGTGGCTGCGGCGGATCTGCTCTTTGAGCTCGTCGATCCGCTGCTGCAGCCCACGCAAGCGTACCGCATAGGTTCCCCCATCCATCACAGGAGCCTGGGCCGGTGGCTGGCCAGAAGCTGGTTGCGCCTGGGGTGTCCCGACAGATGTGGAAGCCTGTCCTGGTGCCACCTGGGCTCCATCGGCAACCGACGGAGATGATGTCGCAGGCTGCACGGAGGGTTCACCCGATGCTCCACCAGGCGGCGTGGATGACCCTGGCACGGCCCAGCCCGACGCAGGCTGAACAGGCGCCGTGCCTGGCTGCACGGAGGGAGGTGCGGAAGCGGCCGGCGCCACGACCGGAGGCGACGGTGGCGCCCCTGCGGTCTGCGCAGAGGCGGGCGCGACCGTCAAGAAGGTCCCGACTCCCACCGCGAGCACCTGAATCAGACGCATCATGGAACACCTCGCCGTCGAATCCGAGCACCGACCAGCTTGAAGGAGCGCTCCCGACCGGCGGACCGGAGTGTAGTTGCCAGGGCGTAGTAGGTGCAACGACCTGGGATCCATTGTAAGGCCACGTTGACCAGCCAGGCGCCCTGACGCTTTTGCTCCGGGCAGTCGAAACCGTGCTCGAGCGCACGCAGGGCTCCCCTGCCCCCTGTGCTTCACGGAGTGAGCCTGTCTCCCCGAGTCACCTCGCTCAGCCGAGAGGCATGCACCAGAGCCAGGTGTTTCTGCTCGGGGCTCGCTCGCAGCCGGGGTGATCCGCTAAGGTGCCCCCTGTGTCACTCATCGGAGGGCGCCTCAGAACTTGGCCACACCTCGTGCGTCCAATGCAGCGCATGCCCTCCCCCTCCCCGGCTTCCCGGGGCACCGCGGGACTAGCTCCTCCCAGGTTTCCCGGACGTCAGCCCCAACCTGAGACGGCAGTTCATCGTGCTCTCGGGCCGTTCAGGGGTTGAGCATGAGTTCGATCTCTCGCGCTGAGCTGACGGACGAAGTCCTGATGATGCGGTTCCAAGGAGGAGACCGCACGGCCTTCGCCGGTCTTGTCAGGAGGCACAAGACACCCATCTTCAACTTCATTCTGCGCCAGGTAAGAACGAGGCAAGCGGCAGAGGATCTCACCCAGGACGTCTTCGTCAAAATTGTGCAGAACGCAGCCGACTTCAAGCATGAGGCCAGGTTCTCGACCTGGGCCTACACCATCGCGCGCAACGTGTGCATCGACCACCAGCGCAAGATGTCGCTGCGTCGTCATCCTTCGCTCGACCAGGCGAGCGGTGAGCACGGCGATGGCCCCACCCTCGGGGATCGCACAGCCGACAATGCCCCTGGCGCCTCGGTGGACCGGGTGGCCATCGGTGCGGAGATGGGTCAGCAGATCACGAAGGCCGTCGAACGACTGCCTCCGGAGCAGCGAGAGGTCTTTCTCCTTCGCGAGCTCGGCAACGTCCCGTTCAAGGACATCGCTCAGATGATGGGGGTACCCGAAAATACGGTGAAGAGCAGGATGCGCTATGCGCTCGAGCGCCTGCAGGAGGCGCTCGCCGAGTACGAGGACTACGCCCGGGCGCTGCGGTAGGGCGCAGGGAGCGAGCCGCTATGGACTGCGAGAAGTTCGATCAGCACGTGATGGACGCGCTCTACGAGGAGCTCGACGAGCTCACCCACGCCGCCCTCAAGCGGCACCTGGAGAGCTGCGTCCGCTGCTCCTCGACGCTCGCCGGTCTTCGCGCCACCCGCGACGCAGCGGTGCTCCCCCTGGAAGAGCCCTCTGACGATCTCGATGCGCGCATCTTTGCGGCCGTCGAGGTCGCTCAGCAGCACACCCCCTGGCGGCGCAAGGCACTCCGAGCCCTTGCCTGGGCAGGTAGCCATGCGATGCGCCCTCAGCTCGCCATGGCGGCCCTCTTCGTCTTGGTCATCGGTTCGAGCTTGCTCCTCCTCAGAGCGCGACCCGGCACCGTCGGGATGGGGCCACTCCGCGTGACCGAGCACGGCATGCCCGCCCCCGAGTATGCCGAACCGGCCTATGCCCCTGCCACGCCGGCTCCTCCTGCTCCCCTTGCGAACCAGGTGGTCACCACGCAGAGCGAGGCGAAGCGCATGGAGGACCGCGCGGCCGACAAAGCGGAGAGCGGCAGCCGCACCGAAGCAGCGGCTCCTGCGGCGGACCAAGCACAGACCCGAGGCGACCAGGAGGGCATGAACCGCGCGCCCGCGGGGAGTGCAGTGGAAGCCCTCGCACGCGCTCAGGCGGCGCGTGCTTCATCCGGCTGCAGTGCGGCGCTGCCCCTCTATGACGAGGTGGGAACCAGCTATCCCGGCACGGCGGCGGCACACACCGCCATGTGGGAGGCAGCTCGCTGTTACAAGGGCGCTGGAGACACAGGGCGCGCAAGAGAACTCTTCCTCGCCTTGCGTGCCGTCGACGGCTACCGCGACCGTGTCGAGGCAGAGCTGGGCGAACAAGAAAACCTGGCTCAGAGCCAGACGAAGAACATCGCTGGAGCTCCGGGGGCCGGAGCAGGTCACAGCTACTCGGCACCAGCCCCCGCGGCGCCTCTCCGCGCGGCTGCGAAGCCTGCAGCCACGGAGACGAGCAGAGGGAAACAGGGCAACACGGCCGCAGAGCACGCCGACTCGGACAAGGGTTCGCCAGCACGCGCGACGGGCCAGCAGCGGTCCCAGCCCGCAGCGAGTCCCGCGCCGAGCGAACCTGCGCAGGCCCGCTGATCGACACGCTCACGCTCACTGGCTCCGCTGTCATCGCGTGAGCAGCCAGGTCCCACGCTGACGCCAGACCCTTTCCTGCGACGACGCAGCCGCCCCACAAACCACAACGCCTCAGTTCAGAGGGTTCGGAGCCTCGCGCAGGTAGGCGATGGTCCGTATCGCCTCGACCAGCTGCTCTCGCTCGTCACGTGTCAGGCTCACGAAGCGGATGCCCATGCCAGGGTTGGGCGTCGGACGCAGCGGCGTCACGGCGTTGATCCACTGCACCATCCCCTGCAGCACGAAGGACGAGGCCGCGCCCGGCGGAGAAAACCGCAACGTGATGCGCACGCCTATCGAGAGGGGCGTGGTCGTCCGAACGAAGATTCCCAGCTCGGAGATGTTCGCGATCGAGGCGTAGAGAAAGGTGTCCTCAGCCTCGCAGTCGACGAGCCATGTAACCTGCACGCGCTCTGCTGAGCGGCGATCGTTTTCGCGACCCCCATCCATTGCTCTCTCGCTAGTCCCTTTCATCACCCGCGTCGAGGGCACCTGCAGCAAGCAGACGCAGGGCTTCAACCATCACTGCGCTGACGCGACGAGTCGAGACTCATCCTCGAATCGGAGGATCAGCGGACTCGTACGGGACCAGCAATCACCCGATTTTCGTGCTGCGGCCCTTCCGTGATGCGAAATCTGGAATCTCCGCTGAAGAAACCGAAATACAGCGTGAAATCCCCGGAGAAGTACGGCTCCAGCACGACCTCATGGTCGTCCACCACGACATCGCCCGTCTGCCAGAGGTTCATGGGGTAGCGCCCCTCGAGCACCGCGTGATCACCGTTGTAGCGACGTTGAGAGCCGTCGATGTGGATGAACATCTTCCAGCTCGCCGCGATCGGTCGGAGGACGCGGAAGTATGTCCGTAGACGGTACGCTCGCTGCGTCACCAGGCTGTCGACCACGCGCCCTTCTGCATCCACGAACTCCCAGCCCAGCAGCTCGAGCTGATCCTCGAATCGCGCCTGGAGCGGTCGAGCAATGGATGCCGGCGCCGCATCGAGCACCATCGTCCCCAGCCAGTTCTCATTCGGGTGCCCACCCAGATCGCTGGACACGAGCAGAATCTGACTCGAGCGGCCGTCGAGCACGGGAACATTCCGACCCGATGATTTCCGGTACAAGCTGTTCAGCTTGGGCAAATCGTCAGCCCGTACCACGAGCCAGCGTCTCGCCGAAGGTGGCGGAGAAATCGGTGCTCCCGGAATTGCGGTCAACCACATGAACGCGCGAGCGACGTCCGGGATGGTCTGCACCTCGCCCCCTTGATAGTACGTCGCAGCACGAGCACGGACTCCGAGCACCGCCAGAGGCTCCCCCTCCTTCCGCAAACGCAGATAGGACTCGAACACCTCCTTGGGCGAGAGCTGTGAGGCCAGCGCCGGATAGTACCCGTATCCGAGGATCCCCCCCGCCAGGAGCCCTGCGATGAGCGAGAACACCGCACGCGGAAGCCGCGAGCGTGCGACCACCAGACGAAACCCATCGCGCATCAGGAAAACGAGCAGGGGGACCACGGCGAGCACGACGGGCAGCACCCACCATGCGTTCACCCCGACATCCGCCATCAGCTTGCTCATCTTGGCCACGGCGCCCCACCCGGCACGCCGTCCGACGAAGATCATGCCGCCGAGCCCGACCAGGGCCGCTTCGACGATCACCATCAGAAACACCAGGTTGCCAGCCCACACCGCCAGAAGCGCCTCCATACCAGCCTGGTAGGCGGCCACCAGATCACGCCCCCAGCCCCGGAGCGACGAAGCGATCCGCGAAGGCTGCGCCTCGAACCAGGTCAGGGCTGTAAGGCCGAAGAACGCCCCGAAGGTCGCCATCATCGAGAGCGCCGCCGTGTCCTCGAAGCTCTTCGGAAAGGGCGCCTTTTCCACCGAGAACACGGCGAGCCCTTTGTCCGGCTGCAAGACGAAGTCGCGGTACAGGACGAAGCCCAGCAACATGCTCCCCAGTGCCATGGCCCTGGAAGGAGGAGCCCCCCGCTCGAGATCCAGGATGGCCAGCGCTGCCCCGGCAGCGAGCAGCGCGGGAGCATTGAACGGAAGCGCCCCCGTGCGTGGCGCGAGCAAAGTGATGGCGCCGTAGGCGATGGCGACCGTCACCAGCACCGACACGCGCAGCGCCACCTCCTTCTCCAGCGCATCTCCCTGGGCCCTCACCGCAACGTCGCCGCCAACCGCGGCGCTGCCTGATCCATCGACGCGAGTCCCCTCGCCAGCGTCACGCGCGCCGGTCTCGATGCCCGCCACGACAGGCGGGGGACGGAAGAGACGCCCGAATGCGAACGGCAAGAAGGCGCTCCACGGAAAGAGCGCATGGCCGAGCTGGCGAACCGTGAGATCGAACGTCGACTCCACGGGGGGCTTGCTCAGCAGCGCCACCCCGAGCTCCCGGATCAGGGGTGCATCACTGGGGGTCCCGGAGAGCAACGAGAGCCCGCGCGCAGCAGCGGCCGCCCCCACCACCAGCGCGACGCCGCCAACCAGGTCACCCGTCCTCAGCCCGCCGCGCCTCCACGCCCCGAGCGCCGACGCCCCGCCGCCCCCGACCCGCAAGAGCGCCCAGGTGCAGCCGACCCCCAGCGTCGGAACGGCTACCCCCACGATCAACCCGCGACTCATGTACCCAGCGCACAGCCCGAGCGCGCCCAGCACCCCCCACGCCATGCGCGCCGCCCCACGATCCAGCAGCGCTCCCGTGAGTCCCCCCCAGGCCATCGTCAGGGCCGCCATCGTGACGATGTCCCCGAGCATCGTCCGCGCCTGCATCACGTAGAGGGGCATCGTGCAGACGACGATCACCGCGTAGAGACCCGCCCGCCGATCGACGAAGCGAGCCAGGACCCCGTACAGCACCCAGACTCCCACGAGCGCCCAGAGGGCGAGCGGCAACCGACCGGCCCAGTCATGCAGGCCAAAGAGCTTGAACCCGAGGGCCATCGACGTGAAGCCCAGCTCCCCCATCCGGAGGTCCGAGAGGGTCGGCAAGCCGTTCATCGCGCCAGACAGCTCGAGCTGCCGCGCGCCGAAGACGTTCACGGCAATGCGGCGCGCCAGATCGGCGCTGTCGAGCTCGTACGGATCCCAGATGCCGCTCTTGCCGAGCAGGGGGAACAGCATCACCACCGCCACGACCAAGGCCAGCGCCGGGGCCCAGGAGCGGAGGAGGCTCCCCCCGGGGTGAACCTCTTGCATCACCTGTTTTGGTCGGCTCGAGCCCACCTGAGGGGCATCCTCCTCGCTCGGCGCGCCAGGGCGCACCTCGTCACCGGCGCTTTCCACGGCCGACCCCTTACCGTTTCCTTCGACGCGCGGCCATGGATCGCCGGGATAGCGTTTGTAGCGCCTCCTTCCGTCTGCTATCCGCGCCACGTGACGAAAGGACGTAGCGACAGCGGGCGAGCCGGGCGCGACCCGAAAAGGACAGCGGGATCCCGCGGACCGAAAGCCAGGTCGGGTTCCCCGACCGGAGCGCCAGGCGACAGGCCCGCGCTTCGCAGCAGCCATCGGTCGGCGAACCGCTCGGTTTCACCTCGGCCCGACGACCCATCGGCATCGGACGCTCGCTCTCCACGCGAAGGCGAGCGCTCGACCGACGACACGAAGCCGGCCCGAGGCGCCCGGGAGGACCAGCGACGCGACGATCGCCGAGCACCCCAGGATCGGAGCCACCGCGCCCCCAAGGGCCCTGGCGAGGGCCGCTTCTCGGGAGAGCGTCGAGGACCAGACGCCCGAAAAGGGCGGCCCAAGCCGCGCCCCCAGGCTTCTACGGACGCAGACCCCCGAGCACGACGCGATCCACACGATCGCTCCTCGGCCAAGGCCGGAGAGGTTCGAGGCCGACCTGCGAAGGGAAAGCGACCGTCCTCCGACCGCCCGGCAGGTGCCAAGCGTTCCCCTCGAGAACCCCATCGCGCACCGCCGCCCCGCGAGGGTCGCGCGTCGCACCATGAACCGGAACCCGCGCGCAGCGAACAGCGCCCGGTGCCCGAAGGCCCCCAGCGCTCCGGCAGGGTCGCGCTCCTGGGCCGGCCGAACGTGGGCAAGTCGACCCTCCTCAACGCGGCGCTCGGTCATCCCTTGGCGATCGTCTCGCCCACCCCTCAGACCACCCGAGACGCCATCCTCGGCGTCACGCACCACGGCTCCGCCGAGCTGATCCTCCTGGACACCCCCGGCCTGCACCGCCCCCTCACCGAGCTCGGACGCGCCATGAACGACGCTGCCCGCGAGGCTGCGCGGAGCGCCGACGTGGTCCTGTTCATGGTGGAGGTGCCGCAGGTGCAAGGCGACAAGCCGCGTCTGCCTCGACCTCACCCGGGCGACGTCACCCTCCTCGCCGATCTAGCCCCCGAGACGATCGTGATCCTCGTCCTCAACAAGATCGACCGCATCCATGACAAGCGGCTGCTCTTGCCCTTGATGTCGGCCTTCGGGCAGCTCCGAGAGTTCACCGCCATCGTCCCCCTCTCCGCGCTGAAGAAGGACGGTGTGGCGCATGTGCTCGACGAGGTCGCCCGTCACCTCCCCGAAGCGCCCTGGCAACATGGCGCCGAAGAGATGACGGATCGTCCCACGCGGTTCTTCGCGGCCGAGTACGTGCGCGAACAGATCCTGCGCGCCACCAAGGCCGAGGTCCCCCACGCTTGCGCGGTCCACATCGATCGCTTCTTCGAGCCTGCGGGCGGAGGCGTCGTCCATATCGACGCGACCATCCACGTCGAGCGCCCTGGCCAGAAGGCGATCATCATCGGCGCGGGCGCGGAGATGCTGAAGCGCATCGGGACCCAGGCCCGCGGACGCATCGAGGAGCTGGTCGGACGCCAGGTGAACCTGAAGCTCTGGGTGCGCATCTCTCCGGACTGGCGCAAATCGTCGCGAGAGCTCCAGCAGCTCGGCTACCGCGACGCCACGGGCGGCGCATCTGCGACCGGTGGAACGCTCCTCTTCGCCAACTTGCCGGACGACATCGAAGCCCCCCAGGGCGACGAGGTCGATCTCGACGCCCCCGAAGAAGACGACGGCCTGGAGTCCGAGCAGATCGAGATCGACGAGGACGAGACCGACGACGACTCCGCTCTCTCCCCCCAGGGCGACGAGGCGGATGCCGACTCGGACGATGAGTCCGGTGACAGCGACGAGGCGGACGAACCCGCCGCAGAGGAGAACCAGTGAAATCGGCGCGACGAAAGAAGAAGGAGGAGGAAGAAGCCCTCCTCGACCAGGAATCCCTCACCGAGGGTGACGCGCCGATCCCCGAAGCGTCCCGGGCCCCATCCTACGGGCTCGTCGCGCTGGTCGGCCGACCCAACACGGGGAAGAGCACGCTCTTCAACCGGCTCGTCGGCAAGCGTGTCGCGATCGTGCACGACGAGCCGGGAGTCACCCGGGATCGTCACTACGCCGACGCGATTGCAGGCAACAAGCGGTACACCCTCGTCGACACGGGGGGTCTCGATCCCGAGAGCGACGACCCCATGAGGCAAGGCATCGCACGCCAGGTCGAGCTGGCGATCGCGGAAGCCGATGTCGTCATCTGCGTGCTCGACGCCCGCGTCCCCATCACCCCTGCAGAGCACGCCGAGCTCGGCCTCCTACGCCGTTCCCAGAAGCCTGTCATCTACGTCGCCAACAAATCCGACAACCCCCGCCTGGAGACGGAGGCCACCGATCTCTACCGGCTCGGCATGGAACAGCTCCTCCCCGTGAGCGCCCTCCACGGCCGGGGCACGGGCGATCTGGAAGACGCCATCGAGGCGGCTCTCCCCAAGGAGCCTCGCGTGGAGCCCCCGTCTCATGAGGGCGCCATCCGCGTCGCGTTGATCGGCCGCCCCAACGCCGGCAAGTCCTCGCTGGTCAACCGGGTCTTCGGCGAAGAGCGCATGCTCGTCGACTCGCGCCCGGGTACCACCCGCGACGCCATCGACACCCTCGTCGAGCGCCGCGGCCACCGCTTCCTCCTCATCGACACGGCGGGCATCCGGCGCAAGTCCAAGGTCCACAAGGAGGGGAGCCCCATCGAGGCGGTGAGCGTGCTCCAGGCCATCCGGGCCATGGAGCGCGCCGAGGTCGTGGTGCTCCTCTGCGACGCGGCCGAAGGTGTGGCGGAGCAGGACGCGAAGGTCCTCGGCCTCGCCGTCGATCGCGGCAGCGGCGTGGTGATCGCCCTCAACAAGATGGATCTCCTCGACCGCAAGACGATGACCAAGGCCGAAGAAGATGCCCGCGACAAGCTGAGCTTCGCCCCCTGGGCCGACATCTCCCCCGTCAGCGCAAAGACCGGGCGCGGCGTCGACCGCCTCCTCGATCACATCGCCAACGTCGCCGACGTCTACCGTCGCCGCGTCTCCACGGGAGAGCTGAACCGCTTCTTCGAGCAGGTCCTCGCGACGCACCCGCCGCCGACCCATGGAGGTCGCGCGCCCCGGCTCTTCTACATCACCCAGGCCGAGACCTCGCCCCCACTCTTCGTCGTCCTGGCCAGCGACCCGGAGAAGATCCACTTCAGTTACCGGCGCTATGTCGCCAACCAGCTCCGCAAGGCCTTCAAGCTGGACGGGGTCCCCGTCCGCGTGAAGTACAAGGCGAGACGACGCCGCGGCGCAGAGTGACCCTCGGCCGTCGCTCAGCTCGACGGCCCGACGCCCCCACATCAACCCGAGAACATCCCTGCCAGGTCCCCCGCCAGCTGGCGCACCGAGGGATCAGGATCGAGCGTGGCGGCCTCCTCGAGATGAGGCACCACCTCGACCCAGCCAGTCCCCCCTACAGCTCGTAACGCATCCCAACGAACCTCTGGCGTCGGGTGACGCGTGTCCGTGAGGAGCGCGTGCAGGATCTCGGCGTCTGCGCATAATGGCGCGACGGCCGACAGCTCCAGGAGCGCCTGCTGCCTCGCGCCCGACTCGAGATCCAGCGCCAGGTGCTCGAGGATCTGACGGCAGTCCCGCGCAGGCAGCACGCTCCTGATCTGCAGGGCGGCGGCGCCAGGATCCGGACCTTCGAGCCACAGCGCGGGAGAGAGCCCCAGCCGCAGCGTCGCGGCACACCCCTCCGGGCTCGTCCAGGTGATGCTCGCGTACTCGTCAGCGTCATCGCGCTCTGCGCCCGACCACGCCCAGCCCAGGTGAGCCAGGTGCCGGCTCACATCGTGGTGTGTCAGGGAACCTGGAAGCGCCAGCTTGAGCGCGGAAGTCGACGAAGCCACCGGATCCCCTTGCGCCGCGTCCGTGGGGATCAGCGCGAACGCCTCCGTCAGCCACCGCGTCAGCTCCCCCTCCTCGTCCCCACGGATCACGAAGCGCTGCGCCTGCCGGATCTCGTCCTCCAGGTAATGCAACACGCTCGCACCGTCGGGCGTCAGCCAGGTGAGCGTCAGCGCCCGGTCCTTCCCGGCAGGCTGCACCTCGTCGAGCCACAGCCCTGCTTCCCACGCGAAGCGCATCACGGCCCGCCTCAGGATGGGGCTCGCGGTGGTGAACCGCGCCGCCACCCCGAGGTAGTTCGGTGGTCGTGGCATGAACCCCGTCTGACCGAGACACCGCGCAGCGGCGGTACGAACACGCCGCATCGGATCCGTCAGGGCCAGCCCCTGCACGGCTTCCTCCAGTCCATCGATCGCATCCGGCGGCGCGAACAGGAGCGCGGCGTGGCGCACTTCGGCTTCCGGGTGCTCGAGCGCCAGCTGGAGCGCCTCCCCTACTGGCGCATCGGGTCGCAGCTCCGCGATCAACGCAACGCGCGACAGCCCGGCCATCCACGTCTCTCGATCGCGGGTGACCCGAAGACGCTCGAGCAGCTCTTCCGCGAGCTCTCCACCGAGCAGCGCCGACATCCGCTCCGCGATGGGTGCAGGGTCTTCTCCTCGCACGACCATGTAGACGACATCGAGGCCCGAGTCGTAAGCCGTCGTGACCGCGGTCCGCTCGTCGAAGGTCGACCACTCCACACGGACATCGTGACCAGGCGTCGCGGCGTGAAGATCCTTCCACCAGAGACGCACCTCTGCAGCAGCACGACGGATGTCGGCGCAGCGCGTCCCAGGAGGCAGCAAGACCAGGATCGCGTCCTCGGAGAGCTCGAGCGAATGCACGCCCGCCTCCAGGTCGTCGTCGTCGTCTTCATCCTCGGAGCCGAAGTCGCCGTCCTCCAGGTCGTCGTCGTCGAGCGACGCGCTCGCCATCGCTGCGGCAAGGAGGTCATCGTCGTCTTCTTCCAGATCCATCTCGTCGGCGGCTCCCAGCATGGCCGCCGAGCAAGAGAGTTCGAGGACCACCTGCGGACCGAGCTGCTCGCGAAAGAACGGCATGGCGATCATCAGCTCTGCGACGAGCTGACGCACGATGACGTTGACCTCCTCTTCCAGGTCGAGCCTCCGCACGCTGCTCAGCGCGGCATCGACCGTCTCTGCGAGCTGCTGCCCCGAGAACGAGAGCACCACGCCGATCTCATCCAGCAGCGACGCTTCCTCGGACAGCAGCACCGCACGCGCGTGGTCGAGCAACTCCTCGAGCGTTCCCTCCCCTGAAGCCACCAGCTCCAGCTGCACCGGCAGGAGCGCGAGTGAACGCTGCTCGAGACACGGCGCCACCACGAACAAAAGGTACACGACCCTGAGCAACACCTCTCGATCGCACGGAGCTGCGTCGAATGAAGAAGCAAGGGTACACCCATCGAGCAGCACGAAGATCGCTCTCGCGATGTCCTCGTCGTTGACGTCGCCCCCCGACTTCATGGTGACGAGCTGCTCGAAGGTCTCATCAACGACCGACTGCCACGACGTCATGGGGCAAGACGCTACCAGATCACCGAGCGTCAGGAGGTGAGATCGCAGCGCTGCGCATCAAGTGAATGGGGCGGGCGGGCGGAGCGACGTCGTCCTCGGCGGCCGCCGAGCAGAGGCGGGCAGATCAGGTCGTAGGTGCACCAGACGACGTGAACGGCGCGAGCACGTCAGAGACACGAGCCAACCGCACGACGTCGTAGATGTCGTAAGGGAATGCCGGAACATCCACCCGGAGAGACCCTCCCCGACGCTCGGTGGCAATTGCCATGTCGAGATCGATGAGATGACGCCGGTCGAGCGCGCCCACCCGGCTCTCGTCGTCGACGGCCTGGAGTAGACGCGCCGCGCCATGCGCGCCGAACTCTGCGTGCCCGGCGATCACTGAATCCACCGCCTCCGGTGAAGGCTTGGAGGCATAGACGGGGTGGACCCGGTTCACCACGAACGCGTCGCGCTTCATCTTCTGCTCCCGCAGACGATCGGCGAAGAAGAGGACCTCACGGACGCAGAGCGGGTCTGGCGTGGTGACCAGTACGTACGCCACGTCCGGCCCTCGGAGGGCCGCGGAGACCGTCTCGGCTCGAGCCCGCCAGCCGCCGAAAACGGTGTTGATCTCCGTGATGAACGAGGCGACCTGCTCCAGGAAGCCCGAACCCGTGAGCTTGCCCATCCCCTTCAGGACGGCCGCGGTCGAACGGGCGAGGAGGTTGAGCGACAGCTTGCCCGAGCTCTGGAACGCTTGCACGAACCAGCGCGTCGCGGCGCTGTCGATGGCACCGACGAGGCGCTCTGGAGCGTCGAGGAAGTCGAGCGCGTTCGTGGTGGGGGGCGTGTCCAGCAAGATGATGTCGTAGGCGGGGTCGTCCTTCACCGCGTAGAGCTTCTCCATCGCCATGTACTCCTGCGTTCCGGCGAGGGAGGTGGAGATGTACTTGTAGAGCACGTTCCCGAGGATGCGGTCCCGCTGCTCCGCAGAGGGAGCGAGCTGGGTGACGAGGCTGTCGAAGGTCGACTTCGTGTCGAGCATCATCACCGTCATCGAGCCCGGGACATCGACCCCCGCACGGGCGAAGACAGCCGGGTCGATGGTCTGCGCCTCTGTCGTCATCTCCTCGATACCGAGACTCTGAGAGAGTCGCCGGGCAGGGTCGATGGTGAGGCAAAGGACGCGCTTGCCGCGCCGTGCGGCGGCGAGGCCGAGCGCTGCCGAGGTGGTCGTCTTGCCGACACCGCCGCAACCGACACAGAGGATCACGCGGCGGCTGTCGAGCAAGGCGCCGAGGCCTCCGGGAGCGCTCTCGAAGCCGGCGGGCGAGCGCCATGCCGGAGGCGGGGATGCGGGCTGGCCAGGCCGTGCAGGAGGAGTCACGGGGCGCCTTTAGCACGAACAGGGGGTCGACGGCGCACCCGGCGTGCGCTGCGCTCGCGAGCGAACGCGATCCAGACCCTCCGATCGCGACGATCCACCACGCGACCCGACGATCCGCTCAGGCCGCTGCGCGCAGGATCCGCAGGCAACCTGCCGCCGCCCGGGTCATCGAGTCATTGCGGGCAACCGTCCCACCACGCCCGCACAACAGCACCTCTGCTCCATCGAAATCCAGGCAACGCACCTCGACCTCCGGGCTGAGCGACGCAACCCGGGAGCCCACGGATGCGCTCGCGATGGCGTGAGGATTCGCGAGTAGCGGTGCGTAGGCCGCGAGCTCCTCGCAGGCCGGCCATGCCCCGGCACCGGCGACCAGACAGCCACTGTCGTCCACGAGCACCACCGCCTCCAGGTGTCCCGAGGCACGCGCTGCAGCGAGCTGATAATGAAGTGCAGTGATGGGATCTTCGCTCCGGCGGCGCCGACGCTCGGAGAAGCTCAAAGGGGAAGCGCCCTCGGCTGGGGCGGCGGAGGCAGGACGCTCGTTCGTTTGCATCGCGACAAAGCATGCTCGTCCAGCGCAGTGCAGGCCAAATTTGGTAACGTAGCGGCACGATGCGCGGGTTCATCGACCTGCATGCTCACTGGGTCGCCGGAGTCGACGACGGCGCCAGAAGCTTCGCCGACAGCATGAACTTGCTTTCCGCGCTGCATTCTGCGGGGTTCGACAAGGTCGTGGCCACCCCCCACATGCGCCCCGGCATGTTCGACAACACCCGCGATCAGCTCTGCACCGCCTACGAAGCGACCTGTGAAGCGCTCCGGGGAACGCGGCAGACACTCCCCGAGCTCGGCCTCGCCTCCGAGCACTTCTTCG
This sequence comes from Chondromyces crocatus, assembly GCF_001189295.1. Classification (NCBI taxonomy): domain Bacteria; kingdom Pseudomonadati; phylum Myxococcota; order Polyangiales; family Polyangiaceae; genus Chondromyces; species Chondromyces crocatus. The sequence goes on from NZ_CP012159.1 coordinate 10,099,941, forward strand.
ACGATGTGGTTTACCAGCGCCTCCTCGAAGGCCTCGCCCTCCCCTACCCCGGAGGGCACGCCGTCCTGGTGGAGTTCCCGAGCCGCAGCTTCCCCGCACAGGTAGCGCACAGGTTCTTCGACCTCCGACGGCGGTGCAAGCTTCGCCCCGTGCTGGCTCACCCTGAGCGCTACGAGCCAGTCTTCAAGGAGGTGAGGGTGCTCGACCCGCTGATCGACGGCGGCGCGTTGCTGCTCCTCGACGTCGCTGCGCTCGTTGGCAAATACGGACGTGCACCGCGACGGGCCGCCGAGGAGCTGCTCGACGAAGGCTACTACTACGCCGCCTGCAGCGACGCGCACCACGCGAAGGACGTGATCGACGTCGAGCGGGGTATTGCCGCGCTGTTCCAGCGGGTCGGTGAGGAAGAGGCGACCTTCTTGATGGTGGACGGTCCACGAGGGATCCTCGACGGCAAGATCGAGGACTGACATTTCTCATCGAGGGGTCAGCACCCTCATGGCGCCGCGAGTGCGCGCCCCCGCGGCTCGACCTCCTCCAGCGACTCCTCCCTGGAGACTGCTGAATCCGCTCCCTGCGGAGCCACTCCGTCCCGCAGGGGCCTCGCCGCCGGATGCGCAGGCGCAGTCAGCGTGTGGGTCGCTGGCCGGAATGGACTGTCCAGGGAGGGACGCGCTGCCGAGCGAGGAGCGCCCCCTTCACGTGAGGAAGGAGGATCTCGATCCAGCGCCGGAGGAGGAATGTTGCTGTCGCCCGTGGTCGCTGAGCCGAACAGCGCGCAGGTCACGGCAGCCACCACCATGGCTGTCCCAGCCCGCGCACCGCGGCTGACGGGACCCTCGCGGCGGCTCTCCGGCGGAGCCTCGACGGCCGACTCGGCCCGCTCCACACCCCCGACGCGCTCGAGCGCCACCGCGCGAGACCTGACCGGACTCGGAAAAATTCCTGAAGCGCTCGGGAACACGCCCGAAGCCTCGGTGGATGTCACCGCCAGGGTGTACACGCACGGCTCGACGTCCGAGGGGGACCCACACCGAGGCATCCGCCGTCGATCCCGCGGTTGGTGCTCCACTGCCTCCAGCGCCTCACGCAGCTTGCGAGCCCGCAGCTGCAGCGCCTCCCCGAGCACCTCGTGGAGCCACTGAGCCACGGCGTGATCGCTGCTCGGCAGCGCCGCGCCCGGGACGGCTTCGTCGAGCGCTTGCATCAGCGCTCCCGCCGTCTGGAAGCGTCGCTCTGGCGCCCTGGCGAGCGCGGAGAGCACCACATGTTCGAGCGCCGGCGGGACAGGAGGCCCGCTCGGCGCCGGAACCCGGAGGCGCGCTCGCGGTCGAGACGAGATGGGCGCCAGCGGATAATCGCTGGCGATGCGGGTCATGGTGATCTGGTCGTCGTCTGCGAGGAAGGGGTGGGTCCCGGCCAGCATCTCGTATAGAAGAATCCCCACGGCGAAGAGATCGGCGCGACGATCGCTCGGCGCGCCGAGGATGTGCTCTGGCGCCATGTAGGGCGCTTTCCCGCGCAACTCGCCGCGCTGCCCGGAGGACGGAGGCGCCGCGACCCACGCCTCGATCGGGATGAGACCGCTCCGTTCCGACAGCGGCGGACCACCATAGAGTGCCACCCCGAAATCGACCAGTCGGACCAGGCCCTCCGACGTAATCAGCACGTTCTCGGGCGAGACGTCGCAATGAACGAGCCCGAGCGGCCTCCCGTCGTCGTCACAAAGCTCGTGTGCCGACTCGAGCCCTGCGCAGATCTGGTAGGCGATCCGCGCGGCGACGAGCGCAGGTGCGGGCCGACCTGCTGCACCGCGGAGTGCAGCGGACAGCGGCTCACCGGCCACCCATTCCATGACCAGGTAGGGCGTGCCACGATATTGCCCACGATCGACGCCCTGCACGACATTGGGGTGTCGAATCCGTGCGGCGACTTCCGCCTCGTCGAGGAACATTCGCTGCAAGGCAGGATCCTCGGCGAGTTCCGGCCTCAGCACCTTGATTGCGAAGAGCTGCTGATACCCGTGCTCTCGCTTCAGCCGCGCGGCCCAGACCTCTCCCATGCCGCCCGAGGCGACCTTCAGGACGAGCTCATAACGCCCGAGGGTCGTCCCCGAGCCCAGATGCAGTGCGCCCCCCACCCTCTATTTGTGGCGCATTGAACGTTCATTCGCCAGTCTTCCTCGCCCTCGTCCAATGCGATTGTGCGCAGTTTGTCTCACTTCAGCGCTGGCGAGGTTCGAACCGCCTTCGACCCAGGCATGAGGCACCGGTGCGACGATCGGCAGCTCCGCGAGGTCATGGCGCGTCTCGTCATCGCAGAACCACGTCGAGGGACGATGCGCGGCGGAGGATGCTTGTCATGAACGGAAGCGGCACGCTGGAGCATGCGCCTGGGGCGACGACGGGTCTCGTGCCTGGCGAGAGAATCGGTCCTTATGAGCTGCTGTTCCAGGCGGCAGAAGGTGGAATGGCGACCATCTGGGCCGCCCGCCCCTGGAATACGAGCGGCGCGCAGAACGTGGTGGCCGTGAAAATCCTCTCCGACGTCCTGCGGGAAGACCCGGAGGGACGCGCCATGTTCCTCGACGAAGCGCGCACGGCGGCGAGAATCACCCACCCCAACATCGGACAGGTTCTCGATTACGGGGAAGACCGAGGCCAGCTCTACCTGGCCATGGACTGGATCGAAGGAGAATCGCTGGCACGCCTCGACGCCGCCCAGCGCGCCCGGGGCGGCAGACTCCCGCTGCGCTGGGTGCTCCAGGTCGCTGCTGCCGCCTGCGTCGGACTGCACGCCGCGCACGAAGCGAGAGACGACGACGGGGAGCTCATGCACCTCGTCCACCGCGACGTCTCCCCCCAGAACGTGATGGTCACCGTCGACGGCATGGTGAAGGTAGTCGACTTCGGCGTGGCGAAGTCGCGCCGCCGCGCCCAGGTGACGCGTGTCGGCGTCATCAAGGGCAAGACGGGGTATTTCTCTCCGGAGCAGATCGCCGGCCACGAGATCGATCGACGGAGTGACATCTTCTCGTTCGGGATCATGCTCTACGTGCTCTGCACCGATCACCACCCGTTCCGCGGGCGCAGCGCCATCGAGACGGTGCAGAACATCGCCACGCGCGACCCGTTCTCACCGCGTGACATGGTCCCCGACATGCCCCGCGCCCTCGATGCGCTCATCCTGCGCGCCCTCTCCAAGGACCCAGCAGATCGGTTCGACAGCGCGCTGGAACTCGGGCGCGCGCTGGAACTCATCAACTACACCCTCGGCTCGGCGGAGGCCTCGACCCGCGGTGACGCGCGTGTCGACGAGCACCTCTCGAACCAGCAGGTCGGCGCCCTGGTCCACACCCTGCTGCCCGGCTCGGCCGACGAACGCAGGGAGCGCCTGGCCCAGACAGCGGCGCGGCTCGATGCCGCCCGGGAGCGCACAGCAGCTCAGACCAGCGCCTGTCCAGAGGCGGAAGCGAGCGGCTCCTGTGCGCATGGAGCCGGGGAGTCCGCCCTCCGGGCGAGCCTCTCGCTCACGGGCGTGTCGACCCCCGAACCGCCGTATACGGAGGGGACATGCGCCATCAGCTCGCCTCCTCGCGGCGAGTCCGTGTCGACCGAGGTCCTGAACCCCCGCCTTTCGCAGGAGGGTGCCGGGAGCGCCCAGAAGCTTCGCCCCGCGCAGCCCAGGCCGCTGGGCTTGCTCTCCGTGCTTGCCCTCCTCGGCGCCCTCGCCCTGGTCACGCGCGCCGGAGAGCAGCTCGCTGGGTCCGCCGCTGCGTGGGACCGCCCCCCAGCCGCACAGGCGCGCGCTGGCGTGGCCACGGAGATGATCGGCGCCGCCTTCGCTGCCCAGGGGGCTTCCACGCCGTCGCCGCCCGACGACGCCACCCCTCACCTCTCCGGGACGACGCCACCCGAGCCAGCACTCCCCACGAGCGATCCTCGACGCGCCACGCCATCCGAAGAGGCTGCGTCGCCCAAACCTCCCCGCGGGACCTCGCGGCTGCGCTCCCCGTGCAGCGTCCCTGTCACGACGTCGACTCCCGCCCCCTCGTCGAGCGCCCATCAGAGGTCAGCCCCGAGGCCGGCCCCAGCCCCCTCACTCCTTGAAGATCCCGCAGACCCACGCCGAAGATCCCACTGACACACGCCGCCCAGCACTGCCCGTGGCCTCACCCCGCCGCCCAGGAGTTCGGCTCGAGCGCTCAGCTCAAGCGCTCACGGCGCGCAGCTCCGGCGCCGAGCGCATGCTCGGGAGCCGATGAACCACCCCGCGAGCCCCGCTCCGCTCGCGCAGACCGAAGGCATCGAACATCGCCCGGTGACGCTCGCTCAGCCCTGCCGTCCGATCGAGCACCGTCTCGAACGAGACGAACAGCTCTTCGCGCCTTCCGTCGCCCAGCGTCCGCTTGAGCGACAACTCCCGCGGAGACGCCGAGCGACGCACGATCTCGCGAATGATGGGCGCGACCGCGCCGATCACCACCTCCGCGATCACCTCCGGATGCACGATGTCACCCACCTGCACCCCGCCGAGCGTCGCCTCGGTGGCCCCCGTCCGGTGAAGCACCAGCTCACCGAGCGTGGACTCGACCCGCGCCCACAGCCGCTTCACCTCTGCCGAATCCGTCGCGTCGAGCACCTCCGGCTCGCCGACCGCCTCCCCCTGCTTGTCGAGGCGCGTCGCCGTGACGCCCGTCGACGACCCCGAGCGCAGCACGATCTCGATCCCCTCCTGCCGCTTCGGGTTGTGCACGAGCGTCATCCTCGCGTCCTCGGGCGTGTGCGTGACCGAGGCGACGAACAGCTTGTCGAGCCGCACCGGACAGGGCCTCGGCTTCCGCAGCCAGGGCTTGCGCATCATCTGGATGGTCACCTCACGCTCCAGCTGGTTCACCCGGGGAGACCGCGACCACAGGTGCGTCACCGGGATCTCCACCCCGAACGTCGCCTCCAGCCCACAGTGCGCCCGCGAGAACACCTCGGCGCTCGCGGAGGCGACGCCCTTCTCCGCACCCCAGCGAATGCTCCACGTCGTCTCCGGGAGCTGGTGCGCCGTGAGGAACGCGCTCAGCGCCGGGAGCACCTTCGCATGCGGGGCGGCGCGGCTCGACGCGGCGACCGCCGACTCGCGCAGACCGAGCACCTCGGCACGCGTCCTCTCGAGAGTCGCCCAGGCGTGCTCCGCGATGCGCGCCGCCGCGAGCTGAACGGGCCCAGCGTCCGGCGCCACCACCGGCGGGTTCGCCCCGAGGCTCTCCTCGATACGGCGCGCCACCGCGTCCAGCGCAGCCAGCTCCTTGGTCACCCGCGCGTCCGTCTCCTGCACCGCGCGGTTACCGCTGTCCACCAGCTCATCGGCCCGGAGCAGCGCCACGCTCGCTTCGGTCGCCGCGCACAGCGTGACCAGGAAGTTCTCGGTCAGAGGAAACGGGGTCGCGTCGCCGTACAGGTATTTCATGACCTCTCCGTGCCGTGGGCAGACCGCCAGTTCGCAACGCCCATGCCACGACGTGAGGAGCCCCTCACCAGCGCCTCGAACGCAGCGCGCACAGCATGCGACTGCACGACCCGCACTCGCGCTGGACAGGTCAGGCCTTGCAGAGAACTTGGCCCGAAGGGTGGACCGGGTGGTGGGTGGATCTATGGTCCCCCACCCGGTACGGCATGGCCCCGGACAGCGCCGCGTCCACACCTTCCACGTGCTCGGATGCTGACTGGAAAGGTCCTGTGACGCTCTCCGACCCGCGCTTCAGGGCACGGCGGTCGGACTGCCCCGCAGCATGAAGAAGATCACCACGCCGGTGATCGAGACGTAGAGCCAGATGGGCAGCAGGATCTTCGCCACCCGACGGTGCTTCTCGAAGGACGCCTTGAACGCGAAGTAGAACGACGCGAGCGCCATCGGCACGATCCCCATCGACAGCACGATGTGGGTGATCAGGATGAAGAAGTAGACGCCCCGGATCGCCCCCGTCCCCTGGAACTTCGTGTCGCCGTGCACGAAGTGGTACGCCAGATAGCAGACGAGGAACAGCGACGACGCCGCGAACGCCGCCACCATCAGGTACTTGTGGACGAGCACCGCGCGGCGCTTGATGGCCACCCACGCCGCCACGAGCAGCGCGGCCGCGAGCCCGTTGAACATCGCGTTGATGGGCGGCAAGAAGCGCAGATCCGCGCCTCCCCCCCCGCGACGCACCAGCAGGATGTATGCGAGGAAAGCCAGCGCCGCCGTCGAGAGGATGGCGTTGAAGACGTAGAAGCTCCTGTCGCTGGTCCGGGCGAGGAGCGCCACGGGGCGGAGGGGCGACGGCATCTCGGGGCCCGTGGGGGACGCGGGCGTCGTGGGGGACGAGGACGACATCGGGGCGATCTGCTCCTAGCTGCTGGGTGGGTCCGGCAGCGGCTCGCGCATGGTCACGAGCTCCTCTGCCGAGGTGGGGTGGATGCCGACGGTCGCGTCGAACTGGGCCTTGGTGGCCCCGCATTTCAACGCCACTGCGAAGCCTTGGGTGATCTCGCCCGCGTCCGGGCCGACCATGTGGACGCCGAGCACCTTGTCGGTCTCCTTGTCCACGAGCAGCTTCATCATCGTCTTCTCCTGACGCCCGCTCAGCGTGTGCTTGAGGGGGCGGAACGTGGAGGCGTACACGTCGAGCTTCTTGCAGGCCTCCCGCGCCTGCGCCTCGGTGAGCCCCACCGTGCCGATGCTCGGCTGGCTGAACACCGCCGTCGGGATGTTGTGGTAATCCATCTTCACCGGCTGCCCGCGGAACAGCGCCCGCGAGAGCGCCATCGCCTCGGCGATCGCCACCGGCGTGAGCGCGACCCGGCCGATCACATCCCCGATCGCGTAGATCGACGGCACCGACGTCTTGAACCCATCGTCGACGACGACCGACCCGTTCGGTGCCAGCGTCACCCCGACCTCTTCGAGGCCCAGCCCCTGCACATTGGGGACGCGACCGATGGCGAAGAGTGCCGTGTCGGCCTCGATCTCGGTGCCGTCCTGGAGCGCCACGCACAGCGCGCCGTCGTCACGACGCGCGAGGCAGCTCACCTCGGTGTTCGGCTTGATCTCGATCCCCTTCTTGATCATCTCCTCGGCCAGGAAGGACCGGATGTCGTCGTCGAACCCGTTGAGCAGGTGCAGACCGCGCACGGCCATCGTGACGCGCGCTCCGAGGCCGGCCAGGATGCCGGCGAACTCCACCGCGATGTAGCCGCCGCCGCTGATGACCACCCGCTTCGGCAACTCGGGCAAGTGGAACGCCTCGTCGGAGGAGATCGCCAGCTCCTTGCCGGGGATGTCCGGCATGCGCGGCTTGCCGCCCGTCGCGACCAGGATCCGCTCCGCGGTGACGCGCTGACCGTCCACCTCGACCTCGTGCGGTCCGATCACCCGGGCGCGCCCCCGGAAGAGCTTGACCCCGGCGTTGGTGAGCAGGCGATCGTAGACGCCGTTCAGCCGCTCGATCTCCTTGTCCTTGTTGCGGACCAGCGTGCTCCAGTCGAAGCCGGGCGCCGTCACGTCCCACCCGTAGCCCCGGGCGTCCTCGAAGTCCTCGTGGAAGTGGCTTGCGTAGTACAGGAGCTTCTTGGGGATGCATCCCGCGTTCACGCAGGTCCCCCCGAGGTATTTGCCCTCGGCGATGGCGACACGCGCACCGTAGCTGCCGGACATCCGGGCGGCGCGCACGCCCCCCGAGCCAGCGCCGATCACGAAGAGGTCGTACTGGTAGGATGTGCTCATGGTGGTCCGATCGGGGCGAGTTGCCCTCCCACCGTCCTAGATCAAGGTCGCAGCCCCGTCACCCTGGCTGCACCTGCTCTCTGAACCGACACGCCCTCCTGGCGATCCGACGACCACGACCCTTCCCCGACGCGGAGCCCCTGTCGCCCTCGTGGCGCCGTGGTATCAGCCATGCGCCAGGAGGATGCCCATGAAAGCCGTCGGCCTCACCCGCTACCTGCCGATCCAGGACCCCGAAGCCCTCGTCGACGTCGAACTCCCCGACCCCGAGCCGAGTGCGCGCGACCTCCTGGTCCGCGTCCACGCCGTCGCCGTCAACCCGGTCGACACCAAGGTGCGCTCCCCCAAGGACAAGGTCGAGCCTTCTCCTCGCGTCCTCGGCTGGGACGCGGCAGGCGTCGTCGAGGCCGTCGGCCCCGACTGCACCCTCTTCAAGGTCGGCGACCCGGTCTACTACGCCGGCGACATCACCCGACCCGGCTGCAACAGCCAGCTCCACCTCGTGGACGAGCGCATCGTCGGCAAGAAGCCCAGCTCCCTCGACTGGGCCGAGGCCGCCTCCATCCCCCTCACCGCCCTCACGGCCTGGGAGTCGTTCCAGGACCGCCTCGGCATCGACCCCACAGGCGACCACGCCGGCCGAAGCTTGCTGATCATCGGCGGCGGTGGCGGCGTCGGGTCCATCGGCATCCAGCTCGCCAAGCTCTGGGGTCTCCGCGTCATCGCCACCGCGTCGCGGCCCGAGAGCGAGGCCTGGTGCCGGGAACTCGGCGCCGATCACGTGATCGACCACCGCAAGCCCCTCGCAGAGGGCCTCGCCGCCATCGGCCTCCAGACCGTCGACTTCATCGCCAACTTCGTCGACACCGCCGCCTACTGGGACACCATGGCCGACCTGATCCGCCCCCAGGGCCGCATCGTCGGCATCGTCGAGACGAAGACCCCCGTGAACGTCACCCGACTCCAGGGAAAGAGCGCCGGCTTCATCTTCGAGATGATGTTCACCCGCGCCATGTTCAAGACCGAGGACATGCAGGCGCAGCACACCATCCTCGACCAGGTCGCCGATCTCCTCGACACCGGACGCCTCCGCGGCACCCTGCGGACCCGGCTCGGCACCATCGACGCCGAGAACCTCCGACGCGCGCACGCCCAGCTCGAGAGCGGCCACACCGCGGGCAAGCTCGCGCTCGAAGGCTGGGGATGAGTCCACGCGGCTCTGCCCGTCGATGAGCACTCCCCCCCCAGAAAGATCGCCTCACCAGGCAGCGCCACGCTGGCGCCGCGCCTTGCCGTCACTCGCGGCCGTCGCGCTCGTGGCCTTCGCCGTCTCCCGCATCCAGCCGGACGCCTTCCTGGACGCCCTCGCGCGCGTCGATCCCCTCGCCTACATCACTTTCTCCATCGCCTTCGTCTTCGCCCTGCTCGCGGCCGACAGCTTCGCCACGGTGCTCGTCTACCGCGGCGCCGGCCTCCCCGTGCGCTACCGCGACTTCTTCGTCCTGCGTGGCGCCTCGTACCTGCCTTCGCTCCTCAACCACCACGTCGGCCAGGCCTTCCTCACGCTCGCCCTCTCCCGCGCGCACGGCGCCTCGCTCGCGCGCACCGCTGGCTCCACCCTGCTCGTCTATGCCTCCTGGCTCGGCTGCTTGCTCCTCCTCGCCGCCGTGACCTTCCCCTTGCACGGCGCCTCGCTCGCCTGGACGGCGCTGACGCTCGCTCCAGGTGTTCTCTACCTCGGCGTCCTCACCGTGCGCCCCGCGCTGCTCGCCAGAACGCGCCTCCTCGCACCGCTCTTCGAGGCGGGTGTACGTGGCCATCTCGTCGCCTTGATCACCCGCCTCCCGCACCTCGCCGTGCTGTTCCTCGGCACCTGGATCCCCTTCTCGTTCTTCGGCGTCCACATCCCGCTCACCACCGCGCTCGTGCGCGTCCCGGTGCTCATGGTCGCCGTCACGCTGCCCATCACCCCGCAGGGCCTTGGCACACGCGACCTGCTCGCGCCTCCCTTGTTCGAGGCGTTCACCCCGGGTGACACCCACGAAGCGCGCCTCGCCGTGCTCTCCGCGTGCACCACGAGCTGGGCGGCAGCGATCACCCTCGTCGAAGCCGTTCTCGGCCTCGCGCTGCTTCGATCCGCCATGCCGCGCGTCATGACGTCGCGCGCGCATCACCGGACGATGTCATCCGACCGGTTTGCGCGGTCGTCAGTTCAGGAGGACATAGACAACAGCACGAGTGAGGATTTGAAGGAGCGATCCGCCTCGGCCGAAGAAGAGAAGAGGGCCGACTTGCCGTGAGCGAGATCGCGCTTATAGGACACCGCAAGCGCGCTTCGGGGTTCCCCCTACCACCGATCATTTGCAACACTGAGGCGTCTGAGCGGGTCTGGCACTCCGCTTACAGAAAAGGACTATGACGAATCCCTACCGATTCCTTGCCACCTCCGATCATCCCATTGCTCGCGCTGCGCGCAGCGTCCGTCGTGCGGTGCAGGACTTCGCGGTCCCAGCACCGAAGCCGGTCGTCTTGCCGCTGCGCCTCGCCTTCGAGGCAGCAAGGGAGGCCTATTACTTCGGGGCACGGGTCTTCGTCAGCGAACCGCTGCTGAAATCCTACGCCAAGGAGTACGGTAGCAACGTTCACAGCGGCACATGGATCCACTGGATCCGTGGCAACGGAGACCTGATCCTCGGCGACAACGTCACGCTCGATGGACGGGTCGTCATCGTCTTCGCCTCGCGGTTCTCCGAGCGCCCCGTGCTCCACATCGGCGACGGGACCACGATCAGCCACGAGTGCCGGTTCACCGTCGGCAAGTCGGTCAGGGTCGGCAAGGACTGTCGCATCGCCGCCCGCGTGTTCATGTTCGACTCCAACGGCCACCCGGCCGATCCGGAGACGCGGCTCGCTGGTGCACCGCCGCCCGAGGAAGAGGTCCGGCCCATCGTCATTGAAGACAACGTCTGGATCGGCACCGGCGCGATGATCTTTCCCGGCGTCACCGTCGGCGAGGGCAGCGTCGTCTCGGCAGGCGCGGCCGTCATCTCCGACGTACCGCCCTACACCGTCGTCGCTGGCAACCCGGCCCGAGTCGTCCGGTCCCTGCGCGATCAGCCCCCTTCCCCGAACCTCTCCGGGCAGGGCGCCCGCGTCGTCTCCATCTCCAGCGCCACCAGCCCTGCGCCAGCGCGCAGCAACGCCCCGAGCGCCGTCCCCCTGGCTGCCGCCGCCTTCGAGGCGCGCCCCAGCGAGAGCGCACCGAACACCCAGGTGACCGGCGGTGGGCTCGACGTCGTGATCTCCATGATCCTCGACCTCGGCAAGCTCTCCCGCATCGGCCCCGACGACGACATCCAGGACGCGGGCTTCACCTCGATCAACATGATGAGCCTCCGCAACGACCTGGAGGACAGGTTCGTCATCGAGTTCCCCAACGACCAGTGGGTTGCCGTGCGCACCCCGCGCGCCATCTGGGTGCTCATCCAGCAGCTCGGCTCGGCCCATGGCGCAGCGCTCGACGCCGCCGCCCTCGCCGCCCCGGTCCCCGCCGACGCCACGCCCGCGCCGCAGGCCGCGCGCACGTCTACCGAGTCTGCACCCCTCGGCCGCGCGCCGGAGGTCACCCCCGACCTTCCGATCGAGCCTGCCTCCCTCGCGCCCCTCGTCCGCGTCGAGGTCGAGCTCAAGCTCCAGGCCTCGGAGATGGCCCAGGAAGAGATCCCCAAGGACATCGCCTTCCTCGACAAGCGCGTCGGCGAGATCGCCTTCCTCGACGATGGCAAGTCCCTCTCGTTCCTCGCCCCCGCCGATCGTGCCGAGGCGCTCGGCAAGCAGGCCATCGAGATCGCCTACCAGAAGCAGCGCAGCCTCCGCGGCCTCGCGCGCAAGATCGTCTACCAGAGCCCCCGCGTCGCCACGGCCGAGTTCCGCGGCACCGGCATGACCGAGGGCATCCACGGCATGGGCCGCGGCCAGATCGCGCTGGAGGGCAACGCCTTGCGCCTCTACCGCTACTTCGACCGCACCCTCGCCGCGCTCGGTGACCCCTTCGCGCCGACGCCGATGCTCACCCCCACGCTCATCCCGACGACGACGCTGTCGAAGTGCGACTACTTCCGCTCGTTCCCGCACATCGTCACGTTCACGAGCCACCTCCCCGAGGACAGGCACCGCATCGACGACTTCCGCAAGCGGCACCACGATCGTGACGACCTCGACGACCGGGCCCTCTCCGACCTGGTGACCCCCGAGGCCTGCCTCTCCCCCGCAGTCTGCTACCACGTGTACGCCGCCAACCGCGACCGGGTGATCGCCGCCGAAGGCCTGCGCTACGCCGTCGTCGGCCGCTGCTTCCGCTACGAGTCGAGCAAAATGACCGATCTCCGCCGCCTCTGGGAGTTCACCATGCGCGAGATCGTCTTCCTCGGCAGCCGCGACGGCGTCCTCGGCCTCCGCGAGCAGGGCAACGTCCTCGTGTCGAACTACCTCGCCGATCACGACATCGCCGGCGAGATCCGGACGGCCAGCGATCCCTTCTTCATCGCCCCCGACGCCGACGCGAAGACCTTCTTCCAGCTCAGCTCCGACACGAAGTGGGAGATCTCGCTGCTCCTCCCGGGCAACGAGCGCCTCGCCGCCGGCTCCCTCAACTACCACTCCGACTTCTTCGGCCGCGCCTTCGCGTGCGACGTCGAGGGCGCGGGCCCGATGCACAGCGTGTGCGTCGCCTTCGGCCTCGAGCGCTGGGTCTACGCCTTCCTCACCCAGCACGGAGACGACCCCTCCCGCTGGCCGGAGATCATCCGTCGCGCGCCCGAACTGGAGGGCAGCGGTGCCGCACGCGGCGCCTCCGTCTCCATCCCCTCGCACCCCGCCTGGCGCGCTGGCCGCAGCAAGCCCGAGCCCATCCCGGCCTCCATCGATCTCGCCCAGGACATCGAGATCGAGCGTACCGACGCCGTGACCCTCTCCGAGCAGTCCGCCACCGTGCTGCGCGAAGCGTGGGTCCCCCCGGTCCTCAACTACAGCGACGAGTACCTCGAGTGGCAGCTCCGCTTCCCTGGTGCCCCCGTCATCGGCGTGACCGCACGCAGCGGTGACGACGTCGGAGGCTTCGCGGCCATCACCCCGCGCCGCCTCAAGTTCCGTGGCGAGGCCTCGCTCGCGTACCTGCTCTCCTTCGTCGCCGTCCGCCCCGCGTTCCGCGGCCGCGGCGTCGCCAGCAAGCTGTACGACGAGCTGCTCGACGCGCTCAAGGGCAGCGGTCTACCTGCGGTCGTCTACGTCGACGAGCACTCCCCCGCCGCACAGCGCTCGCTGCTCGGCTCCGCGGAGCGCGTCGGCATGCGCGTGAAGCACCTCGGCCAGTACGCAAACCACGGCTTCGCCCCCAGCCACGAGTCCGAGCGCATCCCGCTCATCGTCCGGGATGCCACCGACCACGGCGAGGTGCTCTCGCTCATCGACGCTTGCAAGGACGAGCGCGTGCTATGGGCCGCGCCCGACGACGCGCTGCTCGACTACTACGAGCGCGATCCACGCGGCCGCAAGCTCCTGGTCGTCGAGGAAGAGGGCGTCGCCGTCGGCGCTGCGTCGGTCACCCTCTGCGAGATCATGAACACCCTCGGCGAGGTCGACCGCGTCACCTCCGTCGACTCGATCTGGATTCCCGATCCCACCATGCCGCGCGTCGCCACCCTCTTCCGCGGCGCCGCCATGGCGTTCCTCGGACAGGCTTGCTCCCCGGTCGTGAGCGCCCCCAACGTCAGCGCCATCCCCGCCGACGTCCTGCGCGCCGCGCGTGTCCGCCCGACCGGGGCGGTTTACCAGGCCTTCGCGCTGCACAGCGGGGATCATCCGTTCCTCGAGGCCGAGCTGACCAACCTCGAGGTCGTCTAGCACGTCCGCGCGACCCGGCGCGCGTCCGGGTCGCTCTTCCTCCTCGCCCACCTCCCGCGCGTTTTCTCGCTTCTCCGCGCGCCTTTCGCCCATCACCCGGCCTGCGCGCTGCCACACTGGGGGCAGGTCATCATGGTCGCCCCTCACTCTTCGCACAGCCTGTCACGCCCCCTGCTCCGAGCAGCGCGCATCCTGCGTCGTGCCGCCGTCGAGCTCACCACCGCCTCACCATTAGCGGCGCGTGACTCGCTCCGCGCCGCGTTCGCCGTCGCGAGCGCGGTCTTCGGCTTGCGCGAGCGCGCCCCGCGCCTCTCGCTCGACCCCGAGCCCGCGCCACCGCTCACGCGCACCGCCGTCTTCCACGATCCCGACGCGCCCGCGCCACGTGCGTCGGCGCCCAGGGACCTGCCGCTCACGTCGGCTGACGCCGGCACCTTGGCGCTCCGGCTCGCCCCCATCTCCTTGCTCTCGCGCCCCGACAACGACATCGCCCCGCCGACCCCACGGAGCGAGACCACACCCGTGCAGTTCGGACTCTCTCGCGCCCCGCTCTCGGCGCCCGCGCACAGCCAGCCCCTCACGCACGGCCAGAGCGCCTTCCAGAGCGCTCCCCCCGGCCAGCCCCTCGCACACGACGACCTCCTCGCGAACGGCCCGAGCACCGCCACCAGCCAGTCCCTCGCGAACGGCCCGAGCACCGCCACCAGCCAGTCCCTCGCGCACGACGAGCCCTTCACGCACGGCCAGCGCCCCCCTCGCAGCCACATCACGGCCCCGCCGCCGCTCCTCCTCACCACCACCGAACTCCAGCACTTCCCTGCCGAAGCCGGCCAGCTCCTCCGCGAGGCCTCCCCACCGCCCAGCATCCATTACAGCGACGAGTACGTCGCCTGGCACCTCGGCTTCCCTGGCCCAGGCGCCATGACTGCGATCGCACGGAGCGGCGCCCAGCCCGCCGCGGTGTTCGCCATCACGCCACGCCGCTTCCAGCTCTGCGGCCTCGCATCCGACGGCTACCTCCTCTCCCTCCTCGCCATCCAGCCCGAGCACCGGCGCGGCGATCTCGCCGCCCAGATCTACCTCGAAGTCCTCTCCTCACTCCGCGACCGCGCCGCCCCCACCCTCGTCTTTGCCGACGCCCACAGCGCCGAGGAGCAGCTCCTTCTCTTCAGAACCGTCGAGCGCCTCGGGTTCAGGATGAAGCGCCTCCACCCCCTCGTGAACCACGGCTGGTCCTCTCGTCGCGCCCCTCGGAGCGCGAACCGCACCCCGCTCCACGCACGCGAGGCCCGCGATGTCGGCGAGATCCGCGAGGTCATCGCCACCTGCAACGACGACCGCATCCTCTGGGGCGCACCGGACGACGCGCAGCTCGAACACTACCTCCGCGACCCCCGCTCCCGCCGCCTCCTCGTCATCGAAGAAGAGGGTCGCCTCACCGGCGCCGCCACCATCCTTCTCGGCGAGATCGTCAACAAGCCCGGCAGCATCGTCCAGGTCCCCACTCTCGACGCCCTCTGGATGCCCTACCCCACGACCGACCGCGTCACCGCCCTGTTCCACGCCACTGAGCGCCTCTTCGCCGGCGCCGAGAGCGCGTCGCTGGTGAGCGCGCCCAACGTCTCGACCCTCCCCACCGCCCTGCTTCACACAGCAGGCCTCCGCCCCACCGGCGCCGTGTACGACGGCTTCTTGCTCCACGCGACCCGGCACCCCTTCCTCGAAGCAGACGCCACGAACGTGGAAGTGACATGAGGAGCGCAGCGCCCGCGGCGTAACGACGGCTTCCGCGCGGGATGCCCACGGACCGCCCTCGCTTGACCAGCCGCCCTCTGCGACCAACCATGCCTCATCACGCATCGCGCACCGCGCGTGAGCCTCCGGGCGGCGGGCGCGGCGCAGGAGGTCTCATGTCGTCGCAGCTCGGCCTGAACGTAGCGCGCATCCTCTCCGACATCCCCGATCGCCCCCTCCAGGACCCGGGCCTCCAGATCGAACTGAGCAAGGCCACCCTGGAGCGCCCCATCCAGTTCGACGTCGCGGGCGCACGGATCGAGATCACGCCCTCCACCGAGGCGACCATCGAGGCCTTCAACGCCCCGGGTGACGTCGACCGGGATGGCATCGTCGCGAACGCGCCACCCGCCACCAGTGCATCGAGCGACGGCAGCGACCCCACCCGCCCCACGCCCGTCCTCTTCCTCGGCAAGGACGCCTGGCTCAAGTACGCCGTCCGCGCCGAGGCCAAGGCCAGCGGCAGCGGCGAGATGCCCTACCTCGCGGCCAGCGCCAGCGCCGAAACCTCCGCACTCGTCGCCGACTACCGCCGCCACCCCCTCACCCAGAGTGCCCGCGCGGCCGTCCTCGCCGACGTCGCCGCCCTGCGCGTCCCCTTCCTCGCGGAGCACGTCACCGCCCTCGGCGTCGACGACTCCCTCGTCCTCCGCGTTGGCGCCAACCTGGCCACCCGGCTCACCTTGCGCTGGACCGACGTGTTCGCCACCCACCTCTCCGCGCTCGGCAAGCTCCTCCCCGCAGGGACTCCCCTCGGCCTCACCATCGAGGCCGGCGCCTCCGTCAGCGGCTCGGTCCGCATCGCCGACACCTTCCAGCTCGTCTTCTGGCGACACCAGCCCGGTCGCGTGCGCGTCCTCGTCCAGAAGGCGGCCACGCGCGAGGCCAAGCACACCGCCTCCATCTCCGTCACCGTCGAGGCCAGCGACCCCGCCGCCTTCCAGCAAGCGCTCGACGGTACCCTCGACGCCCTGGTCGGCTCCGTCGGCGTGAAGCGCTTCGAGGCGTTGCTCGACAAGCTCGTCCTCGCCCAGCTCGCCGTGAACGAGCTGCCCGTTCTCCAGCGCACCCTCGACCGGCTCGGCCTCGCCCACCTGGAAGCCGACCCTACCGCACTGAAGCGCGCCTGGGAGCAGCTCCAGCAGAAGGCGCGCGACATCCTGCAGAAGATCGCCACGCAGAAGATGACCGCGGGCTTCCGCTACGAGTACGACCGCATCGCCGAGAACGCCACGCTCGTCGACCTGGACCTCACCGACGCCCGCGTGAAGGAGCTTCACCCCCAGCTCGTCACCTTGCAGCTCGCTGGCGCGCTCGGCCGCCTCGCCCCCGGAGAGCTGAAACGGTACCTCCACCAGCGCTCCACCACCGTCACCGAGGCCTGGGGCTTCTCGCTCGACCTCGGCGCCTGGTCGGTCCTCGGGAGCAAGGACGGCAAGACCCTGCGCGAGGTCCGCCTCTACAACACACCGGATCACGAGAACGGACCGCAGAAGGTCGCCTTCCTCGGAACGCGCCTCTACGAGGGCCAGCTCTTCGGAGAGAAGGTCCGCTGGGGTGGCGAGCTCAAGGCGGCGATGAGCACCTTCCGCCAGCACCCCACCGCCGCCGATCTCGCGTACGGCGTGTACCTCCACCTCGCCCGCGGCAACGCGCTCTCCGCGGATGAACTCCGCCAGGCCGTCGACGAAGCCGCCGCCTGGGGTGCCTTCCCCACCAGCGAAGCCGACGCCATCCTCGCGCGGATCAAGACCGCCGCCGGCAACCAGCCCGTGCGCACCCGCCTCGAGCTGCGCATCGACGAGGACCGCGTCTGCCGCGAACTCCTGCGCCTCGTCGCGAGCGCCGCCGTCGACCCGTACGCGCGCGCGCTCTGCCGCGCCCTCCCCTCGAGCACCAACGCCGCCAGGGCCACCCCCGAGAACCGCATCCGCATCTACGGTCCCCTCTGGAAGATGTACCTCACCGAGAAAGGCAAGGACTGGACACCTGCGCGCGCCGCCCGCGAGGCCGAGCACCACCTCGCGAAGCGCCACCCCGAAGCCGCCGACTTCCGCCTCTGGGAGCAGCAACAGCGCGCCGGCAGCCTCGCGGACGTCCTCGAAAAAGAGTCCAGGAGCGGCGGCCCCAACGACTACCTGGGCCTCTACCGCAAGTGGAGCGGGATGACCTCCGCCGTCCAGCAGCTCCACCAGGGCATCCAGGGCCGCGCCGACTGGAGCTGCGTGAAGCGCGCGTTCCAGTCGGTCGAGGACCTCTGGAAGAACGCCTTCGAACTGAAGGCCTTCGGCGCGCTGCTCCTCGACCTCGCCGCGCAGACCACGGCGGGCGTCGGCGCCATCGAGCGCACGTTCACCGTCACCCTCGGCCAGGGCGACGCGGCCCGGAACCTCACCACCACCGCGACCCCCTCCACCTGACGCGAACACCTCTGCGTCCGACGCACGGCGACCCCCGAGAACCGGCGACGCCCCAGGGCCCCCGAGAACCAGCGACGCCCCGGGGCACCGAAGGCGGCCAGCACCGACCGCCATCGGCCACACCCACGGAGAAGATGCGCGTTACGGCGTCCCCTGGCAGGTCACCGCCGCGCCGGCCTGGCACGTGGGCGTGAAGGCCTCACCCGCCACGCGCGCCGAAAGGAACGTCAGGATCTCGGGCAGCGCGTTGGTGGTCGCCTGCGTGTGCGAGGAACCTGCGCACTCCAGATACTGGAGCGGAATCCCCTCGTTGCACAGCGTCGCGAAGGCTGCGCGCTCCGTCGGCGTGTCGACCAGCGAATCGTTCGTGCCGGTCACGAACAGGATGCCGTAGCTCGCCGCGTCCTCCTGGATGCGGGGCACCGACGTCGTCGTCAGCCCGTTCTCGACCCCCATGCAGCCCCAGGGCTCGACCGTGGAGAAATCCCCGCTCGTCGCCGCCGCGAGCAGCTCGGGCTGGTAGACGTCGGAGAGCGACGACACCTGCCCCCCGAGGCCACTGAAATCGCACGACCCGCCGAGAGCGGCCGGCACGTTGACGTCCCACGGCGACACGAACACCTCGTCCAGCCGGTCGGCCGCCCCGTACCACCCCGCGCTGGCTCCGTAAAACGCCGCCATGTTGCTCGACGACGAGCGGAGCGACGTCAGCGCCAGCGTGGCCTGACCGACCAGGTCCGCCGGCGGTACCGTCGCCGCCACGCCGACCAGCTCCAGCTCCCGCGCGTAGTACGGTGCCAACCGGTCGACCCAGAGCGCCGCGTGCCCGCCTTGCGAACCACCGACCACGGCCAGCTTCGACGACGGCAGCGCGCCCCCCTTGCGCAGCTCTTCCGGCCAGTGGCCCAGCACGCGCACCGCGTCGAGCGACGCGATCGCCGTCGCCTGCCCCACCAGGTAAGGATGCAGGAAGCCCGTCGCCGACCCCGAGTGCTTGAGCCCGATGTAGTCCGGCGCCACCACGATGTACCCCGACGAGGCCAGCACGGCCGCAAGCGCGCCCCACGTCGTGTCCGCCGACGAGCCACAGCCATCTGTGAAGCCCGTGGTGCCGTGCAAAAGCAAGAGCGTCGGCAGAGGCGCCGTCCCGGCAGGCACGTTCCCCGGCCACGCCACCAGCGTGGTCGCCTCGATCGGCAGCCCGCGATCCTGCGTCTGGTACGTCACCAGACGGACATCGACGTCGTACTGCAAGGTCACCGGCAAGCTGCCACCGAGCACCTGCCCGGCCAGCGCTTGCAACAGCGCCGCCGAGTACGCGCCAGCGCCCGCGTGCGCCGTCACCTGCCCCAGGGCGATGTCCTTGAGCCACGCATGATCGGCCTGCCCGCACCGGGCCGGCGCGCTCGCCAGCGCGTCGGTCTCCGGCGTCCCACCGACCTGCGGATCGGGGAAGTTCCACGCCGAGCCGCCCCCTTCCCCGCCAGCGCCCCCTTCCCCGCCAGCGCCACCTTCACCCCCCTCGCCACCGACGCCCGAGGTCGTCGTGGTCGTCGTGGTCGTCGTCGTACCGGGATCGGGATCGTCACCACCACAAGCTGCCAGCGCAGCCGCCGCGGAGACCAGCGTCAGCAGGAAGGGAAAGCGTGCATGAAAGAGCGCCATGACAGGACCTCGCTGTGTGGAGGCGCGCAGCCTACACGACCCTCTGCGGCGGAGAAACGCCGCGATGTCCTGCTGGCCCCGGGCGCACACGCCACGCGCGTTCTCCGAAGCACCGCACGATCACACGAGAAATCCCGCACGAAACACGATCCACGAGGCCATCACGCCCTGTCGCCTCGAGCGCCCCCGGGGTGACCCACGGGAGAAAAACAGGGAAGATCAGGCCTCGACCTCCGGCACGGAGCAGTGCGTCGACGACGCGAACTCCCGGACCACTTCGAGGAGCGCGTTGAATGAGACCGGCTTGCGAATGAACCGGACCGCACCATCCGGTGGCCCCTCGTGCGACGCGCTCACGACGACCACGGGGATCGCCGCGAGCCGGTCGTTCTTGCGCATTGCTTCGAGCACCTCACGGCCATCCATGATCGGCATCATCATGTCCAGGAGCACGAGACACGGCCGGGTGAGGCGCGTCAGGATCGCGAGCGCCTCCCGGCCATTGCAGGCGGTCTCCACGTCGCAGTCGGTCTCCATCTGGATGAATTCCTTGACCACATCGCGGATGTCATCCTCGTCATCGACGATCAAGATCACGGGTTTCGGGATCACGATGGACGGAGAAGCAAACTCGCTGCCAACCCGCAACCCCAGGGGAACGACCTGCGCCGATGGCCTCATCTCCAGCCAGCTTCGTCCGCTTCCGGGCCTCCCCGCTGGCGCAGTCGCGCTCACGCCGCAGGGCCGGTCGGGCCCCTCGACGGCTGCCGCCCCCCTGCCGAGCCAGCCTCTCGACGGTCGACGTCGCCCCCCGGGTGGTCCATCGACCCCTCACCCCTGAACCGCACGGCAGGGCCACGCGCCCCCCCCGCACCCAGCCGAGCAACACCGCAACCCCCGAACAAAGCCGCAACCACGAGGCGCTCCACCGATCGACCGAGCAACGACGGAAGCCCTGTCGGGACAGGCTCTCAGCGCTCCGGTATGCTGCGCCCCGACATGGACGCGAACCACCCGAACGCCAAGATCATCCGCGATTTCTACGACAGCTTCGGGCGCAAGGACGCCGAGGGCATGGTCTCCCACTACACGCCCGACGTGCACTTCTCCGACGCCGTCTTCCTGAACCTCCGCGGCGGCGAAGCGTTCGCCATGTGGCGCATGCTCTGCGGCGGCGCGAAGGACCTGGAGATCACCGCCTCGCAGGTCGAGGCCGACGACACGTCCGGCAAGGCGCACTGGGACGCCATCTACACCTTCTCGGCGACCGGCAACCGCGTCCACAACCGCATCGACGCCCGCTTCACCTTCAAGGACGGCAAGATCGTGCGCCACGAGGACACCTTCAACCTCCGCACCTGGGCCGGGATGGCCCTAGGCCTGCCGGGGCGACTTTTCGGCTGGTTCCCGCCCTTCCAGCGCGCGATCCAGAAGAAGGCCGACGGCAACCTCCGCGCCTACCTGAAGGCGAAGCCCGCCGCCGCCGAGACCGGACCCACCACCTAGCGCGGTACAGCGTCGGCAGGCGCAGCGTCGGCAGGCGCAGCGTCGGCGAGCACAGCTCCAGCGAGCACAGCTCCGGCGGGCGCCGCGTCGACCAGGGACGCGGCATCGCCCACGGCGGGTGCAACTTCGGCGAGGAACGGGCAGAATCCGCGCCCCGGCGCGCACGCCGCGTGCCCCCTCACTGGAGCCTCCCTCGCTCATGTCCCAGCCCAGCGCGCCCGCCGCCACAGACAACCGGCTCCCGCGGCAGATCCCGTTCATCATCGGCAACGAAGCGTGTGAGCGCTTCAGCTTCTACGGGATGCGGAACATCCTCACGGTGTTCCTCATCGACTACCTGCTCGTCCACCAGAACCCGGACGTGCAGAGCCGCGAGGGCGCCGCGAAGAGCATCTTCCACCTCTTCGTCAGCGGCGTGTACTTCTTCCCCTTGCTGGGCGGCTACGTCGCCGACCGCTACCTCGGCAAGTACCGCGTCATCCTCTGGCTCAGCCTCCTCTACGTGCTGGGGCACGCCTGCCTCGCCCTCTTCGAGAACAACATCACCGGCTTCTACACCGGCCTGTTCCTGATCTCGTTCGGCTCCGGCGGCATCAAACCCTGCGTGTCCGCGATGGTCGGCGACCAGTTCACCGAGGAGAACAAGCACCTCGTGAAGAAGGTCTTCGCGATCTTCTACTGGACCATCAACTTCGGCTCCTTCTTCGCGTCGCTGCTCATCCCCAAGACCCTCAAGCTCTTCGGCCCCGCCGTCGCCTTCGGGATCCCCGGCATCCTGATGGCCATCGCCGTGGTCATCTTCTGGGCCGGGCGCCGTCACTACGTCGCCATTCCCCCCACCGGACCGAACCCGCACTCGTTCCTGCGCGTGATCTTCAGCGCCCTCGCCGGCCGCCGCGACGACGCCCCCACCACTGGCAGCACCGACGGCAGCACCGACGGCGAGCACTGGCTCGACCGCGCCCGCAGCGCGCACCCCGAGCGCTCCGTGGAGGGCGCCAAGGCCGTCTTCCGGCTGCTCGCCATCTTCGCCCCCATCCCCTTCTTCTGGATGCTCTTCGACCAGAAGGCCTCCACCTGGGTCGTGCAGGCCAAGAAGATGGACCCGAACTTCTTCGGCTGGAAGTTCGAGCCCTCGCAGATGCAGGTGGTGAACCCCGCCCTCGTGATGCTGCTCATCCCGCTCACCACGGGCGTCATCTACCCGGCCTTCAAGCGCGCCGGCCGCGAACTGACGCCCCTACGCCGGATGACCATCGGCATGATCATCGGCGCCATGTCCTACGTCGTCGCCGGCAGCCTGGAGGTCAGCATCGAGGGCGGCGCCTACCTATCCATCCTCTGGCAGATCGCGCCCTACATCCTGCTCACCACCGCCGAGATCCTCATCTCCACCACCGGCCTGGAGTTCGCCTACAGCCAGGCACCGCACGAGATGAAGGGCACCGTGATGAGCTTCTGGAGCCTGACCGTGACCGCCGCGAACCTCGCAGTGGCGCTCGCCGCCTACCTGAACGTGTTCACCGGCTCGGCACAGTTCTTCTTCTACGCGGGCATGGCGCTCGTCGCCGGCATCGTGCTCGGCCTGATCGCGAAGAACTACAAGGTCGTCGATTACTACCAGCCCAAGGCCGGACTCCCGCGCGCCGGGGTGAACCCGGATCCCAGCGCCGCCTGAAAGAAAGCGCGAGCCCTGACGAGCGCCGTCAGGGCACCGCCACGCCGGCCAGCCCTCCAATGCGACGCGCGAGCTGCTCGAAGACGCGGTAACAACCTCGCACGGCATCCAGGTACGCGCCGCGCACTCCATCCGCAGGTTTCAGCAGGAATATCGGTTTTCGAGCGGCCATGGCGAATGACATCAGGCTGTAGTAGGGCCTGAGAACAGCGAGTCGGAAGGGGTCCTCGTCCGGCACAGGGATGTTGCCTCCCTTCTGATCAAGCACCGCCTCCCGGTAGACTTGGGGATCTTCTGGAGCCAGACATCGTGGCTCTTGGAGCGGGTAGAGAGAGCGGCGAAGCTCGCCAGCACGTACCCGATCGGCATCATCCGCCCCGCCACGTTCACCCGCTGGCCCCGTGGCATGCCTCGAACGCGCGCTCACTCCCGCAAGGACAGACCCGCGGCCCAGCCTCCCCCGACGCCTCGCCTGCCTTCGCCTCGCTCCCCTCGCGGGCCAGCACCACGGTCAGGTGCTGCGTGTGCGGATGCTCCGGCCCCAGACGCTCCAGGAACACCCCGTGCGCGTGCCTCAGCAGCGCGAGACCGTGCACCCGCTCTCCGTGAAGCACGTGGAACTCACCGAGCCCTGCCTCGCTCAGTGCCACCCCGAGGTGCTCCCGCGTGCCGTGGACGCGGACCTCGATCGCCAGCGCCCGCTCCAGGTGCGAGCGCATCCCTTCCAGATCGCCCTGCTCGCTGAGCACCCCGGCCATCTGGTGCAGCGTGGCGGCGACCGATGGGTGCTCCTCGGTCCCGAACACAGCACGGTGGATCTCCAGCGTCCGCGAGAGGCACTCCCGCGCTCCGGCCAGATCCCCTTGCGCCTGGAGCACGTTGGCCATCGCGTGGAGCGACACCGCGAACGACGGATGCTCCTCGGTCCCGAACACCTTCGCCTTGATCGAGAGCGCGCGCTCGAGCAACGCCCGCGCTCCGGCCAGGTCGCCACCGGCTTCGAGCACGCCGGCCAGCGAGTTCAGGGACGCCGCGAACGACGGATGCTCCTCGGTCCCGAACACCTGCGCCTTGATCGCCAGCGACCGCTCCAGCAGCGCGCGCGCTCCCGCACGATCGCTCTGCGCATGGAGCACACCCGCCAGGTCGTGGAGAGCGAAGGCGACCTCCGGGTGCGCCTCGGTCCCCAGCAGCTTGCTCTTGATCGCCAGCGACCGCTCCAGACACGCCCGCGCCCCGGCCAGGTCGCTCTGGTCCTGGAGCACGCTGCCCAGCAGGCGCAAGGACACCGCGGCGGCCGGGTGCTCGTCGGTCCCGAACACCCGGGTCTCGATCCGCAACGACCGCTCCAGGTGCTCACGTGCCCCGGCCAGGTCGCCCAGCGCGCGCAGCACGCTGGCCAGGGAACTCAGCGACGCGGCGACCTCGGGATGCTGCTCGGTCCCGAACACCTCGGTCTTGATGTGGATCGCGCGCTCGAAGTGCGCCCGTGCCCCCACCAGATCCCCCTGGGCCTGGAGCACGCAGGCCAGCACGTGCAGCGTGATGGCGACCTCGGGATGCCGTTCGGTCCCGAACACATGCGCCTCGATGCGCAGCACACGCTCCAGGACCGCGCGCGCTTCGACCAGGGCGCCTTGCGCGCGGAGCACGTCGGCCAGCATGCCGAGCACGGGAGCCACATCCGCGTGCATCTCGGTACCGAGGACGGCCACCAGGATACCGAGCGCGCGCTCCAGGAGCGCGCGTGCCCCGGCCAGATGGCCTTGCGCATGGAACACGCGCGCCAGGGAGCTCAAGGAGGCGGCGACCTCGGGATGCTGCTCGGTCCCGAACACCTGCGTCTTGATGCGCAGCGACCGCTCAAGAAGCTCACGCGCGCCCGCGACGTTGCCCTGAGACAGGAGGACACTGGCCAGCGTGTGCAGCGACGCAGCGACGCCCGGGTGCTGCTCGGTCCCGACCAGCCGAAGCAGCATGTGCAGCGACCGCTCCAGGTGTTCACGCGCTGCCGTGTAGTCCCCCTGTGCGTGGAGCCTGACACCCAGCTCGTGCAGCGAGAACGCCACGGCAGGGCTATCGCCGCTCGCTCCTTTGGCCTCGTTGCCAGCGAATCGCCCCTGCGTACCCATGGCCGCGGAGGCTAGCTCACCAGAAAAGGGCGTCGCCATCACTTCGGGCCGGATCCCTGGGCGAAATGCGCGGGTGAGACCGAAGGCGAGGGTGGGGAACCGCAGGAGCTTCGCCACGGGAGGACGCGCGAGAGGACGCGAGAGAGGGCGCGCTTCGAAGCGTCCTGCTGGGCGGGATGCCCGCGGAACTGGCTGCGCTGCGGAGCTGGATGCCCGCCGAGGAAGAGACCTACCGTGTCGGTGTCCACGACATCCAGGTGCGTAGGAAGCGTCGCGCATGAAGTCGGAAGCGAAGACGCATCGCCCACGCGATCAGGGCTGACGCAGCGGGCGCCTTGGTGCTCGATCACCCGAGATCCGTTGGCTCTTCAAGCGCACATGGTGGGCCGTTCGAGCACTGCCGTGCCTTGTCGATGGGGAGACCGAGACTTACCGTGAATGAAGAAATACGCGGATCCTGCGTGCAACCGACGCGTCCACGTCGTCCGTCGACGTGCTTGTGCGTCATCGCGCGCGCGGAATAAGGAACACGTCATGTCACGAGAACCGATCGCGATCATCGGCATGGGGTGCAGGTTCGCGCAGGCGGACGGCATCGATGCTTACTGGCGGATTCTGACCGACGGCATCGACGTCGTCGGCCCACGACCGGAGGAACGCTCGGAGGCTGGGCAAGGAGCGTGGGATGGGTTGCCCCGAGAGGGGGGCTTCCTGCAGGGCATCGATCGCTTCGACGCGACGTTTTTCCAGCTCTCGCCCCGGGAAGCGTCGCAGCTCGATCCGCAGCACCGCCTCTTGCTCGAGGTCTGCTGGGAGACCTTCGAGCATGCCGGCGTCATCCCCGAGGCCCTCCACGATCGGCGGGTGGGCGTCTTCGTTGGCATGGCCAGCAACGACTACGAAGCCCTCCAGCAGCGCCGCGGCAAGCTCGACCCGCACGCCGTGAGGGGGGGCGCCCGCAGCGGGGCCTCTGGCTGCATCTCGCGTGCGTTCGGCCTCGAAGGTCCGAGCTTCACGGCCGACGCCGCCGGCGCCTCCTCGCTCCTCGGCGTCCACCTCGCCTGCCAGAGCCTCTGGGCTGGCGAGGTGTCTCTCGCGCTCGCGGCCGGGGCGAACCTGGTGCTCCTGCCCGAGCACAGCCTCGGAACGCTGCGTGCCGGCCTGCTGTCGCCCGAGGGTCGCTGCAAGTTCGCGGATGAAACTGCGGACGGCTACGCGCGCAGCGAGGGCATCGGCGCCGTCCTGCTCAAGCCGCTCTCGGCAGCGCAGCGAGACGGGGATCCGATCCACGCCGTCATCCTGGGCAGCGCCGTCGACCACGACGGCGGACGTGGCCACGGCCTCCACGCGACACCCAGCCAGGCGGCCCAGGAATCGCTGCTGCGCGCGGCATACGCGCATGCCGATGTCGCGCCCACGAGCGTGCGTTACATCGAGGCCTGTGGCGCTGGCGCGAGCGCCAGCGACGCGGTGGAACTCGGCGCGATCGCGGCCGTCCTCGGCCAGGGACGCGCAGCGGATGCGCCCGTGTACGTCGGCTCCGTGAAGAGCAACCTCGGGCACACGGAGGGCTGCGCGGGCCTCGCCGGACTGATCAAAGCGGCGCTGTGCCTCCAACACGGCACCATCCCGGAGAGCCTCCACGTCCAGCAGCCCACGTCGCAGGTCGCATGGGAGAAGGTGCCAGTGCGCGTGCCAGTGGTCTCGACACCGTGGCCCGAGCACGATGGCCCCGCACGAGCTGGCGTCAGCGCGTTCGGGCTCTCCGGCACCAAGGTGCACGTCGTGCTCGAAGCGGCTCCTGCGGCTGCCGCCACGGCGCATGCCCACGCCAGCACCGAGTCCGAGGCCAGCAGCCAGACCAAGGCCAGCACCGAGTCCGAGGCCGGCACCACGGTCGGGACCGAGCACCTCCTGACGTTCTCGGCGCGGTCGCCCGAGGCACTTCAGGCGCGCGTGGCCGCGTTCCACGAGTGGCTTCGCGCGCTGGAAAGGGAGGACGAGGAGCGCTTCCGGGACGTCTGCGCCACCGCGCTGTACCGCCGGACGCACCACGAGGAGCGCTTCTCGCTGGTCGCGCGCTCTGCCGCCGATGCCCGCGCGCAGCTCGGAGCGTATCTCGCGGCGGAGCGTCGCGTCAGCGTGGTCCGAAGGAAGGTCCTCCCTGTCGGAGCGCGGCGTGCCGTCTTCGTGTGTACGGGCAACGGCTCTCAGTGGGCGGGGATGGGCCGCGAACTCTTGCGCACCGAGCGGGTGTTCCGGGATGCGCTCGGGGCCTGCGACGAGGCGATGCGGCGCTACCTCGACGTCGGCTCGTTGCTGGAACTCATCGAGGCGGACGCCAAGGACCCGCGGCTCACACGCACGGACGTCATCCAGGCGATGATCTTCGCGCTCCAGGTCGCTGTGGCGCGGTGGTGGCACCACACGGGCGTCACCCCGGCCGCGGTGGTGGGCCACAGCATGGGCGAGGTCCCGGCCGCGCACATCGCCGGCGCGCTCGATCTCGACGACGCCGTGCGTGTCGTCTGTGAGAGCAACAAGCTCCTGATGCGCGCCGCGGGCAAGGGCGGGATGCTCGCCGTGGGGCTGTCTCCCGAGCAGGCCCAGGGACTGCTGCGCGGGCTGGAGGACCGGGTCTCGGTCGCGGTCATCAGCGCGCCGACTTCGATCGTGCTGTCGGGTGACCGAGCGACGCTCGACGCGCTCGCGACCGAGCTCCAGCAGCGCGAGGTGTTCTGCCGTGCCCTCGCGGTCGATGTGGCCTTCCACAGCCCCCACATGGCGCCGCTCCTCGACGAGTACCGCGTGGCGCTCGAAGGGCTGCGCCCGCGGTCGACCTCCATCCCCATGCTCTCGTCGGTCCACGGCGCCTGGATCGAAGGGGAGGACCTCGGTGCGGCGTACTGGTGCCGCGTCCTCGGCGAGCCCGTGCGGTTCGCAGGTGCGATGGAGACCCTCCTGAGCGACGGGCACGAGATGTTCGTCGAGATCAGCCCGCATCCCCTGATGACGGGCGCGATCCGGCAGTGCGGCGAGGCCCTCGGGCGCGCACCGACCGCGCTCGGCTCCCTCCAGCGCAACGCGGGCGAGCGGGCCAGCTTGCTCACCACGGCCGGGCACCTCCACGCTGCGGGCCTCTCGCTGGACTGGAGCGCGCTCACGCCTCCGCCCTCGCGCGTCGTGTCGCTCCCGCCGTACCCTTGGCAGCGCACACGCCACTGGTTCGAGCACGACGAAGCCCGTGCGCTCGTGGCGCAGCACGCCTCGCATCCGCTGGAGCCCTCCCTGACGCGAGAGCGCACCGAACGCTCCTCCGAGCAGGCCGCCACGGCAGACCCGCCGGCGCATCTTGAGCCGGAGATCCGCGCCGAACTCCTCTCCGCACCGCTCGAAGAACGTCGCGCCCGGGTGGAGGCGCTCCTGCAGAAGCAGCTCGCGCACGTGCTCGGCGTCGCCCCCGAGGCGATCGATCCCACGGTCCGGCTCTCCGACAAGGGCCTCGACTCGCTGATGGCCCTCGAACTGAGAAAAGCCATCGAGCGCGACGTCGGTCTCCTCGTGCCCATCGCGCGCCTGCTGCAAGGTCCGTCGGTCGTCACCCTCGCTGGCTGGGTGGTCGAGCACCTCGAATCCCCGGAGCACGCAGCGTCGTCCGCCGCGACGCCCGAGTCCGATCGGACCCTCGATCCAGACATCCAGCCGCCTTCTGGCGAAGCATCGAGCACGATGCGCGCTGTGCTCCTCACGGGGGCGACCGGCTTCCTGGGGCCGTTCTTGCTGCGGGAGTTGCTCGAACGCACGGACGCCACCGTCCACTGCCTCGTCCGCGCGCGGGACGAGCGAGGCGCCGCTGCCCGCCTCGAACAGGCGCTGCGGGAGCGCGACTGCTGGGACGAAGCCCTCTGGAAGCGCGTCGTGCCCGTGGTCGGTGATCTCGAAGCGCCGCGGCTGGGCATCGCGGACGCCTTGTACGCCCGCCTCGCCGGCGAGATCGACGCCATCGTGCACAACGGCGCCGCCGTGAACTTCCTCTACGGCTACACCGAGCTGCGCGCATCGAACGTGCTCGGCACCCGCGAGATCCTGCTGCTCGCGACCACCCAGCGCCTGAAGCGCGTGCACCACGTCTCCACGCTGGCGGTCTTCCCCATGCTGGGACACACCGAGACCATCGCCGAGGACGAGCCGCTCACGCGCCCCGCCGAGCGCAGCGTGAGTGGCTACGGCGAGAGCAAGCGGGTCGCCGAGCAGGTGATGGAGATCGCCCGCGCCCGCGGGATCCCGGTCACCATCTACCGGGCCGGCTTCGTCACGGGCGACAGCAGGACGGGCTACCTCAACGCCGACGACATCCTGTCTCGGTTCGCCCGGGCCTGCGTCGACCTCGGCGCCGTGCCCGCCTTGAACCGCAGCGTGCGCGTCACGCCCGCCGACTACGTGAGCGCCGCGCTCGTCCAGCTCGCGCGATCCCCCGCGTCGGTGAACCGCACGTACCACCTGCTCAACCCGGAGGCGTCCGCGTTCGACTGGGTGTGCGACAGCGTCCGCGCCCGAGGCTATCCGCTCGACGAGGTGTCCACCGACGAGTGGCTCCGCCGCGCCCTCGCCGACGCCAGAAGCCGCGCCGAGAGCCCTGCCGCCCCGCTGAGGACCGTGCTCGCCCTGCTGAGCGGCGCGCTGATCGACGCCAGCCGCGTGGTCTTCGACACGCGAGACGCCGTGCATGCCCTCGCCGACACGGGCGTCCGCTGCCCGCCCATCGATGTCGCCCTGATCGACAGGTACGTGGACTTCGCCGTGCGCACGGGCGTGCTGCCCCCGCCATCCAGCCCCGCGCGCAGCGTGCGCGTCAGCAAGGACACGCGCCCACCGCAGGCTTCCACCAAGAGCGTGGCCACGATCGTGTGAACCTGAGCAGACGCTCCGGGAGCCCACCACGAGCCCCCGGAGCGCTTCGCCCCGTCGGGACGAAGCCTGTTCAGTTCCCTGCCGAGACCGCGCCGCGAGGTCTCGACGCGCATCCCTGGCCATCCACCGCGAGACCGTGACGAGGCGACGGACCTCCGTGGCTTCGTGAATCCGTTTCGCGTCACGAAGTCCGGCTTCCCGTCGAAGCGAAATGCTCTCGTGCGGGCGTGGTGCGCTCTGCTGCCGTCACGAAGATCCTTCACGTCCTCACGAGCTGGCTCCGCGTCGCACGAAACGACTTCGTGTCTTCAGGAAGATCTTTCACGTCCTCATGAACCAGCTTCGCGTCGCATGAAACGACTTCGTGCCTTCACGGAGATCTTTCACGTCCTCATGAACCGACTTCGCGTCGCATGAACCAGCTTCGTGTCTTCACGGAGATCTTTCATGTCCTCACGAGCCGACTTCGCGTCGCATGAACCAACTTCCTGTCTTCACGAAGATCCTTCACGTCCTCACGAACCAGCTTCGCGTCGCACGAAGCGACTTCGTGTCTTCACGGAGATCTTTCACGTCTTCACGAATCAACTTCGCGTCGCACGAAACGACTTCGTGTCTTCAGGAAGATCTTTCTCGTCCTCACGAAGGACCCT
Source organism: Chondromyces crocatus (assembly GCF_001189295.1). NCBI lineage: Bacteria > Pseudomonadati > Myxococcota > Polyangiales > Polyangiaceae > Chondromyces > Chondromyces crocatus. The sequence continues at coordinate 10,130,356 of NZ_CP012159.1, forward strand.
TCCTGACTTCACGAAGGACCCTTCGTGACCTCGCGAAGATCTTTCTCGTCCTCACGAAGATCCTTCACGTCTTCATGAAGGACCCTTCGTGTCCTCACGAAGCTCTTTCACGTCCTCACGAAGGAACCTTCACGACCTCACGAAGATCCTTTGCGTCCACGTGGGATCCCCGCTGGACCTCATCCAACGTGATTTCAATTAGTTACGCGCGGACCACCCTCTCGCGACGCAGTCCACCCCACAGACCTTCGTGCGACTTCACAGCCCCTCTCACGACCGAGCTCTCTTCTATCGCAGCTCCCGGTCTCGGCTCTCGAAGCGCGGGCGACATGAGCCCGCCGCGCCCGACGCAACCCAGCGTGGTTCAGCCGCGGCGCGCCTCAGTACACCCACCGGCCGTACACCGCGAAGGGCCGCTCTGCATGCACCTCTCGCGGGTCCGAAGACACGACCGGCTTCGGTGACAGGGACCGGGTGGAGGGTCTCTCCTCCCGCGCTCGCGTCCGTTTCCTGCGACCCCCGCCGATGTCATCGGCAAGGTCGGCGACCAACTCGCGCACCTGGTTGATGACGATCCAGAACGCCGTCGAAGCGAGCTTCCCATAAACGGGCCAGCGGGCCGAAGAGCGCTCGAAATGGCGGACGATGCCTTCATGAGCATCCCCCAGCTCCTCGTCCTGAAGCTCGCTCGCGACGAGCACGGCGAGCACGCTGAAGACGAGGGCGACGTGCGGCATGGTGCGTTCGGCAGCCCGCGCGTGCGCCCGAGGCAGCGCAGCGAGCCAGTCCGGAGGGCCGTCCTCGTCGAGGAGGGTGTCGTTCGACGATCGCTCGGAGAGCGTCGGCGCCTCACGGTCCAGTCGATCGTCGTCGGATTCCCCGGCGCTCATCGCGTGGTCTCCGGCGAAGGCCAGAAGAGCAGCAACACGGTGTCACGGTGCTCCATGGCAAGCTGTGCTCCCAGCGGCGTGAGCCGGTACATGATGCGCGGTCTGCCGCCGCGTTCCTTCAACCTCGGCGCTTCGTAGCTCTCGACGAATCCTTCACGGTTCAGGTCGCGCAAGGTTGGATAGATGCTGCCCTGACCCAGCACGAGCCGCCCTTCCGTCTGCTGTTTCACGCGCTCGATCAGATCGAGGCCGTATCCAGGGCCTCGCAGGAGCGCTTGGAGGAGGGCGGCTTTCGCGTTGATGGGCGCGTCCATGGCGAGCTTTCCTGCAACGAGGATACAGCGGACAGCGGCGTCACGGGAGACGCTGCTTCCAGCATGGCCTTCATCCTTTCGCGGTGGCCTTCCAGGCAGTGCGCATTTCACAGAGCGCGAGCGCAACGACGAAACCGACCAGAAAGATTGCGAGATCATGCATGTGCTCACCTCACCTCGGTGAAGACGACAGCAGCCTTCGCCGCGCTGGGACGCTGCCCGGCGGGACCGACTGTCGAGAGAACACGGTCATACCGCGCTGGAAAAACCGTTCAATTTTTCTCAAATCCCGAGGTTGAGATTCATCGCCGAGGCGCTGGCGTCAGCGGAAGATCGCGCCGTCCGTTGCTTCCAGGAGGATCTTCGCCAGCGGGCGGCTCGCGGGAGGGTCACCGAAGGCCGACAGGGGCGCCGTGCAGTCGACGGGGCGGCGCAGGGAGCAGAGGCGATCGGCAAGGTGGTTCCAGCGGCCGAGGGGAGAGTCGTCCTTCACGTGGCCGCGGATGTGGATGTACCGGAGTGCGGCAGGGCGGCGGGCGTCGAGCAGCGCGTGCGCTTCGGCGACCAGCGTCTGTAGATCCGGGTGGTTCACGTTGTACCAGCCGAGCACGTAGTAGATGCTCCACAGGAAGTCGGCGACGATCACGGCGCGCTCTCCGGGGACCAGGGCCTCCAGGGCGAGGAGGAGGGCGCTCACCTCGGCGCCCACGTTCTTCATGCCGCGGCGGCCTTCGCGCGCGATGAGGCGCGGGTCCTCACCGGGGCGGATGACGACGAGGCCGTGCCAGCCGCTGCCGCTGCCGTCGACGAACATCCAGGTGTCGTCGGAGTCGATGCTGCGATCGGGCTTGAAGTGGAGCGCGCGCTTGCGCTGCCCGGCCTCACGATCGTACGTCGACTGGGCGGTGGTCTCCACGCGCACGGCGGATGCCCAGGGGAGCAACAGCGTCATGCTGCGGGGGTAACGAGGTCCGTGACGGGGGACAAGAAGGCTGCGCAGGCCCCCCGGGCGCCTCGGTCCCGGTGTCACGGTTTCACGCGGGATCTGCGCCATGCTACGGCCGCAGTCGGGTGGCGGTCGAGAGCAGCAACCGGGGCGTGACGAGAGCGTGCGTGTGAGCAGGGTCGCTCGGTACAAGATCGGTTACGTGGTCGCGCTGTGCGTCGTGGCAGCGCTGGCCTTCGGTGTCGTCCACGCGCTGGGGCGTGAGCCCGAGGTCCTGCTCGCGGTGGGTGTCGCGCTGCTCGTGCCCGGGCGCGTGCAGGGGGTGGTGTTCCGCGCGCTGTTCCAGGGGCGTCGGGCGTTCGCCACAGGGCACGCGGAGGTGGCGCTGAAGCACTTCGAGCGGTTCCTCGGGCAGCTCCGCGCGGCACCGTGGCGCAAGCGGATGCTCTGGCTCTCGTGGTCCGTCTACACGCCGGATGCGGAGGCGATGGCCCTCAACAATGTGGGGTCGACGCTCATGGTCCTCGGGAAGTTCGATGAAGCAGCGCGGGTCTTCGAGGAGGCGCTCGCGGTGGACCCGCTCTACCCGCTGCCGCACTTCAACATGGCCATCGTGGAGCAGGTCCGCGGCAACAGCGCCGCCGCAGCGCGGTTGGCAGGCGAATCTGCAAGGCTGGGGTACGCGCACAGCACGCTGGATGTGGTGATCCACCGTGCGCAGGCGTTGCTGGCGACCGTGGAGGGACGTCGCGCGGGAGAGGCCTGAGGGCGGAGCAGGGAGGGGGCTGACGTGAGAACGTCGAGAGGACTACGAGGGCGGGGAGCCGAAGGGCAGGATCGGCCCCGCTGGCGGGCCAAGGAACGGCATCGGCGCGAGCGCGTGCGGCGCGAGGCCGTCGATGCCGGAGGGATGCTCGAAGCGTGGATCGCGGCACAAGGTCTTCCGCATGCGCGCGTGGAGACGCTGGAGGCGCTCGATCCGAGGGCGTACTTGCAGGAGACGGCGCAGCTCGATCTCACGCTCACGGCGGCGGAGCGGCTGCGGCGCCTCGCCGTGGCGCTGGAGGGTCGCCTGAGCGAGGCAGAGCAGCCACGCGGGTGGCTCTCACTGGAGCGGCTGTACGCAGTGGCGCAAGCGTTGGATCCGAAGGACGCGGAGGTCGAGATCTCGCGCGCGTTCACGGCAGAGCGGTGTGCGTCGCTCGTGGAGGATCGGCCGGAGGTGCGACGCCGGATGCTCGGTGTGGGCCGAGCCGCGGCGCTCCGGGCGATCGCGCTGCGACCACGAGATGCCGAGGCGCGCGTCGCGCTCGGGATGCTCGCCTATTCGTTTCGCGATGGCTCGATCGAGGAGGCGCTGCGCTGGTTCGAGGAGGCCCTTTCGCTTTCGCCAGCTCTCGGCTGGGCGCGGTTGTACCGGGCCCACTGTCTGCACGATCTGAAGCGGTGGGGAGAAGCGGCGCAGGCGTACGAGGAGGTGAACCCGGCGTTCCTCGTGGGCAACCTGGCGTGGCGGCTCGATCTGCTGCATGAGCAGCGTGCGTGGTGTTTGCTCCAGGCGGGAGATCGCGCAGGTGCAGTCAGCGGGTTCCTGGAGGTGCTCCGGCGGTACGAGCGAGAGCCGGCGCTGGCAGAGCATCAGCTCTTGAAGGAGCTGACGGCGGCCGCAGAAGGGCCGTTGCAGGAGGAGCTGCAAGAGCGCTTTGAACATCTGCAGCGAGCGCTCGGGTGCAGCGTCGATCGTGAAGGGCTCGAGGATGTGTCGCAGGAGGAGCCTGCAGTCTCCTCACCGCACGCAGGCGGCAGCAGCGCGGACTGAGCCGGGAACGCGGAACGCACCCCGTCACCGGCCGCTCGGTCCAGGCTTGCTTGGATTGCAGGCTGTGGCGCGTGGCGCTCGGCGGCGTTGGCACTGGCGTTGCCCACCTGGAGGATCGTCACGGTCCGATTTCATCGCGAGGCGCCGAGCGCGCAGCCCGAACGAAGCAACCAGCGACGTCGGCTCCGGGCCGCCGGAGGGAGCCGGCAAAGCGCCCATGAAGAAGAGGAGTTACCGATGAACGGAGCAGGCAAAGCCACCATGGATCACGAGGTCATTCGACAGTGGGTGGAGCAGCGCGGAGGAACGCCTTCGCACGTCAAGGGCCGAGGTACGGCTTCGGACGCCGGGATCCTGCGCATCGACTTCCCAGGGTACAGCGGCGAAGACACACTCGAAGCGATCTCGTGGGAGCAGTGGTTCAAAACCTTCGACGAGAGCAACCTCGCGTTCCTCTTTCAGGAGCGAACTGCGGATGGGCAGGAGAGCCGCTTCAACAAGCTGATCAACCGCGACAACCTCGCGCCGAGTGTCGAGCTGGTGAAGCGTAGCGAGCCTGAAGAGCGCTCGGGCTCGTCCCGCGAGCGGCAGAGCGCCCGCGCAGAGCACGACACGCATGGGCCGCGAGGGGGTCACATCGAGGTCGAGATCTCTCCCGAGCTGAGCGACATCATCAGCGGTGAGCGCGCTGGTGAAGGCGAGGAGCGGGACACGTCTGGCCCGGTGGCCGCAAACGATCAGCAGAAGCGCCGAGCAAGCTAGCCAGGACACGCGTCACCCCGCCTGAGGCCACCTCGCGCTGGCGAGGACTCCGACCGAGCTGGCTGCGGCAAGCCAGGGTCGAGCGCGTCAGCCTCCCCTCCCACGAGCGCAACGCCATTCCCACGAGCGCAGCGCTGCGCGCGTTCTCGATGGCGTCCTCCTCGACGTCGTGCCAGCTCGTCCGGAACGTCGGGTCGCAGGCTGCATCTGGCGCGTCGAGTCACAGACGGCACGCATCGCTGGATGACTTCGTGTTGAAAGCCATTATCATCTTGCTGCCTTTTGTCCCTGCCTCCACGCGACCAAGGATTGTTGATGTCTTCTGTCCTCGACTCGAAGCGCTCTCCTCAGGATCTCAGCCAGCTCGCGCCCGGTGAAGCGGCCACGGTTCGTCGTATCCGTGGCGAGCGTCGCACCGTGGTGCGGCTGCTGGAGATGGGGTTGGTCGCCGGGACGCGGGTCGAGGTGAAGCGGAAGGCGCCGCTCGGTGATCCGCTGGAGCTGCGGGTGCGGGGGTATGCGCTGAGCATTCGCCGTGTCGAGGCGGCGGGTGTGGAGGTCGGTGACGTGGCGCCTGCACACGACGGGTCGGCGACGGCGCGGTCGGCAGGCGGGCTCGGGGCAGAAGGCGCAGGGGCGCCCGTCTCCGAGGGGACGTCGTGACCGAGAAGTCACTGGTCGTTCTCGTCGCGGGAAATCCGAACGCAGGCAAGACGTCGCTCTTCAACCGGCTCACGGGGTCGCGGGCGAAGGTCGGGAACTACCCGGGCGTCACCGTGGATCGTCGCTCGGGTGTGCTCGCGGCGGAGGGAGCGCCGAAGATCGAGCTGGTCGATCTGCCAGGCACCTACAGCCTGACGGCGCGCTCGGCGGAGGAGAGCGTCGCGGTGGACGCCTTGCTCGGTCGAAGCGGTCCGCTGCCGGATGCGGTGATCGTGGTGGCCGACGCGACGGCGCTGCGTCGCGGGTTGTACCTGGCCACGCAGGTGATCGATTCGGGCCGGCCGACGGTGCTGGCGCTGAACATGATGGACGAGGCGCGCGCGGCCGGGCACGCGATCGATGTGGCGCGGCTGGGCGAGGCGCTGGGTTGCGAGGTCGTCGAGACGGTCGCGACGAAGAACCAGGGCGTGGCGGAGCTGGCCAAGGCGGCGCAGCACGCCGTGGCGGCAGGGAAGTCAGGGGAGGGACAGGCGCCGGTCGGCGAGGGCGAGGGCACCGAGGAGCACGACGGCGCGAGCGAGCGCGTCGCGACCGAGGAGCAAGACCCCTCGGGTGAGCGCATGGCGCCCGAGGAGCACGATCGTTCGGGTGAACGCGTGGTCGCCAAGGGCCACGACCGCTCCGGCGAGCGCGTGGCCGCAGGGGCGCACGAACGCTCCGGCGAGTACGCGGTGTCCCGGGACCGCCGTGGTGCAGACGAGTCAGCGTCGACGACGGCACCTCGCTCGGTGCGGAAAGGGATGCCGGAGGCGCTCGCGCGGAGCTTGCGGCACGTGGAAGAGGCGGTGCGCGCGGCGAAGCTCACGGAGGATCCGGAGATCGCGTGGTCGCTCGCAATGTGGGCGCTGCTGTCGCTCGGCGACGATGAGCTGGAGGTTCCAGCCAGCCTGCGGGCCGCGGTGAAGGCGGCGCACGAGGAGGCGCACGAGGACGGGCGGAACCTCGACGAGGAGCTGGTCGGATGGCGTTACGGGCGGGTCGACGCGGCGCTGGAGGGAGCGCTGACGGAGGCGCGCTACACGGGCGAGAGTACGTCGAGCCGGGTGGACTCGGTGCTGGTGCACCCGGTGTGGGGACTCGCCGTGTTCGCCGTGGTGATGCTGTTCGTCTTCCAGATGCTGTTCGCCTGGTCGGAGCCGCTCGTGGCGCTGATCGAGGGGCTGGTCGGGACGACGCAGGACGCGGTACGCGGCGCGCTGCCCGAGGGGGCGCTCCGGGATCTGGTGGTCGATGGTGTGATCGCGGGCGTGGGCAACGTGGTGGTGTTCGTGCCGCAGATCGCGCTCCTGTTCGCGTTCATCACGGTGCTGGAGGACTCGGGCTACCTGGCGCGGGTGGCGTTCGTGATCGATCGGGTGATGGCGTCGGTGGGTCTGCACGGGCGCGCGTTCGTGCCGATGCTGTCGGGCTTCGCGTGCGCGATCCCGGCGGTGCTCGCGACGCGGACCCTGGAGAGCCGGCGGGATCGGTTGATCACGATGCTGGTGGTGCCGCTGGCGTCGTGCAGCGCGCGGCTCCCGGTGTACGTGCTGGTGACGGCGGTGATCTTCGATCCGGACACGAAGGTGTTCGGGGTGCTCAGCGTGGGCGCGGTGGTGCTGCTCTCGATGTACGCGCTGAGCGTCGTCGCGTCGCTGGGGGCCGCGGCCGTGCTGCGGCGGACGGTGCTGAAGGGACCGCGGCAGCCGCTGGTGCTCGAGCTGCCGCCTTACCGTCTGCCGGGTGTGCGGAACGTGGCGCAGGCGACCTGGTTCCGCGTGCGCGACTTCCTGATGGCGGCGGGGACGGTGATCCTGGCGCTGTCGATCGTGATCTGGGGGCTCCTGTCGTACCCGAAGGACGGCGAGGCCGAGGCGCGGTGGGAGGCGCGGCGGGCCGAGATCACCGAGACGGTGCCCGAGGGAGAGGCGCGCGAGGAGGCGCTGTCCGCGGCGGAGCAGGCGCAGGCGGGCGAGGCGTTGCGGCACTCGGCCGGTGGGCGGCTGGGTCACGCGATCGAGCCGGCGATCGAGCCGCTCGGCTTCGACTGGCGGCTGGGGGTGGGCATCATCGGGGCGTTCGCGGCGCGCGAGGTGTTCGTGTCGACGCTGGGGATCGTCTTCGACGTGGGCTCGGCCGATGAGGAGAGTCAGCCGCTGCGGGAGGCGCTGCGCGAGGCGAAGCGTCCGGACGGGACGAAGTTGATGACGCCGCTCGTGGGGGTGTCGTTGATGGTCTTCTTCGTGCTCGCGTGTCAGTGCATGAGCACCATCGCGGTGGTGCGGCGGGAGGCAGGCTCGTGGAAGTGGGCCGGGTTGATGGTCGGGTACATGACGGTGCTGGCGTACGTGGCGTCGCTGGCGGTGTACCAGGTGGGCCGGCTGCTCGGGCTGGGGGTGACGTGACGCCATCCAGGGACGACGTCACGGGGCCCGGGCAGGCCGTGAGGCGCACCGGGGCCCTCGTGACGTTCCAGGGAGGCACATGAACTGGCAGGACGGGGTGGCGCTCGCGGTGTGTGCGGTGGCGCTCGGGTGGCTCGTGCTGCGGTTGATCGTGTTGCAAGGGCCGCCCGCGGCGAAGCCGGATGTGACGCGGGCAGCGCTGGTGAAGAAGGCGCGGGCGCTGAAGAAGCAGCAGGGAAAGTCTTCGGGGTCATGCCACTGAGGCGCGCGCTGCTGGTAAAGGTGTTCGTCTGACGCGGATCCTGCCTTTCTTCTTGCTGATCGCCGCCGGGGCGGTGATCGCGCGGACGCGGCTCTTGCCTCGCGAGGGGGTGAAGGGGCTGTCCGTGTACGTGCTGTGGCTGGGGTTCCCGGCGCTGCTGATCCGGTCGCTCGGGACGGCGCCGCCCCCCGAGCCGGCGATGGCGCGCGGGCTGGTGGCGTACGGGGTGTCGGCGGTGCTGCTGCTGGGGGTCGCGCTCGCTGTGGGGCGGTTCGCACGGTGGTCGGGCGGGACGAGCTCGGGCGCAGGGATGGCCGGGGTGGTGGGGAACACGGCGTTCCTGGGGGCGCCGCTGGCGGTGTCGGTGTTCGGGCCGTCGGTGAGCGGGCTGGCCGCGGGCGTGATCGCGGTGGACTTCGTGGTGATCATGGCGTTCGCGATGGGGGCGATGCAGGCGACGACGGGGGCCGGGAGCGTTCGGCTCGCGCTGGGGCGTACGTTCCTGAACCCAGTGGTGGCGGCAGCGATCCTGGGGGCGGTGCTGTCGTTCACGGGGGTGCAGCTTCCAGTGCCGCTGGCCCGAGGGCTCGACATGATGGCAGCGAGCGCGAGCCCGGTGGGGCTGGTGGCGCTGGGCGCGGTGATCGGGCTGGAGGCGAAGCGGCCGACACGAGGCGAGCTGGGGCCGATCGGGCTGGCGCTCGGGCTGAAGCTCGTGGCGATGCCCGCGCTGGTCTGGGTCGCGGTGACGCTGGCCGGAGCGCCGCCTGCGTTTCGGGCGATCGCGGTGCTGCTGGCGGGCTGCCCCACGGCGGTGAACGTGTTCATTCAGGCGGGCGCCTACAGCGATTTCGGGCGGGGCGCGGCGCAGGTGGTGGTGCTGGGGACGCTGGTGAGCGCAGCGACGCTGCCGCTCATCGCAGCGGCGGTGGCGGAGTAGGCGTTCTCTGTTGCCACGCGCCATCGTTGGCAGGGACCATTCCAGCACCGACACAGGGGCCGACGCTGGCGCCGACGCCGACGCCGACACGGGAGCCGACGTGAACGTGGGTTGAAACGCCGGGGAAGTCCTCCGAAAGGGGGCCGCCGCGATACCGGGAGTCGGTCGAGGAGGATGGTTCGATGGAGGGGTTGAAGAAGCACGGACCCTGGATCCTCGTGGGCATCCTGGGGGCCCTGAGCCTGGGCGTCGTCGCGGTGAAGCGTGGCGAGCCGGTGAACGCGCTGTGGATCGTAGTGGCCGCGATCTCGGTGTACCTGGTGGCGTACCGCTACTACAGCCTGTACATCGCGCGGCATGTGATGCGTCTGGACCCGGAACGTCCGACGCCCGCGGTGCGGCACAACGACGGGCTCGATTACGTGCCGACGAACCGTTTCGTGCTGTTCGGGCATCACTTCGCGGCGATCGCGGGGGCGGGGCCGCTGGTGGGGCCGGTGCTGGCGGCGCAGATGGGCTACCTGCCAGGGACGCTGTGGATCCTGGCCGGGGTGGTGATCGCAGGCGCGGTGCAGGACTTCATGGTGCTGTTCGTGTCCATGCGGCGCGACGGGCGGTCGCTGGGGGAGCTGATCCGGTCCGAGCTGGGGCCGGTGCCAGGGGTGATCGCGCTCTTCGGGACGTTCATGATCATGGTGATCATCCTGGCGGTGCTCGCGCTGATCGTGGTGAAGGCGCTCGTCGGGAGCCCGTGGGGGACGTTCACCGTGGCGGCGACGATCCCGATCGCGATCTTGATGGGGCTCTACACGCGGTACGTGCGGCCAGGGCACGTGGGCGAGGTTTCGGTCTTCGGGTTCGTGCTGCTGATGCTGGCCATCGTGTCGGGTCAGCACGTGGCGGAGTCGGCGTCGCTGGGGCCGATGTTCACGTTCACCGGGACGCAGCTCTGCTGGCTCTTGATCGGATACGGGGCGGTGGCGTCGGTGCTGCCGGTGTGGCTGCTGCTGGCGCCGCGCGACTACCTGTCGACGTTCCTGAAGATCGGGACGATCGTGTGCCTGGCGGTGGGGATCGTGGTGGTGGCGCCGACGCTGCAGATGCCAGCCATCTCGCGGTTCGCGGATGGGTCGGGGCCGGTCTGGTCGGGGTCGCTATTCCCGTTCCTGTTCATCACCATCGCGTGCGGGGCGGTGTCGGGGTTCCACGCGCTGATCTCGTCGGGGACGACGCCGAAGCTGATCGAGAACGAGGTGCACGCGCGGTTCATCGGCTACGGCGGGATGCTGATGGAGTCGTTCGTGGCGATCATGGCGCTGGTAGCGGCGTCGATCCTGGAGCCTGGGATCTACTTCGCGATGAACAGCCCCGGCGCGGTGGTGGGGGTGACGGCGGAGAGCGCGTCGCTGGCGGTGACGCAGATGGGCTTCCCGGTGGCGCCGGAGGTGATCGCACAGACGGCGAGCGACGTGGGAGAGACGACGATCGTGTCGCGCGCCGGCGGGGCGCCGACGCTGGCGGTGGGGATGGCGCACATCTTCTCCAGCGTGATCGGCGGCAAGGCACTGATGGCGTTCTGGTACCACTTCGCGATCCTGTTCGAGGCGCTGTTCATCCTGACGGCGGTCGACGCGGGGACGCGGGCCGGCCGGTTCATGCTGCAGGACCTGATCGGGATGTTCGCGCCGCGGTTCCGGGAGACGTCGTCGCTCGTGCCGAGCCTGGTCTCGACGGGGCTGTGCGTCTCGGCGTGGGGGTTCTTTCTGTACCAGGGGGTGACGGATCCGCTGGGCGGGGTGAACACGCTGTGGCCGCTGTTCGGGATCTCGAACCAGATGCTGGCGGCGGTGGCGCTGGTGCTGGGCACGGTGGTGATCTTCAAGATGAAGCGGGAGCGCTACGCGTGGGTGACGGTGGTGCCGGCGCTGTGGCTGATCGCGTGCACGACGACGGCAGGGCTGCAGAAGATCTTCTCGTCGGATCCGCGGGTGGGGTTCCTGGCGCACGCAGGGCGCTTCTCGGAGGCGCTGGGTCGAGGGGTGGTGCTGGCGCCAGCGAAGAGCCTGGAGGAGATGCAGCAGGTGATCTGGAACGATCGGGTGGACGCCGCGCTGGCCGCGCTGTTCGTGCTGGTGGTGGTGAGCATCGTGGGCTTCGGGATCCGGTCGTGCATGAAGGCGTACAAGGCGCAGCGGTGGACGGCGCTGGAGGTGCCGCCCACCGCGGTGGTGGCGGAGTGATGGAGGGGTCGATGGGGGCGATGGCGAAGCGATGGGTGGAGCGGCTGGGGGCGCTGGGGGTGGGCCTGCGCGACATGGCGCGGCTGATGGTCGGGTTGCCGAGCTACGAGGCGTACGTGAAGCACGCGCAGGCGGCGCATCCGGAGCGGACGCCGATGACGTACGCGGAGTTCTTCCGGGAGCGGCAAGAGGCGCGCTACGGGGGGCGGGGGAAGGGGGGGTTCCGCTGCTGCTGAGGATCAGGAAGGGAGCGGTCCGGCGGTGCGACCGCTCACGGGGGAGCCGCGACGGCGGTGACCAGGCCAGGGAGGCGGGATAGCGTCGTTCGATGCAAGCCGAGACGGCGCTGGGGGGCGCGGGGGACCAGGAGCGAGGAGCGGGGAAGGCCGAGGGAGCGCCAGCTGAAGGCGCGTCAGCTGAGGGTGCGCAGGGAGAGGGCGTGCAGGGAGAGGGTGCGCCAGCGGAGGGGGGCGCGGGCGCACGTCCAGTGAGCGCGGGAGAGCGGCTCACGCTCCTCGATACGCTGCGGGGGTTCGCGCTGGGTGGGGTGTTCCTGTCGAACCTCTATGTGTGGCACAGCGGGCGCGCGTTCTTGCCGCCGGAGCGCATCAAGGAGCTGAGCGCGGACCCGGTGAACATGGCGATCGGCATGGTGCTGGGGTTCACCTTGTTCAACAAGGCGATGACCGTGTTCACCTTCCTGTTCGGCCTGGGGTTCATGATCCAGGTGGAGCGGGCCGAGGCGCGTGGCGAGGCGGCTGGGCGCTGGTACACGCGGCGACTCCTGGTGCTGCTCGGGATCGCGGCGTGCCATCTGTCGTTCCTCTGGTACGGCGACATCCTGAGCACGTACGCGCTGGTCGGGTTCGGGCTGCTGCTCTTTCGTCGCGCCTCGGCGAAGGCGCTGCTCGGGTGGGGGGTGGGTCTCCTTCTGGTCTCCGAGGTGGCCGCCGATTTCGTGCGCACCTGGCTGCCTCCTCTCCTGAACTCACCGGAGGAACTCGCGGAGGTGAAGAAGGCCCAGGAGGCGTGGAACGCGCAGCTCTTCGCGGATCTCACGAGCAGCTCGTACGCCACCCTGGTGGCGGCGAACGTGAAGGCGTGGTGGTGGATGCTCACGCGCCCCGGCATCTTGATCGCGAATGCGGGCGTGCTGGGGAAGTTCTTGATCGGGGCCTACTTCGGACGTCGACGGCTGTTCCACGATGTGACGCAGCACCGGCAGCTGTTCCGGCGCATGCTCGGCTGGGGGTTGCTGGCGGGGAGCATCGGCGGGGGCGTGGGGCTCTGGCTCCGGTACGCGCACCTGCACGACAAGATCGGGCCGGACAGCCTGCTGCCGAAGATCGTGAGCTTCCCAGCGCGGGAGCTGGGGACGCTGGGGATGGCGGCGTTCTACATCGCCGCGGTGGCGCTGCTCTACCAGGGTGTCCAGTGGCGGCGTGTGCTGTCGTGGATCGCGCCGGCAGGGCAGATGGCGCTCACGAACTACCTGAGCCAGAGCGCGCTCGCGCTGATGATCTTCACCGGGGTGGGGTTCGGGCTGCTGGGGCAGCTCAACTCGCTGGGATGTGTGGTGCTGGTCGCGGTGCTGTTCACGGGGCAGGTGATCGTGAGTCGGCTGTGGCTCACCCATTTCCGCTTCGGTCCCGCCGAGTGGGTGTGGCGTTCGTTGACCTACGGCAAGGCGCAGCCGATGCGCCGGAACAGGGCGACGGCGACGGGAGGTGTCACGGGGGTGGCGGTCGAAGAGACGGGGCGCTCGGAGGGATAGGCAACGCGTCGAGGATGCCACCGGATTCCTGGACGGGTTCCGGGGCATCCGGGCGTTCGACGTCGAGCGAGAGAGCCACGTCTCCGCAGGCATCGCCGTCGGTGTACGCGCGCTTCCTGGGACGCAGTTTCGCGGGCGGAGACAGTTTGTGCCGTGGGCTGGCGGCCCCGGGGGACTTCATTTATGAACCGAGCCGTGGGATTGCCCTCTCGAGAGCACGATGGCGCAATGCTCGCATCCTGGCGTTCACGCCCCGTGGTGCGCGCGCTCGTCGCCTCGGCGATCGGACTGCTGGCCCTGATGCCGACCGTGGGGGGTGGCCCCCCTGCCCTGGCCAAGGAGAAGGGCGGAGGTCAGGGGACGTTCGAGCACGGCTGCCGTGTGCAGAAGCCACAGGCTTTCTTGCAGCGGAAGTCGTTCGTGATCGGGGGAATGCTGGACGGGACGAAGCAGACGAAGGCCGTGCGCTACCTGAGCGAGCACTACGGCTACGTCGACGAGAAGCTCACCGCAGCGTGGAGCTCGGAGAGCGCCCTGGGTCAGGCCAAGTCGGTGCGGTTCATGGGGTTGCCCATCTCCGTGCATGCGCGGATCGCGCCCGCGCTCTCCTGCGTGGAGAAGCGCATTCAGCAGACCTGCCGTGGGAAATCGGCCTACACGCCGCGGGCCATCGGTGGGTTCAGGGGGGCGAACACGTACCGGGGTGGCGAGGTGTCGAACCACCTGTTCGGAATCGCCATCGACATCGATCCGGACCGCAATCCCTGCTGCGGCTGCGTGGATCCGTGGCCGAGTCATCCACTGTGCAAGCTCAAGGTGCGCAACGCGCAGGAGCGGATGGCGATGCCGTCGTGCTGGGTCAAGGCGTTCGAGCGCTTCGGGTTCTACTGGCTCGGAGACGATACGCTCGAGGATACGATGCACTTCGAGTTCCTCGGCGATCCCGACAAGATCACCCGGACGTCGAAGAAGCACGGGGCCGAGAAGGCGGGGGCGAAGGGGTCCGAGAAGGCGTCCGGGGAGAAGGGGGGGGCCAAGAAGGGGAGCGAGAAGCCCTCCAGCAAGAAGGCAATGGACAAGAAGGCGACGGACAAGGCGGGGGCCAAGAAGGGGGCTTCGAAGAAGGTTCCCACGACGAAGAAGGCGCCCGCCGTGAAGAAGAGCCCCGCCCCGACGCCGCTGGAGGCGCAACCCTCGGAGGAGCGAGGGGCCGAGGAGCCGGCAGGCGAGGCTCTGTCCGGCGAGAATCCGTAGGAACATCAGGCGACTCGAGCCGCCTTCGCGCGTCCCCGAGGGAGCTTTCGCTTTGGGTCAGCGCGCTGGCCCGCTACCCTCCAGGCCATGAGGGTCTGGACTGATGGAACCACTCACCTCGTCGTAAGCGCGCGTGGCCTGGACATTCACCGCGCCGGGCAGACCACGGCGCGTCGAGAGTTGCAGGGAAGCCCGTCCGGGGGGTGGCCTTCGCGGCACGTGCTGGCGGTGACGTCACGCGAGCCGCTGCGGGCCTGGGTGGGTCAAGGAGCCGCGGTGCGGCGCGTGGCGCAAGGTGAGGAGTGGCAGGTGGGTCGACCCGTGCCGGCGTATGTGCTGGATGCGGTGGGGCTGAGCGATGGGCGGGTGCTGGCCTGCATCGGGCCGGCGCGGGCACCGGAAGAGGGGCCGCCACGGCGGGCACGCCTGATGGTGCTGGACGAGGAGGTGCAGGACCTCGATGGCGTCGAGGAGATCGCAATCCCTGCAGCGACGCGCATCCGGTGGCCGGGCGGCATCTGGGCCGAGGGCGAGGTGCCCTGGCCCGAGGAAGAGGACGACGAGGAGGACGACGAGCCGACGCTGCTCGACGCGCTGGCCGTGGCGTGTCCTCTGCGGGACGGGGCGGCATCGTACGATCCCGTGACCTGCACGCTGAACGAGCACGGTGTGGCGCTGGCCGGCGCGTACGCTGGGCTCGTGGTGGCCCTGCCAGCAGGAGGGGGGTCGCCCGACTTCGCGCTCCGGGTGCCCACGCAGCGTGACAACACGGAGATCCACGCGGCGCGGACGCCCGCCGGGGTGGTGGTGGTGATCTGCGTGGAACGGCAGGAGTCGGCGATCCTTCACCTCGCCCCCGATGGGCGGGTGCTCGCGCACCGGGACAAGGCCGGCAAAGACACGCTGATCGGGCTGGGGCCGCCCGTGGTCCAGGGAGACCGGGTGCTGGTCTACGAGGCCGGGGGTGGGGTCGGTGGGGAGCGGCTGCACGAGCTTTCGCTGGCCGATCTAAAGATCACGAAGTCGGTGGAGGGCGCCGGGAAGCAGCGGGGAGAGCTCTCCGTGGCGAGCGGCGCGGGGGGAGCGCCGGTGGTGCTCGGGCTCGGTGAGACGGCGAGTATCGTGGAGCGGGGAGGTCGGGGTCGGGTGATGATCAAGGCGCTGGAGCCGCCGCCGCCGCCGCCGCCCAAGCCCTTGCCCAGAACGGGTCCCGCGCGCGCCGCAGGGCCGCCCTCGCTGGCGCTCGCAGGTCCTGGAGAGCCGCGGACCTGGGTGGTGCCCGCAGGCGAGACGCTGCGGCTGAAGATCCCGTTCACGAACCACGGGGGGCCAGGAAAAGGGCTGGCCATCGAGGTGAGTGGCCCAGGCCTGATGGCAGGGCTCGTGAAGCCCGAGCGGGCCACGGTGGGCGAGGTGGAGATGCCCCTCGAGGTGCGTGGGTCCATGGCGCGTCTGGAGCTGCCGGATTTCGCGATCCTCCCGGGGCTGCTGGAGCGGGGGCCGAAGAACAGTCCGCTTCCGGATCCTGCGGCCCAGCAGCTCCGGCTGGAGCTGCTGGGGGCGAAGGCCGGAACGGGGGTGCTCACCGTGCGGCTCATTCCCCTCGGGACGCCAGCAGGGCGAGGGTCGGTGCTCCAGGGCAAGAGCCTGACGGTGACCGGCTGAATACCTGATGGTGACCGGCTGAGTGTCTGACGGTGACCGGCTGAGCGTCTGATGGTGCTCGGCCGGCGTCTGACGGGATTGGCCGGCGTCTGATGGGGATTGGCCGAAGGAGGGAGGAAACCTCCGTCCCTTCACTTGGCGAGATAGTCTCGCGTGATGGCCTTGGGCTTCGCGAGAGGAGCCGCTGGCGCGGGGGGGGCGAGCACGGTCGATCCGTAGCCTTCGTCCGAGACCTGGTAGCTGTTGAGGTGACCGGCTCGGGTGGGTTCTGACCTGGCTTCGGCCGCGGCGACATTGTGGATGAAGCGCTCCACGGCTTCCTCGTTGGTCTGGCCGGAGGCCACGGGCCGCTTCTCGGCTCGGGCTTCCTGAGCCGCCGTGAGCGCGTCCTGTGCAGCCGTGCCGATGAGGGCGTCCTCGAACAAGAGGAAGAGCTTGCGGTTCATGAAGAAGCGCACGCCGCGGACCTGGCCGTCGACCGCATAGGCAAAGCCGACCACGTCTTCCACGGCCTCGACCTGACGGAGCCAGGCGGAGGCGGAGGCGGCGAGGGTCTGGCGTTCACGCGCCACGTCGCCGTGCTCGACGGCAGCGACGAGGGTCTCCGAGGGGGTCTGGGTCTGGTGCGCGCGGTTGACCTCGCCGACCTTGGACCAGACCTCTCCTTGGTCGCGCTTGTACTGGCCCGCCTCGCGGACTTTGGACGAGGCGAGCATCTTCATCGTGCTGAACTTGCCTTCGGTCGACTCGCCACTGCGGATGCCCGTCCAGCGACCGCGCTCGACGCAGAAGGCGTCGACGGGAGCCTGGGTGCGCGCAGCGACCAGGAAGTCCTGTCCGATCTGTCGGTCTTGCTTGCCCCCCTTCACGATGGTCCCCGCGAGGACGAGGATGGGGAGGTCGCCGTTGTTCTCGATGATGAGGGTGTTGACCTGAGCGCCGTCGCCCGAGACGTTGCCGTAGTGTCGGTGGTGGTGCCGAGGTCGCTGGGTCTGGGTCTGGGATGCGCGGGCCTGCACCGGCAGCGGGATCGGGTCGTTCTGGGGTGGCTCTGCCTGCTGTTCGGCATGGGGCGCGGTGTCGGCCGCTGGTTCCAGCTCTCGAACCACGGCCGTGCCTTTCTCCAGCGCTTCGTCGAGCGTGGTGAACTCACCGATGTCCTCCTGGGTGCTGGCGCGGATGGGAAACACCGCCAGGTTCCCGAAGACCTTGGGGGAGCCGACCGTGTGGCCGTCGTCGATGGGTCGGCCCGGGATCTTCTTGGGCGTGGCGAGGCCCGCGACACGCTGGGGATCTGGAGCCTTCGGGTCTCCACGCGAAGCCGCCGGCTCCTTCGACGAGGAGTCCGACGGGGCATTGCTCGCGGCAGTCACGGCCACGCTGCCCAGGCCCGTGTCGCCCGAACCCGTCTGAAGGGCTTTCCTGGAGCAGCCCATGAGCAAGGCCAGGGTGAACCAGAACGCGAGCACACCCCTCCCCGTCCGGTGAAGCCCGCCACACCAGTCACGTCTCCACATGTTCCACCTCGCCCGCCTTGAAACGGACGTGGGAGGAAAATGATCTGTGCCGCGGTGCCTTTCTGAAAACGACACCGCTGCGAGCGAGACGGGGAGGAGGCTCACTGGCGCGGCATGATCCCTGCTGGACTTCACGGCGGGTGATGCTGGTGCTACTGCCGCGCGCCATGGCGCGAGGCTCTCAAAACCCCCCGGCGCCCGGTCAGGCCTCCCCGCCTGCCGCGCTCCCCCCTCCGTCCACCGAGGGCTGGACCACTCGCCTGGGCGAGGCGTGTCTGCTCGGTCTCGGCGTCGCCTCGCTGGCTGCCGTCCCCACGGGCTTGCGCACTGCTGGCTCAGGAGGGGCGTTTCTCGAGGGGATCCTCGTGGGTGCTGCCGCGCTCCTGCCGCTCATCACCCTGGCGCTCGCGCTGGCGCGCGCGGCTGGGCGGGGGTTCCGCGGGATCGTGGGACAGGGCTCGGCGCGGCTCTCGGTGCTGCGGATTGCGCTCTGGATCGGTGTGGCGATGCCGCTGCTGGCGGGGCTCGCCGCGCTCCTGAAGGCGGTCACCAACCACCGGGGGCTCGCCGGAGCGACGTTCGGGGTCTTCGGGTTGCTGGTGGTCGCGGCCGCGGCGCTGGTCGCGCACCGCCTCGTGGTGCTGGGGGAGCGCCTGGCTGCGCGAGGAACCCACCCCTGGCTCCTCTCGGCTGCGGGGACGGCCATCGGGGTCGTGCCGCTGCTGATCGTCGCATCGCCGCTGGCGAGTGGAGGCGGCGAGGGGAGCGCTCAGGCCATCCGCGCCGCCCTCGTGGATGGGGCCATCGCGCTCGTGGCGACGGCGCTCGTGGCGAGCCTCGCCCTCAACGCAGGGACGCGGCGGGCTGCGCGTCTCGCTGGCGTTCCAGCGGCAGCGCTCGTGCTGATCTCGGCCGCGGCGCGCCTGGAGTCGTCGCCACCGCTCGGGCGCGCGGTGCGGGCAGGTGGCGGTCTGGCGGCCACGTTGCTCGGCGCGCTGGAGCGCTGGACCGATCGTGACGGGGACGGTGAAGGGGCGCATTTCGGGGGCCACGACTGCGATGAGGGAGACTCGAGCCGACACCCGAGCGCCCTCGAGATCCCGGGAGATGGGATCGATCAGGACTGCGATGGGATCGATCCGGAGCACGAAGCGCCGCTCCGCCTCGCCGCCGTCACGCCGACCGCCGCAGCGACCGCGGTGCTCGACGGGGTCCCTGCGCTGACGAAGGGACCCGGCGCGGCGTCGCCGTCCGGAGGGGCGGGGACGGCCGGGGATCGACCCGACATCGTTCTAGTCACGCTGGATACGGTCCGCGCGGACCACACGTCGGCTTACGGCTACGAGCGCGATACGACACCCCGGCTCAAGGAACTCGCCTCGCGGGGCGTTCTGTTCGAGCGCGCTTATGCGCCGGGGAGTGACACGCAGCGGGCCATCGCACCGCTGGTGATGGGCCGGCGTCTGAGCAGCGTCGCCCGTGACCGGCGGGAGTGGCCCACGCTGTTTGCGGAGAATGATTCGGTGGCGGAGCGGCTGAAGCGCGCCGGTTACGTCACCGGGGCCGTCAGCTCGTTCACCTGGATCAGCGAGGAGCGCGGTTTCGCTCAGGGCTTCGATCGTTTCGAGGAAGCCTTCCGCGACGCGCACCCCGAGCGCGAGGTCACGGGGCAGCACGCAGTGCGACGGGCGACGCACATCCTCGAGGCGTTCGCGAAGCGCACCGAGCCACTCTTCCTCTGGGTCCACCTCTTCGACGCCCACGATCGCTACGTGGAGCACCGGGGCATTCGCTTCGGCAAGGGGCCAGCCGCCACCTACGATGGCGAGATTGCTTATGTAGATCAGCAGGTAGGCGCGCTGGTCGAGGCCATCACGACCGGGCCTCGGGCGCGGAAGACCGCCATCATCGTGCACGGGTCGCACGGAGAGGCGCTGGGGGAACACGATGTGTCAGGGCATGGTGTGGAGGTCTACGAGGAGGCCATCCGGGTTCCTCTCGTGATCGTCCTGCCCCCTGGTCATGCCAGAACGGCTCCTGCAGCGGCCGAAGGGGACACCGGTGCGAGCGCGGGGGGTCAACGCTACAAGACCCCGGTGAGCACGGTGGACATCGCTCCGACGATCCTGGAGATCGCGGCTGCGCAGGCGGAGGCGAAGGGCATCGAGGGGAGCTCTCTGCTCGCCGTGGCTCAGGGGGACCTGTCCGTTCAGCGGAGCCCCGTCTACGTGCGCGGAGGCCGTCGGGGTGCCCTGATTGATTGGCCCCTCAAGCTGGTGGTGGTGGAGCGCAAAAAGCGGAATCGTCACCTGCTCTTCGACCTGGACACGGACCCGGGCGAGCAACGCGATCTGTCGTCGGCGCGCGGGGAGGACCGGGAACGGATGGTGACGGCGTGGGAAGAGGCGGAGGCGAAAGCGAGCGCCGGCGCCCCCGCCCGCTGACCCGCGATGGTGTGACGTCCTGAGGGGCGTCATCCCGCGACGAGGCCTCAGCTCCACGACGGTTCCCTTTCTGGACGGCATGCCCTCGGTTGGCATTGGCGCTACGCCGCTACGGCGCTTTGCCGATTGACGCGAGGCGGCAGCAGGAGGGCGTGCGTCAAGGTCGTCCTCGGGGTTCGCGTCCACGAAAGAAGTCACGCGTCGCAGGCGTGCGGTATGCGCTCGAGGCGCAAGCATTTCTCCGCTCATCGACGTACACTGATGTGGGAACGTTATGCTGAATCTTGGCCCGGCTGGTGAGAGGCGCTCACGATCGCGGTCGATGTCCACCCGGGTCGCCTTGGCGGTCGGATTCACGCTCGGCGCAGCCACGCTCGCCACGTTCGTTTACCGCTCCGGGCTCTCCGGCGACCTGCCCTCGCTCGACCTTGCCAAGGGGGCCATCAAGGGCGCAGCGCCAGACAAGTTGCGCTTCCAGTGGCAGCTCAAGCGAGACCGGCACTGGCAGATCATCGGCTCACCTTCCGAGAGCCGCGAGACGACGGATCAGCTCGAGAACAACCGGGGGGCATGCCAGAGCGGTATGGTCGAAGTGAAGGGGCAGATGAAGATCGATGCCTCTCCCAACGCTCAATACGACGGCAGCTCGATCGAGGAGCTGCAGAAGACGACCTGCAAGCGCTGGATCAACCGCGAGTACCCCGAGCGGTGCGGCGAGTTCGATCGCGAGAAGTGGCTCAAGGTTTCCCAGAACCTGCCCACGCGGCAGATGAGCTACTGCATCGATCGCTTCGAGTACCCGAACCAGAAGGGGGAGCACCCGTGGATCATGGTGTCCTGGTACGAGGCGAAGGATCTCTGCGCGGAGGAAGGCAAGCGTCTGTGCACCGAGTCCGAGTGGACGTTCGCCTGCGAAGGGGAAGAGGCGATGCCCTACCCCTACGGCTACGTGCGTGAACCCGAGGCGTGCATCGTCGATCAGAAGTGGCGCGCCTTCCACGAGAGCGCCTTCCAATCGCGCAGCGCTCTCCCGGCCATGGCGGAGGTGGATCGGCTCTGGCAAGGGCTCCCCTCGGGCGCTCAGCCGCGCTGCCGCAGTCCTTTCGGCGTCTACGACATGACCGGCAACGTCGATGAATGGACGCGGTCATCGAGAGACGGTGAGCGGCCCTCCATCCTCAAGGGAGGCTACTGGGGTCCGGTGCGCACGCGATGTCGCCCAGCAACGCGGTCTCACGACGAGAACCACACATTCTACCAGCAAGGCTTCCGCTGCTGCGCCGATCCGGGCGCACCGGCCGTGCAACGTGCATCGACCTGGCAGGATCCTGCTTCTGCGCCTCTCCCTCGTGAGTTGAAGTAGACGAGGCGTGTGCTCCCCGCCATCCCGAGTCATGTAGGGCGCCTGGCCATCATCGCTCGGTGGAAACCCGTCCATGCGGGGCATGCCGCCGTGCTCGGGTCGCTCGTGGAGCGTGCGGATGAGGTGTTGATCGGGATCGGTAGTTCCAACCGCTACAATGCGCGGAACCCCTTCACCTCGAGCGAGAGCGCCACCATGATCCAGCTGGTGCTGCGAGGGCACTGCAACTACCGCGTCATCGACGTCCCCGACCTCGATGATGGTCCTCGCTGGCGCCAGATGGTCAAGGAGATGCTCGGTGCCATCGATCTGTTCGTCACAGCGAATGGCTACGTCCGCAGCCTGCTCATCGAGGATTATCCCATCCTGCACCCTGTGCATCTCGTCCCACCGGAACTTCGCGTTCGCGTCGATGGGACGATGGTCCGGGTGGCGATGGCACGAGGCGATGCGTGGCGCTCGCTGGTGCCTGCCGAGGTGGAGCACTACCTGGAGGAGCACGGGCTCGTCGAGCGTTTGCGGTCCGAGTTCGGAGCCGAGCTCCTGAATGCGAAGGATGCTGGCTCGTGAGCTGATGTGCACACGCCGCTCCGTGGCGGCACGTGAGGAGGAAAGCGATGTACTCTTGGGGTGACGATACGAGCGACTGGGCGAAGCCGGACGCCTATGCGTACTCTCCCGCGGCCAAAAAAGAGCGTGCCGCCGACGCCGCCCGCGCTGACGCCCATGGGCCGCGTACCTACGGGTCACGTCACGCGCCGAACGAACAGCTCGCCACACCTCGAAAACGGGTCACATCCCACTCGAAGACGCCGCTCATCGTTGCGGTCGACGTCACAGGCTCGATGCAGCGCTGGCCAGCCGAGATCTTCGATCGGCTTCCCTTGCTGTACCAGACGCTGTCCCAGTATCGAGACGAGCTGGAGATCTGCTTCGCGGCCATCGGCGATGCGCGCAGCGATCGCTGGCCACTGCAGGTCACTCACTTCGCACGGGGCTTCGATCTGGAGACCCAGCTCGCTGCGCTGTACGGCGAGGGTGGTGGTGGCGACATCCCCGAGGGATATGGCCTCTTCGCCTACTGGGTCAACACGTACGTCCAGGTGCCCAATGCCGAGCGGCCTTTCCTGATCGTTTTCGGGGACGCGCCAATGCACCTCGAGGTCTTCGAGAAGGAAATCGAGCATGTCCTGGGTGAGGGGCCTGCGCAGTCGGTCGATGCGCTCGCTGCCTGGCGTGAGGTCTGCCGCACCTGGAACGCCTGGTTTCTTCGGCGCCCCGGGGGGAAACGGGGAGACGAGATCGATCAGCAATGGGGCAAGGCCATCGGGGCTCAGCAGATCGTGCACATGGATGACGAGCAGCGCGCCGTCGATTACGCGATGGGCCTCATTGCGCGAAGCTGGGGTCACTTCGACGATTTCAAGATCAACATGACGGCCCGGCAAGACGGCATCAAGGTAAGTGAACTCGAGCAGCGTGTGAGCGCGCTGGAGAGCGCAATCGAGGAGGCGCGTGAGCCCCGGGCGCTTCTCTGCCCGCACTGCAATGCTCCATTGCCCGACAGCAAGTCATCACGCCTGACGTGCAGCTTCTGCACTACGACCATCCGCGTACCACTTCGATAATGAGGGACATCCGCGCGATCGTCACGTTGCCTCCTTACGCGCCGTTTGCGGAGGAAGTCGCGCGACACCCTCTGTGCGCTGGCATCCGGCTGAACACCGTCATGCCCATCGCCGGCCCTCCCAGCGGCGTGCTTTCCCGCCTCGCCTCTCTCGAGGTGCCCCTCTGGGTGGACCTCAAAGCGCGACAGCTCCGCGTGGTGCGGGCCGCCATTCCACCCTTCACCGAGGTGCGCGTCAGCCACCCGGTTCGGGTCGATGTCCCAGCCCTGGCCTTCTTCGGGGACGGTCGGGAGCACGCCCGCATCGTCGCCGTCGACGGCGACAGGCTGATCCTGGAGGACGGCCCTCGACGCCTCGTCGGCCCCGGTGAGTCCGTCAATATCGTCGACCCATCCCTCGAAATAGAGGGCACGCTGACCGACTCCGACCGGGCCTACCTCGCTGCCATGCGTGAGCTCGGCCTCCGGGGTGTCATGCTCTCCTTCGTGGAGCGCGATGAGGATGCCGCGGAGGTCGAGGCGGCGCTCCCTGGCGCCGAGGTGATCCTCAAGATCGAATCTCCTCGCGGTGTCGACTTTGCCCGACGCATGGGAGCGCATCATGGGCGAGGGCTCTCGAAGGCAGCTCCAGAAATCGCGCCAGCGAAGGGCTCCGGCTTGGGGAAGGAGCGACAGCGTTCTTCGATTCGTCGGTTGATGGCCGCTCGGGGAGATCTCTACGTGGAGGTGGTCCGACCTCATCGCATCCTCGGCGCTCTCCGTGATGTCCTGGCTGCCGATCCAGAGGCCATCGTGGCGAGTCGGCTTTTCAACTCGCTCTCGCGCGGGCCCGTGCCGGATTGCGCGGACATCAGCGACGCGGCCTTCTTGATGACCCTCGGCTACCGCACCTTCATGCTGGGTGATGATGTCTGCCTCGCACGAGACAGCGTCATCTCCGCGTTGAACCTGCTTGGCGCCATTGCGACAGAACTCCGGTGAGAGTTGGCCTCTGTCAGATCGACACGCGCGTCGGTGATCTCACCGGCAACACCGCACGCATTCTCGCCGCCGTACGCGCCGCGCGTGATGCGGGTGCTCAGCTATGTGTGTTCCCCGAGCTGGTGCTGCCCGGGGTGCCGCCTCGTGATCTGCTGGATGATGAGGACTTCGTAGACGCCGTGGTCGCGGCGACGCACGGGCTCGCCGAGAAGCTTGCGACGTGCCCCCCCGTCCTGGTGGGGACCGTGGTGCGGGTGGCCTCCACCCAGGCGGCTTCTCGACATGCATGCACGGGGGGCCGGTCTGTCGATGGGAGTTCGACCCCCCCAGGTCCCCGGGAGCCAGGCAGCTTCACCCGCTTGCGCTACGGTGGCCCTCCGCTACTCCACAATGCGCTCGCCCTGCTCGAGGCAGGCAAGATCGCGGGTTACTTCGGCAAGCGCTTGTTGCCCGGGTACGACGTCTTCCATGAGCCTCGCTGGTTCGCGCCGGCTCCCCCCTCTTCCCCTGCACATGTCGATGGCGTTCCGATAGGGCCGCTCCTCTGCGAGGATCTCTGGTCGGAGAACTATCCCGACGACCCAGGCCTGGATCTCCGGCAGCAGGGGGCTCGTCTCCTCGTCTGCGCGTCAGCCTCGCCCTACCGCCCCGCGGCTCTGTCGGCACGTCTCCACCATGCTCGACGCGCGCAACGGGCACACCCGGATGTCGGTCCGGCCGCGGTGGTCTACGTCAACGCTGTCGGGGCGCAGGATGAGCTGATCTTCGACGGTCGCAGCTTCGTGCTCGACGAGGACGGGCGCTGCATCTCCATGCTCGCCGCGTTCGAGGAGCGCGTCGAAGTCATCGACTTGAAAGCCGCACCCGAAGAGGTGCGCTTGCCCCCGGCCCCCCCGCGAGAAGCCGAGCTGCGAGCAGCCCTCGTTCTGGGAATTCGCGACTTCGCTCGCAAGAACCGCGTACACCGCGTCTATGTCGGTCTCTCGGGGGGCATCGATTCAGCGCTCGTCGCGTGCCTCGCAACCGAAGCGCTGGGAGCTTCTGCGGTGACGGCGGTCGCTCTCCCGTCGCGCCACACCGATCCACGGTCGACGGAAGCTGCCCGCAGGCTCGCCACCAACCTGGGCGTGAGCTTCGAGGTCACGCCCATCGAGACCCTCCACGCTGCCGCCGAGACCGCGCTCAGCCCACTCCTCCAGAGGGCGCCATCAACCGATACCACGCTGGAGAATGTGCAAGCGCGGCTTCGAGCCATGGTGCTGATGGCCTATGTCAATCGAAGAGGGGGGATGCTGCTCAACAGCAGCAACAAGACCGAACTCGCGCTCGGCTATGGAACGCTCTATGGGGACATGGCAGGGACGCTGTGCGTCATCGGGGATCTCACCAAGCTCGACGTCTATTCCGTGGCTCGCCATTTCGACGACGGTCGAGGGCTCATCCCGAGGTTCATTCTGGAGCGCCCGCCCACAGCCGAGCTGCGAGAGCATCAGGTAGATCCATTCGACTACTCACGGGTCGCGCCGGCAGTGGAGTCCATCCTTCAGACAAGACCCCGAGCGGGCGACGAGCACGAGGAGGAGGAACAAAGGCTTGCGCAACAGGTTCGTCTTGCGGAGCACAAGCGCTGGCAGACAGGCATCATCCTCAAGGTGAGCGATCGCGCCATTGGAACTGGCAGGATGATCCCTGTGACACGGGGGTAATTCGCTTGGCTGGCCGAGAGCGCCGCACAGGAGGCTCGGCTCGTCAGGCCAGTTGAATGAGGTCGGCTCTCGAGAAAATGACGACTGGCGATGACGTCGTCACATCGCCCAGACCTCGCGTTACCACAAAAAGCAGATCCCTCTCCCTGAATGGCATCAAGGAGAGGGCTCTGGAGGGCTCTGTCACCCCGTGACGGGGGGGCGTGTCAGAGCTCAGGGCGAGTAGTCACGCATCTGCTTCCGGATCTTGCCGAGTGCTTGCTCCTGAAGCTGCCGGATGCGCTCTCTCGAGAGGTTGTACTTGTCGCCAATCTCCTTCAGCGTCAGCTCATCTTCGTCATCCAGCCCAAAGCGCCACCGAATGATCCGGGACTCGATTGGCGTCAGCGTCGTCAGCAATCGACGAACCTCGTCGCTCCACTTTCGGTTGGCGAGGTGATCGAAGGGAGAGAGGGCATTCTCTTCCTGGAGGAAGTCGATGAACTTCCTTCCATCCTCGTCACCGACGGGCCGATCGAGCGAGAAGGGGGTCTCAGCGTAGAAGTCTTTGACCTTGTCGAGCTTCTCCCGAGGAATCCCCGTCTCTCGTTCGAGTTCCTCGATCGTCGGCTCTTTCCCTGTCCTCGCGATGATGGCCTGAGTCGCCCGCGCGACACGATTATAAGTGTCGAGCATGTGGACAGGAATACGCACAGCGCGCCCCTTATCGGCAAGCGCACGGCTGATCGCATGCCTGATCCACCAGGAGGCGTACGTGGAGAAGCGGAATCCGCGGTTGTGATCGAACCGCTCGACCGCCTTCATGAGGCCGATATTTCCCTCCTGGATCAGGTCAATGAGCGGCAGTCTCCCGCGGTTGTACCGGCGAGCAATCGAGACGACGAGGCGTAGATTCGCTTTGACGAATTTGTTCTTCGCCGAATGCTGCGCTTGAAACGTTCGTTCGATGAGATCGAGGTAGGCCTGGTATTCCGGGCTGCTCTCCAGCCGAGGCCGCACCACACGAGCTTCCTCGGGGTCGCTCACATCGTCATCGAAGTCGAACTCGCGGACGAGATCACGAGCTGTCGTGAAGGCGCCCGCCATCCACAGGCGGTCTGAGTCGGGGAGTCGAATGACGCCGGCAAGCTCTTCGGTCAGCTCAGTCCATGCCCGAGCTTGCTCCGCGATCAGCTTGCCGCCCTTCTGCTTGTGCGCCAGCTTGACGAGCTTGAGAAGCTCGGCAATCTGAGGGGCTTTGATCTCATCCTCGCCAGCCTTGGCGACATCTCTAGCGATATCTTCCAGGATGTACTCGGCCGCAGGGAGATGAGAGAGAAGCGCTACCCAGTGGTCGATCTCCGTCCGCTCCACTCCACGCGCAGCGTCGAGCTCCTCGTCCGGTCCCATGACAGGGTGCAACGCCATGTCACGGAAGTACCGCGCGAGCATGGAATCGCCGCCGCCATCCTCCACATCTCTCAGTTCACGTTCGAGTCGCCCCCCTCGCTCTGGCGCCTGCGCACGATCCAGGGGACCGATATCGAGGTCGAGAAACTCTGCCGCCGGCTCTTCATCGATGAACTCGGCAGAACGCGCTCGGATAGAGGTCTCTTCGGCCTGATCATCTTCCAGCAAGTTCATCGTGCCGAGCCCCTTTGCAGTCCCATGAGCCGGCACAAAAGAGTCCCCCTTCGCTGCGGTACTGTTCATCTTCCTCATGGCGGCTCCTTCGGTGCTAGCGGCTCCCGGCACGCGTGAGACCGGACGTCGGGACGCAACCGCCGGTCCAGCACCGTGCTTCGATGCCACACGCCGCGGTGAAGTCCTCTGAGAGGGTTTCGTGCTGATACGTGATGCTTCTGGACGGCGGGCTGTCGACGTGCTCATCTTATCCTTCGGTGCGACCTTCAGTTCCCATCGGCTACAATATGGAACTGGATGGCCGCAGCATGTTTGGTCCCGGTCTCGAATTCCTCACTGCAATAAGTGGAACAGGCAGCTTGCCTGCGACGATGCAGCCTGATCCCTGCTGCTGTCATTCCCAACAGATGGCCAGTACCAACCGTAACTGCTCGAACGCTATTTTGATTCCCGCCGATACGTTCTAGCCCCACACAGTTCGCAGAGACCTTCGGTCCGGCAAGAACCATGGTCTCTTCTGTGCAAAAAAGATGCCATCGTTACCTTGTGTTTCCTTTAAGCCATGTAGGTTAAAGTACACAGGGTCCCGCCAGCGTTATTACGCGACGACTCGGCTCGTCCCCTTACAGGGGTTCGAAACGCTCAACCGGTCGAGTCGGTCAGGAGAAGAGCAGCCAACGGGAGTCGACCGTTGGCCATCCCAGCGCTTTGCTCTGCTTTGGCCCGCCGAAGCATGTTTGGGGAATTTGCGGTCAGTTCCTGAAGTTTGTCGGAGCAACCGTCGACGCACAAGCGACCAAGCGCGCTAACCAGCGAGGACTAGGTCGAACTGGCGCTCAATCCAGCCCGACAAGCGCTGCTCGATGGCGCTCACCTGTCGTCTGTACCCTGCTGCTTTCGCGGGAGCTGGACGGGGGTAAGCTGACGCCGTTTCGTCAGGCCAGGACGATGACTCTTCCCTCGACGGAGGGGAGTGTTCGATCCACTCTTGAACTGACAGCTCCGCCCTCCCCCTTCCTTCGCCCACATCAGGGCGCAAAAGTTCCACGGGGAGTGAGATGCAGGGTGCGGAATTAGCGCATGCCAGGTGAGTAATTAGTACTCACCACTCCGACATTTATGTCAGAGCCTAAAGGCGTTCGCTGGTCTCAGAAGTCTGCCAGAAAACGAGGATCGTTCTCGAACATGGTTCGAATGTTCGGGATGCCGTAGCGAAGCATCGCCACCCGTTCGATCCCCATGCCGAACGCAAATCCCGAGTACTTCTCGCCATCCAGTCCACACTGGCGGAAAACTTCCGGGTGAATCATCCCGCATCCCAGGATCTCGATCCAGCCGGTGTACTTACAAACTCGGCACCCCGCAGAGGTACCGTCGGATTTGAGACAGAACACACATCCGACATCGGCCTCGGCGCCAGGCTCGACGAACGGAAAATAGCTGGGCCGGAATCGGATGCGCGCCTTCGGGCCGTAGAGCCTCTCTGCGAAGGCAGTCAGCACACCCTTGAGTTCGGCCATGCTCACCCGCTCATCGATGAGGAACCCCTCGATCTGATGGAACATGGGTGAGTGGGTAATGTCGTCATCCCGCCGATAGACCCGCCCCGCGCTCACCACGGCGAGCGGCAGCTTGACGTCGGGCCGCGTCATCTCCCGGACCTGGACGTTGCTCGTATGAGTGCGCAGGAGGGTTCCTGCGCGGACCCAGAAGCTGTCCTGCATGTCCGTGGCTGGATGGTCGGGCGGAAAGGCGAGCTTGGTGAAGTTGTTCTCTTCCAGCTCGATGTCGCGCCCGTCGACGGCTGCAAACCCGAGGTCCCGGAAGATCCCAATCAGTTCGTCGGTGACCTGCGTGATGGGATGAAGGTGCCCCCGTCCTCCGCTGAGACGACCGGGCAATGTCAGATCAAATGGTCTCTGGCGCAGTTCTTCCTCTCTCCGAGCGCGCGCCAGCCTTGTCAGCCGCTCGGAAAAGGTGGCCTCGATTTCCTCTCGGAGGAGATTTACCTGAGCGCCAACCGCAGCCCGTTCTTTCGGTGGGACCTGCCGCATCATCGCCATGATGCTGGCCAGTTCGCCCTTCTTTCCGAGAATCTTCGCGTGCTCTTCGCGGAGCACGACATCATTCTCGGAAGCCGCAAACACTTCGCGGACTCGACCCCGCAGCTTTGCAAGAGCTGCCTCGAGCGCGCTCACGGGGTCGATCGAATCGCTCAATGTAGTACCGAGTGCTTCAGGAGCGCGGAGCTGCAGCAGCCTGAGTTACGAGCGTGAATGCCTTGGGCTCGTGAATCGCGAGCTCGGACAGGATCTTCCGATCGAGGAGGATGCCTGCATTCTTCAGCCCGTTCACCAGACGCGAGTAGGTCGTACCATTGAGCCGGGCGGCTGCATTGATACGAGCAATCCACAGACGCCGGAAATCGCGCTTCTTCAGCTTACGGCTGATGTAGCCGTACTCCCAAGCGTGGCGCAGGACTTCGACCGCCTGGCGAAAGCGGTTCTTCCGGCCCAGGAAGTACCCTTCGGTCTGGTTCAGGACGCGGTTGCGACGGCGGCGAGCTTTGAACCCTCTTTTTACGCGCGGCATGCTGTTACCTCTCGCTCGCTATCAGCCGTAGGGGAGAAGGAGCTTGACGCGCTTCTCCATCGCCTTGTCCACGGTGTCGTTCTTGCGAAGACGGCGGAGGCGCTTCTTGCTCTTTTCCTGCATGCAGTGGTTGAGACCACCCTTGCTGCGGCGGATACGACCGGAGCCAGTGACCCGGAACCGCTTCGCAGCGGCTCGGTTGGTTTTCATCTTGGGCATCGATGACTCGTCTGTGTGTCTCCGCTCCCCGCGGCCGTCTTGCTCGCCCACCGAGAAGACTGTTACGCGCCGTACTGAGGATGCGGAGCGCCGGTTATGGCGATCCATGCAGTTGTTGTCAAGGCTGGGCCGAAGAGAACCATCAGGAGTTCCCTTGGCTTGACCAACTTCGAGAGGGGCGACTGGCGACCTCGGGAGAGCAATCCCCGATACCGGCTCCTGCCGGCGGGGCTCCGTCAGCCGCTGTTCGCCCATTATGAACCGTTCGCCGCCCTCAGCCGACAGCACAGCTGGATGCGACCCGACAAGCAGGCCGCCTCTCAGGAACTGTCATGCGTGCGGCTCGTTTCGAGGGGCCCTGGTTCGACCCCTACCGATCAGGTACGGCCGTAGACGCGGTTCCGGCGCCCACGATTCTTGGCCTTGAACTTCGCGCGATTGCGGTTGGACTTGGAGCGCGTCGTCTTACGAGGGCCTTTGGACAGCATTAGAAACATGGTGGCTCCTTGCGATGTGATAGCCTCCGGGCGTGCCGCAGGCTACGAGGAGAGGCGCTCTCTACGGCATCTGCATCGGGAGCGCAACCAAGATGCTCCCTCCTCGATGGCCACGGTCTCGCGGGACCTCCTCCAGCGTCCGGTGCGTCGACCTTGGATGCAAGTTGCACCACAGGTCGAAGGAGCCCGTGTGACGGTCTGGACCAGGCTGGGCAGTGGGCTGCTCGCGCTTCTCACCACCGGCGGATGCGGTGCCAGCCTGAACGCCGTTTACGAAGGCGACGTGCGATTCGAGCACTGCATGGCGTTGGACTCGATGGCAGACGTGAAGCCCACGATTCGGCGCGCTTGCTGGGAAGAATGGTCCACCTACTACACGTTTGGTCAGACTCGCGATCGCGTCGAGTATGCGGCCATTCGGCAGCGGCAGCTGGTTCGGGCGAGCAACTTCGATGAGGAAGAGTGGACCCCCCCTGAGGCGACACAGCCGATACAGCGGGTGAACCCCTGAAGCGCGTCATCGAGGTCACCAGGCCAGTGACGACGCCACGGGTGCTCGGGATACGGCTCGTGAGCCGTTGAGGCGCGTCGTCAGGCGCAGCGCAGGTTGTTGCTCAGCTCGCTGGCATCCATCTCACGCGAACAGCCAGGCAGTATATGCCCCCTATCACCGGACTCCCCTGGTGAGCCGGAGTCTCCCTTCGCCAGCTCTTCTGGCATCGTTCGCCGCTCCAGGCTCCTCACAGTCGGACCAGGCAGGCGCAGCTGGGAGCGTCCGACGGGCACTTCATTATCTTGACCGTGGCTCAGGCTTCAGTCTATCGGCGACGTCGATGGCATCCGTGTTCGCCAACGCAGACGCTGATCCACACTCACAGGAACGCGAACGGGTCTCGCCGCCAGGAGATGGCTCATCGATGGTGCGCGTACTCTACCCCCGCCGCGCTGCCCCCGCCTCTGCGATACGCCCCACCCGGGCCGAGATCAACCTGGCGAGCCTGCGACACAACCTGAACGTTCTCTCACGGAGCATTCAGGCGAGCCAACCTCGAACCAGCCATCCGCAAATCTGGGGGGTGCTCAAGGCCGACGCTTACGGGCACGGTGCGCCAGCGGTCGCGCGCACCTTGGAGCGAGCAGGGATCACCGGCCTGTGCGTGGCGCTCCTGGAAGAGGCCGTCGAGCTGCGCGAAGCTGGAATTCGGATCCCCATCCTCGTCATGGGCGGGTACTACGGCTTGCGAAATGATGGGATGGAGGAGCTCATCGCGCGGAACCTCACGCCAGTCATCTACAGCGCCGCTCAGGTCGAAAAACTGGCTGCGATAGCGAGCTACAGAGGATCCAAGGGGGTCGATGTCCACCTGAAGGCCGATACCGGCATGGGCCGCCTCGGCGTCGACTCCTCCGAGTTCCAGGACGTACTCGACGCAATCGCTCGGACTCCGATGATTCGTCTGCAGGGCTTGATGACCCACCTGGCCTGCGCAGACGCAGACGATCTGCATGCAACGAACGAACAGCTCTCTCGGTTCATGGAAATAGAGCGTCGCGTTCGGGCCGCAGGCCTCACCCCCACGCTGCGCCACGCCGCCAACAGCGCCGCGCTGTTCCGGCTCCCGGCGTCCAGGCTGGACATGGTTCGACCAGGCATCGCCCTTTTCGGGCTGGAACCACGCGTCGGCCTCGCCCCCGAACTGCGCCCCGTGATGAGCGTACGAAGTGAGATCGTCGCCATTCGCAAGATCGAAGAGGGGCATTGCGTTGGCTATGGATACACGTGGAAGGCGACTCGACCGAGCATGGTGGCCACCGTGCCAATGGGTTACGCCGACGGCTTGAGTCGCAATCTGTCCAATCGCGGCAGCGTCCTCGTTCACGGCAAGCGGGCCGCGATCGCGGGAACCATTTCAATGGACTTGACCGTGATCGACGTCACCGACGTCCCTTGCGCAAAGATTGGTGATGAGGTCGTGTTTCTTGGCTCGCAGGAAGGCTCTTTGGGGCAAGCGAGCATCACGGCCGTTGAAATGGCCGACCTCTCGGGCACCATCTCCTGGGAAGTGCTGACGAGCATCTCGAGGCGCGTACCACGCTTTTACCGAGAGCCATGAGCCGAGAACGACGTCTCTTGCTCTGGTGCCCTCCCGGCATCTCTGTACATCATTCATTCAGATAGTGCCTCACGGCTTCTGGACTCTGAAGCGAGTCTGGCCTCTCTGACTCTGCGCATGGGACACGAGACCTGATCTGGCGCGCGGAACGGCCTCACGAGGGGGCCGAGGCCCTTTGAGATTCCCGGACTCGGCTTGTCAGGAAGCTCGCTTCGAAGGCGTCATCAATGAGCGGCGAGATGACGATTTCGTGCTTGGGGCAAAATGACCCACCGCGTTTCGTCTTGCCGCACTGCGCAATCCGACGCCTCACGGGTCGAGCCGAATCCAACAACAGCTCCGTCACCCCTCCAGAAACCCCTTGGTTCTCCGAGGTTTTGCACGCTGCCCTGCTGCGCCCTCAGGGCGTGTCGCCGCATCACGACGGCTCGAAGACATCGAAGTACGGTTTCCTGCTCGACAGGTTCGTCGACACAGAGCTTGCTTCCGCTTCGCTCGTCACCGAGTTAGATTCGAACTTCTCTCGGTGGATGCGGGAGCCTCTCCGTGCCTGCCGACCATCCTCCAACGTACCTTCACACCGGCGGGGCCGGCAGAGGTGAACCCGAATGAAAACCGTAAGAAATAAGCTCGCTCTTCTCGTTCCCGCCCTCACCGCTCTGCTGCTCGCAGTGACGAACCTATGGGCGCTCGACCCGGGGGCTGACGGCTATTACAAGACGGGTGAAGGGATCCGCGAGAAAAGCATCGCCTTCATCAGCGTCAATGTTTACCGAATCAGCCACCACATCAAGGAGCTGCCCTCGGCGAAGTCGAAGCAGGCTCTCATCGATGCCGACGTGGACAAGAAGTTCGTGCTGACGTTGATGCGCGACGTCGATCGCGAGAAAATGCAGAATGCCCTCAAAGACTCTCTCGCGCTGAACGGCTATACGAACAAGGCCAATATCGACAAGTTCCTCGGAGCAATGACCAACGAGCTCAAGGAAAAGTCGCACGTCACCTTCAGCTACAGCGCAGAGAAGAAAGCGACGACCATCAAAGTCGATGGCGGTGGGACCGCGACCGTCGCTGGCGTCGACTTCATGAAGGGCATCTGGAGCATCTGGTTCGGGAAGATCGACCAGCCGAAGCTGACCGAGCAGCTCATGAGCAAGCTCCCCTGAACCTGGCCTCTCTGCGCCAGCGTTCCGCCTCCCCCGTCGACACCACGCCACCTGGCACTTCCTCCCCTCCTCCTCCCCGGTGAGGGCAGCTACGTCTGCAGCCGCAGACCGTTCTCCATCACAGGCGGTGCAGCTCGTCCCTTCCTCCGCACTCCTGCGTCTCCTACCATGCTGCCGCATGCGGAGGCTCTCTCCCCGCCTGCGCTTCCCCACGGAAGCTCTCCTGGCCGTAGCAGCCATGCTGGCGACCCCCACCGGCTGCTCCAGCAACCTGGAGCACCAGCCGGTCGCGTCGGTGCCTACGTCCGTCCCGGAAGGGCGGGTCACCGAGTCGACAACTCCCCTTCCGGGGCCGCTGAAGGACCCAAAGGATGAGCCCCAGCGCGACCCTGCGGTGGACCCAGCCATCGCCGGGACCGAGCCGCCTTGCGACGACGGACTCACCTGCGCCAAGCTCGGCAGGCAGCACGAACTCGGTGACGGTCTTCCCCCAGATACAGCCGCTGCGCTCAGGTACTACCTCAAAGCATGTGACTTCGGTGAGCGCACGGGCTGCAACAACTTCGGGTACATGACCCTCAACGGCGTGGGAACTGCTCCCGATGCTCGACGAGGGCTGGCCTATCTCGAGAAAGCCTGTGACCTCGGCAGTGGCGCAGCCTGCCATAACATTGGATACGCGTATGAGAACGCGCAGGGGGTCGCACGGGATCTCGACGTCGCAGCAGACATGTTCCGGCGCGCTTGCGTTCTGGAACAGGCAAGCGGGTGCCGAGCACTGGGACTCTGTTACCACTATGGTCTCGGTGTTGCTCCAGACCGGCAGAAAGCGCGCGTGTATCTGCGCAGAGGGTGTGAAGGGGGCGATGCCGTCGCGTGCGACACGCTGGAGGAGATCGGGCCACTACCTGCTCCGTGATGCCTCTCTCCCAGCAGCTACTGCTCACTTCAATGGCAAGTATGGGGCTCGAGAACTCGAGCATCCCCGCAATCACCTCCTGCTACCTCCCTCGAACAGGACGAAGAATGCCGTCGTTCGATCCCGAGCCCAGGCCGTCTGGGAAAGCAGAGCTGCCGGAGTCTCGCAAGACGTCACGCATGTCGATGCTGCTTTCGTCCGCCGCTTCCCTGCAGATGCTCGCCGTCGCCAGCGTCTCGCGCTGTAACGTCCATGAAACAGCGGCGTCTCGAGCGCGCTGTCCACAAGTGAGTCCCGCGCTATCGGCCGTGGCGAAAACGTGAGGCGACAAAGACCGTTTCGCACACCTTCCTCGCCTCTCCTCTCACGCAGGCCATAGCACGGACGAGCAACCGCGACCCGTGCGGATTGCGCCCACTTCGAAGCGCTGACGAGCCGGCACGACGGTCGCTGGAGACCGGGGCGGGTGACGCACGCTCCCGTTGCACGCTGCGATGTATCCCCTGAGCACAGCCTGTGCGGCGAATGTCACCGTTCTTCACATCCGCCCTAGCCATTGCATAGACAATTTCCATCCACGTCGGCGTACTCTATGACAGAAACACAATCCATCATTCCGAGACATATACATGATGAATCACCAACATAATGCTCGAACCCGACTGACATTCGGACCCTCGGCACACCTCTGGCTATGAATCCCTGCGACCCATTCAAACGATTGAATATGGGCAACGCAACTCGACAAGGAGATAGCCATTGATGAATAGCGTCATGAAGCGTGCGCTCCTCGCCATCGCAACCGTAACCGCGCTGTGTGGCGCCCCTGAGGCGGCTCAAGCCACCCAGACGGAATGTCTCGGCGACCCGGCCGTGTGCTTCTGCAACGCGGACAGCCTGTACTACTCCGTATCGAACACCGTGAACAACGTGGCGCTGCTCTCCGTTCTGGAGACCCTCATCGTCGATCACGTGTACCTGGTGAACGTCGAGGAGGCACTCAACGGCGATATCATCGACATCCTCAACTTCTATCAGACCGACATTCTCCACAACCTCAATGTCCTCGCTCTCCAGCACGTGCTCTCACAGCTCGTCGTCGTCGCCGCGGGCGACGACCTGGTCTCACTGGAAGGGTTCCTGAATGCCAACACGATCGGCATTCACGACATCATATCGGTCGATCTGCTCAGCGGGAACCAGATCGTCATCTTCCACCAGTAGTCGGTCTGGTGTGCTCGTCCCTGGCCGGGCATACCGCGTGTACGTGTGAGTTTGCTTCGACCTATGAACACTTGGCTTCGGGGGGGCTTTCAGGCCCGCATAACAGAAGAGGAGAGAGCCATGAAGAGCATTATCAAGCAGGGGTTCATTGCACTCAGCGCGGCCAGCATGATGCTCAGCGCTTCCGCCGTGGCGCAGGCGAATGACTGCTGCGCAATGGAACTCGAGGCTTCTTCCTCGTGGAGCTGTGGCTGCAACTCGAGCAGCGTCTACTACGCGCTGGAGCACATGTCGTTCGAGCTCTCGCTGCTCGAGCTGCTCGAGTGGGTCAACATCGAGGACGTTTATCTCGTGAACATCGAGAAGGCGCTCAATGGCGACATCATCGACATCCTCAACTTCTATCAGACGTCGCTCCTGCAGAACGTGAACGTGCTCGCCCTGCAGCACGTCCTCTCGAACCTCATCACCGTCGCCGCCGGCGACGACCTGATCGAGCTCTCGCACTTCCTCAACGCCAACTGGATCGACGTGTCCGACATCGTGGCGGTGGACGTCCTCTCCGACAATCAGGTCGTGTTCTTCTACTGGTGACCAGGCGACCTTAGGGCGCCCACGACGGGACCGGGGTGTGGCTCAGCCGCCGTGCAATGGACGGCGGGGGCTTGGCCCCGGTCCCTCGTGGGTCGCGCACGTAGCGAATTCGAGAGCAAGGAACGGCCGTCGATCCCACCTATGACACAATCGTCTTTCTCACCTGCCTTCGAGGGCGATGACAACCCGGGCGGGTCCGAGAGTCACGATGCGCTATCACGCCGCGCCTGGGGCAATGGCGTGTCGCTCCGCCCCTCTCCGTGCCGCGCCGGCTTCACCGTGGGCGGGAGGTATCGACTGCAGAGCCTTCTCGGGAGTGGCTCCATGGGCGAGGTCTGGCGAGCCCTCGACCTGCTGCTCGGGACCGAGGTGGCCATCAAACTGCTCCTCCCCGTCGCCATGGATCAATTCCCCAGGGCGCGCGAGCGCTTCCGGCAGGAGGCCCAGATCGCGTTCCGACTCGGGAAGATGACGCCCCACGTGGTGATGACCCACGATGCGGGTGATGATCCCGAGGCTGGCTCGTACCTCGTCATGGAGCGCGTGCAAGGCCTCACGCTGCGCGAAGAGATGCTGCGACGGGGACCGCTGCCCGTCGAGTTCGTCGCGGAGCTGATGGATCAGGTCGCCGAGGCACTCAAGATTGCCCACGGCCGAGGGATTCTTCACCGAGATCTGAAGCCATCCAACCTGCTGCTCATGGATACCGAAGATGGGCGGCTCCACGTCAAAGTCGCCGATTTCGGGCTGGCGAAGGCGGCTCCAGGACTCACACAGCTCGATCGGCCACGCAGCACCTGCGAAGGCACCGTGCTGGGGACGCTGTCCTACATGAGCCCGGAGCAAGCACAAGCGCTGCCCGTGGACCACCGCACCGACCTCTGGGCGCTCGGAATCATCGCCTACGAAGCATTGCTGGGTCAGGCACCGTTCAGGGCGTCGAGCTGGGGACAGGTGTTGAGACAGCTCTTGATGGAGCGCCCCGCACCTCTATCCGAGCAGCGCCCGGACCTGCCGGCTGCCCTCGATGAGTGGTTCTACCGTGCGCTCGCCAAAGAGCCTGCGGATCGCTTCAACAGCGCCGAGGAGATGGCCATTGCATTCAGGCTCGCCCTTCAAGGTGACAGAGGCCGGCTGCGCCCGGTTTTCCGGAGAAAGGTCAGGGCAAGGAGCCGGGGTCGAGCGCCGCGCGGAATCATCGCTGGGACGGTGGCGCTCGCTCTGGCTGCCCTTGGTATGACCCTGCCATGGTGGCCCAAGCAGCAAGCCGACGCCGCCGACAGGACGGCTCTGACGATGCGTGGCAGAGCGGTCGAGCTCCTGGGGGGACCGGAGATGGAGGAAGAGCCACGCACAGAGGTGGACGCCATCGACGAGGACCACGAGCCGGAGCAACCCACGGTCGAAGCCACACGCCGTCAGGGGAAGCCCGCTCCAGTCTCCTCGGAGAGGGTAGGGAGTGAGAGGGCTCGACACCACGCCGCGCCAGGGATTCAGCCAGCGGCCGCCCCCGCTTCGAGCGCCGCGTCACGGCCAAGCGCCGGGCCAGGGGTCACCGAGAAAGAGCCCCCACGCCGGAAGAGCGAGATCTTCTGACGCTCAGTCGTGCTCGGTGGGGTGCGCCTCATGCGCCGGCTCGACCAGCTCCACGAGTACGCCCCCGGTCGCCTTGGGGTGCAGAAAAGCGACCTTGTGGCCACGGGCTCCGATGCGAGGCGTCTCGTCGATGAGAGGAATGTTCAGCGCCTTGAGCGCGGCGAGTGCGCCCTCGATCCCCTCGATCTCGATGGCGATGTGGTGCAGCCCGGGTCCACGCTTCTCCAGGAATTTCTGGAGACCTTCATTCCCCTTCGGCGAGATCAACTCCAGACATGTTTCCCCGAGCGGCAGCAGCGCGGCTTCGGTGCGCTGCGAGGCAACGACCTCGCGGTCCGTGGCCTCGATGCCCAGGATCTGCCGGTAGCGTGCGAGGGCCTCGTCGACATCCGTCACGGCCACGGCCACGTGGTCGATCTTTTTGATCTTCAGCATCAACTTGACCTTACCGGGTGGATTCAGGACGCCGCTTCAGCAGCGTTCCCCCGATCTCTACCATCTTCTCTTCGAGTACGCCGACAGACTCGGTTGCTCCGCAAGGTGGCCAGACGGGCTCCGCCCTCCACGCGGAAGCTGCAAGGCCGCCTTCACCTGACGAAACACGCCATGCTAGATCGCTCTTCGCTGAGATGGTTGCGATCACGCGACGTAAAGCGTCTGCCGGAATGGGACGCTCGGCCCGAGACGAACGGCTGCTTCGAGCGCTGGAAGAGGTCCGCGCGCGCTGTCCGGTGAACGAACGCAGGGCCTCTGATCCCGTCGAGTTCGTTCACCAGTACGCCGATGTCCTGGATCGCGAGCTCGTCGCCCTCCTCGCGTCGGCGATGGCCTTTGGAAACGTGAAGGCGCTGCGCGCCAAGATCGCAGACGCCCTCGCCCGCATCGGTCCGGAAGTCGCCCGCGCCGCAGAGGACCCTGAGGCCCTCCGGAGCTGCCTGCGCGGCTGGAAGCACCGCGTCTACACAGCGGAAGACCTGGTGTGCTTGCTCCTGGGAGCCCGTCGAATGCAACGGGAAGCCGGCTCTCTCGGGGAGGCGCTCGCGGACGCGCTCCGCCGCACGGGGACGCTGCGCGAGGCGCTCTCCTCCTGGACGCAGGGGATCCGTGTGGCTGGGGGACTTCAGCATCGCGCCACGCGCGGCGCGGCCCACATCCTCGCAGATCCCGGCAAGGGTAGCGCGGCCAAGCGCTTGCTCCTGATGCTCCGCTGGATGGCGCGCCCTGCGGATGGAGTCGACCTGGGAATGTGGCCGATCCCGCCGGCTGCCCTCATCATCCCCGTCGATGTGCACATCCAGAAGCTCGGCTACAACATCGGCCTGACCGACCGACGCACGACGAACTGGAAGACGGCCGAGGAGATCACCGCCGCCTTGCGACGGTTCGATCCGGAAGACCCGGTGAAGTACGACTTTGCACTCTGCCATCTGGGCATGCTGCAGCGTTGCCCTTCACGGCGAGATCCGGCCCGCTGTGATGGCTGTGGTGTCATGCCGGTGTGTCGGCACTGGAGCCAGGAAGTCCGTCGAGAGGGTCGCAAGGCTCAGACGGACGGGTAGAGGCCGATGAGGAGGACGCCAGAGACGAACGTCTCCGCTTCGGAAGTCGCACCGTGAGTTCGGTGAACTCTCCTTCCTTGCTCTCCAGGGCCATCGTCCCCCCGTGCCCCTGGACCAC
Source organism: Chondromyces crocatus (assembly GCF_001189295.1). Lineage (NCBI taxonomy): Bacteria > Pseudomonadati > Myxococcota > Polyangiales > Polyangiaceae > Chondromyces > Chondromyces crocatus. Next base: position 10,170,188 of record NZ_CP012159.1, read on the forward strand.
GATGTCGTAGCTGATCGAGAGACCCAGCCCCGTACCCACGCCCGTGGGCTTGGTCGTGAAGAACGGGTTGAAGACCTTGTCGCGGATCTCGCCCGGGATCCCTCCCCCGTTGTCACAGACGCGGATCTCCACCTGGTCGCCCCGGTCACAGCTGCTCACCCGGAGGGATGGCGTGTAGTCAGGCCCCTCCGCGCGACGCCTCGCCTCCAGGGCATAGATGGCATTGCTGACCAGGTTCAAGATCACCCGCCCGATCTCCTCGGGAACCAGGCGTACCGACCGGAGGCTCGGATCGAGCTCCCAGCGAACCGAGAGCGGCGGGCATGAGGGCTGCGCCTGAAGCGCCGCCGCCGTGTACTCCCGCAACAGCTTGCCGAGCTCGACCTCCCGCGCCTCTCCAACGCGAGAGCGTGAGTGCTCCAGCATCGCTCGGACGATGCGGTCTGCGCGGCGCCCGTGTTCGCCGATCCTCGTCACATTCTGGTGAAGGTCCGTCGTGAGGGCGGAGAACGATGCGGCGACGTCCGGTGCGACGTGGGCGCCGAGCATGTCCACCTGTCCTGCCAGCTCGTCGATCATCTCGACGGATACGTCTGCAAAGTTGATGACGAAGTTGAGAGGATTCTTGATCTCGTGGGCGATACCCGACGTCAACATGCCGAGCGACGCGAGCTTCTCCTGGAGCACGAGCTGCCGCTGCGCCTCTCGCAGCGACACCAGCGCCTCACTCAGCTCGAGCGTGCGTGCCTTCACCCGATTGTCCAGCGTCTCGTAGAGCTGTGCATTCTCGAGAGAGATGGCAGCTTGAGCGGCCAGCATCTCCAGCACCTTGCATCGAGACGGCGTGAAGACGTTCGATGCCAGCCCGTTCTCCAGGTACAGCAGCCCGACACGCCGCTGCTGACGGAGGACGGGCATGCACAGCACCGAGCGCAGCCGCCTCGCCACGACCGAGGGATCCTGCTGGAAGGTCCCACTCACCGCCGCATCCGCGAGCACCACGGTCTCTCGGGTTCGCTCCACGTAACGCACCACGGAGAGGGCGACATCGCTCCGGCCATCCAGGGAGGACCCGCGCACCACCTGGGCCTCACCAGCAGCAATGTCCGCTTCGACGACGAGGCTTCCCTCCTCCTTGTTCCCATCGACGACGAGGAGGCCACGGCGCGCCCCGGCCGCCTCGAGCAGCGTCTGCATCATCCGGCGCAGCAGGTCATCGAGCACGATCTCCCCCGAGAGCGCCTGCGATGCCTTCAGCAAGCTGACCAGATCGAGTTCGTCCTCGCGCTTGCTGGTCGTGGTCGTCGTGGTGGACGTCATGCCATTGAGCCCCGAAAGCGAGCCTTCTTTTCCCGCACCGTGGCGCTCCAGCACGAACGGGTACCTCACCTCCAGCTCTCGCGCCTTGGCCTCGGCTCCCCAGCGCTGGTAGGCATGGTGCGCCTCGCGCGCATACACCTCGACCAGGTGGGGAGCCTCCGTGCTCACGTAAAATCGCGCCGCATACTCGCCGGCGAGCGCCTCGACGAGCAGGGATCCGTGCTCTCGCGCAAGCCCCATCGCCTTGTCGTAGTGCGCCCGAGCGCTCCCCCTGTCCCCCATCACCCGCGCGAACTCCGCCTCGACCAAAGCCACCCAGGGAGCGTGGTTCGACGGCGCACGGCGCGCCCATCCACGCAGGCGCGCGAGGGCACCTCGGACCCGCAACAGGGCACGTGGCGCCACGGAGGCGGCAAGCCATCGCGAAGGTGAGCGCTCCCCTCGCTTCGGCACACCGAGAGTTCCCAGCTCGGCCAGTGCTCGATAAATGTGGAGCTGCGCCACGTTCTCGGTCGCCAGCATGTGCTGCTCCCCTCGCTCGGCCAGCGCTGCATGCCGCAACGCCTCCGCATGGTCGCCGAACAGCGTGCACAGGATCAGCTTCATGACGTGGAAGCTCGCCTCGGTGTAGCGATCCCCCCGGGCGCGGGCCGCAGACAGCAGCTCATCCTCCGAGCAGATGGCACCACTCAGGAGGCGCGGATCGACTGCCTTGCCCATCAGATTCTGGATGGGCTGCTGGAGGAGCTGAAGGCGTCGGAGCACGTAGGGATCACCGATCCGACGCATCGCCTGACCGAAAGCGACCGCCGAACGATCCAGGGACTCGAGTGGCAGCCCAGCGTAAAAGCCGTGCCCCACGAAGAGCAGCGCGCAGTAGTACGCATATTCGAGATCGCCGGAAGCGAGCCCGCTCTGATACCCCTCCAGCGCGGGATCCAGGGTCTCGCGCAAGGGTCGGCACCAGGGGCTGACGAAGCAATGCGCCATGAAAATGCTCCGCGCGCGCAATGGCTGAAGCGCAGCATGCTGCGTCAGGTGCAAAGCGAGCTGCGCCAGCCGATCGGCCATGCCCACATCACCGAGCACCCCACCACAGAGGAACGCCGCATTGAGGTAGGCGGAGACGGACTCCGGTGCGCTCCCGTGGTCCAGGGTCGAGCGGAGATGCTCCAGCGCGTGGTACGGCGCAAGCTCCACGGCCGTGTTGTAGACGGGGCCCGAGGTCAACGCGAACAGGCGCATTGCAGCGAGCCGTTCAGGATCCCGCATCGGCGGTAACGCGGCGAAGTCCTCGACGCGACGCCCGACGAGGAGGCCCCGGAGGCGTAGCAGCGCGACGCCGGCCGCAAGCCTCCCGTGACGCGCTGGCAAGCTCACCCCCAGCGAGGCGAGTGCCGCCAGCCCGACGCGCAGGCTGTCTTGCTCACGGCCCTGGTGAACATAGGCCTGGATGCGGACCTCCTCGGCACGAACCCGGTCCAGCAATGTGTCCCCGAACTGAAGCACGTCACCAACGAGCTGTTCCATGCGCTCGTGGTCACCCGTGAGGTATGCGGTCGATGCAGCCGCCAGGCTCAGCTCGAGCCACCAGGCATAGTGCCCCGCCCAGGCCTGGACCCCCAGCAGCTCCAGACCGATGTCGAAGAAGCCTCTGGCTTGCTCATACGCCCCAGCTGCGCACGCCTTTCGCCCGGCCTCCAGATTGAGCCGCGCCAGCTCGCACCGTTCCTCCTGCACCTCGAGCCGGACGCGCCCGAGGTTCAGGTGTCCGACCACCTCGAACAGCTTCTTCCCCCGCTCCGCCTTTCCATTGCTCGCGAGCCCGGCCCTCAGCAGGCGCCCGATCTGCACGTGGGCATCGACACGCCCCTCTGGCGCGATGAGGGAGTAGGCCGCCTGCTGCACGCGATCGTGCGCAAAGCGATAGCGCACGTCACACGCGTCGGTGCTGTCCGCGAACTTGTAGGCAGCGTCGAGGGGCACGATGACGCCGGCCTCGAGCGCAGGCCAGAGCGCCCGAGCGACCTCCGTGCATCTCCGCCTGGAGACGACGCTCAGCGTGGACAGCGCGAATGTCCCCCCCACGCAGGCCGCGAGGCGCAAGGCATCCTGGCTCGCCTCGGGCAGCTTGCGCATCCGCTCGGCCATGAGCTCGACGACATTCTCCGTGATGCCCACACGCAAAATCTCGCCGAGATCGAAGCGCCACACGCCCGCCTCGCGATCGAACCCCAGCAGCCCTTCGGCGTGGAGCGTCTCCAGGAAGCGCCCCAGGAAGAAAGGGTTTCCCGCCGTCTTCTCGGCGCACAAGCTCGCCAGCGGTGCAGACTCCTGCACCGGGCAGTGCAGCGCATCGGCGACGAGCGCCGCGACATGCTCTCGGCCAAGTGGCTCCACCTCGAGGGACGACAAGGGCGCTCCTACGGCCTCGAGCGCTCTCACGAAGAGCGCGAGCGGATGCGCGGCGTCCACCTCGTTGTCCCGATACGCCCCCACGATCAGCGTATGGTGGAGTTCACCGCTGGTCACGAGGTGCTCCAGCAGCTTGAGTGAAGCACCATCGGCCCAGTGAAGATCGTCGATGACCAGCACCAAGGGGTGGAGTGTCGACACCAGCGCGCCGATGAAGCCCGTGAGGGCGCGATGGAAGCGCCGCTGAGCCTCCAGAGGGGGAAGCTCGGGCACTGGCACGGCACCGGGACGCTCGAACAAGGGTGCCGCCTCCGGCAGCACCCCCAGCACGACCCCAGCCATCTCGCCGACCGCCACCGCGACCGCCTGCCGGTAGGCCGCAAGCTCCGTATCTCCTGCCGTGAGGACCTGACGAAGCAGCTGACGCAGCCCCTGGAGCAGCGCCGAATTGGGGATGTCTCGCCGCAGCTGATCGAATTTCCCCACCGCGTGATGGCCCTGCCTGGCGACGATCGGCCGTTGCAGCTCCAGCATCAGGGAAGACTTCCCGACGCCCGCTGCCCCTGGCAGGAGCACCAGCTCCACGCTTCCCCCATCCGCGGTTCGCTCGACCGCGGCGAGCAGCTCCTCGAGCACCCTCTCTCGACCATAAAGCCGCTCCGGGATCAGCAGACGCTCGGAGCCATCGTGCCGACCCAGCGTGAAGACGCCGACCTCACCACGCTCGATGCCATCGAGACAGCGGAGCAGATCCGCCCGTACCCCCGCAGCGCTCTGGTATCGCTCCTCGGCTGCCTTCGCCAGAAGCTTCAGGAGAACGCACGAGAGCGACGCCGGGATGGCCGCATCGAGCGCGGTAGGAGCCTCCGGAACGCGCGCAATGTGGGCGTGAATGAGCTCGAGCGCATCCTCGGATCGAAAGGGTGGCCGACCCGTGCACAGGTGATAGAGCGTCGCGCCAAGCGAATACAGATCGGCGCGGCAGTCGACACCGCGGTTCATGCGGCCCGTCTGCTCCGGCGCGATGTACGCGAGGGTCCCTTCGAGTGCCTGCGGAAGCGCCGCCTCCGCCTCCTCGCGAGGGAGAGAGGCCGCGATTCCGAAATCGATGAGCTTCAACGTCCCACTGTCGGCGTTGTAGACGACGTTGCCTGGGCTCACGTCCTTGTGAATGACCCGGCATGCGTGGACCCGCTCGAGGATCTCCGCGATCCGCGCCCCCACGCGACACACCTCGGCGGGAGCCATCGCGCGCGCACGGAGGACCCGCCCCAGCGACTCACCCCCGAAGTCCTCGAATCGGATCAAGGCGGTGTTGCGGTAGCGCTCCAGCGAGAATGCCTCGATCACTCCGTCGCCAGCGACCGCTCGGGCGATCTCGAATTCCCGCGTGAACCTGGCGAGGCGGGACGCGCTCGGGTACTCGTCGTGGAGCACCTTGAAGACGACGCGCTGCCCATCGCTCCCCCGTCGCGCGCGGTAGACCAAGGACTGGCTGCTCTCGTGCAGCGTCTCGATGGCCGTGTACCCGGGGAGCACGAGCATGGGAACGTGGTGCAAGTAGAAGTCACGCCTCGACGTCCGAGCACGAGCAACGGGAAACCATCACGCCGATCGACGAGCGGCGACATGCCGTCGAGAGGGGCGCGACCGAGGCGCGAGGTCACTCGCCACGTCGAGAGAAGCACGCCTCCATGAGGCTCGCAACGACGCGATCGAGGAGAAATACCGTCATTTCGGGCCGGCCCTGGCCGGCCAATGGCCGGCCAAGGAGTAGCACCACCGCTGGGTTCGACGCAGCTCGCTGCGTTCGAGCGCCTTCAGGACTGACGTAGCTTGCCGCGATCGATCTTTCCCAGATGCGTGCGCGGCATGCTGTCCATGAAGATCACCTCACGGGGCGCCTTGAAAGGCTCCAGCTTCTCACGCACGAAACTCTTCAGCTCCTCGGCGAGCCCTGCGCGTCGCACATGAGGCAGCACGTAAGCGTGCGGCTTGGTGAGCCCCTGCGCGTCGGTCACGCCCACCACGGCGCACTCCTTCACGGCCTCGTGCTGAAGCAAGCAGTTCTCCACCTCCGCGGGTGCCAGCCACCTGCCGGTCACCTTGAGCATGTCGTCGCCACGACCGCAGTACGTGAAGTACCCCTCCTCGTCGCGACTCAGCATGTCTCCGGACACGTACCACTCCCCTCGGAAGGCCCGCCCCGTCTTCTCCAGGTCGTGCCAGTAGCCGATGGCCCGTGACGCCCCCCGCACCCAGAGCCACCCCACCTCACCAGGAGGAAGCTCTCGCCCTTCGTCGTCGCACACCTTCACGTCGAACCCGCCGACTGGACGCCCCAGCGTCCCAGGCCGCACGTCCCCGGGTCGGTTCGTCAGGAAGATGTGCCACATCTCCGCCGTACCCAGTCCGTCGCACAGCTCCACGCCGAAGGTCCGCTTCCAGCGCTCGTACAGCTCGACGGGCAGCGCCTCACCGGCCGACGTCGAGAGCCGCAGGGACGAGAAATCCTGAGCGGCCGCCTGCTCGTGCGAGACCATGTAGTTCACCATCGTCGGCACGTTGATCAGGATCGTCGGCCGGAAGCGCCGGATCTGTTCGAAGAGTGCCTCCACGGTACACCGCTCCGGGAACAGGATGGACGTCGCTCCCACCGAGAAGGGGAACAGCAGGTTCGCCCCCGTGGCATAGCCGAAATAGAGCTTCGGTACCGACAGGGTGATGTCGCTCGCCGCGTACCCCATCACCCGCTTGCCATACAGTTCGGTGGTGTTCACGAACGCCCCGTGCGTCTGGGCCACGGCCTTCGGACGGCCGGTCGTGCCACCCGAGAAGAGCCAGATCGCGGCATCGTCGCGGTGAGACGGGAACACCTCGGGAACGGCCGGCGCGCCCTCGGAGAGGGCTTCGAACGAAGAGTGGGACGACGCGCCGTCGCCGCCCACCACGAGGATGCGCCGGAGGTGTCGGGCATCACGCGCCGCTCCAGCGAACGCTTCCACGTGATCGGCGTGGACCACCACCACCTTGGCGCGCGTGTACTCGTAGAAGTAAGCGATCTCCTCCGGCTTGAGCTGGCTGTTGACCATCACCACGGCCGCACCCATGGCCAGGGTACCGAACAGCGCCCCCGCGAACTCGGGGATGTCCGGGAGGGCCACCATCACCCGCTGCTCCGATTCGATCCCGAGCTGCTGCAAGGCGTAGGCGAAGCGCGCGGCGAGCCGGGCCACGTCCGCATAGGTCAGGCTGCGCTCTCCGCAGAGGATGGCCGTCTTGTCTCCGAGTCCCTCCCGCAATCGAGCGAGGAGGAACCAGTCGGCCATGTTCACCTTCTCGGGGATGACGAACGACACGGCACACCTCCTGGACACGCAACGTGGTCCGTCGAGCCTGCCGAAAACCCACAGAACAAGCTCACGCGACCCGGCTCCCCTCTACCACGGGCGGCTTCTCGCGGGCCAGCACCGCATGGCGCCTGGCGAGGCGGACATTCACCGCGATCCACAGCGCGCAGACCGGCAGCATGGCCAGCGAGAGCCCCGCCGCACCGATGAGCGGCGCAAGCGCGTCGCTCGCCCACACGCTCGCCGCATCCCCACCGCGGTACACCACGGTGTCGATGAACCCCTTCGACGTGTACTTCTCCTCGCGCGGCACCACCGTGAACAGCACCTCGCGCGCGGGGCGCTCCAGCCCGTAATGCGCCGCCCGCCGGATCACCTGGAAGATCACGAACAGCGCGATGACCGGGGAGACAGCGAGTCCCAGAAAACCGACGGCGCTCACCACGGGGACGGCGGCGAGCGCCCACACCAGCCCGACGCGTCGCATCACCTGACCCGTGACGAACGCCTGCACCACGAGCGAGAGGATGTTGGTGTAGAGGTCCATGCTCGCGAACAGCGCCGTACGCTCTGCACGATCGGCAATCTGTGCGCTGATCACGTGCATCTGCTGCCAGTAGAGGACCGTCGACGTCAGCGTCGTGAGCAGCGTGATCCCCGAGATGCCGAGCAAGTAGGGCGAGCGGAACACCGGCCGTAGACCGCTGAAGAGCCCATGCCCGATGCGCTCCTCCGGCGCCTCCTCGCCCCTCCCTCGCGTCCCCTCCCCCGGCGCAGAGGGAGCGCCCTGTACCGGCGCAGAGGGCTCACCCCTTCCGGGCGACGCCTCCCCCCCTCGCGCCGTTTCCCCTGACGTCACCCGAGCGCTGCTCGCCCGACGCGAGAGCCACCCCGCGCATTGCGCCGCGAGCTCCAGCACCACGGCCGCGATCAGCAGCAGGTTGAGCACACCGATCCTGCCCGCGAGCTGCCCCGCCAGCAGCGGCCCTGCGAGCGCCCCAGCGCTCCCGCCGGCGGCGATGAACCCGAACAGACGCTTGCCCTCCTCGCTGCGCCAGAGGTCCGCCATGAACCCCCAGAAGACCGAGACGACGAAGAGATTGAAGACGCTCGTCCAGATGTAGAAGCCCTGCGCCACCCCCACCTGCCCCGCCGCGCGCTGGAAGAGCGCGTAGAACACGAGCAGGTTCAACGTGAAGAAGCGGTAGACGATGGGGATGAAGCGCCGCCGTGAGAAGCGCGCCACGACGGCCGCGTAGAGCGGCACCGCGGCGAGCATCGCCACGAAGGTGCCGGTGAACAACCAGGGCAGGTTCTTCACCCCCCCGGTGATCCCCATCTCTTCGCGGACCGGCCGCAAGATGTAGTAGCTGCACAGAAGGCAAAAGAAGTAGGCGAAGCTGCCCAGGAGCGCTCTCACCTCTCCCGGGCGCACATCGACGATCCTGCGGAGCAGCCCGTACAAAGCCTGGAAGCCGACCGGAAGTGCGTGGCCCTGTCAACCCGACCCCGCGCTCGACACCGCGCCGAGATCCCGCCGCTTCGGACCTGTCACCCGCTGCGCCGAGGAACGAGCGACGTCCCCCGACCGCCACCATCAGGCCGGCGTGTGGTCGCTCCCATCAGCTCGGCGGAGGCGCTCCCCCTGGCGCTTGCTCCGCGAGGCGAGCGCGCGCCTCCCGCACCAGCTCCACCATCACCACCCGCACCTGGTCCATCGACGTGACCTCACGGGGGAAGCCGAGCCGGGCCGATCGCGGCCCCTCCGGGGTCGCTGCCCGCAGCTCGAAGCCATGACGATCCACCGCGACCATCGTGGCCGACGTCGCGTCCACGATCCCTGCGAGCGCCTGCGCGTAGGCCAGCACCGCGTCGGCGTGATCCTCGTTCATGTGCGACAGGATCCCTGCCGCCGAGGGCGCGATCGGATCGGGCGCCGCCTGCTTGTACTCGATCGCGTCGACCCACGAGACGCGACCGAAGCCCCCCACGTAACGGATGGATCCTGGCTCCAGCCGGTACATCGCGAAGTCGCCGAAGCCCGCGTACAGCGCCGCCTCGGGCCGGGCCGCGAGGAACTCGGCCCGCGCCGCCTCGGCCTCGGCCGGCTCCTCGATGCGCTTGCAGGGCCCGAGCAGCGTCATCCGACCACTCGCGAGCGGATCGAGGGCCGGGCCGCTCTCGAGGCCGGGCGGCTCACCGACGAGCACCGACGCTTCCGGGTGCGCGTTCAGGTTGGTGGTGTGCTCCGCGAGCTCCGACAGCAAGAGCAGCGGTCGCCCCTCACCGTCGAAGGCGACGGCCACCAGCGACGTGTACGGGTAGCCGGCCGGGTCCTGGGCCAGCGTTCCCAGCGCTGCCACCCGCGCGCGGGTGGCGAGTGTCCGACACTGCTCCGCGTGGCTCGGGGACGGCCTCGACCCCACGTCTCCTTCGGCGGTCCTCTGTTCCTGGCTCATTCTGGAGGGCTAGCATGGGGCAGCCCGATCGGCGCGCACCGCGGCATCGCAGCGCCTCGAAGCCTGGTCGAGTTCGCCCGCGCCCGGCCCTCGCCGCGGCGGGCCGGCTACCCGACGCCCCTGGGGCGAGTTACCCTGGCGTCGAAGCCCGTGAGCACCGCCCCCTATTCTGGACACACCGCCCTCGGCGCCACCGTGGACGCGCCCACCCTGACCGATACCTCGCGGAGCACGCCAGGAGGTGCGCCCCCCACCCTCGCCAGTGCCAGCAAGTCCGAGGCGCCCTCCACGGGCTCCTCGGCTTCCTCTCCGCCGCCGCGCTCCGGCGAGTTCCCCACGACCAGCACCGCCTCCCGCACCACGACGCTCCCCCGCGTCGAGGGCGACCAAGGCGCGCTCCGCCTCATCTCCGACGTACGCGAGCGCTACCAGCCCTTGAAGGTGCTCGGCGCCGGGGGCATGGGCGAGGTCGTCCTCGTCCACGACAACGACATCGCCCGCAAGGTGGCCGTGAAGCGCCTCCTCTCGGACGACCACTCGCCCTCCACGCTGGCCCGCTTCGTCGACGAGATCCGCACCGTCGGCCGCCTGGAGCATCCCAGCATCGTCCCCATCCACGACGTCGGCGTCGACGCCGACGGCCGCTACTACTTCGTGATGAAGTTCGTCGAAGGCGAGACGCTCGAGTCGATCATCACGCGACTCGCCGCCGGCGACCCGGCGTACCTGCGGAAGTACACCGTCGAGCGCCGCGCCGAGATCTTCATGGCCCTGCTCCAGGCCCTCGCCTACGCCCACGCGCACGGCGTCGTCCACCGCGACGTCAAGCCGGCCAACGTCATGGTCGGCCGCTACGGTGAGGTCATGCTCATGGACTGGGGCATCGCCAAGCCCATCGCTGCCGTCCGCGACCTCGCCGCCACCGCCGAAGTCACGCTCGGCGAAGCGGGCACGAGCGAGCGAGGCCGCATGTATGCCACGCGCGTCGGCGCCCTCGTCGGCACGCCCGCATACATGAGCCCGGAGCAAGCCCGCGGCGACAACGACCGCATCGATGCGCGCAGCGATCTCTACAGCGCGGCTGTGCTCTTCCACGAGTTCCTGACCCTGCGCCACTACCTCGAAGGCAAGCAGACCGTCGACCAGATGATCACCAGCATCATCGCCGAGGAGATCACCTACCTGAAGCTCATCGCCTTCCCCCCTGCGGGCGCCGAGCGAGCCCCAGCCGAGCTCGTACACTTCATCTCTGGCGCCCTCGTCCGGGACCCTGCCCAGCGCTACCAGACCGCGACCGAGATGGTCGACGCCCTCCAGGCCATCATCGAGGGCAGGATGAACGTGCAGTGCCACATCACCCTGCAGAAGCGGCTCCTGCGAGAGGCCGCGCGCTTCGTCGACCGTCACAGCTTCATCGCCATGCTCTGCCTGTTCGGCGTCCTCGCGGCGGTCATTTTCTCGGGCATCCAGCTCATGCGCATGGTCGCCGCGTAGCTCGTGTCGCATCGCACGCGGTGCGTCACGTCGTACACTGCGCGCGTAGCGCAGACACTGCACGCGCGTAGCGCAGACTACGGTGCACACGGGACGAAAGCGCCAGCGTGGCGATGAAATGAGGCCACTCGCTTCTCGGTTCCGCGCCGGGTCCAGTAAGGTGCGGCGGACCGGAAGCAATGCACGCGATCCACGTCCACTGCCCTGCCTGCTCGCAAAAGCTCTCCGTGGAAGCGGAGTCCCTCCGAGCCTGGATGCGCTGCCCCCGGTGCATGAACGGCTTCGTCCCTCTCGACGTCCTCCCTCGTCAGAACACGCTGCCAGCCCTCCCGGCGACACCACCACCCCACGGCGTCCAACCTGTAGCGTCCCCCGGCAGGGGAGCGGTCCCCAGCCCCCTCGATGGCCTGCCCTCCAGGGCCTCGCTCTCCGACACAGGCGCGCTCCCGAGCCCCCGCGACGGCCTGCCCTCCAGGGCCTCGCTCGAGATCACCGCCGCATCCGCGCAAGCGCCGGCGCAGGCGCAAGCCGTGCAAGCCGCGCAAGCTGCGCAAGCTGCGCAAGCCGCGCAGGCCGCTCACGCCCCGACCGCGTACGCACCGCACGCCGCCCAGGCCGCACCGTCACCTGACGCAGGAGCGGTTCGGCATCCGCTCGACGGCCTGCCCTCCAGGGCCTCGCTCTCCGACACAGGCGCGCTCCCCAGCCCGCGCAACCCCCTCCCTTCCAGGGCCTCGCTCTCCGACGCAGGCGCGGTCCCCAGCCCCCTCGACGGCCTCCCTTCCAGGGCCTCGCTCGAAGCCACCGCCGCCTCTGCGCAGGCTCCCCACACACCTCCAGCGTCCCCACCAGCGCCTCGCTCCGCCGCCGAAGCGCCACCTGCACCTGCGCAAGCCTCGCCGCCGGGCTCCCCTCCGGAACGCAGCGGCGCACCGGACGGCAGCGTCTTCTCGGGGACCATGCCCGCAGCGAACGCAAAGGCCGCGGCCCGCGCGAAGAACGTCGCCACCACCGTCATCGACACGCCCCAGAGCAGCCGGCGCTCCTCGGTGAGCGCCCTCGCCGCCAAGGGCCGCGCGACCACCCTGGAGATGGCGCGCCTCGCCTCGAGCCTCGAGCTGGTCGCACGCCAGAAGACCCACCGCGCGGTCAGCTACGGCCACATCATCCTGGGCGCCACCCCCGTCGCGGCGCTCAGCTTGCTCAGCATGGCGCTGCTCAGCGCCACGGCCCTGCGCACCCTCGCCGCCGTCGTCGCGGCCACCTCGCTCACGGTCATCCTCGCCGCCAGCGCTGCCGCAGCGCTCTCTCGCTGGTTCCCTCAGAGCCTCCCTCCCCTCTCCAGCGCAAGTGGCCCCGCGGGCGCCACCGAGACCCCGCTCGATCGCCTCAGCGTCGCCACCGTCTCCAGGGCGACCCGCGTGGCCCTCGGCGGCAGCGCCCTCCTCGTCGTCCTCCTCGCGGTCCTCTCCACCTGGCGCTTCGCCGAGGTCACCGCGGTGAGCCGCCGCGGCCCCGCGCCTCCGCCGCCCGCCTCGGTGGACGTCGCCTCCGATCCCGTCCCCGAGCGGACCCCCGAGCAGCGAGCCGACCACGGGCTCCGCCGCGAGGGTCACGTGTTCGTCAGCGGTGGCGTCCTGCACGCCCCGCCCTCGTTCCACTCCGACGACGGCCGCTTCGACCTGGTGATGCACTTCCACGGCAACACCCAGCTCGTCCAGGAGAGCTTCGAGGCCGCCAAGGTCAACGCGCTGGTCTACGTGGTCAACCTCGGCATCGGCTCCGGCGCCTACGAGGACCGCTACGCCGTGCCTGGCGTCTTCGACGAGGCCCTCACCCGCATCCGCGATGCCGCCGAGAAACGTGGCCTCCGCAGCGCACGCCTCCACCGCGTCGCCCTCTCTTCCTGGAGCGCCGGCTACGGCGCCGTCTCGAAGATCCTCGAGGTGAAGAAGAACCAGGAGCGCGTCGACGCCCTGCTCATGCTCGACGGCCTGCACGTCGCCTACCGCACGGGCAAGGGCAAGTCCGAGCCCGACCCCCTCCGGCTCGCCCCCTTCCTCCGCTATGCCAAGACCGCGGCGGAGGGCCACCGGCTCTTCACCATCACCCACTCCCGCATCGAGCCTCGGACCTACGCCAGTGCCGAGGAGACGGCCGACGCCCTCCTCGACGCGACCGGCGCCAGGCGCGCCAAGCTCCACCACGAGCCCCCCCGGGTCGCGCTCCCCGCGCTGGCCTCCGTGTGGGCCAAGGACGCCGAGCGCTGGCTGGAGCAGACGTCTGAGGCGCACAAAGGCGGCCTCCACGTCCGCGGCTACGTCGGACAGACCCCGGAGCACCACATGGCGCATCTCATCCAGATGTCGGTCACCGTGCTCCCCGAGCTGGCCGAGCACTGGAAGTAGACCGACCATCCCCGTAGCCGCGGCGCCGCCGCATCGCAGAGGAGAGCGAGATGGGGTTTCTGGTCAAAGGTGAGTGGCGCGACCAGTGGTACGACACGAAGAAGACGGGCGGCGCCTTCAAGCGCAAGGAGAGCCAGTTCCGCAACTGGATCACCCCGGACGGCAGCCCTGGCCCCACCGGCAAGGGGGGCTTCCGCGCCGAGCCGGGCCGCTACCACCTCTACATCGCGCGCGCCTGCCCCTGGGCCCACCGGACCACCCTCTTCCGTGCCCTCAAGGGCCTCGACGACATGATCGGCCTCTCGGTCGTCCACTGGCTCATGGCCGAGGAGGGGTGGACCTTCGAGCCTGGCGAAGGCGTCGTCCCCGACGACGTGAACGGCGTCACCCGCCTGTACCAGCTCTACACCAAGGCCGACCCCGAGTACTCCGGCAGCGTCACCGTCCCCGTGCTGTGGGACAAGCAGCGCAACACCATCGTCTCCAACGAGTCCGCGGAGATCATCCGCATGCTCAACAGCGCCTTCGACGGCTGTGGCGCCCGCGCCGGCGACTACTACCCCAGGCCCCTCCGCACCGAGATCGACGCCCTCAACGACCGCATCTACGACCGCGTGAACAACGGCGTCTACAAGGCCGGCTTCGCCACCGAGCAAGAAGCCTACGAGGCCGCCGTAGGCCCCCTCTTCGAGACCCTCGACGAGCTGGAGACGCGCCTCACCGACCGACGCTTCCTCTTCGGCGCCTCACCGACCGAGGCCGACTTCCGGCTCTTCACCACGTTGCTGCGCTTCGACCCCGTGTACCACGGCCATTTCAAGTGCAACGTCCGGCGCCTCGTCGACTACCCCGCGCTCTGGGCGTACACGCGTGACCTGTACCAGTGGCCCGGCGTGAAGCCGACGGTGAACTTCACGCACATCAAGCGGCACTATTACATGAGCCACACCACCATCAACCCGCACCGGATCGTGCCCGTGGGCCCTGCGCTCGACTTCGACGCACCCCACGGACGAGCGCAGCTCAGCGAGGCCTGAGCCGCTGACGGCCAGGGCCAGCCTCTCGCACGATGAGCCTCATGCGCGACGCGAGGAGAGGCGAGCCCTCAGACCCCCCCTCGATTCTCCCAGAGATCACCCGTCCCGAAGACCTCCTGCGCGAGGGACGTGCTCCCTGCGAACGGGATGCCCCCCATCGACCGCGCGCACGAAGCATCCACCGGCGCCTCGGGATCCTTCAGGAAACGCATCCACAGCGACAGCGCACACGAATCCAGCGCAGGGATCCCCTCTGGCGCATCGAGCTTCAGCCCTCGCGCCGCGGGCTCCAGCGCCACCAGCGTCTGGTGCGCCCCCTGGAAGCGGCTGGCGATCTCCTTCGCCACCTCGACCGGCACCTGCGGATCCAGCGCGCCATGAAGCATCAGCACCGGCACCTCCGTCGTCGGCGCCACCTCCGAACTCGCATCCGGCACATAGCGCGGCCACGTGTCGTAGAGCGCGCGGTGCAGCTCCCCCCGATCGGGGGACACATGCGCCGCCCGCTGGATGGCCTTCAGCTCCTCGGCTGGCGGCGGAGCCTCGGGCGCCAGCTCCGACAGCATCAAGTGCATCCCCAGCGCCGAGGACGTGCGCTGCGGCGACCCGGAAGGAGGTGAGAGACGCGCCGCCACGTCGACCGCGTGCAGGATCGCTTCCGCGTCGCCCGGCTCGCAGCGCAGCCCTCGGTACACGATGGCAGGGATCGCCGCCCGCAGCGCCTCGTGCGGCATCAGCGTGGCGAACACCTGCCGCATCCGGGCGCGACTCACCCGCCCATCGTCGAGCGGCGCACACCGCGCGGCGTCGATCCGCGCGAAGAAGGTCTCCACGGTCACCCGTGGCTGATCCCCCACCTTCGCGCGACAGACAGGGTCGTCCATGCAATGCCCGAACAGCGCATCCCCTGCCCGGTCGTGCCACGCATCGACCCAGAACGGCTGCCCTCCCCCCGCCGTCAGCAGGCCATCGAGGGTGATCGCGTCAGGCTGCTCCGGAAAGAGCTGGAGATAACGCTGAGCCCACACCGCGCCGTAGGACGTCCCGTAGACGTGGACGGCGCGCCCCGGCTCCCGGGTCGCCTCGATCAGCGCCCCCAGATCCCGCGCGGCCGCCGTCGTGTTGAAGTGCTCCAGCCGATCACCCCAGGTCGACCGCAGCGCCTCGACGCATCCTCCCCACACCTCCAGCGGGAGCGCCGCCTCGCCGAACGGCTCCCCTGGGCAGCCGAGGGGTGTCGACCGCCCCGCACCGCGGTGATCGAGCAGGAAGATCTCCAGCGCCGGGTCCATCTCCAGCAGCGCTGGCACCGCCGCCTCGAAGCTCGCCCCGGATGCACCGGGCGCCCCTGCGAGCAGCCAGAGCGATCGACGCGGCGCCTCGGCCCCGCGCACCCGCTTGACGAACAGGGTGAGCACCTCCCCGTCGGGAGCGGCCCAGTCGAGCGGCAGACCGACCAGCGCGCACGCCGCTTCCGGACCGCCTCCCCCTTGCACCGGCGCGCAGGGCTCCCAGACGATCGCCCCCTCCTCGACCGCGGTGGCGTCCCCCAGGGGCGACGCATCGGCCCCGCAGCCCCCCAGCATGGCCGCACCCAGGATCACCGCGGCCGCCCTTCCCGTGCTGCTGTGCAACCGGCTCACATGCCCTCCTCGCGCCGAGCGCGCAGGAGGACACAATGCAATCGGCCGGCCGCTCCACGACGCCCGCCCCCTCGGATCGCTCACGCCGAAGCGGCGGGGCCCTCCAGGATCTCGACGTACCCCCCGTCGCCATGCACCCGGATCCGCTGTCCGGTGCGGATTGCACGCGTCGCCCCCGGCACGCACACCACCGCCGGGATCCCGTACTCCCGCGCGACGACCGAGCCGTGGGTCATCATCCCACCCACCTCCATCACCAGCCCCGCCGCGTTGACGAACAGCGGCGTCCATCCTGGATCGGTGAACGGCGCGACCAGGATCTCGCCGCGCTCCAGCACCTCCACGGCGGGATCGAGCACCACCCGCGCCAGCCCCTCCACGATCCCCGACGACGCCGGGCTCCCCACCAGCGCACCACGAGGCGCCGACCCCTCCGCGTGCTTCGCCGTCACGATTTCCCCCTGCTCCGTCATCACCCGCGGCGGCGACAGCTCCTGGAAGCGCGCCAGCGCCTCACGACGGCTGGCCACCCGCTCTCGCAGCGGCTCCTCCGGATGCCGCAACGCGGCCTCCAGCTCGTGCAGATCGAGGAAGAACACATCGTCCGCGCGCTCCAGCCGGCCCGCCGCCACGAGCCCTGCGCCCGCCGAGAGGACGAGGTGTCGAACCGCATCCAGCGTCTTGATGAGCAGCAGCTTCGGGTGCTCCCGCGCCGCGACCAGATCCCGGTGCGTCCCGATCAACCGGCGCACGAGCGGCACCTTCACCTTCCCGAGCAACCCACGCCGCGCCGTCTCGAGGAGCCGCCCCGCAGCCATCTCCGCCTCGCGCGCAAGCCGAGCGTGGTGCGCGCGGTGGGCCCCACGCCCGCTGTCCTCCACCACCTCCGCATCGCTCATCTGCTTCGCCGTGCGCAGGTTCCCGGCGACCACCGCCAGGATCGACCCAGGTGCGTCTCGGTACCGAGGCCTGCTGAGATCGATCTCCGACGGCCCACGCGCACCGTACCTGTCGAGGAACGCGTCGAGCCCTCCCAGGAACGCCTCTCCGCCCTCCACGCCCCGCAGCGTCTCCACGGTGGCTCCCCCTTCGACGAGCCGCGCCGCCACCGCGGGGTGCTCCCGGGCCAGATCCGCCAGGTCACCGACCGCGAGATCCATCTCCGTCGTCACGTTGCCCGACAGCCCTCGGCCGAGGGCCACGAAGTCCTCCTCCGGCCCCTCGACGAGCACGCGCAACAGCCTCCCCGCTGCGATCCCGGCCAGCACCATCGGCGGCACCTTCCGGATCAGCGGGTAGATCCTCAGCGCCATCAGCGCTCGCGCGGTCCGCACCCGCTCGGCCAGTGGCGCCTCGTTCAGCAACGCGAGCCTTCCCGCCTCCGCCTCCGCCTCCAGCCACCCCGTCAGGTGGCTGATCGCCCCTGACGTCGGGCGGAAGAACATCCACCCCACCGCCGCTCCAGCGACCGGCACGATGTGCCCCAGGAACTTCCGCGTCGACACTGCAGGCCCGCTGCCCGGCGACAGCTCCGGCCGCGCCCCGGCCTCCCGCACCGCAGCCTGCACCAGCCGATCCGCCGCACCGAGCGCCGTGGTCACCGCGCGCGACACCACCCGCGACCGGAGCGCGTAGGACAGGTCCACGTAGACCCTCCCCCCCGCGTGACTCGCCCAGGGACTCTCCCGCACCTCCCCGGGCGTTCTCCCGAACGGCAGCGCCAGCTGCCACACGTGCAGCGCCATCGGCGGCATCGCGTCGGTCATCACCTGGAAGTGGTTGAACGACATGTACAGGTGCCCGAACCCGTCCTCGGGGGCCGGCGACGGCAGTGGAAACAGCGACGTGATCGGCCGCGCCTGGAGCAGGAACAGCGTCCCTTCGGCGATGGCCCACTCGATGTCCTGCGGACACCCCCGCAGCGCCTCCACCCGCGCGCCGAGCGCCGTCAGCTCCGAGAGCTCTCGCTCGTCGAGCACCCGCGCCCGCTGCTCCGCCTCGCTCAGCGTCTGCGTCTCCGTCCCCCCACCGGCGACCGACCGGATCGCCACCAGCTTCTCCCCGCACGCCACCTCCACCACCCGCCCATCCCGCCGGTCCACCGTGTACCGATCCGGCGACACGATGCCGGAGACGAGCGCCTCACCGAGCCCCCAGCCCGCCTCGATCGACATCCGCTGCCGGTGCCCGGTGATCGGGTGCGCCGTGAACAGGATCCCCGCCTTCTCCGCCTGCACCAGCCGCTGCACGATCACGCACAGCGCCACATCCCGGTGCGGGATCCCTTGCTCGATCCGGTAGAGGATCGCCCGGTCCGTGTAGAGCGACGCCCAGCACGCGCGCACCTGCGCGAGCAGCGCTTCGGGCCCCCGCACGTTGAGGTACGTGTCCTGCTGCCCTGCGAACGAGGCGTGCGGCAGATCCTCCGCGGTCGCGCTGGATCGCACCGCATACGCGTGCCCCTCGCCCACCACCGAGAACGCCTCCAGGATCGCCGAGCGCATCGCCTCGGGCATCCCCCGCCCGCTCACGTGCTCCCGCAGCGCCGCGCCCACGGTGCGCGCCGTGGCCAGCTCCCCCGCCTTCACCTCGTCCAGCCGATCGAGGAGCGCGGTGAACGCCGGATCCCCCGCGAGCGCATCGCGGAACGCGGCCGTCGTCACGCAGAACCCATCCGGCACGGGCAGCCCTGCGCTCCGCAGCGCCCCCAGGCTCCCGGCCTTCCCTCCCACCAGGGGCACCTCGGCCTCCCCGATCGACGAGAACGGCAGCACCCACGGCGACTTGCTCTCAGCTCCCATGACCCACTCCTTCCCCGCCACCTCGCGTGGCATGCCCCTCGAGAAACGTGCGCACCAGAAGCCCTGCGGCCGCGTCGAGGTCTCCCGGCCCGGACCTCTTCAGCGCCAGCGCGACCACCATCCCCACGAACAGCTCGGCCAGCAGCGCCGCGTCTTCATGGCGCAGCCGACCCCGCTGCATCTGCGCGTCGAGGTAGCTCGCGAGCGCCTCCCGACCACGGTTTCCCCCGTTGCGCAGCGGCCGCAGCAGCTCGTCTTCCTCGGGATCCGGCGAGATCAGCATCCGCACGATGTGCGGGAACGCCGCCGCGAACCCCAGCGCCCTCCGGGCGAGCGCCGTGAGCACCACCTCCGGCACCTCGTCGTTCCCGATGCCCTTCAGCAGCGCGCGCAGATCCCCTCGGGGCGACCGCTCCTCCATGAACGCCCGCAAGAGCCCCGGCCGATCTCCGAAGTGACGGTAGACCGTCATCGCCGAGACCCCCGCCTCGCCCGCGATCTCCTCCACCGTGAGCCGACCGAAGCGCTGCGTCCGGAGCCGCTCCGTCATCGCGTCCAGGATCCGCTCTCGCGCATCGGTCCGCGCCGCTTCCCCTTCATCGACCTGCCCCGCCGCGCGCAGCGCGCCCAGGATCGCCTCGTGCCCACCCACCAGCCGGTAGACGGCCGCGCGCGACAGCCCCACCCGCTCGGCCAGCCCGGCCACCGAGAACCCTTTGCTCTCCCGGATCAAGGCGGCCGCCTCCCCGAGCAAGCGCGCGCGTTCGTCCAGTGGCGTTTTCATGACGTCTGGACATCATGTTAGTTACAATTAACAACATGTCCAGCACAGGAAAGGTGCACCCCCGCGCAACGCCAACCGAGGCGCATCGCAGGCCTGCGACCGTCCGCTCCGTCAGCGCATCGGCGCGAACGCCCCCGGGTGGCCCGACGCCCGACCCCGCGTGCTCCCTCGACCCACCGACCGCCTGACGATCACCGACCGCTGACGACCGCCTGACGACGGACCACGGGCCGCCTAACGACCGCCTGGCTTCCCGCTCCCCTCGTCCTCGTCATCCCCGGGGAACTCGTCGTCGCTCGGGAACTCGTCGTCGTAGCGCCCCTCGCCCGCGTCGCCTTCTTCCGCATCGCCTTCTTCCGCATCGTCTGCGAACTCGGCGAATGCCCCCGAAGCGCCGAACTGCGCCCCGATCTTCCGCTGCATCTCGGCCAGCGCCTTCGTCGGATCTTCTGCCGAGATCAGCGCGCCCAGATCGAAGCTCGACAGGAGCTGTTGCGCCAGATCGGCCACCTCCCGCAATCCCATTCCGGCCATCCCCGCAGCCGCAAAGGGCAACGCGCTCCCCTCCCCTTCCACCTCGGCGGGGACCAGCGCCGCCATGCTCACCCAGACGCCCTGCTCCCCCACCTCGGCCACGACCGCTTCGTAGGTTTGCCCCTCCGGCTCGATGCTGTCGGGGAAGAACAAGATCCCTCGCGGATCATCGTGGATGTCGCCGACATCCTCCCCGAACTGCGCGAGCCACTCCTGCCCTGCGCCCGCATCCTCCGCGAACAGCGCGTACTCCTGGAACGTGTGGACCAGGAACGATCCATCGTCGAGCGCCTCGGCGTAGAGGCCCTCGCTCTCCTCGCTGTCCTCATCGAGATCGAGATACGGCTCGAGCACAGCAGGGTCTCTCGGACGCAGCACGGCGATGGCGTCGATGCTCATGCGCTCGTGGTAGCACGTGAACTCGGCCGCGTGGGGGCCGCTCGCACCCTCACGACCGCGACGGTCGTTCGGGCAGCCGCCGCAGGATGTCCGTGGTCTCGGCACTCTTCTTGAGCGCGGCCATGCGCTGCTCCATGTCCCGCGTCATCACCCACCTGGCCACCGGGTCGAGCAGCGGCGAAAGGATCTCGGGCCGGAGCGCGAAGTGGTACCGGAACGTCACCCGCGTCCGCGTCTCCGTGACCGGCTTGAGCACCCACGCCCCCGAGAACTGCCGGAAGATCGCCGGCCCGCGCACCATGTTCACGGCCACCTGCTCCGGTGGCCTGAGCGTGATGTACTCCACCTCCATCGACAGCCCGTTGTGCGCGCGCACCCAGACCCGCACCCCGACCGCGGCCTCTGGAGCACCGTCCTGGAACCGCATGGATCGCAGGAACGGATCCCACTCCAGCCTCAGCCCGTAGTCCTGCATGAGATCGAAGAGCGGCGCGATGGGCGCCTCGATCTCGACGGATGTCTGGATGGTGGACATGACGGCTCCCCCCCCGAAGGTCCGACGCGAACGCCAGGACGTGATCAGAACGTGAACTGCGCGCCGAGCGGCGTGACCACCCCGCGCGTGCTCTTCGTCTCCACCGCGACCCCCGCGGGGAGCAGGTGCAGCCTGGCCCGGGGCCCCTCCTCCCGGAGGCTCATCTCCATCTTCCCCGACCGATCGTGTGCGAACCACACCCAGCACAGCGCGGCCAGCGCCACCCCGCCGACGCCGACCGCGATCGACGTCACCGACGCCGCGACCCCGGACGTGTTCGACTCTGCCTCGACGTGCCCAACCCCGGCGTTCACGCCCCCGTTCACGCTCGTCGTCGTGTTCTCCGAGCCCGTGGCCAGGCTGGCGATGCCGATGCCGAGGAAGCTCCCTCCCATCAGGGAGAACACGGCCCCCAGCGGCGCGGCGATGTATTTCCCCATCGTCCCGAGCCCGTGCGTGCGGTCCACGCTCACCGTCAACACCTCGTCCCCGTGACCGGGGAGGTACGCCGGCACGACGTACGACGTATCGGACAGCTCCGCCCGATCGTACCGCTCGAGCTGCACCGTGAGCGGATTCGCTGGGTCCACCCAGTACCGACAAGGCAGCCGACACACCACGGACTCGTCCGCGCGGCGCAGCGACCACGTCTCGCTGGAGCGCGCCTCGAACTGAACGAGGACCGCGGCCTCCGTGCGGATGTTGTCGGGGGTGCGCGCCATCGGCGCGACGGCGCTCTGGCCCCCCCCGCAAGCGCCCGTCCCGAGAGCGACGAGCGCGGTGAGCAAGGCGAGCCCACCACGGGCCTTCACGACGCAGAGAGGGGTCCGGTTCTCTTGAAACATACGTTGGTTCGGTCGGCGCGCCTCGAAACGCACCGCTCGGCCGCGAGGATACATCGCATCCCCGACGCCAGAAGCCTCCACGCAGCCTTTCGTCGCCACCAGGAACGGCGTCACGCACTGCGAAACCACGGCGTCACGCCCCGCGAAACCACAGCGTCACGCACCGCGAAACCACGGCATCACGCACTGCGAAACCATGACGTCACCCCCTGCGAAACCGCGGCGTCACGCCCCTGCGAAACGACGACCGCGCCGTGAGGGAATGAACGGTGGTGGTACAGTCCCCCCGTGCTTTCCCTGACCCGCTCCTTCTTCCTCGCCGCCGCGACCGCGCTCGTCACGCTGGCCCAGCCCGACGTCGCCTCGGCCTGTAGCTGCATCCCCTCGCCCCCCGTCGAGGTCGCCCTCCAGAAGGCCTCCGCCGTCTTCGCTGGCAGGATCATCTCCGTCACCCGGCCCAAGGACGGCGGGAACGTCGTCGCGAAGTTCGCCGTCTCCCGGGCCTGGAAGGGCGTCTCTGGCAAGACCGTCGAGGTCTCCACCTCCTCCCACGGCGCGAGCTGCGGCCTCAACCTCAAGCAGGGCGAAGAGCGGCTCATCTACGCCGACACCTACGACGGCGGCCTCTGGGCGAGCATCTGCACCCGCTCTGCCCTTCTGGCCGACGCCAAGGAGGACGTCGCCCTGCTCAACAGCGGTCTGCCGACCGAAGCGCCACCGCCGCCCGTCATCCCGGCCCCTGGCGACGGCCCCCCCGAGCCGCCCGCGCCTCTCCCCGAGCCCACCGGCACGTCGACCAGCACCTTTGCCTCGCCTCCCCCCGGCGCTTCGCCAGTGCCCTCGGTCGCAGCGCCTTCGCCTGCTCCGACGGACAGCGCCCCCCCGCCCGTCCCTCCTGGCTCCGGCGGGTGTGCCTGCACCACGGCACCACCCCAGGAGAACTCCTGGGGGTGGCTCATGCCCCTCGCTGGCGCCCTCGCCCTGGTGGGCCGAGGCGCTGCCCGCCGCGGCGCGGCTGGTTCTCGCACCGCCCGCTGAACGCGCGACCGGCCTCCGAGCACGAGTCGGCGCCCTGGACTTCAGGGCGCCACGGATTTCAAGGCGCCACGTGCTGCGACGCCACGATCGCCGTCGAGGGCACCATCGGCGCAGCCGCCTTCTCCGCCGTGACCATCAGCTCGAACGCCACCAGCGGCACGCTCGCAGCGAGCAGCTCCCCGGAGCGCTCGTCCTTGTCGTAGTTCAGCGCCCCGACCCGTTGCCAGGGCCCATCACTCGGTCGCGTCCACACCACGAACGCCGTCCCGCTCTGCTCCAGACGCTCGGGCGGCGGCAGATGCGCGGCCTTGATGTTGATGCGCGTCATCGACGTCTCTTCGCTCACGTCCGCGCTCATCTTCACGTCGGCGCCCGTGGCCTGCCCACTCCCTTGCACATCGTAGTGGAGCGTCCCGCCACACCCGATCAGCGCGCTGCACGCCGCGAACGCAAAGGACATCAGGGTTCCGCACCTCTTCATGCTCGTCTTGCTCATAAGCTCTTCTGGCTCCTGCTCAGGTGCCGACCGCCGGCCGGCGCGAGTGCTTGATGCGACCTGGAATTGCAGAACGCATGCCACCCAGATCCCGCGGCATTTCAGCGGGTTTGCTACCCTCTCCGCCCTGGACCACCTGGCCTTGCGGTCTCTCGACGGCAGCAAGTGAGGCTTCGACCCCTCACCTTGCACATGGTTTCGTGGGATCGCGCACCCTTGCTTCGGCCGACGTGGCCGCCGTCCTTGCTGCACCGAGCTGCACGCCTGCGCTGAGCTGCACGGCTGCACAAAGGAAAGGGCGCAAGGGGAGTCCGCGTCTCGAACCCTCCTCGCGCCCTGATCCTCACGGTTCGGCAGCGCCGCACCTCTCGGCGCCACACCGCACGGCGTTGCCCGGAGCGCTGCTGCGTAGCCCGCCGGTCACGCCTGCGAACACACCTCGCATTCGACGCCCCCAGCGATCACCACCGCCGTGGTCTCCACCGCAGACAGATCCGCTGCCTTCTCCGCAGCCTCTGCGGCCTGCACGGCTGCGGCTTCCTCCTTCTGGCGCCGGGTCTGCGCCGCCTTCGCCCCGTGCTGCCCGTGGTAACCTACGGTCTTCTCGAAGGCCGTCATCAGCGCAGGATCCGTGCGCTTCGCCCCCTTGCGCACCGCTTCCACCACGAGGGCGATGAGGCCCTCGCGCTGGTCCTCCATGAACGCCTCTGTCTCCGCGGCCACCTCGGCCAGCTTGTCCGCGGTCCTCTTGAAGGTGCGCACCGCGTCGAGCCGCGCACTCAACGTCGCGATCTGCAGACCGAGATCCGAGGCGATCCGGAGCGTATCCGCGTGGACTGGCAAGCGCGTCGAGAGCTCCAGCGCCACCGCTTCCCAGCCCGGCTTCTGTCGTCGCAGCCCCCGAGTCCCTCGCCTCGGCAGCTCCCTCAATAATCCCCCCAGCGACTGAAAATCGAACACGAGGGGGCCCTCATACGTCTTCGTGAGAAGCGTCGTCATCGTCGTCGTTCCTTGGTTCGGTGCACTCCAGCAGGAGCGCGTGCGTAGTTATTGTGCCGCCCGCGAGACGCCCGGACGGTACAGCCACACTCAATGTGTCCGGCGAGCTCGTCTGTCAATGCGACCAGGCGCATTTCATGATTTGCGCGAGACGATTTTCACCTGACGTCGCCAGACAAGAACGCGCGCGCTCACCCACCACGAAGCACGCCCGTGACGCGACGCTGGCATACGCGATGCAATGTGCAGAAGAACGCAGGGTTCGTGCCACCCATGGCGATCTGACCGCAAGGCTGGGGACCCATGCACAATGCAAGCGGTGGACCGTGAGCAAGGCCTCCCAGGTCAGCTCGCGGTGAGCGCCATTCTTGTCACAGCGGAACCAACAATCGCTTCGGCAGTTCACGACATCGCGCCCGAAGGCCGAGGCATCTTGCTCCTGGAGACGGTCACACCGATTGGAGAGTTCCAGGAACCGATCGGGGAGTTTTGTGGACCGATTGGGGAGTTCCGCTCTCCAATCGAGGGCGACCACCCCTGAGAGAGACCACCCATGAAGGAGACCACCCTGAGAGAGACCACCCTGAGAGAGACCACCCCCTGTGATGAGGACGCGCCGAGCGGCGTGACGCTCCAGGGTCGCTCGTCGCGGAGCGGACCCAGGTCCCCATTCGGTCGCTGTCGCTGTTACCCGATCCAGAGCGCCGACAGCTCCAGCGCCACTTCCTCGAAGGGCGTCGCATGCGCGACGTCGTCACCCGAGAACACCTGCTCCAGCTCCCACAGCTTGCGTGGCCCGAGGTGGAACACTTCCAGCGTCTGTGCCAGCGGATCGACGAGCCAGATCCACGGGATGCCCGCAGCCGCGTAGAGCGGCATCTTTGCCGCCCGGTCATGCATCGCCGTCGAGGGGGAGAGAATCTCGCACACCCAGTCCGGCGGAAGCGTGAAGAACGTGGTCTCCGGGATCTCTGGCAGGCGTTCGCGGCGCCACCCACCGAGATCGGGCACGAGAAAGTCTGCGCCGAGCTGGAGCTTCGGCTCCGGCAAGAGCCACCAGCCACCTGGCCCCCCGCGGCCCCGCATGAAGGGACCGCCCAGATCGGCCAGCAAGATGCCTTCTGCCTTGGCGTGGCGGCTGCCCGGCCTGGAGAAGCTGTAAAGCACGCCTCCGATGATCTCCGCGATCATGTCCTGCGGCACCGCTTCGAGATCGGCAACAGTGGCAGAAGCAGGCCGTTTTTCCGCGGGTCCACCCATCGCCACGATGGTAGCGCGCCAGGGATGGCTCCGCGGTCAAATGACGAATGCGCCAGCCGAGCGGAGCAAGGCCAGACGACGCGCCTCCAAAGCGGGATGACCCGCAGGGATGAGCGGAAGGTCGGCTCTCGCGTTCGCGACGGCGGCCACCCAGGTCGGGAGTGATGGTGGTGGTGACGCCAGCACCAGGGCAGGTGCGCGGAGCTCAGACGACAAGGACTGGCGCCCCATCGCATGGCGCGCGTCGCGGCAGCGACAGCATCGTCATCGCTGGCGACGAGCGCCTGCAACGCTGCGATGGCGCCATCGTTGCGTGACGTGAACGCTGGTCGCTTCGTGTCGACTCGCCTTCCCGGGGAGGCAATGGCCGCTCTCTGGGCGTCGGTTTGCTTTCCCGTGACAGCGATCGCCGTTCGCGTGGCGTCGGTTTGCTTTCCCGTGACAGCGATCACCGTTCGCGTGGCGTCGATTTGCTTTCCCGTGACAGCGATCGCCGTTCGCGTGGCGTCGGTTTGCTTTCCCGTGACAGCGAACCGCGTTCGCGTGACAGGCATCCATCGTTATCCCACCTCATGCGCACATCTTCACCATCCAACGGTCCATCACGAGACAGCGAATCGCTTTCGTGTCGCGTCGATTCGCGTTCACGTGCCGTCGAACGAGTTTCCCTTGGCAGCGAACCGCGTTCACGTGCCGTCGATCCAGCTTCCTGCGTCCGTGAATCTCTCTCCTGTGACGGCGAACCTTCTTCCCGTGTCGTCGAACCGTGTTCACGTGACAGCGAATCGGCTTCCCCGTTCAGCCATTGGACCTTCCACGACACGAAGCGTCGACCTTCCCACAGGGTCCGCGTTCACTCTCCGTCGAACCGCTTTCGCGTCTCGTCGAACCGATTTCTCGTGCCGTCGAACCGCTTTCGCGTCTCGTCGAACCGATTTCTCGTGCCGTCGAACCGCTTTCGCGTCTCGTCGAACCGATTTCTCGTGCCGTCGAACCGCTTTCGCGTCTCGTCGAACCGATTTCTCGTGCCGTCGAACTGCCTTTCCGTCTCGTCGGACCGCTTTCCCCTGCCAGCAAGTCGCCTTTGCGTCGCGGCGTAGCCCTTTCTGAGGATCGCGAAGGCCATTCCAGGGGGAAAGAGGTGGCTTTCATCCCGAGCCTCCTCCTCAGCCGAGCACGAGAATCCGCTTCAGCCGCGAAGAGACCGCATCACCTCGGTCGAGACGGAAAGAGAAGCCACGGGAACGAGCCACCCCCGAGCAGGCAGTGCCGGCCTGAAGGCGACCAGTCCCCTCCTCCACAGCGAGGACGCCCGCCCCCCTTCAGGGCGTCTCGACGAACGCTTTGAGGCGGCCGAGCGCCGCGTCCCATTCCCGGGAGATCTCGTCGAGGGCGCGCTGGGCGGCGAGCATGCGCCCGGGATCGAGTTCCCAGATGCTCTCGCGCCCGCGCCGGATGCTGCGCACCAGGCCGGCGCCTTCGAGCACGCGCAGGTGCTTGCTCACGCCTTGCCGGGTGATGCCTGCGCCCTCGGCGAGCCGGGTGACCGACGTGGGACCGCCGCTGCACAGGCGCCGGACGAGCGAGAGGCGGTGCTCGTCGCCGAGCGCTGCGAACACGGGGACCGCCTCTCGGTCGACGGCAGCGCTACCCGCCAGCATGGGCGAGGTACCTGGCGATGAGCTGCGTCTGGATCGCCCAGCCGCCCTCGTTGTCGGCGAAGGCCTTGGCGCGGCGTTCGAGCGGGATCTCGTCGAATCCCGACTCGCTGACCGTGAGGAGCGTACCGCCGTCGGCGTCCTCCAGCTCGAACACCACGAGGGTCGTCGGCGCGGTCCCGTAGTCCTGCTTCTCGACGGTGTACGGGTGCCAGCGGAACGAGAACAGCCGCATGGGCTCCATCTGCTCGATGTAGAGTTCGAAGGGCGCCCCATCGAAGGCCTTCTGCTTCTCGGCGACCTCGGGGTCGACCTGGGTCGGCACGATGCGCGCTCCGAGCGTCGTGTGGGGGGCGAACTCGCCGTCGACCTGCATGCCGAACCAGGTCCCGAACTCGGCCGACCGGCTGATCGCACGCCAGACGCGCTCGCGCGGCGCCCGCAGGTGAACCTTCTTTTCGATGCGATCCGTGGGTGATGTCATCACGCAACCTCCTGGTTGCGTTTCTAGGACAGAACCCCGAGATACGCAACCAGGCGGTTGCTGTTTTCTTGGCGACCGCTCACGGCCACTGGAGGCCGGCTGCTGGTCGCCAAAAGCCGGGGATTAGGATGCGAGGCACGTCTCACCGCGCACCATTTCCCCGCCGGAGACAAGACAACGCGTCCATGTCGACATCCACCCCGCGCGCTCAGCGTGCCTTCCGCTCTTCATCAGCACTCTCGTCACCCTCTCGACGACGCCATCCCTTTCCGTCAGCGCTGCTCTTCCTCATCGCTGTGCTCGTCGTCGGCGCGTGCAGCGACGCTGGCTCTCCGCTCCTCTGGTCCAGCGCCTCCCAGGCCCTCTGGGATGCCTCCCCGATCCCGCCGATCCCTCCGCTCCTGTGCCTCGGCCCCGACGACGGTTCCTCCCCCATCCCGCCTGACCTCGCGCAGGGACCCACTGCTGCGGCGGGGACCCTGCCAGGGAGCTTCTCGGTCACGAGCACGGGCGAGGCGACGTACACGATCCCGGTTCCCACCCTGCCAGGCCGCGCCGGCATCGAGCCTTCGCTGGCGATCACCTACGACAGCGCGCAGGGCGAAGGACTGCTCGGCATCGGCTTCCACTTGCAGGGCCTCTCGTCGGTCGAGCGATGTCCGAGGAATGTGGCGCAGGATGGTCACATCGTGCCGGTCCGGGATGCCGAGGACGACGCCTTGTGCCTCGATGGGCAGCGGCTCGTCCCCGTGGACCCGCAGCCAGGGCGCGTGGCGCGGGAGTACCGCACGTTCCCGGACAGCTTCACGCGGGTCGAGGCCGACTTTGCGGAGAGCGAAGGCTGGCCGGCGACGCGTGGGCCGAAGCGGCTGCGTGCATATGGCAAGGCGGGGCTGATCTACGAATACGGTGGAGAATCGTCGGGCCGGGTGCTGGCGCAGGAGGAGGTGGTGCGGTCGTGGCTGCTGACGCGGCTCAGCGACCGGGATGGCAACACGATGGAGGTGGTCTATCGGAATGACCTCCACGCGAAGGGCTACACGGTCGAGCACGCGCCGCAGCGGATCACGTACACCGGGCATCCGACCCTGCCGGCGTCGCGCACGGTGGAGTTCACGTATGGGCCCCTGGAGGCGGCGGATGTGCGCGTGCTCTACGCCCGTGGGATGGAGCTGCGCCGCTCGCTGAGCCTGCGCTCGATCCAGATGTTCGGGCCGGGGCAGGTGCTCGCGAGGGAGCTGCGCTTGTCGTACGGGCATGGGCCGGCGACGGGTCGCTTGCGGCTGGAAGCCGTCCGGGAGTGCGGGGGAGACGGGACGTGCAAGCCACCGACACGCTTCACCTGGCACAC
Source organism: Chondromyces crocatus (assembly GCF_001189295.1). Lineage (NCBI taxonomy): Bacteria > Pseudomonadati > Myxococcota > Polyangiales > Polyangiaceae > Chondromyces > Chondromyces crocatus. The sequence goes on from NZ_CP012159.1 coordinate 10,199,498, forward strand.
GGCTGGAGCGGCTGGCTACAGGCAGCAGCAGACGCCCGTGGAGGTGCCACTGTCGGAACGCGGGACGCTGATGACGATCGACGTCAGCGGCGATGGCCTCGACGACCTGGTGATGTCCGACATGGTGGTGGAGGCCGGCACGGAAGAGCCGATCACCCGCTGGTCCGTCGCGCTCAACCGAAGCCAGGAGCTGATGCATGCGTTCTTCGAGGCGGCCGTCACTGGACAGGAGCAGCCGCATTTCATCGACGGGGAGCCACCGTACCAGCCGGAGCAGGGGACGCCGCTCGACTACGATCACGATGGCCGGATGGACCTGTTCCTGCACGATGTGTACGGGCAGGCGCTGACGTGGGAGGTGCTGCTGTCGAAGGGCGATGGGAGGTTCACGCGGCGGGATACGGGGGTGCCGCGACCGTTCACGATGGGCATGACGCCGGCGGGATTGCGCAGCCCGGATGCGTCGACGCACCTGGTGGATGTCGACGGCGATGGGATGGTGGATCTGCTCCAGTGCCACAGGAGCGCGCACGAGCAGCTCTGGTATCTGCATCGCTGGACGGCGGTGGCGGAAGGCTTCGAGCCGCATGGGGATCGGGTGCATGCGCTGAGTTCCTATCCGTGCCACGCCGAGCTGCACGCGGTCGATGTCGACGCGGATGGGCGGGTGGACCTGGTGATGCAGGAGCTGGTCCTCGTCGGGAGCCAGGTGCGGGCGGGGTCGCAGTACGTCGCGTTCTCGTACGAGCTGTCCGATGGATCGTGGACGCGCGCGCTGACGAAGCTGCGGCTGACGCCACCGGGTGACCGGGTGTTCTTCCTCGACGTCAATGGCGATGGGCTACCCGATGCGGTGCAGAGCAACCGGGACGATGAGCAGCTGTACACGTCGATGAACACGGGCGCGGGCTTCGCGGCGCCGGTACCGAGCCTGGCGACACCGACGCTCGGGGCTGCGAGGTTCGTTCGTTTCGCGTCGGTGCTCGATCACAACGCCGATGGGCGGCAAGACCTGCTGCTCGCCATGAGCGATGGGGGCTCGGAGTCGCTGCCCGCGTGGAAGGTGCTCCAGGCGACGGGGGAGGTCGGGCCGGGGACGTTCGAGATCGTCCATCCCGGGCTACCGATGGGCATCGTGCTCCAGCAGGACGAGCTGCCCACGCCCGACCATCCGCTCACGCCGCGGGTCACCGATGTGAATGGGGATGGGGCGCAGGACCTGCTCTATGCGTTCAACAACCGGGTCCATGTGTTCGAGAACGTCCTCGGTCAGGAGGACCTGCTCGCGGCCGTGACGGATGGCATGAACGCGCACGATCCGGAGGACGCCGAGTACTTGCCCAACGTGCAGATCCGGTACGACCACCTGATCGATCGTGCGCGCACGACGGCCGGCTTCGAGGACACGCCCGGAATCCCGTCAGCCGAGCAACGCACCTACCGGCCTCTGGAGCACAGCGATGAGGAGCCGTGCCGCTATCCGGTGCGATGCGTGGTCGGGCATCGCAGGGTGGTGAGCGGCTATGTGCTCAACAATGGCGCGGATCGGCCGCGCACCTTCCAGGTGGCCTACCGCAATGGCCGTCATCACCGCCTGGGCCGAGGATTTCTGGGGTTCGGGACGAGGATCGTGCGTGACCTCGACACCGGCGCGGGGACGGCAGAGGTCTACGACAACGTCACGTTCGATGGGGCGTTCCAGGCCTTCCCTTTCCGAGGGCAGGTGCAGCGTTCATGGAGGTGGAGTCCGAGCTTGCCGCTGGACGCGCACAGCGCAGAGCCGGTCTCGGTCGAGCTGCTGACCACCCGCAGTTACCCGGTGGTGATCCCCACGCAGGCGGGGACCTACTTCACGCTCTCGCTGCTGGAGGGCAAGAGCCGTCATCAAGGCACGTTCTCGCCGGGGAGTGAAAAGACGCTCGAAGAAGCCGTGCGCGCTCTGGAGGGAGATCTCGCCTCGCGGATGAGCGACACGCTGCGCACCGTCAGCGACTTCGACCTCTACGGGAACATCCTCGCCGAGCAAACGCAGACGGAGGGCGTCGACCTCGAACTCTCGGTGACCCGCACCTTCGACAACGACCCGCTCTCCTGGCGCCTAGGCGAGCTGACGCGAGAGACGACGTGCAGCAAAGCGGGCGGCGAAACGCAATGCCGGGTGATGCACCGGAGCTATGACGGGCGCGGCCATGTCCGCCTGGAGCGCGTCGGAGGAGAGCCCTTCGACGCCGAGATGCAGCTGGATGTCTGGTTCTCGCGGGATGCGCTGGGCAACATCCACAGCACCCGCTCGCGCGACGGGACGGGGCAGGTGCGCGCGAGCTGCACCAGCTACGACGCGCTGGGCTTGATGCCTTATGCCCACCGCAACCTGGAGGGCCACCAGAGCTATACGCGCTACGACCCGGCCCTGGGCGTGCTGCGGGCGTCGGTGGATCCCAACGGCCTGGTGAGCCGCTGGGCCTACGATGGCTTCGGGCGGGTGACGCTGGAGAGCCTTCCCGGGCGCATGCCTACGGCCATCCGGCGGACGTGGACGAAGGATGGAGGAGCGGCTGGCAACGCCTGGAATTTGAAGCTCCGCACCGCCTCGGTGGGGGGCCAGGACGAGACCGTGCAGTTCGATGGGCTCGGGCGGGAGGTGCGCTGGTGGTGGCAAGCGCTCGACGTGGGGGCAGAGCAAGCGCCGCGGATGATGCAGGAGGTCGGCTTCGATGCACGGGGCGAGCACCTCGCCTGGCGCTCGCTGCCGATCGCGGAGCCCGCGCCACCAGGCTCGGTGCAGGTGCGAGAGACGTGGCAATACGACGGGATGGGGCGGGTGCTCCGGCACGTCACGCCGTGGGGAGCGGCGACGACGCACGAGTACATCGGGCGGGACGAGGTCATCACCGCGCCTGGGCAAGCGGTCACCCGCATCGCCACCGATCCGCTCGGGAGGCCCACGGCAGTGGGTGCTCCCGAAGGTGGCGTCAGCCGGTACACCTACGGTCCCTTCGGGGGGCTGCGCGAGGTGACCACGCCCGCTGGTGCCGTGACGCTGACCGAGCGGGATGCGTTTGGCCGCGTGCGACGGCAGGTGAGCCCGGACCGGGGAGTCTCTACTGCGCACTACGACGGTTACGGGCAGAAGATCTCATCGCTCGACGCGGCAGGACGCGCGGTCACGACCCGCTACGACACGCTGGGTCGGATTTTCAGGCAGGTCGACGAAGACGGCGTCACCGAGTTCCGTTGGGATGACGCGCAGCATGGAGTGGGTCAGCTCGCGCTGGTGGTCAGCCCCGATGGGCATCGGCTGCGCTACGGCTTCGACCACCTCGGGCGACCAGCGACGACGACGCTGGAGATCGGAGGGGAAAGCTTCACCAGCCGGCTGTCTTATGATCTGAGCGGCCGGCTCGAGCGGATCGAGTACCCGAGCGCGCCGGGGATCGGCAGCTTCGCCGTCGAGCGGGAGTACGATCCTCACGGGCGGCTGCGGGCGCTGAAGGATGCGGGGTCGGGGGCGGAGTTCTGGCGAGCCACCGCGATCGATGCGGGGAATCGCATCACGGGGGAGCGCTTCGGTGGGGGGACCGCCACCACGCTCCGCACGTTCGACGCGGCACAGGAGCGGGTGAGTCGGATCGAGACGCAGACGGCAGGGGGGCCCGTCCAGCAGCTCTCCTACCTCTGGAACGATCGTCGCAAGCTCGTCGAGCGCTCCGATGGCCTCCACGCCAACGTCGAGCGCTTTCGTTACGACCTGCTGGACCAGCTGACGTGCGCGCAGTTCGGTCTGATCAATGCTGCCCTCTGCCAGCGACCGTTCACCTACGGACCCGACGGCAACCTGCTCCAGAAGCCCGGCGTCGGTGCCTACGAGTACGACCCCGCGCAGCCCCACGCCGTCATTCGGGCGGGGAGCGCGTTCTACGGCTACGACGCCGTCGGCAACCAGACGTCGCGACCCGGCGCGACCATCGCCTACACCGCGTTCGACCTACCGAAGCGAATCGCGCTCACCAGCGGCGACACCGTCGACTTCGCGTACGACGGCCTCCAGCAGCGGGTGCTCAAGACCACGGCGACGCAGGAGATCGCCTCCTTCGGCGAGGTGTACGAGCGCGTGACCGATGTCGTCACGGGAGCCGTCGAGCATCGCTACCACGTGCGCAACGACGAGCGCGTCGTCACGCTGGTGCGGCGCTCGATCGCGCAAGGCACGCGCACGCTGCATGTCCATGTCGACCACCTCGGGTCGATTGACGTGCTCACCGACGGTGTGACCGGCAGCGTCGCCGAGCGCCGCAGCTACGATGCCTTCGGCGCACCGCGCCATCCCGACTGGGGTTCGGGTCAGCCTCCGTCACCCCACGAGCTGTCGTCGCTTGGCTTCACCGGGCACGAGGCCGATCTCGACCTCGGCCTCGTGAACATGAAGGGCCGCATCTACGACCCCAAGCTCGGACGGTTCCTGACGCCGGATCCGCTCGTACCGCGGCCCCTCTTCGGGCAGAGCTGGAACGGCTATTCTTACGTGCTCAACAGCCCGCTGTCGCTGATCGATCCCAGTGGGTTTCAGGAGCAGCCACCTGCGACAGAGGACGGATGCTCGCAGGGCTGCACCATCTGGGTGTTCGGTCCCCCGCGCGAGCCGAAGCCGCCCGCGCCGCCCAAGGTCGTCGAGGGCAACCTGGAGGAGGCCGCGGGTGCTGGTTCGACCCAGGCGCCGGTCGATGTCGGGACCTCCGGGGTCCGTAGCGGATGGAGTCCGCAGCTCCCGGCCACGTTGCAGACCTTGGGCCGTGGTGACGCCATCGCCAGGCGCATCATGGACGGCGTCCGCATCGGGATGGCCAGGATGCTGCTGGAGTCCGCAAAGCTCGGCATCCTGGGCGGCACCAGCCGCGTCTACGTCGCCTACACCAACCTCACCGCCGCCTGGAATGGCTACAAAGAGAGCGGGCTCCCCGGCGCTCTCGACGCCGTCAATCCCGCCAGCCAGATGGTCCAAGCCGGCGTGGAGGCCTACGAGGCTGCCGCCGCAGAGGACTGGGAGGCCGCCGGCGCCAGCTTGTTCAAGGCCGGGTCGATCGGGATGTCGATCCTGGCGACGGCTGTTGGGGTCGGGGGCGCCATCTCCGCAACCGTCGGGTCAACGGCGGGGGCGGCAGGAAGGGCGGCGGCTGGGACTGCTGGGGGGGTAGCGAAACGGCCGGGGAGTTTTCGTAAAGGCACCGTTCAAGGAGCGTGGGACTCTGCTGCTGAAGGACCGATGGGCGGACGGCTCTGCCCTACCTGTGGCAAAGAGGTTAAAGTCGCACCAGGAAAGGGCACACGCGAAGCACCGAGGGACTGGGACGTGGATCACCAACCTCCATGGAGCACGCGCGAGCAGGTCGGCAAGGCACGCAAGGGGGTCCTCGACGACTACAACAATGGTACGCGCCTAGAATGCCCCTCATGCAATCGGAGTCGCGGAGCGAGGCCTGCAGAATGACACGCACCATCGACCAGCACATGGAGCGCTACCTTGGTCCGATAGCCCGAGGCTGGGGAAGTCGCGTTGGGGAGTCGGCCGACGTTCAGGTGTGCCTGTTCGAAGAATGCCCTATTCCAGGAACCGTGACGTATGCAACGCTTGGACTGAGCCGTCACGTTTTGAAGATGCCACAAGGGCGCGAGGTCCGTCAGGAACTCCTCCTATCTGTTTCGCTTCGCTTCGCTGACGAAAATCGTGCAAGACTGCTGGCGCACATTGCCGACAACCTGGTCCACGACCATCAGGCATTGCTTCGAGGCGAGGTGTTTCACCTCGGGTTTGCCGTCGCGCCTGGCTCCCCTTGCACTGGACTCTATATTGCGCTGCCAGTGGTATTCCCCGACGCATTGGCAACATACCCCGAGACACAACCACCAACCGTTTTCCCTTGGCTTATTCCTGTTCACCGGAATGAGGCAGCGCTCGTTGCAAGACTCGGGTGGGATGCGTTTGAAGATCGCCTCGAACACGCAGATCCGGATCTATTCGACCTCACCCGGCCATCTATCGCATAGCAAGAAGCGGGTGCGCCGTAACATGTGCGACATTGCAGCTTGAGGGGTAGCGCTCCTTCCTTCACGTACCGGCGTACCGTATTGCAATCCATATTCACGGCTTCGGCGAGCTATACGAGCGCGTGGTCACACCGGGGCGGCGTTCGGCCGCGCAAGGCACGCGCGCGCGCTGCATGTGCACGTCGACCACCTCGGATCCATCGATGTGCTCACCGACGGTGTGACCGGGAGCGTCGCGGAGCAGCGCAGCTACGACGCCTTCGGCGCGCTACGCCACCCCGATTGGGGCTCGGGGCAGCAGGCGTCACCCCACGAGCTGTCCTCGCTGGGATTCACCGGGCACGAGGCCGATCTCGACCTCGACCTCGGCCTCGTGAACATGAAGGGGAGGATCTACGACCCGAAGCTCGGCCGGTTCCTCACGCCGGATCCACTCGTGCCTCGAGCTCTCTTCGGGCAGAGCTGGAACGCGTACTCCTACGTGCTCAACAGTCCGCTGTCGCTGGTCGATCCGAGTGGGTTTCAGGAGCAGCCACCTGCGACAGAGAACGGATGCTCGCAGGGCTGCACCATCTGGGTGTTCGGTCCCCCGCGCGAGCCGAAGCCGCCCGCGCCGCCCAAGGTCGTCGAGGGCAATCTGGAGGAGGCCGCTGGTGCTGGTTCGACCCAGGCGCCGGTCGACGTCGATACCTTTGGGGTCCGTAGCGGATGGAGTCCGCAGCTCCCGGCCACGTTGCAGACCTTGGGCCGCGGTGACGCCATCGCTCGGCGCATCATGGATGGCGTCCGCATCGGCATGGCCAGGATGCTGCTGGAGTCCGCCAAGCTCGGCATTCTGGGTGGCCCCAGCCGCGTCTACGTCGCCTACACCACCCTCACCGCCGCCTGGAATGGCTACAAGGAGAGCGGGCTGCCCGGCGCCCTTGATGCCGTCAATCCCGCCAGCCAGATGGTCGAAGCTGGCGTGGAGGCCTCTGAGGCTGCCGCCGCGGAGGACTGGGAGGCCGCTGGCGCCAGCTCGTTCAAGGCGGGGTCGATCGGCATGTCCATCCTGACGACGGCTGCTGGCGTCGGCGGTGCCATCACCGCCACCGTCGGGTCGACGGCAGGCAGGTGCCGCGGGGAGGGCAGATGCGAGGGCCGTCCGGCACTGTCCGATGCCGCGCATGCTCGCGCTCGATGGGGTACCCATGGGCGGCATGGAGCACGCATCACGCAAGGCGACGGATCGGTCGGACGAGTCCGTGGCCTCACGCGCCCGGCCTCGGGCCAGCAAGCTGTTCCCCATGCTGTCGGTCAGCGACCTGAGGCGCTCGCTGGCGTTCTACGGCGGGCTGCTCGGTGGCGTGGAGAGCTACCGTTTCCCCGAGGAGGGTGAACCCGCGTTCGTGGTGCTCACGCTCGGTGCTTCGGAGATCGGTCTGGGGGCGATGACGGCGACGACCGGCATCCACGGGGAGCCCCTTCGTCCAGCCAGCGGCCACCGCATCGAGCTGTGCGTCGACGTCGACGAGGTCGATGCCACCGTTCACGAGGCGCGCGCGGCTGGCTTCGAGGTCGTCGTCGCGCCGGTCGATCAGCCGTGGGGAGAAAGGATCGCGTACCTCCGCGATCCGGACGGGAACCTGGTCATGCTGACGAGCTGACCCGGGGTCGGCGACACACGCCGCGGGCGCTCACGGCAGGCCGGCGTGGCCCGCGCGCTCACCGAGGGAGCTTCGCCACGAAGATGGAGAAGCCATACCCACCGAGGCCGGTCGCGATGCGCCCGCTACCGAAGTCCACCTCGCCTCCGAAGAAGCCGACCATCACCGGGTGGGTCGTGCCGGACATGACCATGTCTTCCACCATCACGCAGGCGATGGCCTTGTCATTGACGAAAGCGTCTCCCCAGCGCGCCTTGCCAGCGGCATCGAGCCGGTAGGCGAAGCCCGTGTGACAGTCTCGCCCGGCGACCCTGACGCCACCGAGGTCCATGGCGTTGTCGAACGTCCCCGCCAGGGCGATCTCGTCGCCCACGGCGGCGATGGCAAGTCCTCCTGAATGATCCCCATCTCCGAAGCGCTCGGCCCAGAGGGGTTCGCCCGAGGGATCGAGCTTCGCGATGAACCCCTCGTGGTCGGTGTTGCCCGGGTCCACCGGGGGGTCCGCGTAGGCCTCCAGGGTCAGCCCAGCGACATCGAGGGAGTCATTGAACAATGCCGTCACGAGCACGTTGCCCTCGGCGTCGGTGGCGATGCGGTTGGAGCGCCCGTAGCTCAACGCGCCCTGGAAGGGCTGGCGCCAGACGATCTCGCCGTTCGCATCGAGCTTCATGACCTCGTAGGTCTGGCTCGTGTAGAGCGACAGGAGGGCTGCTCCCGTCGCGTCGATCGTGAGGCCGTCGCCGAAGGTGCCATCGGCCAGGAGCCGGCTCCACTGGTGGTTTCCCTCGGCGTCGAACTGCGCGGCGAAGGCTGCATAGGAGGAGGCCGTCAGAGGGCCACCACCGAGGTCGAGCGTTCCCCTCAGGGTGCTGACGAGCATGATCTCGCCGCTCTCCTTCAGCGCGAGCGCCGAGATCCCGTACCCCGCCGGCCCGAAGGCGTTGCTCCAGAGATGGTCACCGTTTCCGTCGAGCTTCAGGGTGAAGACGTCGTATTCGTTGGGGTGCGTGAGCGTTCCTCCTCCGAAGTCCGTCGCGCCCTGGAGCATGCCGGCGATGACCAGGTTGCCCGCAGCATCGAACCGGACGTCGATGGGAAGGGCTTGCGGGAAGACGTGGCTCCAGACGATGGTTCCCTTCGAATCGAACTTCACCACGAAGCCCTGCTCCTGGTTGAAGCTCGAGAGCTTCGTGCCACCGAAGTCGATCTCACCCGCCGCGAACCCGACGAGCGCGATGTTGCCGGCCTGGTCGACGGCCACCTTCAGCCTCGAGTCGAACTCATCGCGGAGGACCGAGCCGTAAGGCGCGCTCCAGGGCGTCGCATCGGGCGTAGGGGGAGGTCGATCCTCTTCGCCCTCGTCGGTGGGGTTCGTGTCGTCACCGCCGCAGGCAACCAGGAAGGTGAGAACGAGGGGGGCAAACCAGGAGAGGGAGCGGGGCATGATCAAGGTTCCATGATCGAGGCAGCAAGCGCTCCGCGCCAGAGGTCTCACGGGGTGCTCTCGAAGCGAAGAATTACGCTCTACCTGACGGTGCCTCGTGGCGTGCTTGCCCGAGAGACGGGCGACGGGACGACGTCATGCAACGATCGGGCGCCAGGGGCACCGAAGGAGGCGCAGGCGCACCAGCGAAGCGCTCGGCACACACCGGAGGACTTCGGCGCGGCGCGGCAGGGCCCGAGGGCGCTCCCGTCCATCAGGTCACACGCGCCAGGAGAGCGCGTCCCATGCTCACCGAGGGAGCTTGGCGATGAAGATGGACCACCCGAACCCAGCGAGACCGGTCGAGATGCGGCCGGCGCCGAAGTCGACGTCCCCTCCAAAGAAGCCGACCATCACCGGGTTGGTCGTGCCCGACATGACCATGTCCTCCACCACCAAGCAGGTGAGGGCATTGTTGTTGATGTAAGCATTTCCCCAGCGCGCCTTGCCCGTGGCGTCGAGCCGGTAAGCGAAGCCCGTGCTGCAGTCAGCGCCGGGCGCCCTGCGACCGCCGAGGTCCAGGACGTGGTTGAACGTCCCGGCGAGGGCGATCTCGTCGCCGACGGCAGCAACAGCCATTCCTCGCGCGAAGTTGCCATCACCGAAGCGCTCGGCCCAGAGCGGGACCCCCGAAGGATCGAGCTTCGCAATGAACCCCTCGTAGTCGCGGGCTCCGGATTCCAGGGGTGGGTTCGCATGGGCCTGCAGCCGCAGATCACCGAGACGTAGCGTGTCCGTGAACATCCCCGTCACGAGCACGTTGCCCTCGGCGTCGCAGGCGACGCGGTTGGAGCGGGTATCGCCCGAAGCGCCGTCGAACTCCCTGATCCAGAGGGTGTCGCCCCCCGCGTCGAGCTTCAGGAGCATATGGCCGAGCGACACCAGCACATGCCCCGTCCTGTCGACCGTGAGGCCGTCGACGTAAAATCCATTCGGTAGGCGCCGGCTCCACGCGTGCTCCCCGTCCGCGCTGAACTGCGCGAGGATGGCTTGCTCGGCGCTGGCCGGGAGGGGGCCACCGCCGACGTCGGCCGTGCCCGTCATGGTGGCCGCGAGGAGGATCTCGCCGCCGTCTTTCACCGTCAGGGCGGCGCTGGGATATTCGTCGCTGGGGCCGAAGCGCTGGCTCCAGAGGTGCTTGCCATCCCCGTCGAGCTTGACGAGGAAGAGGCGCGCTTCGTCGGCAGGAGCGAGGGACCCTCCTCCGAAATCCGTCTGCCCCAGGAGCGCGCCCGCCACGATCACGCTGCCAGCGCCGTCGAAGGCGACGTCGTAGGGGCGCGTCTCGGTGAGCACGTGACTCCAGACGAGCTCCCCCTTCGGATCGAATTTCACCACGAACCCAGCCAGCTGCGGTGAGCTGGCGAGCTTGGTGCCACCGAAGTCGATCTCGCCAGCGGCGAACCCGGCGAGGGCCACGTTGCCGCTCCCGTCGACGGCCACCTTCAACCTCGGCACCCGCAGCTCGTTCTCGATCGAGCCGTACACGACGCTCCAGGGCGTCGCGTCGGGCGCCGCCGGGGGCGGGTCGACCTCGATGCGGCCGTCGTCCGCGTCGCCGCCGCAGGCGACCAGGAAGGTCAGGGCGAGGGGGGCGAGCCAGCGAAGGCCGCTGGGCACGCCAGGGACATCAGGGCCATGGCGACGTCGGCCTGGCGCGGGAAGAAGCCTCCCGGCGGTCTCTCGAAGCGCAACATCACGGTCATCCCTGATCTCCTTTCCCTTCGGCTGATGGATTCGCATGTCCGAGGGACGGGCAGCGGGACGACGTCATGCATGGTTCGAGCGCGGAAAACCTGCTCTCCAGACGCGAGGGAGAAATCTTCAGCCCGTGCGGTTCGGAGCAAGGTCTCGGGGGGCGCTCGGGTCAGGTCGAGGACCACGAGAAGGCGAGCTTCGTCGGGTGCTTCGCGCACTGGTGGACGTAGCCGAGGCCGGCGTCGCCGAAGTCGACGAGGCGAGCGCTGAGCTGGAAGACGAAGCGCATCGGGGCGTCGCAGGTGGGGCACGAGGCGGGCTGAGGTGCCTGGATCCAGCTCGGGTAGCCGCCGAGCTTGTCGCCGCCTCGGCTGCGCTGCGCTTGCGTGAGGCGGAGCTCCTTGGCGTCGAGGCGCAGCGCGTCGGCGTCGCCGCTGCTCGGGAGGTCGACGCCAGGCTTCCAGCCGATGATGCGGCTGGCCTGGCCCCGGGCGACGGGCTTGGCTTTCTTCGAGGTGGCGCTGGTGGCCCTGGAGGAAGCCTTCGGCAAGCCGAGGCGGAGGCGCACGCCGGTGCCGCCAGGCGCGTGGGTGAGATCGCCGTGGTCGCAGTCGTGGTTGCCGCAGTGGAAGACCTGCAAGGGGCCCTCGCCGACGAGAGGCGCCCCTTCGGGCAGGGTGGCCGGGTCGAGCTGAAGAAGCAGCACCATCGTCCGCTGGCAGCCCTTGCAGACGGGGGAGGCGCCGAGGGGCGTGCCGCCCATCTTGGCGTCGTCGGGCGTGCCGTCGCCAGGCTCCAGGAGGGGCTCGAAGCAGGGGCGTCGCGCAGCGTCGAGCCAGGTGGCCAGGCGCTCTCGTCGCAGGTCGTCGGAGCGGAGGATCGGGTCGAGATCCGTCGTGTCAGTCATCACCGGCCTCCTCGCTGTCGTCGCTGCTTTCGTCGTCGCTGCTTTCGTCGTCGTCGCTGCCATCGCCTCCGTAGCCGCCGTGGGAGCTGCTGCGGGTCGGGAGGCCGAGCGCGCGCTTCACCTCGGCGTCGCTCCAGCGGGCCCGGTGGGCCACGGTCTCGCCGTTCTCGTTGGCGTGGCCTGCGCGCGCGCCCCGGGCGAGGAGGAGCTTGATCAAGGCGATGTTCTCCTGTTCGACGGCGTAAAAGAGGGGGGTCTCGCCGCGTTCGTCAGGGATGTTCGGATCTGCTCCAGCGTCGAGGAGCAAGGCGGCGAGCGCCGCGTCGGCGAAGGCTGTCTGGTGGAGTGGGGTGCGGGCCCAGGCGTCCTTCGCGTCGAGGTCGACGCCGAGGGTGTCGAGCACGTACCGGATCATGGCGGGGTTCCCGGAGTCGACGGCGCCATGCAGCACGCCTTCCCGGGACGAGCCGAGGCGGAGGACCTCGTCCAGCACGGCGCGGACGCCGCTCTCTGCGGCAGCACGCGCGGCGGTGAAGCCTTGCTGTCGGACGAAGGCGGCGGAGGCGCCGAGTTCGCTGGCGAGGGCGACGGCGGCGAGGTCGCCGGTCCCGGCAGCCGCGTGCAGAAGCCAGGTGGTGGAAGCGCCGAGCGCCACGAGCTCGCGCGCCCTGTCGAGCTGCTTCATGGCGAGGTGGTGGGCGGCGGTGCTCCAGTGCTCGTCAGAGCCCGCGGTGAGGCTGGCCCCCGCCTTCGTGAGCAGGTCGACGACGGGGGGGTGCTTCTCGGCGAGGGCGAGGAGGAGGGGGGTGAGGCCGTCGGTCGTGAGGCCGTCGAGGGGGGCGTTCGCGGCGATGAGGGCCTCGACCGAGGCCTCGTCGCCCGCCTTGGCGACGTGGTGGAGTGCGGTGAGGCCTTCGTCGTCGGCGGTGTCGAGCCGGTCGCCTCCGGCGAGCGCCGCCTCGATGGCTTCCGCGGTGATCGGGTCGCCAGCGTTCGCGCGCTGGAGGAGGCCGCCGACGGCCTTCGCGCCATGCGCCTCGAGCAGCGCCTCGATGGGCGCTTCGGCGCGGGCTCTCGCCCGGAGGAGGGGGGTGTCGCCGTGCTCGTCCTTCGCGTTCGGGTCGAGGCCGTGTTCGAGCAAGGCGCGGAGCACGTCGAGGTCGTCCGAGGTGGCGCTCTCCAGCACGGCCGCGCCGGGGTCGTCGAAGGTGGCGTCGACGCCTTCGGCCCAGAGGGCGACGGCGAGGCGGCGCGCGGCGCTGGCGTGGCCAGGGAGCGGGAGGCCCCGCTGGATGAGGACGCGGGCGATGTCGGGCTTGTCGTCGAGGGTCAGCGCCAGGGTGGTGGCGTCCGCGCTGGCGCCGAGGGCGAGGAGGGCGAGGGCCGTCTCGTCGTTGCCGTAGTCGAGCGCCCTGTCGAGCGCGCGCTTGCCTTCGCCGTCGGCCGCGTCGACGTCGGCGCCTGCGGCGGCGAGAGTGCGCACGATCTCGGTGTGGCCACGGGCGGCCGCGCTCACGAGCGCAGGTTCTTCGTAGGTGTCGGTCGTGCTCGGGTCGGCGCCACGGGCGAGCAGCTCGCGCACGATGTCGACGTGGCCTGCGGTCGCGGCGGCGAAGAGGGGCGTGCGCCCGGAGCCATTCCGGTCGTGTGCGGACAGGCCGCGGTCCAGCGCGAAGCGCACGACGTCGAGGTGCCCTGCCTCGGCGCTGAGGTGCAGGATCGAGGCGCCGTACTCGGTGAGGTGCAGTGGGCGCCCCTTCTCGTGGAGCCGCACCAGCGCGGCGCGATCGCCTGTTCGGGCGGCCTCGAAGAGGTCGGGGCGCCAGTCGCGATCCACCTCGCGCTCGCGGAAGAGGGTGATGACGGCGCGGTGGCCGCCACGCTCGGCGAGGGCGAAGGCAGTGAACTGCTGGGCGTCCTTCACGAAGGGGTCGGCTCCGGCATCGAGCAGGGCTGCGGCGATCGGGGCGTGGCCGAAGTCGGAGGCGTCCATGAGCGGCGTGAAGCCGTCGTCGTCGGTGAGGTTCGGGTCGGCGCCGGCCTGGAGGAGCGCGTCGACCACGGCGGCGTGCCCGAGGGCCGCGGCTTCGTGGAGCGAGGTGCGCCCGAGCTGCGCCCGCACGTCGGGGTTCACGCGCTCGTCGAGAAGCGCCTGGACCCGGGCGAGTTCGCCACACGCGGCGTGCTCGAAGAGCTCTTTGCGTTCGGCGCGGCCGCCACGGGAGACGAGGAGCTGCGCGACGTCGTGCGCGCTCCGATCCACGGCGAGGCGGACCGGGCTCTTGCCGTCGCCGTCCTTCGCGTTCGGGTCGGCGCCCGCGTCGAGCAGGAGCTTCACCGCGTCGAGCGCGCCGGCTGCGGCGGCCGCGGCGAGGGGGGTGCGCTTCCAATATCCGCCCGGGGAGTCGGCCGGCTGGCCGCGGTCGAGGGCGAGCTTCACGAGCGTGGCCTGGCCGCCCTCGGCAGCCTTCATCAGGAAGTCGTCGGGCAAGGGTGCGCCGGCGGAGAGGAGTCGCTCGACCACGGCCTCGTTTCCGCGCTCCGCCGCGTTCAGGATCGCGCGCTCCGAGAGGGCGGCGCCTCGGGCGAGGAGGAGGTCCACGGTCTCCAGGTGGCCGCCGCGGGCCGCGCGAGAGAGGGCGGTGTCGTCGTCGAGGGCGTCGCGCGTGTCGTTCACGTCGGCACCAGCGTCGCAAAGACGGGCGACGACGGCGGTGTGGCCCTCGGACGCGGCGGCCTGGAGGGGGTGGACCGATCCCGTCCCGAGGAGGAGCGCGCCCGCCCCGAGGAGGGCGTTCACCACGTCGAGGTGGCCGCGGGACGAGGCCCACGAGAGCGCCGTCTCCTCCCCGAACATCGAGGTGTGGTTCACGGTGGCGCCACGGTCGAGCAGGCGCTGGACGGCGCTCAGGTGGCCCTCACCGGCCGCGCGCATCAGGGCAGTCCAGCCGTTGATGTTGGCGCGATCGAGGTCGGGCTGATGGGCGAGGAGGGCGCGGAGCACCTCGACGTCGCCCCGCTCGGCGGCCTTGTGGAGGGCGGTCTCGCCGTACTCGTCGTGGGCTTCGAGCGACGCACCGCGCGCGAGGCAGAGGTCCACGCCGGCCGCATGCCCATGGCTCGCCGCCTCGACGAGGGCCCTGTCGAGGGACGCGCCACGGTCGGCGAGCGCCTGGAGGACACCGAGGTGCCCCTCTTTCGCGGCGCTGGCGGCCGGCGTGCAGCCGTCCCGGTCTTCGGCGTCGAGGTCGGCGCCGAGCGACAGCAAGTGAAGGGCGAGCGCCTGGTGGCCGCCGCCGGCTGCGTGGTGGAGCGCCGTGGCTCCTTGCTCGTCCGCCCTCTCCAGGCGCGTGTCGGCTTCGAGGAGGCGTGTGACCGTGGCCTGATCCCCTCGCGCGGCTGCCTCCAGCAGCTCCTGGTGTGCATCCATCTGCAACGTTCCTCCCGGGTCTCCCAGCGGCGACGCACCGTCTCACGGTTGAGTGCCTCCGCGAAGGGCCCAGACGAGCCGAAGCCCTCGGCGCAGGGCATCGTCAGGGCGCAGGCTCACCCGGGCGCGACCGCTTGCGAGCCGCCTTCAGCGACCCAACGATTCTCACCGAGAATGCCGCGGTCCCGGCGGATGGACGGGCAACCCGTCCACCTGCGGCTGGCTCCACCCCGAGACGCGCGCCTCCGCCCGCGAAGATCCGGGGGTTCCTGGATGGGAGGCCGTTCATGAAACATCGAGCGATTCTCACGCTGGTCACCCTGGGCGCGCTGAGCGCTGCCCCCAGCCACGCGGCGCCAGCAGCCAAGGTGGGCGAGAAGGAGGCGCTGGCCATTGGCACGGAGGCCTATGTGTATGGCTATCCGCTGGTATCGATGGAGATGACGAAGCGCAAGTTGACCCGTGTGGCAAAGCCCGCAGGTCTCAAGGGCGCTCCCATCAATCAGTTCGCACATGCCAGGGAGTTCGTCTCCGCCGGGTTCACCGACGTCGTCGCGCCGAACAACGACACGCTCTACTCGCAGGCCTGGCTCGATCTCTCCCGCGAGCCCATCGTGCTGCACATCCCGGAGTCGCAGGGCCGCTACTTCCTGATGCCGATGCTGTCCGGCTGGACCGAGGTCTTCGCCTCGCCAGGGACGCGGACCACGGGCGCGCAACAGAAGGAGTTCGCGATCGTCGGGCCCTCGTTCCACGGGAAGCTGCCAGCGGGCCTCACGGCAATTCGCGCTCCCACGAACATGGTGTGGATCCTGGGGCGGACCTACAGCAGCGGCACGCCCGCCGACCTGGCGAGGGTGCACGCCTTCCAGGACGCGCTGTCGCTCACGCCGCTCAGCGCGTACGGGACGCGGTACACGCCGCCCGAAGGTGCGGTCGAGCAGGAGGTCGACCGGAAGAAGCCGGTCGTGGATCAGGTGAACGGCATGGATGCACAGGCGTTCTTCTCGATGCTGGCAGCGCAGATGAAGGACGACCCGCCAGCCAGAGCCGACGCGCCCCTGGTCGCGAAGCTCGCCCGCATCGGCATCGTCCCTGGGCAGCCGTTCGACATGAAGAAGCTCGACCCCGCCGTGGCGCGCGGGCTGAAGGGCGCGCCGAAGGCAGGGCTCCAGGCCATCAAGGCGCACGAGCAGAAGGCCGGCGACATGGAGAACGGCTGGCTCGTCAGCCGGAAGACCGGGAGGTACGGGACGGATTACTTGCAACGGGCATACGTCGCGCTGATCGGGCTCGGCGCGAACCGCCACGAGGATGCGATGTACCCTGTCACCCGGGTGGACGAGCGCGGTCATCGGCTGAATGGGACCCAGCGCTATGTGCTGCACTTCAATGCAGGCGCGATGCCGCCCGTCCAGGGCTTCTGGTCGGTGACGATGTACGACGAGAAGATGTTCTTCGTCGACAATGCGCTCGATCGGTACGCGATCCACTCCGTCGACCAGCTCCAGCACAACGCGGACGGGTCGGTGGACCTCTACATCCAGTCGACGTCGCCTGCCGACGAGAAGGTGTCGAACTGGCTCCCTGCACCGAAGGGCGAGTTCGCGCTGATGCTGCGGATGTACTGGCCGAAGGAGTCGGCGGTGAAGGGCACGTGGGAGCCGCCGGGCGTGAGGCGGATGCCGTGACGCTGGACTGACGCGATTTCATGGGCGCTGCAGCCGAGGACTGCGACCCTGGAATCGGGCAGTTCTCGCCTCGCCCACGATGCCGCAGTGGCATCCACATCGACCGGAAGTCGGAGAGCCCTCGAACAGGGAATGTCGTGGCACGACGCCCAGGCCGTCAGGGCTTTCTGTGATAGTTCTGTCGTGCATCCCAGCATGAGAATCACCGCCCACCAGTTCTCGGTGTTTCATCAGCGTGAGGAAGAGAGATTCGTCGGGCGTGTGGCTGCCTGCCTCGTGGAGCACGATCTGGGCGGCGCGCGGTCGCTTTCTCCGGAAGAGCTACGCCGGCGGGCGGGCATTGCCGTGGCACGGGGCCGTCGGCACGGGTTTACCTGGCAGTCGGCGCTGACGGCGTTCGCGGCGCTCTGCTTCGCCTTGGGACCCCGCTTCGACGAGCAGCCAGATTTTCTCGTCTGGCTGCGCTGGGAATACCCGGATGAGAACACGCGGGTGTTGATGCTGAGCGAAGGCGTACCCCCGAGCGCCTGGGACGAGGCTCATGACGCCCACGACGACCATGCGTGGAACGGGCCATTCCTGACGGCCGAGGAACAAGGGGCGCCAGGGGACCATGACACCTGACGATGAAGACGATGACCGCCAAGCGAGCGAGATGACATCGCGCTGGAGCGCGGTCATGTCCGCGGTGCGGGGGTTGGCGGATGGGCAGGCGCTCCCCGGCAGGCCTCCTGCGGCGTTCACGCCATGCTCGGACCCATTGTCTCGGTTCTATTCAAAGATGACCGCCCACCCCGAGTGGCCGACCTTCTCGCGGCTGATGCGAGAAAGCGGGGTCCCTCCCCTGAAGATCAATCAGGCGTGGGGGCTCCTCATGAGTGGCATCGAATATCTGGACGAGCTGAAAAAGGCCAATGACAGCTGGGGGTTCAACCCATATTACGAGGCCCTCGGCCGTCTGGTCAGCGAAGAGCTGGAGATCACCCCCGGCACCACCATGGCGCTCTGGGCGGGCGGTCTCGGTGTGAGTGACTATGCCGAGGCCAAGGGGCACACCACGCTGGAGTCTTCCAGGCTCGGGAAAGTGATCATGGCGCTCAAGTTGCACTCGAGCTGGCCACTCCTGGGGCCGATGTGGAACGTGCTCTCCCGGGCATTCGTTGCGCGGGCGAGCAGCGACGTCCACATCTACATGCGTTCCTATGATCCCAACAGCGTGTTGATCCGTGCAGAAGTTCCCGGTCTGCGCGAGGTGCAAGCACTCAATGAAAACGTCAGGTTGCACTGGCACGCCCTCTACACCGACAAGGACGGCAAGACCTCCGAGATCACGCCGAAGGGTGACCTCTCCAAGGATGCCGAATTCGCCAACCGCGATCTGTGCGTGGCGGCGATGTTCAACTATCTGATCTATCGCAATGAGGACCCCGACAACATCTCTGCTCAATTGATGAAGGAACTCCTCGGAGACAAGCTCCCCGAAAGCACCACGGGCGAGGCCAAGACGAGCACGTCGAGTCCGAAGAAATATTCGCTCAAGAAATGAAGAATGGCGCTCGGCGGACCGCGGCGACGGCGGCACCTCCGTGAAGGATGCAGCTCAGGGTTGCTCTTCACCTCGCTGAGCCCCCGCGAGGAGGGCCGCGCGCAGCGCTACGAGAAGCTCCGCAGCGGGGGCATCACGGTCGTCGACCTGGGCTTCGAGGGTGCCCATCACCCGCTCCGCCAGGTCGAGCACGGCCTGGTACTCTTGCGGGGTGAGCATGCCCTCGTCGAAGTGGCGATGCGTGGTCTCGACGGTCGAAGGCAGGCGCGCGAGAACGGGCAGCGCCACGGCGCGGCTCGGGCCGTCGTCCGGAGCGGCGGCGAGCAGCAGGAGGGCCGCTTCGACGTCGTTCTCGGCGGCGCGCTGGAGCCAGGGGATGGCCGCTCGGCCGGCGCCGCTCGACCGGAGCGCGTTGACCACGGCGGTGGCGCGGTCGGCGCCGGGCGGGATCGCGTCGAGCACGGTAGGGGCCTCGCCGAGGTCGCCCAGCGCGAGCTGCACGCAGCGGCGATCGATGCCGGTGAGGAAGGCGTCTGGCGGGTCGCGCCGCGCGCGCTCCAGGAGCCGGGCGCGGGCGCGGGGGTCGAGGTCGGCGTCGAACAGCGCGCAGGACCAGGACAGGAGCTGCTGGCGGAGGGTCTCCAGGGTGGCAATGTCGTCGGGAGGTGGGTCGTCGAGCCCCGCATCGCGAGGGGCCGTGTGCAAGCTCGCGAGGGCCAGGGAGCGGGTGCAGGAGAGTGCCCGCGCGAGGGCGAAGGCGATGAGGGGGCCCGAGGTGGAGAGCGGGGGGAGGCGCCAAGGGCGCACGTGGTTCGCGGCGAGTCGCTCGATGGTGGCCAGCGGGTCGTGGGCGCAGAGGGGGCGGTCGGTCGTCCCGAGGGCGGCGATGCGTCGGGCAAGGAGGACGTCGGGATCGGAGGCGTCGTGGGGCGAGGTGCCGTCTTCGCACCACGTGAAGAGGGCGAGGCGGACAGCCGCAGGGCAGTCGGCCTCGCACTCCACGGCGACGGCGAGGGGCGCTGCCAGCGGCTCGGTCATGCCGCGGAGGGCTTTGCGCACGGGGGCGTAGCGACGGGGGCGCGCCCGGGACAGCGCCTCCGCTGCGGCCGGTCGAGGGTACTGGCGCAAGGGGTCGAAGGAGGCGGGTCGTCCCGCGACGAGGTCTTCGGCCACCTGGGCCGCGGCTTCTTTCAGGCCAGGGTGATGCTGTGCGCCGCGCCAGGAGCGGCGCTGGAGTCCCTTGTACGGGGCGAGCGCTGGCTGGATGGCGTCGATGAGCACGCGCTCCAGGGTCGCGGCGGTCTGGGGTGTGCTGGTCTCGTCGACCAGGAGGACGGTCGTGAGGACGTCGAGCTGGTCGTGGGCGAGGAGCACGTGGTCGAGCGCGGTGGCGACGGAGCGAGCGGGGTTCATCGGGAGGAGGGGTTGCTCTGTCCAGGCCCACGCGAGGGAGGGGGGCTGCCTGGGATGGGGATCGGAGACGGGAGGGTTGCCGAGCACCTGGCCGGAGACGGCGCTGGCGAGCGGGCCACTGTGTTCGGCGAGGGCGAGGCGTCCGTCCTTCACCTGGGTGCCTGACAGGGAGAGGGCCTCTCGCCAGTCCGACACGAGCGTCGCGGCGGTGTTGCCCGCGAAGGCCTGCAGGGCGCGGCGGGTGTCGTCGGCCCAGGTGTTCAAGAGTTCGTCGACGAAGAGCTGGACGTGGGTGTCGTGCGGCGCTTCCGAGAGCGCTGCTTCGAGCAGGGCGAGGCCGTCTGCATGCGCGCCGGCGGCCGCTCGCAGGTGGGGACCTCGGGTGCGCAGCCGGTGGAGCGCGCTCTCGGCGCGGGTGAAGAGGGTGGGGATGAGGCCTGATGGTGTGCGCACGGGAACGACGTCCTCGGGGTCGAAGAGCAGTGCCCAGCCGAGGGGGATGAAGGCGCGCGCGTAGGCGAGGAGCGTGTCGGCTTCGGCGCGTCGCTCCGTGGGGGTGGTTCGTGAGGTCGCGACGAGAGAGAGGTCGATCCCCATGGAGGGGCGGGTAGCACCGGGAAGAGGGCGCTTCCATGGCCGAGGATGCTGGAGCTTCTGGCGCCCTCGTGTCGTCCGACGCGACAGGAGGCGCGAGGGCCGGCTACCTTCGTTCACGCCATGTCGGCCATCGTCTGGTTCTCGGGCTCGTCTTCCTCGGATGCGACGGCGCTCGCGCGGCGGGCTCGGGAGCGCTTGCTCTCGCGGGGTCGTGTCCCCGTCGTCCTCGATGGGGAGGGGCTGCGGCCTCTCCTGGTGCTCGGGGACGGAGAGAGCGATGGAGAGGGCCGAGGCGTCGCTGCTTCGAGCGCGCTCGCGGGGATGCTGGCACGGCAAGGGCATGTCGTGCTCGTCGCGGCGGGGCCTCCGCCTCCAGCGCACCCCGGGAGGCTGCGGGCTGAAGGGGTGGCGTTCATCGAGGTGAGGATCGGCGCTGGTGTCGAGGCCCGAGACGGGCAACCCAGCGGCGAGGAGCGCGCAGGCGAATCCCTCCCGGGCGAGACGACGGCCGGACCGGGGGTCGGAGCGCAGGGGGACGCCCTGGAGCACGCAATGGTGAGCGCGCGCGGCGCCGACGACGACGGGGCGCTCGATGCGGTCTTCGCGCGGCTGGCCACGCCGGAGCGGCGGCCGATGGAGACGGTCTACGTCGCGCTCCGCGTGGCGCCGACGCCCGAGGTGCTGCGGGCGCAGCAGGCTTTCTGCGAGCGCTTCGGCCTCGTGCCGCGCGAGGAGCTGCACCTGACGCTGGCGTACCTCGGAGAGGTCGAGCCGGAGTCGCTGGGCGCCCTCACGACGGCGCTTCTTCGCGTCGCGCGGGAGCGGCCGCTGCTCACGGCGCTCTCCCTGGAGGGAGGCGGGGCCGCGGTGCGCTCCGCGATGGACGGCGCGCCCCTCGAGCTCACCGTGGAGGCGTTGCGGCGGACCGACGTGCGCAAGGTGGCGTGGTGGGCGGTGCGATCGAGCGAGGCGCTCGACGCGCTCCACCGCGAGGTTTCCAGGGCAGTGCGCGCGTGCGGGCACGCGGTGGAGAGCGGTTTCTGGCCTCACGTGACGCTGGGCTCGAACGCGCCCACCTGGGCCGAAGCGCGCTTCGATGTGCACGGGGTGCCGAAGCGCGGGGCGTTCGGGGATTGCCCTGCCGTCGTCACCGTCGATCGGCTCCACATCACCGACACGGTGACTCACCCCGAGAGCCTGGTGCTGCTCGCGAGGCCAAGCATGCCGTAGGGGGAGTCTCTGACCACGCCGAGCGAGGACCACGCCGAGCGAGGACCACGCCGAGCGAGGCGACGCAGCGACGGCGTGCCGACCATGCTGGAGACGGAGCGCTCGCCGATTCACGAAGGATGGGATTCGGGTCGCGACGATGGAAGCGGATTCGGGCGAGAGCCGGATGAGACGCGCCAGCGCGACGAAAAGGTGCAGCGCCGCGAAGTGGAATCCCTGTGCTGCGCGAGGAAACACGGCCAGCACGAGCACGGCAAGAAAGTCGCGCGTTTCGTCCTTCGAATGGCTTTCATCATCACGCGCCTCATTACGTCGGTAGCCCAATGCGGCATGCGCGGTGCCTGTGGACGTACGCGTGTGATGCATGGGTGCATCGCCGACCGACCACGGCTTCGGCCGTGAAGCGAGGATGAGCCATGAGTACGTTCCAGAAATTGTTCTCGCCGCTCCGACGTCCCACCGGGTGGATCCTGGGGCTCGCGGCAGGCGCGTTGACGCTCCACGCGATGGGCTGCACGGCCAGCGCCGAGGACGTCGATCCTTCCGATGACGAGAGCGCCATCGCGGCCGAGGGCACGGCCGGAGAGGGGGTCGAGGACGTCGGGACCTCGACCGAGGCCGTCTACTCCGACTGGGAGTCGCTCGGTGGTGTGCTCACCTCGGGACCCGCGGTCGCGTCCTGGGGTCGTAATCGGCTCGATGTGTTCGGACGAGGATCCGACAATGCGCTGTGGCATCGCTGGTTCGATGGGCGCTGGCGAAACTGGGAGTCACTCGGCGGAATCCTGACCTCCGATCCCGCCGCCGTGAGCCGCGGGCCGGGACGCATCGACGTGTTCGTGCGCGGGACCGACGACGCGCTGTGGACGATCCGGTTCGATGGGCGCTGGCGAAACTGGGAATCGCTCGGCGGGAAGCTGACCTCGGGGCCCGCCGTGGCCTCCTGGGATGGGAACCGAATGGATGTGTTCGTGCGCGGGACCGACAATGCGCTCTGGCACAAGTCGTTCGACAGGCGCTGGAGTGAGTGGAAGTCGCTCGGCGGGATCCTGAAGTCGGATCCAGCCGCGGTGAGCTGGTCGCGCGGACGCATCGATGTGTTCGTGCGCGGGACCGATGATGCGCTCTGGCACATCTCGCAGGATCGTTCGCGCTGGAGCGACTGGGAAACGCTCGGCGGGAAGCTGAAGTCGGCGCCAGGTGTGGCGTCGTGGGGGACTGGCCGGCTGGACGTGTTCGCACGGGGGCTGGACGATGCGATGTGGCATCGGGCGTTCGATGGGCGCTGGCGGAACTGGGACTCGCTGGGAGGCGAGATCACTTCGGCACCGGATGCGGTGAGCTGGTCGCGGGGGCGCATCGACATGTTCGCACGCGGACGCGACAACGCGCTCTGGCACAAGAGCTGGGAGTGATGACGCACAACAGCTGACAGTGATGGCGCACAACAGCTGACAGTGATGACGCACAACAGCTGACAGTGATGGCGCACAACAGCTGACAGTGATGGCATGAAGGAGCGTCGGCGCGTCTTCGGGCGCGCCGCGCCGTCCGTTGCCATCGAGCCACCTCATCGCTTGACCACGCCACGAAGGGAATCGTTGGAGCGCCATGGGATGTCCACGGACCTGCCTGCCCGCACCAGCTCGGTCGCCGCATGATGGTCGCTGCTTGAAGAAGCGTTAAGAGCGACCGAGGTGGGTCGATGAGGCTGGTCATGGTCGCCCGTAGCCCCTATTCACGGGAGACGTGCAGCTCACCTCGCTTCACAAGGGTCAGCTCGGTCTCCTCCTTGCTGCCGTTGCAGCGCTCTCGACGACCACAGTGGCTGGAGAGGCTGTGGCGCAAGGGGCAGACGGGTCGAGGTCCCCTCGTCGTTCGACGGGGAACCCGGCGACGGAGGCAGCCGTCGACGACGCCGCTGCACCGAAGGGAGCCACCCCATCAGGGGTGCCAGGGGTGATCGCGGCGCCGAAGGCGTCAGCGGGATCGGCATCGACAGACGCTGGAGCGTCAGCGCCGGGCGGTGGTGCGTCGGAAGGCGCAGCGTCGGAAGGACGTGAACCGGTCGCGGCAGGCGGATGGGATGACCGCTGGTTGGGGCTGACTGGGTCCGGCGGGGCTCAGGTGGGATGGGACGAGCGCTGGCTGGGTGTGCGCGGGTCGCCGAGCCTGATGGCCACGGGAGGCGGGCTGGCTGGCCACTCGTTGATGGCTGGAGGGAGCGCGAGGGCGCAGACCGCTGGGGGTGGCGTGGTCGGGGGGCCGCTCGGGGGCGATGGGGTCGCGCCGAGCGACGAGGGAGCGACGACGGGATGGCGGCCGCTGTCGGCCACGGCGTCGTCGGTCACGCCGTCGATGACTCCGACGCATCCTTCGCAGCTCTCGGGACCGCGGCGAGGGCTGGCCATCGGGACGTCGTTCGTGCCCGGGCTCGTGGTGCATGGCACGGGGCACTTCGTTGCAGGGCACCGGAGCACGGGGTGGAAGCTGCTCGCGATGGAAGGCGCCGGGGCGCTGGGCGTCGTGGGTGGGTTCGCGGCGCTCGCGGCGACGGGCGCGTCACGGCGCATCGTGGCGCCAGTGACCTCGGTGATCGTGGCGAGCGCGGGGCTGTTCGTGATCTCGGGGCTCGCCGACATCTACGGGGTGCTGGCGCCCGAGGGGGGAACGGGGAGCCCGCCGTCGGTGCTGCCGTGGGTGGAGACGCAGGTGGGGCTCCGGTACGTGTACGATCCGGTGTTCTCGTACCGGGCGCTCTCGGTGATCGGCGCCGATGTGCGGGTGGGCGGGCTGCGGCTGAATCCTTCGGGGTGGTTCGCGCTCGACGATCCGAACAAGCGGCTGCGGATGCTGGCGGGGTATCGATTCCTGGGACCGAGGACGCCGAAGAAGGGGCAAGAGCGTCCGCTGGGTCGAGGGGATGGGTCGTTCCTGGAGATGGAGGGGGCGGTGACGCATCACCGCTACGGGAGCGAGCACTTCGAGGTGACGACGGGAGAGCTGTCGCTGCAGGGCCGGCTGGATCTGCACCACATCGGGCCGACGCTGCGGGGTTCGTTCGCGGAGCTGGGCGGCGGGATGGCGCTGGAGAACTACGCTTTCACGCGCAGCACCGAGGCGAACATGCTGCTGCTGATGCGGTTCGCGTTCGGGATGTACCTGGGGCACACGGGCTACCCGCGCGGGGAGGCGCAGGTGTTCTACGACCACCGGCATGATGGGTACGTGGGGGGGCTGAAGATGACGGGGCTGGGGAGCGGGGTGCCCGGTCACTTCGGGGCTGAGGGGCGCATCTATCTGTCGCCGCAGTGGGGTCTCCTGCTCGATGCACAGGTGGGGTCGGCGTACATGGGCGGGTTGTCGGTGCTGTTCCGGCACGGAGGAAAGCCATGAGGCGAGGGTTCGGCACCTGGAGCGCGCGGCTGTGGCCCGCGGTGATGGCAGGGGTTGCGGGCGCCTGTCTGCACGTGGCCGAGTTTCGCGCCGAGCATGATCTGACGGTCGGGAACGCTTCGACGGGGGACGTGTCCGTCGCCGTGGCTCAGGGGATGGCAGCGGTGCGGGGGCTGTCGTCGGGAGAGCTGTGGCTGTGGGCGAGCGCGCCGGAGCTGTCGATCCAGCTGAGCACGGGGTCGAGCGGGGGGCGACGCTGGTCGGTGCGGATGGAGAACCAGCTGTCGGACGCGATCCTGACGGCAGAGACGAGCACGGGAGAGGCGCTCGCCGTGACGCTGGCCGAGGAGCCTTACGCGACGGAGCGGCGATGGGAGGTGGACCTGCCGGCGTCGGCGGAGGTGACGCTGCGGCTCGTGGCACCGGACGCGGGCGAGATCACGCCCTGGCGGTTCGCGGCCCTTGCGGACGTGCAGGAGAAGATCGACACGGTCCAGGACATCTACGCGAAGATCAACGAGCGCACGGACGTGCGGTTCGCGCTGTTCAGCGGGGACCTGACGGAACAGGGGACGCCAGAAGAGCTCACGCGTTTTCAGAAGGAGATGAAGACGCTGCGGCTGCCGTTCTACTCGACGCTCGGCAACCACGAGCTGGGGACGCGCGACGAGCTGTACCACGAGTATTTCGGGCGAGGAAACCGGAGCTTCGTGTTCCGAGGGGTGCAGTTCACGCTGATCGACTCGGCGAGCGCGACGCTGGATCCGCTGGTGTACGAGTGGCTCGACGGCTGGCTCGCCGAGGGGCGGGACCGACTGCACGTGGTGACGATGCACGTGCCGCCGTTCGATCCGATCGGGGAGCGGAACGGGGCGTTCGCGAACCGGGGGGAGGCGGGCAAGCTGGTGAACCTGCTGGCGTCAGGGAACGTGGACATGACGATCTACGGTCACCTGCACTCGTTCTACGCCTACCAGAACGCTGGAATCCCCGCGTACATCACGGGCGGGGGTGGCTCGATCGAGGAGCGGATGGACGGGATCTCCCGGCACTTCATCGTGGTGGACGTGGATCCGCCGCGCTCGGTGGGGCCGGTGGCGATCGTGCGGGTGGACTGAGCGTTCTCGGGGGGCGAGCCGGAGGCGCACGTGGGCGGGTTGAAGGCGGGGCTTGCGTGGGCTACGCCGCGGGGAGCCCTTGAAGATCGTCCACGCCGCCGACCTGCACATCGATAGCCCGCTGCGCGGGCTGGAGCGCTACGAGGGCGCGCCGGTGGCGCAGATCCGGGGGGCGACGCGGCGGGCGTTCGAGAACCTGATCGGGCTGTGTCTCGCGGAGGAGGTGGATCTGCTCCTGCTCGCGGGCGACATCTACGATGGGGACTGGCGGGACTACAACACGGGGCTGTTCTTCGCGGCGCAGCTGTCGCGGCTGCGGTCGGCGGGGGTGCGGGTGATCATGGTGCGCGGGAACCACGACGCGCAGAGCCAGATCACGCGGCACCTGGAGCTGCCGGAGCACGTGCGGGTCCTGGATCATCAGGCGCCGGAGCGGATCGTGGACGAGCGGCTGGGGGTCGCGGTCGTGGGGCAGAGCTTCCCGACGCGGGCGGTGACGGACGATCTGGCGGCGGCGTACCCGGACGCGCTGCCAGGGTTGTTCAACATCGGGCTGCTGCACACGGCGCTCGGGGGGCGCGAGGGGCACGAGAACTACGCGCCCTGCACGCTGGGGACGCTGCTGGGGCGGGGCTACCAGTACTGGGCGCTCGGGCACATTCACGCGCGGGAGGTGGTGAACGCGGACCCGCTGGTGGTGTTCCCGGGGAACCTGCAAGGGCGGCACGCGCGCGAGGCCGGGGAGAAGGGGGCGACGCTGCTGACCGTGGAAGGCGGGCGGGTGACGTCGATGGTGCACCGGCCGCTGGATGTGGTGCGCTGGCAGGTCTGCGAGGTGGACGTGAGCGGCGCGCAGAGCGGGCTGGACGCGGTGGACCTGGCGCGGGAGCAGCTGGAGCAAGCGCTGGCCGAGGCTGGTGGGCGTGCGGTGGCGGCGCGGGTGGTGCTGCGAGGGAAGACGCGGGCGCACGCAGAGCTGCACGGGAAGCTGGAGCAGTGGACGCAGCAACTCCGGGCCGCAGCGAACGACGCCGGTGGCGAGGGGCTGTGGGTGGAGCAGGTGCGGCTGAAGACGTGGGCGCCGGTGGACGCCGTGGCGCTCGGGGAGCGCGACGACGCGATCGGGCAGCTCGCGCGGTCGCTGCGGTCGCTGCGGGACGACGATCAGGAACTGGGGCGGCTCCTGGGGGAGCTGTCGGGGCTGCGGGCGAAGCTGCCCGCGGAGGCGCGGGAGATGGACGAGGGCCTGCGGCTGGAGGATCCGGCGCTGCTGAAGGACGCGCTGGAGGATGTGGAGCAGCTCCTGCTGTCGCGGCTGCTGAGCAAATCCAGCGAGGGGTGAGCAGTCGCCAGGGTGGGCACGAATGCCGCCAGGGTGGGCACGAATGCCGCCAGGGTGGGCACGAATGCCGCCCTTCCAGCGCACCAGGGTCCGGCGCGTCCGACGTCCGGGGCTCGGGATTCGTGCTCAATGAAAGGGTTCGGCGCACGACCCACGCAATGCAATGGCGTCGTGCCCACACCAGGACGATTGGGTAGGCCTTTCTGCGACGATGTCGCCGCATGGAGCACGGCAAATCATTCGTGGAGGAAGGCACAATCCCATTGCCAGTGGTCGTGGTTCTGGAGAGGCTCGATCGTGGAGGTCTCCTCATGAACAAGGTCGCTCGTTTCGCGCGCGGGTCGGGTCTGCGCGCCATTTCAGGGCTGCTGACAGGGGCGGTGATGATGGCGGTGTCCGCGCTCTCGGGGCAGGCCGAGGCGGCGCAGGACCATGCAATGGCGGCACAGGGTGGGTCTGCTGGAAGGACGTGCACGAGGTTGCAGGTGCCTGTCGCACTGACGCAGGGCGCAACGCAGGATCACGAGATCGCGGCGGACCTGTGCGTACCGTCGGGCGCGGTGCGGGAGACGGCGCTGGTCACCATTCACGGGGTGACGTATTCGACGCTGTACTGGGATTTCCCGTATGAGCCCGAGCGGTATTCCTTCGTCCGGCGCGCCAATGAAGCGGGGTATGCGACGCTGAATTTCGATCGGATATCGAGCCGGGACAGCTCGCGGCCGGTGTCGCTGCAGGTGACGTTGACCTCGCAGGCCTACATTCACCACCAGCTCGTGAGCGCCTTGCGGAGCGGAGAGTTCGGGCCCGCCTTCAGCAAGGTGGTGCTGGTGGGGCACTCGCTCGGGTCGGTGCTCTCGCTGGCGCAGTCGGCCTGGTACGGGGACGTGGATGGGCTGGCGTTGACGGGGTTCCTGCACATGGTCGGGGCCGGGTTTCCCATCGGGCTGCTGAACCTGGTACCGGCGGTCACGGAGCCGCGGTTCGCGAGCCTGGGGCTCGATCTGGGCTACGTGACGACGCGCGCAGGGGCGCGGGGGTCGACGTTCTACCACCTGCCGAATGCAGACCCGGCGGTGATCGCGGTGGACGAGCAGAACAAGGAGGTCCTGTCGCTCACCGAGCTCGCAGAGTTCCCGGTCGTGGCGAGCCCGCTGGTGAGCCTTCAGGTGAAGGTTCCCGTGCTCAATGTGATCGGGAGGCACGACGCGCTGTTCTGCGGGCTGACGCCCTGCGGGACGCCACTGAGCGGGACGTCGACGGAACCGCTCGCCTACGGGCCGGCGGCGGAGCTGGAACAGGTGGTGATCCCGTCGGCGGGGCACGACCTGAACTTGCAGCGCAATGCGCCCGTGACCTATGCGGCCATCCTGAGCTGGCTGGAGAGGCGCTTCCCGTAGCGTGCGGAGTGACGCCGCGCAGGTCACGCGGCCGGAGACGTCAGGAAGCGGGGCGGCGGCTGACGGCGAAGGGGCCGAAGGCCTGCATGGTGGGCATCAGCTCCAGGCGGTTGACGTTCACATGGGGGGGGCGGGTGATGGCCCAGTGGATGGCGTCGGCGACGTCCTCGGGGCGGAGCGCCTGGAGACCGGCGTACACGGCGCGGGCGCGGTCGCGGTCGCCTTCGAAGCGGACCTCGGAGAACTCGGTCTCGGCCATGCCCGGCTCGACGCTGGTGACGCGGATGTTCTTGCCGACGAGGTCGGCGCGGAGGTTCAAGGAGAGCTGGTGGACGAAGGCCTTGGTGGCACCGTAGACGTTGCCGCCCGGGTAGGGGTACGTGCCGGCCACGGAGCCGAGCTGGACGATGTGGCCGCGGTCGCGGGCCGCCATGCCCGGAAGGACGGCGCGGACGACGTACATCAGGCCCTTGATGTTGGTGTCGACCATGGTCTCCCAGGCGTCGAGGTCGACGCGATCGGCGGGTTCCAGGCCGAGGGCGAGGCCCGCGTTGTTGACGAGGACGTCGATGGCGTCGAAGGGAGGCGGGAGGGCGGCGAGGACTTCGGCGACGGCGCTGCGGTCGCGGACGTCGAGGGGGAGCAGGTGCACGGGGACGGCAGAGAGCTCGCGCTGGAGTGCTTCGAGGCGGTCGATGCGGCGGCCGGCGAGGACGAGGGAGATGCCTTCGGCAGCGAAGCGACGGGCGCAGGCAGCTCCGAAGCCGGAGGTGGCGCCCGTGATGAGGGCGACGGCGGGGCGGGCGAGGTCCATGCGGCGCTGATAGCACAGCGCCAAGGAGAGGTGCGGAAGGCGGGTGAGGCGTGGAAACACTGCGTGCTGGTGACGATTCCGTGCGTGCGGTCGCGCGCTCGTGGTGGGTCGCTACAGTGGAAGGATGAACCTTCGCTTGTCGCGCTCGGCCCTCCTCGTGGGGGCATTGCTCGGGTTTTCGACCATGGGGACCGTCTGCGGACCGGCGGTGGAGTCGCCGCCGGCCGAGGTGACGTGTGACGGCATGGCGGCCCCAGGAGAGGGGGAACCGGTGCTCCTGCTCGTCGATCCGGAGACGAAGACGCCGCTCCTCGAGGGCGCCACGCTGCAAACGGAGCGTGGTCCCGAGCTGGGGACGTACGTCTACGTGACCCTGCGGCACTACACGGCCGACGTGGAGGGATACATCTACGCCTTGCGGGTGGTCCAGGACGGGTATCCGGAGACGGGCGCCCTGGTGGCGGAAGGCACGTCGTTCGTTGGATCCTGCTCTGGGTGGACGGAGGTGGTCGTGCCCCTGGCGCTGAATCTCTTCGAGACGACCCCTGCGACGCTGCGGCTGCAAGCGCAGGGCGGTGGCCAGGTGATCGAGGCCGAGATGCGGGTGAACGTCGCCTACTGAGGGGGCGCGCCGCGCACGGCCACGGAGGAAGCGCACCGCGCACGGCGCCGCTGGCGGTCGACCAGCCATCCGAGCAGGCAGGGAGGCCGTTCCTCGGCCGATCCGCTATCGTGCGAGGATGAGCGTTCGGACGTCGCGCGCCGCCCTCATCCTGGGTGCCCTCCTGGGCTTCTCGATCCTCGGCGGAGCTTGCAAGCCGATGCAGGTCGATGAAGAGAGACCCGTCTCGTCCTGTGACGCTTCCTCCCCGGGGCCACAAGGTGGCGAGCCGCTGCTCCTGTTCGTCGATCCCGACACGGAGGAGCCTCTGAAGAAGGACGCCATCGTGGTCACGACGAAGGAGCCGGATGGCGAGGAGTACCTCCGCGTCGGCTTGAGGCACTTCCCGGACGACGCTGGCGAGTACACCTATGTCATCCGCCTCGTGGCGGGACACGAGGACCCTCCCGAGGGGCCCGTGCTCCTCGAGGGGAGCGCCGTCAGCGAGGCATGCTGGCCAACCTGGGAGCGGCTCAGAACCTCGCTCACCTTCGATCCGACCGTGTCCTTCCGCCCCACCAAGCCGGAGGCCGCCACGCTGGAGGTGCTGGCCGTGGGGAGCGATCACGAGCTGAAGGCGTCGGTTCTGGTGGTGTTTCGGTATTGATGCACGCCGCTCGCGGCGCGTCGTCACGCGAGCTGCGGTGGCCTGGCCACGTTTCTCCGGAAAGATCGCGAGCGACGCGCGGCGTCGAACCGCTGCACGCTGCGTCGAGGTCGCGGGGCGCTTGAGCATGGCGCTGCATGGTGCGATGGTGCCCCGAGGAGGCACGAATGCAGGGTCGGCTCGTGCGCGACGGGGTAGAGCTCGCATACCGGTGTGTCGGCAATGGACCGGATGTGGTGATGCTGGTGCACGGCTGGATGATGTCCGGCGCGGTGTACGATGATCTCGCCGAGGCCTTCGGGGGTGGTGCGGAGAACCGGTACCGGCTGGTGATCCCTGATCTCCGAGGCGCCGGGCAGTCCGAGAAGCCGGAAAGCGGCTACACCCTCGCGGCCTACGCAGCCGATGTGCTGGCCGTGGCGGACGCGGTGGGGGCGCGCTCGTTCGTGCTCGTCGGACACAGCATGGGGGGGCAGCTCGCGCAGTGGATCGCGTCGAGCGCACCGCGGCGGGTTCGCGGGGCAATGCTGCTCTGTCCGGTGCCCGCCTCGGGGATGGCCCTCCCGGAGGAAGCCAAGGCGCTGTTCAGGAACTCGGGGGGCAACCGGCAAGCGCAGGAGACGATCCTGGGGATGGCGTGCAAGGATCTGTCGGCCTCGGCGCGCGAGCGGTTGCTCGATGTGGCGGGCGCCATCCCGGCCAGCTGCATCGAGGAGACGTTCGATGCGTGGACGGGCGGTGGCTTCGCGGAGCGGCTCGGGGCGATCCGTACGCCGACGCTGGTCGTCGCCACCGACGACCCGTTCCTGCCGCCGGACTTCCTGCGCAACGAGATCGTGGCGCACATCCGCAACGCGGAGCTGTCGTACCTGCCAGGGGCCGGGCACTACGTGCAGGTGGAGCGGCCGCGCGAGACGGCGGCGTTGCTCCGGGCGTTCCTGGCAGGGCTCAGCGGGTGAGCTGCGGCGTCGACGCAAGCTCGCCCGGCACACGACGATGACACCAGAGAGCCGCAGTCTCCTCGCAGCGCTGCTCGAGAGAGCGCGCGAGGAGATCGTCGAGAAGGCGACGGACTGGGTGATCGCGGCCGCGGTGGATCTGCGGGGGCAGCGGCCCCGGGAGGAGACGCGGAGGCTGGTGGCGCAGGTGGTCTCGGGGAACGAGGCGGCGCTGCTGGGCGAGGATCCGCGTCCGCTGAACGCCTTCGTGGATCACGTGATCTCGCTGCGCGCGGCGAGCGAGTTCCACCCGTCGACGGTGCTGCGGGGGCTCCTGTCGTTCCGTCACGTGCTGGAGGGGCTGCTGCGAGCTCACGGAGGCGATGGGTGGGCAGCGCTGGATGTGTTGACGGCGGTCGATGATGTGTATCACGCAGCCGCATTGCGGGTGGCCGACCAGTACGCAGCGAAGCTGACGGAGACGGTGCAGCAGCGGCGGCGTGAGCTGGAGGAGGAGCTTCACCGGGTGGCCGAGGCCGGGCAGCGGGCGCTCGACGAGAAGCTGGCGACGATCGAGGCGCAGCGTCTGGATCTGGCGCGGATGGCGTCACCGGTGATCCGGGTCTGGGAAGGGGTGCTGGTGGTGCCGCTGGTGGGAGAGCTGCACGCGGAGCGCGCGGCGCTGGTGGGGGAGCGGGTGCTCGCAGCCATCAGCGGCGGTGATGAGCACGCGGTGCTGCTCGACATCACGGGGCTGACGCGGGTGGACGCGTCGGTGGCGGCGTCGCTGCTGCGCCTGGGTCAGGCGGTGCGGCTGCTGGGCGCGCAAGGGATCCTGGTGGGGGTCTCGGGGGCCGTGGCGCGCACCCTGGTGGGGCTCGACGTGGATCTGGGGGTGATGCCGACCTTCGGCTCGCTCGCAGATGGGCTGCGCGAGGCGCTGCGACCAAGGAAAGTCGGTCGTGCCGCAGGGCTCCGCGCTTCGTGAGCGCAGCGGAGGAAGAGGCCGTGAGCGGAGGACAGCGGAAGAAGTCGTGGTGGGCTCGAGGTGCGCTGGCTACTTGATGATGGCGAAGGTCTGCTGGTTGAGCGCCAGCAGCTCGCCGTCCTCGGTCCACAGCTCGCGCTGCTCGACGAAGTAGCCTTCGTGTTGCACCCAGACGTGGGCGCGGTAGGCGAGCGGTCGTGCGGGGTCGATCGGCTCACCGCTGCCGACGATCTGGAGCGTGTAGGCGACCGTGCCGATCGGAAAGGGTTGAGAAGCGCGGCTGAAGGTGGCGGGCCACCAGGCGTCGGCCATCGCGGCGAGGTAAGCGCCCCGGCTCATCGGTCCAGCGGCTCTCGGGCGTACCCAGCCCGTGACGCGCGCCTCCTCGTGAGACGAGAAGGGAAAGGGGCCGTCGGAGCGGTAGACGAGATGCTGGGCGAAGGTAGGGAAGAGACCCGTGTGGTAGGGGAGCTCTTGCGTCTCGTCGAAGGGGCGCAGCGGGGGAGCGGTCAGCTCGCGGAACGTCGCTGCGGAGGGGGCGCGTGGCTTCGCGAGGATGGCGACAGCGTGTGCGCAGACCTCACCGTTCTGCAGGGCCCTCGCGGCGAAGGTCGACTGTCCAGAGCCCACGCGCAGCGCTTCGACACGGAGCTCGGCAGGGCCGACGAGCGTGGGGCCGGGAAGCTCCACGGTGAGGGAGCGCAACGGGCGATCCGGCGTCTCCGCGAAGCCCTCGATGGCGCGGACGAGAGAGGCGATGACGACGCCGCCGTAAGCCCCTCGCCCTTGCTGCCAGCCGTCCTGGATCTCCAGATCGAAGGTGCTCGCGTCACGTCGTCGTGGCCTGGTGGCCGCCTCCAGGTCGTGGATGCTCATGGGGCGAGACGGTACCGCGGCAGAGAACCGGAATGAAAATTCAGGGTCTCCCCCTTTGACAGAGCAAGGGACATCCCGGTAGGACGCGGCTCTCTCAGCGAGGTCATCATGCACACACGAGCTATCGTCCTTCGTTCGAGCGCCGCCCTCCTCCTCGCCACGACCGTCGGCTTCGGCTGCGCCGGGGCCGCAGGGGGTTCGGCCAGCGAGCAGCAACGCATCGCAGCCCTGAGCGCGTCCGACGTGGGGCTGTGTTTTCCGGCTCCGATCGCGGTTCCCAGCGGGGTGAACGGGGAGGTGCTGACGGGGATGCTGGTCGCCGCGCGGCCCGCAGTGATGGAGTGTCTCGTGAGTCCCCAGAGCCGCGGGGCAGCCGACGAGACCAGCGTGTCGCTGAAGACGACGGCAGGCGGCGGGAAGGTCTCCCACGCGGTGAGCGGACAGAACCTGACGCCCGCGGGTGAGCAGTGCATCCGCGCAGCGCTCGATCGGCACTTCGCGGCGGCCGAGGGGTTCGCCGAGGCGGCGAGCGCGGTCAACCCGCCGGTGACGGGTGACGCGCAGGTGAACCACGTGAAGGGGGTCTCCCCCTCGGTGGTGCTCGGGGAGAACGAGGCCTCCGACATCACGGGGGCGGTGCGGTTGGCACAGTCAGGGTGGTGTGACTGCTACACGGAGTGGAAGGCTGGAGCGCCTCACCCGTTGAAGGCGACGCTCCAGACGCAGGGGACGGAGCTGAAGGCGACGTTCGAGGCGGTGAGCGATCCTGCTTCGCAAAAGGTGGTCGCCTGCCTGACCGAGAAGGTGAAGCAGGTGAAGGTGACGCCGAAGTCGGCGCAGCTCTCCGTTCCTTACACGTTCATGTTCGTGCACTCGGGCCACGCCGCGCAGCTCACCGACGAGCCGCCGCAGGTGCAGATCCGTCAGCTCGACGGGCTGCGCACGCAGCGGGCAGCGCGGGCGGTGATCGCGCTCGGCGGGCGCACGGCGGCCGCGATGGCGTACGACGCGCTCGGGAAGAAGTACAACGCCGATCCCGCGTCGGTGTCGGTCGAGGATCTGACCAAGGGGTGCGATGCGCTGCTCGCCGCGGACGATGCGTGGTTGGCGAGCCTGAATCAGCAGCTCGAGATCGATCAGCAGACGCTCGCGCTGGTGCAGCAGCTCAAGGCGACGGACTCGGCCTGGGAGCGGGCGGAAGCGGCCTCGAAGAACGGCGTGGAGACCACGAAACAGGACATCGAGTCCGCGAAGCAGATGAAGGTCGGCGACGCTGGCGCCTGCCCACGCCCCGCGCAGTGAGCATTCCGGTCGCGTCGGGGGCTCAGTTCAGGAGCCCCTTCACGTTGCCCTTCCCGCTCGGCTCGGACACCTCTTCCACCACGTAGTCCTCGGGCTTCACGTCGATCACCTGGCCGCCCCGACGGCGTGCAGCCGGCGGATCGGGCCAGAAGGCGCCACCGCCAGGGATGGAGCCGCCGAAATGGATCACGCGCATCTGCACGCCAGGTCGCGCGAAGCCGCCGGCGAAGCTGCTGCCGAGGGGGTTGCCCTTGGCAGCACGTCGCTCCAGGGCCGCGCGCACGGTCGCGGCGAGGCGGCGGCGTACGGGCGGGAGGAGGAGCAGGAGGCCCACCACGTCCGTGAGCACGCCAGGGAGGACCAGGAGCCCTGCGCCGATGAGCACGAGGAGGCCGCTGGTGATGCCTTCGTCCGGGACCTGGCCGGTGGCCATCGCGGTCTGCCAGCTCGTGAGCACGCGTCGCCCTTCGTGCTTGGCGAGGGTGACGCCGAGCACGGCCATGCCGATCACGAGGCCCACCGTGGGCCAGAAGCCGATGGCACCGCCGATCACGAAGAGCAGCCACAGCTCCACGAAGGGGATTGCGAGGAGGAGCAGCGCGTACTTGGCCATACGTTCGATGTAGCGCCGATTCGCGTGGCCTGCACGTCTTCGACGCTCGCTCGCCGGTAGGGAGGCGTGTTCATTTCGACGAGGGGTGCCTCGGCCGCGCAGTCACCACCCGGCCGCAGGGAAGCTCAGGTGGGTTCCGGACCGGCCGGGACCGGCTCGGGAGGCACGAGCACGGAGATGGCACCGGGGACGACCTCGAAGGACACGGGCGCGTTGCCGATCAGCTCTCCGTCGATGTTGAACCACATGCCCGGTTCGGAGGTGATCCGGATGCGGCGCACCCGGCGGAGCGAGACCTCTTCGCAGCCGAGGTAGTCGCCCGCGAGGAGCCGCGTCGCCACGCTGGCGAGGTCGAGGAGCGAGCCGTGGCGGACGACGACCACGTCGAGCAGGCCGTCCGAAGGATCGGCTTCGGGCGCGACGCGGATGCCGCCCGCGCAGGTGCGGCCGTTGGCGACCACCACGTTGAGCGCCTCGACACGCTCGAACTCGCCGTCATCCCAGGCGAGAGAGGTCTGGTACGAGGTGAGGTCCGGCAGCACGCCCACGGCGCCGCGCACGTAGGCGAGCGGTCCCCAGGTGGACTTCATCTCGTCGGTCATGACCTCGTTCACCTGACCGCTGAAGCCACCGGCCGACACGTTTGCGCCGTAGTAGGTCTTCCCATCCATCTGGACGCGCATCAGGTCGAGGGGGCGAAGGACGCCGTGGTCGAGGAGGGCGAGGGCCTCGACGGGTTCGACCGAGATGCCCAGGGTGCGCGCGAGGTCGTTGCCCGTGCCGAGCGGGAGCAAGGCGAGCCGCGGAGGCGAAGCGGCGACGGCGAGCCCCTGGACCACTTCGTGGATGGTGCCGTCCCCTCCGGCCGCCATGACGCAGTCGATCCCCTGGTCGGCCGCCTCGGCGGCGAGCACGCGGGCATGGCCGGGCTCGGTGGTCACCTTCAACTCGACGAAGGGACGCTCCGCGATGAGATCACGGACACGGTCGAGCTTGGCTTGGGCAGAGCCAGAGGTGGGATTGGCGATGATCCAGGTCTTCACGCTTTCGGGCTTTCTTGCCGGCTCTCTGCCGGCTCCTTCACCGGCATCGCGCCGGCCTCGTGGGCGTCTGGCTCTCCCGCGTCAGGCTGCCAGCGGCCCATCGCGCAGCATGGCACAGGCGCTGGTGGCAGAGCTTGACGATCCAGGGTCTCAGACCCATTTCCGATCCTGATGGATATCCGGCCTGGCGATGTCCTCGCGGGCAAATACAGGGTCGAACGCACGATCGGCGCCGGAGGAATGGGCGTCGTGGTGGCGGTGCGCCATCTGCGCCTCAACGCGCGGGTCGCCTTGAAGCTGCTCCGCCCCGAGGTGGCTCAGCGGGAGGCGTCGGTCGAGCGCTTCTTGCGAGAGGCGCGGGCGGCGGCGCAGATCCAGAGCGAGCACGTGGTGCGGGTCTTCGATGCGGACGTGCTCCCATCAGGCATCCCCTTCATGGTCATGGAGTACCTGGAGGGCGAAGATCTCGGGCAGGCGCTGAGCGAGCGCGGGCCCCCACCGGTGGGAGCGGCGGTCCAGATCATCCGGCAGACCTGCGAGGCCATCGCAGAGGCGCACGCGCTGGGGATCGTGCATCGGGACCTCAAGCCGGCGAATCTGTTCCTGGCCCGCCGCGGCGACGGGGTGGAGCAGATCAAGGTGCTCGACTTCGGGATCTCCAAGCTGCTCGGAGGTGGACCAGGGGAGAGGAGAGGGGCGCTTTCCCCTCCGGTCGGGCTGACACAGGCCCAGATGATCCTGGGGTCACCGCACTACATGTCACCGGAGCAGATCCGGTCTGCACGGGATGTGGACGCGCGCACGGACATCTTCTCGCTGGGCGTCATCCTTTACGAGCTGCTGACCGGGTCCCAGCCGTTCCACGGGGACACGCTGGAGGAGGCGTGTCGCGCCACGCTCTTCGGGGAGCCACGGCGGTTGAGAGAGCTGCGAAGCGAGGTCCCGCGAGCGCTGGAGGCGGTGGTGCTGCGCTGTCTCGACAAGGATCCCGCGCACCGGTTCGGTGAGGCGACGGAGCTTTCCGCGGCGCTCGCGCCGTTCGCAGCGGGCTCGATGCGGTGGGGCTCTCCACGGGTCGCCGCGCCCCAGCAGGCCGCGCAGAGGTCACTCGTGCCGCTCGAGGAGGCGCGGACCGAGCCTGCTCCATCGCCGATGCCCATGGGGGTGACCGTGCCCGCAGCGCCGCTCGGGGCGAAGACGGCGGCAGGTCCGAGCGAGCCTCCTCCGATGGCAGCCACCGTGCCTGCACCGGCGAACGAAGCGCGGGAAGGATGGCCCGCCCCCGAGAAAGCGCCGAGGCGACGTCGAGGGGTCATGGCGAGCATCGCGATGGCGCTGCTCACGATGGCCGGCCTCGGGGCCGCCGCCTTCGTCGTCACCGACCGCTATCTGGCCTCCGAGCGTGACGACCGCGACGCAGACGACAGCGCAGCGCGAGCATCTCTCGAAGCTGCGCGCCCTCAGGAGGGGGCTCACACGGCGGTGACAGCGACGGCATCCCACGAGCAGCGCCCTCCGGGGGAGGCGTCCTCGGCCACGGAGCACCCCTCGTCCTCACCGCAGACAGCCGGCACCGAAAAGCCAGCGGCCCCGCCGCCTGTGCCGCAGGTACCAGCGACCCCGAGACCGCAGCCGGCCCCCAGGCCGACGACGACGCAGGGGCTCCCCGAGATCCCGGTGCCGATCCTGCCCTCGACACCGATCCCGACGATCCCTGCACCGCCAGCACCGACGATCCCCGCAGCCCCCTCGCTGCCGGTGCCCACCGTGCCCTCCGCGCCCGCCGAGCCTCCCGTGGCGACGATCCCGACGATCCCAGCCCCCCCTGCGAGCCCACCGCCCGCCGCACGGGACACGGTGGCGCCCGTGCTCACGCTGCCTGGAGAGCAGGTCCACATGACGAAGAAAGCCTCGGGGGGCGAGGTCGTGCGCTTCAGCGTCCACGCACAGGACGATGTCGATGGGCGCGTCCCCGTCCAGTGCACGCCGGCGTCGGGCGCGCTGTTCCCCCTCGGGACGACCCGCGTGACCTGCACGGCGCGTGACAGGGCGGGCAACGTCGCCAGTGGTCAGTTCACGGTGCGCGTGACGAACCGCGGCATCATCCGGCTCCCCCTGCCGCCGAGCCCCACAGCGCAGCCCGCGCCTCGACCCGAACGCCCCCCGGCGCAAGACCGACCGCCGTCCAGCAGCGGTCAGGGGTCGAAACGACCGCGCACACGGATCCACATCCCGGAGCGGCCCTGAAGCACACGACGGGTGCTCACGCGTTCGTCGCGTCAGCGTGTCCGTGACGACAAGGGAGTATCCGCGGAGGCAGCGGAGAGTTCCGCCTCGCGCGCCTGGATGAGCGCACGAGTCTCCTCGCCCAGCTTCTGGAGGCGGGTCGCGAACAGCGCCGCGCCGGCGAGGCAGCAGGCGCTGTTCAAGGCGAGGGCCTGCGCTGGGCCGAACCGATCCGCGAGCCAGCCCGTGAACAGCGAGCCCAGGGGCGCGATCCCCATGAAGGTCATCGAGTGGACGGCCATCACCCGGCCCCGCAGCGCGTCCGGCACCATGGACTGGACCAGCGTGTTCGTACCGGCCAGGTGCACCATCATCCCGAACCCCGTCGGGACCAGGAGCAACCACGAGAGCCAGAAGCTCCGCGACAGGGAGAACAGAAAGAGGGAGGTGGCCATGAGGGCGCTCGCGCCGAGGACCCAGTTGCCGAGGTCCTTCAGGCCTCTACGGGCCGCGAGGGTGAGCGCGCCGATGACCGCGCCGACGCCCGCCGCGACCATCAGCAGGCCATAGGCGCGCGGGCCGCCGAGCAGGATGCGGTCGGCGAACGGGGGCAGGAGCACGCCGTAAGGCGCCGCCGTCAGGCTCATCAAGCCGAGCAGGAGCAAGAGGGCGCGCATGGCCCGCGTCCGTGCAACGAACTGGAAGCCCTCCAGGGCGGCCGCGAGGGGGTTCGCGTGCGCCGGTGGCCGCGGGCGGGGTGGGACGCGGATGGCGAGGAGACCGGCGAGGACGGCGAGAAAGCTCAGGCCGTTGAGGAGGAAGCAGTAGCCCTCGCCGATCATCACCACGAGCACGCCGGCCACCGCGGGGCCCACGATGCGCGCGCCATTGAAGATCGAGGAGTTCAGCGCGATGGCGTTCGGGAGATCTTCGCGCCCCACCATCTCCACGATGAACGACTGGCGCGCGGGGATGTCGAAGGCGTTCACCACCCCGAGCAGCGACGCCATGACGAAGACATGCTCGATCCGCACGAGGCCGCTCAGCGTCAGCGTGGCCAGCGTCAGCGCGAGCGTCATCGCGGCCGTCTGCGTGCAGAGCAGGACCGATCGCCTGTTCCGCCGATCGGCCACGGTGCCTCCGACCGTGGCCAGGAAGAAGACGGGGATCTGATGCGCAAAGCCCACGGCGCCGAGCAGCAATGAGGAGCCCGTGAGGCGGTAGACCAACCAGGCCTGCGCGACCGACTGCATCCAGGTGCCGACGAGCGAGACGAGCTGGCCCGAGAAGAAGAGGCGGTAGTTCCGATGCCGCAGCGCCCGCACCACGGCCGGCAGTGCGCGCTTTTCGCGCGCGCCGCCGCTGCCAGAGTCCTTCACCGCGGGCAGTATGGAATCCCTGGCAGCCCGCTCGCCAGCTCCGCTGGGGCGATGTCCGGCTTTCTTGCTCGTCGTCGTGACGATCGACCCGGGGCATCGACGCCGGGTTCCATCTGTGGGACACCGGGCATCACCCGTTCAGCCCGTGCGGATCCTCGAGCTTCATCTCCTGGCCTTCGGGCCGTTCACCGATCTCCGGCTGGATTTCTCCGCCCCGGCGCCGGCGCTCCACGTCCTCTACGGGCCGAACGAGGCGGGCAAGAGCACGGCGCTGCGCGCGATCAGCGGGATGCTCTATGGCATCCCTCACCTCTCTCCGGACGATCACCTGCACCGCGCACCCGATCTGCGTGTGGGTGCGCGGCTGGAGAGCGCTTCCGGACGCACGCGGACGTTCATCCGTCGCAAGGGGCGCGTGAAGACGCTGCTGGACGAGCACCAGCAGCCACTCGACGACGGGGAGCTGCGGCCGTTCCTGGGAGGGGTGAGCGAAGATCTCTTCGACACGATGTTCGGGCTCGATCACCAGACGCTCCGGCATGGCGCCGAGGCGCTGCTCGCGGGCCGGGGAGACGTGGGCGAGAGCCTGTTCGGTGCGAGCCTCGGAGGTGCCGCGCTGCACCAGGTGCTGGCCGAGCTGCGCGCGGAGGCGGAGAAGCTGTACACGCCGCAGGCGCGCATCAAGCCGGTGAACGACGCGATCCGGGCGCTGCAGGACGCGCAGAAGAGAACGCGCGACGCGGCCGTCCTGCCGACCACGTGGGAAGCACACCAGCGCGAGCTGGCCGAGGTGGAGGCGACCCGCGACCATGTCGACGTGGAGGCGCGGGAGGTCCGCGCGCAGGAGAAGCGCCTCCAGCGGGCACAGCGGGTACTGCCGTTGCTCGAGGCGCGGCGCACGTTGAAGGCGTCGCGCGAGGCCCTCGGCGACGTGGTGCTGCTGCCCGAGCACGCGACGCGGGACCGTGAGGATGCGCTCACCCGCGCCTCGGAAGCCGACGCCGCGCGGGCGCGGCTCCAGCGCGATCTGGCCACGCTCGAGGCACAGCGCGAGGCCCTCTCGGTGCCGCACTCTCTGGTCGAGCTGTCGGAGGAGGCGCTGGACGAGCTCGGGAACCGGCTCGGGAGCCACCGCAAGGCGACCGTGGATCTCCCGCGGGTGCGGGGAGAGCTGCGAGCGCTCGAAGACGAGGTCGAGGAGGCGCTCCGTCGACTGGGGCGCGATCCGTCACTGGAGGCGGCCCAGGTGCCGCGGCTCGACGTGGCCACGGAGGCGCGCATCAAGAAGCTCGCCAGGGAGCATGGTCAGGTCGAGACCACGCTGCGCTCCCCGAGCCGCATGCTCGCCGAGCAGCAACAGCGGCGTGCGCAGTTCGCGACGCGGCAGGGCGAGCTGCCACCGCCTTCGAGCGTGGGTCCGCTCCGGAGCGCGCACGGGAGAGCACAGCGGCACGGGGACCTGGAGCAGCGCCTGCAAGAGGCCGAGGCGAGCGCGCGGCAGCTCGGGGGTCAGGCGATGGCGCTGCGCGAACGGCTCGGGCTCTTGCCAGCGCGCGACGTGGACGATCCGCTGCCGACCCCGGCCACCCTGGCGGCGCTCCCCTTGCCAGCACCGGAGACGGTGGAGCGCTTCGAGGCGGAGCGGGCGGCGCTCGCCCAGCAAGGTGTGCAGCTCGCGAAGAGCGCCGCGACCGCGCGCGAGCGACTCGCGGTGCTCGGTCGGGACATCGACGCGATGCAGCGGGCGGGCGACGTGCCGACCGAAGGGCAGCTGGTCGACGCGCGGCTGCGGCGCGATCACGCCTTCCAGACGCTGATGCGCGCCGCAGGTCCCACGCGCAAGTCGGGACGTGCTCAAGCGAGTGCGCACGGGAGCGGCGCGACTGCCGGCCTCTTCGATGCGAGCTTCAACCTCACCCCGCCCGAGGAGACGACGAAGGTCCACCCCGAAGCCTACGGGGAGCTGGTCAAGCAGGCCGACGCGGTCGCCGACCGGCTGCGCCGCGAGGCCGAGCGGGTCGCGCAGCTCGCGCGACTGCTCGCGGATCGGCGGTCGGTGGACGACGAGCTGACCCGGCTGGGGACCGAGCAGCAGGCCCTCACCCTGCGCAAGGCGGAGCACATCGAGGCCTGGAAGGCGCTGTGGGCCGACTCGGGGCTCGACCCGCGCACGCCGGCCGAGATGCGCGGCTGGCTCACGCGGCACGCGGCGCTCTGCCATGGCGTGGACCGGGTGCGGGAGGCCGACGAGCGGGTGGACGTGCTGCGACGGCAGCGGGCGGCACTCGGTGACGAACTCCGGCAGGCGCTCCGCACGGTGGGCGCGGCCGAGATCCCCGAGGGGCCGGACACCGGGGCGCTGATCGAGGCGGCGGTGCAGACGCTCCGTGCAAGGGACGAACTCGAGCGAGACCGGAGCGACCTGTCGCGGCAGCTCGCCGATCTGGAGACGGAGATCCGCAAGCTGGAGCGCGAGCGCGAGGCGCACGAGGGAGCGCGCGCGACGTTCCGCGATGCGTGGGCAGCGGCGATCGCGCAGCTCGGGCTCGGGCCCCAGGCATCCCCCGACGAGGCGATCGCCATCCTGGATCAGCTCGCGGAGCTGCACCGCAAGATGGACGAGGCCGCGCACACCCGGCGACGCGTCCTCGGCATGGAGCGCGACGCCCAGCAGCTCACGGCGAGCGTCACCGAGCTGACGGCCGCACACGCGCCCGATCTCGAGGGGTTCCCGGTCGACACCGCGGCCGATGCGCTCCTCAAGCGCTACCGCAAGGGGCAGGCCGATCTCCGCGAGGGGGAGGCGCTCGCACGGCAGATGGCGGAGAAGCGGCGGGAGCTGGCGGAGGAAGAGGCGAAGCTCGCCGACGCCGAGGCGCGCCTCGTCCGGCTCCGCAGCGCAGCGCGCGCGCCGGATCTCGACGCCCTGGAGGTGGCAGAGGCGCGCTCCCGTGACGCGCGCGCGCTGGATCAGCGCATCCGCGAGGTGGAGGACAAGCTGCTCGACGCCGGCGAAGGCAGGAGCATCCCCACGCTCACGGAGGAGACGGCCGGGATGGAGCGCGACGCGCTCGCAGTGCTGCTCGAGCGCGCCGAGGAGCGCGCGAAGTCCCTGGAGGAGCAGCGCCGCCAGCTCGACCGACAGCTCGGGACGCTGGAGGCGAAGCGAGAGCAGCTCCGCAACCCAGTGGAAGACGCCGCCGAGGCAGCAGCAGAGACAGCGGCGTGCGTGGCGAAGTTGCGGACGCAGGTGGACCGTTATGTGCGTGCACGCCTCGCGGCGGTGCTCCTGGAGCGTGAGATCGAGCGATACCGGGAGCAGAACCAGGGACCCATCCTCGGTCGCGCCAGCACGCTGTTCCAGAAGCTGACGCGCGATACGTACGCGGGCCTCAAGGCGAGCTTCGACGACGAGGACAAGGCCGTGCTGCGCTGCGTGAAGCGGATCGGCCTCCGCGGCGAGGGGAGCGAAGGCGTGGGGGTCACACCTCCCTCGACGGCAACGGAGCTGCTACCGCTGCCCGAGGACGCCCGCGCCGTCGCGCTCACGAAGGAGATCGCCGTCGACGGACTGAGCGATGGGACGCGCGATCAGCTCTACCTGGCGCTGAGGCTCGCGAGCCTGGAGCACCACGCGCGCCGGGGAGAGCCGATGCCGCTCGTGCTCGACGACATCCTCATCCACTTCGACGACGATCGGGCGAGGGCTGCGCTGGTCGCCCTCGCCGAACTCGCCGGCACGATGCAGATCCTGTTCTTCACGCATCATGCCCGCCTCCTGGAGCTCGCGCGCGACGCCATGCCGACGGGTGTCCTCCACGAGCACCGGCTGGGGTGAGCCAGCGCTCTCCGCCGAGGTTGTTGGCCAGCCCTGGCGCCCGTAGCATGGGCGCGATGTTCCCGGTGCAGGTGAGGCAAACGGTGGCCGTGATGGTGGCGGGCGTGCTCACGCTCGGCACCGCGACGGCCGCGGCACAGCAGGAGGACATCTCGCTCGATCTCGGTGGCCCTCGCCTTCTGTTGCGACGGGTGCCGAAGGGCTCCTTCACACAAGGGTCCCCGGCTGGCGAGATCGGTCGGGAGAGCGATGAGGTTCAGCGACAGGTCACGCTGAGCATCGACATCGATGTCGGGAAGTACCCCGTCACCCGCGGGCAGTTCGCACGCTTCGTCCAGGAGTCGGGCTACAAGACCGAGGCCGAGCAGGGAACGAGTGGTGGCTTCGGATGGAACGGTCAGGTGCTCGTCCAGCAGCCAGGCTTCAACTGGAAGACGCCGGGCTT
Organism: Chondromyces crocatus; assembly: GCF_001189295.1. Taxonomy (NCBI): domain Bacteria; kingdom Pseudomonadati; phylum Myxococcota; order Polyangiales; family Polyangiaceae; genus Chondromyces; species Chondromyces crocatus. The sequence goes on from NZ_CP012159.1 coordinate 10,244,167, forward strand.
TTCACAGACCGACGAGCACCCCGTGACGCTGGTGACGTTCAAGGACGCGCAGGCGTTCATCACCTGGGCAGGAAAGAAGACCGGCCGACGCCTGCGGCTGCCCACCGAAGCCGAGTTCGAATACGCGGCACGCGCGAACACGCAGACGCCCTGGTACGGCGGCGCCACCGAGGCCTCTGCGCTGCAAATCGGGTGGTTCAAGTCGAACTCTCCGGGCGGCGGCACACGTCCCGTCGGGCAGAAGGCGCCGAACGCCTTCGGCCTCTTCGACATGTCCGGCAACGTCTACGAGTGGTGCAGCGATTTCCATGCGCCGTACCCGCCGGGTCCGGCCTCGGACCCCGTGAGCGTGAAGCCTCCTCCCGGGAGTGAGCCCGCGCGCAACGTGCTCCGCGGCGGCTCCTGGCTGAAGGATCCGGTGCGCGGACGCTCGGCGGCGCGCTACCGGAACACGCCCGGGAGCCGCAACGCCGACAACGGCTTCCGCGTGGTGGCCGACCTGGGACCGCCCCTCGTCGAGCAAGCCGGCAGCGCCGGCTCGACCCCCGCGACGAAGAGCGCGACCGGGAAGAGCGACGACGGCGGCGCTGGCACCGTCGTGGCCATCGTGCTGGGTTTCCTCGGGGTGGTGGCCCTGCCTCTCGGGATCCTCGCGATCATCCTGGTCGCTCTCCGGAAGAGCAAGTCCGTGCCTCCACGGACGCCATCGGTGTTCGTCACGGCCTACCCCGCACAGGATGGCTTCTGGCTCCGTGCCCGCGGCCCTTCCGCCGGGACGCGCGTGCAGTACCACTGCGTGATGGGTGCGAACCAGCGCCGTGACGAGGTGATGCTTTCCGGTGGGCAGGACACCTTCGTGTACACGGGCGCGACGCCGAACATGGTCAACATCCTCGCCGTCATCGAGCCCCAGCGAGGAGTCGCCCAGGCGGGCGGTGGTCACGGAGGCGGGGGTCGAGGAGGCGGCGGCGGCGTGAGTGGCGGCCACCACCAGGCCGTCGGCGTGTGGGGCGCGGTCCACGACAGCTCCTGGCACAACAACAACAACAACACGAGCAGCGAGCCCTTCGCGGGGTACCCGAGCGCGTATTGAGCCATCGCGTCACGCCGGTGGGGTTCGTCTTCGGCGGGGCTGAGCCTGCCCTGTTCGAACGAACACGGCGCGCCCTCGCTCAGGTCGGCGTGCCCGCGGAGCGCTGCGCGGACGAGGGCGCGCTGACGCGGGCGCTCTGCTCGGCCTCGGGCCCCGCGTGGATCCTGCGCTCCGGGGCCTGGCCGATCGCCTTCGCGCCACCGCCGCCGAGCGCCACCGGCAAACCCTTGCTGGGGGTGGGGGCGCTCCACGCACCGGACCAGGACCAGCTCGCGGGCGGCTGGGACACCTTGCTGGCGAGCACCGGCGGCGATCTCTCCCGCTGGCCGGAGCGCGTCGACGTCGCGCTGGAGAGTGTCTGGACCGAAGCCCCACAGGCGCTCGGCGCGCTCCTCGATGAAGGCCACTCGCTGGCAACGGCCACGAGGAAGCTTCTGGACCACGGCCACCGCGCGGTGCGCGTGCCATCGCTCGACGTCCGCTACGACGCGCGCCTCCGCATCGTGCAGGCCATCACCGCGCTCCACCGGGGTGGCGCCGAGCGCATCGCCCTCGATCTCACGATGGGCCTCGAAGCCGCGGGCGAGGCCGTCCAGCTCCTGGTGATGGATCGACCAGCGCGCGCTGCCTTTGCTCCCTTGCCGGGCGCCGTGCTGCTCGGTGGCTACGCGCCGCACCGGGAAGCGCGCACGGCTGCCATGGCGCGGATCGCGGCCGCCATGGGGGCCGACGTGGTCCACGCGCACCTGCTCGATGCCGATGCGCTCGGAGAGATGGCGTCGCGGGGGCTACCGCTCGTGGTGACCCTCCACAACGAGCAGCCTGGCTGGCCTCCGGGCGTCGACGCGCTTTGTGAGGATGCTCGCGTCACCTGGGCCGCCTGCTCGCTGGGGGTGCACCGTGACGCGAAGGAAGCCGGGCTCCGCGGCACCATCCGCACCGTGTGGAATGGCATCCAGCCGCCTGCTCCGCAGGACGCGGCGCGGAGCGCGGCCCAGCGCGTCGCCACACGTGACGCGCTCGGCATCCCCGAGCGCGCCCGCGTGCTGCTCTCCGTCGCCAACTACCGGCCTCAAAAGCGACTCCACGAGCTGCCCGCCGTCCTCGCGCACCTCGTCGCCCGTGGCATCGACGCACACCTGCTCCTCGTCGGCGAGCGGGAGCGTGGCCCCGCTGCGGCAGCAGCCGCCACGCTCCGCGATGCGGCAGCGAAGCACGATGTCCTGTCCCGGCTCCACGAGGTCGGCGACCAGGAAGACGTGGCCCCCTACCGCGCGGCCGCGGACGTCCTGGTGACGGCGAGCCTCCACGAAGGCCTGAGCCTCGCTCAGCTCGAAGCCCTCGCCGCGGGCCTCCCGATCGTGACCACGGACGTGGGAGGCGCCCGGGAGCTCGCCCGGAAGCACGCCACGGTACGCGTCGTCGCCCGAGAGGCCTCGACCGACGCGCTGGCGGCCGCCACGGCGGAGGTGCTCACCACCTCTCCCCTCCCCTCCCCTCCCTCCGAAGTTCTCTCCCTGGCCGAGGACTTCACGACCCGGCGCATGGTCGATCGCTACCGCGATCTCTACCGCCGCGCCGTCGCTCCTCCCGCACGATCCGAGGGCGGCCTCGTCCTGGTGACCAACAACTTCACGACCGGGGGGGCGCAGTCGAGCGCGCGGCGGCTCCTCCTCGCCCTCGCAGCAGCGGGGGTCTCCGTTCGAGCGGTGGTCATCGAGGAGCAAGCTGCCTACCCCACACCGGGCCGCACTGCCCTCGAACAGGCGGGCATCCCTGTGTTCGTCGCCCCCCGCGCAGGAGCCCACGATCCCCTGCACACGGCCCGCGTGGTCGCTGCCCACGTCGACGCCGAGCCCACCGCTGCGGTGATGTTCTGGAACGCCATCCCGGAGCACAAGATCCTCATCACCGATCTCCTTCACCACGTCCCCGTCTTCGACGTGAGCCCGGGCGAGATGTATTTCGCCTCCCTCGAGCGGTACTTTCGGCGTCCGCGCCCCGGGATGCCCTACATCGACGCGCGTGATTACGGCGCGCGGCTCGCCGGCGTCGTGGTGAAGTACGGCGCGGAGGCACAACGCGCGGCCGACGTCCTCGGTGCCCCGGTGCACGTCATCCCCAACGGCATCGTCGTCCCGGCCTCTCCCCCCGCGCGTCGTTCGGAGAAGGCTCCAGACGCGCCGCTGATCGTGGGGACCCTCGCCCGCATCGGCCCCGACAAGAAGCTCGAGCAGCTCATCGAGGCGGCAGCGCTTGCCGACGCGCGGATGCCTCCCTGGGAGCTCTGGATCGCTGGCGCCCCCGAGCGAGGCGCCGAAGCCTATGCGGCGACGCTCCAGACGATGGCGCGTGGCCTGCCCGTGCGCTGGGTAGGCGAGCAGGCTGCCGCGCCATTCCTCGCAGACCTGGATCTGTTCGCTCTCGTGGCCGAACCGGCGGGCTGCCCCAACGCCTCCATGGAGGCCATGGCAAGCGGCCTCGCGGTGGTCGCGACCGACGTCGGCGGCATGGCCGAGCAGGTCACCCACGAAGAGACAGGCCTGCTCGTCCCGCGCGGCGATGTCTCCGCCCTCGCAGACGCCCTCATTCGGCTCGCGGGCGACGCAGCCTCGCGGGCGGCCATGGGGCTCGCCAGCCATCGGCGCGCGGCGGCCCACCTCGACATGGGTACGATGGTGCGCCGCTATGCGCAGCTCTGTCTGAACCGCACCCTCGACGCCGCGCCCATGCGGGGTTGATCAGCGCGTCAGTCGCCTCGCCGCCCCGTCAGCTCGATGGCCACAGCGTCCACCGAGGCCGAGGTCGGAGGCCCGAACTTCTTCACCTGGACCGTCACGGCGACCGCGGGCGTGTTCTCCAGGATGCGGTCGATGATCCGCTCCCCGAGGATCTCCAGCAGCTTGTACGACGTGCTCGTGCCTGCCTCCACGACCAGGGTCGCCAGGCGGTCGTAGTCGAATACCCGCGCGCGGCTGTCGGTGGGCGGCAGCGAGGAGACTGGCAGCTCCACCTTGAGGTGCACGACGAAGTCCTGGGGGAGATCGCGCTCCGCTCGGGAAACGCCATGCTTCGCTCGGAAGCGGATTCCCTCCAGGAAGATCCTGTAAGTCTCGATGGACGTCACGGGCCGCGCGTACCACCGGAGGCCGCCGCGCGGCAAGCGGCTGCTTGCAGGGCGACCGCTCCGCTCGGTCTACCTCAGGGGGACAGGCTCCTGCTGGCGCGCTGCACCAGCGCGTCCCGCTCACGCAGGATGAGCCGACGACCTGCCACATCCAGGATGCCCTCGCGGCGCAGCATCCCGAGGGTGAGCGTCACCGTCTCCCGGGTCGAGCCGATCACCTGGGCGATCTCGAAGTGCGTCAGCGGAGCCGAGATCAGCACGCCGCGCGGCGTCGAGACGCCCCAGCGGTCGGCAGCGGAGATCAGGAATTCCGCCAGCCTTCCCTCCACGTTGCGGAAGAGCATGGACTCGATCCTGTCCTCGACCTCACGTTGACGCGAGATCAAAACCGAGACCACCGCGTGCCCCAGGTCGGGATCCCTGGCGAGCAGCTCGCGGGCGAGTGCGACCGGAATGCGGACGATCTCCGCCTCTTCCATGGCCACCGCGCGCTCGGTCCGCTGCTCGTGACCACCCAGGCACGACTCGCCGAGCAGGTCGCCGCTGCCGCGGTAACCGAGCGGGATCACGCCGCCCGACAGCACCCGCTCGATGCGCGCCCGCCCGCGACCGCCGAGGGAGACCAGGGTGTCGACCGGCGTGTCCTGATCGAAGATCGCGGTCCCCCCGGGCACGATCTCGCTCGTGGCCGCCGCCATCACGGCGTTCCGCGTGGCCGTCGCGGCCTTGTCGAAGAAGAAGGACAGGCGCACGCCTGCGCTCACGTCGTGGAGGCGAGAGGCCTCCGAGGGTGAGCGCCTCGGGTCGGCGTCCGTCGCGGCGGAGAAGGTGGGTTCGATCTCGGTCACGGCAAAGACCGAACGTTAGCCGAACTCCAGCCTCGTGGGGGCCGAAACCTCCCCCAGAAGCGCTCAAAATCGCCGAAGGTTTCCCGGAAATCCACGCATGGACGGCGGCACTTCGTGTCATTCAGCGCGGACGGCGGCGCTTCGTGTCGTGCGGCGCTTCGTGTCGCGTTGCGTGGATGCGGTGCAGGGCCACGCTACACACGCACCTCCACACCCGCCTTGCGAAGGAGCGCGACGGTGGGGCGCAGCGCGTAGCCGGGTCCCTTGCCCAGCCGCAACCGCGCGCCATCGCGCAAGAGCAGCTCGAGCCAGCGCGCCTCCATGCCCGGCTCCGCCGCCTCGGCATCGGGTCCCGTCACCACGGGCAGCGCCACGGCGACGATCGCCGAAGCGGGCCAGCGCCTCTCGAAGCCACGCCCCACCTGCACGACCTCGGCACGCTCGAAGTCCACGCGGAACTTCCCGTGCAACCGGCGCCGACGCCAGAGGATCCAGCGCGCCACGATCACACCGATCAGCCAGATGCCGGGGATGAACCCCATCGGCCACGGCACCACGCGCAGCGCGACCAGCCCTGCCACGATGCACCCGATCAGCATCACGAACGACGTGACCACCCGGATGCCCAGCTCCAGGGCGGCTCCCTGACACTCACAGAGGAGCACCAGCGGTCCCTGAGACTCGATCGTGCAGTCCTGGTTCGCGAGCAGCGTCTCGGCAAAGGACACGGGGGTCGAAGCACTGCTTGGAGGATCCGCGCCCGGCGTGCAAGCGGCCCCTCGCACCCAGGGCGCCTCCGCGCTAAGCACGGCAGCGATGCGCGCCCGCACCGCCCTCGCCGTCGCCCGCCGCATGGCAGCGGCCACTGCCCTCGCTCTCGCTGCGAACGCCTGTGGTGCTGGCAGCACGCCGCCGCCCAAGGACCCGCTCGTCAGCCTCCGTGAGCTCGGCGCGACGGCGCGAGACGGCGAGGCCGTGGGCCGCTGGCTCCTCGGCGAGCTGCTCGTCCCCGGGGGCACGCCAGAGCGCGCCCGCGCGGCCCGGAAGCGGCTCGACGAGGTGGGCCCCAGGACGCTCCACGGAGCCCTTGCCCGCGCGGTCGACGACGAAGCGCACGGGCGCTTCAAGGCCGCGACCGACGCTCACCTCGACGCCATCAGCGCCGCACGGACCAGTGAGCACCCGGACGCGCCCCTGGTCGCCTGGTACGCCGCTCACCGCCTGCTGACGCTCCGCCATAGCGTCGCCGGCCTGTGGCAGCGCGGGCGTGACATCGTCCTCCGAGCGCTCGACCAGCCTGGCAACATCGGCTGGCGCGCGCGCGGAGAGCTGGTCGAGTGGTGGAGCCTGGACGGCGTGTCCGATGCACCAGCGAATGCGGACGCCAGCACGCCCCGGATGGACCTCTCGGCCAAGCGCTTCGGGTGCATCGAGAAGGCCAGGATGGCTGGTCCCTTCGGGCACCTCGCGCGCAGTGACCACCGCGTCCATTTCCCCGCCGAGCGACCCGGCCCCTGGCCTCCCGTCTTCCCGCTGGATCCCTTCCGCGTCGAAGCCCCGCGCGTGCTGGAGACCGAGCGGCGCGGCTGCTTGATCGCGCCCACCACAGCCGTCGAGAGCGGCGTCTTTTACCTGGAGACCTTCCTCGATCTGCCCGCCGAGCGCGACCTCCTCGTCGCCGTACAGGGGGCCTTCGCCATCTTCATCGACGACGTCGAGGTCCTCACCCGGGATACACGGCAGTGGGGCGTGTGGCCGCGCTTCGGGGCGCGTGTCCGCCTGAGCAAGGGCCGCCACCGCATCCTGGCTCGTGTCGGCGGCCGCGAGACGTCGATGCGCCTCATGACGCCCGACGGTCTGCCGCTCGGCTTGCCCACCTCCGACGATCCCACGCCCCCGTACAGCATCATGCCCCCGGAGAGGCTGCCCGATCCGAACGTGCTCGAGCCGTTCCTGACCGCCGTCGGCGTGCGACCGCAGCCCGGGACACCGCCAGGAGATCCCACGCGCAACGTCGCTGATCCCATCTCTCGCTGGCTCGCCGCCCAAGTGGCGCACATAGAGGGGCAGGACGACGTCAGCTCGGTGCTCATCGAGCCGCTCGTCAAGGACCTCTCCCGCGCCACCGGCATCGCGCTCGCCACCCAGGCCGACTTCATCGCCCGCGATCCGATCTTCCCCGAGACGGACGGCCGCGATCTCGCGAAGGACTTGCGCACCCGAGCCGCCGAAAAGGATCCAGAGCTGTGGGAGTCGCGCTTTCTGCTCGTCCTCGAGAGCATCGACAAGGAGGGCTTGCCCCAGATGCCTCGTCAGGTGGAGGCGCTCGCCGACCACTTTCGCGATGTGCCAGAGCTCATGAAGGCGCTCTTCGGCATCTACAGCCGGCTGGGCTGGAACGTGGAGCGAAAGCGCACCCTCCGCGAGGCGGCCGCACGCTTCCCCGACGATGTCGACATCCTGCAGTCGCTGCTCCAGCTCCAGGAGCAGGAGGGTGAGCGCTCCCAAGCCGACGCGACCGCGGCGCACATCCGCAAGCTGGATCCCAACGCCGACGTCGATTTGAACCGCGCGATCAAGCGGCAGGACTGGGAGGGCGCCATCAAGGAGCTCCGACGCCTGGGCGAGCTGCGCAAGGACCGCAAGGACATCGCGCGTCGCATCGCCGATCTGCTGACCCGCTCGGGCAACCGCTCCGAATCGCTGGAGCAGCTCGAGCAAGCCCTCGTCCAGAACCCGACCGACGCCGATGCGCGCATGGCGCTCGCCGATGCCCGGTTCGCGCTCGGGGAACGCGACGCCCTGCAGAAAGCCCTCGTGGAGGCGATCCGCACCGGCTCCGACAGCGATCAGCTCCGTGAGGCCATCGAGCTGGTCGAGGGCACCACGGAGCTGAGCCCGTACCGGCAAGATGGCGCCAAGGTCATCCGGGATTACGAGACCGCCGCCGCCGAGATGCCCGGCAACGCGGCCCGCGTGCTCGATTACTCGGCGCTCTGGGTCCACCCCGACGGCTCGGCGCGCATGCTGGAGCACGAGATCATCCGCATCCAGTCCCGCGAGGCCATCCAGGAACTCGCGGAGCAGCAGATGCCCCGTGGCCTGGTGCTCAAGCTGCGCACGGTGAAGCGTGACGGGACGATCCTCGAGCCGGAGATGGTCGAGGGCAAGCCGACGGTGACCATGCCCCACCTCGAGGTCGGGGACTACATCGAGACCGAGAGCCTCTTCACGCTGCGCGGTGACGGCCGCGGGGGGCGCGTCTTCCAGGGGCCACGGTGGTTCTTCCGTGAAGAGAAGGTGGCCTACTGGCGCAGCGAGTTCGTGGTGATTTCGCCGAAGAACCGCCCCCTCGACGTCGAGGTCGGAGGCGACGTCCCGCCGGCGCAGGTCACCGAGAGCGGCGCCCTGGTGACCCGTCGCTGGCGCGTCGATCGCAACCCGGCGCTCCCCGAAGAGCCTGGCAGCGCACCCCTCTCGGAGTTCCTCCCGAACGTGCGCATCGGCTGGGGCATGAGCCTGGCCGACACCGTGGCCCGCATGGTCGACGCAGCCGCCGACGAGACGCCGCGCGATCCGAGGATCGTGCGGGTCGCTCAGGCCATCGCGCGGGACGCCGCCGCGGCCGGGACGGGAACGAAAAAGGGAGCCAAGACGGAGGGGTCGGCCGCCGAGCTTCCCTCGCAGGACGAGCAGGCCCGGCGCGTCTACCGCTGGGTGCTCGCGAATGTGGAGACGGGGCGAGAGACGGATGGTCGCCGGGTGGTGATCGGCAAGAGCGGCAACCGCTCCGAGGCCTTCGTCTATCTCTGCCGGCTGCTCGGCATCGACGCCTCGTATGGTCTCGTGCGCGATCGGCTCACCCCGCCGCCGCGCGGCCCGATGAGCGAGGCCGAGACGTACAGCGCGCTCGCCGTACGGCTCACGCTGAAGCCCAGCGAGCGCCCCTCCACCGAGGGTGAGGCCGTGAAGTCCGCGAGCGCGACGAACCGCTGGCTGGTCATCCGGGAGAAGTACGCGCCCTATGGCTACCTCCCGAGTCCCCTCCGAGGGCAGCCGGCGATCCTGCTCGTTCCAGGCGCGCCGCACGAGACCACGGCCACCACGGGTCCCGCCGACGGTCTCACCAGCGAAGGCACCGCCGAGCTCGCCGAGGACGGGACGGCGACGGTCGAACTACGCCAGTCCTTTGCGGGCAAGCTCGCCATCGGTCTGCGCACGGCGCTGGAGACCTTGCCGGATGCCCGGCTGCAGGACGTGGTCGAGTCGAAGCTGCTGCAGCAGGCGCTCCCTGGCGCGCGCCTCCTCGACATGGAGGTGAAGAACCTCGCGACCCTGGACGCTCCGCTCGTCCTCGTGATGAAGGCGCGGATGCCCAACTTCGCGCGCCGCCAGGGCGACGAGCTGGTGATCACGCCGCCGTGTCTGGTCCACCTCTCGAACCTGGCCACCCTGACCACACGCGAGACGCCGCTCTACATCTCGGAGGGCGTGTCCACCCGCTCGGTGATCCGCTTCCAGGTGAAGCTCCCCGCCAACGCAGAACTCACCACCCGGCTGGCCCCCACGTCCGTCGAGAACCAGGGGCGCTCGGTGATGGTGCGAGATCGGATGGAGAAAGGGACGCTCTTCTTCGATCGGGTCCTCGACCTCCCTGCAGGGCGCGTCCAGCCCGAGGACTATTCCACGTTCCAGAGCTTCGCCCGCAAGGCGGACAGCGCCATCACCCAGGAGGTGGTGGTACGGCTCGGTCGGGCACGCTGACCGCCTCGGCGCGCAGCGCGCGCCGAGCCCACTTCAGGTCGCGGCGTTGGCGACCTGGTGCAGCAGGACGGCCTGCTCGATCACCGCGGAGGGGACCGGCACGTCGCCGAACGACGCCGAGGGCGTCTCTTGCTCCTCGGGCGCAGGGGCAGCACCAGCGCCCCGCCGCAACCCCTCGACCTCGGCACGCGCAGCGATGAGCGCTTGCTCCAGCTCCTCGTGGACCAGCTCGGGCGCAGCGGCGCCCTGGCGAGCTTCATCGAGCTGGCGTTCGAGCTGGGCGATCTTCCACTGCGCGGCCTGCAGATCGGCCTCGCAGCGGGCAGCTCCCTGGGCGAGCGTCGCGAGCTGATGCCGCAGGGCTTGCGCGTCGCCACCGCCTGGCCCTCCCGCCGTGCCAGCGCCTCCCACGCCTCCCACGCCTCCCACCCCTCCTGCGCCTCCAGGCGCTGAACCACCTGATGCGGCGCCGCCGTTCGAGCCTCCCACCGTCGCGCCTGCGGCGATGGGGAACAGCCCTCCCAGCTCGTCCAGCAGCTCGCGGCCGACCCGCTCGCTCTCGCGCAGCTCGGCTTCGAGCCGGGCGATGACCCGCCCGCGCTCTTTCAGCGCGGCCTCCAGCGCGGCGACCTCGCCTCCCAGTGACTCGCTCACCTTCGACTCGGTGTTCGAGAGCGCATCGCGCTGCGCCGAGAGCACCTCTACCTGACGCGACAGATCGGCGATCTGGGCGGTGAGGGCCTCTTCACGCGCGCTCGCCTGCCGCTCCCGGGTCTGCCGATCACGATCGGCCCGCGAGAAGCGCTCCTCCAGGTCACGGCGCGAGCGGAGCAGCTCCGTGCGCTGCTCGTCCACGGCGGCGAGCTGCTCGGCCGCGCTCTGGCGACCGCGGCGTTCGTTCTCCAGACCGCGCTCCAGGTCTTCCAGCCGCGAGCGCGTCGCGTCGCGCTCACCGCTCACCCGTGTGAGCTCCCGCTTGGCCGCGCTCACCGCCGACTCGAGCTCTTCCAGGCGCAGCATCAGCTGGGGATCGGAGCGGTTCGCCGCCGCGAGCTGGGTCGACAGCTCGGAGATCCGGGCTCGCGCCGCAACGATCTCCTCGCTCGTCGCCTCCAGGGCTGCGATCCGGGCACGCGCCGCCGTGAGCTCGCCGCTCGTGCTCTCCAGCGCCGCGATCCGGGCGCGCGCCGCCGCGAGCTCGCCCCCCGTGCTCTCCAGCGACGTGATCCGGGCGCGCGCCGCCGCGAGCTCGCCCCCCGTGCTCTCCAGCGACGTGATCCGGGCGCGCGCCGCCGCGAACTCTCGGCTCACTCCCTCCAGCTCCGCGAGCCGCGACTGCGCTGCGGCCAGATCGTCGGCAGCGCCTTCCAGCGTCGCGAGCCGCGCCTGCACCGCCGAGAGCTCGGCGCTCGCGCCCTGAAGTGTCGCGATCCGAGCGTGCGCCTCCTCCAGCTCGGCGCTGAGGGCGTCGATACGATCCTTGCCGCCGGCGATCTCGGGCTTGTTGCGCACCATCCCGAGCTCCAGCTCGACCCGGGTGCGCGACTTCTTCTCATCGTCGAGCTGCTTGGTGAGTCGCACACCGCGATCCCGCTGGTGGCGCAGCTCCTCCTCCAGATCCCGGATTTTGTGCGCGTTACGCTCGGCGCGCACGTGCGCGTCGCCGGCGCGCGCCTCGACGTCCTTCAGCCGCGCCGCGCGCTCCGTCGCATCCCTTTCCAGCTCGGCGAGCCGAGCCGTCGCCGCGTTGGCGGCCTCGGCCCTCGCTTCTGCACGCGCGGCCTCGGTCTCCAGCTCGCGCTCCAGCCGCGCCCGCAGCTCGGAGAGCTCCACCTCCAGCTTCGACGCGCGCGCCTCCGCTTCGGCCAGGGCCTCCGGCGAGGGCCCCAGCTCGCGAACCCCCGCCGTGCCCGGCGCCGGAAAGGCAGGAAGCTCGGCGAGAGGCACCTCGACGACCGCGTACGTCTCCAGTCGGACGTGGCGCTCACTCGCCAGCGCGATGAACCACTCCGGCTCTTCCGAGCCCGAGAGGAGTGAGGTGTCGACGCTGACCTCGGGCTCGCCCTCCTGCGTGAACGACGCCACCGTGTAGCCCACGAAAGGCGCCTGCCCGATCATCTGGACCTGGCGGAACTGGAGCGAGACGAGGTCGTAGAGCGTGTAGTAGTCAGGCCCCGTCGTTCTGCGCGGCGACGTCGGCAGGAGTGCACGCTGCGAGTCCGGGTTCGGGGTGGCGATGATCGCTGCGCCCCCCTCCGAGACCAGGCGCCTGGCACGCCGCAGCACCTCGGCGGCGTCGCCGAACAGGCTGAGGTCCGGGATCACCACGGCGTCGAACGCGCCGTCGCGCACCCCGAGATCTCCTTCGAGCACCGCGAAGGTCGGGTGCGGATGCTGCCCCGCGGTCCTCGCCAGCGACTCCGCAACGCGCGCGGCATCGGGATCGTAGGCGTGAACGAGGCGGGCGCCTCGCTCGACGAGCCGCTCGGCCAGCCCGATGGAGGCGTCTCCCAGCACGGCCACCCGGCGGCCGCGCACCAGCGGCTCCAGGTAAGCGCTGAGGACGATGGAGGGATGAACGCCGACGGTTTCGGCGGAGGCCCGCGAGGTGGTGGCCGGAGACATCCTGCCCCTCTTACGGCGCAGGCGACCGGGTGTCCATCGGGGAGGGCCAGGGCCGCTCCCGGGGCCTCGAGGAGAGGCTCGAAGCCCGTCCCTGCCTGGAAGCGGCGCGCCCCCAGCAGTGGCACCGACCGACCCCAGCGAGCGGCACCGCGCTCAACGGGCTGCACCGCGCTCCCCTCCTCGGAGCTTCACGCCTGCCCCTCTCGGTGCCCTCCCTTTGACGCTGGCGTCACGGCTTCGTACGGTAGCCCCATGATCGTCCGCCGCCGCACCGTGCCCTCCGCGCTCCTCGCAGGAGCGCTGGCGCTCGGTCCAGCGGCGCTCCATGCGCAGGAGGCACAGCCTTCTGCCTCCGAGGCGCCGACCCCCCCGCTTTCTTCCGAGGTCACCACGACCCCGCCGCCCGGCGCTCAGCCCGCAGCACCGCCGCCCGGCGCTCAGCCCGCAGCACCGCCGACCAGCGCCCAGCCTGCCAGCACCCAGCCAGCGTCGCCCACGCCCCGCGCCCGGTCCGCCAAGAGCCCGACGTCCGGTACACAGCCTGCAAAATCCAGGGGGCGCGGGGCCATCGTGGTCACCGTCGACCGCGCAGCGGCCCGGGCGGCACGCGCCCTTGCGCGCGTGGTCTACGCGGATGCCGCACTCCGCCCCACGATCGATGAAGCCACCGCGCTCGCGCTGACGGGCGACGGCCGGGAGGGTATGCTGGCAACGGAGCGCGAGGCCGAGATCGCCTCCGTCCGCGAGGCCGCGGCGAACGCCACCGCCGAATCGGCAGGGAGGCGCCTCCTGGCGTCACTCGGCTCCGACGCTGGGGCGGCGCTCGTCGTGCTCGTCGAGGTCGCCGGGAGCCGACCCACGGCGCGGGTCATCCAGGTCGACTCGGCGAACTACGTGCCCCTGGAGCTGGGCGCCACGCTCCATGAGACCGACGGAAAGGGCCAGCGCATTTCCTGGCCTGGCGCCACCGAGACGTTGCGCACGTTGCTCCCCCCTCCTCCAGCGGCCACGGTGAGCGCCGTCCAGCTCGCCACGCCCAAGCCCTCGGCACCGGTCCGGGAGACGCCGAAGTCCGACGACCGCACGGAGACGCCTTTTTACCGGTCGCCCTGGTTCTGGATCGCGCTCGGCGCCGCAGCAGCCGTCGGGACCACGGCGTTCGCCATCACCCAGCTCGGCGACGCCGGCACCGGCCCCACCGTGCACCTCGTGGGCCGAATCGCGCCATGATCGGCCGGCGCGTCCCTCCCGCTGGCTTCGCCGCGGCGGTCGCCGTCACCGTCGGCCTTCTCCTGGCGGCGCCTTGCCCTGCAGCCAACCGCAGAATCTACGACGCTCCGGCGGCCCGGATCCCCCTCACCCAGGGCAAGGGCCCCGCCCTCCAGCCTGCCCCCGCCACGTACCTCCCGGCAGAGCGCGGCTGGATCAAGTTCGTCTACCACCCTTCGACACGCGATCGCGTCCTGCCTCTCCTCACGCGCGTCGATGCGTTCCACGAGGAGCTCAACATACTCCTCGGCCGCGAGGCCTTCCCCGAGACCGTCGAGGTCCGCATCGCACCACCGGCGGAGCTCGATCAGATCGCGCATGGTCTCGATCTCGGCGGAGCGTCGACCGCCGTGTTCGGCGATCTCAGGCTCGTCGTGCTGAGCGCCGCACCGCGCGGCTCCCTCGACACCCCCGAGCTGGAGAGCATGCTCCGTCACGCGCTCGCTCACCTCGCCCTCGATCAGGCGACGAAGGGCGCCACGCTCCCTCGGTGGCTGCACGAGGGCTTCGCCGTCCATGCGGCCGGCGATCACAAGGGCCTCCGCGCGCAGACGCTCTGCCTCGCCGCGCTCCGCGGCCAGCTCTCCCCGCTCTCCAGCCTGGACGACCTCTTGCCTGCCGACGCGCCGGAGCCCAGCGTCGCTTACGCCCAGTCCGCGGATTTCGTGCGCTTCCTCCTCGATACGTCACGTCGCGAGCACTTCGTCGGGTTCGTGGAGCACGCGCACGACGGCGAGCCGTTCGCCGAAGCCGTCGGACGCTCTTACGAAGGCTCCCTGGCAGAGCTGGAGCTCTCGTGGCGCGAAGACGTCGCGCGCCGCTATGCGTTCTTCCCCGTCCTCGTCGGAGCGCTGTCGCTGCTGACGCTGCTCTGCGCCAGCGCCTTCGGCCTGCGCCGCTGGCGCGAACGCCGCCCCGTGTCCGCCCCTCCCCCCCGCAAGCGAGTCCACATCGAACGCGAGGAGCCCGAACCACGCTCCTCCCGCAGCTCCCTTCCGTCCGTCACGCCCGCGCTGGCGAGCAGCGCGCGACGCCGCGCTGAGTTCGACGCCGACGAGGGTGTGCCCAAGGTGGAACACGGCGGACGCTGGCACACGTTGCACTGAGGCCTCGAGCACCAGATCCGTCCGGACTGCCGCCCAGAGGCGAGCACAGCACCCTTTGCGGTGGCGGACGTGAAGCTGCCCGCGGAACAGGCCCCGTCGGCCGTTGATGCGACCATGTCACGCCCCGGACCGGGTCCCGTCGGCCGTTGATGCGACCATGTCACGCCCCGGACCGGGCCCCGTCGGCCGTTGATGCGACCATGTTTCGCAGCGCCGACCCATGAGGTCCGAGCCCCGGCGCCTGGGTGATCCCACCCCTGGACACGTCGGCCGCGTCCGCCCCCTGCTCCCGAAAACCACCGTCGCTGCCATGTCTTCTGACACCAAGCGACGAGGCGTCCCGGTCCTCCTCCTCTGCGTGAGGGGGTCTGTCCGGCGGGCCCAGCGCCCTTCCACGACCGCCGCCGTCAGGTTCGAAGCTCCCCTCACCCCCGTCGCCCGCGCCCTTCACCAGGTCACGATCGTGACCCGACGAAAAATTTTCCGCCGACATCTGGTCCGCGCGGAGAGTCCTGGAGGCCTCCCTTCGCGCGGTTACAGCTGGAAGCATGCTCACTTTTTTCGAGATGCTGGCTGGGTCCGACGCCTCTCATCACCACGACCTCGGCGGGACGTTGACGACACGATGGACTACGTTGCACCGCCACCGTGCAGCGCTCCGCCGTCTCCGAGATCGCCCGAGGTGCAGCCTGGTTCGTCGGCCTTCATGCCGTCGTCCAGCTCGTCTCCGGGGCCCTCGCCGCAAGCCCGCTCGCCACGGCGCTCGCTGGCGCCGTCATCGCCGATCTCGGCGGCGGGTACGCCGGGGTGCGCTGGGAAGAGCCCGGGGATGCGGGCAAGTCAGGGGGGCTCTCACGGACCCTCCGGCGGCTGGCGCTCGGCGCCGCAGCAGGCGCGTGCGCCGTGGTGCTCACCCTCCTCGTCGCGCTTCTGCTGGGCCTCGCGTCGATCGAACTCGGGCACCCTTCGTGGAGCCTGGCCCTCGCCCTTCTGCGCACCTCGGCTGCCGCAGTGCGTGACGAGATCCTGCTGACGGGGATTCCCTTCATCGCAGCAGAGCGCGCCAAGCTGCCAGCCCCGTACGCGCTCGCCTTCGCGACGGCAGCTCACGGCGTCGCGTTCGTGCTCTTGCCCGGGGTCGGCAGCGCGGCCGTACCCCTGGCCCTCGCGCTGGGCGGGCTTGCGGCGACGATGTGGTGGCGGTGGGGTGGGCTCCCGGCCGCTGTGGGTGCCGTCGCGAGCTTCGGCCTGTTCACGGGAGCCGTGCTGCGTGGCGCGGTGCTCGACGTGACCTGGTCGGGCTCGGTGGTCCACGCTGGCCCCGGCGCATCGGGCCCGGCCGCGTGGCTCGCCGCGGCTGTCCTGGCTGCCATCACGGCAGTCGTCGCGCGGCGTGACGGGCGCGAGGAACGCCGGGAGCGCGGGGAGCGCGGGGAGCGCGGGGAGCGCGGGGAGCGCGGGGAGCGCGGGGAGCGCGGGGAGCGCGGGGAGCGCGACGGCGCGCCTGGGCAGCGGCAGAGCGAGTAGTCCTCACGCAGCATCTCAGGATAGGCTCTGCGGTTGGCGTGGTGATCCTGCGCAACGCGCCGGCAGCAGGGCCGGGCGTGCAGGGGAGGTTCTGATGACATCCTTGGTGCGGTACGGTTCCATCTTCGCGCTGGTCGCCCTCGGCGCTGCTTGCGGCGGCGACGACGACGGCAACCCGCTGTTTCCCACGGGCACGGGGGGCTCGAACACGGGCGGCGCTGGCGGCATGGGCGGCGCTGGCGGCGCGGGTGGCGCCGGGGGAGAGGGTGGGGAGGCCGGCTGTCCCGACGGCTTCGAGGACTGCGACGGCGATCCGACGAACGGGTGTGAGGTGGAGTTCGCGTCCGATCTCGCGAACTGCGGCGCCTGCTTCTCGGTGTGTCTCGGCGCCAGCGCGACGTGCTCTGGTGGCGAGTGCTCCGGCGTGACGGAGCTGGCGGGCCTGCAGGGCGAGCCGAACCACTTGGCCGTCGACGGCACCAACCTCTACTGGACGTCGGTCACGGATGTGAACCTCGGAGAGGTGCGGCAGATGCCGAAGCAGGGCGGCGCAGTGCTGAACCTGGGGGTCGATCAGCCGCTTCCTGGCGCCATCGCGGTGAACGCAACCAGCGTGTTCTGGGCCAACCTGAACAGTCCGGTGATCAACCGGGCGACGATCGGCATCCCCGATGCCGGGCTCTTCGCGCAGGACGCCGGCGCCCTCTGGGGTATCGCTGCCGACGCAGAGGCCGTCTACTGGACGCGCGACGATGGCGAACTCGCCAACAGCGGCATCGTCCGGGCTCCGCTGAATGGCGGCGCGCACACGTTGATCGTGCCGGGCAGCGAGACGCCCTATGCCATCGCGATCGACAGCACGTCCGTCTACTGGACCGATCGGTCCGCGGGGCAGGTGCTGAAGGCCCCGCTCACGGGCGGCACCCCGGAAATCCTGGCAGAAACTCAGCCGCAGCCCTACTCCATCGCGGTCGACGCCGCCCATGTCTACTGGACCAACCGCGCCTGCAGCCCGGGTGGGGGTCAGGCCGTGGACTGCGTCATGCGCGTCCGGAAAGATGGGATGGATCAGCCGGTCTCCCTGGCCGATGGTCAGTCGGTGCCGTACAGCATCGCGGTCGATGGTCAGCACGTGTACTGGACCGACGCCGGCCTGCAGCGCGTGCTGCGTACGCCTGTGGAGGGAGGTGCCATCGAGACCCTGGCAAGCACTCAGGCCGGGCTCGTCCACATGGTGATCGACGACACCCATGTCTACTGGGCCAATGAGGGAGACGGCGGCAGTATTCGTAAGTTGCGCAAATAGGGAGAGTCCCTCTCATTCCCTGACGCACACCCACATTGAGCACCGGCACGTCAGGTCGTCATCCCCAGATCCAGCCATGATCCTGCCTGTTTCAGGGGTAGGACATTGATGCACGCACCGCGTTAGATAATCATTGACGCGCGGCTGTCCGCGCGGCATCGATTGTATGATGCACCGCGCCACCACATTCGCGTCGACGGTCTTGTTGGCCTGCCTCGCCGCGCTTCCGGGCTGCGGCATGGCGTCGATGATCGAGGCGAACACCAGCACGATCAAGGACACCACAGCGACGATGCGGGAGACCTCCGCGACGCTCGACGCATCGAACCGCATGCTCGCCGAGATGAAGGCCGACCTCACGCGCGTCGCTGCGCTCGACGAGCCGATGGCGCGCGTCGCCGCGCTCGATGCGCCCATGAAGCGCCTCGCCGAGCTGGAAACCACAATGGAATCGATGCGACGCAGCATGGATCAGATGCAGCGCAGCATGGATCGCGTCGCCGCACTCGATACGCCGATGGCGCGCGTCGCCGCGCTCGAGACGTCGATGCAGCGCCTTTCCACGCTCGAGAGCGCGATGTCGGACATGCGTCACAGCATGCAGTCGATGCAGGGCAGCATGGCCACCATCGCCTCGCTGGAGACGCCCATGGAGCGCGTCGCGTTGCTCGATGATCCGATGGGTGAGGTCGCCGCGCTCAAGGAGCCGATGCGCGAGGTGGCGATGCTGCACCAGCCGATGGTGGAGATCGGCAAGCTGTCCCAGCCCATCACGAAGCTGACGGAGATGGGACCGCTGACGACGGTCGGGCTCCTCTTCGCGGGCCTTTTCGCCTGGTTCGCCGCAACCTTCGGTGCAATCTTCCTGGGGGTGAAGGCGGCCACGCGGCGACGCAACGGCGCCCGGTCACATCGCGCACGCGACGACGAGGCCCTCGCCCGTGAAGCCTCGAAGCCACGCCGCGACCTGCGACGCACCCTCGCGGCAGCCCCCGCCGCACGCGTGAGCAGCCCGAGCTTCCCTCGCGTCTGAGCGCGTGAGCGCACCAGCTTGACGCAAGCGCGACGCGCTCGTCTCCTCAGCGGGTGCGTTCTGCCACGTCGGTCCAGGGAGCAGCGCAGGGGACGTCTCGCAGCTCGGTGATCGAAGGGGCGCTCGAATCGCTGCTCGCTCCCGCCGATGTGCTGCGACGGCAGACGCTCCTGCTCATCGGTCCCTGGGCCGCGACGTGGGCACGACAGCGGGAAATGCGGGTCGCGGTCCTCGGCGCGATCGCGGTGGTCGCCAGCTTTCTTGGCGCGGCGCTCGCGCCCCTGTGGATGCTCGCGCTGGGACCGATCCTGCTGGGCGTGCCCCACCTGCTCGGTGACGTGCGGTATCTCTGGGTGCGCCCCGGCTTCCATCGGCGGGCACTCTGCTGGCTCACCGGGGGTGTCCCGCTCCTCGTCGGCGTGCTGACCGCGCGGGTGGTGTGGGGGCTGCTCGGCGCAGCGGCAGCGCTGTTGATCGCGCGGACTTCGTGGCGCCGCCGGTGCCTCGGGCTCGCGATCCTCGTTCCTCTGGGCGCGCTGTCGGTCCATTACAGCGGCTGGGCCGAGCTGCTCTTCGCGCACCTGCACAACGTGATCGGGATCGCGCTGTGGTGGGCCTGGCGCCCTCGTGCGGGGCGCCTGCACTGGGTGCCCCTCGGGCTGTTCCTCCTCGCCTCCGCGGGGTTGCTCGCCGGGATGGCGGCGCCTCTGCTGGCCTGGAGCGGCGGCCTCAGCGCTCCCGGCTCGGGGACCTCGATGAGCTACCACATGGCGTCGCTCGCACCTCACGCAGGCCGTGAGCTCGGCCTACGGCTGGTGTTGCTCTTCGCGTTCGCGCAATCGCTTCATTACGCCGTCTGGCTGCGCTTGATCCCGGAAGAGGACCGGCCACGTGCAGCGCCACGCACGTTCGTGGGGACGTTCCGCGCCCTGCGCGACGAGTTCGGGGTGTGGCTTCTGTGCGCCGTAGGAGCGCTCGCGCTCGGCCTCGCGGTCTGGGCCTGCGTGGATCTGGGCGCCGCGAGGACGGGATACCTGCGCTTCGCTGGCTTCCACGGGCAGCTCGAGCTGGTGGCAGCGGCGCTGCTGTGGGCCGAGGGACACTTCGGATCGCGTCGCCCTCCGACCGAGCGCACGAGCGGCTGAGCGGCCGTCTCTCCTCCGAGGAGCAGGGTAGACGCTACGAAGGAACGCTCACGCCGCTTCATTTCGGAGCACTCGCGTCAGAACGGATCGCCGGAGAACGGCGGACCGAGACCAACGATGCCTTTTCAAGGGCGCTACGCCAGCAGAGGGCGCTGGCCTCCCGTGTGCAATGAGCAGAACGCGGAGGACAGGCGATGGACAGGATCCCGAGCTGGGGGCGCGTCACGGCACAGCCAAATGAGTTCTTGATTCAGATCCGTGATGGGAAGGTTCGTCGTAGTGGGCAAGGGGTGAGCTGCTTCAAGCTGTCGGGGGACAGCGTGACGCTCATCCCGACGTCGATCAGCAAGCTGTCGTTCCGGGCCGATCAGGTAACGCTGGAGAAGACGGGCGTGGAGGTGACCGGACTGGCCGTCTATCGGATCGTGGAGCCCCTGCTGGCGTTCCGGATGATCGATCAGGACCGGGGCTCACTCACCGACATCCTGCAGGAGATGTTCGTCGGCGCGACCCGACGCATCGTCGCAGGGCTGACGCTGGAGGCGTGCCTGACTCACCGGAAGGAGCGGGTCGCAGCGGCACTCCTGGCAGAGATCACGCCGGTGCTGGCTGGCGAGGGGTCCCTCGGCGATACGGCGACGGCAGGGTGGGGGGTGGTGATCGACACGATCGAGATCCAGGACGTCCGGGTGCTGTCGCAGGAGGTCTTCGCGCGGCTGCAGGCGCCCTATAGAGAGAAGCTCGCGCTGGAGGCGCTGGAGGCGCACGCAAAGGTGGCGCAGCGCGAGGCTGCGCTGGAGGCGGAGAAGCGGCGGGCAGCAGAGCTGGCGCGGCGCGAGCTGATGAAAGAGGAAGAGGCGCGGCTCATGGCCGAGCGTCAGCGAGAGATGGAGGCGCTGGAGCACCGCCAAGCGCTGGAGCGGAGGACGGTGGAGGCGCGCGCACGGACCGCGCAACGCGAGGCAGAGCTCGCCGCGGAGCGACAGCGGGCGGCAGAGCAGGCGCACCGAGAGCTGATGGCGGAGGAGGAGGTGCGTCTCTCGGCGGAGCGACAGAGAGAAGCCGACGCAATGGCACATGAGCAGGCGCTCGAGCAGCGGGCACTCGACGCGAAGCTGTCCCAGGCGCGCCAGCGAGGGGAAGCCGAGCGGGAGAGAGGGCGAGGAGAGATGGAGCTGCGGCGGGCTCAGGGGGAGCTGGAGGCGACGCTGCTGCGGCTCCAGCGCGAGAGCTGCGTCGACCTGAGCGCAGCGAGGCTGGAAGAGGTGATGCTGACGGAGACGCTACCCAAGGTGGCCGAGTCGTTCCGAGGGACGTTCGACAAGGTGAACGTGACCTCATCGGACGGCGATCTGTTCGGGTTCCTGTCGGCCGGGTTGGAGCAGGTGATGCGTGTCGCCCGCACGCGCGGACAGGCGCCGCGCGAGGACGAGCCACAGCGGCCGTGATCGAGCGTGTCGAGGAGCGCGCCGCGGGCCGCCAGCTCGCCGCGCGCACAGCCACGTGGTAGCGACCGCAGACTGAATTCGACGTTTTCGCCGTCTGCCGTGGTGCTGGCCTCACCAGCCCCAGAGGGGCAGCTCCAGACGCTGGTGGCAGGCGTGCCGCTCGTGCTGCGTGCAGCGCTGGCGCTGGAAGGCGCGGGTGCGAGCCGCATCTTCCTGGTGGTGAGCGCAGAAGATGCGTCGAGCGCAGCGAACCTGGCGAAGGATCCTCGGCTGGGTGTGCAGGTCTCGGTGATCACGGCGGCCTCATGGGAGGCTGGTGTGGCCCAGGTCTGCGAAGGTGCTGCAGGGCCGCTGCTGATCACGTCTGCACACATGGTGGCCGATCCGGCGATCTACCGGCGGCTCATGGAGACTTCCCTCAACAAACGAGACGCGGCAGCCGCCTGTCGAAACGGACGGGCACTCGGGCCCCTCTTCGTGACGCCTGCGCTCGGGAGCCAGCTCTTCCACGAGAGCACCACCGTCGTCTCTTCGGACGACGCGACCTCCAGCGCCAGCTTCGCAGCGGCCGTCGACGCGCTCATCGCCAGTGGCAAGGCAATCTCCATGGACGTCGGCGCCCGATGGGCGGTGCGCGTCGACACAACGGAGGGACGACGGCTGGCAGAGGACGCACTGCTCGAGGCTTGTCGAAAGCCCGTGGATGGTCTCGTCGCGCGGTACATCAACCGGCCCGTGTCGCTCGCCGTGTCGCGACGCCTGGCCGGTGTGGGGATCACACCGAACGCCGTCACGCTGGCCACGCTCGCGATCGCGCTCGGCGGCGCCGTGGTCGCGTCGCGCGGAGGGTACGGGCCGATGCTCCTGGGCGCGGTATGTCTGCAGGTGAGCTCGGTGCTCGATGGGGTAGACGGTGAGCTTGCTCGTCTACGGTTCCAAGGTTCGCCGCTGGGACAGTGGCTCGACACCGTCTCCGACGACCTGTCGACGCTCGCCTTCTACGGTGGCATCACGATCGGGTTGCTACGCGGAAGCGCTTCCTCGGGGGAAGCCCTCCTGAGTACAGAGAGCGTGATCGCTTGCGGGGTGGTGGCGATGGTCACGCTGGCCCTGACGTCGGCACAGTACTACGCGGAGCTCTGGCGGCTCGGCGCGGGTGATTTCTATGCGCTGGAGTGGGACTTTGCCGAGACCGGAGGCGGGCTGCGGACGAGGGTCGTGCGGCTTGCCCGCTTGTTGCTCAAGCGGGACCTCTTCACACTCCTGTATCTCGTCCTCGCCCTTGCCGGCGCGCTGCCCATCGCCCTGCTGCTCGGCGCGGCGGGGCACTCGGTCACGCTGGCGGCAGCGACGGCGCGCACGCTGCGCCGAAGGCCGGCGTCATGACACGCCTGCGCTTCTCCGGGGGTCCTATGTCAACGCAGCCAGGTCATGCTCAAGATGACGAGCACGCTGAGGCCGACGCCGAGACCGATGCCAGCCGCGATCAGGATCAGCGCCGTACGGGTACGTCGTCGCTGTCGGGACACGGAGCGGGCGGAGCGAGATTCGCCGGGCGGAGGAATGGAGGACGGCAGATGTCGGTCGGAGGAACGTCGGCCCCCTTCAGCTCGATAGCGGGCAGCGCGTAGCTCGCGGAGGATGCCTTCGAGCTGGCTGGCGAGGAGACCCGCCGATGCCGTGCGCTGCTCGCGCTCCCGCTTCAAGCAACCGTCGACCACGGCGCACAAACTGGGCGGGAGGTCGGGCTTGCGGGTCATCACCGGGTCGCAGTCCTGCGTCAGGATGCGGACCATGAGTGCGTTGTAGTTCGGCGCCTGGTGCGGCAGCGTGGCCGTGAGCGCCTCGTACATGACGACGCCGACCGACCAGATGTCTGCTCGGCCATCGAGGTCCTCACGCCCGGAGGCTTGCTCTGGCGACATGTAAGCCGGTGAGCCCACGACGCAGCCGGTCCGGGTGAGGGTGAAGTTCTGGGTCGTGTCGAAGATCTTGCTGATGCCGAAGTCGAGGATCTTCCCCACGAGCTCCCCATGCGAGGTGCGGTGGATGTAGAGGTTCGCCGGCTTGAGATCCCGATGGACGATGTTCTGCTGGTGGGCGAGCTCGAGGGCTCGCGCGATGCCGATGAAGATCTCGACCAGGACCTCTGGGCTGAGGATGCCTTCTCTGAGGAGCTTCTGATCGAGCCCTTCCCCGGTGAGCAGCTCGAAGACGAGGAATGGAGAGCCGTTCTCCGCCTGGCCGAGATCGAGGATCTCGACGATGCTCGGGCTGCGCACACGGCCGCTCGCCTTCGCTTCGTTGAAGAAGCGCTGCAGAGCAACGGCGTCTTCGGCCACCTCGGGCGGCATCACCTTGAGGGCGACATCGCGGTCGATGAGCTCGTTTTTTGCGGCCCACACTGAACCACTGGCGCCAGCTCCGAGGAGCTGGCCGAGCCGATAACGAGACTGAATGAGATCGCCGGGCTTCAAGACGCCGCGAGCATAGCCTGACCGGAGTGCGAGCGGAATCGTCGCTCGGCGGTGCTCGAAATGATCCGGCGCAGGCCCGTCGCTCCAGGTGAGACGACGGGCGGACGCGGGGGTGAAATGCCAGCGATCTTCAGGTCGCCAGGCGCCGAGCGTGGCGGCTCAGACGTCGTAGTACAGGAAGAACTCGTAGGGAACCGGCCGGATCCGGACAGCGTCGACTTCCCGCTCACGCTTGTAGTCGATCCATGTCTGGATGATGTCACGTGTGAACACGTCGCCACGGAGGAGGAACTCGTGGTTTCGCTCCAGTGCGTCGAGGGCTTCGTTGAGCGCGCCAGGGACGTGGGGGACCCCCTTCAGCTCCTCGGGAGAGAGGGCGTAGATGTCCTTGTCCAGCGGATCACCTGGATCGATGCGGTTCATGATCCCGTCGAGTCCGGCGAGCATCATGGCGGCGAAGGCGAGGTAGGGGTTGCAGGTCGCATCGGGGAAGCGCACCTCGATCCGGCGGCCCTTCGGGCTGGAACCAGGGGGCAGGGGAATGCGGATGGAGGCCGAGCGGTTGCGGCTCGAGTAGGCGAGGTTCACCGGGGCCTCGTAGCCAGGGACCAGGCGCCGGTAGCTGTTGGTCGTCGGGTTGGTGAGGGCGGCGAGCGCGCTGGCGTGCTTGAGGATGCCTCCGATGTACCAGAGGCCGATGTCGGACAGGCCTGCGTAGCCGTCGCCAGCGAAGAGGGGGCGCCCCTCCTTCCAGAGGGACTGGTGGCAGTGCATGCCGCTGCCGTTATCGCCATAGACGGGCTTCGGCATGAAGGTCGCCGTCTTGCCGTTCCGCTTGGCGACGTTCTTGACGACGTACTTGTACCACATGAGGTTGTCGGCGACCCTGGTAAGGGTGGAGAAACGCATGCCGATCTCACACTGGCCTGCGGAAGCCACCTCGTGATGGCCCACCTCGACCTCAATGCCGCTCTCCATGAGCTGGCTCATCATCTCGGCGCGGAGATCATGCAGGACGTCTGTCGGAGGGACCGGGAAGTAGCCCTCCTTGTGCCGCACCTTGTGACCGAAGTTGGGGCCCGGCTTGCCGGTGTTCCAGGCCGCTTCATCGCTGTCGATCTCGTAGAAGGAACCGCGCGGGGAGACGTCGTAACGCACGGAGTCGAAGACGAAGAACTCCGCCTCGGGGCCGAAGAAGGCGGTGTCGGCGATGCCGCTCGCCTTGAGGTAGTTCTCGGCCTTCTGAGCGATGTATCTCGGATCGCGGCCGTAGGGCTGGCCGGTGACCGGATCGCTGATCTTGCAGATCAGGCTGAGGGTCCTGTGGGCGTGGAAGGGATCGATCTTCGCCGTCGTCGGGTCCGGCGTCATCAGCATGTCGCTGGCGTTGATCGGCTGCCAGCCGCGCACCGAGGAGCCATCGAACCCGATCCCCTCCTCGAAGAGGTCTTCATCCAGGCGGCTGGCAGGGATAGTGGTGTGCTGCCAGATGCCAGGCAGATCGATGAACTTGAGATCGACGAACTTGCAGTCGTTCTCGCGCGCGAATGCGATGACCTCTTTCGGCTTCATGCTCTCCTACCTCTCTCCACGTTGATGAGCGGGCGCGCCTTGGCCCTAGATCGCGTCCTCGCCCCGCTCCCCGGTGCGGATCCGCACTGCCTCTTCCACGGGCATCACGAAGATCTTCCCGTCGCCGATCCGCCCAGTTTTCGCGCTCTTTTCGATGGCGTCGATGACGTCGTTCACCATGTCGTCGGGGACGACGATCTCGATCTTCACTTTGGGGACGAAGTCGACGACGTAGGCGGAGCCTCGATAGACTTCCTTCTTGCCTCCAGTCCGACCGAAGCCCTTCACTTCGGTGACGGTCATGCCCTGGATGCCAACCTCGGCGAGGGCGTCCTTGACCTCGTCGAGCTTGAACGGCTTGATGATCGCCTCGACCTTCTTCATGTGCTCTCGCCAGGGCCCCGGGCGCGGGCCGTCGCGGTAGGGGCCCCCCCCGCCGGACGGATCCCCCAGCGCCCACGATCCCGCGGCCGCTGGGATCCGCTTCCACATCGACCAGCGATCTACCCGGAACATCCGGACAGACCCGGCCCTGACCGTCATGGTGGCGGTCAGGGCCAGGCGTGGTGTAGCTGGGCACAGGTTTCCGGAGTGTTTCAGGGATGCATCGGAGCGAGGAAATGAGTTTTCACCCCGGGGGGGATGAACGGAACGCCGAGCGCTCCTTGTTCTCCTGGTGCGCCTCGCATAGGCTGCCGGTCCGAACCCGCGGGACAACGCTGCCCTGATGGCTTTGCCGAACAAAGCGAAGATCCCGGTAGGTACGCTGCTTGCCGGAAAGCACCGCATCACGCGCGAGATCGGCCGGGGCGGGATGGCTGCGGTCTATGAGGCCGAGAACATCGACATCGGCAAGCGCGTAGCGATCAAGGTCCTGGCCCAGGAACTCACGACCTCGGCGGTGGTCGTGGAGCGTTTCCTCCGGGAAGCACGCGCGGCAGCGGCCATCCGGAGCCCCTTCATCTGCGATGTGTACGACTCCGGGCGCCTGGAGGATGGGCGGCCGTTCCTCGTGCTGGAGCTGCTGGAAGGGGAGTCTCTCTACGAGCGCATGACCGTCGTCCGGACCCTCGACTTCGAGACGACGGTCGTGGTGATGACCCAGGTCTGCCGTGGGCTCGCGAAGGCGCACGCGGCGTCGATCGTTCACCGCGATCTGAAGCCGGAGAACATCTTCCTCACCAAGGACGAGGAAGGGCGGCTGTGCGCGAAGATCCTCGATTTCGGGCTGGCCAAGTTCTACACGCCGATGGACGGCGGGGACAAGCAGGCGAGGCTGACGCGCGAGGGCGCGGTGTTCGGCACGCCCGCATACATGAGCCCCGAGCAAGTGCGCGGTCAGGGCGCCGTGGATCATCGAGCGGATCTCTGGGCGCTCGGATGCATCACGTTCGAGTGCCTGACCGGCCGCACCGTGTGGCAGACCGATCAAGGCGTGGCGATGACGTTCGCGCAGATCGCGAACGCGCCGCTGCCTCGTCCCGCCGAGATGCGACCCGATCTGCCGCCGTCGTTCACGCTGTGGTTCGATCGGGCGCTGAACCGGTCGATCGAGAAGCGTCATCAGACGGCGAAAGAGTTCGCCGACGAGCTGGCCATCGCGCTCGGGATGAACGCCTCGGGTGCGCGTGGGGTAGAGCCGGCACTCGGGACCCCCTCGCTCGATGACATCCCGGTGGAGCTTCGCGGCGGGGAACCGTCCCTGGATGGCGGCTTCGGCATCGCGAGGACCTCCGCACCGTTCTCGGCCTCTCAGCCCGGGCACCTGTCCGCACCCGGCGTGGAGCGTCGTCCTTCTCCAGCCGGCCTCCCCACACCCGATCCCGAGCTGCGCTCGCTTCCTCCGCAGAGCCCGGGGCTCGCCTTCGCTGGACCTCAGCCGACTGGTCCCGTGGGACCTGGGGGCGAGAGACCACTGCCACGCCACGACGTGGAGGAGCCTCTGCGAGCACGACGCCCAGGTGGCTGGGGACGCGCGCTGCTCGTGTTCGGCTTCCTCGTCGCCGTCGGAGGTGCGGGCTACGCCAGCTACAAGCAGTTCCTGCAGGTCCCACAGGACGCGCCTCCATCCACTGCTGCGAGCGGCACCGCGTCGTCGACCGTCCCCACGCCGAGCACAGCAGAACCCACCGCGACCCGTATCGCGTCACCCCCGCCAACGAGTGACCTGCCCTGGATACCCCACGTGGCGCAGGCGCAGAAGGAGCTCGCGCAGGGCAACCTCAAGGAGGCGCTGGGCCCCTTGAAGGAAGCGTACGACAAGGGGGCGCACGGCGTCCCCCGCACCCTGCTCGACCACGTGCAGGTGGCGCTCAAAGAGGCGAACGGACGAGCCCCCTGCTCGCTGACCGGGCTCGGGCGTCCTCGCACTTACGATCTCGTGGGGCGGGGCGTACGCCTCGTCGCAGGCAGCCGTCCCTCGATCGCGTTCGGGCCACGCGGACCCGTGGTCGCCTGGACCGATGCGCACGAGGGGAGCGAGCATGCGTATGCGGTGCTGCTCGACAACACGCTCAGGGCGACAGGTCCCGCCGTGGATGTGACCCCCGAGGGGGCTGCAGTGGGTCGGCCCGACCTGAAGCGGGTGGGCGACAAGTTGGTCCTGACCTACTGGGATGCAAAGGGACCGGAAGCCGGGGTCCACGTGCGCTGGCTCGACCCCGACGGGCGGATCGCCGGGCCGGCGGTCTCCGTGGCGAGCATCCCTCGAGGCGGCAACTTCTGGCCTTCCCTCGCCATCGCGCCCGATGGGTTCTTCGTCGTGTGGTCGGACGACACCGACATGACGTCGGACTCCGAAGACCTGTTCCTTCGACGCCTCTCGTCCAACCTAGAGCCTCTCGGGGCCCCGGTTCGGTTGACCGACGTGGTCCCCGCAGGCCCGGTCAAGCCGCGCGCTCGGTTCCCATCCGCAGTGGTGCACGGCGATGCGCTCCACATCCTGTTCCGACTGGAGCGGGAGCCACGGCACATGATCCAGCACATGCGCCTGCCGCTCGCCGATGCCGACAAGTCCGTCGAGCCGGCGCGGCGTGGTGAGCGGGTCGATCGGTTGGCCGGCGAAGTGGCCATGGTCGAAGCGGAAAAGACCAGGAGTGACGGTCCAGCGATCGCGTGCGGGGCCGAGTCTTGTTACCTGGTGTGGCACGGCGACCCGCCCACGGGCTCCGCTTCCGCTGCCTACGTGGATCCAAGCGCGGCGCAGCCCCTCTGGCGGAAAAAATTCGCGAAGCACGGGATGCACCCCGCGGTGGCGGTCGATGCGGAAGGCCACGCTCAGCTCTTCTGGTACGAGGGAGGTCGTGTGGTCACCGCTGCCCTCACCCGGGACGGCGTGGGCCCACCGACCCGCTTCGCCCGCGTGACCGGAGACCAGCCAATGCCCTCCGTCACGCCAGGCACCAAGCCAGGCGAGTGGTACGCAGCGTGGCTGGATTACGAGGCGGGGCACCTGGAACCCTACGTCGCACGGGTGCAGTGCCGGTAATCCCCATGCTGATCCTGCCGCCTCGCCAGGAGCTACGCTCCAGGCCGATCGAGACCGAGCGGCTGTTGCTCTTCCCCATCGATGGTTCGGACGGTCCCGAGATCTGGCATGCCGTCAGCAGCTCGCGAAGCGCACTGCAGCGCTGGTTGCCCTGGGTCCAGTTCCACACGGACGCCGCAGCCAGTACCCGGTTCGCCGAGGCGTGCGCCTCCGACTGGGAGCACGGGCGTGCCTTGCGCTTCGTGATCCGCGAGCGGGCACACCGCAGCTTCGCGGGTGTCGTCGGGCTGGAGTCCTGCGTTCACATCCACCGCTCTTGCGAGCTCGGGTACTGGCTACGCAGGGAGTCGACCGGGCGCGGCTTGATGACCGAGGCCTGTCGCGCAGTGCTCACCTTCGCGTTCCAGCAGATGGGAGCCCACCGGGTCCGCGTGGCAGCTGCCACGGACAATGCCGCTTCCCTGGCCGTGATCGGTCGACTGGGGTTCCGCTTCGAAGGGATCGCGCGGCAGGCCGAGTGGTGCGATGGACGGTGGCTCGATCATGGGGTCTTCGCGCTGCTGGCCACCGACCCGAGGTAGATTGAGGCGTGGCTCAGTTTCCGGCCCGCTGGCCTCGGGGCTCGCTGCCCCTCGTCCCCCTGGCGCCCGCGATCGTCGTCATCGTCGGTGTGACGACGGCCGTGATCATCGCGCTGCTCGGGAGCGGACAGCTCAAGAAGACGAGTGATCAAGCCTCGGCGCTCCGGGCCGAGGTGCTGGCCGCGACACTCGCAGCGCGACTGCGCTCGACGCCACTGGAGGAACAGGCGGAGCTGGTCGGGCGGGCCGCTCGGCGCTCCGCATCCGAGATCCTGGTCACGGATCAGACGGGGCAGGTATTGATCAACGAGACGTTCGGCTCTCCACCGCGCGAAGAGCTGCTCCGGATGCTCACGGCCGGCAAAGGGGAGTCCACCACCGCACTCGGCAGGGTGCGGTACGCCTCGCGGCCCCTGCCTCCGCCGCTCTCGAGCCAGTTCGTGGTCACGTTCGTCGCAGCGCCGAACCCTCCACCAGGCTCGATCACCCTGTGGAATGCCGTCGCGGCGTTGACCACGCTGCTGCTCGGGGTGGCCGTGGCCATGGCGCTGTCGATCACCCGCTCGGCGCGCGCCGACGTCGACTACCTGCGTCAGCGGATCACCTTGATGGCCCGTGGACCCGGATCATCGGAGTCGACCTCCGGCACGATCGCCATCGGCCCTGTTCCGATACGCTCGTTCGATCAGATCGGCGTCCTGACGTCTGCCTTCAACCTGCTCGTGGCGCGGTTCGCCGCGGCCGAGCGGAGCTACCGGGCCGACCTCACGCAAGCCGCCGAGATGGATCGAGAGCGCTCCGAGTTCCTCGCCGGATTGAGCCACGAGCTGCGTACGCCGCTCAACGCCATCCTGGGGTTCGCTCACGTGCTGGAGAGCGAGGTCGACGGCCCCCTCAGCCATGACGCCCGAGAAGCGCTATCCGTGATCCGACAGAGCGGCGAGCACCTGCGCACCCTCATTGATGACATCCTCGATCTTTCGGCGCTGGAGAGCGGAAAACTCCAGCTCTCGCGGCGCGCCGTGGATGTGCTGCAGGTCGCGGAGCAGGTGCTGCGCGAGATCTCGCCGGCAGCACGCGACAAGCCGGTTCGGCTCTCGGTGGTGGGGATGGGCGAAGTCCTCGCCAATGCGGACCCGAGGCGGGTGAGGCAGATCCTCACCAACCTGATCTCCAACGCAGTGAAGTTCACCACCCGCGGCTCTGTCACGGTGACGGTGGAGGCACGCGGCAGAAGCGCGGCGGTCACGGTGCACGACACGGGGCCCGGCATCCCCCCCGAGGAGACGTCCACCATCTTCGAAGAGTACCGCCAGGTGGGTGATCTCCGCTCACGACGCGCCGGGACGGGGCTCGGTCTGTCAATCGCTCGGAGGCTGGTGCTGATGCACGGCGGAACCATCCAGCTCAAGACGGCGATGGGGCAAGGCTCGACGTTCACTTTCACGCTGCCCATGTGGGTGGAGCCCCCGGCCAATCACTTGCTCGTCCCCACGCCGACGCCATCGCCGGTCGATGAGCTCTCCTCCGAGGGGAGGATCGCTTGAGCAGCGCGCACAGACGGTATGGACACAGGGTGCTCGTCCAGCAGCTGCTGGTTGGGCTCGGCGCATTTGGTGCGCTCGCGCTGCTCGGGCCGAAGCTGCTGTCGCTCGAGGACGAGATCGCCGCGGAAGTGCTGTCAGCGTGGGCCCGGCTTGCGGTCGTGGCGCTGATGGGGACGGGGGCCCTCACCCTGGCACGCCTGCGCGCTGACCAGCCCAACATCGAGGCGCTCGCCCGGAGCGCGGGCCCCAGGCACCCCCAGGAAATCGAGCGGGTGGCCGATCTACCCACCATCTTGACGATGCGCTTCTTCGCGCTGAGCTCGGTGGTGTCCAGCGCGCTCTTCATCCGCGGAATCCGACCTGACAAGCTCGATGACGAGCGAGCCATCAGCCTGCTCGTCCTCGCCATTACCATCCACGGCGCGGCGGCGCTCCCCCACTACCTGCTGACACGCGCCGCGACCGTGGGGCTCCTGGAGCGCAGTCCCATCGAGCAGGTCGGAGCGCTCCTGGAGAAGGCAGAACTCTACCAGACACCGCGCAGGCGCGTGACGCAGAAGCTGCTGCTCGCGGTGGCCGCGCCGGTGCTCCTCGTCGGCGTCGGTGCGGTACTGACGGCGCACGCGCACCTGCGCACGTTCCTCGAGCAGAGCCGTCAAACGACGGCAGTACTCATCGCGCGGGCTGCCCTCGAACCATCGCGCTCCGGGCGAGGGGAGCCAGGACGCGCCGACGCGATCGCCGCAGCAGCGGAGCTGGGCTTCATCGCCACCCGCCGACCGGAACGCCTCTTCGAGGCCGAGCCCTCGTTCGAGCGCGAGAATGACGGCCAGATCGCCGTGACCGTGCCCCTCGACGATGGTCGTGCGGTGATCCGCTTCTCCGCCAACCTGGATCCAGCCATCGGCACCTGGGGTGCACTGACGGCCATCCTCGCCGTGCTCGTCGCTGGAGCAGCAGGGCTGATGTTCGGGCGCGTGCTGGCAGGTGACCTGCTGCACGCGACGAGGCGCGTGCGACTGCTCGGTACGGACAGCGTGCTCCGAGGCGCCACGCAGATCGCACGGCCGGCCCGCTTCAAGGTCGTGGCGCGGCTCGGTCTCGCCATCGAGGACCTCACCGCGCGCTTCCGGGTTTTCGCGGCCGCCCAGGAGCGGGCGCTGGAGGCGCGCGAGGCCGCCCAGCGCATGCGTGGGCTGCTCTTCGCCAGCGTGAGCCATGATCTCAAAAGCCCGCTCAACTCGATCCTCGGGTTCGCCGAGCTGGTCGGGCAGGAGCGTCTCACACCTGCGCAGCAAGAGAGCCTCGGCCTCATCGCCACACGTGGACGAGAACTCCTCGGCCTCATCGAGACCATCCTCGACGCGGCGCGCGTGGAGGCAGGGCAGCTCACCCTGGAGTCTCAGCCCACGGACGTCGCGGAACTCGTCTCCGGGGCCATCCGGAAAGCGCACGAGCTCGCGAGCGACGTGAACGCGGACATCGCAGTGGAGATCGCTGCTGGGTTGCCGTGGATCCCCGTGGATCGTGCCTACGCGACGAGAGCGCTCGCCGTGATCCTGGCGCATGCCCTCCGCGTGGGGACCGCAGATCCATCGGCGCGCATCGTGCGCCTCACGGCCGCCTTCGCCGATCTGAACGGAGACTACATTCGCATCGAGATCGATTACGGCAGCCGCGATGTGCCGCCCGCCGAGCTGGAGGCCCTCTTCAATCGCCAGACGACGGCGCGCGGGCGGGGACTGACGCTCGGACTGAGCCACGCCCGGTCGGTCGTGGAACTGCATGGCGGCTCGCTGGAAGTCCTCGGTGCGCTCGACGGCCGCCCCCTCTGCCTCGCCTTCTTTCCGAAGACCCCTCCGCACGTGCGACCGAGGCTTTCCTCCTTTCCGACCCTGGGTTGATGCCCTTCCCTCCAGCGGCTGCACACGCTAGGTCCTGAGCATGGCTGAACGGGTGATCTCCCCCGGCGAGACGGGCGATGACGATCGGTTTGACCGCCTCTTTCGCCCGGGCTCGCTCGACGAGTACGTCGGCCAGGAGAAGCACAAGGACAACCTCAAAGTCTTCGTCCAGGCCGCACGACGGCGTCGCGAGCCGCTCGATCACATCCTCTTCTGCGGCCCTCCGGGGCTAGGGAAGACGACGCTGGCGCACATCCTCGCCAGGGAGATGGGGGTCACGCTCCACGCTACGAGCGGCCCCGCCGTGGAGCACAAAGGGGCGCTCGCAGGCCTCCTGACCAAGCTCGAGGAGAATGACGTTCTCTTCATCGACGAGATCCATCGGCTGACCCCCGCCGTCGAGGAGAGCCTCTACCCCGCGATCGAGTCCTTCAAGATCGACATCATGACCGGTGACGGCCCCTATGCGACCACGATCCAGCTCGGCCTGAAACCATTCACCCTGGTGGGCGCCACGACGCGGACCGGACTGCTCACGGCCCCTCTCCTCTCGCGCTTCGGCTACGTGATGCGGCTCGATTTTTATCCAGTCGAGGAGCTGGAACAGATTGTCCAGCGGAGCTCACGCCTCCTCGATATCCCCATCGAGCCTGCCGGCGCTCGCGAGATCGCTGCACGCTCACGGGGAACGCCGCGCGTCGCGAACCGTCTGCTGCGAAGGGTGCGCGACTTCGCCGAGGTGCTCGGCGACGGCCGTATCACCGCGGAGATTGCCCGCAAGACCTCCGAACGGCTCGAGATCGACGCTGCTGGCCTCGACGAGATGGATCGCCGGCTGCTGCGCGTGATCATCGATCACTATGACGGTGGTCCCGTCGGGATCGACACGCTCGCAGCGGCGCTGAGTGAGCCTCGTGACACGGTGGAGGACGTGTATGAACCCTTCCTGCTTCAGCAGGGATTTCTGGGTCGTACACCACGCGGTCGCATCGCCACGAGGCGTGCGTACGAGCACCTCCGCATCCCCCTCCCGGGCCCTGATCAGGGAAATCTGTTCTCCTGATCGATACGACGCAGCGCGCTGCGCTGAAGTCCCTTCATCCTCGAGCCTCGATGCCGATAAGCTCGCGTCGTGACCCGCGGCGATACGGTGCTCGTAGTCGACGACGACGCGGTCAGCCGTACCGTGCTGGCGAGGGCGCTCGTAGGCGCTGGATTCGAGGCCGAGGTGGTCGGCTCGGGTGGACAGGCGCTCACCTGGCTCGCTGAGCACACTCCATCGGTGATCCTGCTCGACTTGGTGATGCCTCCGCCCGATGGCTACGTCGTCTTGCGCTCCGTCCGGCGCGATCGGCGCACCGCCGAGGTCCCCGTGGTTGTGCTGACGGCCCTGGACAAGGATGAGGAGGTCGCCCGCGCCTTCGAGCTCGGGGCTGACGACTTCATCCGCAAGCCCTTCCGCCCTGTGGAGCTCGTTGCTCGCGTGCGAGGACAGATTCGCATGCGCGACTACGTCGTGGCGCTGGCGCGCAAAGAGCACGACGCCAAGGTGATCCTCGAGCTGACCCAGGCGCTCTCCTCGGCGCTCGACATCCGCGAGATCCTCTTCACCGTCGTCCGCCGCATCGCGGATGTCGCGCAGATCGATCGGTGCAGCATCATCCTCGTCCGCGAACAAGGCGACGTCGGCTATGTGGTCGCGTCGAGCGACGACAAAGATCTCCGCGATCTCCCCCTCGATCTCTCGAAGTACCCCGAGATCCAGCAGGTCCTCGGGACGGGTGAGGTGCTGGTCATCGACGATGCGCGGTCGAGCCCCATCTTCGATCTGGTCCGCACCATCCTCCCACCGGACAGCTTCCGCTCGCTGGCCATCTTGCCGCTCCTCTTCGAAGACAAGGCAATGGGCGTATTGTTCTTGCGAGGGCGGCGCCCTGTCGCGCTCCGAGAGCACGAGCTGTCTCTGGCGCGCACGGTCGCCGGCGCGACGGCGATCGCTCTGCGCAACGCCCGCATCCTTCAGTCACTGCGCGATCAGACCCAGCAGATCAGCTTCGCCCGATTCGAAGCAGAGCGACGACTGGCAGCCCTGCAGCCGTACGCCGACTTCTTCCATTCGGCAGCCGACGGGATCATCGTCATCGATCCGGATGGCCGCATCCTCTTCTCCAACCCACGTGCGCAGGCCATCACCTGCCGCACCGACTCGGAACTCTCGTCGATGACGCTGGCGGGACTCATCGATCCTCGCGATCGTGCCCTCCTCGACGATCTCAGAGGTGGCTTCGGACGAGGCGTCTTTCCACACACGGTCGACCTCACGATCCAGCGCTGTGACGAGAACCAATGCGAGCGTCGCGTCCTGAGCTGCAGCTTCAGCAGCGTGCTGCGTGAAGACGGAGGCGCCATCCTGATCAACTTTCACGACGTGACCTCCGAGCGCGCCACAGAGGCCGAACTCACCAAGACGAAGGAGTTCCTCGAGCGGGTCATCGAGAGTTCCGTCGACGCGATCATCTCTGCCGACATGAACGGCGTCGTGCTCCTCTTCAATCGCGCCGCAGAGCGCATCTATGGCTACACATCCGCAGAAGTCGTGGGGCTCAAGACCCTCCATGATCTCTATCCCGACGGCAGCGCCACCCAGATCATGCGCCTCATCCAGTCCGGAGATCATGGGGGCCCAGGAAGGCTGGAAGGCTACCGGACCGAGGTCCTCGCAAAAGATGGAACGAGGATCCCCATGATGCTGTCGGCGGCGCTGATCGTCGAAGGCGGCAGGCCGACGGGTTCCGTCGGAATCTTCACCGATTTGCGCGAACTCGTACGCATGGAGACTCAGCTCACCGCTGCCCAGGAAGAGCTACGCACCCGCGAGAAGCAGGCGCTCATCGCAGAACTCGCAGGAGCTACGGCCCATGAGCTGAACCAACCACTGACCTCTGTCCTGGGCTATGCCGAGATGATCCTTCGACGCGTGGATGCCACGTCTCCCGCTCAAGCTGCGGCGGCGACGATCCGCGCAGAAGCAGAGCGCATGGCGGAGATCGTCCGCAAGATCGGCAAGATCACGCGCTACGAAACGAAGAGCTACGTCGGGAGCGCGAAGATCATCGACCTCGATCGTTCGAGTGGAAATGATGATGGTTCGAGCAACTCCTCCGGGTCGGCGCAATGACGGTCAAGGCCGCGAGAAGAAAAGCCCCTCTGCAGGAGACACCGGCCGGCGCTCGTGAGTCACAGCCATCCGCCATACCGCCGGGTTGGCTGGAAGGTGTGCTCCTCGCGATGAGCGAGGTCGATCCTGAAGCAGACTCCGAGGAACGCATCACCGCCCTGGTGGAAGCTGCATTTCAAGCGCTCCCGGACTGCGCCATCGGCGTCCTGATCTCCCGCCCCCCTCAGCGGCCGCTGGCGATCCTCCGCTCTCCGCTCGGCGTGACCGCCGATTTTCAACACGACCGGCTGTTTCCCGAGTTCCCTTTCGAACGCGCCTTCCCCTTCGGCTCGGAGGATGGGGCCGTACTGCGCCTGGCCACGAGCACCCTGGACCAGCTCCAGGATCCGGCGATGGAGGCGTTCATGAGACATCTCACGGCCGCCCTGCGAGGCTCACTACGCCATGGCCGCTCACGCGAAGCCTTTCGTGAACAGATCATCCAGTCCGACAAACTCGCGAGCCTCGGTCAGATCGCCGCCGGCGTGATCCACGAACTGAACAATCCCCTCACCTCGATCCTGGCCTACACCGACTACCTGCACCGAAAAGGTGTGCGCACGGGCCTCGATGCGGCCGATCTGGAGCGCCTCTCGCGGATCCACGAGGCCGCGACGCGGATCCAGCGCTTCTCTCGCGATCTCACGACCTACGCGCGACCCTCCCTGGAACGACCGATCCCCCTCGCCATCCACGATGTGATCGATCGAGCCTTGCTCTTCTGCGAGCACGTCCTGGAGCAAAGCGGGGTGGTCGTGCTCAAGCGCTTCGGTGAGATCCCGCTCGTGCTCGGGGTTCACGAGCAACTCACGCAGGTCTTCGTCAACCTGTTCACCAATGCGGCCCAGGCCCTGCGCTCGCGTGGAAGCACGCTGGAGATCAGCACGAGGCTCGCCGAGTCGGGCGAGTTCGTCGTCATCGAGGTCAGCGACGACGGCTCAGGTGTCGAAGCCGATCATCTGCCGCACATCTTCGATCCCTTCTTCACGACCAGGACCGACGGTACGGGCACAGGGCTCGGGTTGAGCATCGTGCGCAACATCATCCACGCGCACGGCGGACACGTCCGCGCTTCCGCGCAGACGCCTCACGGGATGAGCTTTGCCCTGGAGCTACCTGCCGTCCTCGAAGTCACCCGGTAGCCCGAGAGTGCCCTCAGGGGACGACCTTGAAGCCGATGACGAGGATCCCGCCCTGGTGCTTCTGCCCAGCGACGAAGAAGTTCTCCCCCGCCTTGGCATTCACCTCGAGGAGGGGGAGGAAGCTGTCCCCGCCAGGCTGCTGAATGCTGGCAGACAGCACGTACCGCTGCGGCTCGTCCTTCTTCTTCGAGGCGACCACCTCTTTCAGAGACAGGCGCAGCACGCTCTGGTTCGGCAGCTTGAGCGTCGTCGGGTTGCTCTTCGTCACGCTCAGCCGGGTTCGCTCCAGCAGCTTGTAGCTGTTGTAGGCAGAGAACGGCGGCTTCGCCAGCTCGGGCATCGGACCGATCTTCGCGTCGATGCCCGTACCGTCATTGGTCGCATGCAGTACGACGATCTCCGTGGAGATCGCGGATTGAGCAGCCTGCGCAGGCGGGGCCGTCTTCTCTTGAGCGACCACGGGCAGGGTTCCAGAGACGAGCGCCAGCCCGAGCGCCGCCCCGATGAGTGCACTCGCTGAAAGTCTCATCGTTCTCCTCCAATACCCTCGTCGGAAAGCCATACAACTGCCGTCGTCGGACTAGCTTCGCTAGGCCCTGTCGCCACGTAGAAGATCGTGCCCATGCGTGCGCCGAAGTCCACCGCGGCGATCTCCACGCTCGGCTCCCCCTCTTCGTCCAGCTCTGCCGCTCGCGGGACCAGCACGCCAACCGAAGATGCCGTCTCCGTCGTCGTCGTCAG
The DNA here is from genome assembly GCF_001189295.1 of Chondromyces crocatus. Classification (NCBI taxonomy): domain Bacteria; kingdom Pseudomonadati; phylum Myxococcota; order Polyangiales; family Polyangiaceae; genus Chondromyces; species Chondromyces crocatus. Next base: position 10,282,126 of record NZ_CP012159.1, read on the forward strand.
CGGGGGCGCGGTCGCAAGCTGCGGCAGCTCGCTGTCCAGTCGGCCCCAGATCATGAATCCTGCGGCGGCAGCCACCGCGATCGCTGCCAGGCCGAAGATCGTCCGAGCATTGTCGTTCGCTGCCTGCTGACTGCTCTTGGCTCGCGCCTGCATCAGCCTCGCGTCTCGACGCGGGATCGGGCGCTCCGCTGCAGACTTGCCGCTCTCCTTGAGCCCGTCCCCCGCCTCGGGCTCGTCGCTCGGCTTGGTCTCCCTGGAGACAGAGACCGCGTCGCCAGCGCCCTCCTTCTGCACACGCGCCATGATCAGATCGGCGAGTTCGATCGGAGGAAGCGCAGACGCCTGCTTGCGGACGGCCGTACCCACCACATCCATGGCCGTGAGCTTCGCTCTGGCCCTCGCGTCGTGCCTCAGGTGGGACTCCACCTCCAGGGCGCGCGCCTCATCCAGCTCCCCGTCTGCATAGAGCATCAGCTCCAGATCCGTCGGCCGAGGACCCATGCTCGCGTGGCCGGGTTTGCTGCCATTGGCACTCATCATGACCCCTCCTCCACGCCGTCTGCCTGACCATCGGGACCTTCCTCGGCATAGCAGTCAGCCAGCGCACGCTGAAGCTTCTGCCGAGCGTGAAACAACCGGCTCATGATGGTTCCCTTGGACACGCCCATGGCCTGAGCAATTTCCTCGTAAGACATCCCGTCCACTTCGCGCATCAGGATCACCCCCCGGTGGTAAGGGGGAAGCGCTTCCAGCGCCGCCTGGATCCGAGATGCGATCTCCTGACGCCGCATGACGTCGAGCGGGTCGGCCCCATCGATCCGGGAGACGAGGGGCAGCTCCTCGTCTTCATCGATGGTGCGGTTCTCCTGAAGCTCCAGGTCTCGCCGACCGGGCTTCCGCAACAGGTCGATCGAGAGATTCATGATGATCCGGTACAACCAGGTGAAGAAAGACGATCCCCCCTTGAACGAGGGGAGACCCCGATAGACGCGGAGAAAGGCCTCCTGGACGAGCTCTCGGGCGTCGTTCTCGTCCCGCACCAGACCGATGGCGATGCTGAATGCGCTGCGTTGATGGCGCTCCACGAGCTGGCGAAATGCCGCCCCGTCCCCCCGCTGCGCCCGCTCGATGAGCTCACGATCTTCCTCCGCTGCACGACGCCGTACCTCGCGGTTGGACGCCCGATCGCGTGCTCTATTCACGAGCGGACTGCTCTGCAGGTCCATCGCCGGCCCGAGAGGGATTTCCCCGACCTCGTGGTCAGCCTGCACCTGACCGTCCTCATCTGGACAGAGGTCCTGGTCCGTCTCGTCCAGGGGAGTGACGCTCGGAGGCACGGCGTTAGCCTACCCGAGCCCGAGGCGGAGGTGGCGCCTCACCGCTCTTCCTGTTCTTCAGGGACTTCCTGCTGTTCACCCAGCGTCACGCGCACGTCGAAGACGCGCTCGTGACGCCCGAGCCTCAGAGAGACGGGCTTGTTCACACCCGCGATGCTCACCAGCCAGCGCAGCTCGTTGGGGTTGGAGACCAGCTTGCCATCGAAGGCGAGAATCACGTCGTCGGGAGCAACACCGGCTTTGTCAGCGGGACCACCCGCTGCAACCGATTTCACCCAAGCGCCCTTCCGATCAGGCCGTTTCAGTCGCGCCGCTTCGATGGCGTTCAGCGAATCGACGACGACCCCGATGGCGCTCCGCCGGATTCGCCCTTCACGAAGCAGCATCGGCAGCAGCTGCTTCACCATGTTGATCGGGATGGCGAATCCAATGTTGTTGGCATTGGCACGGACGGCCGCATTGATTCCGACGACCTCTCCCCGAAGGTTCAGGAGAGGGCCACCCGAGTTGCCAGGGTTGATGCTCGCGTCCGTCTGGAGAAAGCTGAAGTAACCGCTCGGATCCAGGCCCTTCACGTCATCGCGCGTCCGGCCCTTGGCGGAGAGGATGCCCGCCGAGACAGTGTGCGACAGACCGAATGGATTCCCTATGGCCACGACCCAGTCGCCCACCTGGATCACGTCCGAGTCGCCCAGCGGGAGCGCTGGCAACCCCTTCTCTTCGACCTTGAGGACAGCGACGTCCGTCCTCTTGTCGCGCCCGATGACCGAGGCCTGCAGCTCCCGCTCGTCCACGAAGCTCACCACGATGTCGGTCGCGTCCTCGATGACGTGGTTGTTGGTGAGCAGGTAGCCGTCGGAGTTGTAGACGAAGGCCGTACCGAGACCTTCCGCCACGGTGCGCTTGCGGCCCAGACGGCCTGGACGTTCCACCCGGGCTTTCACCGTCGCGACGGCAGGATCGGCCTGCTGGGCCAGGGGAGCGAAAGAGCTGGGCATCCCCTCGCTGTTGACCACCGCAGGTGCAGGAGGAGGAGACATGGGGTGCGCGCTCGCGTGGCTCCCCGAGGGACTCGCTGAGCCGACACCAGAGAGCGACTCGGGACTTCCGGCGCCAGAGAGAGAACCATCCGTGCTCTTCCCGCAAGCCACGCTCAGGAGGCAGCCGAGAACGAGCAGGAGGATCCGCTCTGGAGCTCTCACGACCCTTTCGCGACCTCCACGTACCGGACGCGCAGGTCATAGAGGGCCTGGCTCAGCAGCCTCTCCTCTTCACCATTCAGGTTTCCGCGCGTCTTCTCCTCGAGCAGGCTGAGAAGATCGATGTCCTGACGCGCCAGCAGCAAGTTCTGCCCTTCGGCCTCGCCCGGACTGGGAGCATCCCCGAGATGCACGTAGGCCGAATGAATGATCGACAAGACGAAGGTGGAGAAGTCGAGCTTCGGAAGGTCGCCTTCGTCCAAGCCGCTCCCCTCCCCCTCGTTCGGCTTGCTGGCGTCGCTCACTCGACCCCGTCGTCTGCGGAAACGACGGATGCCGTGGAAACGACGGCCGCTTCGACGCGCGGAGCACTGAACCCCGAGGAGAGCGCCGGCTGCTCGAAGGGGATGCTCTCCGCCTGCGCTTCGACATCCGCCAGCCCAGCCGTGTAAGCCTCGATATCGGCGGCCGTGATCGCGCCACTGGCCAGAAGACGCTCCCTCACCCGCGTGTCGAGCTGGAGATCCGTCAGTTTACGTTCTGAAGTCGTCATCCTCGTTTCGTCTCCTTCGCGCGCCAGCAATGCTCGATCTGCAGCGGGGCAGCCCGCTCGAGGGGCGTCTCCACTCCATGCTCCATGGAAGGGCGACAGCTCCGATGCCTACCCCTACGACGACTACCTGCCGGACGCCATCACCGGCGTGAGCTTCTCGACAGGCCCGCTCCTAGTGGGCGTGCTCGTGACCACATCCGCACGCTCCGTCGTGGTCGCCTTCGTGGTCCATTTCGTTCTGGGCCTCCTCCAGCTCCTCGGCGCTCGCGGGCCGCACGCTGCAGACCTCCACCTGAAAGCGCACCGTCTGGCCAGCGAGGGGATGATTGGTGTCCACCTTGAAGGCATCCGGGAGGATCTCGATCACCCGGATCGCGATCTCGTCGCCTTCCGGACTGGGCGCGATGAACTCATCGCCGAGCTGCACACTCTCCGGATTCGGGAAGCCGTCACGCGCCACCGTGAACACCCCCTCCTTCTCATGCTCGCCGAACGCCTCCTCGGGCTGCACGACGATCTCTCGCTGCTCTCCGGCACGCATGCCGACGAGGGCAGTCTCCAGCCCTGGCACGATCTGGCCATAGCCATGAACGTACGTCAGCGGCTCGGCCGTGGTGGCCTGCTCGACGGTATCGCCGCGTTCGTCGAGGAGTACATAAGCCAGGGTCACGACCGTATCTCGGCCGATGGCAGGGGTGTTCATGCGCGACGACGCTTTGCCATGGTTCGTCACCGCTTTCAAGCAGGGCGCACCCCCACGTCCGCCATGATATGGAAGCGCTCCATGGGTGATTCTTCGCCTCCGGTCGTGCAAGAGCGAGCGGCCAGAGGGCACTCCACGATGGTCCCATCACCTCGAGATCCAGCCAAGCTGGAAGGCACGAACAGCATCGAGCCGAGCACGACGGCACCGACCCCGCGCTCGAAAACGTCGAAAGGCGCGCCCGATCGGATTCGGCTCGAGCGAGAGCTCGCCGCGGCTGGCAAAAAGCGCTGGGCCAGCCGCCTCGCAATCGTGGGCGTCCTCTGCGCCTTGATCGCAGGAGGCGTCACCTGGCGGATCAAGACGCGGCCGCCTCCGCCTCCACGCTACGTCACGGGAGAGATCAGCACGGGGGATGTCGTCGAGATCATCCAGTCCACGGGTCAGATCAAGCCATTGACCGAGGTCCAGGTCGGCGCCCAGGTCTCGGGACGGATCACCAAGGTTCTCGTCGATTTCAACAGCGTGGTGAAAGCGGGCGATGTCCTCGCGGAGATCGATCCCACGCTGTTCGGTGCCCAGATCGACTCCAACCAGGCGCAGGTAGTCGCTGCCAAGGCGAGCGTGGTGCGCGCCGAGGCCTCGTTGACCACGGCCAAACAACGGCTCGATCGCGCCAAGAGGCTGGTCGCGGAGGGCGTCGGGACTCAGGCCGACCTCGACACCGCCCAGGGGGCCTACGATGTCGCGCTCGCCGACGTCGCTGCCTCCAAAGCGCAGGTTTCGCAGCTCGCCGCGGTGCTCCGCTCCTCGCGCACCAACCTCGATTTCACGAAGATCTACTCCCCGATCAACGGCATCGTCATCGATCGCGCCATCGATCCGGGCCAGACCGTCGCGGCCAGCTTCCAGGCCCCTGTCCTCTTCGTCATTGCCCAGGACCTGCGCAAAATGCGCGTCTTCGCCGATATCGACGAGGCGGATGTCGGGCATGTCGCGGAAGGCATGATCTCCGACGTGACGGTCGACGCCTTCCCTGGGGAGCCCTTCAAAGGCACGGTCAGCCAGGTCCGGTTCAGCCCCCTCACCCAGTCGGGCGTGGTCACCTATGCCGCCATCATCGAGGTCGAGAACCCCGATGTGAAGCTTCGCCCTGGCATGACGGCGACGGTCTCGATCCGCTCCGCGGAGGCCCTCGGCGTGAAGCGCCTCCCGAATGCGGCCCTGCGCTTCAAGCCGTCGCCCGAGAAAGACAAGGACGGCAAGGAGATCAAACCGCCCCCCCTCGAAACCTTGCCGCCACGCAAAGGCCGGGTCTGGGTCCTCACGGACACGACGCCGGGCGCGGAGAAAATCGAACCCCGCGTCGTCGACGTGGGCATCACCGACGGGACCCAGACGGTTCTCCTGTCGGACCTGGGCAGCGCCACGATCGTGATCGACGAGGCGGACGATGCAAGCGCGGGCAACCGGCGAGGGCCGCGGATCTTCTGAGGTGCGCGATGACACAGGAGCCTGATGAGCCCCTGATCGAGCTCGAACACATCGGCAAGGACTACGTGACCGACGCGGTCGTGGTTCGCGCGCTCAGGTCCGTGGATCTGACCATCCTGCGGGGCGATTTCGTCGCCATCGTCGGGCAGAGTGGCTCGGGCAAGAGCACGATGATGAACATCATCGGCTGCCTGGACCGACCGACCCGTGGGACGTACCGCCTCGACGGCATCGACGTCACTCACCGGAGCAACGACGCCCGGGCCATCATTCGCAACCGCTTGATCGGCTTCGTCTTCCAGGGGTTCAACCTCCTGCCCCGGACCACCGCGCTGGAGAACGTGGAGCTGCCCCTCGTCTACCGGGGTGTCGACGCCAGGAAGCGTCGCCAGCTCGCGCTCCACGCCTTGACCTCGGTCGGGCTCGAAGACCGCCTGCACCACACCCCCAACCAGCTCTCGGGCGGCCAGCAACAGCGTGTCGCCGTGGCCCGCGCCCTCGTCACCTCCCCCCCTCTCCTCCTCGCCGACGAGCCCACCGGGAACCTCGACACCCGGACGAGCCTCGAAGTCCTTGGACTGCTTCAGGAACTCAACCGGACGAGTGGGATCAGCATCGTCCTCGTCACCCACGAGCCCGACATCGCAGCCTGCGCGAAGCGCGTCATCACCATGCGTGACGGCGCGGTCCGCAGCGACGTGCGCAACGAAGCGCCCCACGACGCGGCTGCGGCGCTCGCTGCGCTGCCCCTCCCCGAGGAAGACGCGGCCGAATGAAATCGTTCATCGCCGCGGTACGCATCGCCTTCCTGGCCATCCTGCGCTCCAAGCTGCGCGCAGCGCTCACGGTGCTCGGGATCTTGATCGGCGTCGCGGCCGTGGTGGTGGTCGTCGCCCTCGGTACGGGCGTGCGCCAGCGGGTCCTCCAGGAGATCTCCTCCATGGGGGCGAACATCATCTACGTGTGGCCTCAGACGACGCAGCAGTCCGGCGCGCGACGAAAAGAGCCCACGCAGATGACGGAGAACGACGCCGAAGCCATCCGCAAGGAAGCGCTGAGCGTCAGCGACGTCACCACCTTCAGCTCGACCACCACCCAGGTCGTCGCGAGCGAGCGCAACGTCTCGACGTCCGTCATGGGGACGACGAGGACCTACTGGGGCATTCGCTCCTTCACCTTCGCGCGCGGCGAGAGCTGGTCGGAGTCCGACGAGCAGCTCAAGGCCAAGGTCTGCGTCATCGGCGAGACCGTTCGCGAGAACCTGTTCGACTCCAAGGACGCCCTCGGCCAGTACATCCGGATCGGCAAGCACCCCTTCAAGGTGGTCGGTGTCCTCGCGCGGAAGGGACAATCGTCCTTCGGAGAAGACCAGGACGACCGACTCCTCATGCCCATCGGCAGCTTCCGCTCCCGCATCATGCCGGCCCCTCCCGGCAAGGTGGACCAGATCATGGTCTCGGCCACCTCCGAGCGCACCGTCGAGCGCGCCGTGAAGCAGATCCGCGACATCCTGAAGCAACGCCACCGCCTCGATCCTGACGACGAGCCCGACTTTTCCATCAGCACCCAGGCCGAGTTCCGCAAGTCGCAGGAGGTCATCTTCGACACCCTGACCGTCCTGCTGTCGTCCATTGCCGGGGTCTCCCTGCTCGTCGGCGGGATCGGCGTCATGAACATCATGCTCGTCAGCGTCACCGAGCGGACCCGCGAGATCGGCATCCGCATGGCCATCGGCGCCGACGAGGGCGACATCATGGTGCAGTTCTTGGTCGAGGCCATCGCCCTCTCCTGCATCGGCGGCCTCTTCGGGCTCGCCGTCGGCGTCGGCCTCATCTTCGCCCTCACCAGCGTCCTCGGCTGGTCCATGTCCCTCCCCCTCCCCGCCGTGTTCGCCGCGCTGGGGACCAGCACCGCGATCGGCATCATCTTCGGCTACCTCCCGGCCCGCCGCGCCGCCAAGCTGGATCCCATCCTCGCCCTGAGGCACGAGTGACCGCGCAGCTCAAACGCTTCCTCGCCTCGGTGCTCATTGCATTCCGCGCCGTCAGGCGGAACAAGCTGCGCGCCTCGCTCACCATCCTCGGAATCACCATCGGCATCGCCGCCGTGGTCACCGTCACCTCCCTCGCCACGGGCGCACGGGAGCGCGTCCAGGGCCAGATCTCCGGCCTCGGCTCGAACGCCTTGCTCGTCTTCTCCCGGTCCACCCGCACCTCGGGCCTTCGCAACGCCGCCGAGGGCTCACGCCTCTCCGAACTCGACGTCCAGGCCCTCGTCCGCGAAGCCACGAGCATCCGCTGGGCCGCCCCCTTCCTCCGCAGCAATGGCCAGGTCGTCCACGAAGGCCAGAACGTCACCTCGTCGCTGATCGGCACCCGCCTCGCCTACTTCTCCATCCGCAACTGGAACATCGCCGAAGGGGAGCTGTGGAGCGCGACCGCCGAGAACATCGCCGAGCGCGTGGTGGTCATCGGCAAGGACACTGCCGCGACCCTCTTCGGTGCCACCGATCCCATCGGTCGCAACATACGCATCGGGCGACACACCTTCCGCGTGCTTGGCGTCCTCGAAGAAAAGGGCTCGTCCCCCTTCGGGAACAGTCAGGATGAAATCGTCCTCATGCCCAGCACCACCATGCGCTCGTTCCTGCTATCGACGCGGCCTTACGAGACGCACGCCATCATGCTGAGCGCCACGGGCGAGGGCACGACCGCGCGAGCGAAGGCGCAGACCGAGGCCATCCTCCGACAGCGACACCGCATCCGCGAAGGCGAAGAAGACGACTTCCGCGTCCGCAGCCAGAACGAGTTCCAGGCGATGCAGGACACCATCTACGGCGCCCTGTCCGCCCTGCTGATCAGCATCGCCGCCGTCTCTCTGGTCGTCGGCGGGATCGGCGTGATGAACATCATGCTGGTCTCGGTCACGGAGCGCACCCGTGAGATCGGCATCCGCATGGCCATCGGCGCCCGGGAAGCCGACATCCTGACCCAGTTTCTGATGGAGGCGCTCGTGCTCTCGACCGTGGGAGGGCTCGTGGGCACCACGGTCGGCTATGGAGCCATCCTCGGCTTCGCGACCGCGCTGGACTGGCCGATGAAGCTCGACCCTGTCGCGCTGGCGATCGCCCTCGGCATCAGCACCACCATCGGCCTGGTCTTCGGCTTCTTCCCTGCACAGCGCGCGGCCCGGATGGATCCCGTGCAGGCACTGGGACGGGAGTGAGATCTTGCCGACAGGTGCTGGAACGGGTGTGAAACCCACCCGGGAGGGGCCCCATCGACAGGGGCCCCACCGAGAAGTCAGCTGTTCTTCTGCTTCATCAGGTCGGCGAACGTCCCGAACTTCGCCTCGCGGGCGACGCCAGCGCGGTACTGCTGGTAAGCGTGCCGCTCTGCGTCTTCCTTGAGCGCGCGGATCGACAGCTTCGCCTCACCTCGGCGCGGGTCCACCTCGATCACCTTCGCTTCCAGCTGGGTGTCGATCGGGAACTCCTTGCGCAGATCCGTGCCGCGCTGGGTCCCGGTGTGGCCGGCGGGGATGAACCCACGCGCCGCGCGACCCGTGACGCCGAGCACGCGAACGATGAGTCCACCGTCCGTCACCTGCATGACGGCGACCTTGACCATGCGGCCCTGCTGGACGCGCTGCCTCGTCTCCTGCTCTTCGCCTTCGCCGAGTGCGGGGTGCAGCCCGATCCGACGACCGGCGACATCGCAGTTCGAGACCGTCACCTCGATCTCCTCGCCGACCTTCACCACCTCGCTCGGGTGCTGGATCGGCTTCATCGTGAGATCGGCGGTGTGGATCAGCCCATCGATCCCCGGCTCGAGCTCGATGAAGGCTCCGAACGGCTGCAGACGCGCCACGCGGCCCTTGTGGCGCGTCCCTGGAGCGTACTTCTCTCGCGCCGCTTCCCAGGGGTCGACGGTGATGGCCTTGCGGCTCAGCCACAGCTTCCCCTTCTCGTCCACGCGCAGGACCTTGACCTCGACCTCGCTGCCCGGCTTGAACAGATCGTTCAGCTTGGCTCCGCGGTCATGGCTGGCCTCGCTGAGGTGCACCAGGCCCTCCACGTTCCCCGCGTCGGGCAGCGCCACGAACACGCCCCACGCCACGACCTTGCGTACGATCCCCTTGTGGACCGAGCCAGGCTCGACCGCGCTGAGCGCCTCGGTGCGCGCCTTCCGCTGCTCCTCCTCGAGGACGTGTCGCCGGGAGACGACGATGTCGCGCCCCTTCTTGGCGTACTGGGTCACCATGAAATCGAGGCGCTGACCCACCAGGTAGTTCAGGTCGGCCCCGTGGTGGAGGTCCACATGAGAGGCCGGAGCAAACGCCCGCAGTGCCCCCAGGTCGACCTCGAGGCCTCCCTTCACGACACCAGTGACGAACCCGGACACGGGCTCGTTGCTCTTCGACGCGGCCTCGATCCGGGTGCGCGTCTCGTCCAGGCTCGCCGTCGCTCGGGAGAGCACCAGCATCCCACCGCGCATCCCCGTACTGGCGACCGTGGCGATGAACTGATCCCCTTCGGCCGGAGGGTCGTCATCCATCAGCTCGCGTCGATCGAACAAGCCGGTCGCTTTCCCGGCGATGTCGATCCAGACCGCGTGCTCCGTCACACGGCTCACGCGGCCGAACACCTCTTCACCGATGCTGAACGCCGGTCGCTCACGGGGCGGCTGGGGCGCTCCTCGGGGGCGACGCTTCTGCCCCTCTCCGCCTCCCTGCTCTCCACCGGCCTGCTCGGCGTCGTCGCCCTCGCCTCCCTCGGCCTCTTCACTCCCCTCGGGCGCGGCGGCGTTCTCACCGGCCTGGGCTCCCTCGCCCGGGCCCTTGCGCCGACGCCGACGCTTCTTCTTGCTCGCGCCCTCTCCATCACCCGACGGAGCGGGACCACCAGGCCTCCGGTTTCCGATGTCATCGGGAAGCGACGCCCCCCTCACGCGGTTTCCGATGTCGTCGCCAGGCTGATCGGCCCACTGCTCCGAATCGCTCTCCGCTGAGGAGGACGAACTGGTCTCAGAGGCGGCGGGGGCGGCGACGCCTTCCACCGGCTCCGGCGCTGCCTCGACCGCTTCGCTGGGTGCGGGAGCAGACGGAGATGATTCAGATGCTCCCTGGTCAGCGTGATCCTGGGAGGCATGAGCCGGCGTTGTGTTGTTCTCGTCGCTGTTCATTCGCGCCTCATGCGACGGCACTTGCTCACTTGGTGGAGAGCGTAGTCGCTCTTGCGACCGTCGCCCCTTCCGTCTCGGGAAAAGGGGCCGGAACCATATCCTACCTGGCGGGCTTGCGCGAGCCCTAGCTAACGCATGATCGGCAGGTGACGGTTCACCCCGCCACTCCGGTCGATGCGGGGCCCGCCCTCGCTCGACAGCCCCTGAGCGCTCGCGCGGTCGGCGAGCCGCTCGGCAACGGAGAGGAACGCCTTGGCCGCCTCGCTATCGGGCGCGGCCTGGACGATGGGTGTCCCCGCGTCTCCCCACTCCCGAATGGCTGGCACGATGGGAATTTGCCCGATCAGCGGTGCCGCGGCGAACTCCGCGATCCGCTGCCCACCGCCAGAGCCGAACAGCTCATGGCGCTTCGTGCACCCATCACAGATGAAATAGCTCTCGTTCTCCACCACCCCGAGCAGCGGGATGCCCACCTTCTGCGCCATGGAGACCGACTTGTAGACATCCTGCAGCGCGACCTCCTGTGGGGTGGTCACGATCACCGCGCCGGTCGTCCGGAGCTTCTGGGAAATCGTCAGCGCGATATCGCCGGTGCCAGGAGGAAGATCGAGGATGAGGTAATCGAGCTGCCCCCAGTCCACGTCGCGCATGAACTGGAGCAACGCATTCTGGAGCATCGGCCCACGCCACACGACGGCGGAGCGCGCGTCCTCGATCAGGAAGCCGATCGACATCAGCTTCACCCCGAACCGCTCGAGCGGCAGAAACCTCTGACCATCCGCCGACGTGGGGCGCCCCATGACGCCGAACATGGTCGGGACGCTGGGCCCGTACATGTCGGCGTCGAGGAGGCCCACCTTCGCCCCGGCACGGTTCAGCGCGAGCGTCAGGTTCGCGGCGACCGTGCTCTTCCCGACGCCCCCCTTACCGCTCATCACGAGGACGATGTTCTTCACGCCCGGGCTGGGATCGTCCTCCTGGATGTCCCTCGATGGGATCTGCAGATCCCAGGTGATCTTCACCTCTCTGGCGCCCGCGCCTCGAAGCGCCTGCTCGACGGCGGCCCCGAGTTGCGCCTTGAAGGGGCTGGTGGCCACGACCTCCAGCGAGACGTCGTCCCCCACGATCTCCAGATCGTGAACCCGATCGATCTCGGTGAGCGGTCGCTCCATGTCGGGCGCAACGACCTTGCGAAGCGCAGCGACGGCTGCATCGAACGTGATGGCCATGGCCCGTGGCTGTTAGGACCGGGTGCCGGGCCAGTCAATCGCTAAGCGCGCCGGAGAAAGCGAAGCGCGACGGCCCAAGAGACGCGAAGAGGAAGGGCCGCGACAAAAGAGCGACGCCCGCTCGGCGAGGTGCCAGGCGGGCGCCAGCTTGGCCTGAATGGCCGTTGGTCGACTACCCGCCGATCGCGCCCTGGATCTCCGCCACCGCGCTCAAGCTCGCCTGGAGCTTGGTCGTGGACGCCTGGATGGAGGTCGCCACGTCGGGAAGCGCCACGAGCGCGCAGCCAGCACCGATGCTCGCCTTCAGGTCGGCCTCGGCCGACAGTCCGTCGAGCGCGCCCTTCACGGCGCCCTGACCAGCAGCCACGAGGTTGGCACCGCTGTCGACCAGGATCTCGGCCTTCGCCACGCCGGCAACCATGCCGGAGAAGTAGCCCTTGAAGTTGCCGATGAAGGCCTTGAAGTCAGCCTGCGCATTGACATCGCCCTGCACGGCCGCGCTCCACTGCCACGCGATGTCGATCGAGGGCGGCGTGCACTCGACGCTCGCGCTGGCCTTCGCCTCGACGGTCGCCTTGCACTCCGCGGACACGCTCGGCGGCGTCACCTTGCCGTCGCAGCCGCCCTTGCACTTCACGTCCGCCTTGCCGTTCGCCTCGCAGCGCGCCTCGGCAGTCGCCTCGCACGAGCCGCTGGGCGGCGTGTACTCGCACGACCCCTCGCACTTGCCAGAGCAGCTCCCGCCCGCGGTCAGCTCGCAGGTACCCCGGCACTGGCCGTCGCACTTGCCCTTGCAGTTACCCGCCGAGTCCTCGACGGAGCAGGTTCCCTGGCACTCGCCTCGGCAGGTCCCCTCGCAAGTGGCCGCGACCGAGAGGTCGCAGTCACCCGTGCAGGTCCCGCTGCACGCGAGGTTCGGCGCCTGACCCTTGCAGGAAAGCTTCGCCTCACCCGTGCAGCTCGCCTGCACCGATGCATCGATCGTGCAGGAACCCGAGCACGTCACCTCGACGCTGCCCGGATCGACGTTCACGTCGCACGAAGCCGCCGCGCTCGCCGTCACCTCGACGGACGCCTCGCAGCGCGGCTCCTGCACCTTCACGGTCAGACCACCGGACACATTGGCGTTGATCTTCGCCGTGAGTGCAGCACGGACATCGGCCACAGGCGCGTCCGCCTCCAGGCCGAGGCTCGCCTTCAGCGCGTCGAGCTGGGTCGTGATGCCCCCGGTGACCTGCCCGGCCGCCCCGGTGAAGTCCACGACCGCGCCGAAGAAGGCGTCGATGCTCGCGATGCCGGAGATGGATGCGTTGCCTTCGAGCACGCCGTCCACCGGACAGACGAGCCCGCACTGCGCCGCCAGGTTCCCCAGGGGACCATCGCCGTCACAGCCGGTCATCACGGCGGGCGCGGCGAAAGCGGCAGCCATCACCGGCAGCGCAGCGAGACGCAGCGACCGGGCCGTATCCTTGAGCATGCTAGTCTTCTTATTCATTTCCGAAGCACTCCTTGGTGAGTCCAGTGACTCGGGTTCCACCGGGTTCGAAGCGGCCTTGTCGCCAGTGACGCGCCTGATGTGGTTCGTGTCCAAAGACGTATCGGACGGACCGAGAATTCAAGCCTGCACGTCAACAGCCACTGGTCGGCCGACGTTAGCCCGCCACACTGGAGTCGTCTAGACCCGTCCACCGTCGGGCACCCTTCCGACGGTCGAAGAGCAGGGTCAACTCCACGGGAGTCCACGCTCGCCCCGAGGTCAACCTCGGGGCAACCCGTACATCTCGTGGGTCATTTGCAGAACCCTTCCCGACATGTCGTCCCCGAGGGGCAATCGATCCGAGGATTCGCCGGCTCCGGCGGGAACCCCGGCCCACCGACGTCGCACTCGTACCAGCAGCCGAACCGCTGCACGGTGGCGCTGTACGGGAAGTAGCAGCGCCCGTACCCGCTATCGCCAGGCTCGTAGTTGTTGTCCTCGTTCAGGCACTCGCCACGCATGATCCCGCTGGGTGAGAGCGGGCAATCGTCGTCCGTCGTGCAGGGCAACGCCGGAACGACGCCGGGGCCATTCGGATCGGGGCGCTCCCAGGGCAAGCACGCCTTCTGCTTGTCGAGACCGGCGATCGGCGTGCAGAGCGCGTTCGGCCCACAGTCGAGATCGTCCTGGCAGGGCTGGCAGAAAGCCCCCTCCCCGGCGCAGCTCCCGAAGCGCGGCTTGCAGGACCCCCCCTGGCACGCATAGTCCACGTCGCAGTCCGAGTCGGCATTGCAGGCGCGAGCGCACCGGTTCGATCCGCCGATGTCCACGCAGGTCGTCCCATCGGCCAGCGAGCAATCGAGATCGCTCTCGCACGGATCGCACTGGTCCCGCTTGATGCACGTCTTCCGCAGCGCGCACATCGAGCCCTCGGCATACGTGTCGCCGGCGGTCGCGAGGTCGATGCACGGCTCGCTCGAGAACCCGCAAGCGGCGTGGTTCCCCTTGTCGGTCCCGCACACCGCCCGCGGATCCCGCGTCACCCCGCAGGCGTAGCCGCCCGGGCAATCCTCGTCACCGCTGCACCCTCGCAGGCTGCAGTAAGCGTCGGCGTCTCCCTCGCCCGACGAGAGGCAGACCAGGCCAATGCATTGCTCCGCAGGGCAGCATGGTGACCCGTCGGCGCACGTGGTCGTCCCGTCACCGCGGTCCGTGCATTGCTCGGGGCGTCCACCGCACGCATCGGCTCCACACGCAGAACCATCGGGACACGCGGCGAGCCCTTCGCATTGCTGCTGACCAAACGGACAGACCACACCGAACCCCGCCGCCTTCTGCTTCGGCTGGCAGACCATGATGTTCGCGTTGGTCTCGTCCTCGACCGCCGGCAAACACTCCTGCGTGTTCGTGTTGCACGCCTGGTGGGAATCGCAGAGCAGCTTGCACTGGTTCCCCACACAGGTGTTCTGATCCTTGCAGAGGCTCGGCTCGCATTTCCCCTGACAGACCCCGTCGATCACGATACCGCCGACGCACTCCTCCACCGAGCACGCGGCGAACCCCGTCACCGCCCCGCCGACGAGGGCCGCCAGCGCGAACGACGCCCGGAGAGCTCGCATTGCGCCTCGCCACCGCCCCGCGGTATGCCCGGACGCAGCGCTCGACGTGGACCCGGAAGAAAGCAACGGCTGGTACATGATTCGACCTCGGGGCGGACGGCGAGGCTCCGCCTGACTCTTGACTCGCACCAATACGCCCGGAAGAATGAACCTTCTACATCAAAACGCAGGCGGGACCTTCATGCAGAAAGACGAGCTGGTACGTTGGGCCGGAGTTGGCGCGGTCGGGCTCTCGCTCCTCAGCGGCTGCGTCAGCGAGGAGCTGGCTCCTCCATTCCCTAATGGTAGCGGGCAGGACGCGATCGACGTCGCCGCCTATCCCGAGAGTCCTTATGGAATCCGGGTCGGCTCCACGATCGCGAACTACAAGTTCGTCGGCTACGCCAATGCATCGGAGGTGAACGATGCGTTGCAGGAAATCCGTCTCTCCGACTTCTACAATCCCACCGGCGAAGACGTGTATTCGGACGAGGGCCGGGACGTTCAGTACGGCGCCGGAAAGGCGAAGCCGAAGGCCCTGCTGATTGTCGTCTCCTCCGTCTGGTGCGGCCCCTGTAACTACGAGGCGGAGAAGGTCTTGCCGGACGAGTACAAGCGCTTCGCGCCCCACGGCGAGTTCCTGCTCCAGCTCGCGGACGGCGGGACGCCAGGCGACCCCGCAAAACAGCGGGACCTCTACAACTGGACGCGCAAGTACAAGGTCGATTACCCCTCGGCGATCGATCCCTCGTACAAGCTGGGCTCCTTGTTCAACGCGGACGCTTACCCGGCGAACATGATCGTCGACACGAGGGACATGTCGATCGTCCAGGTGGTCTCGGGCTCCCCCAGCTCGGGCTTCTGGAACACCTTCCAGCGTGTGGTCGACGGCACGCTATGAGAGATGGCGCGCCCATGACGCATTTCACGCGCCGCGGTCTTCTGCTCACCGCCATCGCCGTGAGCCTCTCCCTCAGCGCCTGCTCGGGTGCAGCCGGCGGAGGTGCTGGTCGACCCGCTTCCACGGGTGGCGCGGGCGAGGCCCCTGATTTCTCGCTGCCCACCCTCGATGGCAAGACGGCGCGCCTGTCGGACTACCAGGGCAAGGTCGTCCTGATCGATTTCTGGTCGACCACCTGCGACCCGTGCATCGCGGCGATGCCGCACCTCGTCGAGCTGTACCAGAAGAACAAGGATCGGGGCTTCGTCGTCCTGTCCATCGCCCTCGACGGCCCCGAGTCGCGCTCGCAGGTCAGCAACGTCGTTCATCAGCGAGGCATGGTCTTCCCCGTCCTGCTCGACGAAGAGACCACGGTCACGGCCCGCTACAACCCCAAGCGCGAGCTTCCGTTCACCGTCCTCGTCGACCGCTCCGGCTCGATCCTGAGAAAGCGCGGCGGCTACCAGCCCGGCGACGAGGCAGCGCTGGAAGCCGAAATCGAGAAGGCGCTGGGCAGCCCCTGAAGCGCTGACCGGAACGGCGTCGCGACGCTCACCATCTCCCTCTCGGGGCCCAGAGGAGCGTCGCCAAGACGTCGAACGGGCATGGTACAAGGCCAGCGTGTCGAGCCGTACCCTCGCTCCCGCGCTGTGCCTGCTCCTTGCTGGTGCCCTCATGGCACCCCCGGCAGCGGCGGTCGAGGTCGGCACCCTCGACGGCAAACCCGTCACGCTCGACGTGACGAACACCGCCGTCGTCGATTATCGCTTCGACAACCGCAATGACGATCCGCGCTATCCCACGCGCTACGTCGACGACGAGTTCGGCGAGTGGATCGATCGCTTCAACGTGCAGCTCCTCTGGTGGCGCTTCCAGCTCGGCGTCCGCATCGACGCGGCCACCTACTTCATCGTTCCCTCGGTGGGAGACGCCGAGCTTCAGCGCCTCATCGCCACGAACGAGGTGGCCTTCGGCAGGCCCGCGCTGCTCCGCGAGCTGAACACCCGCTTCCTCAACACCTATTATCCCGCCAAGCTCAACCTCGCCTACAACCAGCCGGGCCTCGAGGTCACCGTCGGCGACTTCTACGCCCAGCTCGGCCGCGGCCTCGTCTTCAGCGTGCGCAAGCTGGACGAGCTGGCCATCGACACCACGGTGCGCGGCGGGAAGGTGGCTGCCAGCCGGGAGTTCGGACCCGTGCGCCTGGGCAGCACCCTCTTCGGGGGCCAGATGAACCCCCTGCGCGTCGACGAGGTGAGCGGGCGCCGCCTCCACGGAGACGGCTCTCCGCTGTTCTTCGGCTTCCCCGGCCGCGGCAGTGTCAATGATCTCGAGAACGTCGAGGCCTACGCCGACAGCCAGGGCAACCCGGTGAACGTCACCCAGCTCGGGCGCCCCAGCTACCTGGAGGACAGCGTCCTCGGTGGGCGCCTCGAAGGCGGGACCGAGCACGTGCAGCTCGCGCTGAACGGGGCGATGCTCTTCCGCAAGTCCTACGCCCGCGAATACCTCGACTGCATCGCGCGCGGCGAAGACGAGATCCAGAGCGGCAGCGTGCTGATCACCGGCCGCTGCGCCAACCAGTACCCCGAGTTCACGCGGAACAACCCCGCCCGCCTTCACGATGCCGTCCGCAATTTCGGCGGCTCGATCAGCGTTCCCTCGCTCGGAGGCCACGGCGATCTCTACGTCGAGGTGGTGGGGCAGCAGCTCCGGGACGGCCGCCTCGACTCGACGGGCACCCCGGCCGAAGACCTCTCCGGCTACGCCGTGTACGCCGCGGCGAACGCCCGCGGGGGTCCTCTCTCCGTGTCACTCGAAGGGAAGCACTACCGGAGCTTCTTCCCGCTCGCAGCCAACATCGATGCCGATCCGGTCTCCGGCATCGGCTTCGGCGCACCGGAGTTCAGCCTCGTCAACTACAGCCAGCCACCGACCGCCGAGCCCATTTACATCGAGCCCATCGGCGCCCCCAACGTGTGCATCACGGCGGGCCGCTCACGCGTCGACTACCGCTTCGACCGCGAGACCGCCGTGTACGCATGGCTCGGTCGGTACATCAGCTGGTCCGAGCTGAACCCCGAGAATGCCACCTGTGACACCTCGAAGGGCAACCAGACGAACGCCTGGGATTACGGCGCCGGGACCGACCTGGAGTTCGAGCGAGGCCGCTCTCACGCCCGCGTCTGGGCCGGCGTCAGGCACACCGAGACCGCTCAGCCCTACAGCGGCTTCGTCGGTGGCGAGGGCGACATCTTCTACAGCGAGACCTACGTGCGGTACGACATCGTGAAGCACCTGACCGGCCCGTTCTCGCTGCAGTTTCAGGGTAACCATCGGCGCCGCTACCGCCCCGAGAACTTCGTCAGCTGGTGGATCGAGGGCGAGAACTACACCGCGCTCCAGTGGGCGCCGAACCTCGTCGGCATCTTCGGCGTCGAGTACACCTCGCAAGAAGGATGCGAGCCCGGCCGCACCGAAGGGTTCTGCCACTACTTCAACGGCGGCCTTCAGTGGAAGTCGACGAACCACGAGACGCTCGCCGAGCAGATCTTCGACACCGTCAACCTCTTCGTCGGGCAGCGACGCGGCGGCTTGCGCTGCGTGTCGGGCGTGTGCCGTTTTTTCCCGCCGCTCGAAGGTGTCCGCCTCGAGCTCGTCTCGCGCTTCTGACGTCGAGACACGTCGAGGCACACGGCGAGCCCCCCGACGATCAACGCCCTGAAAGGATCGCGCAGGCGACCACGGTGCGGACGCGCGGATCGGCATCCGCGAGCAGCGGCGCCGCGCGCCCCCACTCTTCCAGCTCGACGAGGTGGACACCGGCCTCTTCGCGCAGCCGCGCATCCTTCGAAGGCACGTCGCGCGCAAGGAACGGGACGACCTCCCGCACTCCCGCGCGTGCGAGCATCCCCTTGGCTTGACTCGCCTGATTCGAGCTTCCCCCCGCGATCTTCAGGAGCTGGGGCATCACGCGCGCTCGGCCGGGGGCCGGCGGCGTCGCCTCGAGGTCACGCGCCAGAGCGGCCAGCGCCACGACCGGATCCTTGTCGGTCTGCGCCTTCGTCACGACAGCGCGCGCCGTCGGCGCGTCGAGCGGAATGACGCGGAGCGCGTACACCCGATCCCGAGTGAGCCCACTCTCGACCGCGCGCACCAGGACGCCCAGCGCATCTGCCGACGCTTCCTGTGCGACAGTGCGGACCAACGCTGCCGCCGCCGCGATCGCCGGCGCCCCTTGCTGCGTGGCGATCACCCATTGCAGCTCTCGTGTTCCCCCTGCCTCCAGGGACGCTGGCGCAGCCCACGCCTCCACGATGCCCTGCCGCAGCGGCTCGTCTCCTCGCACCCACAGATCCTTCAAGGCGAGCACCACCGCCTCGCCTCCGATGCGCGACACCGCCCGGAGCGCGAGGGAGCGCGCCATCGGGTTCGGATCGTGTCGGGCCACATCGAGGAGAGCCTGTCGATCGTTCGGATCCGCCGTCAGGATCGACGCTCGCAGCGCCGCCGTCCGCACGTGCTCGTCTCCGTCGAGCAGCCGTGCCCGCCGCATCGGCCCATCCGCCCCCTTCATCAGCGTGCGCGCGTACACCGCGCGGAACCCGCCCTCCACCTCCAGCGGCCGCTGCGTCATGTCCCGACCGGCATGCTCACGCAGCGTGTCGACGTCCGCGAGTCCACCATCGAGCAGGATCATCGCCGCGAGCGGTGCCAGAGCGTCTTCCCCGAGCGCGCGCTCGCTCAGCTCCGATCGCAGCGCGCGAGCACAGGGGCGAAGCTCCCGCAGCCGGTGCTCGCCTTCAGGGTAGGCCGCACGTCGAACCTCCCCCTCGGCCAGCGCCTGAGCCACCTCACGCGCGTCCTGCGCACCGAAGGCCCCGCGTCGAAGCTCCTCCGCAAGGAGCCCACGCAGCTCCCCGAGCCGCCCCCCTGCAGCCGCCCGCGCCGGAGCAGAAGCCCCGCACCCGGCAGCGCAAGCGAGCAGAACGCCACCCATCAGGAAATTTCGAACGACGGCGCGAAGCATGCAGACGCTTCATACCGCGGCGATGCGCCGGAGCGAAGCCGACTGGCGCTCCTTCGCGGCCGAGCAGAGGACCGATCCGGGGTGCACGGCACGGCGACGTCGGGCGCGTGTTCGTCTAGCCTGGCCCGCCTCGACGCCTCCCCCTCTCCATGCGCATCGACGTCATCGTCAACACGACGGCCCGGAAGCTCCGGACGAACCCCGCCCTCCTCCGACGCATGGCCACCTCGTGCGGCCGCCATGCCACGCTGCACCCCACACGGACTTCGGCCCAGCTCGGCGCGGTCTGTCAGTCGATCGCCGACCGCGGCACCGATCTGATCGTCTTTTCCGGTGGGGATGGCAGCTACATGGCTGGCATCACGGCCTTGACCCGGACCCTCGGCGACGACGCCCTGCCGCCCATCGCGCTGCTCCCTGGCGGCACCGTCTCCACGGTGGCCCGCAACTGGGGGATGACCGGTGATCCTGCCGAACTCCTGGAGAGGCTCCTCGACCAGGTCAGACGCGGCACCGCGCCCCTGGACTTCGAGCCGCGCCCGACCTTGCGCGTCCACGCGACCACCACCGAGGGGGTCGAGGCGAGGACCGGCTTCATCTTCGGGACGGGCCTCGTCGCCAAGTTCTTCGACCTCTATTACGCCGGCGGCGCCGAGGGCTACACCACCGCGGCCCGGATCACGGCGCGCGTCCTCCTCGAGTCCTTCTTCGATGGCGCCTATGCGCGTCAGGTCCTCGATCCGCTCCCGTGCCGGATCGAGGTCGACGGACGCCCGCTGGCCCCGGCCTCCTGGTCCCTCGTCGTCGCCTCCGTGGTCCCCGACCTGGGACTGAACATGCGCGTCACCTACCGCGCGGGCGAAGATCCCCAGCGCCTGCACTGCGTCGCCAGCCCTCTCCCGTCCCGACAACTGAGCCCGCGCATCACCCGCGTGCTCTCGGGCCGCTCCATCGGCGGCGACGGACATTTCGACGACCTGGCCCACCGGCTCGCGATCCAGGCCGAAGGTGGCTTCCCCTACATCCTCGACGGCGACCGCCTCCAGGCCCGACGGGTGGAGGTCACCGCGGGCCCCCTTCTCCGTCTCGTGTCCTCCTCCTCCATGAGGGACAGCGCGAGGGACGGGCCTGGCATGACCCAAAAATGACTCACGCAGGGAGGACCGACGACACGCACCGTCGATGCTCATCGACCACGTGAGCGACCTCGAAGCCTCCTCCAGTCAGCCATCCAGCCCACCTCCTGCTGCCGGCACCGTCCGGATCGCCGGCCCCAAACCGCCGCCCACCTTCGGCCAGTGGGTCAACGTCACGGCCATCCTTCTCATCCACGTGGGCACGGTGATCGCGCTCATGCGTGGCGTGACCTGGAAGCTCGTCGCCCTGGCCGTCGCCAGCTACGTCGTGCGCATGTTCGCCATCACGGCGGGCTACCACCGCTACTTCTCGCACCGCAGCTACAAGACGAGCCGCGCCTTCCAGCTCTTCCTCGGCTTCCTCGGCACGACGGCCGTCCAGAAGGGCCCGCTCTGGTGGGCCTCGACCCACCGGGTCCACCACCGCTTCTCGGACACCGAGCGCGACGTCCACAGCCCCCTGCAGCGCGGCTTCTGGTACTCGCACATGGGCTGGTGGCTCGGCCGTGAGCACGAGCATACCGACCTGGAGAAGGTCCCCGACTTCGCCGCATACCCCGAGCTGCGCTGGCTCGATCGCAACCACATCGTGGGTCCCGCCGTGCTCATCGCCGGACTCTGGCTCGCTGGCGGCTACGACGCCTTCCTGTGGGGCTTCGTGGTCTCCACCTGCGCCCTGATGCACGGGACGTTCACCATCAACTCCCTGGCCCACGTCATCGGCCGCCGCCGCTACGCGACCACGGACACCAGCCGCAACAACTTCGTGCTCGCCCTCATCACCCTCGGCGAGGGGTGGCACAACAACCATCACCACTACATGAACAGCGCCAACCAGGGCTTCTTCTGGTGGGAGATCGACATCAGCTACTACGTGCTGCGCGCCCTGGAGTCCGTCTCCCTCATCTGGGATGTGCGGCGCCCACCGGCTCAGGTGCTCCGACGCAACCTGCTTTCGGAGGTCGGTGAGCGCGCCCCACTGCTTCTGAAGCCGAAGAAGCAGAAGACGAGAGAGTTCTCCTCGCCTGTCCCGACCCCCGCCCCTCACGTAACCCAGCACACCGCTTCCTGACGCTCGCGTCACGGAACGCCCGCGGCTCCGACCGTCCAGGTGATGGACGGTACGGAGCCCCTCAGCCCTGGCTCGACGCGGCCACGGCTCGTCACGAGCCCTCCAGCAAGAGCGCGAAGACGAGCAGGTAGGGCATCCCAGACCTAGGGTTCCCGAAGGCTCACAATCAGGACATCACTCCTCGGGTCCACGACCCACTTTCTCAACGCCAGAGAGCCGACGACGCTGGGTCGGAGGACCTAGACCACTAGGTCGGAGGACCTAGACCGCTGGGTCAGAAGACCCACGCCTCCAGGTCCCTCACCGCCTTCACGGCGACTGGAGATTGAGACATCTCGATCCGCCATCACGTCCAAGGCATCGGAAGACCCAGACCACTGGGTCGGAGGACCTAGACCACTGGGTCGGAGGACCTAGACCACGGAGTCGGAGGACCCAGGTCTCCAGGTCCCTCACCGCCTTCACGGCGGCCGAGGATCGAGACCACGCGATCCGCCACCGCCTTCACGGCCTTGGATGACCGAGAGCGCTGGGTCGGAGGACCTGGACGTCCAGGTCACCCACCGCCTGCATGGCGTCCGATGACCGAGAGCTCTGGGGTCGAGGACCGAGACCTCTGGGTTGGAGGGCCGAGACCCTTGGGTCCACGACCGCCTCTACGGCGTCGGGTCCCTTCGAGGGTCCCGTCGTTCGACGAGTCTGCTGGATCAGTTGATGGTGGAGCTGGGCTGCTGTCCTTGCGACAGCTCTCCGGACTTGGCGCGCTCGACGACGCGGCTGCGCTGACGCTCCAGCGCTGCACGGACGAAGCGGGCGAAGAGCGGGTGCGCGTTGTGCGGGCGGCTCTTGAACTCCGGGTGGAACTGGCAGCCCACGAAATAAGGATGGTCACGCAGCTCGATCATCTCCACGAGGCGCTGATCGGGAGAAGTCCCCGAGAAAATCAGGCCCTTCTGCGTCAGCGGGTCGCGGTACTTGTTCGAGAACTCGTAGCGATGGCGGTGCCGCTCGCTGATGCTCGTCACGCCGTACACGTCTGCGGCGATGGTCCCCTTTTCGAGCACGCACGGGTAGGCGCCGAGACGCATCGTCCCGCCCTTCTCGATCACACCGCGCTGATCGGGCATGAGATCGATGACGGCGTGCGGGGTGGCGCTGTCGAACTCGCTCGAGTTCGCGCCGGTCAGGCCGCAGATGTGACGCGCGAACTCGACGACGGCGAGCTGCATGCCCAGGCAGATGCCGAAGAAGGGGATCTTCTGCTCGCGAGCATAGCGGATCGCCTGGATCTTCCCCTCGGTTCCGCGATCGCCGAAGCCACCGGGGACGAGGATGGCGTCGAGGCGACCGAGGCGCTCGGCGACCGCTGCACTGTCGAGCTGCTGGATCTGCTCCGAGTCGATGTATTCGAGTTCGAGGCCGACGTCGTTGTAGAGACCGCCGTGCACCAGGGCCTCGTGCAGCGACTTGTACGAGTCGCGGAGGTGTACGTACTTCCCGACGACGCCGACGCGCACGGAGCCGCGGGACGGCTTCTTGAAGCGCTCGACGATCCGCTGCCAGGCGGAGAGATCGGGCTGCCGTGCCCAGATGTTGAGCAGCTCGGCAAGCTTCTCGTCGAGGCCCTCGGCGTGGAGCGCCAAGGGAAGCTCGTAGATGCAGCCGACGTCGATCGCGGCGATGACGCAGTCGACCGGCACATTCGAGAAGAGCGCGATCTTGTCCTTGATGTCGCGGGGAAGAGGGCGATCACAGCGGCACAGGAGGATGTCCGGCTGGATGCCGATGGCCCGCATCTCCTTCACGGCGTGCTGGGTCGGCTTCGTCTTGATCTCGCCGGAGGTGGAGATGAAGGGGACGAGCGTGACGTGCACGGAGAGCGCGTTCTGGGAGCCCGATTCCACCTTGAGCTGTCGAATCGCCTCGATGAACGGCAGGGACTCGATGTCGCCCACGGTGCCACCGATCTCGACGATGGCCACGTCGGCGCCGTCGGCGGCGGCACGAATGCGAAGCTTGATCTCGTCGGTCACGTGCGGAATGACCTGCACGGTCGCACCGAGGTATTCGCCGCGGCGCTCTTTGGAAATCACCGCCTCGTAAATGCGGCCGGTGGTGAAGTTGTTCTGGCGTGTCATTCGCGCGAGCGTGAACCGCTCGTAATGACCCAAATCGAGATCGGTCTCGGCGCCGTCGTCCGTCACGAAGACCTCGCCGTGCTGGTAGGGCGACATCGTGCCGGGATCGACGTTGATGTAGGGATCGAGCTTGATGTGCGTGACGCGGAGCCCGCGGGTCTCCATGAGCGCGCCGATCGAAGCCGCAGCAAGCCCCTTTCCGATGGAGGAAACAACCCCGCCTGTGACGAAGACGAACTTGGTCCGCTTGCTCATGACTCTTGGCTCCGCGGCGCGGCGTTTCCGCCAGCCGGCCTGTGTACCTTCTTCACCTGGGTGCCCCCGCGCAGATCGTGCGAGTCCGAGGCACGCCTGCCAGGTGGACTCCCAGAGGCGAAGACCGCGGGCATTCTAGGCTGTCGTGGGAACACGTCAACGAACCTCCTGTTCCGTCAGTAGGGGAAGCAGGGCTGTCTGTACCAGACTCGACCCCGCGCGGGCTACCGATGGGTCGCGTCGAGCGCGTCGGCGTGCTCCCTCCAAGGACGACGCAGCACGCACGGCTGCGGTGGCGTCGAAGGGGCAACCTCGACCGGATGAGCAGCGGCGCCGTGACGCAGCCAACACCGTGAGTTTTGACGGAATTTCAGGGTGTCGCCGAGGGAGTCGGGCGGCGACGGGCGGGCGCGTTCACAGGCCGACGACCAACCGCTGACCAAATGCGCGGTCGACCGTCTCGCAGAACGCAAGAAATTCCTTGTACTCGGCCGGTGTGATGCGCGCCTTCGAGAGGTTGAGCCGACTCTTCACCACCACCTTGCTCGGCGTCTCCTCGACCGTGATGGCGAAGCTGCCGAACGGCGAGTCCACGTTCTGCACGAGCGGCATGCGGAGCACGCGCATGTTCGCAGGCAAAATGAACGTCCACTCTTCCTCTCGCGACGTGAGGGAGGACAGGACGAGGTCGAGCTTGCGGGTCGACAGCGAGCCATAGTCCGCGGCCATGTTTTGCTGCGGGACGGCGGGGACCGAGAGTTTGTCGCCCTCACGCCTTCCCAGCGAGGCGATCTGCCCGCGTGCGCGCAACTGGACGGGCTTCTCGATGTCCTCCAAGTCGCTCACGTCGAGTCCGTTCTTTCCCGCGAGCAGGTCGACCGTCCCGAAGTCGGATGCGATGTCCTGCGCCACCCGAGCGCGCCGCGTCCCTTCGGCCATGAACCGGGTTCGCCACTGGGGAGCGAAGACGCCGGTGACCTCGGTCTCGACCTTCAGGCGCGCAGACGTGTCGGTGGAGAGAACCAGCTCGACGTGCCGTCGCAGCACCGATGCGGAAGGTGGGGGCTGCGGCAGACGAACGAGCTTCGGTTTTCCTTCGTTGATCTGGAGAGCGATGGCGCCTCGATCCATCGCGGGCAGCTCCATCGAGCCCGTGTGCTCGGCGGTGCCGTCGAGGTAGAGGTCGAGGGAGGGGACATACGCGATGGCGTGATCGAAGGGCGAGAGCCCTGCCGGCTCGGACGGGATGAGGCCGCGGAGGCCGGTGCGCACGAGGACGATGGTGGAGGGGATGCCCAGCTCTCTGAGCATGGTGACGATGAGGGTCGCCTTGTCCTTGCAGTCACCCCACCCGCGGGCGAGCGTCTGGGCCGCTCGACGAGGTCGGATCCCTTCGAGGCCGAACTCCAGCGCGACGTAGCGCGCCTCGGTCGCGTACTTGTAGACCGCGCGGACCTTGCTCCGATCGTCGGTGAGGCCCGCCGTGATCTCGCGGGTCTTCTTGCGCACCTCGTCGTCGACGTCGAACTGATGCCGGACCAGGCCCCAGTACCAGGTGCCCACGTCGTCCCATGATTTGAACGTGGAGACGTGGATGTGCCCGAGCACCTCCGCCCAGGCAGGCATGCCAGGCTCGGGCGCGAGCGGCGGGAGCTGGTTCGCGACCATGCGGTAGATGCGCTGGTCGGAGGTCTCCTTCACATCGCGGGTGAGGCCGGGAAGGCCCGTGGCCCGGACGTCGAACCACTTCGCTTTCGGCGTGATCAGCACGTACTCGCTGCTCCCCACCGGCTCGTCGCTCTGGAGGTACTCGATCTCGCCGAAGTGATCGGCCATCTCGTTGCGCGGGCTGACGTCCTCGATGCGGTAGCGCAGCTCGACGACGTCCCCGGCGTTGAGGCGAGGGAAGCTGACGTAGAAGGTGCGCGCCGACGTGTACATCGAGATGTCGGGGTTGTTCACGGCGCCCTCGCCGTTCTCGATGGCCTCGTCGACCTTGCCATCGCGGCGGAACACCCGCGCCGCACGCACCGTCACCACCTGTCGATCCCCCTGGTAGTCGAAGGTGTACTGGCGGGCACGCGCGGCGGCTTCGTCGGTGAGGGGCTGGAAGACGACCTGCTTGAAGCGGCTCGCCAGACCGTTGGGAAACACGGTGGTGACGGTGAGGTTCCGGAGGGTCCGGCGCGGGTACGACTTCCCGGCGGCCTCGCGGAGGCGGAGAAACTGCTCGGGCGTCCACGCGTACGCCTCGTCGGCGCGCGGCTTGGCGGGAGCGAGGTTCTCGATGTACTCCCGCACGTCCTTCGCCTGGGGGCTGATCGAGGTGATCAGCCGCAGGGTCTCGAGCTGCTTCGCGCGATCTCCTCGGTCGCCGAAGTGGTCCGACAAGAGGCGCAGCGTCGCGAGGTCTTCCGGGGCGAGAGCGCGGGCCGCTTCGAGCGAGGCGAGGGCGCGATCCCGCTGGCCGAGCGCGCCATAGGCCCGGGCCGCCACGGTCTGAGACCAGACCGCGTCGTGCTCCACGGCGAGGAAGCGATCGAGCCAGCGTTTCGCTCCACCGTCGTCGTGACGCGCCACGGCCAGGTCGACGAGGTCGATGAGCAAGGGCGAGTCGTCGAAGCGGAGCGCCGCGTGGCGCGCCTCGACTTCGGAGGCCTCCCGATCGCGCCCCAGGGAGCGGAGCTGAGAGGTGTAGGCACGCAGCAGAGAGACGCTCTGGGGCTGGCGGTTGACCGCATCCTCCAGGATGGAGAGCGCCGTCCGCTGCAGACCCGCTTGTGTGTAGAGATCGGCGAAGCCGAGGAGGCCGATGGCGTGGTCCGGTTGCAGGGCGAGGATGCGCTCGTAGATCGGGACGGCATCACGCCAGTTGGGCCCCGTCTGCGCCAGACGCGCCTCCGCGAGCAAGATCTCGATGTCGTCGGTCGTCGTGAGCGCAGCCGCCCGCTGCACCCACATGCTTTGCTGATTTCGATCCTCGGCGAGCTGCCCCGCGAGGAGGTAGCGCCGGACGGTGGGCTCCGCCTCGGCCGCACGGCGAGCGAGATCGCGCGCCTGGTGCGTCCCCTCGGCGTCACCACCGGTGAGCATCAGGTAACGCGCGAAGGCCTCGGTGATCCGGGGCGAAGGTCGCCCCTCGGAGGCGCTCTCGAACGCCTGCTGCGCTCCCAGGAGGCTCGACCTGGGCTTCTGCGCAGCGCGAGGAGCAGGAGCTTGCGGAGCCGTCGCCGGTTGCGTCTCCAGCTCCGCAGAGACCTCGACGTTCGGATCCGGGGCGCCCTTGTCGTCCGCGACGCGGAGGGCGAACTTGGGAGCGGACGCCGATCCGCACACCTTGATGGTGAGACGCCCGTAGCCCGACCCGAGCGAGGCGACGGTCGCGTGGCGGTCGACGTCGAGCTTGCGATAGCCGCTGTCCGAGAGGACGTTTTCGCCGTTCCAGAAGAGCTTGAATGCGCCCTCCGACCCGACCCATAGCGACATGGGCCGCGGGGACGGGCTGCCCTTGCGGGCCTTCAGGAATGTCGTCGCGTACGCGCAGCTCGATTCGGCAGGACGGATGAGATTGCCGAAATCGAGCCAGCCATAGAATGGAAAGGCGGGCGGGAGGCGCCACCGCGTGCTGCGCTCCCGGCCATCGTAGGTCTGCCCCGCCAGAATCGCTTTTCCGATGTCCGCCTCGGGGCCGAATTCTCGCTCGAAGCCGACCTTGTTCTCGTTATCGAAGGGCCCCACGGTGGCCCAATCACGGATGAACCCGAGGCGCCGGATCTGAGCCGCCGAGCCCTCGAGATCACCTCGTCGTCGCCGCGCATAGGACGAGAGCAGGCCGGCGTAGACGCGGGCCGAGGGCGAAAGGCCTTTCGCTTCCGCGAGGACGTGCAGCGTCTCCTCCACCTGATCGGGATCGGCGCGATCCCAGGTGCGCCAGATCTCGCGGAGGAGCACGTAAATCTCGGGGCCTTTCGCCTGGCGCGCCTGCTGGGCGAGGTCGTGGAGCTCGGCGGAGGGCGCTCCCGGCTGGGCGACCGCAATGGAAGGGGAGAGCGCCACGCCGCCACCGATGAGCGCAGAGATGGCGGCTGCGAGCCCCCTCGGACCGAGCACGGACCCGAGCACGAGTGGCGTCCGTCGGCGCGAGGAGATGTAGGCACGCGTGGGTTTCCCCGACAAGGCGGCTCGCATGGGGCGCACGCTAGCCTGCCTGGGACGACGTCGGTCAAGAACTACGGGCGGTACGGGTGAACCGGCTGCCACGGAGACGATCCAGCCAGGCTCTGGTGGTGACTCATGCTACACCAGACAGACAGGGACGGTCTCCCGGGCCCGGAGCGGTTACGCGCGGTTCTGGGAAGGGCCACCTTGCTCCCTCGTGCCCCCTTCGGATAGAACGGTCCCGAGATGCACTCGGTGCTCGGTCGAGTCCCTTCGCACCGCGCGCCACTGCGTAAAGAAGTCTAGGCTGAACGGCGTACACGGTCCCGCGATCGCGAGACCAGTCTGATGTGATGAGGAGGGCCCACAGGGGTGCCCTCCCATCTGGGGCCGCTGGGGTAGCATCCAAGATGCTCCAGGTCCCATCGCGAGAGCGCTGGCGGAGGAACGATGGTCAACCCTCAGATGGTGATGTACGAGGAGGAGTTCAATCAGATCCAGAGCGTGGTGGATCGCCTCGTCAAGGACGCCAACGCAAAGGTCGTGTTCATCGTCGACAAAAACGGGCAATTGATTGCCGCGAGCGGCGATGTCGACAACCTTGACACAACGTCCCTTGCGTCGCTGACAGCGGGCAACATCGCGGCGACCGGCGGCATGGCGAAGCTCCTCAAGGAGAACGAGTTCGCCACCCAGTTCCACGAAGGTGAGAAGGCCAACATCCACATTCAGCTGGTTGGTAACCGCGTCATCCTCGTGGTGATCTTCGACTCCAAGTCGAGTCTCGGTCTCGTCCGGCTCCGCGTGCGAAAGGCAAGCGAAGAACTCAACCACATTTTTGAGGCACTGCTCAAAAAGGTTCAGGAGCCCGGCGCGGACTCACCGTTCGCCGAGATCACCGACGAGGACATCGACAACCTGTTCAACGACTAGGAGCGCGCTCGATGAGCTTCATCAACTACATGGCGCGCGAGATCAACTGCAAGATCGTCTACTACGGCCCTGGCCTGTGCGGGAAGACGACGAACCTGCAGTACATCTACGAGCGCACCAATCCGGAAGCGAAGGGCAAGATGATCTCCCTCGCGACGGAGACCGACCGGACTCTGTTCTTCGATTTCTTGCCGCTCGCCCTCGGTGAGATTCGCGGCTTCAAGACGCGGTTTCACCTGTACACCGTTCCCGGACAGGTGTTCTACGACGCGAGCCGGAAGCTGATCCTCAAGGGAGTCGATGGGGTCGTGTTCGTGGCCGATTCTCAGGTTGCACGCGTCGAAGCGAACCAGGAGTCGGTGGAGAACCTGCGGACCAATCTGGCGGAGCAGGGATACTCGCTGGACAAGATTCCCTACGTCATCCAGTACAACAAACGCGATCTGCCGGAGATCGGGACGGTTCCGGAGCTGCGCCAGCTGCTCAATCCTCTGGGCGTCCCTGACTTCGAGGGAGTCGCACGCACCGGCGTGGGCGTCTTCGACACCCTCAAGGCGGTAGCGAAGCTGGTCCTGACCGAGCTGAAGAAGGGCGGCCCCTGAGCCGACTTCCGCAACGCCAGGGACATCTGCCCTCCAGCTGGATGTCCATTCCTTCTCTGACACCTTCCAATCAACGGCAACGCATCCAGCGCTCCGGAGCCCCACGCTTCGGGCGCTGATGCCTGTGCCGTGGCGCTCACGAGCGAGCCCGCGCACGGGACCCGAGGAGGAACCCTCGTGGTCCAGGGTGAGCTTCTCGCGGCTCCGAACGGCGGCGACCGGGGTGGCGTGAGCGTGTGATGCGAGGGAGGGGCGGAGGCGGATCGGCACGCCGGATCCTCCGCGTGGCACCGCCCTGCATTGCGCTCGGTGGCGGACAGGAGACCAGTCCGCCAGCCGAAGCGCGTGTCTACTTCATCTGAACGCGAGAGATGGCATTGAGCGGCGGCAGTCGGGCCGCTGCAATGAGGAGGGGATTGATGAGCAGCGGCCGGAGCATCGTCCTCGCTTTTTCGTCGAACGGCTGCAGCAGCGCCTCGGCCTGACGGATCGCGTCGACGAGCTTCTCGGCGATGAACCGAGCGTCGGCATTCGGATTCTGGTCTTCCAGCTTCTGAATGTCATCTCTGACGGATTCGAGGATACGAACGTACTTCGCCAGGGCTGTATCGGTAATCGGGGTTGCCCCACTGCTCGAATTGGGAACACCGAATTCGACCGTCCGCTTGAATTCACCCGGCACGCCACTCAATCGCCCGCGAATCTTCTTCACGTCGATGTTGAACCGGAGTCCGCGCGTCTTCGAGGCCAGCGCCTGGTTGATGCCCTGGTTCATGCGGTCCGTGACGGCCTTGTTGGCGAGCGCTCCCTGATCTCGCTTCCACTGGGTGTGGTCTTCGAGCTGTCGAAGGATACGGAGGTAGGGGTAGTCCGGCTTCGCCAGCTCGGTGAACAGCGCCTTGGCCTCTTTCAAGTTCGCTGGAGAGCGGACCGTGAGATCGGTCATCCACTCGTTCCACTGCTGGATGTAGAGCTGGTCGTAATCGCTCGCGAGGGCGTCCAGGTGCTTCGGGATGCTGTCGGGCTGCTCCTCTCGACCGAGCGGCACCACCCACTGCTCACGCTCGAGCAAACCTGCGCCCTCGGCGATGTTCTCGAGGACGGCGAAGTGTCCCTTCTCCGTGTACGGCCCGTCGACCTCCTTCCAGCGCTTCTCCTTCGTATAGAGCTGGCTGCTCACGTACTTCAGGACGTCGGGGCGGTCGGCGAACATGTCGCCGAGGGTGTGCGGGGGGAACTTCCGGTTCGAGCGGCTGTTGTCGCCGGTCTCGTCGTACTTCTCGTCGATCAGCGAGTTCACGAACAGGTCGTAGTAGCGCTTGCGCACGGGTACGGCCTGGAGCGTGGCGCGCGTCTTCTCGATGAGCTTTGCGTCACCAGGGATGGGGGTGACCTTCTTCTCTTTGAGCAGCTCGAAGTAGTATTTGACGTGGGGACCGAGCTGCTTCCGGAGGTCGGCCTCCGGGAGATTGGAGATGGGGCGCAAGACCTCCGCCCAGAGCGCGGCGTACTTCCCAGAGGCGTAGTCGACGTCGAGGTTCTCGATGTCACCGAGCATCAGGTACGTCTTCAGGTCCGTCCGCTCTCGCAGGTAATGGTCCCCCTTGGTCAGCTGCAGCCGCGCTTCGAGGAGCTGCTTGCAGGGGATGACGAAGCCTTCCTGGAGGCTCTTCACGTAGACCGCGACGGTCGGCCGGTAGATCGTGTCGCCTTCGTACATCGTCCAGCCCATGCCGATGGGCGGGCCGTCTTGTCGGTACGTGTCCACCTCGAGGAGGCGGTCGAGGAGTGGTCGGAGCGTGGTGAGCTTCTCCGAGAGCTGGCGAGGCTCGCCCCACTGGATCTCGGACACGGCGCGCGCCCGAACTTCGGAGTCCCTGAGGAATTCGCGGTTGCGGATGAACGAGGTGATGCCGGGGACAGCGAGGATCACGCCGAGCGCCGCGGCCGCACCGCTCACCGCAAAGCGCATGATCTTCTGCCGCCGGAGCTCGCTGGCGCTGCGGGCCGCGATGTCGGCGTCGGGGAAGACCACGTTCATGAACATGTCGTGAAGGAAGTAGCTCTTCGCTTCGATGGCCTGCTGCGTGGCCGTCTCCTGCGTGCGGATGCCCATGGCGTGACCCATGCGCTGGAGGACACGGTCGAGAGGCCGACCCTCCTGGGTCCCGCTCGTGAAGTAGAAGCCGCGGAAGAGCGGGGTCCCCTGGAATGCGTTGACCATGAACATGGTCGAGATCAACTCGGACAGATTGCGACGGACGCCAGAGAACTCCAGAGGGAACTGGAAGATCTTCTCACGAGCATCGCGGCTGCGTTCCATGACGAGGCGCTTCACCGCGCGGCCGTGCAGGTGCCGCGTGAGCACGTCGAACTCTTCTTCGAAGATGCGCCCCGGATCGGTCTTGTCGGCGCCCATCTTCACCGTGGATCCCCAGGCCTGTGCGCGATCGCTCTTGCGTAGATCGCCGAAAAACTCGGTGAACCCGGCGATGAGGTCGCACTTCGTGAAGAGCACGTAGACCGGGAGGATCATGTGCAGCTGCGTCATGACCTCGTCGATGCGGGCGCGCAGCTTCTTGCCCATCGACTCGATCTGCTGCTCGTTCGCGTCGATGACGTCGGTGATGCTGATGGCGATCAGGATGCCGTTCAGCGGGCGTCTTCCGCGGAACTTCTTCAGCATCTGGAGGAAGGCGATCCACTCGTCATGGTCGTCGGCCTCCGTGGTGTAACGGCCTGCGGTGTCGAGGAGGATCCCCTCGTTCGTGAACCACCAGTCGCAGTTTCGGGTACCGCCGACGCCACGGACGCCACCGCCATTGCGCGGATCCGCATAGGGGAAGACGAGGCCGGAGTGCTTGAGCGCGGTGGTCTTGCCAGCCCCCGGCGGGCCGATGATGGCGTACCAGGGGAGCGAGTAGAGCGCGGCGGTTCCGCTCTTCTTTCCCTTGCCGAGCTTGGAGTTCTTCAGCGCGGCGATGCCGCTCTGCACCTGGCGCTGCAGCTCTTGAATCTCTGCGCGTCGTTCAGGGCGCGCGTTCAGCGCCTGCTGCGCCCCTTGCTGCACGATGGCGCGCTCCATCGCAGACGCCGCACGGCTTGCACGGAAGCGCCTGTAGACGATGAGCGCGACCGCCGCGAGTGCGACGACGACCGTGAGCGCAATGGGAATTGCGAGGTGCAGCTCCAGTGTGAACCAGAGTGCCCACGCGATGAGAATGAGGAGCGCTAGGAGGATCCACCACACAGCGCAACGATACCATCACCGCTGGCGGGGAACAGCATGCGTCGGCGACGTGATCCACAGCCGCGCTCCTCCACGAGGGGGCACCGTGGCGAGCGTCCTGGGCCCCGGAGCGCGAGGTGGAGAGCCGTAGCATCCACTACCTGCGTTCCCCGGGGTATGCAGGGCTAGTTGAGCATTACGTAGTCCTCTGGCTCCAGAGGAACGTACTCGTCATCCCCATCCTGCATCGCCCGGGCGCGGATGCAGTCCACGGCGATATCGATCACCTCTTCCCATGTCGCCGTGGCGTAATACTCTTCCTCGGATACAGGGGGCAGCTTCGCGAGCCGAGCGGAGAGGACGAAGCGGTCCTCGTCGTTCATCAAGAAGGGCGTCATGTAGTCCCCACTGGGCTCGCCTTCGCTCGAGGACGAGGTGCCGTCGCCCTCTTTGCGAGCGCCTGATTCGACCAGAAGCGCTGCGTCATCGGCATCGTCGTCGTCGTCCTCGACTTCTTCGTCCTCTCTCACAACGCCGTCATGGTTCGCCGCTTCCGCGCTGGCCGGGTGGTGCAGAAGCTCACGCACGAGGACCATCGGGCTGAAGGCGAGATACGCACTCTCGAACTCCAGGCGCCATTCGGAAGGATCGTCGGCGTCAGCGCGCCACCACGACGCGTGTTTTCGGCGGACGACCTCTCCGAAGTAGGCGCCCGCCGCGTTCACGAGGAGGAGCTTCACCTCTTCCTTGGACTCCACGCCGTTCCGCGCCTGGTTCAGGTAGTGATCCAGAAGAGGCAGCGTCTCGGGCGTATAATCCAGCGGCACGCCCAGGGCCTTCTCCACAAACTTGACGCAGCTGCGCGCAAGGTCCGCAACAAGGGGAGGCACGTCGGCTCCCACGGCGTCAGTAGGGTGAGGGCTCACGCCATTTTTGTCTTTTGTATCCATCGGCTCGTTCCTCGTCACACGGTGGGCCCGGGGACACCCCCTCGAGCTCCAGCACTCTGGCTGAACTCGTCAGTTCGTCGCCTGCCCTACCCTTCGTCGAACCTCGTCGATCTACACTAGCGTAACTCGACAGGGACATCCGACCAGGCCCCCGCCTCCCTGCCCCCTTCGAGCTCGAATATCTCCGGGTTGCTGCGGGCTTCGACGAGATCGTCAGGGACTCGTCTGGAATTGCTACCGTGATTTCGGCGTGCTCGTGCTAGACTCCGCCCTCACGTCGAAATGAGACTCGGGATCTTCAGCGACACGCACGCCAACTACGAGGCGCTCAGCGCTGTTCTCGAGGCGTATAGGAAAGAACGTATCGACGTTTACTATTGCCTCGGGGATACCGTCGGCTACGGCGGCTCGCCCAACGAGTGCGCCGACCTCGTTCGGAAAATTTCACGCAAGACCATCCTTGGCAACCATGACGCAGCGGTCGCTGGTCGCATGGACTACTCATATTATTATGAGGCAGCCCGCCATGCGCTCGACGCCCACGCGTCAATGCTGTCGCCAGAGAACACGGCCTGGCTGAAAAGTCTCACGTACATGGAGAAGCTGCCGGACATCGGCGTCGATCTCTGTCACGGCTCCCCAGTACGCCTCGAAGAGTTCGAGTACATCTTCGCTCCCGAGCAAGCACGTGAGTGTTTGCCGATGTACGGTGAACTCGGTCACATCACCCTCATCGGGCACTCTCATCTCTGCAAGGTTTTCGCGCTGACACCCACGACGGTGGAAGAGCTGCCGGCAGTCGATTTCACGCTCGATTCGAACCGCAAATACATCGTCAGTGTCGGCTCTGTGGGTCAGCCTCGCGATTACGACAATCGCGCGAGCTACACGATCTACGACAGCGACGCCAAACGGTTCGAGTTCCGTCGCGTCGAGTACGACATCGAGAGCGCTGCGGAGAAGGTCCTCCGCGCCAAGCTCGAACGCAACTTCGCGCACCGACTCTACATCGGCGTCTGAGGGCATCGAGTCGGCACTCTCGGGTGCCGGTTCGACGCTCGAGCGCGTCGAACGAATCCGGACGGCGAACGCTGCACAAAGTCCGGACCGACGCGTGCCCCCCGGGAAGGTGGGAGCCGAGTCGTCAATCCATCCGCACCAAGAGAGCGCAGACGCGAGGCGTCACGCTGGACGCCAGCCTCGCCGGAGCTTGCAATGGAACACGAGCGACTCCGAGTCGCTCGTCGCTGCCGAGCCTTCGAAATCGCCTTCGAGGGAGGTGATGCGAAAGCCATTGTAATGGAGGAGCGCCTCCAGCTCCTGGGGATGGAACTGACGGTGCGCCAGCGGGGTCATCCAGGAGTCGCCACCGTTCACAGGGGAGAACTCCATCGCGACGAACAGAACCTGGCGGAGTTTGTCGTAATCGAAGCGCTCCGAATACCGAACCAGCATCGAGCTGCTGGAGGCGTCGGGATAGCGGAACCGCGGCGTCGAGTAAGCGCGGGCAGGATCGCGTGCGAGCTCTGAAGGCTGCGGCATGGAGACGTCGAAGACCAGGCTCCCGTTCGGAGTGAGGTGCTCCCTCGTGCGGGCGAGGAATGCCTCGACATCCTTCCTCTCATAGAGATGCAGGAACGCATTGAAGGGACAGATCACCAGGGGAAAGCGGCGGCCCAGGCGCAGTCGGCGCATGTCACCACGCCGCACGTCGATTCGATCGACGGTGTGGGTCGGCTCTTGCTGCATCCGACGTCGAAGGTCGTCCAGCATGGGCGCTGAGCGGTCGACGCCGACGATATCGAGGCCGAGGCGGGCAATGGGCAAGGTGATGCGGCCGTTTCCGCAACCAACCTCCAGGATCGGTCCACCGTGCTTGCTGGCCAGGTCGACATAGTACGCGACGTCTTCCGTGCGACGGGCGTAGGTCTGCTGGTAGTAGGCAGGATCTTCGTAATGAGCCGAGGTGCCAGCCTCTAGCTCGGCGTCCTCAGGATGACGCGTCACGCCAGCACCCACGGGTGCAACATGGGCATGTTTGCAAGGATGTCGATCAGGGGTGGGAAACGACCCGGGTCACCCTTCAGGTGACAGCTACCGATTCGCGACCCCGACTTGCTTGAGCCACTCGTTCACCACTTCGTGCGAGCTGCGGTTGAAGTGGACTTTGCCGGCAGCGATTTCACGAAGAGCCGTCACAGCCGGCTTGTTCTTCGTTCGAACCTCGGCGTCCGCGCCCTTCATCAGCTGGCGCGTTCGCTGCGCAGCCAGGATCACCAGGGCGAACCGGTTCTCTTCACGC
Source organism: Chondromyces crocatus (assembly GCF_001189295.1). Classification (NCBI taxonomy): domain Bacteria; kingdom Pseudomonadati; phylum Myxococcota; order Polyangiales; family Polyangiaceae; genus Chondromyces; species Chondromyces crocatus. The sequence continues at coordinate 10,318,644 of NZ_CP012159.1, forward strand.
TCCAGGCAGTCTTCGACGGTCACACGAGCCATAGATGCGCGGAGGCTAGCGCCCTCCTCCGTGGGGGGCAACAGTCATTCCGGGTCTTCGTCCCTGCGCGCAGGCCGCCAAGTGTTCAGTCGTCGGCATGCTCGGGCCGCTCGGGTCGCTCGACTCCTCACGAAATGGGCGCCGTGGCGCGCAGTTCCAGGGTGACGATGCCACGAAGGACCTGTGCGGGTTGCCCTCGGGACATCATCCGACTACGAGAGCGTGCGTGACTGAAGAGAAGGACTCCATTCTCCCGCCGTCTCCCAGTCTGGCCGCCGGACTCAAGTACCGACGAATCGTTCTGAAGATCAGTGGCGAAGCCCTCTGCGGCGAAGAGGGAGGATTCGGGATCCGACCCGAGACCCTGCATCGTGTGGCCGCAGAGATCGCCGAGCTTCAGCGATTGGGTGTCCAGATAGGCATCGTCGTGGGAGGCGGAAACATTTTCCGCGGGCTGAAGGGCGCGAGCGCCGGGATGGATCGCTCCCAGAGCGACTACATGGGGATGCTCGCCACCGTCATCAATTCGCTGGCCTTGCAGGATTCCCTCGAAAAAGCGTCGGTGTCCACGCGCGTGATGACGGCCCTGGAGATCCGACAGATTGCCGAGCCCTACATCCGACGGCGCGCGATGCGTCACCTGGAGAAGGGATCGGTCGTGATCTTCGCCGCTGGCACCGGGAATCCTTATTTCTCGACGGACACGGCTGCGGCGCTGCGAGCAATGGAGGTCCAGGCGCAGGCCTTGTTCAAGGCGACCAAGGTCGAGGGCATCTACGACCGTGATCCCCGCCGCCACGAGGACGCTCAGATGTTCACCCGGCTGACCTACGACCGCTTCCTGGTCGACAAGATCGGGGTGATGGACTCCACGGCAGTGACCTTGTGTCGCGAAAACCGACTTCCCATTCGTGTTTTCAAGCTGACCACGCGAGGCAATATCCTGCGGGTATGCCGCGGCGAGGACATCGGCACCGTCGTGGAGGAGGAAGCCTAGGTCCATGTCCGGCTCACGCTACCTGCCGACGCTCCTCGCCGCCGCGGTGTCGCTAGGGCTTCTGGGCTGCAACGAGAAGGCGGTCGAGCAGCTCCCGGACGCTGGCGCGTCGGCCTTCGGTTTGTCGGCGGAGCAGTCGTCGCGGGTGCTGGCCAAGGTGGGTGATCGGGTCATCACCCTGGGCGACTTCGCGGCGGCGCTGGATCAGATGGACCAGTTCGACCGCCTTCGATACCAGTCGAAAGAGCGACGGCGCGAGCTTCTCAGTGAACTGGTCGACGTCGAGCTGCTGGCGATGGAGGCGCAACGGCGCGGCCTCGACAAGGAGCCGGACGTGCAGGACGCGCTCCGACAGACGATGCGCGATGCCATCCTCGCCCAGGAGCGACGGTCATTGCCCGCTCCTGCGGAGATCTCGGCCGAGGAGGTTCGCGCCTATTTCGACGCAAACAGCGACAAGTTCGTGGAACCAGAGCGGCGACGGCTGGCGGCGATCGTTCTCAAGAGCCGTGCCGATGCCGAGAAGGTCCTGAAAGAGGCCCAGAAGGCGAACACCGCCATCGCCTGGGGCGAGCTGTTTTTCAAGCAGTCCATTTCGGCACCGAAGGTCCGAGACGCGAATGCGCCCGTCGATCTGGCAGGCGACCTCGGAATCGTCGGACCACCCGGAGACGCGCGCGGGGGCAATCCACAGATCCCGGAGCCCTTGCGCGTGGCGGCGTTCCAGATCGGGAATGTGGGTGAGGTGGCGCCAGAGGTCCTCGAGGCCCAAGGGAAGTACTACGTCATCCGGATGACGGGGATCACCGCAGGGCACCGGAGGACGCTGGCCGAGGCAGACCGATCGATCCGGGTCGCTCTCCTGCAGCGAAAGACCCAGGAGCAGGAGGCTTCCTTGAGGGAGTCGCTGAAGCAGAAGATCCGCGTCGAAGTGGACGAGGCGGCGCTCGCCTCGGTGAAGCTGCCAGATCCTGCGACGGCGGGCCCCTATCCAGGCTATCAGCCGCCCTCGGCGCCTACCTCCCTGCCCTCCGAAGGGGGCACCAAGCATGGAAACGGCGGAAACTGAAGGTCTGCTGGCCGCCAGCAAGCTCGTTCGAGCCGCGGACACAGCACCCGATGTACCTGGCATTGCGCCGAATGGCAGCCCTCGTCGCTCGAAGCGGCCGGCGGGGCCCCGGGACTGGACCTGGCAGCTTCGACATGCCGTCACGACCGCAGAGGGGCTCGCGAAGACGCTTTCTCTGACGCCCGACGAGCTCGCCGGAGCTCGACGCGCCGAGGAAGCAGGTCTGCCGATCCGGGTGACTCCCTACTATCTGCAGCTCTGCGATCGTGACGATCCGACCTGTCCGATCCGCCTCCAGTGTGTTCCTCGTCTCGACGAGAGCGCGGTCGTCGAGGGAGATCTCGCAGACCCGCTGGGAGAGGAGGCCCACGAGGTCGCTCCGCATCTCGTGCAGCGTTATCCGGACCGGGCACTGCTGCTGGCCACCGATCGGTGCGCCGTTTACTGCCGCTTCTGCACCCGCTCACGGATGGTGGGCGATGGCGGTGGGAGCGTCTCCCTCGACAAGCTGGACCCGGCGTTCACCTACCTCGCCGCCCATCCGGAGGTGCGTGACGTCATCCTGAGCGGAGGAGATCCGCTCTCCATGTCCACGGACCGGCTAGTGCGGGTCATCGCCCGCCTCCGTGAGATCGAGTCCATCGAGACGATCCGCCTGGCAACACGGACTCCCGTGACGCTCCCGCAGCGCATCACGGGAGAGCTGGTGCGGGCGTTGAAACCCCACCATCCGCTCTGGGTGATGACGCACTTCAACCACCCCAAGGAGCTGACACCGGAGGCCGAGAGAGCGTGCCGACGGCTCGTGGATCACGGGTTCCCGGTGATGAACCAGACGGTGCTGCTGCGCGGCATCAACGACGACGCAGCGACGTTGGAAACCCTCTTCCGAGGGCTGGTGCGCTGGCGGGTTCGGCCCTATTACCTGCTCCAGATGGATCCGGTGCGGGGGACTTCGCACCTTCGAACTGCGCTCGCTCGGGGCATCCAGATCATGGAGCGGCTCCAGGGGCACCTGACCGGCATCGCGTTGCCGAAGTTCATCGTCGATACGCCGGGAGGCATGGGAAAGATCCCGATGGGGCCGAGCTATGTCGTCTCGCACAGGCCAGGGGTGACACGAGTTCGCACCCACCGAGGCGTCGAGGTCGACTACGTCGATCCACCGGACGCATCGGCGTCGGTCCCAGCCAGCACGTCAATCTAGAGGCTTTCGCGACAGCACCTTCACCACCCGGAACGAGAGGTTGGTGTTGCGGGTCAGCGCAAAGAAGCGAGCGCGCGACGCGCTCCTGCAGCGCTGATCGTCGCTGGCCCAATTTCCCGAGCGAAAGACGCGCCAGGTCGACGCATCCCGCTCGACATCGACACTCGGCTCGGGCTCGCCGAGCGCATCGGCCCAGGTCTTCTCTCCGTAAATGTCGCCCACCCACTCCCGCATGCCGCCAGCCATGTCGCGGACGCCGTAGGGCGAGACATCCGCAACGAACGTCCCCACCGGCTCGGGTTGCGGGATGAAGGGTCTCGACGTCCTCATCAGGCAGAAGGTCGAGTCGAAGTGGTCCCCCCAGGGATAGAATCTCCCGTCCGCTCCGCGGGCGGCCTTCTCCCATTCCATCTCGCTGGGGAGGCGGATCTCGGCTCCTTCCTTCTCGGAGCGGTACCGGCAGTAGGCGACCGCGTCGAACCAGTCGATGAGGAACACCGGCAGGTTCCACAGGTGCCCCTTCTCCGCAGGGTAGAGCTTGCGCGTCTCGCCTTCGAGAACCGTCGGGATCGGCTCCCACCCCCCACCATTCGCTGGCTGGACGACATAGCCCTCCGAGCCGCGCGTGTCGTGAGGCGCTCGCTTCAGGGCAAAACCGAGGTCCCTCGTCTCGAGGTCATTGAGGAAGTCACAGTATTCGCGGAACGTGACGGGAAATTTTGCAATGGCAAAGTCCGGGACCACGAGATCGGTGCGCCGCAGTGACTCGATCGCGTCGGGATCGCCTCCGGCGATGAAGGTGCCTCCGGGTACATAGATGAACCCGTCGCCAATCTCGGCGTCGGTGAACAGATTCACCTCGGCGTGGTGGTGGTCGCCCCGCTTCAGCAGGACGGGGTACCGCACATCACGGTATCCCGCGCGCTTGAGCACGAACAGGTAGCTCCCAGGGCTGAGGCGGGCGTCGCGGAGGGGCGTGCGGCCCAGATAGCGCTCGTCGCTCGCCACGAGGACGCGATCTTTCTCCACGTACCGGTAAGCGAGCACGGCCGCGCCGCTGGGCCAGGTGTCAATCGAGATCGCCGCATCCGCTTTGAGCAGGGCAGCGTAGGTGCCCACATCGAACTCGGAGACGAGAGCTTCGTAGTAAATGCGCTCGGCCTGCCGCCGCTCTTCATCGGCGCGCTGAGCCCTCTTCCAGTACAGGTCTGCCAGACCCGCTCGGGCCTCGGACGAGTCGGGATCGTAGGCCAGGGCCTTGGTGTAGAGGTCGATGGCCTCCGCGTTCGCGCGCGCCTGCTCTCGCTCCACCTCTGCTGCCCGGTCTTCCAGCTCCCAGCCGGCGCGTTTTCGCTCGATGGGCTCGTGGCCTTTGACGTCCTGGAGCAGCCGACGGGCTTCCTCCTGAAGCCACTGACGCTCCGCGGTGAGGTCGTGGTCCCGCTGCAAGGGCGTCTTCGCCAGGGCGCAGAGTTTCCCTGCCTCCTCGCGACGCCGAGAGCGTTCCTTGGCGCCCTCGAGGAAGGCATCGACTTCGGCGGCGACCACGTCGGCGGACGCAGGTCGCTTCGAAGGATCCTTGGCCAGCATCGCCATGCACAGGTCCTCGAGGATGAGCGGGCAGCTGGGAACGATCGTACGAGGTGGCCTGGGCTCTCGCGTCTGCGTGGCCAGAATGACCGCAAGGACCGTCGGAGCGTCGAAGGGATGTTCGCCGGTCAGGATCTCGTACAGCACGACCCCCAGCGCGAAGATGTCGACCCGGTGGTCGATGCGGTCGTGATCTCCGCGGATCTGCTCGGGCGCGATGTAGCCAGGTGTCCCGGAGAGTCCGCTGGGCAAGGTCCCTCCCCCCTTCCGATCGAACGCACGGCCGAAGCCGTCCAGGCGCAGCGGTTCGCTGCTCATCGATCGTGAGTCGGGCGCACTGTCGACCCGACAGGACAGGGGCTTCGCGTTCCCCCAGTCCGCGAGATAAATCTCGCCGTAATCGCCCAGGAGCACGTTCTCAGGCTTGATGTCGCGATGGATGACGCCCCGCCGATGGGCATAGGCGAGCGCACGCGAGACCTGGACGAAGGCGCCCATGAGCCGGACCAGGGACCACTGTCGCCGTAGCTCGTGACTGGCAAGCACGTCTTGCAAGCTCTGCTGCTTGACGACGCGCATCGTGTAGAACGGCAACCCTTCGGCCAGCCGACCGAGATCGTAGACCGGGATGATGTTGGGGTGCTCGAGCTGAGCGGTGATGCGTGCCTCCGCCATGAAGCGCTCCACCACGCCAGGCTCGTCCGTCACGCCAGGCAGCAGCATCTTCAGTGCGACGACACGGCCGATCTCCTGGTCGCGCGCCTTGACGACATTGCCAGCACCGCCCGTGCCGAGCGAGTTGCCGAGCTGGTAGCGGGCCGTCCGAGAGATCTCCTCCGAGAGCCTGGTCTCCGCAGGGCGCGCCGAGAGCGATGCACTTTGTGACGTCGCCGCCGCCGCCGAGGTGGTCATCGAAGCGGTCCCCGCCTCAGGGGTGGCCTGGATGGCAGGTTGGACACCTTCACTCGAAAGCTCGTCCATGAGCTGGTCGAGCTGCTCCTGCGTGAGCAGCTGCTCGACCAGCTCGCTCGCAGACGTTCCGCTGCCGAGCGCCACCCTGCAGGCGGTGTCCCAGAGTGCCTCTGGGGCGATGAACCCTCGCCTCACCGCGGCGAGTGCCAGGGCGCGAGCCTCACGGGTCTGACCGAGCTTCACGCGAGCGACCTCTCGTCCTGAGCGACGAAAGTCAGTCTAACCTGGAGACCAGGCCAGACGCCACGCATGCGTTCCTCTGTCACACGAGAGAGGTAGCGGCGGGCATGGGCTGACCCTGCGCCGCTCCACCTTCACGCGCGAACTACTGGGCAGGGCGAACACTCGCCAGACCGAATGCGCCATCGCGTGCCTGCGTGTCCACGCGGACGTATTCGATACCGCACCCGGAGGTGCCCATTTCAGTGATCAAGCCCTGGAAAAAGGGCACGCCTTGGTTTTGCAAACGCCCGAGATTCCAACGGATTGCAATATTTTTGCAAGTGCTGTCGGGAATCAGATCCGGGCAATCCACAAGGCGGAAAGCCGTTCCAGCGAGGATCTGCAGCTGCTCGGCCGACTTGTCGGCCGCCACCACGGTGATGACACTCGAGCCCTTCGTGTAGTTCACGACCTGCCCGGTCGCCGATATGGCTCCAGCGAGAACAGCGGACGACGACAGGGTCAAGGCGACGGTGACCAACGCGGCCATAGCACTCTGCTTCATGGCAACCTCCATGCACGCTGCGGCACAGAGTCATTCTCCGCGCAACGCCCAGCGAAGCGAAGTTACGAGTTCCTTGCATCTCGGTGCAAGAGAGCCCATCGCCACAACTGACGCGGCGACTGATTTTCGTAGGACCTTTCTTTCCCCTGGCACCGATTGTCGTACCGCTGGTGGTTCGAAGCAGGACGGGGCGTCGCGTCACTGACGGTCTACACATCGTAACCCCCGCACCGCGGCGGACTTTTCGCATCCAGACGTCCGCCATGGTAGGGGGTCGTTTCTCATGGCCGACACCACCACGACCGCCGACTTGCTCTCTCGCCTGGATGAGATGAACCGCCGCGCCATGGAGGGTGGTGGGGCAACGCGCATCGCGAAGCAGCACGAGGCTGGCAAGCTGTCCGCACGTGAGCGCATCGAGCTGCTCCTCGATCCAGGCTCCTTCGTCGAACTCGACCGCTTCGTCGTCCATCGGTGCACCGACTTCGACATGGCCCAGAACAAGATCCCCGGCGACGGTGTCGTCACGGGCTGGGGCCTGATCGATGGCCGCAAGGTCATGGTGTTCGCCCAGGATTTCACCGTGATCGGCGGCTCGCTCTCGAACGCCTATGCCCAGAAGATCTGCAAGGTCATGGAGCTGGCGATGAAGATCGGAGCCCCCATCATCGGGCTCAACGACTCCGGAGGCGCCAGGATCCAGGAGGGCGTGGAGTCTCTCGCGGGCTACGCCGACATCTTCCTGCGGAACACGCTCGCGAGCGGCGTCGTCCCGCAGCTGAGCGCCATCATGGGCCCCTGCGCCGGCGGTGCGGTCTACTCCCCTGCGATCACCGACTTCATCCTCATGGTCGAGGAGAGCAGCTACATGTTCATCACCGGCCCGGAGGTGATCAAGACCGTCACCAACGAGGACGTCACGAAGGAGGCCCTCGGCGGGGCCTCGACGCATGCCACGAAGAGCGGCGTGTGTCATCTCACCGCACCGGATGACCGCGCGGCCCTCGCGACCGTGCGGGAGCTCCTCTCTTTCCTGCCGTCGAACAACACCGAGGATCCCCCCCGGCGACCCGTATCCGACCCCGTCGACCGCGAGGTGACGAACCTCGACGCGATGATCCCTGCCGACTCGTCGAAGCCTTACGACATGAAGCAGGTCATCCGTACCGTGGTCGACGACGGCCACCTGTTCGAAGTGCAAGGCCGGCACGCGCAGAACATCGTCGTCGGGTTCGCGCGCATCGGCGGCGCCCCCATCGGAATCGTCGCCAACCAGCCCAGCGTTCTCGCGGGCTGCCTGGACATCAAGGCCAGCATCAAGGCAGCCCGCTTCGTTCGCTTCTGCGATTGTTTCAATATTCCGCTCGTGACCTTCGTCGACGTTCCCGGGTTCTTGCCGGGGACCGACCAGGAGTACGGTGGCATCATCACCCACGGTGCGAAACTGCTCTATGCGTTCGCCGAGGCCACGGTCCCCAAGGTGACGGTCATCACCCGCAAAGCGTACGGAGGTGCCTATGACGTCATGGCCTCCAAGCACATCCGCGCCGATTACAATCTCGCGTTTCCGACGGCCGAGATCGCGGTGATGGGTCCTGAAGGCGCGGTGAACATCGTCTACCGCAAAGAGATTCAGCAGGCGTCGGACCCGGCGGCCGCGCGAGCGCAGTTCGTTGCGGAGTACAAGGCCAAGTTCGCAAACCCTTACAAAGCCGCCGAGCTCGGGTTCATCGACGAGGTGATTTACCCCCGCACGCTCCGCATTCGGCTCGCTCGCGCCCTGGAGATGCTCCGGGACAAGCGCCAGAAGAACCCCCCGCGGAAACACGGCAACATTCCTCTCTGAGCAAAGCAGCCTCGACTGGGGGAACGCGCGCCTCGAGGCCAGGCGGCGCTTCCATGCCGTCGCGCGCCTCTCATTTTCGATCAGCACGCGAAAAGCACGGTTCCGCAGGTCGCCTGGACGACGGGGTGCCCTCGCCGGAGGACACACGCCCATTTCCCGAACGACAGCACGCGTACCCCGTGGGCAGCGTGCTGTCCGGTTGCACCTCGATGCGTGTGCGTGTAAACGTGGTTCTTAACGCACCGGCTCTGCCTGGGGCGTGGACGCGATGCTTCGTTGTCGGCCTCTCAACGAGAGGTACAGCTGTCGAACCAAGGGTCTGACAACCTCTGGTTGAAGTGAAGGCCCCGCTACGGGATCAGCCTTCAGGGCTCACGGTGATGGCGCCTGGTTTCGGTGGTCGCGGCTGGTAACTAACGTTCGGGTCACGTTTGCGGAGGTATAGAGTTATGAAGTCTTGGGTTCTTGCTGCAATTCTGGTGTCTGCGGGTGCTCTGGCGGCGTGTGACAGCGGTGACGGGAGCGACGGCGTGGGCGGCTCGGGCGGCGAGGGCGGTGGCGACACCACGACGACCACCACGACGACGACCACCACCACCGGCACCGACACGGAGACCGAGAACGCCTGCGCGGACGCAGACGCGGCCGGTGGGGCCTGCGCGGTTGACTCTGAGTGTGGCTCGTGCGCCATCCAGCAGACGTGCGCCCCGCTCGTGGTCGTCTGCTCCGGCAACGCGGCCTGCCTGGCGATCAACACCTGCGCCAACGCCTGCCCGGATGACGACGATCAGTGCTACGAGGACTGCTTCACGAACAACCCTGACGGCGTGGACGACTACTACGCCATCCAGGACTGCGTGGTCTGCGATGCATGTCCGACGACCTGCGACGCCGAAAACCGCGACGAGTGCTCGGGCACCTGAGCCCCTCGACAGCGTGTGATTGATGAAAGGGTGCCTCAGGGCACCCTTTCGTTTATTTGCACCACCGCTTGGTGGTCGGCGAGTCGAGCGATACGCCGAAGACTTGCTGCTTCCCTCCTTCTCCATCCCTGACGTCGTGCCGAACACTGCGGCGATTCGCCGCACCGGGCAGGGTGCACTCCATTGCAATGGAGAAGGCAAGCGTGTAGAGCCTTACGAGAAACCGAAGTCGTTTTCAGCGAGCTTTTCGTTTCTGTCAGCACTTCAAACCATCCGCAGGGGTGTCAAACCATCGCAGGGGTGTCAAAGCCTGCTGGCAATTCACGCCGCCATCGGGCGACTCGCTCGCCTGGAGTCCTCTGGCTCGTTGGCGGCGACGAACCGAGGCAATGGTCACTTGCAGGATGGTGGAGGTATTGCGCATGAAGCCTTGCATACTTGCAGTGCTCGTTGTGTCGGTCGCCATGCTGACAGCGTGCGATGGTGATGGGGATGGTGGCGCGGGTGGCGGAGACGACGCAGCTGGAGGAAACGGCGGCGGCGGGTCCACGACGACGACCACCACCTCCTCCACCGGTACGACCACGACTTCCACGACGACCTCCAGCGTGTCGGCATGCGAGGAGGGGGCTTCGGACTGCGCAGCGTGCCGAGAATGTGCCCTCATGACGGGCTCCTGCTCGGACGAGTTCACCATCTGCAAGAGCAACCTGGCCTGTCAGGGGCTGTACGGCTGTGCAGAAGACTGCCGCCTCAACTGCGCCTCATCAGCGGACCCGAGCTGCTTCGATACCTGCATGAATGGGCAGAACGGGTGCAACAGCCAGCACCCGGCTGGAGCTGCAGATTTCGCCGCATTGACTCGGTGCGTAGAGACGGAAGAATGCCCCACGCTCTGTGCCCCGCCGTGACCGAGCACGCGCGCCTCCACCGCGCCACTCGTACCGTGCCGATGTGACGTTCGAGGCGCGCCGCCCGTGCCGCGCCTCGGTGCTCGTGAGTTCGGCAGCCCCGCCCCACCAGCCTGGTGAAGCCTCCTCTGTCACGTCGCACGTCGCAGAGAGGGGCGTTCGTGGTGACCCCCACGTAAGGCGCCCTCGTTCATCGGTTGCGAGCGCGTGCATGTCTATCCGGGGTCTCGGACCGGGGTCAAGACCGTCCAGGCCCCGCTGGCTTGCTCGTCGCCCAAGATCGCCTTCAAGACACTGGGTTGCGCCTTCATGGCTTGGGCAACCCGTGGTAACGCTTGGCGAAGCCGCTCCTGTGCGGCATCCGACATGGCTAAGAATCTCCTCGTAATCAATGTCGACATCCGCGAGACCCGGGTCGCGCTGATCGAGAATGGGATCATTGCCGAGCTGCATATCGAACGGGAGAGCTCCACGGGAACTCTCGGTAACATCTACCTCGGCAAGGTGAGCCGCGTTCTGCCGGGTATGCAGGCGGCATTCATCGAAGTGGGACTGGAGCGCGCGGCGTTCCTCCACGTCGAAGATCTCATCCGACCAGACGACTTCGAAGCTTACCTGGCGGGACGGCGCCACCCATCAAGCGAAGAAGCGCGCGGTGGACGGCGAGCCTGGGCACCACGCCCGGGCGAACCCCACGTGCACGTGGAAGAGCCTGATGATGACCTGCCACACCTCGAAGCCTCCGAATCCGAGGCCGAGGAGGTGTTTTCCGCGCCACTCGAACACCAGCGGGAAGGAGAGGTCGAAGCTTCGATCGCTCTGCCAACAGCGCTGGACGTGCTCGAAGATTCCTCTTCGGGCGAAACAGACGAAGAACAAGGACCGTTCGTCGGCCTGGAAACCCTCGATGCTTCAGGCGACGTCGATGTCGACCGCGAAGACACCGACCTGGCACCAAGCAGTGAAGGGGACGACGACGCCCTCGAGGCAAGTGGCGCGCTGGCCCCCGCCTCGGACAGCGACGCGGCCACGGAATCTGTAGAGTCTACAGAGCCTGTAGAGGCTGCAGAGCAGGATGCTGAAGAGTCTCAGGCTCCGTCCGCGCCGAGCGACGACGACGATGTAGAAAGAGGTAACCTCTCTCCGCAAGACGCAGGGGTCGACCGGCAAGGCCAGGATCCAGACGCGAGCGCCGCTCCTGACGTCGACGCGGACGGCACTTCTGGCGACGACGCTGCGCTCCCGGGATACGAGACCGAGCCTTCCCTGGCCCAGGCCTCGACAGCGGCGCCCTCGTCAGAGGATGTCACTTCGGCGGAAGACGAGACGTCGGGCGCTGCGCAGGAGCTTTCCTCCAGCGACGCGCTCCTCGTCACGACGCCATCAGACGCGGAGCCCTCGCTCGAAGGAGCCCCAGACGCCAGTGTCGACGCTGGTGCCACCACCGAAGAGGTCCCCTCCGTCGCGCGCGCCCGCTCGGGGAGGACGCGCTCACGCCGTGAAGGCCGCGTCCGCCGATCCGGAAGGACCCGCGATCGCCGTGCAGAGATCGGCGCGGAGACCGAAGCAGCCCCTCCGCAGGAGCGGCCTGTCGGCAGCGGAGAGCGTCCCGAGGGAGCCCGCGAGCGCTCCAGTGGGCGCGAGGGCGGCCGAGAACGCGCTGCCACGCCGGAGGCGACGCGCGAAGGTCGGGAGACGCGCGAAGGTCGGGACAAAGAGCAACCGCGGGGACGCGAGGGGCGCGGCAAGGGGCGCGAGCGCTCACGCGAAGGGCGCGACCGCGAACAACCGCGAGGCAGAGACGGACGCGAGCGAGGCCGGGAGAGCCGTGAAGCCGAAGCACGGAACCGTACCCCCGCCCGGGCGCGCTCCAACGAACCCCCCCGCATCTCCAAGTCGACGCCGATCCGGGAAGTGATCCGCGAAGGCCAGGAGATCATCGTCCAGATCTCCAAGGAGCCGATCGGCACCAAGGGCGCGCGGGTGACCAGCCACGTCTCCCTCCCGGGCCGGTACGTCGTCTACCTTCCCACGGTCGACCACATCGGCATCTCCAAGCGCATCGGCTCCGAGAAGGAGCGCTCTCGCCTGCGCGAGTCGATCGAGTCGATGAAGCCCCCGCAAGGCGGCCTCATCGTGCGCACGCTCGCCGAGGGCCTCACCAAGAAGCAGCTCAAGGCCGACGTCGGCTACCTCGTGAGGCTGTGGGGCGAGATCGCCAAGAAGCGCGAGAGCGGCATCCGTGCCCCCACGGTGCTCTACACGGAGCTGGATCTCGTCCTCAAGACGGCCCGTGATCTGTTCACAGACGACATCGAAAAGATCGTCATCGACGATCGCGACGAGTACATGCGCCTCAAGCGCTTCGTCGAGATGTTCATGCCGGAGCGCGCCGACGCCGTGGAGTACTACGACGGCGAGGAGCCCATCTTCGACGCCTATGGCATCGAGGACGAGATCCAGCGAGCGCTGGCCCGCAAGGTTCCCCTCCCCTCCGGCGGCTACCTGATCATCGACCAGGCCGAGGCGCTCACCGCCATCGACGTCAACACCGGGCGCTTCGTTGGCAAGGGCTCGAAGGACCTCGAAGAGACGATCCTGGCCACCAACCTCGAAGCGGTGGAGGAGATCGCCTACCAGCTCCGATTCCGGAACATCGGCGGCTTGATCATCCTCGACTTGATCGACATGGAGCGTGCGCAGAACCGGGAGAAGGTCCGCAAGCGCCTCGAAGATCTCCTCGCCCGGGACAAGGCCAAGACCACCCTGAACCGCATCTCCGATCTCGGCCTCATCGAGATGACCCGGAAGCGGACGCGGGAGAGCCTGGGGCAGATGATCCTCGAGCCCTGCTTCTACTGCGACGGCACCGGCCAGCTCCAGTCGAAGCAGACCGTCGCCTACGAGATCCTTCGCCAGATCCGCAGGGAGCGACACCACCTCCCGGGCTACTCGGTCGTCGTGAACGCCCACCCGGCGGTGATCGACCTCCTGAAGAGCGATGAGCGTGTGGCGGTGATGGAAGCCGAGCGGCTCTTCCAGCGCCGGATCGATCTCGTCCCGCGCAAGGAGTACCACCTCGAGCAGTTCGATCTGCAGGGCAGGTAAGGCGCGATGGCGGACGATCAGGATCAAGAGAACAAGGCGATGGGACGTCAGGATGAGCGCGTCACCATCAACAAAGAGTTCGAGTCGTACGACGCCTTCATCAGCGAGTACGTCACGAATATCTCGCGAACCGGCGTGTTCATCCGCTCGAAGACGCCCCTCGCCGTCGGTACCAAGGTCAACCTCCGCTTCACGGTGATCATGGACGACATCGAGACCATCGAAGGTGTCGGTGAGGTGGTCCGCGTCGGCGACGACCCGCCCGGGATGGGTGTCGTGTTCACCGAGCTGTCGAGCTACTCCAAGGGACTCATCGACAAGTTGCTGACGAGCCAGCGCGCCCCCGGCGCGCAGCTCACCCGTCCGGCGGACAAGCCGGAGGAGTAGAAGCCGGAGCCGATGTTCACCGGGCTGGTCGAGACGATCGGCGTCCTGCGCCGCCGCGCAGGCGCCCCCCTCGCGCGTGCGCTGATCGAGGGTCAGCTCGGCGTTCTGGTGCTCGGCGACTCCATCAGCGTCAACGGCGCATGCCTCACCGTCGATCGCATCACCCCGGGCGGCTTCGAGTGCGACATGTCGCCGGAAACGCTGGAGCGGACGACCCTGGGACGGCTCCCCCTCGGGGCGCGGGTCCACCTGGAGCCTGCGACTCCCCTCGGCGGCCGCATGGGGGGTCACGTCGTCCTGGGGCACGTCGACGGCATCGGCCGGGTGACGGCCACCGAGCGCGCCGGCGCCGCCCTCCGCCTGGAGGTCAGTGCCCCAGCCGAGCTCGCGCGGTTCATCGCCCAGAAAGGCTCCATCGCCATCGACGGCGCCAGCCTGACCGTCAACGCCGCAGGCGAACCACGAGGCTCATCCTTCACCTTCGATGTCATGCTGGTCCCCCACACCCTGGGGAAGACCTTGCTCGGCGAGCTCAAGCCGGGATCCGCGGTGAACCTTGAAGTCGACGTGCTCGCGCGCTACGTGGCGCGACAGCTAGAGGTCGTGGCGCTGCAGGGTCGCAGCGTCCCCACCCACGAGGGGCGGGAGGAAGCGGATGAGCATGTCGATCCTGATCAACGAATCCTCCAGAAGCTACGAGCCGCAGGCTTCGCCTGACGCTGCTGGAAACGCCATGACACAACGGCTGACGATCGACGGCGCCGTGCTCGACCGGGTGAACCGCGGTCTCGAGCAGATTCGCGCTGGGCGCATGGTCATCCTCGTCGACGACGAGGACCGCGAGAACGAAGGCGACCTCTGCATGGCCGCCGATCTGGTGACGCCCGAGGCCATCAACTTCATGGCCATGCACGGGCGCGGCCTGATCTGCCTCACCCTCGACGAGGAGCAGGTCGCACGCCTCGAGCTGCCGATGATGGCTGCCCCGGGTCGCGGAGGCCCACCCCTCGGCACCGCCTTCACCGTCAGCATCGAAGCCCGGACCGGTGTCACCACCGGCATCAGCGCCGCCGACCGCGCCCACACGATCCGCGTCGCGATCAACCCCGATGGAAGGCCCGAGGACCTGGTGACCCCGGGCCACGTCTTCCCCCTCAAGGCCCGCCGCGGCGGTGTCCTCGTCCGCGCCGGCCAGACCGAAGGCTCTGTCGACCTCGCGCGCCTCGCCGGCCTCAGGACTGCGGGCGTCATCTGCGAGATCATGAACGACGACGGCACCATGGCCCGCATGCCGGACCTCGAAGCCTTCGCTGCGAAGCACGACCTGGTCATCCTCACCATCGCCGACCTGATCCAGTACCGCCTCCAGACCGAGCGCTTCGTGCGCCGCGTGAGCGAAGGCCCCGTGCGCCTCGACATGACCGGCTCCGAGTGGACGGGCATCGTCTACGAGATCGTTGGCGAGTCGCGCGAGTTCTTCGCCCTCGTGAAGGGCAACGTCGCCACCCCCGATCCCATTCTGTGCCGCGTCCACAGCGGCTCCCTCATCGGCGACCTCTTCAGCTCCACCCCCGCGGACGGCGGCTCCAACCTGCGCGAGGCCGTCACCGCCATCGAGAAGGCCGGCGCCGGCGTCGTCGTCTACATCCCCCCGCGCGGTGAGCTCCGGCAGGAGTTCGCGCAGCTCCGCAGCATCGCCGCCGGCGAACCGCCCCGTGTCGCGGAGGCCCCCTGGACCTTGCGTGAGTTCGGCCTCGGCGCCCAGGTCCTCGCCGACCTCGGCGTCCGCCAGATCCGCCTCCTCACCAACAGCCAACGCAAGATCGCGGGCCTCACGGGCTTCGGCCTCGAGGTCGTCGAACGCGTCCCGCTCTACTCCGTTCACGGCAACGCTTGAGGTTGAGGTAAGGAGCCCCCATGGCAGACAGCAAGCAGACGCCCGCGGTGATCGAGGGCAACCTGGTCGTCCCGCCCGGAGCGCGGTTCGTGCTCGTGGTGAGCCGCTTCAACCACTTCATCGTCGACCGCCTCACGGAGGGCGCGCTGGATGCCATCGCCCGCCACGGTGGCGATCCCGCGCGCGTCACCATCGTTCGCGTCCCTGGCGCCTGGGAGATCCCCACCGCCGTCGCCCGCATCGCGCGCAAGGGCGGCCCCAGCGCCATCATCGCCCTCGGCGCCGTCATCCGCGGCTCCACCCCCCACTTCGACTACGTCGCGGCGGAGGTCACCAAGGGCATCGCGTCCATCGCCCTCGACACGGGTGTCCCCGTCACCTTCGGCGTCCTCACCACCGACACCATCGAGCAAGCGATCGAGCGAGCAGGCACGAAGGCTGGCAACAAAGGCTGGGAAGCCGCCGTCAGCGCCATCGAGATGGTCTCCCTCGCCGCCGCGCTGGACGGCGCCGGCCTCTAGATCTAGAGACCCCGAGGACACACATGGGTGCTCGCTCAACCGGACGAGAGTCCGCGCTGCAGATGCTTTTTGCGATCGAGGTCAATGCGGACCCCGCACCTCGCGTCGTCACCAACTACTGGCGAGAAACGCCAGGCGATCCCGAGGGCCGTGACTACGCCGACGAGATCGTCCTCGGCATCGCCGGCGACCTCGACAAGGTCGATGGCATCATCCGCAAGGCCAGCACCAACTGGCGCATCGAGCGGATGGCGCGCGTCGACCGCAACGTCCTCCGCCTCGGCGCGTGGGAGCTGCTCCACCGTCAGGATGTCCCTCGCGCCGTCATCCTCGACGAGGCCGTCGAGCTGGCCAAGCGCTACGGCAGCGAGGACAGCGGCTCCTTCGTCAACGGCGTCCTCGACAAGATCGCCGAGAACCTGGGCCGCCTCGACCAGGATCGCTGAAGGCTCCTCTCGGCGGGCGGGCCGCGCGCCTCGGTCGAGCTGCGCGCTCCGTGCGATGAATGGCCCACGGAACTGCGCCAACGCCCCCCGCCAGTCTGCCTCACCTCACCACTTCAGCCACGCCACCGTCACCCCGCCCCCGCCCTCGCTCTGCCCACCGGCCCGCGACCGCACCACGTAGCGGTGCCCTCGCAGCGCCTCCTGCACCGCCTCGCGCAGCGCCCCCGTCCCGTGACCGTGAATGAAGAACACCACCCCCAGCCCTGCCCCCAGCGCGCGGTCGATGAACTGCTCCGCCATCGCCACGGCCTCGTGCGCCCGCAGCCCGCGCAGATCCACCGTGTTCTGTGACGTCTGCACCGGCACGTCCGGGTCCGCTGCCGCATCCAGCGACACCTTCCGCGTCGTCGGTACCGGCGGCGCCGCAGCAGCCGCAGCCTGGATCTCCCCGACGGACGTCGTCAGCTTCAGCGGCCCCGCCGCCACCCGTAGCTGCCCCCCGGCCAGCACCTCCACCACCTCCGCCTCCGCACGCAACCGCGGCACGTACACCTTCGACCCCACCTTGATCGACGCCGCGTTCACCGCGCCGCGCGGCTCGCTCACCTCCAGCGCCCGCGTCTCCAGCGCTCCCCCGATCGCCACCTTCTGCCCGATCGCGTCCAGCGCCTTCGACGCCGCCCGCAGATCGTCCTCGTTCGCCCGCCCCCGGAGCCGCGCCTGCGCCGCCCGCAGCTCCTCCCGCGCCTTGCGCAGCCCGGCCATCAGCGCCTCCCCCTCTTTACTGATGACCGCCTTCTCCTTCTCGCGCAGCCGCTTGATCTCGCTCTGCAGCTCCCGCTGCCGCGCCCGCGCCGCCTCCGCTTCTCGCTCTGCATCAGCCCGCGCCAGCTCCAGCGCCCGCCGCTCTGCCGCCAGCTTCTCCACCATCTGCTCGAAATCGAGCGCCTCCCGCGACAGGAACCGCTCCGCCCGCTCCAGCACCGTCGCCGGCACCCCGTAACGCCGCGCCACGGCCAGCGCGCTCGACGCTCCGGGGATGCCCGTCGTCAACTGAAACGTCGGGTTCATCGCGCTCATGTCGAACCCCACCGACGCGTTCTCGAAGCGCCCGTCTCCCAGCGCCAGCGCCTTCAGCCCCTCGTAGTGCGTCGTGCACGCCGTCGTCCCACCACGCGCGCACAGGGAGTCCAGTACCGCTGCCGCCAGCGCCTCCCCCTCCCGCGGATCGGTTCCTACCGCCAGCTCGTCCAGCAGCACCAGCGCCCCTGGCCTCGTCTCCCCCAGGATCTCCGCCAGGTTCCGCACGTGTGCGCTGAACGTCGACAGGTTCTTGTGAAGGCTCTGCTCGTCCCCCACGTCAGTCAGCACCACCTCGAACAACCCCACCCGCGACCCTGACTTCGCCGGCACCGGCAGCCCAGCGCGCACCATCAGCGCCGCGAGCCCCAGCGTCTTCAGCGCCACCGTCTTCCCGCCCGCATTGGGCCCCGAGATCACCATCGCCCGACCCGCGTCCACCGCCAGATCGCTCGGCACCACCTGCACCCCGTCCAGGGCCAGCAGCGGGTGGCGCGCCCCCAGCAGCTCGATCGACGGCCGCCGCTCCTGCCGACTCTCTTCACCTTCCTCCGCGCGTGGCGCCCCTGGACCCACCCCAGCGAACGCGTCCGCCGGGATCTCCGGAAACGTGAGCGACAGATCCTTCGAGAACCGCGCCGACGCCCCCCGCAAATCCGCGTGGCTCAGCGCCCTCGCTGCCGCCGCCACGCTCTCGATCACCTCCCCGACCCGCGCCGTCAGCTCCGCGTAGATCGCCTGCTCTTCCCGCGTCACGTCCGCGTCGAGCATCTTCAGCCGGTTTCCCTGGTCCACCACCGTCCGCGGCTCGATGAACAGCGTCGCCCCGCTCGCGCTCGTCGCATGCATGATGCCCGGAAACCGCTCGTGCGCGTCCGAGCGCACGGGCAGCACGTAGCGCCCGTCCCGCTCCGTCCAGTAGCGGTCCTGCAGGATGTCCTCGTGCTTGTTGATCAGCTCCTCCAGCCGACGGATCAGCCGCTCTCGCTGCGACCTCCACTCCGCTCGCAGCTCCCCCAACCGCGCCGACGCCCGGTCCGACAGCGACCCGTCCAGATCGAAGGCCCCCGCCAGATCACCCGCCAGATCGTCCAGCCCAGGATCCAGCGCGCACGCCTTGTTCAGCGCTGGCGCGTGCTGCCGCCGCCCGTGCAGGTACTGACGCAGCGTCCTCGCCACGCCCAGCACCGCGAGGACGTCACGCAGCTCCTGGTTCGACAGCACCGCCCCGATCCGCGCCCGGTCCAGCGCCGCGTCGATCTCGGGCACATCCCGCGACGGGAGCGGCTCACCGCGCGCATCCAGCTCGACGGCTTCCCGCACCTCGGCGAGCGCCGTCAACGCATCGTCGCGCCGCTCCGCGAACGGGAGCTCTCGCGCTGCGCGGCGCCCGCCCGGGGACGCGCACCGCACCGCGATCGCCTCGAGGATGCGATCCCACTCCAGATCGGAGCGGGTCTTGGGGGGACAGGGAGAAGAGAGAAGATCAGAGGTGGTGAGGTCGGTCATCAGGCTTCGGAAGGATCCCGCGCGACGCCTCCAGCGCCGCTCGGCATCGGGTTCTGCTCTCGTTCGAGGTAACGGAAGATGGTGCGAGGATCGACGCCCAGATCGCGCGCCGTCTGGGTCCGGTTGCCGTTGTTGCGCTCCAGCACTTCGAGCACGTAGCGGCGTTGAAACTCTTCCTTCGCCTTCTCCAGGGGAAGGATCGGCGTCTCCGCGTCCGGCCCGAGATCGAGATCCTCCGGGCCCAGGAGTGGCCGGTCGCAGAGGACCAGCGCCTTCTTGATCCTGTTCTCTAGCTGCCGGATGTTCCCGGGCCAGGTGTATTTCTTGATCGCCGCCAGCGCCGCCGGGCTGTACCCGCGCACCGGGCTCTGCAGCTCGTCGGCGTACTTCGACAAGAGCGCCTTCGCGATGATCAACACGTCGTCCCCGCGGTCGCGCAGCGGCGGCATCCACAGGTTCACCACGTTCAGCCGGTAGTAGAGATCCTCGCGGAAGTTGTTCGCCTTGATCTCGTCCTCCAGCGTCCGGTTCGTGGCCGCGACCACCCGGATGTCCACCTTCTCCGGCTTCGAGTCACCGACCCGGAACACCACCCGCTCTTGCAGCGCCCGCAGGAGCTTCACCTGTAGGTTCAGCGGCAGCTCCCCGATCTCGTCGAGGAACAGCGTCCCCTTGTCTGCGAGCTGGAACTTCCCTGGCCGGCTGGCGATCGCGCCCGTGAACGCCCCCTTCACGTGACCGAACAGCTCGCTCTCGATCAGGTTCTCGGGGATGGCGCCGCAGTTGATCGTGATGAACGGCCCGTTCGCGCGGTTGCTTCGTCGGTGTACCTCGCGCGCGATCAGCTCCTTGCCCGTCCCCGTCTCGCCGGTGATGAGCACGCTGATGTCGGTCGCCGCCACCTTCTGCAGCTTCCGGAACACCTCCAGCATCGACGGGCACGCCCCGATGATCTCCCCGAAGCGCTTGTCCTTCAGCTCCGCGGTCAGCTTCTCCTTGTCGGCCCGCAGCGCGTTCACCAGGATCGCGTTCTGCAGGATCAAGGACGACTGCGACGCGAAGATCGCCAGCAGATCCAGCTGCGTCCTGTCGAACAGGTGCTTGATCTTGTCGTTGCCCACGTAGAGCGCCCCGATGAGCTGACCCTGCGCCACGAGCGGCACGCACATCACGCTGGAGAGCTTCATCGCGATGACGCTCTCGCTGCGCCCGAACTGTGTGTCGGCGAGCGCGTCGGACACGATCACCGGCCGGTTCGACTCCAGCACCTGCTGCACGATGCTGTCGGAGATCCCGCCTGCCGCGTTGGTGATCGCCTCCTTGCGCACGTTACGCGAGGCGCGCACCACCAGCTTGCGGTCCCCGCCCGAACTGTGCACCACCGGGTTCGACGCGTCCGCCGCCGCCTCGGCGCCCTCGATCAAGAGCAGGAACCCCTTGTCGGCGTGGGTCACCTCGATCACGTCGTCCAGCATCGCCTCGAGCAGCTCGTCGACGCTGCTCCGGTTGCTCAACTTCTCGCTGAACGCGAACAGCTTGCGCACCCCGGCCAGCTCGGGCGACGCCGAGGTCGGCGCGCTCGCCGCCGGCTCCTCGTCGACGCTGCGCCGCGCCGCCGACGGCGCATCCGAGAACATCGAGAACCCGATCTCCGCACCGCCGAGCTGCACCCGATCGCCGTGCACCAGCCGCGCGCGCCTTTTCTTCTTGCCGTTGATCGCGATCTCCCCCTCGCGCTCGCACTCCTCGATCACGAAGTCACGGCCATCGAAAACGATCTGCGCGTGATGCTCCCGCACGCCGGCGCCAGAGAGCGCGAGATCGTTTCCGAGCGCCTTGCCGAGGGTGGTGACCGGCTTGTGCACGCTGTACAGGCGCGGCGTCCCCGCGGTCGAGAAGCACTTCAGGGTCGGCATTGCGGGAGAGCATAGCAGGGGCGCGGCGCGCGATGCCTCCTCACGCGGCGACACGACACCGCTGCGCCCCTTTCGGCGTGGCAGAAGACTCGGGCGCAGCCCGGTCGAGGCCACGGACGTAGCCTCGGCGGGAGCCCGAAAGCCAGGGACGCTGCGGCCCCGCCGTGAGCGCACCACTGGCGCTCGCTCCAGCGCTGTCCCCCGCTCACCCTCCCGTCGGCCAGGCCGACCACGGATGTGCCGACGGTGAGCGCGCTACCAGAGCTCACCCATGAGCTGCGCCCCCATACCGCCAGGGACACTGAGCGGCCCGGCGCCGAGGACCTTCAAGAACGGACGCTCCGGCACGAGCTCCTCGTCGTTCCGCACCAGCGCGCCCGCGCGATCCGGTCGCCCGATGAACGCGCCGGCCCCGAGACCGAGCAAGCTGGCGACGCCCTGGAAGATGAGACCCGTCCGCGGATCCGAGTCGCTCCCCGCATACGCGATGTACACCGGCAGCGACGCCACCGCGCCGATCGCCGCCCCACCCCACATCCAGCCGATCTGGTTCCACGACGGCGTCCACGCCAGCGACACGCCCACCGCGCCGGCCACCGCCACGTTGAGCCCGATGAGCCCACCCAGCGCGACCGAGTCGTTCGCCTGCCCCCAGTCCCCTCGGCTCGCGCCACCACCGAACATCCCGCCGATCGCGCTACCCCAGACTGCGCTCGACGCGAGCAGCATGTTCGTCTTCGGGTTCGGCCGGAGCAGGTGGTAGAACGCGAACCCGGCCACACCGCCCACCGTGCCGCCGATGAACTCCGAGGTCGCCAGCCCCAGGAACGGCCACTCGTTCTTCTTGTCGGCGCTCATCCACTGGTACGACGCGACCCCCAGCCCCTCCGCCGCGCCGATCAGCATGCCCGTCGCGATCGCCGACGGCAGCCCCTCCGGCATCCGCGGCCGGTCGGCGATGAACACCAGGACCGGCGCCGCCACACCAAGGATGCCGGGCGCGATCAGCGCCAGACCAGGGTTCTCGATCCCGAACAGCGCGTCCACCCAGATCCCCGTCCCCACGCCGTAGGCCGTCGCCGTCGCGTAGAGATAGCCAATCTCCAGCCCCGTCGAGCGCGGGCGCCCCGTGGACACTGGCTGCTGCGGATAGCCGTAACCCCCGCCGTAAGGCTGCTGCGGGTAACCGTAGCCACCGCCACCATAAGGCTGCTGCTGGGGATAGCCACCGTACGGCTGCTGCTGGGGATAGCCGCCGTAGGGCTGCTGGGGATAGCCGCCGTAGGGCTGCTGCGCGTCAGCGGTACCGAGGAAGGTGGAGACCACGAGCGCAGCCGCCAGGCCGGCGAGAGAGCGGAGTCGCATGCTCCCACCACTCTACACGCTTCGCCGCGGCGCCTGCCACGCCGCTCACCGCCCCGACCGACGCGATCTTGCTCTCCACCCCTGCTCCACGACGCCTGCACTGCCGGCGACGCGGCCGCCGCGGCGCCAGCGCTCACTCCCGGGTCAGCGCCCGGTTCATCAGATCGACCACCGCCTGACGGGGTGACTTGCCCTCGTACAGCGCCCGGTAGACCTCGCTGGTGATCGGCATCTCCACGTTCAGCTTCCGGCCGAGATCGTAGGCGCTCTTCGCCGTCTTCACCCCCTCCGCCACGTGACCCAGCGACGCCAGCACGTCCTCCAGCGTCCGCCCCTTGCCCATCTCGAAGCCCACCGTCCGGTTCCTGGACAGCTCCCCCGTGCAAGTCAGCACCAGATCCCCCATCCCCGACAGCCCGGCCACCGTGAGCGGGTTCGCCCCCTTCGTGATCGCCAGCCGCGCGATCTCCGCGAGCCCCCGCGTGATGAGCCCTGCCCGCGCGTTGTGCCCGAACCCCAGCCCGTCGGCTGCCCCTGCCGCGATGGCCACCACATTCTTGAGCGCGCCACCCATCTCCACGCCCACCACGTCGTGCGACGAGTAAACCCGGAACCGCTCCGTGGCGAACATCTGCTGCACCGCGTGCGTCTCGGGCTCGCTCGCCCCGGCGACCACCACTGCCGTCGGCTGCCCCACCGCCACTTCTTTCGCGAAGCTCGGACCCGACAGGTACGAGAGCCGCGAGACGATGTCCGTCCCCAGCTCGTCCACGAGCACCTCACTCATCAGCATCAGCGACTCGTTCTCGATCCCCTTCGTCGCGCTGCACAGCAGCGCCCCCGGGGGAAGGTACGGCCGCGCCTTCTTCACCACCTCACGCAGCGCGTGCGACGGCACCACGATCAGCACCAGCTCCGCCCCGCGCAGCGTCCCCTCCAGATCCGCCGTCGCGTGCAGCGTCCCCGGCAGCTCGATCCCTGGCAGGTAGCGCGCGTTCACCCGATCCCGCTGGATGTTCTCGGCCACCTCCGGCTGGTGCGCCCACACCCGGGTCACGTTCCCCTTGTCCGCGAGCACCTTGGCCAGCGCCGTGCCCCACGCGCCCGCTCCCAGGACTGCAACATCACCCATGAGCCGACCCTACCACCCCTCTCCGTGACCTTCGACTATGCTCCGCACCATGAACGCCTCGCGCGCCGCTCGCGCGCTCCTTCTCCTCTTCTTTCTCCTCGGGCTCCCGGCGGCGTCCTGTGGCCAGAGTGCGCTCGGCCTCATGCCCGGCGTCGTCAACAACACCGGCAACCTCTCGCTGCGCCGCGCCGTCCTCGCCTGGGCCCAGCAGCAGATCTGTTCCGAGGTCCAGAAAAGCAGCGTCCCGCTGCGCCTCCACCCCGAGGACGACCCCGCCATGGGGCGGTTCTTCCCGAACTCGTGTCAGACCCAGCAGCTCCAGAACGGCAACCTGCAGGTCACGCTCGGCGGCTACGGCTACGCCTGGACGAACCTCACTCGCCGCCTGGGCTTCGAAGCCAGCGCCACCGTCGAGTACGAGCAGGACTTCCTGATGGATGGCGGCGCCATGTACGTCTACTTCCGCCAGCGCTCGACCACCGCCACCACCTTCAATACGCGCCTCATCGAGAAGCCCGCCACCCTCGCCGTCGGCGGCTTCTCCCTCTCTCCGGGCAGCGCCATGGCCAACAGCTTTGGCGCCCAGCTCCTCAGCTCCGAGATCGCCCGCGGCTTCACGGTCGTCCGCGAAAGCGACAGCACCGTGAGCTTCGGCCTCGGCCTCATCGAGAAGGGCGTGCGCCCACCCACCCCGTACGAGCGCGGCGACAGCAAGAGGCGCATCCTCGCCAACGAGAGCAGTGAGATCCACCAGGAGCAGCGCGACTACGTGGGCCCCCTCGAGGTCACGGGCAACGGCCAGGCGCTCGGCATCACCGTCCACGTCGATGGCGCGGCGAGCGTCGACGTACTCATCGTCCCCCGCGGGCCGGCCGATCCCTGGCTCCAGGGCTACACCACCCAGGCCGCGACCACGCCGCCCCCGACGCCACCGCTCCTCGCCGAATCGGTTCCGGCGGGCGCGATCTGGCGCCGCACCGTCGCGCTGCCGCGCGGCTACTACTACCTGGTCCTGGACAACACCAGCACCGCAGGTCCCACTGCACCCAGTGGCCACGCGCACGACGACCGAGCCGCCCTGGTCAGGTACGCCGTGCAGCTCGGGGACGCCCCCTGACGCGCCGGCCGGACGACGCGGCGCGACGCGACGCGCGGGCGCTTGCCGCGGCAGGTTGTGACGTATACATAAACCCCCCTTGACGCCGCGATCCGAAGATCAATCCAGGACCCCGTCGCTCGGCGCGGCTACCTCGTCCACGGAGCCCCGCCCTGGCAAAGAGCTCGACGACGGCGAAGAACGAAGCGCCAGCGTCCCAGCCAGCAGCCCCGGCGGCGGCGCGCCACCCGGAGGCACCGCCGGCGGCCTGCTCCGCTTTCTTTTCTACGCCGTGTGGATCGTCGCCGTACCGCTGATCCTCGCCGTGGCGAACGTCTGGCTTCTCACGCCGTCGTCGTCCGGCGGAGGCCAGCCCCTCCGCGACTTCGTCGCCGAGCAGCAGATCCCGGTCGGCATCGTCCTCTTCACCCTCTTCGCCATGGTCCTCTGGCGCTTCCGCCACGACCTCCCGCTCGCCTCGGCGCTCGGCGTCGGCGGCCGCCGCGACATCCCCCCCAAGGCGCGCGCCCGCTTCGAAGACGCCGGCGCCCTCCTCGAAGAAGCGCAGCGCATCGTCCGCACCCGCAGACGCGACATCGAGCGCGAGCTGACCGAGGGCGAGCGAGAGCAGCTCGACCAGGCGCTCAAGAACCTCGACCGCGCGATGACCTCCGACCGCTTCGACCTCGGCACCTTCGACGCCGCGCACAGCCGCGCCGACAAGGTCGTCGGCGAGTACCTCGGCAGGTGGCGCAAGGGCGAGATGCGCGAGTATGCCGAGTCCATCGGCATCGCCGTCGCCGTCGCCCTCATCCTCCGCGCCTTCGTCGTCGAGGCCTTCAAGATCCCGAGCGGCTCGATGATCCCGACCCTGATGGTCGGCGATCACATCTTCGTCAACAAGTTCACCTACGGCCCGCTCATCCCCTGGACCGATCACCGCCTGCTCTCGCGCCTGCCGCCCTCCCGCGGCGACGTGATGGTCTTCAAGTTCCCCGAGAACAAGGAGCAGGACTTCATCAAGCGGACGATCGCCATCCCTGGCGACACCCTCGAGGCCATCAACGGCCGTCCCATCCTCAACGGCTGGCTCGTCCCCCACTGCCACGTCGGCCCCTACCGCTACGAGGGTCGCCAGGCCGAGCTGTACGTCGAGTACCTCGACGAGAAGTCGTACTTCACCCTCTACGACGACAACCCCGACGAGCAGACCTGCAAGGTCGAGAGCGACTGCAACGCCGGCCTCGTCTGCCGCAAAGGCCTCTGCGGCGTGCTTCAAGGCCCGTTCAAGGTGGGCCCCACCGAGGCGTGGGTGATGGGCGACAACCGCAACAACAGCCACGACTCCAGGAGCTGGCGCGCTGGTCTCGGCGCTGGCGTCCCCTTCGAGAACATGAAGGGCCGCGCCATGTTCGTGTGGATGAGCTTCGAGCCTGGCGGCGGCATCGCCCAGGACCGCCTCGCCGTGAACGTCATGGGCCGCCCCAAGCTGCCCGGAAACCTGAGTGACCGCGATGCCGCCAAGCTCCAGAGCACCCTCGATCAGTGCCTCCGCGAGCGCCCCTCCATCGCCGATACCACGCCCCCCGCCCGCCGCTGACCCCAGCCCTGGAAAGCCTGGTCTTCTCCCCCTGGACGTAGGGACTCTGCCGCCGATGCTGCAGGGGCCGCCGGTCTCGTGTACCGTGCGCCTTCGAGGAGACCACGCATGACGAGCAAGACGCTGCTTAGCCTGGCCGTTGGGGGCGCCCTGTGCTTCGGCGCGGGCTGCAAGGGTGAGACCGCGACCACCGACGACCTCCCCAAGCCGGTCGAGACCGCGCCCGAGACCCCCACGGCCGAAGCCGCGCCCGCCACGGACGACGAGATCGCCAAGTACCCCAACCAGGTGCCTCAGAGCGGCACCCGGAAGACCCTGCAGGCGTTCAAGATCTTCCAGGCCGCCGATCCCGCCTCGAAGCTTCTCACCACGCTCGGGCCAGGCACCCTCATCAACCTCAAGGCGAGTTCCGGCAACTGGATGCTCGTCGACTGGCCCTGCGGCGTCTCCAAGCTCTGCCCGGGATGGACCGAGCTGAGCGTCACCGACAGCCGCGTGTCGACCGTCACGTCGACCCTCACCGACGCCGGCACGGGTGACGCGGGCACGACCCCCACCGACGCAGGCACGACCCCCACCGACGCAGGCACGACCGATCCCGCGGATGCAGGCACGACGAGCCCCACCGACGCAGGCGCAGCCGACCCCGCTGACGCAGGCACCACCGGCGACGCAGGGCGTCGTAGACCCATCAAGCTCAACATTCCCGATCTCAAGAAGTGACGGTCGGGGCATAGCCCTCCGACCACGTCCCTTCACCTCCCGAGGGCTTCGCGCGACGCCACCTTGTCGCGCTGCCCTCGGCAGTGCTACCGCATCACCACTTCCCATCGCCACCCGCCTGCGCGCCTCTGGCGTGCCAAGGTGCGCGCTGCCATCCGAAGCAGGAGCCTGGTTCCATGAGCGATTCGATGTGGGCGCTGACCTACGACCGCCAAAAAGATCCATGGGAGAGCACCGTCGGCTTCCGCCGAGAAGAGGTAGCTCGACCCGCCATCGACGAAACCAAGGACTACCACGACCGCTCCAGCGTCCTGATCAAGCCCATCATGACGGGCTTCTGCGGCTCCGACCGCGGCATCTGGTTCCGCACCGCCTTCCGCGACATGATCCACAAGTCGCTCGACCGCGATCACGAGAACGTCCGCGTGATCGGCCACGAGCTGCTCGGCCGCGTCGTCGAAGTGGGCAAGGACGCCCGCCGCACCCACGGCTTCGAGGTCGGTGATCTCGTCTCCACCGAGAGCCACATCCCCTGCGGCGCTTGCTACCAGTGTCGCGTCGGCGACACCCACGTCTGCGCCGACGACAAGATCATCGGCATCAGCGAGAACGGCTGCTTCGCCGACCTGGTGAAGCTCCCCGCGAAGAACCTCTGGCGCACCGACGTCACCAAGATCCGCCCCGAGGTCGCGGCCGTGCAGGAGCCCTTCGGCAACGCCGTCCACGCCTGCACCAAGGTGAACCTGCGCGGCAAGCGCGTCGCCATCGTCGGTTGCGGCACGATCGGCCTGTTCGCCGTCGCGATCGCGCGCGCGATGGGCGCCATTCACATCATCGGCGTCGAGCCCTCCGAGCGGAACGCCGAGATGGCGCGCCGCCTCGGCGCCGACGTCGTGCTGCGCCCCCACCCCACCAGCGCCGAGCGCCCCCACGCCCACGACCCGGAGCTGACCGATCGGATCCGCAAGTACACCGACGGCGTCGGCGTCGACGTCGCGCTGGAGATGAGCGGCGTGAACAGCGGCGTCAACAACGCCATCGGCGCCGTCCGCCGCGGCGGCGACGTGATCCTCTTCGGCCTGAAGAGCGGCGACGCCATCATCGAGAACCTCGATCGCCTCATCGTCGACGGCATCAGCCTCCACAGCGTCGTCGGCCGCCGCATCTTCGAGACGTGGCACATCACCCGCCACCTGCTCGAGTCCCGCGACCCGAACATCCACGACCTCATCTGGGAGGTCATCCTGAACCGCGGCGAGGGCACCATCGTCAACTTCGCGGAGTTCGACCCGAAGTCGTTCCAGTCGACCATGGAGCGCTACCCCAAGGTCGTCATCCGCTACTGACCCTCCCCTCCCCTCTCGTCCTCCTCCTCTTTTTTCCAGAACCCACCCGCCACCGCATCACCTGACGCGGTGCCCATCGTCACGCTTGCCCATCGTCACGCTTGCCCATCTCGCGCCTCCGCCCACGGAGTTCCGCCCGAGCGACAACCAGCGCCTCGTTCGATCCCCGAGGTCGCGGAGCAGGCTCCGCCAGCGAAAATCACGTTTCCACATGTCGAAACCGTCATCGCTCCGGTTCGGACGACGTTTCCACATGTCGAAACCGTCATCGCTCCGGTTCGGACGACATTTCCACATGTCGAAACCGTCATCGCGCCGGTTCGGACGACATTTCCACATGTCGAAACCGTCATCGCTCCGGTTCGGGCGACGTTTCCACATGTCGAAACCGTCATCGCTCCGGTTCGGACGACGTTTCCACATGTCGAAACCGTCATCGCTCCGGTTCGGACGACGTTTCCACATGTCGGAGCGTCGTTTTTCGTGTCGATACACAATCCCCGCCCCTCGGGAGGACACTGCGTGACCCACGAACCGCCAAGGCAGTGCGATTGGAGACGCGGCGGAACCAATCCAGCGTCGTGCCAGGTCGATTGGAGACAAACAGGAACCAATCCCCAGCACTGCTGGGGTCAGGCCCGGCGAGGAGGACAGGTGCCGGCGGGAGGTCAGGCGCCGATGGAGGGATCAGGAGATGACGCCGAGCTTCTTGCCGACGCGGGTGAACGCCTCGATGGCGCGGTCGACGTGGGCGGGCTCGTGGGCCGCCGAGAGCTGCACGCGGATGCGGGCCTCGCCGCGTGGCACGACCGGGAAGGAGAAGCCGATCACGTAGATGCCCTCGGCGAGCAGCGCCTTCGCCATGTCGCCAGCGAGGCGCGCGTCGCCCAGCATCACGGGGACGATCGGGTGGTGGCCCGGCTTGATGGTGAACCCCGCCTGGGACATGCCCTCGCGGAAGCGCCGCGCGTTCTCCATGACGCGCTCGCGCAGCGCGCTCTCCTTCTCGAGCAGCTCGAAGACGGCGATCGAGGCGCCGACGATGGCGGGCGCCACGGTGTTCGAGAACAGGTAGGGCCGCGAGCGCTGGCGCAGAAGCTCGACGATCTCCTTGCGGCCGGTGGTGAAGCCGCCGCTACCGCCACCGAGTGCCTTGCCCAGCGTGGAGGTGAACACGTCGACCCGGTGCAGCACGCCGAGCGCTTCGGCCGTGCCGCGGCCCGTGGGCCCGATGAAGCCCGTGGCGTGGGAGTCGTCGACCATCACCATGGCGTTGTACTTCTCGGCGAGATCGCAGATGACGTCGAGCTTGGCCAGGTAGCCGTCCATCGAGAACACGCCGTCGGTGGCGATGAGGCGCAGGCGCTTCTGCTGGGTCTTCTTCAGCGCCTCCTCGAGGGCCTCCATGTCGCCGTTCGGGTAGCGGTGCCGCTCGGCTTTGCAGAGGCGGACGCCGTCGATGATCGAGGCGTGGTTCAGGGCGTCGGAGATGATCGCGTCCTCCTCGCCGAGCAGGGTCTCGAAGAGGCCGCCGTTCGCGTCGAAGCAGGACGAGTAGAGGATGGTGTCCTCGGTGCCGAAGAAGCGGGCGATGGTGCCTTCGAGCTGCTTGTGCAGGTCCTGCGTGCCGCAGATGAACCGCACGCTCGACAGGCCGAAGCCGTGGGTGTCGATGGCTTGCTTCGCTGCCGCGAGGACCGCCGGGTGCGAGGAGAGGCCGAGGTAGTTGTTGGCGCAGAAGTTGAGCACGTCCTGGCCATCGGTCGTTCGGATCACCGCGCCCTGAGGGGTGGCGATGATGCGCTCCTCCTTGTGGAGCCCTGCGGACCGGATGTCTTCGAGGACCTGCGCGTACACCGGACGAGCCGTATCGAACATGGGGGCCTTATACGGCCGGTCGCGCCGAGGGTCGACGGCGGAACGGTGACGTCTCCCCTAGGCAAGCAGGGGTGGACCGTGGCACGTAGTACGGTGCGCGCGGGGGCGGTCTGGGGAAGGAGACACGGGGATGGCGGACGCGAAGGAACGCGGGTGGCACCGCATCGCCCTGGTGGGTGTGCTCGTGGCAGGTGGCGCGTTGCAGCCAGGGTGCAGTTGCTCGGACGAGAGCAAGCCGAGCACGACCTCGACCACCAGCACCACCACGACCACCAGCACCGGAGGCCTGGGGGGCGCGGGCGGGGTTGGTGGCGTGGGCGGCAGCGGGGCCGCGGGCGGGGGCGGTAGCGGCGGTGCGGGAGGCGACGAAGGGCTCTACGAAGTGACCGAGGTGGCCTCGGCACGCGCCTTCGACGTCACGCCGTCTCCTTCGGGCGATCGGTTGTACTTCACAGGCCTCGACGCGACGGGGAACGCGGGGGTCTTCGCGGTCCCGTCGGCGGGTGGGTCCGTGTCCACCATCGCGGTGGGCTCGGGTCTCGTCGCGCCCTTCGGGATCGCGGTTCGTGGAGATGGGCAGCGCCTCTATGTCGCGGATCCAGGGGCGGCCGTCGACGCGGCCAACGACGCGGGTCGGCTCTTCGAGATCACGACGGCGGGTAGCGTGAGCATCCTCCAAGGGGGCGACGGCACGCGGCCGCGTAACCTGGAGGTGCACGTGAGCGCCCAGGGCGAGGAGCGGCTGGTGTTCACGGGGGTCGATCCCGCCGATGGGCAGGTGGCGGTCTTCGCGCTGCCGCTCGGGGGTGGTGCGCGCACGGTGCTGTACAAGGGGGCGCCACTCGTCGATCCGAGCGGGGTGGCGATCACGGAGAGCGGCGTGATCCACGTCTGCGATACCCGAGGAAGCCACGATCAGAGCGCAGCCGTCTTCACCATCGAGGAGGGTCTGGCCACCGAGCTGGTCTCCGGCCTGCGCGTGGGTGTGCCTTGCGGGGTCGCGTTGTCGCGGGATGGTGAGCGTTTGCTCGTCTCGGCGCGCGATCCGCAGGCAGGTACGGATGCCGTGCAGGTCATCCCGCTCGCAGGCGGTGACCCGGAGACGTTGACCACGCTGATCGGCGCGCACCACGAGCCCGCAGGGCTGCACCGCGCAAGGAATGCGGAGGTGTTCGGCTTCGTCGACAGCACCGCCGGGGGAACGGGCCGCGTGTTCGTGTTCAAGGAGTGAGGGCGATGAAAGGATCTCGGACCATGAAGAAGCCCGCCTGGTGGACCCGCGCCGCCATCGCCGCCGTCACCGCCATCGGCGCGCTGGCGCTCCCTGATGCAGCGCACGCAGCGTCGCACCGCGAGGCACCGGCCATCGCCAGGGACCCGTCGGCCGACAACACCGATCTGCACGCCTGGGTGCAGGGCAGCAACCTGGTGATCCTGGCGAGCTACGTGCCGTTCCAGCCACCCGCTGGCGGACCGAACTACCACTCGTTCTCGGACGACGTGCTCTACGAGATCCACCTCGTGCGCGGTCCGACCAGCCTGGAGGACGCGATCACCTACCAGGTCCGCTTCGCCACGACGATGCCGGACTACGTCGATCCAGCAGCCGGCATGCCCACGCCCGCTGGTGGCAACGAGTTCTTCGCGCAGATCAGCGGCGCGGTGCAGACGTACACGCTGGTGAAGATCGAGAACGGCGTCACGACCACGCTGATCAGCAACGCCCCGGTGGCGCCGCCGAACATCGGCCCGCGCACCAACGCGCAGGTGTACCAGGCGCCTCCTTCCGGCTACCCGGCGTACTCCGTCAGCTCGACCTTCCTGCGGTCCTTGCCGGGCAACGAGGGGCGGGTGTGGGTCGGCCCCCGCGACGACGGCTTCTACGCCGATCTCGGCCACCTCTACGATCTCGGCGGCCTGTGCCCGCTGATGGTGCAGCCCAACCCGCCTTGCACCGCGCGCAACCACCTCGGCGGCTACAACGTGCAGACCATCGCCCTGGAGATCCCACTCGCCCGCGCGAACGGCGGGCCGGTGACGCAAGGCCCGAGCAACGCCCAGACGGTGGGCATCTGGGCATCGGCCAGCCGGCGCAAGGTGCGCGTGCTGCGGGCGAACGGCACGCACGACGAGCTGGGCCCCTGGGTGCAGGTCTCGCGCGTGGGCCTGCCGCTGATCAACGACATCGTGATCGGCTTGCAGGACAAGGACCGCTACAACGCCTCGCACCCCCGCAACGACATGGCGAACTTCGGCGCCTACATCCTGAACCCGGTCCTCGTGCGCAACGCGGAGTACGCGGGCCTCTACGGTGCCGGTCAGCCCCTCGCCGCCTACGCCGCGCAGCTCCCCGAGCTGAAGACGAACCGCACCGACATCATCGACGTGATCAACCTGGCCCTGCCCATCCTGGGCTCCCACACGATCTCCTCCGTGGCCGACGTGCTGCGCGTGGACCTGGGGATGCAGTCCATCTACCCCAACGGTCGCCCGCTCATCCCGGGCAACACCATCGAGCAGACCGACGTGACCGACATCTCGTTGACGCTGGTGCTCACGGGCACCGTGGGCCTCAACATCGGCGACGGCGTCGGCGCGAACGATCGGTCGTTCCTGAACACGTTCCCGTACCTGGCGCCGCCCTGGGAAGGGGCGAACGAGAGCCACTACCGCTGAGCGCTCGGGGCCTCCCTCGATGCGACGCTACGCCATCCACCGCAGGAAACGGCACCATGACCGACACCATCGTCCTGTACCGCCCCGTCGGCCCCGCTGAGCTCGATCTCCTCCGCGCCACGGACTGGAAGCGCTTTCCCCCACGCCTCCCCGACCAGCCCATCTTCTACCCGGTCGTACAGGAAGAGTACGCGCGCAAGATCGCCCGCGACTGGAACGTGCCCTCCAGCGGCTCCGGCTACGTCACCCGCTTCCACGTCCGCGCCGACCATCTCGCCAGATACGATGAGCAGCTCGCTGGCGGCACCCAGCACACCGAGTACTGGATCCCTGCCGAGAAGCTCGACGAGTTCAACGACAACATCGTCGGCCCCATCGAAGTCATCGCCGAGTTCCACAAGGATCGCTGACCCTCAGCGCGCCATCGTCGCATCGACGACGCCACCGCGTGCGCTCACGCGGTCGAAGCGCTGCCCGGGCGGCCGGGCGATCGAGCGCGCTTCCGCGGCGTCGTCGAGGAAGACTTCGCGGAGCTTCCGGTGACGACGAGCCGGAGGTCGACGCGCGTCGCGTGGACGTAGTGCGCCAGATCATGCTTCTTGGAGCCGTTGACCCAGCGTTCGAACGCGCTCTTGAAGAGTACGATCCCGATCTCGGCAACGAGGTTCGCCGTGTTCTGGGGGACGCCGCGCTCACGTAGGCATGCAGCCATCGCCGACGTCAGCCTCGCGAGCTTGATGAGCTCTCGCTCGTGCAGCTCGGTGTGCGCCGCGATGAGGCCCTGTCGCTCACGCGCGTGGGCGCGGCGTTGCTCGAACATCGGCGCCGTCGCCTCGAGCCCGGCCACCACGGCGTCGAGAGGAGCCATCGACTTCGGAGCGGTGGTGATGCCATCGACGACGAGCTTCTCGAGCTGCTCCGAGCCCGAAAAGAGGACCTCTCGTTTGTCGGTGAAGTACCGAAAAAACGTTCGCTCCGTGAGCTTCGCCCGAGCCGCGATCTCGCTGACGGTCGTCCGGTCGTATCCGTACTCCAGGAAGAGCGCCATCGCCGCCTCCTGCAGCCGTTCGAGTGCGTTGGGTTCCCAGCGGCCCATGCAGCCGACCATAGCCCCTCCGTCAGGAACTGACATCCGTCACCCTTTGTGATTGCAGAGACTGACATCACACCGTAGATCTGATGTCAGTTTCTGACATAAGGAGACGGCCCATGCGCGTTTTCGTCACCGGCGCGTCCGGTCACATCGGTTCTGCTCTCGTCCCGGAGCTGCTCGCCCAGGGGCACGACGTCGTAGGTCTCGCTCGCTCCGACGCCTCTGCGTCGAAGCTCGTCGCAGCCGGTGCGGTGGTGCACCGTGGCGATCTCGACGACCTCGACGGCCTGCGCGCTGCCGCCGCCGGAGCGGACGGCGTCATTCACCTCGCCTTCAGCCACGAGACCGCTTTCTCAGGCTCGCCCGAAGGGTACGGAACGGCGGCCACTCAGGAGCTGCGCGCCCTTCACGCCATCGGCGAGGCGCTCGTGAACTCCGGCAAGCCCTTCGTGACCACCGTAGGAACGGCAGCACTCGCGTTCGCGAAGCTGGGTCGCCCTGGCACAGAGGAAGACACGATGCCAGCCGGACCGCGCGTCGACGCCGAGAACGCCACCATCGCCCTGGCCCAGCGCAGCGTACGTACCTCGTCCGTTCGCCTCCCGCCGACCGTGCACAGCACGCTGGACCACGCAGGCTTCATCCCGTCCCTCATCGCAATGGCACGCAAAACCGGCTTCTCCGTTTACGTAGGCGATGGTTCGAACGTCTGGCCAGCCGTGCATACGCTCGACGTGGCGCGTCTCTATCGGCTCGCGCTGGAGTCCGCGCCCGCCGGCACACGACTGCATGGTGTCGCCGAAGAGGGCGTGCCGTTCCGCGCCATCGCCGAGACCATCGGCAAGGGACTCGGGCTCCCAGCAAAGAGCATCACCCCGGAAGAAGCCCCGCACCACCTGGGCTTTCTCGCAAGGTTCGCAGGCGTCGACAACCCGACTTCCAGCACGCGTACGCGCGCCCTTCTGCAGTGGGAGCCAACCCATCCCGGGCTGCTCGCAGACATCGCGGAAGGCCACTACCTCACCCCTCGAAGCTGACCAGGACGAGGAGAGAGAGACCATCCCCTCACCCACCTGCCGGGTGAGCCCTCCGCAGATTCACACCGAGCCTCGCGAGCCCCCAGCGGACTCACACCGAGCCTCTCTCCTGCGTCCGCAAACGCGCGACAGCCATCGAGAGGTCTGAAATTCACGCCCCCTCGCCCCACTCATCGACGACGGCACTGGAGCCGCTCAACCCGCCAGCGCCGCTCAAGCCGCTGGAGACGCCCGTGTCCCCTGGAGCGCTTCCACCGCTGGGACCCTGCACCGCCCGATCAATGGCACATGATCCGACAACCCGGCAAAGGCGCCCCGCCGCCCGAACGCATGTGTCCCCTCGAAGTCCAGCCACTCCAGCCCTGGCGACGAGTACACATGATCCAGGTGCATCCGCAGGTTCATGAACCCTGCCGTCGGAAATGCCCGTGCCTCCTCCACCGACACCCGCTGCACCCGTGAAAACGCATCGACCAGCCCTGCTTCCTCCCGCAGGTACCTGTCCACCGGCGACCCTGGCAGCGCGTTGAAGTCCCCCACCACCACGAACAACGGACTCCGCTGCTCCTGCTGGATGAAGTTCGCCAGCACCCGCGCCTCTTCGAGCTGGTTCGGACCGAACCCCATCCGCGCCTGACCCGTCCAGAACTCCCGAGAGAACACACTCGGAAGACTCAGGTGCGTGTTGAAGATGTCGAGCGTCTGACCGCTCGGATGCCGGAACGACACGTGCGCGCAGATCCGCGTCTGCTTCAACCGCCGCACCCGACGACGAAACGTGATGTCGTGCGGCTGCGTCGCGTTGTGATGATCCACCTGCAGCGTGTCGCGCGCGATCACGGCCAGACCCGTCGTGTAGATGTTGGTCCGCATCGTCAGACGGTATGTGTGCGCCGGGAAGTAGTAGGCGAAGTAGCGCTCGGTTCGACCTGATTCCGCAAGCGCCGCGTGGAACTCCAGCATCAGGCGCTCGAGCTGCGTCTCCTCCGGGTGCCACTGCGGGTTCATCGTCGACGACCGCAGCGATTGCGTCTCCACCTCCTGGAGACAGATCAGATCGGGCAGCGGCGACAGATGCGCCAGGGACCGCGCGATCCGGTGGATGGCCGCAGACGTCGTCGCGATCCCCCGCGTCGCGTGACCGAAATACCGGACGTTGTACGTCATCACCCGCAGCACGGGCGTGGACGGCCGGCTCGCCTCGTCACCCGCTGGACACGGCGTCGCGCTCATGGTTCCTCTCGACCATGGGCAAGAACGTCATCGTTTCCGAGGAGACCCTCCGGGATCTGCTGGAAGCGCACGCCTCCCTGTCCGCCTGGTACTACGTCCTCTGGAACGCCTTGCGCCGTGCGGGCGGGACCGCGAATGCCCCGGATGGCTCGGAGCGCGCGGCCTTCCTCGAGCGCATCGCCCAGGAGTACCCCGAGCTGGCCGCGATGGCGCGCTCGCTCGGGGAACCCCGCATGTTCGTCCCCGCGCCTCCCTCGGTCGCGCCGCCGCCCCTGGTCGGGAGCGCGGGCGGCAACGAGCCGACGACGGCGGTCGAGCCGGCGACCGCCAGGGCGCGAGAGCGCCAGGGGGGTGGGAGTGAACCGGAGGGTGAGGGGGGTCGATCCTGAGCTGAGCATCACGCGCCGAAGACGCGTTCCACAAACCAGGCCACACCAGCGAGCACGATCAGCACGCTCGTCAGTCGCACCACACGGGGCGTCAGCCAGCCACGACGACGGGCGAACGCGAGGAGAGGCAGCCACACCGCCAGCACGGCGAGCTGACCTGCCTCCACGCCGAGGTTGAAGCAGAGGAGCGCCTTCGGCACCTCGGCGCGGGGAAGCCCGATTTCCTGGAGGGCGCCGGCGAATCCGAAGCCGTGGATGAGGCCGAACGGGAGGGTGATGCGCCAGCGGCCTTCGGCGTCCTTGATGTACAGGTTCTCCACACCCACGTAGGCGATGGACAGCGCGATGGCGGGCTCGATGAGCCGCGGGCTGGGGGTCCAGATGCCGAGGGTGGCGAGGGCGAGTGTGATCGAGTGCGCCACCGTGAACGCCGTGACCACCAGCAGGATGGCGCGGAGACGGCCTCCGAGCAGGACGAGGCCGAACAGGAACACCAGGTGGTCGATACCGAGAAGGATGTGCTCGATGCCCATCAGGAAGAGGTCGAGGGCCGTGGAGGGGGCTGACTCTTCGGGCGCTGGGGTCGGCGCGGAGGGCAGGCTCGCGGAGGCTGCGGGGGCCGAAGGGCGGGCGACGACGGCAGCGGCGATGGGCGCGGTCAGCGTCTTGCGCTTGCGGTAGAGGAGCGCCTCGCTGACCCGAGGGCCGCCGCCGACACGGAGGAGCTGGCGGTGGTTGAAGGCGAGATCCTCGATCAGGCCGACCTCGAAGCGCACCTCGCCGGGGGGCGCGGAGCACGAGAACGTGGCCTTGAGCGTGACACCGTCGCCCTCGACGGGGAGCGCGAACAGGAGGCGGCCAGGGCACGCGCTGCCGTCGCCGAGTACCTGGATGCGATCGATGACGGCGCGCTCGATGCGATCGTGGGCGTCGGTGAGTTCCTTCTCGCTCAGGGTGTCGTCGCGGTCGCGGTCGAGGCCTGGGAGGAAGGTGGCCAGCTCGCGCTGGGCGAAGGTGATCTCGCCATTGACGGAGGCACCTTCGACGACGAAGTCACCGCGGGAGAGGCCGACTTCATGCGCCGAGGCGAGCGCGGGGAACGCGAGGAAGAGGGCCGCGAAGAAGAGGGCCGCGAGGGACGGCGGGAGGCGCACCACGAGGGCGGCGAGGAGGTGCTGGTGGCAGCGGTCAAGGGGCCGAGGCATCAGGACTCCGGGCTTGCGCGAGCAGGCGCGCAGCATCGGCAGCGCCCGCAGGGTCGAAGTGGGGGTTCTGCCGGAGCGCGGCCTGGAGAAGGCGCGAGGCGTCGGCGTGCTCGCCCGCGGCGAGGTGGATGGCGCCGGCGTGGTAGAGCAGGCGGGCGTCACGGGTGCCGAGGGTGCGCGCGCGGTCGCTGGCAGCGCGGGCTTCGGGGAGGCGGCCGGCGCGGTGGAGGATCCAGGCGTAGGCGTCTTCGGTGTAGAGGTCGCCGCTGCCACCGCGGTGAGCGCGCTCGGCCTCGATGAGGTGGAGGGCTTCGGCCGGGTCACGATCGGCGAGGAAGAGGGCGAGGGCGCGCGGGTCGGACTGGCGGGCGGCGTCGATGGCGGCGGTCTGAGCGCGGGCTGCGGCGTCGGGTGTGGCAGGGGCGCTGGGGGCTTTGAAGGGGCCGGCGAGGTGGTGCGCGTCGGCGAGGAGGAAGAGGGCTTCGGGGGTGGCGCTCCGAGCGACGGCGCGGTCGAGGAGGGAGATGGCGCGCGAGGTGTCGCGCTGGGCAAGGGCGACGCGGGCCTTGCCGAGGAGGGCGGGTGGGTAGTCGCTG
Organism: Chondromyces crocatus; assembly: GCF_001189295.1. NCBI lineage: Bacteria > Pseudomonadati > Myxococcota > Polyangiales > Polyangiaceae > Chondromyces > Chondromyces crocatus. Next base: position 10,357,149 of record NZ_CP012159.1, read on the forward strand.
GAGGCGTCGAGGGCGCGGTCGAAGCCGCGGTCGGCGCCTTCGAGGTCGCCTTCGTGCCAGAAGAGCATCGCGGCTTGCACGAGAACCCAGGCGTAGGGCTCGGGCTCGGCCGGGTCGTAGGCGTTCATGGCGAGGCGGAAGATCTGCTTGGCGCCGACGATGTCGCCGCGCAGCCAGCGAAGGTGGGCGACGCGGGCGTAGGCGCCGAGGTCGGGCTTGAGGTCGACGCGGCGCTGGGCGGCGCGGACGGCGTCGTCGAAGCGTCCGAGTTCGAGGAGGGTGTCGCTGAGGGTGTCGAGGGCGAGGGCGTCGTCAGGGTCGGTGGCGAGGAGCTGCTCGGCAAGGTCGCGTGCGTCGGTGAAGCGGCGCTGCTGGAGGAGGATCAGGGCGCGGAGGCCGAGGGCCGGGCGATGACGCGGGTCGCGCTCGAGGGCGAGGGCGGCGGCGGCGTCGGCGTTGCGGTAGAGGCGCAGGTCGCTGGCGCGGCGGGCTTTGCGGACCCAGGCGTGGCCGAGGAGGACCCAGGCATCCGGGTCGAAGTCGGTGCGGGTGGCGCGCTGGACGAGGGCGCGGAGGTCGCGATCGGCCGGGGTGGCGCCGGCAGGATCCTGGAGGGCGAGGCGGCGGGGTTCGAGTGCAGGAGGCGCTGTTGCCGAGGCGGCGGTCAGGGGGGTGGAGGGAGGGACTGAGGCCGACGACGTGGGAAGGTTCGACGAGACGGCAGGGCGATCGCGGTCACACGCGAGCGGGGCCACGGCGAGGGCCACGACGAGAGGGAACGGGGGGAGCGCTCGGCGGGCGGCCATCGGGGAGGTGGAGGCACGGCGCGAACAGGCGGGGGCGGGGGCGCCTCTGGGCCTGTGCGGCGGGCGTCGAGGGAGTCGGTCTTATCGCAGGCGTGGCAGGAGGTCGACCAGGCACGAATTGCCTTGCGGTAGGTCACGTGGTCGGCAAGCTCGTGAGCCGGTGCGGCTGGCCTGGTTGCGGATGCGGGTCCTCTCGGGGGACGGGAGCTGCGCGTTGAGCGGGCTGCGCGGTTCGTGGAGCGGGCTGTGCGGTGTCCTGGTGTTCGTGCTGATCGGGGGGTCGTGCGGGCGTGAGTCGGCGGGCGGGGATCCGGGGGTGGGGCCAGGAGCCAGCGCGACGGGTGCAGCGGGTGCGGTGGCGGGGGCCGGCGCAAAAAGCACGGCGCACGCTGGCGCAGGGCGTGACGCGCGAGGCAGCACGAGCGCGGGCGCGGAAGCGGGCGCGGGCTCCGATGAGGTGCGTCCGGTGTATCCGGTGACGGGAGAGGCGCCAGAGGCGGTGGCCGTGCGCCTGTGCGAGGCGCTGCATGCGCTGCCGTCGGCGCGGAAGGCAGCCTGTCGGGGGGGGACCGAGGGGTTCCATGCGGGCGCGGAGTGCGCGCGCACGCTGAGTGAGGCGCTGCGCGCTGGAGCGGTGGTCGTCGAGGAGGAAGCGGTGGCGCGGTGCCGCACGGCGATGGAGAGCGCGCTGTCGGGGTGTGCGTGGGCCGGGGGGCTGACGCCGCGGGCGCCAGTTTCGTGCGAGGGGATCGTGCGGGGGACGCTGCGGGAGGGGGCGCGGTGTCGGTCTGCGCTGGAATGCGTGTCGGGGCTGAGTTGCGCGGGGTTGGGGCCGACGAAGAGCGGGCTGTGTGTGCCGCCGCGGGTGGCCGGGCCGTGCGGACGCGCGGTGGATACGCTGGCGGTGCTGGCGCGGCAGTCGCAGGCGGAGGTGGAGCATCCGGAGTGTGCTGGGCACTGTGCGCAGCTCCAGTGCGCGGTCGATGTGCCGCTGGGAGGGGCGTGCAAGGGTGATGTGGTGTGCGGGCGCGGGCGCGCGTGCGTCGCAGGGCGCTGCGCAGGCGGGCAAAGGGCGGGCGCTCAGGCCGAGGGGCCGTAGCGCTCTCCGGCGAGGAGCTTGAGCTTGTACAAGGCGCCCACCTGGCCGCGATCCATCGCGACGCGCGGGACGTTGAGAGGATCGCAAGCGGTGGTGAGACAGAGGCCCGTGTTGTTGGTGAAGCCGATCTCGAAGCCCGCGGCCTGCACCGCAGCGCGGTGGGCACGTGCCAGGGGGTAGCCGACGGGATAGGCGACGGCGTGGACAGGCTCGCCCAAGACATCCATGAGCACGCTGCGGGAGCAGATGAGGTCGCGCCGCGCTTCGTCGGGCGACATGGTGTTGAGCACGCAGTGGCGGTGGCCGTGGGACTGCACGTCCATGCCGGCAGCGCGGAGGGCGCGGATGTGCGGCCAGTCCATGATGGTGGCCTGGGCGAGCTTGCGCTCTTCGTCGACGCCGAGGGTGACGTCGGTGGCGCGCTCCAGCTCGGCGAGGCAGCGCTCGATGTCGACGCCAGGGGTGCGCTTGATCGCGGCGGTGATGCGATCGGCCGCGGCCCGCGGGGCGCGCGTGGGGTGGAGGACGAGCGGGACGGGATACGCGAGCTCCACGACCTCACGACGACAGCGGCGCAGGGTGAGATGGACGCGATCCCACCAGAAGATGCGGCCGGCGCCAGGGTAGATGGTGGGAATGAAGAAGGTGGCGGAGACGCCTGCGTCCCGGAGGATGGGGAGCACGACGTCGTGGCAGTCGCGGTAGCCGTCGTCGAAGGTGATCAGTACGGGGTTTGGAGGCAGGTGGCCGCCGCGGAGCCCCTGGCGGAGTTCGGAGAGGGAAAGCGCGGTGCAGTGCGCCTTGATGAGGGCGATCTGTTCGCGCAGCTCGCGCGCCGTGGCTTCTGCGACGCCTGTGTCGAACTCGCCCACGCCATCGGGCTCAGCAATGCGGTGATAGGTGAACACGCCGAGGATCGGCACGCGACACCGGCCTCGAAGCCAGAGGAGTCGATCGAGCAGACCAAGCGTATCCAGAGCGCCCGCGGCGAGCGCGCGAGAGGATCCGCGCCGAGGGAGTTGGTAGAGTGGCTGGACCGGCCGGGCAGCGTTCACGAGCATACTTGTTATATGGATGTCGGGAGAGGCGACCGGTATGCGGGCGATGTAGATGGGATCGTTGCAAGAAACAGGGACGATCAGCCTCGCCCCGAACGCGGCGAATCCGGAGACACGAGGGAGAAGAGAGCGCTCGGTGTCTGCACCGAAGCTGGTTGCGTCCGCGGGGGATCGTACCCAGCACGCGCAGGTTTTCCTGCGATCGACGGTCAGGGTGGCAGAAGGCGCATGCCTGTCGTGTGCATCAGAGAGACAGCAGTGCGCGAGGAGTGTGCACGGGGTCCAGATGCGCATCCGCCGCTCGGAGCGCCGCTGAGATCTCCGTGGGGGGCGCTCGTAGGTCGGTCGTCGCGCGTGCGACGACGAGGGCGGTAACGGCCACTGCGCCGGCGTGGAGCAAGGCGTGTGTGCATGCTGCGAGGGTTGCGCCCGTGGTGGCGACGTCGTCGACGAGGATGACGGTGCGATCGCGGAGGTCCGCGGGGCGACGGACACGGAAGGCGCCCGCGACGTTGCGCAGGCGTTCTTCGCGCGTGAGACGTGCCTGCTGCGGTGTGGCATGGAGGCGCGAGAGGCCGCGCGCCATGAGTGTTGTGCCGAGGTCTCTGGCGAGGTGGGTGGCGAGCAGCGCGGCCTGGTTGTAGCCCCGGTCGGCCAGTCGGCGTGGATGCAAGGGGACCGGGACGATCAGGTCGGCTCGTAGCTCGGCGCTTCGAGCTGCCTGGATCAGCATGCGGGCGAGGGGTCGGGCCAGATCGGGTCGGTTGCTGTACTTGAGGCGGCGCAAGGCCACGGCGACGGCGCCTTCGTACGCGGCGTGCGCGACGAGCAGGGTGGAAGTGTCGACCAGGGGCGTCGGGGTGCACGTCGGTGGGAGGCCGACGTCCTGGAGAGAATCGGTGGTCACGCAGCGCACCGTGGCGACGCAAGGCGGGCAGAGGTCGGTGGGGGTGACGAGAGGGGCGTCACAGGCGGCGCACGTCGGTGGGCTCAGGGCGTGGGCGCCAAGGGCGAGGAGGGCGTGGAATCCGCGGGACAGAAGGGAAGCCAGGCGAGGGGGGACAGGACGCTGGCGCATGGCGGTGTATCGGGGCCGCATGCCGTCGGGTTGCGCAGGGATGAAAAGTGCATCGCGTCCCGGGCCGCGCGCGATACCATCGGCGCGTGACGATTCCGCCCGGGAGACGCCGTCGCGAAGCCAGGAGGAGCGGTCGGCCTTGAGCACGCCCGAGGAGTGGCGCTGGACGGACGAGCTCGGCGTGCAGCGGCGCGTGAGCACCGAGGAGCTGCACGAGGCGCTCGCCAGCGGGTTGCTGTCCGGTTCGACGCTGGTGTGGCAGCGGGGGATGTCGGCGTGGGCGCCCGCGCACGAGGTGCCCGAGCTGGCGCAGGTGATCCTGACGCGCGACGACGGTGAGCTGGACACGATCACCGAAGCAACGCTGACGGAGCCAGGTCGGGTGATCCAGGAGTCACCTGGAGCGCCCGGAGCGCCCGGGCAAGCGCCAGTGCCCGCCGAGCGGGGACTCCCGACGTCACCCGCGATCACGCGGGGCGCGGCGCGGGCTCGGGTGAGCGCGGGCGAGGCGCGGGCGCGCGCGGTGATGCAGACGCTGGTGGGGCTGGAGGGCGAGGGGCAAGCGATCGAGGCGATGCGATCGAGCGCGTCCACGCCGCCGATCGCGATGCCCGCCGTGGGTGGAGCGCCCGAACCAGGAGCGCGGGCGATCATCACCCGGCCGCCCCAGTTCGGTCCGTCGGAGTCGCGTGCTGGAGCGGGGTTGCCAGGTGGTGGGGTGATCCCGCCAGCGCCGAGGGTGCCCGGGTTGTTCGGGGGGAACACGACGCCTGGTGCGGGTGGGGCGACGCGGGCGGGGGCGCAGCGTCCCGAGGGTTCTCAGGAGAAGGCAGCTCCCCGTCGTCCGCTGATCGAGATGCCTGGGCGCAAGCCTTCGGGCGCCGCGGAGCCGCGCAAGGGTGGGGCTCCGGCTGGTGCGGGGACGGTCGAGGAGGCCCTGGCGCGGGCCACGAGCGGTCGTGGGGCAGGGGCTGGAGCGAACGCTGGGCTCGGGGCGCAAGATGGCGCAGCGCAACGACATGCGGTGCGCGGCCCTGCTCCGCAGCGAGGGACGCCAGCGCAAGGGGAGCAAGGGACCGGAACGCTGGCTCAGGGGGCGCAAGGGACCGGGGCACAGGCGCACCGGGCGCAGGGGTCGGGGGCACTGGGGCAAGGGCCCCATGCGGTGCAAGGGCAAGCGATGCAGCCGCAGACGTCTCCTGGGCTGGGGTCCCATGCGGCGCAGGCCCCGGAGGCGCGAGGGTTCGCGATGCAGGGGCAGGCACCTCGCGCCGGCGAGGTGCCGCGCACAGGGAGGACAGCGGCACCACCGCCTCAACGGCCCGTCGGCCGTAATCTGCCGCCACCTCCCACGCTGACGGCGGATCCGAGCGACGCCGCGGCCCCTGTACCAGCCCTGGGGCATCCAGAGGAGCTGCGCTATGCGGCCGGGGCGAGCCGCTTCGGGTGGGCACCGCGCGCTGCCGATGGAGGCGGAGGCGGAGAGCGAGCTGCCGGGGCGCCCGTGGACAGGGGGTCTCCGGGGGGCGAGCCGCAAGGGAGTTCGACCGCTGCGTCGGCGTCGTCCGAGCGAGAGGCGCCGATCACGCAGCCCGCGGGCGGCGTGGCGCCGCGGGGCGAGGTGGCCGCGGAGCGGGCGTCGGGTGTGGGGCACGAGGCGGGAGAGGCCGCGCCGCGGCGGTGGTCTTCGGAGAGGAGCCGAGAGTCGGGCGGCGTGGTGGAGACACTGGCCTCCGCGCTGATCCCCGCCGGATCGCTGGGGAACACGCCTCCAGCAGGAGGCGTCGTCGTGCAACGGGACAGCGCGCTTCCCGGCGGGAGAGAGAGCGCGCTTCCCGGTGGGCACGTGCCGGGTGGGGTCACCGCAGCAGGCGTGGCGGCAGCGGGTGGTGGGCGCGTCAACGGGAGCGGTGGTTCGCTGATGCCGACGGTGGCGTCGATGGTGGCGACGCCGGCGCACAGGGCGTCCCAGGTGCCCGAGGAGAGGGCGCCCGAGGGCTCTCCGGAGAGCTGGACGGCTGGGTCGCGCTCCGGTGGGTCGCTGTTGCACGCGCAGGTGCGGGTTCCCGTGTCATCCCTGCTGGGGACGGGCGGGACGCTGATCGTGCTGGTGTTGATCGCGTTCCTGGCAGGGCGGTGCTCGGTGGGGGATCGAGGCCGCGTGGAGGTAGCGCACGCTGGGTTGCTGGAGAGCGCGCTGGGGCCGTCGAGTCCCTCCCCCGCAGGTCCGCCGAGGCCTTGCTGGGTGTCGAGGCAGCCGCGCAAGTGGGCGCCGCTCGTGGACAAGAGCGCGCCGTTCGACATGGCTGCCCTGGGAAGCGCTGGTCTGCTCGTGGGTTACGCGCGGACGCAGACGGAGGCGATGGGGCTGGAGGTGGATCTGGCAAAGGGTGGGGTGTCGGAGACCTTCAAACAGGTCGCCCGTGGTTCCATCTCACGGGTGTTCCCGACGCCGGGAGGGACGGAGGCGTTCGTGGTGACGCTGGATGGGCAAGAGGGCGTTCAGTCGCCATTCTACGTGCCCGGTCCGCAGCCGCTGGTGGTGGGCTTCGGTGAAGGGGGGATCGTCACGAGCGAGCGCGCCGATGGGACCATGACGCCCGTGTGGCCGAAGGTCGGGGGTGAGGCCGAGGCGATGCGGGTGGTGAAGGCGGGAGAGAAGGGCCACGCGCTGCTGCTGCGACGGGACGGGGGTGTATGGGGCGGGTGGATGAATCCCGCGCGCTCGGCGCTCGGTGAGCTGATGCAGGTAGCTGGCTCGGGCGGTTCGGTGGGGAAGCCGTCGCTCGGCTGGAACGGGCGCGAGGTGGCCGTGGTGTTCGCCGACCGGCCCGCCGGCAGCAAGGCGTGGGAAATCCGGCTGGGCCGGGCGCCATTCGGGCAGATGCCCGCAGCGACCGAGGTGCTGCCGTTGCCGGAGGGTGGGCCCGGTGGCGATGCCTTCGCTCCCGACATCGCGGGGCTCGCGGACGGTCGGTGGGTGCTCGTGTGGACCGAGGGTCCGGCCGGGAGCCGCGCGATGCGCGCGCTGACGCTGGGGCCTGATCTGACACCGATCGGGGATCCGATTGCGCTGTCTCCGCCAGCAGGAAACTTCGGGCAAGGCATCCTGGGGGTGGCAGGGAGCTACGTGGGTACGGTGTTCCTCTCCAAGCCGGCAGCGATCTACGAGCTGTGGGGGGTGGTGATGCAATGCGGTTGATCGCCGGTTTGCTGCGAGGCTGGGCCGCGTGTGGTGGTGCAACGGTGGTGGCGCTGAGCCTGGCCCTGGGTGCCGTCACAGGCTGCTCGACGCCGTCGCGGACGCGCATCGAGCAGGGGTCGCAAGTGACGACGGGGAGCGCGCCTTACGATGCGTTCTTCCAGGAGGTGCTCGCGACGCACGAGGAGACGCGTGAGGCGGAGACGCTCGCGTCGGGCGCACGGGCCGGGCTGAGCCGGTCGCTGGGGCTGCAAGAGGCGGCAAGCCGCGAGGTGGTGCTCGACGCGGCGCGGGCGCGGGCGGCGAAGCTACGTGAGGAGGGTGTGCTGCTCCATTTGCAGCTCACGCCCGAGGTGAAGGTGGTGCGGGCCGGTGGAAAGAAGGGCCTGGACGACGACGGCAAGGAGATCCTGGACGCGCTCGAGGCTTCGGCCAAAGGCGGCCTATCGGTGTCGAAGCAGCTCGACCAGCTCGCCAGCCGGGTGACGGAGCTGGAACGAAAAAGGGCGGAACTCGATCAAGAACTCTCGATGGCGTTCGCGTCGGCGCCGTCGTCGCAGCGCCGCGAGGTGCAGCGCGAGCTGGATGCAGCCGGGAAGGTGCTCGCCGAGGCGAAGGAGGGGACCGATCTGCAAGCGGCGCTGGTGTCGAAATTCGTGCTCGATCTGGCCATCGCCGTGGAAACGGGAGCGTCTCCCGGCGAGGCCAGAGGCGATACGAAGCGCTCCGGGGCGCGTCCCACAGGGCGTCCGGCGCCGCGACGTGGTGGACCTCCCGCAGCGCAACCACCGCCCAAGCCCGCTGGCGGCAGTGACGACTTCGAGTTTTGACGCGGCAACGACTTCGGGGCTCCAGGCTGCCCTCCCCCTTGTCGCGGGAGCGAGGCCACGCCTATCCTCCCGGACCGCTCGAGGGGCGTAGCAGCGCTACGCGCCGGGGCGCTCTCTCCCGATGATTCGCTCTCACCAGCTCGCTCAGGCCGTCTCGGGTTCGGTGCTTCTCGCGCTCGCGGTCACCTCGACGGAGGCAGCAGCGCAGGCCTCACCCTGGTCGGAGGCCGTGGTCGTCGGTGGCTGGTCGTTCCGCCCCCAGCTGGAGCTCAGGACCCGCGGCGAGCTCCGTTCGAACCCCATCGACACCGGCGGCGAAGTGTATGGGTCGAGTGCTGTGCTCGCCGAGGGGTTCGGGACGACGCTGCCCCCGGTCGCGGAGACGCGGGCAGAGACCGACATGCAGTGGGTCGTCGGGGAGCGCGCGCGGCTGGGCCTCACGGTGGACCGTGGCGCGCTGACCGGCGTGTTCACGCTACAGGACGCGCGACTCTGGGGGAGTCCGGAGACGATCTTCCTGGGTCCAGGTCAGTCCGAGCTGCCGTCGACGGCCCCCTGGGAGGCGTACCTCGACGTCCATACGCGCTCCGGGCGGAGGGCGTTCTTCCGCATGGGTAGACAGCGGGTGGTCTGGGGGGATGGTCGGCTGCTCGGGGAGAGCGACTGGGCGTACACGCCGCGCTCGCTGGACGCGATGCGCTTCGGCGTGCAGCTCGGCGACATCGACATCGAAGCCATGGCCGCGCTGTTGAGCGCCCCCGGGGCAACTCCGCCTTCCGTGGCGGGAACGCGCCGGCCTATCTCCGAAGGGACCGGGGCACAGCTCTACGGGCTCGATGCGGTGTGGCACATCGCGCCGCTATTCCAGGTGGAGCTGACGGGCCTCGCGCGCATCGTGCGGGAGCCGCGGCCGAGCTGGCTGACGCCCGGGGACACCTTCGTGGTCGACGGCCGGGTGTTCGGAGAGCACCGAGGCTTCAGCTATGCGGTCGAGGGGGCTTACCAGTTCGGCCGCATCGCGACGTACGGGGAGGATCGGCCGCTCTCCGCCTTTGCACTCGCAGCGCGCGCTGGGCTCGAGACATCGCTACCAGGGCACCTGAAGTTCGGTGTGCGAGGCGCTTATGCGTCAGGCGACGATGGCGAGCTGGCCCCCGGTGAGACACAGACGCGGTTCGACCCGATCCTGCCGGACGAACGTCGCCACATCGGGCTGATGGGTCTCTACGGGTGGTCGAACTTGATCGAGGGCTCGGGCACCGTGGAGGTACGGCCGCTCGACGAGCTGTCGGTGCTCGTTGGTTACACCTTCGCAGCGCTCGCACAGGCGTCGGGTCGCTGGGTGACCTCACGGCTGCTTCCCGTGGGTGCGGTCGTGGGCAACGAATCGCGCGTCCTCGGTCATGAGATCGACGCCGTCGTGGCGCTCACCCCTTGGGATCCGCTGCGCATCGAGGTGGGCTACGGTCTGTTCCTGTTCGGCGAAGGAGCCCGGACCATCCTCACCGCCGCGAGTCGCCCTGCGGATCTTCAACATTTCGGTTACCTGCAAGCGACATTGCGCGTGCCGTGAACACGGCTCGCTAGCCTCAGCAGGGCAACGAGTAGCGGCTACCAGGACAGGAGACTCACCTCCGCGACGAGAAGTGAGGGCTCAAGGGCCGCGGTTCATCTCGAAGCACCAGCCAAGCGTGACGTCCCTTTCGCGACCAGGGTCTCTCCAGAAAGCGAAAGCCCCGGAGCGTTGCGCCCCGGGGCTTCACTCACCTGCCTCGACCGAGGCTCAGGTGCTCGGCGCGGGCTTGGGGGCGCCGAAGATGCTGGCAGCGCGCCGCTTCTCCTTCGCTGCACGCTCGCGATCTGCGTAGGTGGGAATGACGACCCGATCGCGCTTCGGTAGCTCACGCCCAGCGACGATGGCGTCGACTTCCTCGGCGTCGAGTGTCTCGCGCTCCAGCAGGGCGATGGCGAGCTTCTCCAGGGTCTCGCGCTGTTCGCTCAGCATGCGCCGCGCCTCGTTGTGGGCGTCCATCACGAAGCGACGGACCTCATCGTCGATCTGGTTGGCGATCGTCTCGGAGTAGTCGCGGCGACGGCTGGTGAAGTCGCGACCGAGGAACACCGACTCCTCGTCGGAAGCGTAGGAGATCGGGCCGATCACCTCGCTCATACCGAACTCGGTCACCATGCGGCGAGCCAGGTTCGAGGCCTGCTTGATGTCGTTCCCGGCGCCTGTCGTGTACTGACCGAAGACGATCTCCTCGGCGACGCGACCCCCCATGAGCACCGCGAGGCGCGCCTTGGCGAACTCACGCGACATGCTCAAGCGGTCTTCCTTGGGGAGCTGCTGGGTGATGCCCAGTGCGGGTCCACGAGGAATGATGGTGACCTTGTGGACCGGGTCGGCGTGCGGCTCGAGCAGCTTGGCGACGAGGGCGTGACCTGCCTCGTGATACGCGGTGGTCTTCTTCTCGTCCTCGCTGATGACCATGCTCCGGCGCTCGGCGCCCATGAGCACCTTGTCCTTGGCCATCTCGAAGTCACCCATGGTGACCATGTCCTTGTCCTGGCGCGCGGCGAGGAGGGCTGCCTCATTGACCAAGTTCTCGAGATCGGCACCGACGAAGCCGGGGGTACCGCGGGCGAGGATGTCGAGGTCGACGTCGGTCCCCAGGGGAACCTTCTTGGTATGGACGCGGAGGATGCCCTCGCGGCCACGGACGTCAGGACGATTGACGACGATGCGCCGGTCGAAGCGGCCAGGGCGCAGGATCGCCGGATCGAGCACGTCGGGGCGGTTGGTCGCGGCGACGATGATCACCCCCTCGTTCGACTCGAACCCGTCCATCTCGACGAGGAGCTGGTTCAACGTCTGCTCGCGCTCGTCGTGGCCGCCGCCGAGACCCGCGCCGCGGTGGCGACCCACCGCGTCGATCTCGTCGATGAAGATGATGCAGGGGGCGTGCTTCTTCCCTTGCTCGAAGAGGTCGCGCACGCGACTCGCGCCGACGCCGACGAACATCTCCACGAAGTCGGAGCCAGAGATCGAGAAGAACGGTACGCCCGCTTCGCCCGCGATCGCCTTGGCAAGCAGCGTCTTGCCCGTCCCAGGAGGGCCCATCATGAGCACGCCCTTGGGGATGCGGCCGCCGAGCTTCTGGAACTTCTTCGGGTCCTTGAGGAAGGCGATGATCTCTTCCAGCTCGTCCTTCGCCTCGTCGATACCAGCGACGTCGGCAAAGGTGATCTTGTTCTGCGCTTCGCTGAGGAGGCGCGCGCGCGACTTGCCGAAGCTCATCGCCTTGCCGCCACCCGCCTGAAGCTGGCGCATGAACAGGTAGAACATCACCAGCAGGAAGACCATCGGCAGGATGGTCACGAGCGCACCAGACCAGAACGGCGAGGCGTCTTCCTTCTCGAAGCTGACTGCGACCTTGTTGTCGTAGAGCAGCTTGGTCAGGTCCTCGTTGTTCTCGGGGCCGATCGTGACCTTCTTGGTCTTGGAGCCGCTCTTCGGGTCCTTGACCCAGAAGGTGTATTCGCGGTCCTTGACGGTGACGGACTCGACGTGGGGCTCATGCTCTCGGTCCTGGACCTGAACCTGAGTCAGGAAGTCGCTGAAGGCCACCGGTGTGGCGGGAGGGCGATCCGGGCTCAGGAATTGCCAGATCGCCAAGAACATCATGATCAGCAAAACCCAGAGCAGCAGCGTCTTGTGCGATTGCTTCACGAGTGACCTCAAGGCTCGCTACTGACGAGCCACCACGTCCTCAAGGGTACGCGTGTTCCGACCATCATGCCACCTGCGCAGCTCCGCCCAGGCGTGTTGTGTGCCAGGCGCCCGGACGGCTGCAGCCGCCCAGCGCGGCCTCACGGCCGGCGGCGCGCCCGCTTCTCCTCAATAAGCACGGTTTCACCTCCAGGGAAGTCCAGGGTGAACTCTCGGTCTCCCTGGAGGCTCAATCGTACGGGACGCCCGAGCTTACGGGCTCGATCCACCGCCAAACGTTGCGCCCTGCCCAGAGGTATGGGGAGGGCTTCATCGTCCGGCCGCTCGGTCGCCAGCATGTCGGAGAGCGCGCAGAGGTGCTGAACGAGCTGCGGGGAGAGGCCCTCGAGCAGAGGAATCACTTCACAACGAACGCGGGTGCGGAGGAACCGGGGATCGAGGTTGCTGGGATCTTCAGCGAAAACGAGCTGATGCCGCTGCAGGTGGCTCAGGACGTCGCTCCGACGAGCGAGCAGCAAGGGGCGAATCAGCTCCAGGTCCCCTTCGTCCCCACGCTCAGGGGGGGGTCGAGAGGTCTCCTCTCCTCCTTCATCGTCACAACTGGAGGGCTCGCTCCCAGGTGGAACGGAGACGGAGGGCGGAACCGAGACGGAGATGGAGGGGAGCACGAGGGGCGCTTTCGGGGGCAGCACGGCAAGGCCACGGGGCCCCGCACCGCGGAGCAAGCGGATCAAAAACGTTTCGGCGCGGTCGTCGGCAGTGTGACCCGTGGCAATCGTCCGCGCTCCCGAGGCGCGCGCCACCCGGGCCAACGCGCTGCGCCGTGCGTTCCTCGCCCTGGCCTGGAGGTTGGCGCCAGGGGCCACATCGATGCGGGTGATCTGGAACGGGATGCCGAGGGAGGTAGCGACATCGCCCGCGAGTGTGAGCTCCGCCGATGCCTCGGGCCGGAGGCCGTGGTCGACGCCATGAGCGATCACGCGGTGACCGATGCGAGGCCGAAGGAGGCCGAGCACGTGCAGCAGCGCCGTGGAATCGGGTCCACCCGAGCAGGCGCAAAGGACCACATCGCCACGGGTAAGCAGCTCTTCGTCACGGATGAGGCGCTCGGCGAGGCGCCGCAGCGAGGGGGGGTGGGAGCGGCCCCTTCGCGAGGGAAGACCGTTGGGCCCGCTCATCAGCTCACCCGAGCTCGAAGGCTTTGCAGAAGATCACCTGCTCGCGCGCGGTCAGGTCCTGAGAGAGGTGCGGCTCGACGGGAAACCCGAGCGAGCACCGCGGGGGGTCACCCAGGTCCGGAGCGCCGGGGTCGAACGAGGCGCAGTCGGGGCAGGCGAAGACCAGACGGAAGCGGCGTGCTTCCTCGCGCAGCCGATCGTCAACGTTGTGGATCATCTGCTCTCAAGATAGCGCAGCGGCACGAGCCGGGCGGCGAGCAAGCCGGACGATGACTTCGACGTGGCTGGTCTGTGGGAAGAGCTCCACGGCTTCGAGGTGGGTGATCATGAGTCCAGACGCGGTGAGCAAGGCGAGGTCGCGCGCAAGCGTGGCCGGGTTGCAAGAGACGTAGACCACGACGCGCGCGCTCGATGCCGCCAGCGCAGCCGCAGCCCCGCTGGCACCACCCCGGGGAGGATCAAGGACGACCACGTCGACCCGTGGGGGAATGGGGGTGGCATCGGCATCAGCGACGACGACTTTACCCGAGAGTCCCCGAGCTGCGAGGTTCTCGCGAAGACAGGCAGCGGCCTCGGCACCTTGCTCGATGGCGACGAAGGAGGCGAGGCTCGCCTCGCCATCTGCCGCGTCAGCAGCGTTCGGTCCGCGCGCGAGCAGGACCGAGAGGGTCCCGCTCCCCGCAAAGAGCTCGAGCAGGTGAAGGGGCCGCGACGGGGCGTCGAGCCAGACAAGCTCGTGGACGCGCCGCGCGAGAACCGAGGCGCCCTCTTCAGAAGGCTGGCCAAAGCCGCCGGCAGACAGCAAGAGAGGCGCCCCGTCTGCCCCCTGGATGACTGGTCGTGGATCACCGAAGGATGCCGGACGGTTGACGCCTTCGAGCGCGACGCGGGCGCCAGCCCAGGTTCCCTGCGCAACCCGCTGGTCCAGCTGCTGCCAGGTTGAGGGAGCGAGCTCACCACGCCACGCGAGTTCCACGACGGGACGCCCACCTGCACCCGCGGCGATGAGGACGTCGCCTTCTCCAGTCGCACCGACGAGGAGGTCCGGAAGCTCGCTCAAGAGGGCATCCAGAGAGGGAGTCAGGACGAGACAACGATCCACCGGAACGAGCGCGTGCGTTCCCGAAGCGCGATAACCGACACCGATGCCGGACGTGCCATGAACTCCGCGCCCACTGCCTCGCCTGGAGCCTCCTCGGGATGCCTTTGCCAGGAGCCGGGCCCGGGTGCGGTATCCAAAGGGTTGGGGCGCAGGATGGACACGAAGGGGAGGCAGCGCGACGTCCGATGTGGTCCGCCTGATGGCCCGCTGGACGAGCACAGCGTGAGCCTCTTGCTGTGTGGCAGCGGAGAGATGCATCCAGTCACATCCTCCACAGCTCGTGACGAAGGCGCAGAGAGGCTCGACGCGTCCAGGGCCGGGAGTCAGAACGCGCAGGACCTTGCCACGGGCAGGTCGCACAGAACGGTCGACGTCAGCCTCGACCACGTCGCCAGATGCCGTACCGGGGACGAAGACGACTTCGCCTTGTTCGGTGCGCGCGATGCCTGAGCCGCCAGCGGCCAGTTCCTGGATCGAGAGCGTAACAGGCCTCACGCTCGCACGGTCACGACGGGATCCCCCGCCACCGCGCTCGGAGAGCTTCTTCATCATTTCATGGCGATGCGATGCGCCGAGACCGAGCCAGAGACGACGATGACCGAGATGACCTTCCTCGTGGTCCCCTTGCGACCCGTGACCCGATGCTGTCCAGGAGAAGCCGCGACGCGCATGACCGGCGAAGGACCGAGGCTGCGGCCGTTGTCGAGTACTTCATCGCACTGCGGATCACACTGAATGGTCAGATAACCAGGGACTTCCTTGGGCTCGCTCGAAGCCGCCGCCGCTGGCGCTGAGGCGGTGACGGGCTTGGGTGAGCTGGCGGGAGCTACCGCGGCTGTAGCCGTGATCGAGGAAGGCGCGGAGAGCGCGGCTGGAGCCGCTGCCGCAGCAGCCGTGGGCGATGCGGAGGGCTGCGCCGGAGGGGCATCGTCGGCGGGCGCTTCAGGGGGCGGAGCCGCGACCACTGCTTCAGTCGGAGCGGATGGAGGCGACGCGGCCCCCATGGTCGTATCCGCGGCCGGTGCGACGCTGGGGGGAGGCGCCTGTGTCCGCTGCATCTTGAAGTAGACCAGCGCGACGATGCCGATGAGACACAGCGCCGTCAGGGCGACGACCGCAATGATCACGCCGGTATTTCGTCGCTGTCCGCGCTTGGCGGCATCTTGCTGAGCCATCCAGAGCGCGGCCGGATCAGGGCGAGGCAACGACAGCGCCGTCTCGATCTGAGATTGCGGCTGATGCCCTGGAGGAAAATGCATGGGAAACGCCTGCGTGGCTGGAGGCTGCGGACCCGTCGGAGCGGGACCGAAGCTGGGAGCGCCGCCATGACGCACACCGGGATATCCCTGCGGACCTGCTGGAGGCCCACCGTACCCTTGGCCGTTGTAGGGAGGAGCGCCGAAGCTCGGCCCTCCCATGCCCTGCCCTCCCATGCCCTGAGGAAGCTGGCTAGCAGCTGGTCCCGGACCGAAAGCGGGTCGCGGTCGATCGGTCGGAGAGGGGCCCAGACCCATCGTGCTGGGTAGCGCCAGGGTCGCGCCGAGATCATCGTCTCGTTCGTCGAGCGAAGACGCCGAGAAAGGCGGCGGCTGGGAATACGGGTTCCCCGGGGGGCGGGCGCCGTAAGGAGAGGGCCCCGGTCCCGCCATCGATGGGAGCTGCATGGTCGCTGGAGCACGAGGCGGTGCGCCCGTCGGTCCAGGCTCGGCTTGGAGTGGACGCCCCATCCCCATGCCGTGCGGGTGTCCTCCCGGGCCTGCAGCGCCAAGGGCCGGCATTCCTGCGGCTGGACGTGGCCCCATGCGCTCGGGTCCGACGGATCGAGGTTCGAGTTGATCGCGGTTGGCGACCGTCGTGGGGACGTCCTCATCGTCGTCCATCAGCGAGCTGGCAGCCATCTGCGACTCGACCTGCGCAGCGCGACCGATGGGACCGATCCCGCTCGCTGGAGAGCCAGACGAGCGCGGGGCGTTGCCGCGCGATCGTCGCAGGTCGTCGTCGTCTTCCCTGCCACCGCCGCTCCCTCCAGCGACGCTGGGATTTCCGGTGGCTTTGAGCTGATCGACGTTGATGGTCGACGTGACCTCCGCCGCCCAGGCGAGGTGCTGCTCCCGCTTCTCGATTCGATCCGCGAAGACCTGCCGAACGAACTGCGCGACCTCCTCGGGACCGACGTAGGCACCACGGCGCATGAGGAAGTTCTGGAGGGCCCTCGAGAACTCACGCGCGGTGGCGAAGCGTTGACGCCGATCCTTGGCGAGCGCTTTGAGGACGATGGCCTCGAGCTCCAGCGGGTAGTTCGGGATCAGCGTGGACGGTGGTGGCACCTCGCATTTCTGCACCTTCTCGAGGGTGTCGAGGTCGGTATCCATGCGAAACAGACGTTGGTTCGTGGTCAGCTCCCACAGGACCACACCGAGCGCGAAGATGTCGGTCGTGCGATCGATGTCTTTCACGCCCGAGACTTGCTCGGGCGACATATAGGCGAGCTTCCCCTTGAGCGTGCCGGCTCGGGTCGATGAGAGGCGATCGGCGACCTTGGCGATGCCGAAGTCGACGACCTTGGTGTAGCCGTCGTAGGTGATGAACAGGTTGTGCGGCGTGACGTCGCGATGAACGAGGCCGAGGAGCTGACCGTTCTTGCCGCGAAGCTCGTGCGCCGCATGCAACCCTTCGGCTGCGTCGGCACACATGCGAGCGGCGAGCTCCGGCGAGAGCTGTAGACCACGCTCTTCGGCACGACGCATCACCTCACGAAGCGGCTCGCCGTGGAGGTACTCCATGGCGATCCAGTAGGTGTTGTCGTCTTTACCCAGATCGAACACCTGGGCGACGTTGGCGTGATTGATGCCTGCCGCGATGCGCGCCTCGTCGAGAAACATGTCGACGAACTGGTCGTCCTCGACCAGGTGCGGGTGGATGCGCTTGATCGCGACCCACTTCTGGAACCCGCCAGGACCATCCATGCGCGCGAGATGCACGCTCGCCATCCCACCGACGCCGATCTCGTCCACGACCCGGTAACGGCCAAGGAAGAACGTCCCAGGGGTCTTGTCGGAATCCTTCGAACGGGACGATGAGCTGCTGGTCGACCCGGAGCTGTTTGGTCCGCCCATACGTGCAGCGGGTCGAGGCGGAGGTTGGGCCATGAGTAGGACGCTACTTTACCGCGAGAGCGCGGCACTTCGCCACGTTGTAGGGGAATTGCGTCGACAGCGGGCCGACGTTCTTCTCTCTGCAAGGCTGGCAACCCAGCAGGCGATCCCCCGATCGCGTCGCGCTCGGGTTCCCGTCGCCAGGATCACCTCGCATGATCCTCCATGGAAGGAGGCCCGAACAGGCTCGGGGCATTCCAGCCCCCTTCCGGACCCCCCTCGAACGATCCCGATGATCATGGAGCGGTGGCGAGGGAGGAGTCTTGTGTCCCACAGGTGGGACACTGGCGGATGGTAGACTTCAGGGGAAGGGTTGTCCGGGCTGACCCCGCTCGAAGTAAAAACGGAAGTATCCGGTGACGTGTGACTGAAGCTCTTCCGGTATCGCATCCGGGGGCGCACCGACCGGGGCGTCACGGGGGTCGCCGACCCAGACGTCGAACGTCGCATCGGTGAACTTCTCGTCGGCATTCTTCTCGTGAGGATCGCCGCTGAAGAGATCGTTGAACACGATGTGTCCGCGCACGGCATACAGCACGATGTTCTGGTTGTGACACGACTGCTGCAGGTAGAGCGACATGTGAACGAGCGACGCAGGATCTCCAGGTTCGCGCGGCGGTGCTCCTGGAGGCTGAACACCGACGGGGAGTGAGACGGGAAGCTCCACGCCGAGCATGCCGTTGCGGATGGCATCGACATCGTCGACCAGGATTCCCAGTCCGTCCGAGACCTCCTGGAGATCCGTGCCTCGCTGCAAGCGAACCAGGAGTGTCGATCGGTAGGGGACGGCGGCGAAAAAATCGGGTTGTAGGTCGTAGGTGGTGTCCCAGCACTCGCGAGCCAGCAACCGATCGCTATGAACTTTTCCTTCGCCCTGGCCCAGAGAGCACCCCTGCGCTCCGAGGGCGAGGAGCCCGCACAGGGTGAAGCTGCGCCCGACGTGGCTCGCTCGGGTCATGGCGCCACCTCAAGGGGACTCATGGGCGCTTCCGCCGCTCGAGACTGGGGCGACGAAGGAAGGGAAGCCTCTATCGTTCCGCCACCGAGCACCCGATCGCCTCGATAAGCGACGGCCACTTGCCCCGGGGAGACCGCCCGGACCGGCGACACGAACCGGACCACGAAGGAGGCTTCTCCCATTGGATCGACATGGCGCTCGATCACGGCTGGGGCGCCATCGTGCCGCGCGCGAACACGCACCTCGGCCTGGAGAGGAAACACCACATCGTCATCCCACACGGTGTCCTTCAGTGTGGCACCGCCCGCATGCAGCGCCGTCTCGTCACCGAGATGAACCGTCGCGGCCGTGGCATCCAGACCAACCACGAACGCGGGTCGACCCAGCGCCACCCCGAGCCCCTTGCGCTGTCCGACGGTGAAAGCATGGACCCCATGATGCTGTCCCACCACGCGCCCATCACGATCCACGATGGGGCCAGGGCGAATCCGAGCATTCGCACGCTCGGCGACGAAGGCGTCGTAACGCCCCGTGGGGACGAAGCAGAGCTCCTGGCTCTCGCCCTTGTGAGCACCAGCCAGCCGTCGCGTGATGGCCTCCGCTCGGACCTCCTCCTTGGTGGAGTCACCGAGCGGCAGGATCAAGCGATCGAGTTCGGACGCTCGGAGCATGTGGAGGAAGTAGCTCTGGTCCTTGTGACGATCCCGACCGCGGTAAAGTCTGGCGGTCCCCCCTTCACGGACCACCCTCGCATAATGCCCCGTGGCAATCGCCGCCGCGCCGAGGCGATCGGCTAGCGTGAAGAGTTCACGAATTTTCACCGAGCGGTTGCACGATACGCAGGGACTCGGCGTGCGCCCCTCCAGGTAGGCGTCGACGAAGGGAGCGACGACATGCTCTTGGAAGAGTTCGCGGCGGTCGAAAGTGTAATGCGGGATGCCCAGCATGTCGGTCACCCGCCGGGCATCATGCTGGTCCTCGGGCGCACAGCAGCGACCCTTCACCCCATCGTCAGGATAGTCCCAGAGGTGCAATGTCACGCCGACGACATCGTGCCCGGCGTCGCAAAGGCGTGCAGCCGCCACGGAGGAGTCCACTCCCCCGCTCATCGCAACCAGGACTCGATTCTTGCCAGTCAGAGCACCCATCGTTTCCCCTGTTATAGCCGAAGCCTCGGTGAGGGGGCGACCTGACAACCTCGGTTTGCGCCGCCCAGCAAGAGTCCACTGGTCGAGCATGGAGGCGTTGTGCCCGCTCTTGCGGAGCAAGCGCCCAGGTCGCGGATCCACCTTGGCCTCCCCCGAGGGCCACGTGTACCTTCGTCTGCCCATGCCGAGCGGCGTCGTGCTCGTGATCGAGGACGATGAGTGGGTTGCACGCCTGCTCGCAACGGCGATCCGTGACGCGGGGTATGAGGTCGCCGTACGCGAGACTGCAGAGGACGGTCTCTCCGCAGCCTGCGCACTCGAACCCGAGGCGATCGTCTGCGACATCGATCTCCCCGACCACGATGGTTACTGGGTCGCGCGGGGGGTACGCATGCACCCTTCACGGGTCTCGGTCACGCCGTTTCTCTTTCTCTCCAGCCTGGATGACCAGGAGTCACGCCTGCAGGGGTTTCACGTGGGCGCCGACGTCTACATGACCAAGCCCTTCCGGGTGAACGAGGTCGTCGCTCAGATCGGAGCCCTCGTCCAGATGGCCTCGCGTCTACGCCACCGGCGCGAGAGCCTGCTCTCCATCCCGCCAGCGGTCGAGCAGACGGCCATCGAGGGAGATCTCAGCCAGATGTCGGTCGCGACGGTCCTCACCGTGCTGGAGATGGAGCGGCGCACCGGACTCTTCGAGGTGACGAGCAAGAAGCGCCGCGCGCACCTCGAGCTTGCCGAGGGCACGCTGGCGAGGGGCACCGTGGGAGCGCTCCGGGTGCCCCCACTCTCCGTGCTGCGCAACATGCTCGCGTGGCGAGTGGGGCGCTTCTCGTTCCATCCGGCCGATGTGGAGCCGCCGTCCGAACGGCGCACCATCGCGGCTTACCTGCTCGAAGCGACGCGGCTCGAGGACGAGAGCGCTCGCGCGGACCTCGATTTGCCACCCTCACGGCGCAGACCCGAACCGAAGTTCGGGACCACTGCACTGGGAGGCCCGCCACCTTCGCCCGAAGATTTTTCCCCCCCCTCGTCACGTGGCCTGCGCCCGGGCACAGCGCTGACTCTCTCCGACGACGGGGCCGCGTCGTTCGAGTTGCTGCTCGACCTCGAATCAGCTCCTCCCTCCGGGCCGAAGAGTTCGAGTCGTCGCGGAGGCCCTCCCCCTTCGCTGCGCTCTCTGGCCCGGGCAGCAGGGGTCCCGATGCCCTCTTCCCGCGGCTACTCGGCGGGCTCGCCCCCGCTGCCACCGCCCCTGGTCCCCCCACGTCCAGCGCCACGGCTGCCCCCGAGGCCCGACGGCAACGTGAAGAAGCGATGATTCACGCCGGATGCCCCTCGGGTGCCCCTGGATCATAGGCGCGCAGGTAGCTGAGGTTCACTGCGTTCACGACGGCGTGCGCGAGCACAGGTCCCAGAAGGGACCCCGTCAGAGCGAAGATCGCGCCGAAGCCCGCGCCCGCAAGCGTCGCCCAGGCAATCCAGACCCACCGACTGGGTCCCTTGATCTGGTGCGCCACACCAAAGACGACGGCGCTCAGCCCGACGCCCAGGAGGGGGGTCGCGAGCCCTCTGAAAAGAAGCTCTTCACCCAGGCTCGACAGGACGGCAAGCAGCAGGATCTGCCCCGCCGAAAGCTCCCGAGCCACGGGCCGGAGGTCTTCGTGGAGCTGCCGAGCCCAGCGGAATCGAGGTACTGCCGCCCGCGTCGTCACGATGATCACCAGCGCAAGTGCCAGCCCCAGCGCAACACTGCTGCCCACGGCAGCAAGGCTGCTCAGCGCTGCCCACGGCTGCGGGTGTTCCCAGGGAACCCCGTCCCGAAGGATCAGGGCCAGGGCGATCGCGAAAGCCGACAGCACCGCGTATCCACCAGCTACTTGCAGGGTCGCGGTCGACCGAGTGGTTTGCGACCACCGCCCACGCATGACGCCATCCTGGCACATCGGGTCGACACCGTGAAGCCGCTCGGGTGAACCGGGTGGCACGGCCTGCTCGACGGCACCCTTCTCGACCCACTGGCCGTGGAGGGACAACCGGGCTACGTCGATCGCGAGATGCACGCGACCGTCATCCTGTTCCCTGGCTCCAACGCCGACGCCGAGATGGTCCGCACGCTGCGCGACGTCCTTCAAGTTCGGACATCGATCGCCTGGCATCGTGATGCCGAGCTGCCGCCCGGTACAGACCTTTGCGCCATCCCCGGCGGCTTTTCTTATGGTGACTACCTACGCGCTGGAGCAATCGCTCGCTGCAGCCCCATTGTGGCAGCCATCCGGCGGCACGCAGAGCGTGGAGGACTGGTCCTGGGGGTCTGCAACGGGTTCCAGATCCTCACGGAGGTGGGCCTCCTGCCTGGGGCGCTCACCCGCAACGCACACCTCCGCTTCGAGTGCCGCGATGTCTTCGTGACGCCACAGGCAGAGGGCCCCTTCACCACGGGTCTACCGCGGGTGCTTCGACTGCCCGTGGCACACGCCGAGGGGCGCTACCAGGCCAGCCCTGAAACGTTGCTTTCGCTCGAAGCCAGCTGCTCTGTCGCCTTCCAGTACTGTGACGAGGAAGGACGAGTTGCGAGAACTCCCGATGAGGAATGCTGGACCGAGACGAATCCCAATGGCTCGATGTTGAGCATTGCTGGCGTTGTCGGAGGACCTGGCCGAAACGTGCTCGGCCTGATGCCCCACCCGGAGCGCATGAGCGAGGCGTTCCAAGGGAGAGCGGATGGACGCAGCTTGTTTGAAGCAGCGCTGCGCAGCGCCGTGGTCACGGCGAAGCCAGGGCAGGTTGCGGGTCTCGCATGAACAACCCGAACATCGCGGCGAACCCACACTGCAGCGCCTGTGGGGCAGATGTGGCACTGCAAGCGGAACGCTGCCCTCGCTGTGGCACCAGCCAGCGGCAGGACGTGTGCCCACATTGCGCTGCAACCTCGGGCGTCACACGGGATACCGAGCTGCGCTTCCGCTGCGATGTCTGCGGAGGCCCGCGGGTGCCCCCGTCCCCTGGAGGGCTTCCCCGCTCGGGTCGTGAAGCCACCGCGCTCCAGCGGGCTCAGACGGCGGTCTCTGGCCGTAGCCTCTGGCGGATCGCTTCGGTGGTCGGCGGACTGATGCTCGGCTTCGCGTTTCTTGTCCTCACCTTGTTCCTGCTCATCAGTGGCGCGAGCACGGGCTTGTTCGTCGCGGGAGCGCTCACCATTGTCCCGCTCGTCATGTTCATGCTCTGGGCCATGGCCCGGGCGCGCGCTCGAGGCCGTGAGATCGCCCCCTCTCTGGACGCTGCATGGCTCGCCGCTGCAACGGATGTCGCAGCGCAGAGCCAGCAGGCATTGACCAGCCGTGAGCTCTCCGCGGCCCTGAGCATCGGGGACGCACAGGCAGAAGAGTTGCTGGCCCTTCTCGAGGTGAACGATGTCGTGCGCGGGACGGTGACGCAGGACGGGAACATGGTGTACTCCCAGCGCCTCCGCGTGGGACCTGCTCCGGCCACCGCAAACCAGACGACCGCTGGGGCAGAGCCGTCAGCGCTCGCTGCCGCGGCCGAAGAGGAAGCGCTCGCGCTGGAGGAAGCGACCCTGGGCACGCGAGGTCTGGAGATCGATGTCGACACCGCAAAAAAGTGAACGCCGTGACCGGCGTGCGCTGACCCACGTAGGCGGACCGACGCGCCTGACCGGAGATCCGGACACCGCCACGAAGCTCGCTGATGCGCTCGACGTCGAGGGCGCCCTGACCGCGGAGGAGGCCGCCCGTGCCCATGTGCACGGTTTCCATAGCTATCCGGCGCGGATGCATCCTTCCACGGCGCGACGCCTCGTGGAGCAGCTATCCCCTCCCACCGCTCGGGTTCTGGATCCCTTCTGCGGAAGTGGCACGGTGCTCGTCGAAGCCAGGCTCGCGGGGCGCAGGGCCATCGGGGTCGACGCGAACCCACTCGCGGTGCGCCTCGCTCACCTCAAATCACGCGGCATGCGCGCTGCGGAACGCGAACGTTTGCTCACTGCAGCCAAGGAGGTCGCGAGCCTCGCCGACACGCGACGGCGCGCTCGCAGCGGCGCCAGCCGCCGATACGGGCCAGAGGACATGGCGCTCTTCGATGCGCACGTACTCTTCGAGCTCGACGGCCTCCGTGTGGGCCTCGACGAGCTCGGAGACGCAGCCGCACGGGCGGATCTCGAGCTGGTCCTTTCGTCGATCCTCACCAAGGTGAGCCGTCGCGCCGCGGACACGGCAGCGCACGAGCAGCCCCGGAGGATTGCTGCGGGTTATCCAGCCCGCCTGTTCCTTCGGAAGGCGGAGGAGTTGGCACGCCGTCTGGCCGAGGTGCAACCCGCCCTCTCGGCAGCGCCAGCGGCCACCGCCGAGGCAGGCGATGCACGAGTTCTCTTCGGCATTGCCCCCGGTTCCATCGATCTCATCGTCACCTCCCCCCCCTACCCTGGCGTATACGACTACGTCGCTCATCACGAGGCCCGGCTCCGCTGGCTCCGGCTCCCGCGAGAGCGGTTCGAAGAAGCGGAGATCGGCGCGCGCCGCCGGCTAGAACGCCTCGGCCCAGAAGAAGGACTCTCCCACTGGCACAAGGAGATCGGTGCGGTCCTCGCGGCGATGGCACGCGTTCTTCGACCGGACGGGAGTGCAGTCCTCCTTCTGGCCGACAGCGTACTCGCAGGAGAGCCCGTATACGCGCTCGACGCGATTCATGACGTGGCGACTCCCGCAGGGCTCGTGGTCCGAGCGGCCGCCTCCCAGGAGCGCCCGCATTTTCATGGCCCTACCATGCGCGCCTTCTCACGAGCCCCCCGGGAAGAACACGCCATCCTCTTGGCTCATTCGCCTGCCGCTTCCCCCCAGATCCGCAGGAAATTGCCCCCAGGCAGAGGTCATGTGGCAGGGTCTCGACGACCCGGCAAACCATGAAGGCTCTTTTTCTTTTCCTTGGGCTCTCGGCGCCTCTCCTCGTCACGGCGGCCTGTGGGCGTGGAGGCGAAGGACCAGCCAGCCACGACAAGACGGGCGCCCCTCCGTGTGACGCTTACGTCGCTCGCCTCGAAGCCTGCTCGGCCAGCGCGCCGGCCGAACTTCGCGAAGCCCATGCCGCTGCCATTCGAGAGGCACGGGATCGCTTCGAGCAGAAGGTCGAGCTGGCGGAGACAGATCCCGAGCGCCTCCCCCTCGAGGAGACCTGCAAGCAGCTCACTGACTCACTCTCCGAGCGGGCGGGTTGCCCCTGATCCCAGCTGACGCGCTAACCTCCGCCCGTGCCTACCATCTCCTTCGAAGCCAGCTCGCTCGGCCCTGCACTCTCCGTCGATGGTGAGGGTGCGTTGATCGACATTTGCGACTCAGAGAACGCGCCGGTCGGTTTCTCCTGCCGTGCCGCAGCATGCGCGACTTGCCAGATCGAAATCCTCGCAGGTGCAGAGCACCTCGAATCACCTGGCCCCGACGAGAAGGAGCTGCTCTCGATGCTCGGCGCAACAGAGACCGAGCGCCTCGCGTGTCAGGCGGTCGTCCGCCGTGGCCCAGGGCTCATCCGCATTCGCTGGGTCGGCGACGGCATGTGACGAGCATGCCATTGCCGCATGCTCACGCTCGCGCTCACTCGACAGCCTGAGCGTCTTCCAGCTTCGCGCGCCGACCATCCCCCTTCGAGAGCCAACCGTGAAGAATGGCCACGCCGAGGAGCCAGGCCAAACTGACCATCACGAAGAGCAGCTGCCCCATCCAGACCCGCCCCAGCAGCAAACAGAGCACCACAACGTCGAGCCGCGGCGACGATGGACCGAGCGCGAGCGCCAACCTGCGCAACCCCTCGGCCTGCTGGGCATCTCGCCCCTCGCCTCGCAGGGCACTGTACTTCAACCGATAATGACTGGCGGCCGCGGTGCGGCCAATGGCCAGCAGCAGGGCCAAGAGAAGAACACCAGCTGGAGAGGCATATGTGCTCCAGACTCCTGCCGGAGGAGGATTCACCAGCACGTGATAAAAGAGGCCGCCATACAGGAACAAAACGCCGAGCCATTCGATTGCTGCTGTTTTGACCTGCAGATTCGCCGGCTGTGACTCCGAGACGGTCCCATGTGCCCGGTGTGCATCAGCGAGCAGCGTGCCAGCACGTCCCAAGATCGTGCTGAGTTCGAAAGCGACTCCCGCCCCCACCACGCGGCCAAGCGCAGGGGTCGTTACCAGGACGCCAGACGCAGCTGCGAAAAGGGCAGAAACGACCACAACGCGATCGGGCATGATCCGAATACGGAACAGCCTCTGCGCGAACCACCGAGCGAGCGGCTCACGATGTACTTGCCGCAGCGGATCCTCGAGCCACCGACTCCAGCCACTGGCCCCGATGCTGGGATGCAGGGACACGCTGGGGGGGGGCTCGAAGGGGGCGGTCACCATGCTCGGCTCCACGGGCATGATGCGCCCGGATCAGGGCGACTCTAGGCCAGCGCTCTTGAAACACCAACTAGAATGCGGGGGCCGACAATCGGCGAGATTGTGCCTCCGCATCGCGAATGGGACAGCCAGCACGCCACGCTGCGTAGTCATGTGCGCACTACGCTGCGGACTTTCCAGCGAGCGCATCCATGAGGCGATGCGCGCTATCCTCGCGAGCGTGAGGCTCATCGCCACGGCTTTCGTCGCGCTGCCCCTCGCGCTCGCGGCCTGTCGCAGCGCGCAGATCGGCTCTGTTGGTGCCGTGCTCGGTCGCGACGGAGAAACGCAAGCGGTCTACATTCGCGATGTGCCTTCCGGCCTCGCCGCCGATCGCGCCGGCCTCCTTCCGGGCGATGAGATCCTCATGATCGATGGCGTCTACGTCCGCGCTCTCACCTCGAAGGATCTCCGTGCTCGTCTGCGAGGCGATCCAGGCAGCACCGTAGAGCTGACCGTTGCTCGCGGGAGCGACGTGCGGCGGCTTCGCGTGATCCGCAGCGAGCTGCGCGAGGGCCGGAAGGCGGCGCCTCGTGAAGAGCGCATCGACCCCTGATACCCGGAACGCATCACCCGCGCCCGGAGACGAGCAGCTGCACCTCGGCGTAGTATCGGTCTGCGTAGAACGAGAGCACATCGACGGCGTCGCGCACTTCGCTCGGGTCGAGATGCTCGAGCCGATACTCGACGCTGAGCAGGATGTCCCCCTCCTCGTCCGCCGAGAATTTCGCCATGTTGATCTCTCGGTTCAGCCGGAGCAGCCGCCGCGCCACCAAGTCCGCGGCATCCGACTCGGCTGGAAGCCTGCCGAACGGGAGCACGGCGAACGTGACGAAAGGGGGTGAGACATGGACGTAGAGATGAAATTTTCTCGTCGATCCCTCGAATCCGCTCCGTAGCGTCACCGAAGACAGCGCCTCGACGGGCCATCCTTCCCCTTCCAGGCACGCTTTGATCTCCTCGACCCTCATCGAGGCCATTCTATCCCGACCGCCGCCCTGACGCAGAACCCACTGCTTTGCCGCGGCGCGACATGAATCGACTCACCTCGGCCACCGTCCATCCTTTCTGGCAGCATCGCAGAGGAGGATGTCGGCGCTGCATTCCGACCAGAAAGAATGATTTTCCTACTTGCTCCACGAACCGCCTTGCCACGGCGCATCACAACATCCTCGAAGCCCATTGGTGAAGATGCGTGAAGCTGGCTCCTCTGGGGCTACGGGCGCTGGCAGTGCGCAGCGGGGCAAGTGTATACGGGAACATAAGACAGCTCAGAGCTGTGATGGAGGTGGACATGATGATGCGTAGAGCGGCCGCCGTGCTGCTGGGAGCGTTCTCGCTCCTCGTCGGACTGGCGCATGAGACGCGTGCAGACGAAGCGAAGGCCGGAGGCGCTGACGAGCTGAAGATCGGCACGCTCGCGCCGAAAATGAGTCCATGGGGTCAGGTCTTCACGGTCTGGGAAAAGGCCGTGCGGGAGAAGAGCGGTGGCAAGCTCGAGCTGAAGTTCTTCTACAACGGCCAGCAAGGCGACGAAGGCGCCATGATTGGCAAGATGAAGGCTGGCCAGCTCGACGGCGCCGCGGTCACCGCCGTGGGCCTCAGCAAGGTGAACAAGGACATCGTTGCCCTGCAGATGCCCGGTCTGTTCACGACCTGGGCCAAGCTCGATGCGGCCAGGAACGCTCTGAAGGGCGAGTTCGAAGAGGGCGTCTCGAAGGCTGGCTTTCGCATCCTCGGCTGGGGAGACGTCGGCCTCTACCGCACGATGACGAAGGGATTCGCCCTGCGCAGCCCCGAGGACATGCGCGGCAAGAAGCCCTACATGTGGCGCGACGATGCCATCCAACCGACCTTCTATCAAACCATCGGCGGCGTCACGCCCGTCCCCCTGAACATCCCGGAGGTTCTGCCTGGCCTGAATACAGGCACCATCAACGTGCTCGTCACGCCGTCCCTTGCCGCCGAACAGTTCCAGTGGGCGTCGCGGCTCGACCACATCGGCGCCAACGTGGGAGGGACAGCCATCGGCGCCGTCATCCTCACCGCGAAGCGCATGGACGCCCTCCCCGGCGATCTGCGCACGGTGGTGACCGACACCGGCAAGGTCGCCGCAGCTGCGCTCACGCAGCGCATCCGCAACGAGGACGATGCGGCCTACAACCGGCTGAAGGGCAAGATGACGGTCGTGGACCTCTCGGCCGACGAGACCGCCAAGTGGAGCGCCCTGTTCAAGCAGGTCCGACAGCGGCTCGCGCAGGGGACCTTCTCGGGCGACCTGGTGAACAGGCTCGAGGGATACGCCAAGTAACGCACACACAGCCTGTCTCACCCGGCCTCGACGTCGATCCACGACGCGCCGGCAGCAGGACGGCTCGACCATGGACGCCGGGATGCACCACCATCCCGGCGTCTGGCGTTTGGGCCCCCCTCACGCGTTGACGGTGCCTGGAGGGCGAACTATTCGTTGACCTCCATTTCTGCGACCCGTATCTCCTCCGTCAAGGAAGACATCATGCGCCGTTACCAGTTCACCTCCGAGTCCGTCACCGAAGGGCACCCCGACAAGGTGTGCGATCAGATCTCCGACGCCATCCTGGACGGCATCCTCGCTCAGGACCCGACGGCCCGCGTGGCCTGCGAGACGCTGGTCAAGACGGGCATGGCTGTCGTCGCTGGCGAGATCACCACCTCTGCGTGGGTGGACATGCCCGAGGTGGTGCGAAGCACGATCAAGGACATCGGCTACACGGACTCTTCCATGGGGTTCGATTACGCCACCTGCGCAGTCCTCACGGCCATCGAGAAGCAGTCCCCCGACATCGCGCAGGGCGTGACCGAGGGGCAGGGCCTGCACAAGGAGATGGGCGCTGGTGATCAGGGCCTCATGTTCGGCTTTGCAACGGACGAGACGCCGGAGCTCATGCCCTCGCCGATCACCTTCTCCCACCGGCTGGCCAAGCGACTCGCAGAGCTTCGCCGGAACAAGAAGCTCGACTGGCTCCGCCCCGATGGCAAGACCCAGGTCACCGTCGAGTACGAGGACCACACGCCGGTCCGGATCAGCGCCATCGTCCTTTCCACCCAGCACGCCCCCGAGGTGAAGCACAAGACCATCGTCGAGGCCGTGCGGAGCCAGATCATCGACAAGGTGATCCCGGCCAAGCTGATCGACAAGGCGACCAAGATCTACGTCAACCCGACCGGACGCTTCGTCGTCGGCGGCCCCTGCGGCGATGCCGGCCTGACGGGCCGTAAGATCATCGTCGACACCTACGGCGGCATGGGTCGTCACGGCGGCGGTGCCTTCAGCGGCAAGGACCCGTCCAAGGTCGACCGCTCGGCCTGCTACTACGCGCGTTACGTCGCCAAGAACATCGTCGCAGCGAAGCTCGCCTCCCGTTGCGAGGTGCAGATCGCTTACGCCATCGGCGTCGCTCATCCTGTCGGCGTGCACGTCAGCACCTTCGGGACGGGTCGCATCGATGAGGAGCTGATCGAGAAGTACGTGATGTCGAACTTCGACATGCGCCCCAAGGCCATCATCGAGCAGCTCGACCTGCTCAAGCCCATCTACCGGAAGACGGCAGCCTACGGTCACTTCGGCCGGGACGAGTTCAGCTGGGAGAAGACCGATCGAGCGGCCAAGATGGCAGACGATCTCCTCCGGCCCACGTCGACCACCGTCCCCGCGAAGGTCTCGTCCAGCGCCAAGGCGCCGAAGATCAGCAAGGACGCCAAGGCCCCCAAGAACGCAAAGGCCCCGAAGGAGACCAAGGCCGCCAAGAGCATCAAGGCGCCGAAGAACCCTCAGCCCGCCAAGAAGAAGGGCAAGTAAGCCCCGCGGGCAGGCCGCCTGCCTGTCGACATGCTCCGAAGAGCGCTGGTGCCCATGCGGCATCGGCGCATTTCTCGTTCAACGGGACCGAGCGCGTTGCGCCAGGGTTCCGAGCACTTCGAGGGTCGCTCCCTCCAGGATCACGGCGTCCGGCTCCAGCCTGGGCGTGCTGCTCCCATCGCCGCTCGTTGCACCACGTGCGAGGGCATCGAGGACCCAGGTCCCCGTGATCACATCACCCCCCAGCCACACGCGCGGACATGTCTCTCGTGTCGCGCTCTCGGATGCCAACGAGTCGCCCGCCGGCAGGGTCTCCGCTTCGATCCAGCCGATCGGCACCCGCTCGAGCGAGACCGCCACGGGTGGCGAAGATGGAAGCCCGAACCCACTGCTTCCATCCACCAAGCCTGACAGCTCCCCTGTACGCAGCTCGACGGGCTCGCGCGTCACCTGTGCGGCCGCAGCGATCCCCACGAGCACCTCCTCCACGAGGATCTCCGGCGTAACCCCCGCAGGGAGCACCTCTGCCAGGGCAGCAGGCTGCTTTCCGAGCCATCGATCCAGCACCAGCTCCTCGGGCGCAGCGCACCTTCCCGGCAAGGCAAGCGAAGCATCGAGGCCAGACCACACTTCCAGCACCACCGCGCCCTCCACCGTGGTTTCCGCCGCGATGACCGCAGCAGGCCGACGTCGGATCGAGATCCACTCGCGACCGAAGTAATGCGCTTGCACTCCGGCTCGCCCGAACCCCTTCAAAAAAAAGCGTACATTCCGGTTCAATACCGTCCTCGCGGTTGCATCATGCGCGAGCGCCGCGACGTCCGGCAGCGCCAGGGTCCACACGACCCCCCGACCGCCCAGATGAACTGCCGTCCCCGTCGTCGCACGTCGAAACACTGAGATTCCCGCCTCGGCGCAAGCCGCCAGCTTCACGACGCGCCCAGCGCGCTGCGCAGCGCCCAGCAAGATCGCAGGCCCCTCGACCAGACTCCCGGCCATCCATGGCCTGCCCTCCTGGCGCGCCGCATCGAGCAGCGTCGGGGCCAGCATCATCGCTTCGCGCAAAGATCGGTAGGCGGTGGGCAAGCAACGCACGGCGTCCTCGAAAGCGCAGGAGGCGCCACCATCAGCGCTTCGGCTCCGGACGCTTACCACACCCGCATGACCGACGACGCCCTCGCAAATCAGGCTTTTCGTGCCCGGAGTGACCTCTCCCCTGACAGGATCGTGCGTCGCGAGCGCCTCGCGTTGGTTCGAGCAGCACCTTCATGTAAAACTTTCGAGGCTCGGGCGTTCACGAGCCACGCTCACTCGCGAGCCCAGACGCGCGCGGAGGTGCCATGCAGACCCGGATCCTTCTTCCCCTGACGGCAGCGCTCGTAGCGGCATCACTCCACGCTGGTTGTCTCCAGAACAAGCTCCCCCTCCCCGACGGAGACGGAGGCGGCGGAGAGGGCGCGGGAACGACCACGGGAGAGGGCGGTGATGGCACAGGAGGCACCGCCGGGGCGGGACAAGGAGGGACAGACAACAGCGGGGGAGCCGGCGGGGGGACAGGCGGCTCCGGAGGCGACACCGGGACCGACACCTGTCCTGGCGATGCGTTCGACATCTCCCTTGGCGTTCCGCTCACGCTCGGTGGAACGACGACTGGTTTCGTCGATGACTACACCTCGTACTGTGGCACCGGCACGGGCTCCGGTCCGGATACCGTCTACCAGTTCACGCCCACGTCCGCCGGCACCATGACCGTCGAGCTGACGAGCTTCGGAGACCTGAACGGCGTGCTCTACGCCCAGGATGTCTGCGGAGGCCCCAGCTTCTACTGCAGCGACCGCGGTACGGGGATCGAGACCCTCTCCTTCGACGCGCAGGTCGGGGAGCCCTACTACATCGTGGTCGACGGACGCGATCAGACCGAAGGGGCCTATACCCTCTCGGCACGCCTCGACCCCGCCGTGTGTGGGGACGGCGTGATCAACGCCCCGCAAGAAGAGTGCGACTTTGGCGATACGAACCCCGGAGATGGCTGCGACGCGACCTGTCAATTCGAGATCCCCACCGATGACTCCGACACCTGCCCAGGCCAGCTCCATCAGGCGAGCATCAGCAGCCCGCTGGTGATCAACTCCTTCACCACCGGCTACACCGACGACTACACCTCGTGCGGCGCACTGCCAGGCTCTCCGGACCGCGTCTTCGCCGTCTTCGCCTCCTCCAGCGGGACCATGACGGTCACCTTGCCGAACCTCGGCGCTGCAGGCGGCGGCTTCGACGGCGTGCTCGCCGCCTGGGGCGGGAGCTGCGACGCCGGCAACGCGAACGCTCCCTCCTACCTCGGGTGCTCCGACGGCATGGTCGCATCCGACGAGGAGACCCTCTCGTTCGCCGTCACCGCCGGCTCGGTCTACTTCATCGTCGTCGATGGCTACGCGAGCTACAGCTTCGGCAACTTCACCCTGACCGTCACCATCACCTGACGCTCGCGCCTCACTCCGCTTCGCCCGCCTACTCTCCCTTCCAGAGCACGCCCTCCCAGGGATCTCGCCCTCGGTGCCGCACGTGGTAACGCACCGTGCCGACCGCGCCGAGCACGAGCGCAGCCACCCCTCTCCACGGGACATCTGCGATCATGCGGACCCCCACCCGCGCCATCGGCCCATACGGCGCCCGCCCAAACGCTTCCAGCGTCGGCGCCGCCAGCCACCTGGGCACTGGCGGCAGCGGCTCGAGCGCCATCCGGATCGCCTCGACCATCGGCTCACGCCCCTCCCCCTCCAGCCACCGCAGCACCACCCAGGCGATCCCTGCGAAGCCTGCCGCCCGCAGATGCTCGGCGAACCCCTCCGGCGAACCGACCCAGCGTCGCAGCGCCAGCTCGAGCTCTCTCCGACGCAGCGCGGCCCCCAGTGCCAGCTTGTCGAGCACCGCATCGAGCAGCAGCACGAGCAGGTGATCATGACCCGTCAGCATCCGGAACGGCGCCCTCACCACCCGCGGATCGCGCACCTCCTCCGCCCGCGCCAGGATTTCCTCGGCGCTCACGCGACAGAGCGCGGGGGGTCCGAGCGAAGCGCGCACATCCACAGGCAAGCCAGGCGGAACGACCACGTTCACCGCGAAGAGCTGTCGCGAGTCATGCACCAGCCGCCACCCCTGCTCCCGCGCGACGGCCCGCACCCCAGCCAGATCGTGGCGCCCTACCAGCACGTCCACATCCCCGAACGGCCGCTCCAGCGGGTCGTCGTACAGCGCCACGCTGGTCACCACCCCCTTGATCGGCGCCGCAGCGATCCGCGCCTCGGCGAGCGCCTGCAGCACGACCCCCGCCGCCTCGCGCAAGCGCGTATCCACCAGGAGCCGCGCCCCTAGCTGGACACGCGGAGCCTCACCCTTCATGCCCGCCCGCGCCATGCCGGACGTGAACGCCCCTGGCCACGCGCACCGCCGTGGCGCTCATGCGTCGCACGGCGATCCAGCCTGTCCGCATCGATGCACGCACCACCGAACGCGCGGGCACCATCAGCGCCCCTCGCTTCACCACCGTCACCCGGCCCAGCACGTCCTCTGCGCGCACCGCCGTGTCCGGCTCGAGCAGCGCGTCTCCCCAGCAGATCACCTGACCGCACGCAGTCACCCGGATCACCCGGTGCGTGATCACCGCCGCCCCCCGCCTGAACATCACCAGCTCCCCTGGCGAGAGCGCACCGACCGAGCAGGGCGTCACCGCAAGCAGCGACCCTTCCGGCGCCGCCGGCCACATGCTCGCCCCGCGCATCTCCACATGAAACGGCCCCGATCGCTGTCGCAGCTCCTCCCAGAGGGCCAGGAGCACGCCCATCGACCATCGAACTTCGGGAGGATGCCCTTCAGCTCGCCGCTCCACGCAGACCGCCGCGACGCGCCCGACTAGCAGCCTTGACCTGGCAGCACAGGCGCTCGGGTCCCGAGCGTGATCGGCGTGAAGCCCCCCCCGCCCTCACGCGCCGGCGCGACATACGGCCTGCGGCGCTTCAACCCGCTCTCCCCCTGCCCCCCCTCGCTCGACGCCTCTTGCGATGAACCATCGCTCACCGCGGACGAGCTCCCCTCGCGCACATCACCATTCTTCATGGGGCCACCTCTCCCAGGGCAGCTTACCCCATTACGTTCGCTCACGCTGGAGCGGAGGAGCCTCCTCCTCGGGTGTCCCCGCCCCCTCGACCGGCCCTCGACGCTCCCTCCCAGTTTTCCGGAGCAAGCGCTGCGCAGGAACGATCCCGGCGAGCGTGACCAGCCGCTCGTGGCTCGGCCGGACCCAGGGAAACCTCGACACCAGCAGCTCGTCCGCGGCCGAGAGCACATCACGCACCGGCCGGACCCCCAGCGCGCCCACCCGCTCGAACGGCCCGACCCCGGCCCCCCGCGCAGCCACCTCCGCCTCGGTCGCGGACAGCAGCTCCACAGGCCCCACCTCCACCTGGTGCCGGATCAGCGCCCGCGCGCACGCAGATGGCTGAGGACCGAGCAGATCCCCCGCCTCGAACGCAGCCGACCCATGACAGCGGCTGCACCATGGCATCAGCGCGCAGTCGCGACAGCCGTGGAGATCCTCCCACCGCAGCCTCGCCAGAAACTGGAACGCCTCCTCCTCGGCGACTGCCGCGATCCTTGCGGCCCCGCTCTCCCCTCGCCGAGCGTCCGCAAGCTCCACCGGGATGTGCGTGCACGGCCGCACCGATCCGTTCGCGTGGACCGTGATGCTCGACGAACAGGCACCACAAGGCGTCGCCTTCAGCTTCGCCTCCCGATCCATCGTCGCTTCACCACGCGCAGCCACGACCTTCAAGTACGCCTCGAGCTGCTCCCGCGTCGGCTCCACCTGGAGCGACGTCAGGCTCCCGTCTTCCTTCGCAGTGATCCCACTCTCCACCTCCAGCTCGCACCCCAGCGACCCAGCCAGCACCTCCAGCCGGCTCACCGACGCCGAGCAGAGCCGCGTCAAGGGCACCACCATCACCACCCCGACACCACGCGCAACGAGCCGCGCGATCGCCCCCGTGGTGCTCTCGAACGATCCCGGCACCCGGGTCACCGCGTCGTGCTCCGCCGCCACGTCCGAGTACACGCTGATCCGCACCCGCCACACCCCCACCTCCGCCACCACCTCCAGAAGCGCGTCGCTCAGCGCGTACCCGTTGCTCTGAAGGATGATCGCGAACGCCCGCTGACGTGCCGCGCGCAAGATCTCCGGCAGATCCTTCCGCAGCGACGCCTCTCCCCCGCTGAACGAAACGATCAACACCCCCAGGCGCTTCAGTTCATCGAGGACCCCCTCGATCTCACCGAGCGACATCTCTCCCTTCTGCCCGTGCACCTGGTAGCAGTGCTGACACGCATGGTTACAGACGTCGGAAACGAGCACCTGAGCCATGAGGGGCAGCCCCCCCGCAGCCTTCTGGTTCAGCTCGAAACCGGTCCCCATGAGCGCTCACCCCGAGCTGGACGACCAGCTCGAAAGCCGCCGCCGCGATCCCGGTGCTCGGATAGACGCCCCCTGCAGCATCAGGCCTCCAGCGTACCGCAGCGCCCATGATGTTGGCACCGCGATCTCCGCTCCTGCCCTCGGCCTCCCCTCACGTGGATCGCAGCGTTGGCGTGGATCGCACCTTCAGGGTCGAGATTGCCCGCACGGACGCGGCTCACCGCGTCTCTGGCACCCGTCGGAGCATCCCCAGCCCCTCCAGCTCGCTCACGAAGTGCTCCACGTCCGCCCGCGCCTGAGCCTCTTCCACCTCGAACTCACGCACCACAGCGTCCACGATGGCGTCCAGTGAGCGCCCATCCGCGAGCTGCCACACCAGCGACCCCACCTCGTTGAGCGTCTGGATGGCGGGCGACGAAGGCACCACCAGCACGGCGACCCCATCCAGGATTCGCCACGCCACATTGGGCGAACGCTCGACCCGCTGCATCTGCTCCTGCTCTCCCATGCTCTCCGGTGCGCCTCCTTCGGTGCCACCTGCCGCGCGAGCTTGGAGGCTCACCAGCGGCCCGTCCAGCGGGATCCTCGCTCCCTCTCGCAACCCATCCATCCACCGACGCACCCCGGACGAGAGTGCCCCGGCCGGCGGCACCTCCAGCACCCAGAGCGGCAGCGCGCGAAGGCGCCCCACCGCGTCGAGCACCGAGTGCGCTTCGGATGGAGCCGGCGGAAGCGCGATCACCGACTCGACCCACCCCCGCACAGGGTCTCCATGCCGCTCCGCCCCCAGCGCCGTCGCCCCCTTGTTCACCCATGCGCCACCACGACACGGCACCCCCTGGTCCGAAGCATCGACCCGCGCTCGTCCCGCCCGCTCGAAGGGCAAACGGTGAAGCCGCGGCGGCTCTCGCGACAGGTCCACCGCGATCATGTCGTCCGAGAGCCTGCGCATCCCCTCTCGCCCCAGCCGCCGCGCGGTCGTCGTCTTCCCTGCCCCAGACCTCCCCAGCAACACCACGCCCTCTCCGTCCACCTCCACGGCAGCCGCATGCAGCAGGAGCACCTTCTCCCGCATCAACGCCAGCGTGGTCACCGCACGAACCACCGCGTCGACAGCCCCCCTCGACCGGGCACCATCCAGCCACCCCTGCCCCTGAATCTCTCCATCACCCACCTCGAGCTCCAGCTCGGCGCCATTCGTCCGAAGGACCGCGCGACGAGCGCTGCGCCACGCAAGCTCGACGGTCACCAGCGCCGACGACGGCAACCCGACCCCCTCTCCGGATGCCTCCAGCACGAGACGGATGCGACTCCTCTCCGCGGGGTGGCTCGCCCCGCTCATGGCCTCTGGCCACCGCGCCTCCAGGGCCTCACGACACGCAAGGGGAAGCCCCTCCAGCCGAAGCGCAAGCCTGAATTCAAGGGACGGCAGATCCGCACACAGCGCCACGGCCCTGGAGGTCATCGCCCCCTCCATGCTGCATCCCTCAACGGCGCAGCGCCTCTTTCCCCGCGTCGCACGTCGTCTTTACCCCTCGATGCGGAAGAATTCCGCTGCCGCTCCTGCGCGTACTCGGCCCCGTCCTCATCGCTCGATCGATCGGTCGATCGACTGATCCATCCCCCCCTCATCCTCCCGCTCGATCGCATGAAGGAGCCACCGCGAATCCCCCTGTGGTAACACGTGCCCCGGCGCCGGGCTGGAATGCCTCCACACCGGCCCTCGTCCGAACGACCGCGATGACGATCGTCGATCTGATCAGCAACGAAGCCGGCCCGGATCGCCGTCGCCTCCTCCTGGCGGCCACCGTGGCGGGCGCATCCAACGCGCTGATCCTGGCCCTCATCAACAAGGTCGCCGGCTCACCGCAGAGCGCGGGCCTCGGCATCTTCGCGATGTTCGGGCTGGCCGTCCTCACGTACGTCATCGGCGTTCGTCACACCTATCATCGCACGACCTACTTCATCGAGACGGCGCTCCACCGCATCCGGACCCGGCTCGTCGCGAAGGTCGAGAAGACCGGCTTTCAGCACCTCGAGCGCATCGGCAACGCCGAGATCATGGATCGGCTCACCGAGAACATGGCGGTCGTCTCCGAGTCGGGCGGCCACGTCTCCCATATCCTCCAGTCGCTCTCCATTCTCGTCTTCGCGACGTTGTACATCGCGACCAAGTCCCCCCCCGCGTTCGCGCTGGTCGTCCTCATCGTCGCAGCAGGCATGTCCCTGTTCATCTCCAAGAAGATGGAGGTGAACGCCTTCCTGCAGCAGAGCGCCCAGATCCGGCTCAAATTCTTCGAGCTGCTCTCGGACCTCCTCCGCGGCTTCAAGGAGGTCAAGTTCAGCCAGCGGCGGGGACGCGATCTGAGGCAGGACATCACCAACGCTTCCGACAACCTCCGCTCGGCCACCATGAAGGCCGAGGCCCTCTTCGACGACAGCGTCATCTTCGCCAACTGCAACCTCTACGCGGCGCTCGCTTCGCTGGTGTTCGTCCTCCCGCACCACGTGAACCTCGAACCCAAGCTGCTGACCATGATCGTGACCGCCGTCATGTTCTCGTGGTCTTCCGTGGGCGGCATCGTCATCGGTTACCCGCTCTACCTGCGGTCGAATCAGGCGCTGGAAAACATCCGCATCCTCGAAGAGAAGCTCGACGCTGCGGAGCAAGACGAGAGCAACACCATCGACCAGGCGGGCCCCTGGAGCGCACCGTTCAACAGCATCGAGGCCCGCGCCATCGAGTACCGCTACATCACCGACGACGCCTCCACGCCGTTTCATGTCGGCCCCATCGACCTCACCATCACCGCTGGCGAGGTCGTCTTCATCGTCGGCGGAAACGGCAGCGGCAAGTCGACCTTCCTCAAGGTGCTCACCGGCCTGTACCAGCCGACCCGGGGCACCCTGAAGGTCGACGGCATCCAGGTCACGCCGGAGAACGTCGCCTGGTTCCGGGAGAGGATCTCGGCCATCTACTCGGACTTCCACCTCTTCTCGAAGCTCTACGGCTTGCTGTCGATCGATGAGGCGTCCGTTCGGCGCCTGCTCGCGCAGATGCAGATCGAAGACAAGACGACCTTCACCGACCAGGGCTTCACGAACCGTCACCTCTCGACGGGACAGCGCAAGCGCCTCGCCTTGATCATCACCCTGCTCGAAAACCGTCCCATCTACATTTTCGACGAGTGGGCGGCGGACCAGGACCCCGAGTTCCGCAAATATTTCTACGATGAACTCATTCCGATGCTCAAACTGCAGGGCAAGACCGTGATCGCCGTCAGCCACGACGACCGCTATTTTCGTTGCGCAGACCGCGTGATCACCATGGAATACGGCGCCATTCGCTCCATCGAGACGATGACGCCGGGCACGAGCCCCACGCACGACAAGACTTCGGCCGCCTGAATGGGGCCGCATCGTCACTTCGTTTCAGCAACCTGAACCCAGGAGTCACGAACCATGGCCACCGAGACCGTCACCACCACGCAGACGAAGCAGCCCGGGAAGCACGAGATCAAGGAAGAGATCAAGACCGAGACCAAGGACGGCACCAAGGTCGAGGTCAAGCACGAGGTCAAGCAGGAGACCAAGACCGAGGCACCGCCCGCCGATCCCTTCTCGCGCGTGGGTCGCGCCGAGGCGATCATCCAGCGGAACGTGATCTGGGCCCTCGGGGCGGGCGCCATCCCGGTCCCCGTCGTGGATCTCGCTGGCGTGTTTGCCGTACAGCTCAAGCTGCTCAAGCAGCTCTCCGATCTCTACGGCGTCAAATTCAGCAACTCCATCGCCAAGAAGATCACCGGCTCGCTCCTCTCCAGCGTGGGTGGCGTGGGCATCGGGACCGTCATCGGCGCGGGCCTCGCCAAGCTCGTACCGACGGTGGGCACGGCGCTCGGCGTCATCGCGGTGCCGGTCTTCGCCGGTGCGTTCACGCACGCGACCGGCCGCGTCTTCCTCATGCACTTCGAGTCGGGCGGCACGTTCCTCGACTTCGACCCCCATACCATCCGCGCGCACTTCCGCCAGGAGTTCGAGAAGGCCAAGGAGACCGTGGGCCATACCCGCGCCGCCTGAGAGCACTGACGTCCCATGAACCTGGCACCGATCTTCCTCTATGGCCTCCCCATCCTCACGGTGTTCGCCGTGGGGTTGCTCGGGAGTACACGGCGGATTGGCTTCTGGCTTGCGGTCATCCTCTCGGTCGTGCTCACGCCCATCGGAGGCTTCGTCGTGGCGCTGCTCTCCGGACCGAAGAAGTACAAGCCCAAGTACGTCACGAAGAAGACGGGCCAGGGGCAATTGACGGCGTCACCGGGAGCGAACGCCGGAGGCTGAACAGGCCTCCGGCTTCGCCTCACGGCGGCCCACGAGGTGGCTCACGCCCCTCGCTCCACGTCCCCGGAGCTTCGAGACAGCACCGTCGCTCTCGCTGAAAAGACACCATGGCTTACCGAGATCCAGAGACCGACCCGACAGATCCTGCGAGCGAGAAAGACAAGAAGGAAGAAGAGCCGCTCACCTGGCGAGGCCGCCTCTCCCAGTGGGTCAACCAGGCGCAGTTCCTCGTCTACACGGTCCTGGTCGTCGCCCTCATCACGCTCGGCTTCCTCTGGCAGCGCATGTTCGTGACGATCCAGCCGGGTCATCACGGCGTCATGTACCGGTTCCTGGCGGGAGGTACGGTGACCGATCGGATCTGGGGAGAAGGCCTGCAGGTCATCCCCCCGTGGGATCGACTGACCATCTACGAGACCCGCCTCCAGCAGCAGACGCTGAAGTTCGACGTCCTCAGCGAGGAGGGGCTCGCCCTGGGCGTCATCGCGTCGGTCCGCTACCGCCCACGCCAGGACATGCTCGGCTTCCTGCACCAGGACATCGGCGCCGACTACTTCGAGCGCGTCATCAAGCCCGAGGTCCAGGCCCACGTCCGCCGCACCTTCGGCAGCCGACCCGCGCACGAGATCTACTCGAGCGCACGCGACGTCCTCCAGGAACTCGGTCGCGTCCCCGAGGTCGGGCGCGTCGAAGACACGGACGTCGGCGTCACGGCACGCTCTTACGTGGAGATCCAGGAGCTGAAGCTCCTCGACGTCAAGCTGCCCGACGTCGTCACCGCCGCCATCGCCGAGAAGTACCGCCAGGAGCAACTCATGCTCGAGTACCGTTACAAGCTCGAACGTGAGGAGAAGGAAGCCGAGCGCAAGCGCACCGAGGCTGCCGGCATCCGCGACTTCAACCTCATCGCCGCCAAGGTGTCACCCGACCTCCTCCGGTGGCGCGGCGTGGACGCGACGCTCGAGCTCGCAAAGTCCCCCAACACCAAGGTCGTGGTCCTCGGCGCCGGGCAAGGCAACAACCCCGTGCTCATCAACCTCGTCGACAGCCCGAGCGGCCCGCCCCCCGCGAACCCCGCCGCCACCGACACGGCCAGCAGCGCTGGGGGGAACGAGGCCTACGCCGCCCGGACCGCGACGGGCGCCACCATCCAGCCACCGCAGACCGCCACACCGGAGGTGCAGACGGTGGCCCCAGGTGCCCCCAAGGCGCCTTCCAACGCCTCCGAGCAAGCCAAACCCTCCGGTCCTGCAGCTTCTGCCGCACCCGCAGCGCCCGCCCCCTGATCCCCTGACGCCCAGACACGGCGCCCTGCCGACGAGAACGCCTCGGACCTGATGCCCATGGCGCCAGGGAGAGGGCGAAGTCCCCGGCGGCCTGAAGGCTCCCGCCGCCATGAGAGGGACCCGAGCGGCGTTCAGTTCCGACCGGTTGCGTCTTCCCAGAGCCCGATCAGCCCCTGGATGCCCGGACCATCGAGGCGTGGCGGCTCCTCCAGCGGCACCTGGAACGAGATCCCGTAACGACGCAGATGGACGAAGGGGTTCGTGTAGGAATCGAACGCTCGGATCGACACCTCCGGGCTCGCAGGGCGGAAGCCATACTCGATGGCTTTCTCCTGGATCGGCCGGCTCCGCAGGAAGGAGATCCACCTCTCGGCCGCCTCGCGCTGCACACCGAGCGCTGGATCATCGGGCCACAGCATCACCACCGGGTGCTGGTTCACGATCGTCGGCTGCGGGTAGATGACACGCATCGTGCGCATCACCCGCGCGTGATCGTCGATGCGCTTGAGCACGGAAAAGACCAGGTGCTCGTACGTCAGGATGCCGTCGAACCGCCCACCGCCGACGTTGAACATCGTCTCGGTCAGGAGGCGGGCCGACCAGAGCGGGTTCTCTAGCCCTCCCTCGCAGCGCCCCAACCAGTTCCGCAGATCCTCGTCCCGCTCGGCGAGCGACTGCGTGAACTCGAGACGCAGATGTTCCCCCGAGATGATGAACCGCTCCGCGTCCGCTCCGGTCAGGCCGATGCCCCGGGCCGTTTCGTCGGCCAGCGGTGGCCGCCGATCCGGCGGCATCACGTAGTCGTAGGCCATCAGGTAGAGCGCCTCGAGCCCCGACGTCGAGCGCGTCGGCGAGGTGTGCCCGAACTTCACGCGCCCCCAGCGCTGGATCTCGTTCACCGTCGGGAACTCGGGCGTGTACTCCACCTCCACCGGCGGCGGCGGCGGCGGCGGTTTCCGCGCCCCTCGGGCAGGCTTCACCGGGGGTGCAGGAGGCGGAATCAGCGGCTCGTAC
Source organism: Chondromyces crocatus (assembly GCF_001189295.1). Lineage (NCBI taxonomy): Bacteria > Pseudomonadati > Myxococcota > Polyangiales > Polyangiaceae > Chondromyces > Chondromyces crocatus. The sequence goes on from NZ_CP012159.1 coordinate 10,398,873, forward strand.
CAGTCGATCCAGCGCCCCGGGACGCGGTCTTCGAGCGCCACATAGAACGGCTCCGGCTCCTCGGGCACCAGCGCGCAGGCCATCTCCGCCCAGGGCCCCGGACCATGCCAGGGCACCCGCGGCCCTCCCTTCGCCTGCGCGTCCCGGATCGCGTCCAGCACACGCATCCGGTCCTCCCAGACCAGCGCGATCAACGGAGAGCGCGCCAGGGAGATCTGGTCCTCGATGCGGAACAGCACATCCTTCGACTGGTGCTTCCAGTGATGGTCGATGTAACGCAGCGCGAGCTCGTCGGCCGGCGCCCACAGCGTGGGCTTCACCTCGCCCAGCAGGATGACGTCGGCGGCCTCCAGGTCCTCCCTGGGATCGAGCTTCACCTGGATGTTCGGACACAGATCCGAGAACTGCTCCGCCGCGTCTTCGATCCAGCGCCGCTTGTCGTCGCTGTACACCATGCTGATGACGTGCGGGATCCCGGTCCTCGTCGGCTCCCCACAGACACTCCGATCGATATCGGTCAGGAGCTTCACGTTCACGAGCCGGTCCGGCGCAGGGCCCGCCGGTTTCGCGTTTCCCCCTCGCCACAGGAGGTAACCCATCCCGACGAGGACACCGACGATCGCGACGAGCGCGCCTATTTCCCGCGTGGGAAACAGCTCCCTCGGGGGAGACGGCGGGTCCTTGTGGATCGCTTGCGACACGGCCGCGGATGATGCCAGCAACCATTCCAGTGAGCAAACACTTCGTGGCGCAAACGGAGCCACCCATTCACGCAACCACCGTCCACACGTTCAATCGATTCCTGGAGGGTACACGGCAGACGACCAATACGATCATCAGCGCTCCATCAACCGATTGAATCAACTATCACCAGCTCGATCGCCACGACTGTCCCGGCCCATGCGCTTCATTCACGAGACGCCTCGGCGAGCGCGCTCAGAAGCTCCCGCTCGAGCAACGGATTCTGCAGCACGGCCGACATGAGCGCCGGGTATGCCTGCCGCTTCGCCTCGGCCGCGGCGATCGGGTTGGCGGCGGCCTGCGCCACGCCTACCTGCAAGAGGAACAGCCTCCCCTGGACGGCGAGTGCGCTCGCCAGGCGTGGGTTTCGCATCAGGGCCATCTCGGCGAACGCGAACCCCTCCTTCAACAACGCCTCGGCGCCCTCGCTCGACCGACGCGGGAGCTGCGCCAGCGAGAGCGCGCAGGCTTCGGCCAGCAACACATACGGCTCGGGATCCGCGAGGTCCGGGACGAGCCACGGCGAGAGTTTCTCCTTCACCGCCTGGATCACCGCGAGCCCATCGTCCGTCGTCTTCCCTTGCGACACCGCCCACGCCCCCGCGACCAGCTCCACCTGTGCCAGCCCCACAGCGAAGGACAGCACCCAGGGCACCTCCGCGGCCCCCGCGGCGAACGCGCCCCTCGCCCGCCGGAGCGGCTCTCCCGGATCCCGCCCATCGCGCACCCGCTGGCGCGCCTCCACGAGCGCCACCATCCCCTCGACATCGCGCGCCACGGCCATCCCCGGCGCCGAGACCTCCAGCAACCGCAGCGCCGTCACGGCCTCCGCGAGCGCCCCCTGCGGACTCTCGCCGCGCGCCTGCGCATCCATCGCACGGATCAGGTGCGCCTCGGCTGCGTACCTCGCGAACCCATGCCAGCCCGGGCTCCGCGCCTCGCCCGCCCTCAGCGCCTCCAACGCGCGACGCATCACCTCCTCCGGCGACCGCCCCTTGTCGAGCAACCAGTAGCCTTGCTCCAGGAACAGCGTCGCCCGCTTCGCGTCGCTCATCGAAAGGCTCGCCCCGCGCGCCGTCCCCTCGTCGAGCAGGGCCAGCGCCCGCTCCACCGTCGGCTCCACGGACACACCCCGCCACCGCTCGACCCGCACCATCATCGCCAGCACCGTCGCCAGCGACTCCTGCGCCGAACCGTACGGCGGGAACTTCGCGATCCCCGCCTCGTACACCTCCGTCGCCCGCCGCACGCTCGCTCTCGGCGCGATCCCTCGGTTCAGCTCCAGGAGCATCTGCGCCCGCAGCGCCGTCCCCAGCGTCTTGTAGGCCTCCAGCTCGTTCGGGTTCGCCGGCAAGGCCTCCTCGGCGAACCGCACGGCGTCGCGCACCTCGCGCTCCGGCGCCTCCCCGGGCTGCGGATCCCCTGCCAGCGCGTAAGCGTACAGCGCGTGCAGATCCGCCCGCGCGCGCAGCGTGAGCGGGTTCAGAGGATCCGCGATCACCGCCTTCTCGCACGCCACCCGCGCCCGCCCGAACCTCGGTCGCGGCGCCTCCCCGTGGAACCGCGCCGCAAACATCGTCCGCGTCCCCAGCAAACAAGCTGCGCGAAGCAGCTCCGGATCGCTCCGCGCCACGTCCTCTGCCGTCTGGAACGCCGCCTGTGCCGCCTCCAGCCGGGCCGACATCACGCCCCATGCGTCGGGGCGACCGCTCGTCCAGTCGCGCAGCGACAGCCCGGCGAGCGCCTCTCCTTCCAGCCGCTTCGCCTCGAACAGCATCGGCGACTGCTCGAACGCCTCCGCCGCCCGGACCCGCGCCTCCTCGAACTCGCCCGCGTAGTACGCGCGCAGCGCCTCCCCGTACGCCAGCGGCTCCAGCTTCCCGGCGGATGCCTGGCCCAGCAACGCAAGCGCTGGCGCCTGGTAGCGCGCGTCGATCTCGGCGAGCCGTGCGGTCCGCTCTGCCTCGTCCGCGATCCGATGCACCTCCAGATAACGCCGACCGTGCAGCTTGAGGAGCGTCGTCCCCAGCGCGTAGTCCAGCTCCGCGGGCGCATACCCGGCGGCCCTTGCCGCCTCCAGGTGCGCTTCGGCCTCCTCCAGATCCCCCACCGAGAGCCGCCCCCTGCCGATCGCGTAGTGCAGCGGCCCCTGCGCGGCGCGCCCCGCATCGGACAGCCGCCTCTCCAGCCCCGACAGGCGCTCCCGCACCAGCGCCCGCTCCCTGTTCACGTCGTGCAACGGCATCTGGTACGCGCTGCGCATCAGCAGCTCCATCCCCGCCGCCTCACGACCCAGCTCCTGCGCGAGCCGCGCCGCCGCGTCGGCCTCGCTGCGCACCCACAGCACCGCCACCACCGCGACGGCCGCCAGAAGCACCAGGGTGCTCACCGCCCACAGCTCCTTGCGGCGCCGCAACCGCCGCCACATCCGCGCGATCGTCAGAGGCCGCCGCGCCCCGACCCGCTGCCCCTCCAGGAACCGCTGCAGATCTTCGGCCAGCGCGCGCGCCGAGCCGTACCGACGCGCCGGCTCTCGCGAAAGGCACGTCATCGTCACCGCCTCCAGAGCCGCCGGCACCTCTGCGCCGACCGACCGAAGCGGCGCTGGCTCCTCGCTCGCGATCCTCGCCAGGATCTTCCAGGGCGCGTCGTCCACATAGGGGGGGCGACCCGAGAGCAGCTCGTACAGCGTCGCGCCGAGGCTGTACACATCGGTCCGCACGTCGATTCGCCCGCCCGCCGCTTGCTCTGGTGCCATGTAGGCGGGCGTCCCCGCCACATCACTCCCGAGCGTCTCTTTCCCGGCGCCCCCTCCGACTTCCCGCGCCAGCCCGAAATCCACGATGTACGGCTTCAGGCCTCCGCCGGCCTGCGGCTCCACCAGGATGTTCCCTGGCTTCAGATCCCGGTGCACCAACCCCAGCCGGTGCGCCGCGTGCATCGCCGCGCTCACCGCCCGCATGATCTCCACCTTCTGCGTCAGCGTCAGGCGTGGCGACAGCCGCCACAGCGGCTCCCCCTCCACGAACTGCATCACGATGTAGGGCTCACCATCGACCTCCCCCGCGTCGTACACGGGGCATACATTCTCGTGGTGAACGCGCGCTTGCGCCCGAGCCTCCCGCAGCAGCCGCCGGTGGCGCGCCGGATCCCCGTGCTTCAGCAGCTTCACCGCCACCTCGCGCCCGAGACGCGGATCATGGGCCCGGTAGACCACCCCGACCCCCCCCTCCCCCAGGAGACGGATGTCCTCGTACCGCGCCTGAAGCGACAGGGGCACCTGAGGCCGCTGTGGCCGTTCGACCCAGCCGGATGCCGGCATGGTGTCATCGAGCGCGGCGTCTTGCGTCGGAGCGCCAGCGGCTGGTTCGGGGCTGCTCAGCCCTTCACTTGAACGAGCCCCCATCCGCTGACGATAGTCCCGCTCTTGACGGAGGTGGTTCACAGAACGCCGGACATCGAGCCCTCACCAGGAAGCGCCGCGCCTGCCCCCGGCCAGTCGGTACACCGAGGGCGGCCGGTGCACCGTGACAGGAACGAAGGCGACCACTTTTCCATCTGTAACATAACTCAACCGTCGCGCGAGCGAAGCCCGAAGCGGTCCACCCGCCGCACCATCATGATCCGCGTGATCCCGAGCAGCCGCGCCGCTTCCGCGACGTTTCCACGCGCTGCCACGAGCGCCTCCTCCACCAGGGAACGCTCCATCGGATCCAGCGCCGCGAACCGCGCCGCGAGCGACATCCCCGTCGTCAGCGACGACGGCGACAGCGCGGCCCTCGACACTGCCGGGCTGAGATCGTCCAGCTCGATCACCGCCCCTTCGGCCTGAATCGCCGCCCGCTCGACCTCGTTCCTGAGCTCTCGCACGTTCCCCGGCCACGGGTAGGCGTGCAGCGCAGCCAGCGCCGCCGGCGAGAAGCCCAGCAGACGCTTGCCCAGGTTGAGCGCCGCGGGCTCCAGGAACGCCGCAGCCAGGAGCGGCAGGTCTTCACTTCGTTCCCGGAGCGGCGGCACCGCGATGTCCCCCACGTTCAGACGAAAGAAGAGATCCTCCCGGAAGCGCCCCTCGGCAGCTTCCTTCCGCAGGTCCTTGTGCGTCGCCGCGATGACCCGCACGTCGACCAGCGACGGCTGCTCGGCCCCGAGCGGCAGCACCTCGCCCTCCTGCAGCACGCGCAACACCTTCGCTTGCGCCATCGGGCTCAGATCACCGATCTCGTCGAGGAAGAGCGTGCCGCGGTGAGCGAGCGCGAACCGACCCCGCTTGTCACGCTGGGCCCCCATGAAGGCCCCTTGCACGTACCCGAACAGCTCCCCTTCGATCATCGTCTCCGGGATGGCTGCACAGTTCACCGCCACGAACGGCCGCTCTGCTCTCGCCGACGCCGCGTGCAGCGCCCGCGCGACCAGCTCCTTCCCCGTCCCGCTCTCGCCGTGAATGAGCATGTTCGTCCCGCTCGCCTGAGCGAACTTGACGATCTGGGTCTTCAGCCGCTGCAGCAGCGGGCTCTGCCCGATCAGCTCCGCCAGCGGGCCCGTGTGCGGCGACTGGCCCGTCGCCTCCGCCATCACCAGCGCGCGCTGATGCTGCTCGGCCCTCTCCAGCGCTGCCGCCGTGAGGCGCCCGAGCGCGCTGAGAAAGTCGAGATCCTCCGAGCCGAACGGCGCGTTCTGGTTCCAGTGATCGACGTACAGAAATCCGAGGACCCGCCGCCCCGACTCGAGCGGCGTCCCCATCCCCGAGCGGCTCGCCCCCTCCATCGGCGGTGACGAAGCCCCGGGCTCACGCCCCCCGCGCAGCAGCACCGCCTCACGCCGCACCAGCAACGCGTCCAGGATCGGCCGGCTCAGCACCACCTCTCCCTCCACCGTCGCCCCCGCCCGCGTGCGCAGCACCTGCCGCAGCGGCGCGTCCTCGTCGCCCTCACGCAGCGCCGCCAGCGCCCGATCGCAACCGAGCACCCCGAGCACCGCGTCCAGCATCCGCCCGAGCAGCTCCTCCGGATCGCCCATGGCCCCGATCGCACGCGTCACCTCGACCAGCAGCCCGAGACGCCGATCCGCCCGGTGCAGCTCCAGCGTCTCCGGCGCGAGCGACGGCTGCGCGTGCGCGATCTCCGCGCGCTCGTGCTCCGTGAACGTCAGCTGAGCGGGCCCGATCTGGAGGACATCCCCCTCCCGGAGCTGCGCTCGCTCGGTGCGGATCCCATTGAAGAACAGCCCGTTGGAGGAGCCGAGATCCCGCACCCCCCAGCCGCTCTCGTCCTGCTCGAAGCGGGCATGCTGACGTGAGACCTGCTGATAGACGAGCAGAAGATCGCTCGGCGCCTGACGGCCGACGCTCAGACCTTCGTGGAGAAGAACGGAGACGGCAACCTGCCCTGGCTCGCGGACGATCAAGTACGGCATGAGGGGACTTCCAGGAGACCATAGCCCAGCGCCATGGCCCTCCCAACGCCTCCAGCAGGCCGCCGCGGAGAAGGTCGCGATCAGGACACCGACCGGGGCGCGCGCGGAGCGCAGGACCCGATCGGTGCTTCAACGAGAGACGTCAGGGGAAGGGATAGTAGCAAACCTCGAGCTTCGGACGCCGCGCCTGCGTGCTGTCCTCCGAGGAGCGGTAGAGCATCCGGACCGCGCCACTCTGGAACCACACACCATTGTTGGCTGTGTCACCGCTCACCCACTGCCGCACGATGCTGGTCAGGTCGGCAGAGCGAGGACCGTAGCTGAGCCCCGCGGCGAGGCTCGAGAGGCTACCCAGCGAGGCCGGGCCGAGACCCGCAGCGCCGATGGTGTTGTACACCCCCGTCGCCTGGGTCCAGGGGACGAGGATGGGGTGCAAGGTCACCGGCGTGTTCGGCGTGGCCGTGTACTTCTGCTCCAGCGTCAGCGTGCTGGAGACGACCGTGACCGAGGGGCTCAGGAAGCTCAGATCGAACCGCACGATGCCGAAGGCGTCGCCCAGGATGGGCCGGTTGCCCGTGAGCAGCTCGGGGTAGGTCGTGGCGCTCTGGTCGTTGGGTGAGCCGGCGGAGATCGTGCTGTCGGCCACCCCGTTGCGCGGCGCCGCCAGACCATCCTGCACCGTCACGCAGCCCGACTGGCACGCCGCGGGCGGCAGCACCACATCGGCAGGGCAGGTCGTCGCCGACCCGTTGCAGACCTCGACGACATCGCACCCATCCACCGCCGGGCGGCAGACCGAGCCCGAAGCGCGCACCGAGCAGGTCCCGTCGACCGCCGCGCCCGCCGCCTGGCTGCACGCCTGGCAGTCGTTCTGGTTGTTGCCGCCGCAAGCGCTGTTGCAGCACACCCCGTCGACGCAGAACCCGCTCAAGCAGTCGACGCCGAACTGGCAAGCCACCCCTTGCCCGTTGCCCACCGTGAACGACCCCGTCGCCGACGACTCCGCCAGGTTCACCGACAGGTCGTTCGTCGCATACCCACCGAACTTCGCCGAGAACGACTGGAACCCCTGCGGCGCGTTCGCCGGCACCAGCCAGTCGTACGTGAAGATCCCCTGCGCGTTCGCCTGCACCGTCGCGATCGCCGCACTGCCCCCGTAGAACGTCACCGTCCCCTGGGTCACCGCTTGCCCGTTCTGCCGCTGCACCCGCGCCGCGAGGTTCGCGTGCGTCCCCGGGCTGACCACCGCGCCGTTCCCCGACACGATGATCGTCGACGTCGGCGTCGCGCTGACCGTCGGCTGCTGCGGAATGTTGACGTTGTACGTCACCGTGCGATGCGCCGGCCCGCTGCTCGTCGCGTACGTGATCGTCGCCGTGATCGGCACGACCACGCTCCCCGGCTGGTTCGGCGCGAAGGTCACGCTCACCGTCGACGTCGCGCTCTGGTTCGGGTTCAGCGTGAAGCCGCCGTTCGTCTGGGTGAGGTTCGAGATCCCCGCCCAGTTGCCCCCGAGCGTGATCGAGTACGAGTTCGCCGCGTACCCGGTGTTCGTCACCGTGAGGTCGAACGTGCTGGTCTGCTCCACCGGCATGAGCGGCTGAACCACCCCGCTGGGCGGCGCAAGCTCCACGTCGACGTTCAGCGTCCCGTAGCAAGCCAGCGCGATCGACGCATAGATCGACGGCACATCCGGCGCGTACCCCGGCAGGCTCCAGCTCCCGTCCCAGTGGCTGTCCCCCGTGCCGCAGTAGTTGTTCGCCGTGCCGCACTGCCGCTGCGCCAGCCAGTCGATGCCATCGAACACCGCCTGGCTCTCATCCGAGCGCACCCCCATCAAGCAGAGCCCGTACAGCGCCTCCGCCGTGCTGAGCACGTTCTGCCCCCCGAGCGCCGCATCCCCCCAGCCCTGACCGGGGTTGTGCCGCGCCAGCAGGTCGGCCCGCATCGACGCCAGCACCGGATCGCTGTCCGGCGTGCGCCCCGTCGACGCCGCACCGATCGCCGCATACGCCACATCCAGCGTCGTCCACGAGCTCCCCGTCCGGGCGTAACGCGCCTCCAGCGAGTTCGCGAGCGAGTTGGCGAAGTTCTGGTACGTCGTCCGCTGCGCCGGCGTCAGGGCGGAGTCGACCTCGACCAGCGTGTGCGCCGCGATGGCGAACTGCGCCGTCGGGATGATCCAGTTCGAGTCCGTCGGGAAGGAGTTGTGGTCCTGAGGAACGTAACGGCTCGTCGTATTCGCGTGGGGCAGCCCATCATTCCCGAACGAATAGTTGTAGTTCGCCGTCGCCGAGAGCCCCCAGTCCACCCCCTGCCGGAGGTCCGCCAGGTACGCCGTGCTCGTGTACTGCGTGTACCCGGCGAGCCCGAAGATGTTGTACCCCGACTTGGAGAAGTCATAGACGCCACCATGCGTCCAGCGCCCATTCGGCTGCTGCTCCGTGACCGCAATGTAACGCGCCAGCCAGCCGATACCGGTGGTGATGCTGGTATCGACGTCATAGCCGGTGTGCCCGGCCAGCGCGGCGCCATAGAGAGGCGCGCCTGCCCGGTGACAGGCCGCGCAGTTGTTCACCTTCACCCAGGCCACCGTGTCGTCGACCGTCCACGTGACGCCCTTCTGAGCGACGGCATCGATCTGCGGCCCCGTGAGCCGCATACCGACCTCTGCGATGGCCTCGTCCCCCCCCACCTCCACCACCGAATCGTCCGATTCGGTCGTGCACCCCGAGAACAGCCCGACCGTGGTAGCGACCGCCACCACCGTCATGAATTTGATATTCATTCCACGATCCTTCCATCCACGAACAAGAAATGGACGCACGCCTCTCCGTTACCGGCGCGCGACAGACGAGCGCCCTCTCTCCCCGGGGGCGAAGCACGTGCGGGAGCCCGGTGCATGACCGGCGATTATTGATCGTGTTGCTATCACGCCCCTCGAGCGAAAGGCAATGAGGGACGACCGACGCGCTACGCGTATTCGGTGCCGTTCACGAGAATGGTGAATCGCAAAAACTTACAAAGTTAACACCCCTCCTTGGTGCGACACAAGGCGCGTCTTCACGAGACCTCCCACCCCGCAATGGGCACAGGAAGAAAACCTTTCGTGATACCACGTTCGCCGCGCGGCCCACAAGACGGCCCGCGCCGTGTCACGAAACGCGCTCCTTTCGGTGACGATCTCTGACGAATACGAACAACCAGTGGAGCCGTACGGGCGCGGAGGACGCTGGATGACCACCGATTCCCAGCGACCCCGAGCCCGGCGAGCCCAGCGACCCCGAGCCCGGCGAGCCCGGCGAGCCCAGCGACCCCGAGCCCAGCGAGCCCAGCGAGCCCGAGCCCGGCGAGCCCGACGAGCCCAGCGAGGACGACGGGGTTCAGCGAGCCCAGCGAGCCCGACGAGGACGACAGGACCGGCAAGGTGAGCCGGTGGCCCTCGACGCTACGCGTTGCGTCGTTGCGATGGTCCCACCTCGCGACAGGGCCCCCCGCCGTCATCGCTCTACCAACCAGAAGCGCTGCCTATCCGCAACATTCCGGATCACAGGGATCAAAGTGCCGCCCTGAGGAGATGCGCTCCCGTCATGCGCATACACATGCCGTTTGGTTGCATCCAGATGAGGGCGAGAGGGTCTGGATGGCCGAAACCCATGCTTCGTCTCATGCAGGGTGGCGCCGTACCAGAGGACCTGCACCGCTATGCCCAATGCCGAACCAGCGACCCATGATAGGCTCGCCAATCAAGGGAAACCGATGTCCCACCCGCTCCGGGGGACGACGAGCATGAAAACGCTGCGCATCTTTGACCTGACGATAAGCGTTCCCGACGACGTGCAGATGACCACCGAGCCATCGTCGCATTGGTCCTCCACATATTATTTCTATGGCCCGTCTGTCAGCGGATTTCGCGCCGCCTTCACACGTGACGCCGCAAAGACCGGGTACATTACGACCTACGAGTCCGAGACGAGCTGCCGTTTCAAGCAAGGAGAGCGCACCATCCTGCTCAGCCAAGTAGACCAGACCCAGCTCAAACTCATCTTCACAGACGCCGCAGCGCTGCCACGTGCGCAATGCACCGACCAGAGCATCTGTCTGGCAGGCATTGAACTCACCCTCCCCGCGGGTGTGGAAATCCGCGCCGGCCGTGAGTGCCGCCGTGGCCCCTACTGGTCGGAGGCCGTGTGGTGGCTTCGCGGCGTCGAAGCGCTCGACGTCGCCACCCACATCCATCACGAGCTGAACGCAAAAAAGATCACCTCCAGAGCCGTCTGCACCCCCGCCAGAGGACAGGTCCCGCCGTGCTGGAAGGTCAAAGGCGAGCAGACCAAGCAGCTGCTCGTGCAAGCCTCCCTGACCGAAAACGAGCGTCACATCGAGCTCGAACTGGCGGTATACGGAGCGTTCAATCCCGACTGAGCCTTGTTCTCCCTGCGCCTGCCTCTCCCCTGCCCAGAGCCACGCCGCTCACGCTCGTGCGACGCTCCCGGAGCCTCGCGCAGCCCTTCGTGGCAGGTCTCACACGACAAGGATCGCCCGATGGTTTCACAATCCTTCATTGGCCGAGACATCTTTTCAGCGATCTGGGGCCTGGTCATTCTGAGCGCCGCGGCGGAGCACCTCGAGGATTTGCGGCTCCCGTTTGATCCTCAACTCCAGCAGTTCGCGGCAAAGCACGACAGGAGCCTGTCCGCCCTGTGGCACGCGGTGCAGGCGTATGCGTGCCTCAATGATGCCGTCATGACGATCTCGATCGAAGACTCACCCTGGTTCGATCCGGAGTCGACCTTCTACGAATTCGAGATGCTGAAGGCGTGGCTGGTCCTCGGGAGCCTGGAGTCCCAACGATTCAGGGAAGAGGGGGTGGTTGAGCGCCTCACCTTCGACCACGAGAACATTCGCCGCACCTGCACCGACCTCCTCGCCAAGCTTCTCGACTCCCTGCTCAGCGGCCACTGGGCCTTCTGCGTCGACGGCCGATCCGGCACGGAGCCGCTGACGGATGCCACTCGGCGACTTCAGGAGGTCTTCCAGCACCTGACACCGATCCTGGAGAGCGTTCGATTTCCGTCGAACGCCCCCTTCACAATCGCCTTCTCGACCTGGCTCCCCACCTGGAGCGCCGACGACGTCTTTCCAGAAGCACAGAGCTACGCTGTCTACATCGACGCCTGGATTGAGCACATGCGCACCGCCCGTCCGTAGAAGCCTCGCCTCTCCCTCTCGACGCCACGGAGAGGGGCATTCGGCGTCCAAGGGCAGTCGGTTGCGGACCGACGGCGGCTCATGATTCCATGACGGCAAAGGGCCAGAGACGCATACCGACGATGCTGAACACGGTGCACAGATGCTCGGAGCCCTCGACGTCAGCTGAGCCCTGAGCCCGTCCCCAGCCCGTCGCGCCAGCCCTGCGTCACGACCGAGGGAGACCCCTCGGCCTGCCCCTCATGGTTCACGCGCCTGGTTCGCGATCACCTGCTCCGCCCGCGCATTGCCCGCAGGGGTATTCGCAAACCAGCAGATGGCCACGAAATCGGTATCCACGCCTGCGGCACGCCAGTCACGCTCGATCCTCGCAAACGCTTCCGGGACCGGGACTGACCAGGCCTTGAACTCTGGGAGGGTATCGCCCACCTCCATGAGCCCGCGACCCAGAAGCTCATGGATGAGGCCCATCGTTGCACGGACGAGCGGTTCACCCGAGAGCCCAGTCTCAGCCTGGACACAGCCAAACACGACGGGCGAATAGACCCAGTCATCGAAGCCATCCACGAGGATCTCATCCATCATCTCATCCCGCGTCATGAGTGATCCTCCTCGAAACGAGGCCTCTCCTGCGAAACGAGGCCCCCTGCCCTGACCCTTCGCGCTCCGAAGCCGGCCGTCATCGCCGCCCGTGTGCCCGTCACGGCATCTCCGGGGACGCGAACCTGAAGTGGGTGGTGGTCGTGACCTCTCCCCCCTCGGGCGGTGGGAAGGTCATGCGCTCGAAGGCCGCCTGAACGCAGCGCACCATCGCCGTGTCCATCATGCGCGCGGCCAGGCCTCGGACCTGGGTCACGCGCCCGTCCTTGCCAATGGTGAAGCGCAAGGTCACGCGGCCCTCCAGCAGCGGGTCACGGGCGAGGGCCGCGACGTAGCAGGCGTGGATGCCCCTGACCTGCGCTTGCACGACCCGCCGGATGACCTCCTGGGGCAGCTTCCCCGGGCCCGTGGTCATGCTCTGCCCCGCCCCGGCGCTGACCGGCGTCCTGTCCGGGGAGCCCGTCCCGACGACCAGGGTGCCTGCCCGGACCGCATCGAACTCGTCGTCGTGAAAGCCCGGCCCGCCGAGCGGATCGCCCGCAGCAGGCGACGCTGGCCTCGCGGCGGCAGGCATCGGCGCAGCGCCGGCCGGCGCTGGTTCGGCAACGGCAGGCGCCCCCTCCGCGGGCTGCGGACCCGTGGGTGCGACCCCTGGCCCCCTCGGCGCAGCCCTCGCGCCCTCCGCGCTCCCCGGAGGCCTCCCATCGACGACGACGACCCCGACCGGCGACGCTGGAGGCCGCTCCGCGCTGCACCCCGGCGCAGCAAACAACGGCAGCAGGGCCAAGGAGAGCGCACGCGAAGGCATACCCCCACACTCCGTGCGCACGCGAAGCCCGTCAAGAGACCCCTGTAGGCCAGCGCATGCGTGGCAAGTCGAAATGCGGCATCTGTGGTGATCCACGCGGCTCGGAGGCCAAGCCGATCTGGGCACCTGACCCCCGCCTCGGCTGGGCGAAATCGGCGAGCACTTGGCCTGCGGGCAGGATGCCCCTCACCATTGACCTCCAGGTCATCCTGACCTGGGCGAAGCAGACGCAACCCCGAACCGAAGCGTGAAGGGACCACGACATGCGCCAGAAACCGCGGTTCCGACACGCACACGCCGTCGAGTCGATCGGCATCCTCTCCGCAATCGCGCCGCAACAAGTGTTCGAGCAGGCCCGCAGCGAGCTTCAGAAGCGCACCGGTACCCTTCCAGGAGAGGAGCGGGCGGCAATCGCCAGCTACCTGCGTGCCGGTGCCATCGTATTCGCCATCATGGAACACACGACAGACGTCCTGGAGGGAGCCTTCGGCGTTCCAGGCGGCAGCGGGGTACGGACCGACGGCGCGTACTACTGGCGAGGTGACGCCGCGGACTACGTTGAACGCTACTGCATCGCGCCGTCCGACGATTTCCTCAGCCACGGGCGCGCGTTGCAGTGGTCGCCTCGCCCCATGGCAGAGGAAGACATCGCCGGCGTGTACGATTACCTGATGGCCAACATGCGCCAGATTCGTCGTGCCAGAAAGCGGCACAGGACCTGACCGTTCGCGACCGCGACGAACGAGGAGTGGCATGCACACGCATGGGTTTGCTCAGCCAATGACTCGTCTCTGGAAGAACAGATCCCGTTCTGTACACCGCCACGCTGCGCCAATCAGGATCCTCACAGCAAAACACGATCATGCAGTACCCCTCATCCCGCAACCTGGAGGGGCCGACCAACCAGGTCACCCAGACGGTGGCGCCCACGACAGCCGGATGCTCGAGCCGCGCCTCGATATCGACGAGCCCCTTGCAGAGCTCAGCCACGTCGAACCACGCCCCGGCAGTCCCTTCGAACAACCCGCGCAAGAAGCTGGTGCAGCTCTCACGACCGAGCAGATCAGCGGCAAGGTCTGACAGCCGTTCCTCTCTGCTCAGCTCGGACTCGCTCTGCATGCTCATTGAACGACCTCGCGTGAGTCGTCTTTATCCCTGCTGCCGAGATACCGCTCGACACCGAAGGTCATCCACGATGACGACTGGCTCCGCTTCATCGCCAAGATTCTCGCAGAGGGCCACACTTTCTACGTCATGGTGTGAATGACCCGTACCCTCGGATAACGTGTCATTCATGGCAACGAACCGGGAGCTGCTCTCCTTCTGGCACGACAAGAAGGTCCCGCTCGGCCCATCTACATGGTCGGGACCCCGGATGGATTTCCATTGAAGCCATCGGCCGCCTTCGATGAATTTCTCGATCTCTACATCCATGATAGTGAGTTCCTCTACGGCTGAAAACCGCTCCCAGCAGGCTCACCTCCGAATCATCCCTGGAGAGTCCCCTTCTTCTCTGGAAAACCCCATTCACCATGAACGTTCAGCCCCTGAATGAACCAGAAAGGATCGAGGCGTCATGAAGAGCATCGTGCAGGCCGACTTCATGGAATCAGAGTTCGAGCAATACCGTGGTGCCGAGGCGATGGTCTGGAGGTACCACGCCACGTTCAGACGAATTGCGATCAGCCTCAGTCTTCCTGACCGCAACGAAGCACTCTATCTGGTTGCCTTGGGATGCCGGCACATCAGGGGCCCATTCGACTGGAGCAACGCTGACATCAGGATCCACACGGATTCCAGCCCGGCTTTCTACGATGCACCGTGTCGTATCGTCGACGAAGCGGCCCGGTTCGAGCTGCTCTGTAACGGATGGGGTCTCGTGAAGGCCCTCCCGGAGGATTTCGAGACGAGCGCTGAAAATTTCCTGGGTCGTTTTCCGGATGATGATGTGGAGTAGGCCATGGGCAGCTCGTGCATTCGAGCCTCCACCCAGGAAGCCACAAAGAGATGAAGCACGTCTACATTCTCACCCATGAGTACGAGGCATCCGAAGGGGTGGATGAGACCAAGATGATTGGCGTGTATTCCAGCAAGGAGAAGGCGGAGATGGCCATCACCCGCCTGATCACACAGCCAGGATTTCGTGATTACAAAGACTGCTTCAACATCAGCAAGACGACCCTGGACGAGGATCACTGGACCGAGGGATTCATCCGCTGGGAGGAGGCGATGAGCGGCCCGCCGAAGCCCTGATCACGAGGAATCGCTTCATGACGGCTGGCAACGCGCATTGCGCGGGAGAGAAGCCCACAACCGAGTGCACGGCAGGAACAGGCGATGCGTATCGTGCTCGATGAATCCACGCTCACGCAAAGTGACGACGCGAGCCGCTCGATCACTGGCGTGCTGCGCTGCACGGAAGACCGGCGCGATGCGGGTGTCGTGCATGAGGAGCACATCGACTTGCCCGACCTCGCAGCGCAGGTGCGGCGACTTGCTCGGCATGGACGACTCTCCTGCTGGGAGGGTCTCTCGGGATAGCATCTCTCGTTCGTGAGGTTCCTGTCGATGTCCAGTGTGATGCCCGCAGGGGCGGCACACGTGACGTCAGCCTGGATGATATGATGCGCCATGAGCGTCGCATTCCATGCCGCGAGCATCGCATTCCACGATGAGAGGCACCATGGGCTGGAGAGAAGAGGCTATCGCGAACGACTGGTTCTTGAACTGCATCGCGCTGATCAAGCGGTCGCCTGGGATGTGGGTCCCGACGAAATCGGCGCGCGAGCTGGATCTGTTTTTCCTGGGCTACATGAAGGCGAGGAACGACCTGGGCTTGCCAGAATACGGGGGCAGGGAATGCGGCCTGCTCGAAGCGTTTCAGACCTGGCTGTGCGCGAAGCTGAACCTCGATCCCCGCGTGGGTTGGGTTCACTGTGTCGAACAGCTCGATCGACGACCCGAGAACATTGGAACATTCGTGTCGCTGTTCGAAGAATTCCTGGGCACTCTGGGAAAAACGCTCCCGGAAGCCGATCCGGAACAATGGGTTGGCATGAAGCCTCCTCGCTCGGGGAATGCGGAGGATGCGGATGTCGAAGAGCGTCCGTCGATGACCGAGCGCTTCGATCCTTGAGAGCTGAGGAGCCTGAGAGCTGAGGACATCTGGCCCCAGCGCTCAGGTATGCAGTGGCCTGGTACGCAAAGACGTTCAGGGGGGCTGAAGCAACGGCACTGGCCCTCCACCCGCTGGGCCCCGCTGCTCCCTGCGCAGCAGGCCCCCCTCCCCCCCCGCGCTGACCCCGCCGCTCCCTGGGCACCGGTCTGCCGCACCTGCCTCGCTCCTGCCGCTTCCCGCGCACCAGTGCCCTCCCCCTGCTTCGCCCCCGCCGCTCCCCGCGCACCGGCCCTCTCCCCCCATGGGGACCCTGCCGCTCCCCGCGCACCAGCCTTCTCCCCCCGCCGGGACCCTGCCACTCCCCGCGCACCGGCCCTCTTCCCCCATGGGGACCCTGCTGCTCCCCGCGCACCAGCCTTCTCCCCCCGCTGGGACCCCACCGCTGCCCGCGCATCAGTCCCTTCCCCCCGCTGGGACCCATTTGCTCCCTCCGCAATCGGCCGCCTCCACCCCTGTCATCTCCTCACTCACGCACAGCCACCCACCTCACCACCGACAGTGGGCTGCCAGCTCACCAAAATCCTCCAGGCACTACGGATTCCCCTGGTTTCAGCCGGAGCGGCGGTTCACGTTCTCGAAGGAACCCACCTCGCCTCGCAGGAGACAGAGGCGCCAGCCCAACCGATCCGGGAGGAGCAGCGAATGAGCGGTCTGTCGAGATTAAGCCGGCCGGAGATGCGGACCATTGCGGGGCAGCTCCTCGAAGGGCTGCAAGCGCGCGCGGCATCGGGGCCGCCGGAGCCTTCGCTGGATGATTTCATTCCGCAGCTCGCGGCCGTGAACGCCAGATTGAGCGGACATCTCGCGGGGGGCGCGGTCGCGGATGCCAGGCGGCGCTCGCAGCTCGTGCGGCTCGACGAGGCGGATGACGAGGTCGACACGTGGCTCCGGCATGTCGCGGGTTTCCTGGAGGTGGAGGCACGCCGTCGGACGGGCAACCTGCAAGAGGCGGTGAAGGCGCTGAAAGCGCAAGCGTTCCCCGAGGGGCTTTCGCCGATCCGCGCGTATGTGCCGGAGGAGAATCTCTACTGCCGCACGGCGATCGCGGTGCTCCAGAGCGCCGCGCATGCGCCGACGGTGGCGGCAATCCGGTTGCCCGCGGACTGGCTGACGGCGTGGGCCACCGCCATCGAGGCGAGCGAGGCGGCCTTCATCGAGGCGTCGAAGGCACGGCAGGCACAATCGCACCACGTGAGCCACGGGATGGATGCGAAGGGGGAGTTCGTCGAGGTGGCGCGGCGGCTGCGGCACTATGTGCAGAGCCGGGCGTCGCGGCGCGAGAAGAGCCGGGTCGACGAGGGGGAGCGGTTGCTTTCGCCGCTGACGCTGCCGCTGAAGAAGCTGCGGATGGAGGACAAGGCGCGGGCGACGCGGCGCGAGAAGGCGGCGCAGGAGGGCTCGGCTGCGCAGGCTTCGCAGCAAGGTGAGGTCGCGCGGGCGGCACAAGAGGGCTCGGCCGCGGAGATGGCGCCGGAGGGGGAGAGCGCGCGTGCAGCGCTGGAGGGGTCGGGCGCGCAGGCTTCGCAACAGGGTGAGGTCACGAGCGCAGGCGTGGAGGGGTCGGACGCGAAGGTCACGCTGGAGGATGAGAGCGCGAGGGTGGCGCAGACGGGATCGGCCGCGGAGAGGCCACAGGCGGATGAGGCTGCGGATGCAGCGCCGGAGGGCTCGGTCGCGGACATGGCGCTGGCGGGGGCGGTCGCGAGCGCAGCACAGGAAAGCGCGGCCGAAAGCACGGAGGCCTCGCAGGTCACCGCGAACGGCCTGGATGCGGCGAAGGGGAGACTCGTTTCCGAAGAGAGCAACGCCAGCGACGTCCCTGGAGGCGGTGATGCGGGAGAGGGGCCAGGGGGGCGTGGAGGTGCCGCCTTCGGGCGATGTCGGCCCGAGGAGGCTTGCGAGGGGATGCGCACGAGGCGGGGGAAGGGTCAGGGGGTGGAGGCGGCGATGCCGGCCGCGGCGACGCGCTGGTCTTGCTCGACGGAGCTGGCGCTGACGCCGATCGCGCCAATGAAGGCGCCGCGCTCGTCTCGAAGGGGGATGCCGCCGGCGAAGGGGATCAAGCCGCCGCTCGTCTGTTCGAGTCCGTAAAGGGGGCGCCGGGCTGGACGAGGGGGCCGAGGTCCCTGGTCTGCGTCTTCATGGCGAGGGCGGTGTAGGCCTGGGCGCTCGCTGGGCTCCGTGGACGCTGGTTTCGGGCCACTCGACGCTGGTTCCGGGCCACTCGTCGACGAAGCCGTTGCGGTTGACGGGTCTCGCTTCGAGGATCTCCGTTCTTCGAGCGTGCCGCTGGGGTCACCCCGGCGCGCTGTGGCTCCATCTTCCTCGCTCATCGTTCGAGCCGTGTCCGCGGTACGAATCGGGCCGCGTGACGCTCGTGTCGTAGCTCGGTTCCTTCGTGATTGAAGCTCCGAGGTCCGGGCACCCATGCGCAGCGTGATCATTTCGCGCTTTGCCTGGGTGCTTTGCCTGGGTGCTTTGCTTGGTGATTACGAATTCGAACCGTTGGTTCGCCTTTCTCCTGCGTGGCTCACTGACAGTTTCGCTTGAGCTTCATGGGTATGTGTCGAGCGTGGGACCACCGGCCTCTGCCGAGTGACGCGGGAATGGGTTTGTGGGTGACGATCGACACCATCGATCAGCTCGCCTTTCGCAAGCGGGCGCGCGCACACGGAACGGAGGAGAGCGCCGAGCGGAGCAGGGGCCGAGCCTGCTGCAAGAGGCGAGGCTGAGAGGCGAGGCGCGAGAGGCGAGGCGCGAGAGGCGAAGCGTGCCAACGGGTGCGAGCCTGGCCACGAGGCGCGAGCGTGAACGGGCCGCGAGGCGCGAACCCCACGAGGCGCGAACCCCACGAGGCGCGAACCTCGTGACCTCCGGGAGGCGTCGTGGCTGCCGTCGTTCTTGCAGCGTCCACGACGCGCAGGTAATCGCATGTCATGGAGAGCCCTGATCTGCGTCGGGACTCGGCAGGAGCGCGGCTGTGCCGTGCTTTCTATCATCCTCGAACGAGCTGCCTCGCGGCGGATCTGAAGCGCGCTCGGGAGGCCCTCCTCGGGGAGGGTGGGCAGCCGGCGTGTTCTGCGGGGGAGGAGGTCGATCGCATCGACGGCTGGCGTTCTCCGACCCGGGAAGGCGCGTGGCAGCACGTGCGGCTGCCGGAACCCGTGCTGCACCCGGCCGCCACGATCGCCTGGGGGGAGGTGCTGGGCTGGCGCGCGACGGCGACCACGGCCCTGCTCGAGGGGGAGGTGTTCGTGGACCCGCAGGGACAGCTTCGGCTGTGGCCCTGGTACCGGGAGGAGGATGGGGTGGAGCATCCTCGCGCGGTGCAGCGCGCCGCTCGGCTGGGGGTGTTGCTGCCGGAGCGGTTCCTCGATGAACCGTGGGAGTCGGCCGAGTACCTGCGGCGCACGGGGGCAGAGGCGCTGATGCGGCTGGTGCGGGAGCGCGGGCTGGGAGACCCCGCCGATGCGCTGGTGGAGGTGGTGCCGGTACCTCCGCAGCACGAGCGTCCGCAAACGAAGCTGGAAGGGGAGCGGGAGGTGGATGCGCCACTGACGCAGCGGCTGGAGCTGCTCCTGCACGTGGCGCAGTCGTGCAAGCTGCTGCTGGCGGAAGGGACGTACCGGGAGCTTGCGCTGGAGCGGCTTCGGGGGGCTCTTCAGCTCGTCATTGCGGCAGCGGAGGGCGCGGGTGGCACCGAGGGCGCGGGTGGCGCCGAGGGTGTAGGGGGCGCCGAGGGTGCCAGGGGCGCTGGTGAATGGGTGGGGGCGCCGGAGACCTGGCGGCCGACGTTCGAGCTGCAGG
Organism: Chondromyces crocatus; assembly: GCF_001189295.1. NCBI lineage: Bacteria > Pseudomonadati > Myxococcota > Polyangiales > Polyangiaceae > Chondromyces > Chondromyces crocatus. The sequence goes on from NZ_CP012159.1 coordinate 10,418,630, forward strand.
GGCCGCCGCCGCTCCCCGAAGAGGGGGAGTCGATCGCGCCCTCGCCCGAGGCGTTCACGACGCTGGAGCGGCTGTGGGCGCTGGAGGAGGGGGTGCTGCTCGTCTACCAGGCGCTGCTGGTCTGGGTCGATGCCGGGGGGCTGGTGCGAGGGCAGTGGCGCTACACGGGGACGGTGGAGCACGCGGCAGGGCGGCTGGTGCTCGTGCAGTTCACGGATGGCTTTCACGCGCTCGACGTGGTCACGGGGAGGTGGCTCTCGGGGACGCTGGATCCTGCGGTGTGCTTCGGAGGTCCGCTGTCGCAGGCGCCCGAGACGCTGCCGGTCGGGGCCGAGAACCTCCAGGAGAGCTGGCCCTACTTCGTGCTCTCGCCGGATGGGCGTCACGGTTGGCACCCGGATGGGAACACCGGCATCGTGCGGCTGGAGGATGGGCTGCTCGTGGCGGATGAGGGGGTCTTCGGGGGGTTCGAGGCGAGCGAAGGGGGCGAGGACGAGGGGGACGAGGGCGACGAGGGGGACGAGGGCGACGAGGAGGGGGGCGAGAAGGACGCGGGCGGGGACGAGGGAGAGCGCGAGGACGACGAGGGCGCGCGGCGGAGGGGTGAGGGGCGGACGCTGATCGCGTCGGAGCAACTGCCGACGCCGGGGGCCAGGATCTTCGTGCTGGATGGGGTGAGGTTCACGCTGCGGGCAGGGACGGAGCACACGGTCCGTGATGGTCGGGCTGCGGCGTTTGCGCTGGGGACTGGTGGGTTCCGAGGGCTCATGGGGGGGGCGCTGGTGGAGAATGCGCGGCGGGTCGCGCGGCTGGGGATGCCGTGCAACCACGCGGCGTTCTCGCGGGATGGGGCGACGCTGTGGGCGCTGGGGCCCGATCATCTGCATCGGGTGCGCTGGGAGGAGCAGCCGCGGCATGCAGGGTCGTTCGATCTCGGTCCGCTCGCGGGGTTGTTTCGTGTGGATCCGGAGGAGCGGCTCAGCCCAGCGGAGCGGGCGAAGCTGCTCCACTGGTTCGGTGGGGTGGCCGGGGTGGGGGCCGCGTCGCTGGTCGCGCTGGTGAGGGCGACGGGGGCGTCGCCGGAGGCGCTGGAGGCGGTGCAGGCGGCGTGCACGGGCGCGGGGTCGCCGCGGCTCCAGGTCCATGCAGAGGCGGTGGGCGCGGCCGGCGTCACCAGGGGGGAAGGGAGATGAGCCCGGGGATGCGCGCGTTTCTGCTGCCGGGTGGGGAGGAGTGCCAGCACCTGGCGTTCCGGCCCGATGGGGGCGCCGTGGCGATGGCGTCGCACCGCGGTGTGGGGGTGATGTCGCTGCCCGAGGGGCACGTGCGATCGCTGGGGCTTCAGCCGTCGTCGCTCCAGGCGATGGTCTGGACCGAGGCGGGGTTGACGCTCGCCGATGCGGAGGGGGGCACGGTCCTCGTGGACGAGGCGGGGCGCGTGCGCGCGGAGGCTGCGGGGGTGGGTGTCCTCGCGGTGGGTCAGGGGGCGCTGCTGCGGTTGCGCACGCCGGAGGGAGCGGCACGGTACGGGGGGACGCCGGCGCTCGAGGTGCTCGATGCTTCCACGCTGGGGCTGCAAAGGAGCCTGCCGCTGGAGGGTCAGGTGCTCGCGGTGCAGGGCGCTCACGCGCTGGTCGCCTCGTCGAGGGGGGTGACGCTGGTCGACTGGGAGCGCGGTCGAGAACTGCACCGCGCGGAGCTGCCCGATCTGCCGTCAGGGAGCTGGGTCCGCCGGGATGCGGTCTCGGTGGCGCTCGCACCGGATGGGCGGCGCTACGTGGTGAGCGGGCACGATCATGCCTGGCTGGGTGAGCTCGGGAGCGCGCCGCGCTGGCTGCCGGAGCACGGGGTGTGCGCGTTCTTGCCCGAAGGGATCCTGGTCGGGGCGTCGCTGCTCGACGAGGGGGGGAGCCCGCAGGCGGTGCTTCGGTTGACGGGGCTGCCGTTGCTGACGCGCGCCGTCGCGGTGTCAGCGGATGGGCGGTGGGTGGCGCTTCAACATCAAGGGGCGCTGTACGTGCACGCGCTCGGCACGCTGGGCGCGCGTCAGGCGGCACGGCCAGGTGCGGTGCGGCCGGTGACGGCGCTGGCGTTGAGCCCCGATGGGCGGTGCCTCGCGGGGACGACGACGCAAGGGGAGCTTCTGTTCTGGGACACGGAGGCCGGGAAGCTGCGCGCGGCCGTGGACACGAGGAACCACGATGCGGCGGCCCTCGGTTTCACGGCCGACGGGCGGCTGCTGGTCGGCACCAGCCGGGGGGTGGAGGTGTGGGATCCGGAGGGGCCACGCCGGCTGGAGAGCTGGATGACGCCGGAGCTGACCCACGTGCGAACGCTGTCGGTGCGGGGGGATCGGGCGCTTGCGGTGGGTCGGGAGCGCGCCGTGCTGTTCGATGCGGCGGGGGGCGCGCTGGCGGTGTTCGGGCCGTGGAAGGAGGCGTCGCAACGGAACGTGACGCTGGTCGGGGGGGATCTCCATCCGTCGGGCGAGGCGGTGCTGCTGCTGCGAGAGCGGGAGGAGGCGCTGCTGCTCGGGGCGCAAGGGGAGGCGCAGGGGAGCTTGCCGCCGCTGCGGCACGGTGTGTTCCACGCGGGGGGCGAGGCGCTCTTGACGAGCGATGGGCGAGGGTCCGAGCTGCGTCGCTTTCCTCTGCAGGACGAGCCCACGGAGACGCGGGCAGACTTCGAGCTGGCGGCGTCGATGAGGCAGGGGCTGCTCTGGGCGAAGCGCCAGGATCTGGGGGTGTTTCCGCTCGATGCACAGGCGCCGACGTGGGTGCGGCGGTTCCACGATCCGATCGGGGCGCTGGCGGTCGGTCTGGGGACGCAGACGATCTACACGAGCGGGGAGGCGCGGTGGATCGCCGAGCGTGACCTGCGCGATGGGCGGCTGCGGCGCGCGCTGCCGGCGGGTTCGGGTGGGCAGGTGCGCGCGCTGGCGCTGGATCCTTCAGGAGAGCTGCTCGCCGTCGGAGATGGGGAAGGTCGCATCCACCTGTGGCGGCTGGGCGCAGTCCCGGAGCGGCTGTCGATGCTCGATGGGACGTCGCTGCAACCGGAGGGGACGCTGTTCGATCCCGGGGAGATGGGGCCGGTGCAGGCACTGGCATTCCCGGGGGCGCTGGTCGCGGTGTGCGGTCATCACATGCTGCACTGGGTGTCGCCAGGGACGATGGCGCTCGATCGCAACGTGTGCGCGCGGCGGGACGTACACGCGCGGGGGCTCAGCGCGGACGGGCGGCGCGCGTGGAACGGGGGCGAGTTCTTCGGGCTCGGTGACGAGGTGGAGGTGCTCGACGTGGACACGGGGCAGACGCTCGCGAAGATGCCGGGCCCGCTGGGGTCGGACCAGCGGATCGCGCTCTCGCCGCAAGGGGATCGGCTGCTGATGACGAGTTCACCGGGTCAGGGGACGGAGATCGCGCTGTGGTCGGTGCAAGGGCCACGTCGGCTGGCCACGCTGCACGTGGACCGGCCGATCCGGCAGGCGCGGTTCCTCCCGGATGGGTCGGTGGGGATGTGGCTCGATGCGCCCGCGCCGGACGACGAGGACGAGGGGGTCTCGGGGCCGGGGCTTCTGTGCCGGTGGGATGTCGCGGCGTGCGTGGTGGAGCGGTGGCTGCCTTCGACGCTGGGGCTGACGGATGCGCACGGGGTGGAGGTCGGTGGCGGCAGGGCGCTGTTCTGGGGGTGGGGGCCGCAGCAGATCGTGGACCTCGCGTCCGGGGAGCGCATCGCCGCGCTCTCACCGCACGAGCTCGCGAGCGTCACGGCGGGTGCGCTGTCGGCGGATGGGCGCGTGGCGGTGACGGCCGATGGGCTCGGCGAGATCCGGGTCTGGGATGCGTCGACGGGTGCGTGGCGTGCGAGCTTCTGCAGCACGCTCGATGGAGGGACGTGGGTGCGCACGGCAGAGGTGGTGCGCGACGTCCCGGGACCGCACTGGAAGGATCAGGCGGCAGAGACACGCGCAGCGCACGAGCAGCGGGCGTTGCTGCACGACGACGAGCACGACGACGAGCAGGAAGCCGGCAGGGAGGGCGAGCGCGGATGAGTCATTCGCTGATGGTCGCGCTGGAGCAGCCTCCGGAGGCGCTCTGCTGGGCTTGCGGCGAGGAGCGCGCCACGGGCCTCGCGGTGCTGGAGATCGCTCGACCCGGGCTGCGGCTCGTGAGCGCCACGGGAGAACCCGAGGTGCCGCGGCAGGTGTTCCACGACTGGATCTTCGGCTGCGCCGAGCGGTTGCTGCAGGCGTACATCGGGTACGGTCACCTGCAGGCGCACGAGAGCGACTGGCTGAGCCACGGGCTGGCGCTGATCAAGGTGACCGGCGCCCCGCCAGGGGAAGACGCCGATGCGCTGCGGGACTCGGCGCTCACGCTGCTCGCCTCGCTGAGCATCCCGGCGCGCCTGCGTTCGGGTCACCCGGTGGAGATGGGGGCGGTCTACGACTGGTCCGTGGCGGCGCTCTCCTGGGCCGCGAAGCGGTACGTGCGCGATCGGCGGTGCGCGGAGGAGCCCCCCACGCTCTGCAGCAAGGCAGCCGACATTCACGCGGAGGTGGCCGAGCACCGGGGGAGCGATCCCACGGCGGCGCGGCGGCTGGAGCGCGCGGCGCAGCTCCAGTCGCTCGTGGGCTCCTTTCGGCAGGCGCTGGGGCGACCTGCGTGGCCGGGCGTCCACGTGAGCAAGTGAACGGCGGAGTGATGCCGCGCAGGGTGTGACCTAGCGGCGGCAGGGGAGGCCGGTCTACCCTCACGCCATGGAGGTCGTCTCCGGCTGCGCTCTGCCTGCCGCTTCGTTGATGTGGCAACCCCGGGCATCCACCTGGGTCCTCACCTTCTTTTGCAAGGCCACCTTTCATCTGCAGGCGGGCGAGTCTCCGCTGGCCGACGATCAGGAGCCGATCCACGTCGAGGACAGCTACTGGGACGATGACCCGGCACGCAGCCTGTACGCCGCCACGGACCTGACGCCGCACAAGCCGCGCACCGACGTGATCCTGGTGGGCTCCGCGTTCGCGCCACAAGCGCAGCCGGTGCGCTCGCTCTATGCGCGGCTCATCGTCGGGGATCTCGACAAGTCCATCGAGGTGTTCCTCGACCGCGCGCTGTCGCCGGACGGGATGATCCTCGAAGGGCAGCGGTTCACGCGCATGGCGTTGAGCTACGAGCGCGCCGCGGGAGGTGGACCCGACAGCGTGAACCCGGTGGGCCTGCGCGCGGACGCCCGGGATCCCTACGGGCGGCTCAAGCTCCCGAACCTGCAACCACCGGGGCAGATGGGCAACCCAGGGGACATGGCGCCGATCGGGTTCGGTCCGATCTCGCCAGGGTGGGCACCGCGCCGCAGCAAACTCGGGCGGTACGCCGCGAGCTGGACGCCGCACACCGTCCGCAGTGCGCCGCTGCCCGAGGATCTGGACCGCTCGTTCTTCAACGCGGCGCCGCGCGATCAGCAGCTCAACGGGCTGAGCGAAGACGTGCGCATCGTGCTCGAGAACCTGCACCCGCAGATCCCCCGGCTCGTGACCAACCTCCCTGGTGTCCGCCCGCGCGCCGTGCTCGAGGGGCGGGGCGGCCATCACGCGCTCGCGATGCGCGTCGACACGCTGTGGATCGACACCGATCGTCAGCTCTGCACGCTGACGTGGAGCGGTCAGCTCGCGCTGGAGAGGCCGGACGAGCCAGGTCGGATCACCCTCAACGCGGACAACCTGCCCGCGACACCGAGCACGATGCGCCAGGCGGGCACGCCCCAGGAGCGAGCGCCGTCGTCGCACACGTTCGTGGGGACCGTCGACGACGACGAGGAGAACGGGCCGGAGACGCAGACGGGGGCGACCGCCGGGGGAGCGACCCCGTTCGGGCCGGGCCGGCGAGCGACGTTCGTTCCAGGGGTGCCGGGGAACGTCGTCGACCCGAAATCCGCGCTGCCCTTCGCTGCGCCGAGCGCCCCGGCGCGCGAGGAGGAGCGCCGCACGCCTGCGGGTGGAGGGGGACTCCCCTTCATGAACCCCTCGGCCACCTCCGGCGGTGCGCTGACCCCGTGGCCGCAACCCGCGCCCTCGGCGCCTGCACCGCGCCCGTCCTCCCCTGGGTGGCCTGCGGCGGTCCCGACGCCCGTGCCCCAGGCCGCGCCGAGTCAGCCCGTCACCGTGCCTCCGCTGGCCCCGCCGCCCCAGGCCGCACCGCTCCCTCCGATGCCGCCACCGCCCGTCCCATCCCCGATGCCGTCCCCGATGCCGGTGATCCAGCCTTCGGGCACGAGCGACAGCGCGTGGTCGTCGGGCATCGGGCGCGGGGATCAGCCGCCGGCGCGCTCCATCGGCGAGGCAGCCGTCGCCGCGGCGGCGCCACCTCCGCCGGTGCGCGTGGACGGCAACGGCTGGGCATTCGGCGCCTCGACGGCCGCAGCGGCCACCGGGGCATCCGCTCTCCTGGCCGGCAAGCAGCGCGAGGAGCGGCCCACGATGTCGTCGACGTCGGGTGCCGCCGCGGTCCGCCCCGCAGCGCGGATGGACTCCCGCGAGATCCTCCACCTGATCTGGTACCAGCCCGACAGCGTCGCGCGCATCTGTCGCGTCCCGGTGTGGCGCGCGATCCTCGACGAGCTGGAGCAAGAGCCCTCCGACGACGCGCTCGACGACCCGGCACCGACGAAGGACCCGATCGAGATCGAGGACCGCCGCGACATCTTCGAGATCCTCGCCCACGGCGCCTCGCAGGACGCCGATCAGCTCGGCGACGAGCTTCAGGGAGCCGTGCGCCCGGGGGGCAAGTTCGTCCCTCCGCTGCTCTTGCTCGCGGGCGATCTCGTCTTCCCCTTCGACGAGCGCGAGACCCTCAAGGCAGCGATCGCCGTGGCCACCTCGGTCGCAGGAGCGGACGAGGGGCTGAAAACGAACCTCCGCGAGGCGCGCGAGTTCCTTTCGACGCCGGATCTCCTCTGCCCACCGCAGGTGTTCGACGGGCACACGAACCGCATCCGCGAGGCGTTCCAGCGGGCACGCCGCGGCGTGTCGGCCGACTACCTCGACACCCAGATGGAGCGGGCGCTCCTCGAAGGCCGCCACTACCAGCGGCGGCAGGTGCTGGGGATGGTCGCGATCCGCGCCTACTTGCTCAGCAGCACGGGCAACGGAGCCCGGCCGGCGCCGGTCTACCTGCCGGAGGATCTCGCCCGCAAGCTCCCGCTCTTCCAGCGCTTCAGGACCCGGCTCATCGTCGAGCTGTACCAGCAGGAAGATCAGTACGAGCAGCACGCCGCAGCGCTGAAGGCACTGGTGCTCGGCCGGGTGACGCTCCCGCCGGATCGTCGGTAGACGCTGACGCGGGGCTGCGCGGTCTCCCTCGCCTCGCGCGGCCTCCCCTCGCCTCCTGGCGAAGGGAGCAGCCAACGCGCCCCCTCCCCTGCCCCCTCTTCGCTCAGCTCTCGAAGCGCACGTGCAGGTGGTTGTGGTGCCCCTTGTAGTAGCGCACCCCGGTGATCTCGGAGTCGTTGAACAGGATCAGCTTCAGGTTCGGGTCCTTCTGCAGCTCCTCGACCACGCGCCGCGTCCTCTCGCGGCTGTAGTTCGGATCGGTGATCTGCACGGGCGACCGCGCCCCGTCCGCGCGCTGCGGCCGGATGTCGACATCGGTCCCGCGCCGGTGCGAGCCGTGCGGCGGCATGTGCCCGCCCTGCGCGAAGCTGATGTCGCCGATCCCGATCTCGATCCCCTCTTCCCGCAGCGACGCCGCCAGCGTGCGCAGCGACTGGATGGTCGACGGCGTCCCCCACACCCGATCCGGGTTCACGTAGAGGTACAGGTTCTCGTTCTCCACGGAGAGCTGCGAGAACGCCACCGTCGTCGCGTGCGGCACCTCGCCGAGAAGCGTCCGCCACGTCCGCCCGTGCGGATCCACGCGCCCATCCGGTGACGACAGGCGCACGATCCGCCGCTGGAAGGCGATGATCGCGCGCTGCGTGAGGTCGTCGAGGTTGCCGTCCTCCGGCACCCGCCCGATCTCCGCGACGATGTGCGCGTTCTTGTTGAGCTGCTTCTGGACGAGCAGCACATCGTCGTGCGCGTTCTGCCCGCCTTGTCCGACCGAACCACTGAGACGATACATCGGCGTTCCTCCCGCACGGGTGGGCTACCCGGCGACCTCCGGGGGCATCCCGACGATCGCGCAGATCTCCTCGAACGCCTTGCGGCGTGACGCCTCGTCGTCCGCCCCGAGCTGCAACCAGATCGGCCGGTAATCCCACGACAGCGGGTCCGGAGAGAGCCCGGCCATGTAGAACAGCATCGCCCCCGCGTTGCAGCGGATCTCGAACTCGGGGTGGTGCAGGCAGGCCCAGGCGAGCGCGTCGCGGATCACGGGCGACCGCATCGGCTCCGCGGCGACCAGCGCGGCGAGCCCGCTGTCCATGTCTCCCTCGCGGATCACCTCGGCCACGATCTCGTCGGCCTGCGGGATCGCTTCCAGGGAGGCGAGCGCCTTCGCCATCGCCACGCGCATCCGCCCGGTGGCCTCGGGCAGGCGGCGCTTCATCGGCATCACGGCGCCGCGCGTCTCCGCCGCCGCCAGCGCAGGGGGCGCGCGCCAGTCGTCGATCTCCAGCCGCTCGATGAGCAGCTTCTCCGCCTCGCGGCGCTCGTCCTTCTCCAGCCCGAGGAGGGTCTCGATGTCGACGGACTCCTGCCACTCGCGGCCGAGGCCTTCCACGCTCGCCAGGAACCGAACGAGATCGTGCGACGGATGTTCGAGGCTCATGCGCCCTCCTGCGAGGTCTGCACCGGCGGCACGGACGGCGGCGGCGGCGGCGGTGCCGGGGGCGGCGCGGTCCCGAGGACGGCGCTCATCGGCACGGGGACGAGATCATACGTGGCGCCCTTCTCGTCCGTGTACGGACCGTTCGGGTCCGACTTCATCAGCAAGACGTTGATCCCGGTCACCTCCGGGTTCGCCGCCAGCACCTTCACCTCTTCACGGAGGATGGCCGTCTCGCTCACCGGCACCCGGGAGACCACCACGTTCACCTCGCCCTTCGCCTGCTGCGCCAGACGGCGCGAGATCGTCTTCCAGGCCGGGTTCGACAGCGCCCACGGGTCCTTCCCTGCGGTGTTCGCCAGCGTGTCACCGCCCGGCGTCATCTCCAGACGTGCCGCCGGGCTCCCTCCATTCGTCTTCTGCGCGGCGTACTGTCCCGCCACCAGCCCGGCGAGCCCGCCGCCCCCGGACCAGAGCACCGTCCCTCCGGGCGGCGTCGTCACGTCACCGCTCACGGCGAGCTTGAACAGCTCCAGCATCCGCACGTTGTCGGGCGCCGCGACCTTGTCCTTGATCTCGAACTGCTTCTTCAGCGCGTCCGACACCCCGTGCGCCTTCAGCTTGTCCAGCTCGCGGATGACGCCCGTCTTCGACTTCGCCTCGACCGCCAGCGCCGGCTCCTTCGGGTGCGAGCCATGCCCGTGCCCCGCCGAACCGCTCACGTTGATGTCGACCTTGCGCCCGGAGATGACCACCCCCGCGCCGTCGATGCGCAGGAAGCCCCCGGGCCCCTTCACCGTCACGTCGGGGGCCTCGTTCGTCACCACCGGGCTCAGCGCGTGCAGCTCCTTGCCTGCCTCGCGCGCGAACGTCTTCGCCACCTTGATCTGGTACTTCTGGTAGACCATCAGCGAGCGCGTCTGGCCCACCTGCTCTCGCCGGTTGCCCTTCACGTGCACGGCGAGATCCCACTCGTCGCGCTCGCGCCGCGCCCCTCGGACCACCACGTCCTGGTCCTTCTCCACGAGGAGCCAGCGGTTCTTCTCGTTCAGCTCGAACTCGTCGAGCCGGATGAGCTGCCGCTTGTTCCCCTTGATCAGCGTGTGGTGCACCGAGCCGATCATCGCGTGCCGCTCCTCGCGCGTGACCTGCAGCCGGTTGCCGTCGACGGTCTCGATCTCGTTGGCGATGACCAGCTTGTCCCGGTCGTGGCCCACGGTGAGGATCTCGTCGTTCTTCACGAGCTTCCGCTTGTTCTTCTCGGCCTGCATGTAGACCAGCTCGTCGCCCTTCTCGTCGTCGAACTTGATCTCGTTGAAGCCGTTCGACGAGGGCGCCGAGTCGCTCTTCCATGTGCTGACGGTCTTGTAGTCCGGCAGTTTGTAGGGCACCGGGTGCGTCGCGTTGTACAGCCGGCCCACCACCACCGGACGATCGGGGTCGCCTTCGATGAAGGTGACCATCACCTCTTGCCCCACGCGCGGCAGGTTCAGCCAGCCGTAGCCCTTGCCGCCCCACCCCTCGTTCACGCGGATCCAGCACGAGCTGTTGTCGTCGTCGGAGCCGTAGCGATCCCAGGGGAACTGCACGCGCACGCGCCCGAACTCGTCGACGTGGATCTCCTCATCCAGCTTGTCCACGCCCTTCGGCCCGACCACCGTCACGGTCTGCACGCCGAGCACCAGCGGGCGCGGCGTGATCAGCGGCGGCCGGAACGGGACGTCGGCGAACACCGCGTGCCCGAGGACCTCCCACTCTCCTTCTGCCGTCCCCTCCAGCACCATGTCCGTGACCAGGAGCTCTCGCCCCAGATCCGGGTGCGGGTGGTGCTCGACGCGGAAGATCACGCCGGGCTCCAGGTCGTTCAGGTTGCTCTGGAACGCCACGCCACCCCGGTCGGCGCGCGCGCTCTCCAGTGCCCGCGTCGCGCGATCCTTCCCGTGAGGTTGCTCGTGCCGCGCCACGCCCTTGTCGTCGGCGACCGGCGTGTTCCCACCGGCGGCGCCCTCGACGAAGAACCCACCCGGCAGGTAGTGGTACTGCTCGTAGCTCGACTCGGGCGCGCCTGCGCGCGGCGCCTCGCCGAACAGCTCGTAGCTGGGCTTGCGGAAGTCGTAATCCCGGATGGTGTAAGCGCCTGGCCGCACCTCGCGCACGAGCTGCACGCGGGACACGAACTCGCGCTCCGCCGCCTCGTTGGGATCCTCTGCGTAGGGGACGGGATCCCCTGGCCGCCTCTTCCCCTGGTGCAGGGCATCGCTCAGGAACAGAGCGCCGCTGCCGCTGTCGTCGTCGGGGAAGGTGTAGGCGATGCCCGCCTCCTCCAGCAGCCGGCTCACGAAGGCGAAGTGGCTCTCGCCGTAGAGCACCTTGAACTCGAGCTTCGGGTACTTCCCTCGATCGATGTGCCACTTGCGCGGCACCGCCCACTCGTCGAGCAGCTTGTCGACGATGTCGGGGATCGACATGTGCTGGAAGATCCGGTGGTCCCGCTGCTGCTCCAGGATCCACAGCGTCGGCAGGATCCGCAGGTAGTACGTGGACAGGACCTTGTTCTCGCGGCGCTCGCCGTGCGTCTGCTCGATGTAACTGCAGACGCCGTTCCACGCCCGGCTGCCACCACCCGCCACGCCCGCGTAGCCTGCCGTGAGCCGCAAGCTCGCCGGCTGGCCCACGATCGCGTCCAGCGCCACGTCGGGGTTCTCGGAGCGCGCCCACACCGAGACGGCGTAGGGCGTCGAGACGGCCTGGTGGATCGAGAAGCGGATCACGGAGAGCGATGACTCCCCGCACTCAAAGCTGAGCTCTAGAAACGACATCGTGGAGCCCTACTTCTTCGGCTGCGGGCCCATGTAGAGCACCGTCCGCTGCTTGCGCCCGAGGAACTTGTCGTGCCCCCAGCGCGAGTCGTGGATGTAATGGATCTTGAGATTGATCATGGCCGGCAGCTTGTCGCGCTCGTCGTAGTACATCGTGCGGTACTCCTTCGACGGGAACATCTGGATGTACTGCTTGCCGATCGCGTACGGCCTGCCGGCGCGGTAGCCGTCGTACTCGTTGTACCAACCCTCGAGATCTCCCGGCACCGACACCGTGAGGTTGTTGAGCGGCACCTCGGCGCGCTTGCTGGCCTTGTACATGTCGCGCAGGGGGATGAGCGCCAGCTCCGGCTGCTTCGGCGGTACGTACGGCTCCGCCGGGATGGTCACCTTGTAAGGCATGCCCCGCGGCCCCGCCCGGTACTCCGTGCGCGCCGGCTTCGCCGGGATCGCCGGCGTGATGATGTAGCCGCCACCCACGTCGCTGTGTGCGCCCGGGTAGAACAGCTCGATCATCGTCGCCTTGTAGTCCTGCGGCTCCTGGTAAGCCCTGCGCGTCGACGCCCAGAAGCCGTTCTTGTCGGCCGGATCCATGAACAGCGACGACAGCGGGAAGTTGCTGCGGATCTCGTCCTCGGCCGCCATGTGCACCGTACGCTCCACGTAGGTGTGATCGACGAACAGGTTATAACCGGCGAGATCGTTACCGATGTCCAGACCGCCGAGCCCGAACGACGCCACCGTGTCGAACACCCCGAGGAATGTCGGCACGATCCCTTTGTGGTGCTCGTAGGCGGGCTCGCGGATCACCACCCGGCCCACGGTCCTGTACTTCCAGCCGTTGCGCTTCTGCAGGTTGTTGATCCCGATCGTCTTCACGCTGTTCACGAAGTCGCGTGCGATCGCAGCCCCGCGGCTGAAGCCGTACGTGTCGTACTGCTTCTCCTTCGCGAGGTGATTGTTGTTGTTGCTGTAGAAGTCTTCCAGCTGCTTCAGCCCCCACAGCACGCGCGCCTTGCCGCCACCACCGAAGGCGTTGCCGCGCCAGTCGTATGCGGTGTTCGACGACCCCTCCCCGTTCGCGTGCGAGTCGGTCCCGACGCCGTGGTGGTAGATGGGCTTCAGCACCGTCCCCTCGGTCTTGTAGACCTGGAACAGCTTCACCACGTTGGTCGGCGCGTTCTCCGCCGTTCCCGGGTTGCGCGCGTCGACGTTCTCGTCGCGCTGCTTGCTGTTGTTCGTTCCGTCGAAGAAGACGCCGATGCGCACGCGCCCCACCGGGCACTCGGCCGTCCCGCTCGGCGCGATGCGCGGCATCGCCTGCGCCTTCGTCATGTTGTCGATCGCCCGCTCGGCCGCGCTCATTGCAGTTCCCCTTCATCCGGTGTGGGTAGACCGAGCGCGATCCAGTAGGCCTCCGGATCGCTCTGGCTCGCCGCCTCGTCCCAGGCCTTCTCCGAGACGGCATACGTCAACGCATCGATCCGCTCGTCGGGCTCCCCGTGGTCCGGGTTGAAGAGCTCTCGCTGGATCGCCGGATAGCGATCGAACTCCGGGTGGATGCGCATCATGTGCGCCACGAACACGGTCAGGCTGTACTCCCAGGTCAGCCCGTACGCGCGGCCCCGCTCGATGCCGTGCGCCACCCGCCGACGAAGCAGGTCGTCGGACAGGATCGCCACCGCCTCGGTGTGGTAGCGCCGGAAGTGCGTCACCACCCGGTCCACGAACGCCGGATCCCCCGTCTTCTGCCGCTGCTCGCGCGTGACCAGGAACATCAGCCCACCTCCGCGTCGAACCGAGCCAGCCCACCGTGCGCGTCTTCCATCAGGAACGCGCCCACCTGCTGCCCGAACAGCTCCGACCGCTGCTTCGGCGTCGTGATCGGCAAGAACTCCCGCAGCACCCCCGGGTCGTAGAAGCGGAAGTAGAACTTCTTCCGCGTATCCGCGTCGGCGATCATCAAGAACCTGCGCAGGTGCCGCCGCAGCTCCTTGAACGACCGCACCGACCGCGACGTCTCCACGAAGATCCCCCAGCGCTGCTCCCACCCCTCGCGCACCAGCCGCCCGAGCAGCTTCGAGCCCCGCGGCAGCTCCACCAGGTGCGGCGCCACGTGCTCCATCGACTCACCGTCGATCCCCTCGTACAGCGAGCGGTACGTCTCCACCGACTCCCGCAAGAGCACCAGGATCCGCTCCGAGCGCGCCGCGTCGAGCACCGCGTACAGGTTCCCTTCCACCTTCTGCAGCGCCTGCAGCGCCGCCTCGCTCCGCGCCGCGCGCGCCTCCCGCGCCGCCTGCCGTGACGCGCGGTTCTGGCTCAGCCACAGCGCCGCCAGCGGCTCCACCTCGTCGGGCTCCGCATCGTCCAGGTAGGCGTCGTCGTCGGTCGGCGGTGGCGTCGCCGCCTCCAGGTGCACCATGAAGTCCGTGCCCCCGGCCCGGATCCACGCCCCGTTCTGCACCTCGCCCGCCTCGACCCGCTCACCGCCGAGCAGCGTCCCCGCCGAGCTGCGCAGATCGCGCATCCGGCAGCGCGCGCCGTCCCAGGTCAGCTCGAAGTGCACGCCCGACATCTGGTCATCGGGGATCGCCAGGTCGGCCCGCGCCTTGCGCCCCACGCGCAGCCGCTCACCTGGCTCCAGGATCGCCTTCTTCCCGTCGAGGGGACCGTAGCGCACCGCGAGGATCGCCCGCTGCACGGCTCAGCTCTCCCTGTTCTTCCGGGCGGCCTCGCGCTCTTGCTTCCGCCGCTCGCACTCCTCGCAGAACGGCTCGTCGGTGCGCAGCGTCTCGGCCTGCGCCGACGACCCGATGTTCACCGTCATGCAGCCCATCACCACCTTGCCCCCGTGGTCGGTCGGGTCACCGCGCCGCGCCGCGTCCTTGTTCCCGATCACCACCGTCGGCTCACCCGCCGAGATCGTGTCCGGCGGCCCGATGCAGATCAGCTTGTCGCCCACCCGCGCCGCTGGCCGGTAGCCGATGAGCACGGACACGTCCCCGCTCAGCACCGGCCCGCCGACGTGCGGCTTCGGGCCAGGATCGACCTTGGGGCAGGTGTGCATGTCGGTGATGCGCGCTGCAGGAGGCATGTCCGCTCCTCGTCCTTTCCGCTCGTGTCGCTCGCTCGTCCCTTCGACTCGACCGCCTCGGCCCGCTTACTGACCGATCCCGTCCACCCGCAGATCGATGGGCTTCGGCCGCTCCGGCTCGTTCACCACCGCGACCTTCGCCTCCTCGGGCAGCTCCGGCTTCGAGCCCTCGCCCGAGCCCGCGCTCCCGCCGCTGTTGATGCGCACCAGCGTCCCCCGGATCGTGACGCCGCTCGAATCGATGCGCACGAACCCACCCGGCCCCTTCAAGGTCAGGTCCTTCGCCGCCTCGATCACCAGCGCCGACCCTGCCTTCAGGTGGATCTGCTGCCCCGCCTCGATCGCCGCGTTCTTCGACACCTTCTCGTACTGGTTCTTGTCGACCGTCAGCGACAGGTTCCCGTCGACGCGCTCGTTCCGGTTGCCCACCACGTGCGAGCTCGCGTCCTTCTCCACGCGCTCCCGCTTCATCTGCCGCACCACGATGTCCTGATCCTTGTCGATCAAGATCATCATGTTGCCGTCCGTCTTCTCGTGCTCGTCGCCGCGCACCATCTTCAGGCTGTTCGTGCCCACGAAGGTCGTCCGGTCGTTGTCCGTGATCTCGGTGCGGTCCACCCCCGTCACCTCCACCCGGTTCACCCCCGTCGTCTCCGTCTCGTTCCGGATGATGTACGTCTGCCGATCGTGCCCGATGGTGATGGTCTCGTCGTTCTTCACCAGCTTGCGCAGGTTCTTCTGCGCCTGCATCCAGACCAGCTCCTTGTGCTTGAGATCCTCGAACATGATCTCGTTGAAGCCGTTCCCACCGATCGACGAGTCGCTCTTCCACGTGCTGCGCGTCTTGTGGTCCGGCAGCTTGTACGGCACCTGCTGGGTCGCGTTGAACACCCGGCCCACCACGATCGGCGCGTCCGGATCGCCCTCGATGAACCCGACCAGCACCTCCTGCCCGATGCGCGGGATCACGATCATCCCGTAGCCCGTCCCCGCCCAGCCCTGGCTCACCCGGATCCAGCACGAGCTGTTGTCGTCGAGCTTCCCCTCGCGGTCCCAGAAGAACTGCACCCGCACCCGACCGAACTCGTCGACGTGGATCTCCTGCCCGCGCGGCCCCACCACCACCGCGCTCTGCACGTTGTTGAGCTTCGGCTTCGCCGTGCGCAGCGGCGGCCGGTACGGCATCTCGGTGAACACCGCCCGCGCCGAGATCACCCACTCGTCCTGCGGCGACCCCTCGATCGACAGCTCCAGCACCAGGAGGTCCGTCCCATCGCCGATGTCCGGATGCGGATGCTGCCCGATGTTGAAGATCACCCCCGGCGCCACGTCGGGCACGTTCGTGTCGAACGCCACCTGCTTGCGCCCCACCCGGCGCCCCAGGATCGCCCGCTCTGCGCGCCCCTTGCCGAACGCCTCGTCGTGCCGCGCGATCCCCTTGTCGTCGGCGACCGGCGTGTTCCCGTCCCCCTTCCCCTCCACGAGGAACGACGCCGGGTGGTAGTGGTACTGCTCGTACCGATCCTCGGGCGACGGCGCGGGCGTCGACTGCCCGAACAGCTCGTACGAAGGCCGCCGGAAGTCGTAGTCCCGCATCGTGTGCACGCCTGGCCGCACCTCGTGCGACAGCCGCACCCGCGTCGCGAACTCCTTCTCCGACTCCTGGTTCGGCTCCTCCACGTAGGGCAGCGGCCCGCCCCCCCGCTTCGGCCCCTGGTGCAGCTTGTCGTTGAACGTGATGTTCGACCCGCCCTCGTCCGGGAACGTGAACGCGAAGCCTGCCTCCTCCGCCAGCCGGCTCATGAAGGCGTAGTCGCTCTCGCCGTACTGCACCTTGTATTCGAGCTTCGGATAGCTCCCGCGATCGATCTTCCACGTCGGCGCGATGCCCCACTCACCGAGCAGCTTGTCGAGGATGTCGGGGATCGAGAGGTGCTGGTAGATGCGGTAGCCGCGCCGCTGCGTCAGCAACCACGTCTTCGGCGCGATGCGCAGGAAGTAGCTCGACTCCGCCTTCTGCCCCGGGATCGGCGTCACCCCGTGCGCCTGCTCCACGTGGGTGCAGACCCCCGTCCACGTCCGCGCGCCGAGCTGCGCCACGTACGCCGTCCCGTGCACGATCTTCAGCGTCGCTGGCTGACCGATGATCCCTTCCAGATCGACGTCCGGCTCCTCGCAGCGCGCCCAGATGGACACGTTGAAGAGGTTCGACACGGACTCTTCGACCGTGAAGCGGCGGACATGCAGCGTTTGTCCGGAAGCAACCGTGAGCTCGAGGATCGGCATGGAGCACCTTCGCCCCGAGCTGGCCGCACACCGCTCCGTGACGCTCCGCGCGGGGAGGCGACATGCTAACGCAACAGGCTTGTCCTAGATATGGAGATACCGCAGCGGACGGATGCTGCGATTCAGTGGATGCTCACCCTCCGCGATCCGGTGGCGAGGCTACATTGCCGCGGTGCGGCGAACCGGTTCTCGTGATCCGCTCCACACTTCGGCGGGTGCTGACGCCAGGACGCCGGCTCAGCCCGTCGCGGGTGCCCGGCGCCGGTAGTCCGTCTCCATCCCCTTCGCCTCCGTGCCATCCGGCAGCACGTTGAAGTGGGTGATCACCAGCCGATCCGGCCCGTCGACCGTGATCTCCGTGCGCCAGCCGTAGCGGTTCCCCTGCCCGTCCCCGTAGCTCCCCAGCACACGGAAGTCCCCCGACGTGCTCCCTGCCTCGCCGACCGAGAACATGATCGCCGTCCCGTTGTGCATGCTGTCCACCCACGCCGTCTCGTAGCGCGCCTCGTCGAGGTGGGCCCCGTGGATCGCGATCCCCGACAGCGGCTTGCCCTGGAACGCCCCCTCGTACTCGTGCACCACGAACCGCCCTCCGAGCGCCGACCGGATCGTCCCCCGGCACGGCGACTCGTCCGCGACCTCATCGGGCTGGAACCACACCCGCGTCGTCCCTTCCCACTCCCCCACCATCAGCGCCAGCCGATGATGCGCCCCGCGCTCTGCCTGCGACTCTTCCAGCGTCAGCTTGCTCATGCTCGCTCCCCTCCCCTTCAGACCGCGCTCATCGCCAGCTCGGGCGACCCGACCCCCGGTGCCTCGTCCTCCTCGCGGAGCCTGGGCACGCTCTCCTTGGCCGGGTGCTTCCCGCGCACGTCACGGTAGAACGCGCGGATGCGCTCCATGTCGGCGCGCACGTCCCCCGTCGGCGTCACGAAGCCACCGATGCCGCAGGTCTTCTTCTCGAAGTCCAGGTACCCGAGCCCGATCGGCACCTGCGCCGCCGTGGCGATGCGATAGAACCCGGACTTCCAGTGCCCCACGGTGCCGCGCGTCCCCTCGGCCGGGATGGCGAGGACCAGGTGCTCGGCCCGCTCGAACTGGTCCACGGCCCAGCCCACGCGGTTCTTGCGCGCCCCCCGATCGATCGGGATCCCACCCAGCGCGCGGAGAATGCCGCCGAACGGCGCGCGGAACAGCTCCTGCTTGCCCATCCACGAGATCGGCACGCGCATCACGTACGACGTGGCGAGCATGAACGGCAGGTCCCAGCCCGACGTGTGCGGTGCCGCGATGAGCACGAACTTGTCGTCCGTGGGCGCTTGCGTCTCGAGCTTCCACCCGAAGGCTGCGAGCCACGTCTTGCCGATCCAGTAGGTCAGGGCGCCGCCCCGGTCATTTCCCATGAGACGGCGGAGGATAGGGCAGCGACGCCTGGAAGCCGAGCCTTCTCGCGGCGCGCGTTCCCCGGGGTGCTCGATCGCACACCGGGGCCGCTTCAGGCCCCGATGTCGCTCAGCGCAGCGCTGCTCGGCTCAGCTCAACTCAGCCCAGCTCGGCGCAGCTCGACGTAGGTAGCTCTGCTCAGGGATTCCCGACGACCGGCTGCTGCTGGGTGATGCAGTGCATACCGCCGCCACCGGTGTGCAGGGCCTCCGGGTTGATCGGGATGATCGTCCGGCCCGGGAAGGCCTGCGAGAGGATGAGCTGCATCTCCGCGTCCTTCGCGGCGATGATCGGATTGCGCCCCGGCTTGTAGTACGCGGGCACGAGAACCACGTTGTTCGTGACCACGTAGTTCATGTAGCTCGTCGCCAGCACCACCGTGATCGGGCTGTCCGTCGGGATGGTGTGGTTGTCCTCGAACGTCAGCGTGGTGATGTAGTCGTACGTCGAGTCGCCCGGCCCCATCGTGTCGAAGATCAGCTCCGGCGCCGGGACGCGGATGATCTCGATGTCCTTGCCCTCGGCCGTCGTCGCCGAGTCGATCGCCGCCCGCGCCGCTTCGAGCCGGAGGCGCCCCTCGGCCGCGATGGAATCCACCGCCGCCTCGGCCGCCGTCACCTCGGTGAGGAGCACCTTGTCCTCGGCCACGAACCGCACGAACTCATCGACGTGACCGCCCACGGGGAGCGCCGTGTACACGTCGCTGGGGAGCCCACGGTTGCGCCAGTAGGAGAGATCGTCCTCGGGCACCCCCTCCGGGACCCAGACGATCTTCTTGATGCCCATCTTCTTCTTGTATTCATGCTCGATCTGGGCGCGGCTCATGCCCGGATTGCGGTGGAAGGCCACGGCGTCCGCGAGAAGCATCGTGCCCTTGCCATTCACGTCGATCGCACCGCCCTCGCTGACCATGTTCGAGCTGCGGATCGGCAGCCCGAGCAAGGTCCCGATGTCGCGGTCGAGCTGATCGGTGTCCCACGGATCCTCGCTGGAGTGCCCCTGATAGCCCCAGCTATTGAACGCGAAATCGGTGACGGCGAGCTGCCCCGCCGGGTTCTTCAGGAAGATGGGCCCCGTATCCCGCAGCCAGATGTCCATGAGCGAAGGCAGCACGTGCAGCCGCACGTGCGAGCGCGGAACGCTGTTCAGATCCAGGACATCTTCGACGTATTCCACCTCCTCCTCGCTGGCGACCGCGATATCGACGTTCACATACGGAGCGAGCGCCTCCACCATCTCCAGGTAGACGGGCTCCCTCGGTCTCGCCATCGTGCCGTCGTACATGGGCCACGACATCCAGAGGGACTCGTGCGGCTCCCACTCGGCTGGCATCCGGAACGGTCCGGCCAGGCTCGACTCGCTCACCTCGGTGGCATCGTCGTCGGCATCGCGCTCGACGTCGGTGACGTCCATCTCCGCGCAGCCGGCGCCGCAAAGGAAGAAGAGGCCCATCAATGCGGACGCATTCCAGGAGAACAGAGGCTTCATTATCCATCCCTCCGAACTGGGCAGGCTCAGCGCATTCTGCGCTCGTCACGAGGACACCCCGTAAAAGCCGGAGTGCGCTTCTGTCCTTGCCCCAGGGTGCTTTCAGACGCTGGGCTTCACGACCCGCTGTCTGCGATGTCAAAACGTGGATTCAGGATGTCCACGATGCGGATCTTACACGGAATGATGTTCTGCACAAGCACGCAATGGCTGCGGACGACTTCCCAATGGTCGGGTGCCTTCGTACTGCATTCCACCGACATGTCTCCTCGGAACGATCCCTAGGCGTGTCCGGGGAGGGCTCGTGGGGAGGGATCGCGGGGTGCGGGGCTGACGCCCCGGCTGGCATGTCGAGGGCAGGCACCAGGCCGCCGACATGGGTCGCGCTCGTCTCCCACACGCGGAGAAGATGCTGCCCGTCCTGGCGACGTTGCGCGCGTGAAATCCTCCACCCTGCGCGCCCCGACGCGTCGGAGGCATAAGGCACGGAGCACGCCAACCGCCCTCGAGCGGCATGGCGAGTAGATTGCAACACCAAGCATCTGTCCCCCTGAGGAAGATCCTGGTGATTCGGGAACAGGGGCTCGGCACGACCTGGGCTCAGGCGGAACCTGCTGGCCGTCATAATGCCCACGAGGCGCTCCAGCGATTCACGCATTGCGGAGGCCTATAGGGAGCAGCCACCCTCCGAGGGAGTGACCTCGAGTCATTTCCTCGTGCGCGCCACATCACCCCGGGAGGTCGCGCGCCACGGCCACGGCCACGACGAGGCCATACCGCGCCGAAGTGACGCCCCGGCGTCGGGGCCACGCAGCAGTGACGCCATGGCACCTGGACCTCATGCACCGGCGCTGCGTGAACGAGGTGGCGCGGACGACGCGACGGGGTGACGCGCAGGCGGCGGGGTGGCGGTATGACGTGCACGGGTGCCACCCCGTCGGCAGATCCGCGCGGCAGGAATGGGGAGAGGCTCGGCAAGATCCCGGTTGTAGGAGGGCGCACACGCGTTCCACGTGGCAGGAACCCGGTTGTAGGAGGGCACACATGCGTTCCACGTGGCAGGAATGCGGTTGTAGGTGGGCACACAGCACATGCTCGCGGCAGCCGACAGGAGGCACGCGGCAACCGACAGGAGGCACCCGGCAGCCGACAGGAGGCACGCGGCAGCCGACAGGAGGCACGCGGCAGCCGACAGGAGGCACGCGGCAACCGACAGGAAGCACCCGGCAGCCGACAGGAGGCACGCGGCAGCCGACAGGAGGCACGCGGCAGCCGACAGGAGGCACGCGGCGGCCGACAGGGACTCCATGGCGGTCGACAGGAAGCACGCGGCAGCCGACAGGGACCACCCGGCAGCCGACAAGGAGCACCCGGCGGCCAACAGGGACTCCATGGCGGTCGACAGGAACGATCCGACGGCCGACAGGTACGCCCCATCGGCGCCGGGTCACGCCGCCAGGCGCCCACGATCGGCGCGCGGGTCCTGCACGCCCTTCCTCACGAGACGCAGCGCCTCCTCACGACGTCACGAGACGAGGCGCCTCCTCACGACGACGCCCTCGCCTCGGCGCTCCGACCCTTCCCTGGTGAATGCACGCGCCAGGGCATCGACGATAGCCCCCCTCTCTCCCAGTCACGCACGTCCTCCCATCAATCACCACATCTCATTGCAGGCGTCCACGGCTCTCCTATCGCCACATATCGTCACATAGGGCCCGGTGTTACAGGGTGAAATTGCGTTTCGCTCGGGCAGCTCTTATTGCTTTGACGTTCCCCTGAGGAACCTTGCCTGGAGGGATATCGACATGAACCAGTACGACAATGCGGAGAGCCATCCTGCCAATCCCAATCACGCCGCGCAGCTCGCCCTCGATCCGGAGGAGCGCGACGTCTCGGGAGCGGCAGTGCTTTTCAGCAATCTCCTCTTAACCCTGACCGCGCACGCTCCCTCGCCCGAAGCGGTGGCGCGGTGGCGCGCCATGCTCCCGGATGCCGAAGCGCGGGTCGACGGCCTGCAGATCGCCTCGAACCGTGTCATCTCGGCGCTGGTGACGGAGTACGCGGCGATCGTGCCGCACCTGCTCGATGAAGCGTTGCCGGGCTACGGTCCACGACGCGCTCACTACGCGCTGACGCTCGCGTCGCAGCACGCGCAGATCTACGCGGGGGTCTTGAAGGTGGAGGCGATCCGGGCCGGCGCCTCGGAGCACAAAGGCATCAGCCTCCAGGAGGCGCGCCAGCGGCGCTCCCACCTGCTCGGGCTCCTGCTCGACGCAGCGCAGGGCAACGCACCGTTGCTCGCCGCGCTGGGCAAGGCGGCACGGCGCGGATCGAAGCAGCCCGCGCACGTCTCTGCGAGCCTGCAAGGCTTGAGCGCGGTGGGGCGGCAGCTCCTGAACCAGGCAGCTGGCAACCCGGGCCTGAACGAGGCGCTCAGCGACATGGGCCTCACCCTGAGGACGCTGGAGCTCGCCGAGGAAGCAGCGCTGGCCATGGGCACGGCGCGCGAGGCCCACGACGTGGAGCGCGTGGTCCACCGCCAGGAGTCGGACGAGCTGAATACGCTCGACGGTCGCCTGTGGTTCGAGCTGGAGGCCCTCCAGCGCGCGGCAGCCCGAGCCCGAGGGATGGGGCGGAAGGTGCCCGCGGTGCGGCTCGCAGCGCTGCTCCCGAGGCGCCGCCGTCGCCCCGCTTCGGAGGCGCCGCCGAAGGGCGCCATGGCCCTGAGCTCCAGCGGAACCTCGAGCGCCACGGCCGGTCCGAGCTCCACCCGAGCACCGAACTCGTCACGGGCACCGAACTCGTCACGAGCACCGAACTCGTCACGAGCACCGAACTCGTCGCGAGCACCGAACTCGTCGCGAGCACCGAACTCGTCGCGAGCACCGAACTCGTCGCGAGCGCCGAACGCTTGCGTGACCGAGGCGCTGTAGCGCCGGAGGGCGCGCGAGGGCGGAGCGCGCGAGGGCGGAGCGCGCGAGGGCGGGGGTCGAGGCGCGTCCCCGCCCCTCCCCAGCGCACCTCGCTCGACGTCTAGAAGCGCCCCCGAAGGGTGAGCCCCCCCGGACCGACGACCAGCGTGGCGCTCGGCACGCCGGGGGGCTCATCGTCGACAGGCACCTTCTGCGCACCGAGCACGGTCAACGTGATCCCACCGCCCACGGCCAGCAGACCGCCCGCGATGACCGCCGCGCTCCCCAGCTTGGCCGTACCGGCATCCCCGGTCCCGCACCCAGCTCGAGCGCATTCCACGTTGGTATCCGCGATCCTGAACAGGAGGATGCCCATCGCCGTGGCCGCCACGCCCACCGTCGTGAGGCTGATGCCGCCCACCATCATGCCGATGCTCCGCCGCTTCATCGGCCTGTCGTCGGGTGAAGACCCATCGATGCGCAGGACGCCGGTCGTGGAGAACGCTTCGCCGGGGTCCGATGGCGTGGGCGCCGCCCCGTATCCAGGCGCCCCGTATCCAGGCGCCCCGTATCCAGGTGCCCCGTATCCAGGTGCCCCGTATCCAGGCGCCGCCCCATATCCCGCTGGCGATCCGTATCCCGCTGGCGCCGACCCATATCCCGGCGCCGACCCATCCCCTGGCGGCGGTTGCCCTTGCGCTGCTGGCGACTGGGCCTGAGCTGGGGCGAGCGCTGGCTGCGCCGGCCCCGGGCTGGACGAGGGCGTCACGACAGCGGGCGACGTACCGCCCGAGGCACCGCCCACAGGCGCCGGCGTCGAGATCGGCGCTTCAGACCGCGGCGCCATCTGCGCAGAGAGCTCGGGGGCCATCAAGCTCCCGGCGACGAGTAACGCGAGCGCAAGACAGGGGATGGAAGATCGCGACGTCATGCTGGAGAGACAGGCCACGCCAGGCCGAACGTCAAGTCGCAGCAAGATACCGACCGGCGGCGTGCACACAGGCCAGCGAGAGCATCAGGGTCAAGCCAGCACGATCCCCTCGGACCGGGCCGACGGCAGGCGCGCTAGAACTGGCCGCGGAGCGTGAGGCCGCCCGGACCGAGGAGCAGCGCGGCCTCCGGCGCCTCGGCGTCGCCGTCGATGACCGGCACCCTCTTGGCCCCGTAAACGATGAGCGGGATGCCGCCACCCACGGCCAGCAGACCGCCGACGATCAGCACGATGGGACCAGCGGGAGGCGAACTCTCTTCACACGAGGGGCAAGGGCCCTCATACACGCAAGGTGGGCAGTCGTAGGAGTTGGAACTCAGGGACATCGCCGTGCCCAGTGTCGTGAGCACCGCGCCGACCGACGAGAGCACGATGCCTCCCACCATCATGCCCACGCTCCGCCGCTTCATGGAGATGGGGGCGTCCCCCGGCGGGGGTGCATTGGGACCATAGCCGGGTGGATAGCCATACCCTGGCGGCGGATAGCCATAGCCTTGTGGTGGATAGCCATACCCGGGCGGTGGATAGCCATACCCGGGTGGTGGATAGCCATACCCTGGCGGCGGTTGACCATAGCCTGGCGGCGGATAGCCAACCCCGGGCGGTGGATGGCCTTGAGCAGGCGGCGGTTGGCCATTGCTGGAGGACGCCTGCTCACCCCCTTGCAGGGATGGCCCACCGCCTGGTGAAGCACCGGTGGAGGCGGATGGGAGCCCCGGCGGCTCCCGGGGTGCTGGCGCAGGTTGCGCGACCAGCTGGGTCGTCGTCAGGGTCGCGGCGACGAGCAGCGCGAGGCGGAGGGGAAGAAAAGACAGGCTCCTGAACATCTCTCGATGAGAAGGGGGACCGGATGCGACGTCAATGAAACTGTCCCTGGAACGTGAGCCTCCCGGGCCCGACGAGCACCGACACCGCGGACGCAGACGACGGCGGCTCGTGCACCGGGACGCGCTTGCCGCCGATGACGATCAGCGGGATCCCCGCACCGAGGCCCACCAGCCCACCGATGGTCATGCCCATGACGACGTCCTTGGCCGGCGGGCTGTTGGTGAGCTCCAGGGACATGCCATAGAGCGCACCGGCGAGGATCGACACCGCGCCGAGGCACGTGAGCGCGATACCCCCCGTCATCATCGCCGGACTTCGCCGCACCGTCTCGACGGGCACCTCCGTCGGCGGCGTCGAGGCGCCCCCTCCTGGCGGCGGATACCCATACCCCGGCGGCGGATACCCATACCCCGGCGGCGGATACCCATACCCCGGTGGTGGATACCCATACCCTGGCGGTGGCTGGCCCTGCCCTGAGGGTGGATACCCATGCCCTGGCGGTGGCTGACCCTGCCCTGGCGGTGGCGGACCCTCTGCAGAGGGCTGGCCCTCCGCGGGTGGCTGCGGCAGCGGAGGCGCGGGAACTCCGCCCGCCGGCGGCGGCTCTTGCACCGGGTCTGGCGAGGACGTGGCAGCGGCCGCTGGTGGAGCGGCGGCGGCTGGAGGTGCCGCGCCAGGTGGCGTGGCGGGAGCACGCGCCGTCGGCGCAGGCTGGGCAGCGAGATCCGCCGACAGGAGACACGCTGCGGCGAGGGCCGCGAGACCGATGAAGGTGACGTTCGGGGCCATTCCGCCTAGCTGACGCCCTGCACACGGCGTCCGTCAACGGAAAGCAAAATGGCGACGCTCCTTCGCCATCACGGAGAGCCCAGCGGTGACGGCCAGGGAGAAGGGCACCGGCATGGCCGATCGTCAGAACTGCCCTCGAAACGTGAAGCCACCCGGACCGACGTGCAGCGCAGCCGCCGGGACGCGGGGAGGATCGCTGGTGGCAGGTACCCGCTTGGCGCCGACGATGATCAGCGGAATCGCCGCGCCGATGCTCGCGACGCCACCGAGAATCATGCCGACGCCGACGGCCTTGCCCACCGGCGCGTCCTCGCAGGTGCACCACACACAGATGGGGCACGCCCTCAGGGTCGAGACGATGAACACCATGGAGCCCGCCGCCGTCCCCGCGAGACCGAGCGACGCGAGCACGATGCCGCCCACCATCATCCCCGTGCTCCGCGGCTTCATGGGAATGCGCGGTTTCCCCCGCGCGTCGAGATCGTACCTGGGCGACAGATAGCCATGTCCTGGCGGCAAAGCGTCGTCCCCTGGCGGTCGATGGCCGAACCCTGGCGGCAGAGCGCCACCCCCTGGCGGCAGAGCGCCACCCCCTGGCGGCAGAGCGCCCCCCCCTGGCGGCGGAGGCGCAGCCCTTGAAGCCTGGGCGTCATCCCTTGATGGCGGCTGTGCCTGGGTCGCCCCGGGAGGCGCGACGGGGAGTGGCTGCGCTGGCGCCGGGTCCGACGGGTCCACGGCCGCGCTGGCTGGGGAGTCGGCCGGCGCTTGGAGCGCCCCGCGGAAGGGAGCGCCGGGAGCGCCGGACGTCGGCGCCGGCTGAGCGACGAGCGTCGTCGCGACGAGGCTCGCTGCGAGGAGCAGCGCGCTACCGAAGACGAAGGGTCTCGGGGCCACACTTCACCAGACGCGATGGCAACGGCCCGGTCAAGCCGCAGCACGACGGCGACGCCTTCGGGACGGCCTCGATTCGGAACGGCCTCCATCCGGAATGACCTCTGTCCGAGGAGCGGGACGGGCCCGAGTCAACGCTGACTGCGGCGCCGACGCCCGGCTCAGAACTGCCCGCGGAACGTGAGCCCTCCCGGACCGAGCAGCAGCGCAGCCGCAGGGGCTTCGGCGGGCTCCTCGATGACGGGCACCTTCCTGGCACCGATGACGATCAGCGGAATCCCCGCACCGACGCCCAGCAGGCCACCGATGATCAGGGCGATGCCGCCCGTCTTGCCCCCTTTCTCCTCGCAGGGGCAGTAGCCGTTCGACATGCACGGTTCGCACAGGATGTTGTCCGAGGCCATGTAGACCATCGTGCCGAGCGACGCGACCACGGCGCCGATGGAGGAGAGCAAGATGCCGCCGACCATCATGCCCTTGCTCCGCCGCTGCATGACGATGGGCGGCCCCCCGGGCGGAGGGGCCTCGGGATTGACGCCCGGAGGGTAGCCAGCCCCTGGCGGTGGATAACCATACCCTGGCGGATAGCCATAGCCAGGCGGGTAGCCATAGCCAGACGGATAGCCATAGCCAGGCGGCGCTTGCCCAGGCCCCGGCGGCGGATAGCCAACCCCTGGCGGCGCTTGTCCAGGCCCCGGCGCAGCCTGACCAGCGGGCGGCGGGGGCGCCTGGGATTGCGCCGACGGCGCGACGAAGCTCGATGCGGGAGGTGACTGCCCCTGGGTCGACGCCGACGGGGAGGCCGTGGCATCAGGAGCCGGCGCGCTGGAGGCGCCGCTGGATGCGCCAGGCCAGGGAATGGGCTCCCGGGACGTCGGCGCCGGCTGGGCACCGAGCGCGCCGGTCGTGAGGCTCGCAGCGGCGAGCAAGGCAATGCCGAGAGGGAAGGGTGAAGCTCGCCTGGTCACACCTCAGCAGACGCGGAGCAGGTCTGGCCGTCAATACGTGGCGACGAGCGGCACCATGCTCGGCACGTGGCGACGAGCGGCGCCATGCTCGGTGCAGGATGGGGACGAGACGCTCCAGCGCATCCATCGCGGCGTGGAGCCGGATGCTCCGTCACTGGAACTGACCTTTGAAGGTGAGGCCGAGGGGCCCGACGACCAGCATGGCCTCGGGCGGGGAGTAGGGCACCTGGTACACCCGGACGCTCTTGGCGCCATAGACGATCATCGGAATCCCCACGCCCATGCCCGCGAGCCCACCGATGATCAGGCCAGCGCTGGCGCCCCCCAGGGCCCGGTCACGCTCGTACACCGCGAGGATCCCCGCCACGAGGCCTCCGGCAAAACCCGCCATGCCGAAGGTCGTGAGCGCGATGCCGCCCACCATCATCCCCACGCTCCGCCGCCGGGTGTTGCTGGGCTTCTTCTCCTTCACAGAGTAGGGGTCTTCCCCGGGCGGCGGAGGTACGTACACACCTTCGGGATCGCTCTCGGGCGGCGGCTGCCCGTAGCCGGGTGGATAACCGTAGCCAGGTGGATAGCCGTAACCGGGTGGGTAGCCGTAACCGGGTGGATAGCCGTAACCGGGTGGATAGCCGTAACCGGGTGGGTAGCCGTGGCCGGGTGGATAGCCGTGGCCGGGTGGGTAGCCCTGCCCTGGCGGCGGCTGGCCTTTCCCCGACGGTGGTTGCCCTCCCCCTGGCGGTCGCTGCGGTGACGGAGCGACGGCTCCGTCGGCGGGCGGCGGAACGGGCGGCGGAACGGGCGCCGGGTCCGACGAGGGCGCGGCGGCGGAGGACGGCGGTGCCGCAGCGGCCGGAGGTGCTGCATCGGTCGGGCCTCGCGCCGTCGGCGCTGGCTGGGCAGCGAGTTCCACGGACAGGAGACACGCTGCGGTGAGCGACGCGATGCCGAGCAGGGAGGCGTTCGGGGCCATACCTCAGCAGAGGCCATTTGTGCGACGGCGGTCAACGCATAGCAAAATGACGACGTCCTCGGATCGGTGCCTCGCCCAACGAAGGGGTATCGGGGGTCCCCGGGAGGCGGAGGGTCATCTTCGGGCACCGAAGGACCCTCCTGGGGCGCCGGGTGGCCATCCCCGAGCCCTGGATGGCCGTCCCCGGGCGCCAGATGGCCATCCCCGGGGAGCGGATGGCCATCCCCGGGGAGCGGATGGCCATCCCTGGACGGATCGCTATCGCTTCACGCCGTGGAGGAACCGGGCATAGCCGATCTCGGCGGCGCTCTTGGTCAGCTCCACGCTGGCCCAGGCGATGACGTCGGCGAAGGGGCGCTCCTGGAAAGGCCACCGCGTCCGGTCCGGGGAGCGCAGGTCGTCGTCGGTGAGCGGCTCGATGGCCTCGCGCCACCGTGACTGGAGCCGGCCGATCCAGGCGCGCAGGTCGTCGGCGTTGCCAGGCCACAGGATGTCTTCGCGCGCGAGCTTGCCCTCGCCGAAGGAATGGTCGAGCACCATCGACCACCAGAAGCCGAGGTGCCACGTCAGCCAGGCGATGCTGGAGGGGCCGAGGTCGTAGCCTTCACGATCCGGCCAGTCGGCCCGCCACGTGCCCTCCGGGAGCTGGGTCACGTGGAGCCCGGCGTGCGCGGGGCGCCACAGGCACTCCTCGGTGGTGAGGGTTTCGAGGTGGTAGCTCGTGAGGGCCCACGCGATATCGAGCTGTCGAAGCAGACAATCACGCACGTCGTTCGCCATGACCCGTGTCTCCTGAGAGGGTGGACCCGCAGGTCAGCGCACCTGGGAGACGCGGGCAATGGCCTCGGCGTCGAGGCGCTCCTCGGCGGCCTCTTCGAGGGCGGCGCGGAGGGCTTCGTCGGCGGAGGTGTCGGCGGCGATGCGGATGCGGGTGCGGGCGTCCGGGTGCTCGACGATGCGCAGCGCGAGGGCGGCGCCGATGCGGCGAGAGGGGGGGGCAGTGCTGTCGTCGAGGATGAGGAGCGCGTCCTCGGGGGTGAGGCGGGGGGTGATGCGGTAGTCGCCGGTGCCGAGGAGGCGGCGGAGGTCTTCGCGCCAGGCGGCAGGGTCGCGGTCGCGGCGTTCGAGGGCGTCGTGCGTCGGGTGGTCGTGCGGGCCGTGGAGCGGCTGGGCGCTCGCCTCGCGGACGCGGCGGGCGAGGGCTTCGAGCAGCTCGATGGGGGCGCGCAGCTCCCGCGGCGGGAGGGTGTCGCGGCAGATGAGGCGGAGGCGATCGCGCTGGAGTTCGAGGTCGGTCAGGTCGGTGAAGGAGACGAAGTCGCGGGTGAAGGCGCCTTCGATGCGCACGCCATCGCGGCCGACGGTGACGCGGGTGGGGCGCGCGGCGCGGCGGCTGAGCCAGACGGACACGAAGCAGGCGAGGCTGAGGACGCCGATGAACCAGGGGCTGTGCTCTTCGCTGGGGAGGATGACGGTGACGAGCGCCATCCAGACGAAGAGGGCGACCGGCAGGGTGATGCAGCCGGCGGTGATCTGGCGGTCCGGGGTGTCGAGGGGGATGGTGATGCTGTGGTGATGGAGGTCGAAGCCGAGGGCACCCAGGAGGCGGCTGGCGTCGTCTTCGGTGGGGACGTGGAGGTCGAGGACGCGCCCGTGGGTGAGGCGCAGCTCGACGCGGGGCGGGGTGCCCGGGATGAGGAAGGCGGTCTGGATGTCGTCGTGGGAAATCCGGCGCGCGCGGCGTGAGGAGCGCACGCTCAGGCCGTCCGGGCCAGCCGTGACCTCGGCGTGTCCGGCCGAAGGGATGGAGGTGGTGATGATGAGGAAGCCCAGCGGGGCGAGGATGGCGGCCGTGACGAAGGCCGGGCCATAGAGCGCGAGCAGGACACCCTCGATGGACTGGAGGGCCGGGAGCGCGAAGGCCGCTTCGAGTCCCTGGAGAGCCAGGATGGCCAGGGGAGGCGTGCTGATGACGAAGAGCGAGAGAAGGCCGCAGAGAAGCCCGAGCCCCTCGTGTCGCCCGGTGATGCGAACGCGAGCGACCTGGGCGATGTCGGAGGGTGGCCTGGTGGCGTTCGACATCGGGATGGGAGGCAGTGTGAAAGGGTGCTGCGCGGCTGACAAGATGGGGCGATTGCCCAGGGCGATGCTTGCGTCGATGGGTCAGGTGACGCAGGGTGCGCCAGCATCATGAAGGGACGAGTGCTGATCGTGGCCGGCTCCGATCCAGGGGGCGGAGCGGGCATCCAGGCCGATCTGAAGGCGGTGACCGCGCTGTCCGCCTACGGGGCGACGGTGATCACGGCCCTGACGGCGCAGAACACGCGCGGGGTGTTCGGGGTGCACGCGCCCCCGGTGGCGTTCGTGGCGCAGCAGATGGAGCTGGTGCTCGAAGACATCGGCGCCGACGCGATCAAGACGGGGATGCTGCACGCCGCCGAGGTGATCGAGGTGGTGTGCGCGTCGCTGGATGAGTTCGCGAAGGGGGTGCCCCTGGTGGTGGACCCGGTGATGGTGGCGAAGGGTGGCGCGCGGCTCTTGAAGCCGGAAGCGGAAGGGGCGCTGCGGTCCTTGCTGCTGCCGCGGGCGACGATCATCACGCCGAACCTCCCGGAAGCCGAGGCGCTGCTGGGGCAGCCGATCGAGGGCGTGACCGGGATGCGCAAGGCGGCCGAGGCGCTGCTCTCGATGGGGCCTTCGGCGGTGCTGTTGAAGGGCGGCCACGGGACCGGGCCGGTGGTGGTGGACGTGCTGCGCACCGCAGAGGGAGAGCAGCTCTTCGAGGCGCCGCGGATCGAGACGCGGGCGACGCACGGGACGGGGTGCACGCTGGCGTCGGCCATCGCCGCAGGGCTCGCGCAGGGGCTGCGCGTGGAGGCAGCCGTGGCGCGCGGGCGGCGGTACCTGCGGGAGGCGATGCTCACGGCGCCCGGCTTCGGGCACGGTCACGGGCCGCTGAACCACGCGCACACGGTGCGGCCCTTCGACTGAAGCGCCGCGCGGAAGATGCTGGAGGCGCCGCGCGACGGACACGCCATCGGCAGGGTCGGCGAACTCCGAGGGGAGGGCCGCGCTCAGTTGCAGCCGCAGCCGCTGCCAGCGCCGGCGCTGCCGCCGATGGCGCCTTCGGTGATGGCGCGGAGATGGGACTCGCCATGGCCGGCCATGTCGGTCGCCGACATGGTGGGGTGCGCGAGCTTGGCGCGCTCGTAGGGCGCCACGTTGGCGCAGCCCGTCGCCGCGACGAGCGCGGTCGTCGCCACCACGAGGGTGAGGGCGCGGGCTGCGAGGGTGCGAACCGAGGACGGGGTGGAGCTGCGGAGCGTCATGGCGCCAGGCAGCGTGTGCAGGCGCCATGCCCGCTCGTGACACACCGAACTCACCGCAAACACAGTGAAATTCGTGTGGCGAGGCGCCGGCGTGGGTCGTGAAGGTGGGGAGTCAACGATCCAGGGCGGGGGCCTGGGTGATCCAGGTATCCTTCAACCCTGCCGTCGAGCGGTCACGGCACCCGCGCCCGGCGGGTTCGTCGCTCAGGATCACGCTGCCCGTTCTGTCCTCGAGCGGAAGCGTGCCCTGCCAGACGAGTACGGGTCCACCTTGCGCATCGGTGATGTCCCGGAGCACACGGAGCACCACGGGACCGGGAGGGACGGACGGCACCGCCACGGCGACGTCGTACGCGCACGTGGTGTCGCAGCGACCCGACTCCTCCGGGGCATCCACCTCGGTCAGCTCGACGAGGCTGTCGACCCGCTCCACGCGGGCGCCCCGACGACCGCAGCAGCCGAGCATCACGCGCGCATCGGCGACGCGCAGCGTCTCGGTGGCGGGATCGTGCTGCCAGCGGAGGATCTCGGCGGAGCAGTAGTCCGGCTCCTGGCCCGACACGAGCCGCTGCGCAGGCTCCGCAAAGCCACCTCGCTCGCTGAGGATCTCCTCCGGGATGGCGCCGGGTGGATCACAACCCACACCGGCCAGGAGGCCAGAAGCTGCAACGATCACTCCCAGAATGTTCCTCGACCACATCATGCGTCGTCTCCACGCTGCCGCGCCCGCAAGGTCGTCGCCCTGCCGTCGTCCCAGCGAGCTTTCGTCGCGTCGCTCGAGGTGAGTCGCTCGGAGAGAATGCAACCCACCTGCCACTGCGACGCCGACGCCGAACAGAGGTTCCCGGGCGGTCACAGAGGCGGCAATCGCTCGGTGGCTCCAAGGTAATGACGCTTTGCTCCCTGGAAAGGGGCAGGCGATCACCGCGACGGCAGGGCTTGCCCTGCGTCATTTTCGATCGGCAGCGGGCGGCGAAGGCGATCCGTTCTGGATCGCGTGGCGCCGCGTGGAAGCTCAGTTCTTGAGTTCGACGCCCTTGCCTGGCGGGAGCGGGTCCCAGCGCAAGGAGTCGCCGAGCAGGTTGGAGATGCGCTTCGGCCGGAGGCCGTCGACGCGCATGACATAGAGGCCAGGGCCCTCACCGGATTTGCGGGTGGAGAAGAAGGCGACGAGGCGGCCATCGGGGCTGCACGCGGGGTAGCCGTTGCTGCCCTGGCTCTGGGTGAGGCGGGCGAGGCCGCCGCCGGTCTCGCCGGACGCAACGAGGTCGGTCTGCTTGCCGGCGCCGACGGCGAAGATCGCCTTCACGCCGTCGGGGTGGTTGCAGAAGGTGGGCGCGCTGGCGAAGAGGCCGTCGGGGGAGATGGGCTTGCCGTCGACGTAGATGCGCTGGCTGTATTTGCCCTCGCCCGAGAAGGCGAGCTTGCCGGAAGGGCTGAACGCGGGGTGGAGGGCCATGCCGACCGGCGAGGCCTCCTTGAGGTTGGCGAAGTCGGGGCCGCTGAAGACCTGGATGGTGGGCCCGACGCCGACCGAGACGGCGACCTGCGCGCGGTCCCTGGAGAAGGCGATGCCGTAGACGGAGCCCTTCACCGAGAGCGGGACGGGGCCCTGGCCCGAGGCGGTGTAGACCCGGTAGGCCTCGCCGCGGCCGCTGCCGGCGTAGAACAGCTCGTCGTTCTTGCCGAAGGCGGGGGCGATGGCGACGCGCTCGGCGGGGGAGACGGCCTTGGCGTCGTGGCCGTCGGCGTCGATGGTGAAGACGCGGCGGAGGGAGCCGCTGCCGGAGGCGAAGGTCATGTGGCTGGCGAAGCCGCCGTTCTGGCCGGTGAGGGCGCCGATCACCTGGTCGGCGATGCGGTGCGACTCGGCGCGGAGGTCGGCGAGGGGGACCTGGAAGCGGCGGTCGAAGACGGCCTTGTCGCCGTAGCGGACGAGGTAGGCCTGGGCGCGCAGCTCGGCCTTGTCGGCGCCGCTCTTCTTGCCGGAGAGCTTGACCACCGCCTCGACGCCCTTCTGGGACCAGGCTTTCACGTCGACCGGGGAATCGGAGAGGTAGAGGCCGTCGGGGGCCTTGTCGTCGGAGAGGACCTCGAACTCGCCGCAGAGGTCGAGGTCGCGCCGGACGACGGAGCGGAGGGTGACGTCCTCCATGTCGGAGGCGAGCGAGGGGAGGACGCCGACCTTGGGAAGGGGTCGGGTGGCGCCGGCGACGACGGTGATGTGGCCGAGCAGCTCGTCAGGGTTCGGTGTGCCCTGAGCTTGGGCCTGGGCCGGAGCCTGGGCCTGGGCCTGGGGAGCGGGGGAAGCGAGGACGGCGCATGCGGCGGCGAGGAGGCCGATGCACCAGCGGGTCAGTCGCATGTTTTCTCCGTGCAGACGAACGTGACGCCGATCGATTTGGTCCCGAGGTCGGGGTAGTTCTCGGGCGGCGACGGGAGGGACTGGCCGCGGGCTCCCTCCAGGGTGGCGCGCGCGGCGGCGTCGAAGGCGGCGTTGCCGCTGGGGTTCAGCGTGTAGCTCTGCATGGTCCCGTTGGACAGGACGATGACGGCGCTCGGCCTGTACTTGGTCAGCTCCTCGGGGGGGAGGCCGGACCCGCCGACGCGGAAGCGGCTGGAGAACCAGCGGCGGACGCGGTCGAGGTAGAGGTCGATGGCGCGGGCCTTCAAGGGGTCGGTCTCGGTGCCGTCGATGACGCCGTCGGAGTGGCCTTCCTGATCGACGTTCGCCACCTCGACGTCCACCGCCGCGTCGAGGACGATCTCCACTTCCTTGGCGACCTCGGCGTCGGGCGGGGGGATCTCCGTCCCCGCGTCCGCGACCTTGATCTCGGGCTTGGGGATGTCCTTCTCTTCCTTGCCGGCCTTGGTGCTCACGAACGCTTGCTGTTCGACGCGCGGCTTGGGGGTTTGCTTCACCCAGCGGTCGGGGAGCTTGTAGTTGACCTTCTTGCCGCCGAGCTTGAGGGCGGGGGCGTCGAGGTCGAGGACCGGGATCACCCGGACGGGCTTCTCCGGTCCCTTGTCGATCTCGGGCAGCTCGGCGGGGGCGCTCAGGTTGGCCAGGCTGATGGCCACGCCGGCCCCGACCTGGATCGAGAGGCCGACGAACAGGGCCACGGCGATGTCGAAGGCCCGGAAGTCGCTACGGGGTGGCAGCACGGGGGCCACGCGCGCCCCGGCACCACGCGATCGCTGGTCGTTGCCGTCGGTCATGGGTCAGGGCTGCTCGTGGTTCATGGCTGGGCCGGGGCCTGGCCTGCGCCTTCGACCTCGGGCTCGACCAGGAGGTTGAGCCCCTCGACCCCCGCCGAGCGCGCGGCGGCCACCACCCGGGCGACGGCGCCATAGCGGGCGTTCTTGTCGGCGCGGATGTAGAGCTCCTTCTCCTTCTGCACGCGGGGGTTCTGGGCGAGGACATCCTCCACGTTCTGTGTGACGTCGTCCTCGCCGAAAAGAATCTTTTCTTCTTTGGTGACGGTGACGACGAGCTTGGTGTCCTTGGTGGGGGCCTCCTTGGCCTCCACGTTGGGCAGCTCGACGCGCAGCCCGGCTGTGATCAGCGGGGCGGTCACCATGAAGACGACGAGGAGCACCAGCATCACGTCCACGAGGGGCGTGACGTTGATGTCGGAGATCCCGCCACCGCGCCGTTTCCGGCCTCCGAGCGAAACGCCCATGGGGGCCTCAGCGCCCTTGCCCTGGAGGGGGCGGGGGGCGGTTGGTGGTGACCTGGCGGAGGGGGAGCGGCGCGGTCTCGCGCTGGGGCGGAGGGAAGGCGCCGCCTGCCGGTGCCGGCTCGGCAGCCAGGGTGCCCTCGCTGGCGATGGCGACCCAGCCGTCGGCCGAGGCCTCGACGCCGGAGAGCAGGTCGTCGATGCGCTTGTTCAGCGCGTTGTAGGCGATGAGGGCCGGGATGGCGGCGAAGAGGCCGATCG
The DNA here is from genome assembly GCF_001189295.1 of Chondromyces crocatus. NCBI lineage: Bacteria > Pseudomonadati > Myxococcota > Polyangiales > Polyangiaceae > Chondromyces > Chondromyces crocatus. The sequence continues at coordinate 10,454,144 of NZ_CP012159.1, forward strand.
CGGTGGCGATGAGGGCCTCACCGATGGCCGGCGCCACGACCGGGAGGGACGCGCTCTTCTGCTGCCCGATGCGGAGGAAGGCATCCATGATGCCGTAGACCGTGCCGAAGAGGCCGATGAACGGCGAGGCCGAGGCGATGGACGCCAGCGTCGGCATGAAGACGCTGGCGCGCTGGGTCTCGACGACCAGGGCCCGCTTGGCCACCGACTCCAGGAGCTTGGCGTTGCCCCCGCGGCGGCTGAGCTCCAGGACCACCCGCCCGCCCGGCGCATCCGGGTGGCGCTGCGCGAGGGAGTAGAGCGCGTCCTGGGTGTGGGCGTGCGCCGACTCCTTCTCGAAGCGCGCCTGCGTCGCCGAGAGGCGCGCGACCTGGATGAGCTTCAGCACGGTGATCACCCAGACCAGCACCGCCGCAGCGATGAGGGACCAGACGACCAGGAACACCGGGCCGGACGAGTGCAGGACGAGGGAGACCGCGTCGAGCTTGATCGGGACGGCCAGGGCTTCTTCGGGGGCGTTTTGCAGGGCCATGGTGGGGGGGTCGTGCTGGGGGGGGCTAGCTACTCGGCCAGGAAGACCTCGACCTTGCGGTCGCGAGCCCACCCACCTTCGTCGGTGCCGGTGGCTTCGAATTCACCCTTGGAGGTGGTGGCGACGCGGCCTTGCTCCAGGCCCTTCTTCGCGAGGTAGTCGGCCACGCTCCCGGCGCGCTTGTGGCCGAGCGCGAGATTGTACTCCGTCTCGCCACGGGGATCGGCATGGCCGACGAGGCGCATGTTGGCGCCCTTGAGGGGACCGCTCACGAAGCAGCGGGCCAGCGCGTCGAGCGCGGCAGCCGCCTGTCCCTCGATCGACGAGGAGTCGAAGGCGAACCGGGCCGTGGGGATGTCGCCGCAGGCCTTCAGGATCTTGTCCTCGATGTGGACCGACCCGGAGGAGGGGCTGGCGGTGTCCACCTGCTTCGGGGCGACGGCCGCCGCTCCGGGGTTCAGGTCGGGCGCGGTCGTCTCGCCTCCGGTCTTGGCGGGCGGCTGCGGGTCGGAGCCGCACCCGACCGCGGCAGCGGAGAGGGCAGCTACGGAGAAGATCAGCGCGGTGAGCGTTCTCATGGGGAGGCGTTACCACGCCCGACGCACCCATGCACAAATTTGGGCTGCGGCTGAGCCGGGCGCCTTCGCCTGACACGGATGCCAGGGGTCATGCCCGAGAGCGTCTCCTTCGGACGGGCGAAGCAGCGCGTTTCCAGAAGCATTTCCTCGGTTCCAGGGGCCCTCACCGGAGCCCTCGGACCTCCTGGATCCGGGTGGCACACAGGTTGCCATCTCGCTGCCTCGCCGGACTTTCTTGGCTTCGCTTCGCCGGCATCTTGGCTTCTTTCCTTCGCTTGTTTCTCGAAACTCGAAACCGCCCTGGACCTGATGACGGGGCGGTTCTTGCTTACGCTCACGAATGAACGACCCGACGCGAGCCTCGCTGTACCGTGACTCCACGGCACCCGAGGCGCAGGAGCTTTCCCAGATGCAGCCCACCCGCAAGGCGCACCGTGCCCTCCTTCACCCGCTCTGGCTTCTCTCGCTCGCCCTCCTCGTCGTCAACGATCACATCTTGAAGGGTTCCGGCCTCCTCCCAGGCTGGTTCACCGGCAAGCTGAGCGACTTCGCAGGCCTCATCGTCGCGCCGGCCCTCCTCGCCGCGATGCTCCGCCTGTCGTCGACGCGGGCCCTGGTCGCCGCGCATGTCGCGACCGGCGTGGTCTTCGCGGCCATCAACCTGTCGGTGCCGATCGCCGCCGCCGTGGAAGCCTTGACGGCGCTGACGCCGTTCCCCTGGCGGATCACGGTGGATGCAGAGGACCTGATCGCGCTGCCCGCCTTGCTCGTGGCGTGGCGGGTGCTGGTGCCCGCCATGCGGGAGACGATCGAGGAGCGGCCCGCGATGCACCGCGCGCTCACGGTCGCGGGCGGCATGGCCTGCATGGCGACCAGCTACGGCAACCCCTGCGGAGAAGGCAGCCTGGACTGTGCGCCCCCGGAGCCCCCGATCGCGACGGAGGCGGCGTCCCTCGTCCTCGGCAACACCACCGACGAGGCGCGGCTGATCCGGGTTCGAGCGCTGAAGGAGACGGTGGACGTCGACTGCCAGACGATGCTCGCCGACCCGACGCGGACGCTCTCTCGCGCGCTGTTCGGTCCGGCCGAGACCTGGCTGGTGGAGTCGGGACGCGCGCTGCCTCTCCAGAACGAGCGGTGCGCTGCGTACCTGGTGGACGCGGACGGGCTGCCCATGCAGCTCCTGGCCTGGTCGGCGACCCAGTTCCCGACGGCCATGCTCTCCACGGAGACGCGCGCTCCCGACGCGGGCCGCATGATCACCTTGCAGCTCGACGAGAGCATCGGTCGGCTGGAACTCGACGAGCACCCGGCCGTGCACGAGGCGCCGCCGCTCGAAGAGGCAGCCGCCGCGCCCGGATGCGCTCCGGCGCCCGCCAGCGTGGGCGTGGACTGGTCCGCTCCCCCTTCGGGCGTGGTCGAACTGACTGCCATCGAGTCGTCGCCGGATGGTTGCCATCGCTTCGGCGTCGTCGATGAGCAGGGGAACGCGAGGAGCTTCTACCTCTGCGTGCCCGCGTCGGCGCAGCCGTTCGAGGTGGGCGACAAGCTCGCGGCCACCGCGATCACCTCGGGCATCGGGATGCCAGCGAGCAGCAAGGAAGAAGCGATCGTCAGCGAGGGGCTCCTGCTGCGCAGCGACACGCACGCGGTGGTGGTGCTCCGTGGCAATGCGATCGCGCTGCGCGGGCTCGCGGTGCTCCCGGAGCCGATGACGGAGCCGACCCTGGACGCACAGGTCGTCCCGGCTTGCCTGGGCGCGCACAGCGCCTGCGGGAACCTGGTCTTCCCGCTGGAGCTGTCGCTGCTCGGCGACCACGTGGGCGGGACGCGCTTCCTGCGACCGGGGCAGAGCGTCACGCTGGAGAACGGCTACGGGACGCTCCACCTCGTCCGCGCCGAAGAGCTGCCCATCCGCGACAGCGAGTGCGCCCCCTTCGCCCCCGCCCCGGCCCGGCGCCACTTCGAGTCGGTGCTCGTCGTCCCCATCACGCCCTGAGGAACTCGACCATGCGATCCTGGATGCAGAAGATTCCCTTCGTTCTGGCGCTCGTGGCGGTGCCTCTGGCTGGATGCGGCGGCGATACGGCCGACATGGGCGCCTCCATCGCGGAGCCCCGAGGTCCCGGGAGCACGGGCGTCTCGCAGGGAGGCGCCCAGGACTTCGGCCTGTTCCGGCAGATCCTCGAAGACGGTGGCATCCCCGGGCCTGGCACGCTGGACGACCTCGGGTTCTTCGCCGAGCACAAGCTCGACTACCCGACACCGAACTGCGGCAACGACGTGTGCATGCACGGCCTGCTCGGGGTGATGGGCAACATGATCAGCGGCTCGACGTGCACGCTGATCCAGGTCGGGATGAACAGCCCGATCGACGTGGCCTCGATGCCCCGGCCGCCGCTGCACCTCGTCCTCGCCGTGGACGTGAGCGGGTCGATGGCCGGGGAGCCGATGACCTACCTGAAGGCGGGGCTCGCGGAGATGATCCCGGCGCTCCGCCCGACGGACAAGGTGTCGCTGGTGACGTACGCCGGCCAGGCGAAGGTGCAGCTCGACCGGGTGGACGCCACCGAGGTCGGCGTCCTGGAGCAGGCGTTCCAGGGCCTCAACGCCGCGGGGAACACCAACCTGTACGATGGGCTGTTCACGGCGCTGAAGGTGGCGGAGCAGCACTTCGATCCCGGCTACCAGAACCGGGTGCTGTTCATGTCGGACGGCGTGTCGACGACGGGGCTGGTCAACCCCAGCAAGCTGCGCGCGCTGGCCGAGGGGTATGCGCGGCTCGGTGTCGGGATCACCACCATCGGGGTGGGTCGAGACTTCGACGTGGAGGTGATGCGCGATCTCAGCGAGGTGGGCGCCGGCAACTTCTACTTCCTGGAAGACCCGCGGGCGGTGGTGGAGGTGTTCGCCGACGAGGTGCAGACCTTCCTGGTGCCGGTGGCGCTGGACGCGCAGCTCGATGTGAGCGTGGGCTCCGGGTACACGATCCGCGGGGTGTACGGCACCAACGGGTGGGAGACCGGCGAGGGAGGCGGGACGGTGTCGATCCCCAGCCTGTTCCTCGCGGGACGCCAGTCCTCGGAAGAGCCGATCTCGGAGGGGCGACGCGGTGGTGGCGGGGCCATCTTGCTGGAGCTGGTGCCGCGTGCGGGCGCCACGGCGGTGGCCGATCCCTACGCGGTGGGCTCACTCTCGCTCCAGTACCGGCACCCGGTCACGGGCGCGCTCGTGACGCAGGAGACCGAGATCACCGCGCCGAACACGCCGGACGCGCCGCCTGCGGGCGGCTACTTCACCGACAAGACCGTCGAGAAGGGGTTCGTGATGCTCAACCTCTTCGCTGGCTTCAAGCTCGCCGCGGAGCTGGCCTACGACAGCGATCCGCGCACGGCACGGCGCACGCTGGAGGCGCTCAGGCCGAACGTCGCCACCTGGCTGACCGAGACGCCCGACGCCGACGTCGCCGACGATCTGCGCTACGTGGACATGTTCATCGCGAACCTGATCCAGGCCGAGGCGGACGTGATCCCGTACGAGCCCGCCGATCCGCCCAATCCCTGGCCCGCCGACTGAGAGCGCTCGCCGGGGGCACGCCCTCGCGCTAGGGATGTCCCGGTGAGCGAACCTGCCACGGACGACCTGTTCTTCTCCCTGACGCCTTTCAAGGTCCTCGAAGCCGTCGAGGCCGCCGGGGTGCGCTGCAACCCGGTGTGCTACCCGCTGAACTCGTTCGAGAACCGCGTCTACGAGGTGGAGCGCGAAGACCGGACACGGGTGGTGGCGAAGTTCTATCGCCCGGGCCGCTGGACCGAGGCGCAGCTCCTGGAGGAGCACGCCTTCCTGGCCGAGCTTCTGGAGGACGAGCTGCCCGTGTGCGCGCCGAGGCCGTTCGAGGACGGGAGCACGCTGCGGCGCATCGAGGGGATCTACTACTGTCTCTTCGAGCGGGTCGGGGGGCGCGCTCCGGACGAGCTGGACGACGAGCTGCTGGAGCGGCTGGGGATGCTCGTCGCGCGGCTGCACAACGTGGGCGCTGGGCGGCCCGGGCAGCACCGGCCGCGGATCGACGCCGACACCTTCGTGCGGCAAGAGCTCACCTGGATGGAGGCGCGGGGGACGCTGCCGGCAGGGATCGCCTCGCGCTACGTCACGGCCGCGCGGCGGATCGCCGACCTCGCGGACGAGCGGATGCGGGGCGTGGAGGTGCATCGGTTGCACGGGGACCTGCACCTCGGGAACCTGCTGCTGCGCGATGGGCTGCTCCGGCTGGTCGACTTCGACGACATGGCCATCGGGCCGGCGGTGCAGGATCTCTGGCTGCTGGCGCCCGGGCGTGGTGAGGAAGCAATGCAACAGCGCGCGGTGCTGGTGGAGGGCTACGAGCGCCTGCGGCGCTTCGACTGGAGCACGCTGCGCCTGGTGGAGCCACTGCGAGGCCTCCGGATGGTGCGTTACGCGGCCTGGCTGGCGCGGCGCTGGCACGATCCGATCTTCCCGCGCACGTGGCCCCATTTCGGCACGGCCTCTTACTGGAACGACGAGACCCGCGCGCTCGAAGAGATCCTGGACCTCAGCCTCGAGAACTGAACCGCGCGAGGCGTATTCGAGATCACGAGTTCTCCATTCTCCGCAACGTCCAGATGCCATTTCGTGGCGTCTCGAGGTCGCCAGTGATTTCTCCGGCGATACGCTGAGAGGATGTCGAAAGCTGACCCGACCCAGGCCTCCCTGGAGGCCGAGAACGCGGTCCTCCGCCAGCGTATCGCCGAGCTGGAAGCAGCCCTCATCCAGAGCGATCGGACCTTGCAGACGATCATCGATCAGGTGCCGGGTCTCGTTTATGCGCGAGAGCACGAGTCGCGGAGAATCATCTTCATCAATCACGCAGGCGCGAGCTACCTGGGCCTCGACACGGCCGACGTCATCGGGCGACCGGACAGTGACTTCTTTCCGCCCGAGATCATCGCCAAGTGGCACGAGACGGACGCGCAGGTCGTCGCCACGGGCCAGGTGAGCCACATCGAGGAGTCGGCGCCGTACGAGGATGGCCTGCACACCCATCGCACCATCAAGTTCCCTCTCGTCGACCGAGAGGGTCACGTGCTCGCGGTGGGAGGGATCTCCATCGACATCACCGAGCAACGGCGCGCCGAAGAGCGCGCCCTCATGGCACACCGAGACGCCCTTCGGGAACTCTCGACGCCCATCATCCCGCTCACCGACGATGCCCTGGTGATCCCCGTCGTGGGCGCGCTGGACGCGGTCCGCGCGCAGCAGCTCTTGGAGCAGCTCCTGGAGGGCGTGTCGAGCCGGAAGGCGCGGCTCGTGATCCTCGATGTGACGGCGACGGGCGACTTCGACGCCACCGTGGTCGAGCTGCTCCTCCAGGGGGCGAGGGCCGTGAGGTTGCTCGGAGCGCGTGTGATCCTGACCGGGATCAGCCCGGCCATGGCGCAATCGATGCTCTCGCTGGGGGTGGATCTGGAAGGGGTCGTGACGCTCGGCTCGCTGCTGGATGGGGTGAAATACGCGCTACGCCAGCGCTGACACGCAGCAAAGCGCTATACTCGGCGGCGGACTGCCCCCGATGACCACCACCTTCGCCGCGCTGCTCTTCCGCCCCGCCGAGGTCCCCGAACGCGCTCTCTCCCAGGGCTTCGCCGTCGCGCTGGGCGGCTGGGACGTCCCGGCCCCACGCTTGATGGTCGCACCCCTCCCGGGCCTCCCGGGCTGGAGCGCCGCGTTCTACGCGAGCGGGCGGAAGGTGCTGCGAGGCGCCGAGGAAGAAGAGTTCGAGCACGCTTGCGAGCTGTTCGAGGACGAGCTGCCACCCGCGCTGGGGGTGCTCGATGCCGCGGCGGCGCTCGGACATGCCGACGCCGTGCTCTACGCCATCACCTACACGGAAGGCGCGCTCCACGATGATGGGTGGCGCTTCGATGCGCGCGGGGTGGAGCGGTACTTCGTTCACGAGGAGGACGAAGGCGTCGAGGTGGGGTTCGAGACACCGGAAGCGGGGGGGGCGAAGCTCCTCGAGGTCCCGTCGACGTCCGACGACTCCGACGACGACGAGGTGGCGCCGCAGGTCATCGAGACCGCAGCGAAGCCGCACCGAGGCTCGACCTTCCTCTCGAAGGAGCTGGGCGTCGCCGTGGTCCCGGCGCTCGTGGGGGCCCTCTTCATGGCCGATCGGCGGGTCGACGTGCGCCTGGTGGGAGCCGACGCGGCGGCCATCGAAGAGCAGGTCAGGCGGCTCAACAGCGCGCTGCGCAGGGTGGATGGGCGCGGCGCCGTCGCGTCACCACCGCAGGTCGCCGAGGTGATCGCGCCGGACACCTACCGCGCCTTCGCGCGGGTCTACGACTGGGCGGATCCGGCCGATCCGCGCGACCTCTACCGCGAGCTCGCCATCGGGCGCGTGGAGGGGGCGCTCCGGTTCCTGCGGGCAGAGGATTACCAGGCGTTCGAGGCCGATCCGACGCTACGGAGCGCAGCGCAGCAAGGGTGGTATCCCATCGCGCAGCTCACGGGTTCGGCGCTCACCGGCGCGTCGTCACAAGGTGTGCTGGCGCTCGCATCGGACGGGGATCGCCTCGCGCTGCTGCGGCCTCAGGGCCGGATCGAGGAAGCGGGGCCGCGGTTCGGGGAGCTTTTGCAGTACCTCGCGCTGGGCTGGTCGAAGCGCAACGATGCGGAAGAAGACCTGATCGGCGCGCTCATGTTGCGCGCGAGGCTGCGGGTCGAGACGACCTGAGTCGAGCAGCGATGGCCACGAGGCGGCGTCTGCGTGCTAGCCTGCGCGCCATGGCGAACCCTACTGCGCTCCTCGAGACCTCGCTCGGTAACATCACCGTCGAGCTGTACCTCGACAAGATGCCGATCACCGCAGGCAATTTCCTCAAGCTCGCCAAGAGCGGGTTCTACGATGGCCTCCACTTCCACCGGGTCATCAACGGATTCATGCTCCAGTTCGGGTGCCCCCACAGCCGCGATCCGAAGTCGCCGCGCGCAGGCACGGGCGACAGCCCCGACGGCACCATCCGTGACGAGCACCCGGCCGACGCGAAGTTCTCGAACGAGCCGGGCACGCTGTCGATGGCCAACACGGGCGCTCCGAACAGCGGTAGCTGTCAGTTCTTCGTCAACACCGTGCACAACGGCTACCTCGACTGGTTCTCGCCGGGGCCGTCGAAGCACCCGGTGTTCGGTCGGGTGACGTCCGGGATGGACGTCGTTCACGCGATCGAGAAGACCCCCACCGACCGCAACGACCGGCCCGTGACGCCGGTGCAGATGAAGAAGGTGACCGTCCAGGAGGGGTGATCCCACCTCGACCGGAGCTGCGGGGGGGGCTTCGGTCGGCGGTCGTCGTGTCGAAATCGGCGGTCGAAATCGGCGGTCGTCGTGTCAGAAGCCGATGGTGTCCCGTGTGGCCGTGGGCCTGGGCGTCCCCTTCGGCGTGGAGCCCGAGACGGGGCCTGTGCGCCCCGCGGGCCGAGACGGGGTCGCAGCGCCCGTCGCCTTCGAGGGTGACGTTTGCACGCTCTGCGGCGCCGCAGCAGGACGCTCGCGAGTCGTCTCCGAAGCCGCGGGGGAAGCCGTGGGCTCAGCTTCCGGGGGAGCCGCCACCAGCACCGTCGCGACGGTGGAGCTGACCGGGCGCGTGTCGACCTCCGCCGTCGAGCCGAGCATCGTCGCGCTCGTAAGCGTCGACGTGCCCGCAGCCCCCGCAGGCACCTCGCCACCTCGGAGAAGCAGGACAGCGCCGACGGCCCCGCCGATCGCGGCAAGGCAGGCCACGAGGAGGAGGGTGACGAGCGGCCGCGTCGAAGGCCCCGTTCGAGGCACCGCGCTCACCGCCAGGTTGCCCTGGGCGACGCTGGAAGGACCGCTCCGGTCGAGAGGAGCAGCGCCACCCGGGAGCGCGCTGAAGGGCAGCACGGGCGCTGGCTCGTTCAGCGAGAGCGAGGTCTTCGTCCTGTCCAGCCCCTCGGGAGGCTGAAGCGCTCCCTCCGCGCCGAGGACGGGAGCAGGCAGCGCCGTACCTGACCACGCGGTCCAGGAAGCCCCCATGACCGCCTGCTCCAGCGTCTCGGAAAGCTCCCTGGCCGACTGGAATCTGTGCTGCGGCTCCCGCTGCAGCGCCCGGTGGAACCAGGCGTCGATCGCCAGCGGCAGGCCCGGTTGCACCGCGCTCGGCAACGGATGGACGCCCGTGTACACCGCCACCGACAGCGCCCCCAGCGTGTCGCCCGTGAACGGTGGGCGCCCGGTCATCGCGTGGTATGCGACCACCGCCAGCGACCAGAGATCGGCGCGGTGATCCGTGTGCTTTGCGCTGAAGAGCTGCTCGGGGCTCATGTAGAGCGGGGTCCCGACCATGCTCCCCGTCGTGGTCATGCCTGCGTCCTGATGACTCCCCTGCTTGGCGACGCCGAAGTCGATGACCTTCACGAGGAGCTCCCCATCCACCTCGGTGAGGAACAGGTTGTCCGGCTTGATGTCGCGGTGAACGATGCCCGCTTCATGGGCCCGGGTGAGCGCCTTGGCGACCTGGGTGACGATGAGCGCGGTGTCCCGTGGAGGGAGCGCCCCGAGCCGCTTCACGCGGTCGCCGAGCAGCTCGCCTTCCAGCAGCTCCATCACGATGAAGGGCAGCCCCTCCGAGGTGACGCCGTGATCGAAGACCTGCGCCACGTGCGGGCTCCGGATCTGCGCGGCGGCCATGGCCTCGCGGCGGAAGCGCAGCACCATCGACTCGTCGGTGAGGAGCTGCTGGGCGATGAACTTCACCGCCACCTGGATCCCCAGGCCCAGGTGATCGGCGATCCAGACGCTCCCCATCCCACCCTTCCCCAGGGGCTGAACCAGCCGGAGGGTGGTGGTGATGTGCTGCCCGGGTTGCATGAGGTCTCTCGTCGTACCGGCCTGGGCATGACCCCTGGATGCTGCGCCAGGGCAATCGCCATCCTCCGAAGCCGATCGGGAAGCCGCAGCGTAACTGGGTCACCCTGCATCGCCAAGCGACCTGACTGGCCTCGAGGGACGGTGCCACGGTGGCGCAGCGAAGGCTGCCGTCGTGCAGCGAAGGCTGCCGTCGTGCAGCGAAGAGGGATGTCTGCTGGGCTGGAGCCGAAGGAGCGCGCGCCCGGGAGCGCTTGCGCGAGGCGGGAGAGGAGACGTGGCCACGCTCGGTTCGACGCGCGCGGCCACACGCAGCAGGGCTCAGGTCACAGGTTCGCGGACCCGGGCGTCAGGTTCGTGGAGAGCGCCCAGTCGGTGCTCGCATTGTCGGCGTCCTGCCCGTTCGGGGTCCGACCCAGCGAGACGTCGATCGCGTTGCTGTCCGCCACCGACGCTGCGAGCGCGGTGCCCTCGACGAGGCTCACGGTGCCCACGCCCGGGATGATCGCGGCGGTGATGCTGCCTTCGTAGGAGAGCTTGTCGATGACCGTGCTTCCGCGGATGAGCGCGACGCCCTCCTTGTCGTTCTGGATCCGGTTCGATTGCGCGCCCGTCCAGTTGATCTTCTTCGCACCGGCCGCCGCAGTGACCGCCGTGGAGCCGACCACGAGGTACTGCCCGGGATCGAGAATCCCAGCGGAGCTCAGGTCGACCGTCATGTAGACGGCGTTGTCGCCACCGTTGACGAAGACGAGCGAATGGCTGGCGAGGTCCACGGCGCGGCTGGTCGGGTTGTAGATCTCGACATACTCGGCGTTGTCGGTGCTGATGTTGTCGTAATCGATCTCATTGATGACCAGGTGCTGATGGCCCGCTGGCGCCGAGAACGACCCCTGCAGCGAGACGCCCGCATAGGGCGACCAGGCATGGAGCATGATGTGATAGGTGCCGGGCTGGATGTTGGTGATCGTGCAGGTCTCGGAGTTTCCAGCGGCGAAGGGACGGCACTGGTAAGAGGTCATCGTCGGGACGGTGCCGAACTGGACGTAGAGATCGGCATCTCCCGTCCCACCGGAGATGTTGAAGGACAGGCTCGAGGCGCTCGCGGGCACCTCGAGGCTGAAATACGAAAGGTGCCCTCGGACCGCGCCATTCAGCCCGGAGACGGCCACCCCGTTCTGGAGCGGCGTCGGATTGGGCGTCCCCACGCCGACGGCCTCCCACGCTCGAATCACCTGATCCTGATCGGCCAGGTTGCCCACGATGCTGTAGGCCGCGGCCAGCGTGGCGAACTTGGCATCCTCGAAGCTCGCATTCGACGTCAAATAGTTCGCGTTCGCCGAAAAGAAGATCCTCGCGGCCTTCTCGATGCCGAGCCCGGTGACGTTCACCGTGGTCCGCCCCTGCGGATGCAGCCCTCCCTGCGCCAGGAGATGGAACGCCAGGTTGGAGATCCCCGCCGCGTGATGCACATCCATCCCCGGCGTGTAGTCCGCGAAGTGATCGATCGAATTCCCATCGAGCGAGGGATCGTTCAGGTACCGCATGGCATCGCCAGAGATCGCCGGCGTCCACACATCCTCGCCGATCTTCCAGGTGTCTGCGCTCACGACCTCGCCATCGATGAACCACTCGCAGAGGCTGCCCATGATGTCGCTGAACGACTCGTTGAGCGCGCCGGACTGGCCCGTGTAAGCGAGGTTCGATTCGTACTGGGTGACGGCGTGAGTGAACTCGTGGGCCGTCACATCCAGCGCGGAGGCGAGGTTGCCGACCGTCGTCCCATTGCCGCCGCCGAAGACGAGCTGCGAGCCATTCCAGAACGAGTTCACGTTGTTCACGCCATAACGAACGGTACTCGTGATCGTCCCCCCGGCCCCGTCGAACGAGTCGCGCAGCAGCAGGATCCGATAACAATCGTGGACGGCGCCCAGCCAGTCGTAGTTGGTGTTGACGATGCCATCACCCACGAGAGACTGCCCCTCGGTGCGCGCCAGCGTCCCCGGCAGGGTCGTGGTGTTTCCCGCATTGTGGACCCTGCGGTTCAGCGCGAGGTGCACATGAGGCAATCGCTTGACGATCGTCCGATCGATCGCGTCGACGAGGACGGTATCGTGCACGGGCACATCGTCTTCCGCCATTCCGACGACATCGACGGAGTACACCAGCGCGAGCTTCTCCGCATTCCCCTCGGCCAGGTAATAAGCGAGTTCCACCTCGCCCTTCACCGTCACGTCGCTGGCCTCGGTGGCGTCTCGCGCGATGCGGCGCGCTTCATCCGCGTCGATGACGGCGGCCGCCGGCGCCTCCAGATCGGCGCGCGCGCTGCCATTGGCCGCCGTGATGACGCCATCGCGCACGTGGAGGAGAAGCTCCGCGCCAATCACCTTCAGGCCATTCTTCACCTGAGAGAACCGGAAATGCTGCTCGCCGTTCTCGTCGGTGCGGGCTCGTCGGAGCACGAGTTCTCCCGCGTCGGCGCTGAAGATCGGCGCAATCGCGGTGAGCGCGGCATTGAAGTCCGTCTTCTCCAGGGCGTCGGCGACCTGCAACGCGCCGAGATCGCCCATCACCATGCGCGGAATGGCTGCGTGATCGAGCTGCAGAACACGCGCCTCCGGGAGGGCGGCGAGGTGGGCGAGGATGTCCGCCCCACGCTCGTCACGAGGGCTCAAGAGGGTCTCTTCGTCATTCCCCTGGCATGCCGCTGCGGAAATGAACAACGACGTCAACGCGAGACCACGAAGCAGCTTCTTCCGGATCATGCAATCTCCTCATCAGAACGCACGGAACACGAACGTTGCCTCCGGAGTCATGGCGATTCGCCGCTCCGAGGACGGGGTGGGCTCCATCATGTCGTCCCATTACCTCGAACGCCTGCGCGGCGTTTCGTGACTATGGGCGCGACGGGTCCGGTACAATGTCCGAAATGGGATGAGTGCGTCAATGAGGGCGTGTGGAGGGTAGGACAGCCTTTATCCTAGCTGCGACCGGACCATGAGTTCGGCGCCGGTTCGTCACGAGGGGACCGCCCCATTCGTCGGAGATCGGTGCGCACCGCAGCCCCGTCATCCAGGCAGGTCGAGACGGCGCGCCCAGGCGAAGCGCACGGAGACGAGACGAACGAAGGCCGGGCGCTGAGGCTGGGTGCGCTGAGGCTGGGCGCGCTGAGGAAGCCCATCGCCTGGTGAGCGAGGAGACGTCAGTTCAGAGGCTGCAATTTTCTTTCCGTGAGGATCGAGTCGGCGGGAAGGTGCGAGGTCATGCCGCTGGACGCGCCGTGGTAGGTTGGATCGTTCCTTCCGCGCGTCGCCGCTCTCCGAATCGCTCGCTGGGTTCTCTCCGGCCGAGCGCGAACCTCGGCGACGGCCAGCCCGCCTTCCCTCTCAGGAGAACCTCGATGCGTGCTGCCTTGTCACTCCTTGCACTCATGCCTCTCCTCGCCCTGGCTTGCGGCGGAGGAAATGACGACAGCACGTCGACGTCGACGAGCGGCCAGGGGGGCGCTGGAGGCGTGGGCGGGAGTGGTCCAGGCTCCGGACTGCCCTGTGACGTGGAGGCCGTCCTCCAGAAAAACTGTCGCTCCTGCCACGACAGCTCGCCGAAATTCGGCGCGCCCAACCCGCTGGTGACCCACGACGATCTGCACGCCGCCGCGCGCAGCGACAGCTCGAAGCGCATCTACGAGCTGGTCGGCACGCGGATCCACGACGACGCGAAACCGATGCCCCCCCCGCCGAACGCGCGCGTGTCGGGGGACGAAGCCGCCATTCTGGATGCGTGGGTGGCCGCGGGCGCTCCAGCGAGCGCGGAGAGCTGCGGAAGCGGTGGTGCGGGTGGTGCCGGCGGCGAGGCCCCGCTGGGATGCACGCCCGACATCGAGCTCAAACCAACGTCCCCGTACGTCATGCCGCAGCAGGTCGAGGATGCGTACATGTGTTACGGCGTCACCCTCCAGCTCGATGGAAGGCGCCACATCACCACGCTCGCGCCGCTCATCGACAACAGCACCATCGTCCACCACATGCTGCTGTTCGCTGCCGACGCTCCCTATTCGACCGATCCGCGGCCTTGCAGCGGCGCCACGATGGGCCGCCTGATGGGGGTCTGGGCGCCGGGTGGCCAGGCCCTCCAGCTACCCGCGGAGGCCGGGTTCCCTGTCGAAGGGACGGCCCACTTCATCCTCCAGGTGCACTACAGCAACCTGATGGGGCTCTCTGGCGAGCAGGACAGCTCGGGCTACCGGCTGTGCTCGACGACGAACTTGAGGCCCAACGACGCCGACATCATGGCGTTCGGCACCACGAGCATCAACATCCCCGCCAATGGATCGCAGGACCTCACCTGTGACCTCTCCATCCCGAACTACATCCCCGAGCTCAACATCATCGCGGGCATGCCGCACATGCACAAACTCGGCAGACAGATCGCCACGTCCCTCTTCCCGGGAGGCAGCTCGCCCCCCGTGGACCTCGGCTCGGCCGATCCCTGGGACTTCGACAGCCAGGCGTGGTTGGACGTCTCCACCAAGCTCAAGCCAGGGGACCTCGTCCGGACACGCTGCGCCTGGAACAACCCGACGCCGACCAACGTCCAGTTCGGTGAAGATACGAGCGACGAGATGTGCTTCGGGTTCGTGATGTACTACCCGAAGATCGAGTTCCCGCAGTGGAACTGGGGTCTGCCGGCGTTCGCGTCGAGCTGCAGCCCCACTCCCTGACGGCGGTGCCACGCGACGAGCCGCGCGCAGCGGCTCGCCGTCGCCCCCCTACCTGACGCAGCGCTCGCGGGACCCGACGTCGAGTCCCGGCAGCGCCGCGCACACCGTGTTCATCCAGAGCCGCCAGCGGCCGAGGGCTCGCGGTACTTGAACACCGCCTGCACGTAGTCGCGGTTCATCTTCGCGATGTTCTCCAGGCTGATCTGCTTGGGGCACACCGCCTCGCACTCCCCGACGTTCGTGCAGTGCCCGAACATCTCGGACCGCATCTGCGCCACCATCGCCAGCGTGCGACGGTCCTGCTCCGGTGCGCCCTGGGGCAGCAGGTTCAGGTGCGTCACCTTGGCGGCCGTGAACAGCGAGGCCGAGGCGTTCGGACACGAGGCGACGCACGCCCCGCAACCGATGCAGGCGGCAGCGTCCATCGCCCGATCGGACTTGTCCTTCGGCACGGGGATCGCATTGCCGTCGGGAGCGCTGCCCGCCGGCGTCGAGATGAATCCACCCGCCGCGATGATCCGGTCGAACGCGCTTCGGTCCACCATCAGATCCTTGATGATGGGGAACGCCGTCGCGCGCCACGGCTCGAGCCACAGCTCATCCCCGTCGCGGTAGTGACGCATGTGAAGCTGACACACCGTCGTCCCCTTGAGGGGCCCGTGCGCCTGGCCGTTGATCATGAACCCGCACATGCCGCAGATGCCTTCGCGGCAGTCGTGATCGAAGGAGACGGGATCCTCTCCCTTCTCGATCAACCGCTCGTTCAGGACGTCGAGCATCTCGAGGAACGACATGTGCTCGCTGACCTCGGGCACATCGTACGTCGTGAAGGAGCCGGCGGCCCCCTTCCCCTTCTGCCGCCATACGTGGAGCTTCAGACGCATTATTTGTAACTCCGCTGGCTGGGTTTGACCTCTTTGAATTCGAGAGGCTCCTTGTGGAGCACGGGCTTCTCGCCCTCTCCCGCCCACCCCCACGCAGCGACATGGCAGAAGCGCTCGTCGTCGCGCTGCGCCTCGCCCTCGGCGGTCTGGAACTCCTCGCGGAAGTGACCTCCGCACGATTCCTCGCGGACGAGGGCATCCAGGCACATCAGCTCACCGAGTTCGAAGAAGTCGGCGAGGCGGCCGGCCTTCTCCAGTTCCAGATTGAGATCGCCAGAACCACCGACGCGGACCTCTTTCCAGAAGCGCTCCTTGAGCGCCGGGATGGCTTCGAGCGCGTGGGTGAGGCCCTTCGCGTTGCGCGCCATGCCGCAGTTGTCCCACATCAGCTTGCCCAGCTCGCGGTGGAACGAGTCGACGGTGCGGGTACCGTTCACCGCCAGCAGCTTCTCCAGCCTTTCGCGCACGGCGCGCTCGGCGTCCTTCACCGCGGCGTGCTTCTCGTCGACCTTCGCGAACTTCTCCGACGCGAGGTAATTGCCGATGGTGTACGGGATGATGAAGTAGCCATCCGCGAGCCCCTGCATCAGCGCGCTCGCGCCCAGGCGGTTCGCGCCGTGGTCGGAGAAGTTCGCCTCGCCGAGCACGAACAGCCCGGGGACGGTGCTCATCAGGTTGTAGTCCACCCACAGACCACCCATCGTGTAGTGGATGGCCGGGTAGATGCGCATCGGCACCTCGTACGGGTCCTCGCCGGTGATGCGCTCGTACATGTCGAACAGGTTGCCGTAGCGCTCGGCGATGGTCGCCTTGCCCAGCCGCTCGATCGACGCACCGAAGTCGAGGTAGACACCGAGGGTCGTCGGCCCGACGCCGCGCCCCTCGTCGCACACCATCTTCGCGTTGCGCGACGCCACGTCACGGGGCACCAGGTTGCCGAAGCTCGGGTAGCGCCGCTCCAGGTAGTAGTCCCGCTCGTCCTCGGGGATCTGCTCCGGGGAGCGCTTGTCGCCCTTCTGCTTCGGCACCCAGATCCGACCGTCGTTCCGGAGCGACTCGCTCATCAGGGTGAGCTTGGACTGGTAGTCGCCGGAGACGGGGATGCAGGTCGGGTGGATCTGTGTGTAACAGGGGTTCCCGAAAAGGGCCCCGTGCTTGTGCGCCCGCCAGATCGCCGTGGCGTTGGAGCCCTTGGCGTTCGTGGAGAGGAAGAAGACGTTGCCGTATCCACCCGAGCCGAGCACCACGGCGTCGGCGATGTGGACCTCGATCTTCCCGTCGACCAGGCTCCGGCTGACGATGCCGCGCGCCTTGCCGTCGATGACGATGAGGTCGAGCATCTCCGTCCGCGGGTACATCTTCACCGCGCCGCGGCCCACCTGACGCATCAGTGCCTGGTACGCGCCGAGCAGGAGCTGCTGCCCCGTCTGACCCCGCGCGTAGAAGGTGCGCGACACCTGCGCGCCGCCGAACGAGCGGTTCGAGAGGACGCCACCGTACTCGCGGGCGAAGGGCACGCCCTGCGCGACACACTGGTCGATGATGTTGACGCTGATCTGGGCGAGGCGGTGCACGTTCGCCTCGCGCGCCCGGTAATCACCGCCCTTCACCGTGTCGTAGAAGAGGCGGTAGATGCTGTCGCCGTCGTTCTGGTAGTTCTTGGCGGCGTTGATCCCGCCCTGCGCCGCGATGCTGTGGGCCCGTCGCGGGGAGTCTTGAACGCAGAACGTCTTGACGTTGTAGCCGAGCTCCGCGAGCGATGCGGAGGCAGCGCCACCGGCGAGACCGGTGCCGACCACGATGATGGTGTGCTTCCTCTTGTTCGCCGGGTTGACGAGCTTGAGGTTGAAGCGATGGTTGTCCCACTTCTTGTCGATGGGACCTTCGGGGATCTTGGCGTCTAGCTGCATCGAGAGCGTGCCTCCGGGGCGACCTCAGCGGACCACGCCGAAGAGGACAGCAAGCGGGACGAGAGAAAAGCCAACGGTGAGCAGGAAGGCGAAGGCCACCGCAAACTTCTTGAGTGCCGGGGTGTAGCGCGGGTGGCTGATGCCGAGCGACTGAAACATGCTCCACGCGCCGTGGTAGAGGTGGGCGCCCAGCAGCGCCACGGAGAGCACGTAGAAGAGCGCGACGACCGGCATCTGGAAGCCAGACACCATGTTGTCGTACGGCTTCAGATCGGCGAACTGCGGATGCACCGTGCCCGTCGTCAGGTGCAGCAGGTGGAAGACGATGAACGCGGCGAGGGCGAGCCCGCTGAAGAGCATGGTGCGGGCCGGCAAGTTCGGGTGCCGCTGCCCCGTCTTCCGGTATCCCTCCGGGCGGGCTGCTCGGCTCTGTCGGGTGAGGGAGATGGCGGTGTAGATGTGCACGAGCACCGCCGTCAGCAGCACGACGCGCGCGCCCCAGAGGACGGGCGCCGAGCTGTGGAGTTGCGCAGCGTAGGAGTTGATCTGCTCACGACCTGCAAAGATCTGCAGGTTACCCGCCATGTGGATGACCACATAGCCGAACAGGACCACGCCGCTGAGCGCCATCGCGATCTTCTTCCCGATGAACTCGCGGTAGAAGAGCGTGAGGCGCTGGGCTTGTGAGGGGGCAGCGATGGTACTCATCGACCCCTGACCTCTAGTGGAGCGCGGCGTCGATGGCCAGTCCCTTACGAACTCCGTTGGTTACCGCAGAATTTACGCGGTTTTTTCGCAGGTGCCGTGCCTCGCGCGCACGAGCGTCCCTCACCGCGTGAGGAGAGAAGCCGGCCTCGCGAGGCGTCGAGGCGCGAGGTATTTGGATCAATAATCAGTATCAATAAAAGTAGGGATGCATCGGGAGGAGCTGCGCGATCTCCGAGAGCTCCGGATCGGTGCCGCCGGGATTGGCAGCCACCACCTGAGCCTGCGCATCCCTCAGCGCCGTGGAGCTTCCCTCCTTGAGCGCCTCGGCGTAGGCGATGATCGCCCTGCCCTTGATGAGCTGCGTCGTGCCGCCGGCGAGCAGCTCCCCCACGCTCGCCTCCACCGTCGTCTCGCGCTGCTCGTAGGTGAGCGGCGACTCCCACCGCGCCGTCACCCGCACGGGATCTTGCAGATCGACGACCTCCGGATCGCACGCGCGCACGACCTGGTTGAAGACCATCGCGTCGCCGGGGGCGAGGTGCTGCGGCTCGATCTCGGCCGCGTCTTCGGAGTACTCCTCGCCGTAGAAGCGCTCGATTCTGAGGTACCAGGGCAGCGTCAGCTCCACCTGCACGCTGCGCGCGGCGACCTCCATCACCTCGTCGAACCGGTCCCGAAGCACGTCCCAGGCCTCCTGGGTGCTGTCCAGGTACACGTACGCGCCGCGCCCCTTGTCGGTCACCGCGTCCATGAGCCCATCGTGATAGCCGTCCGCGGGTCCGGCCCCGATCCCGACCAGGTAGATGCCCTCCTGGTCCGCGTCCTCGGCGTGGCTGGCGATGAGCTCCGTCGACGTGATCCCGACATTGGCCCTGCCGTCGCTGATGAGGATCACCCGGTTGAGCCGGTCGGGGCCGTAGTGCTGTAGCGCGAGCTGGTAACCGAAGGCGAGGCCGCTCTCCAGGTCCGTACCTCCGCTCGCCGAGAGCGCGTTCACGGCGTTCTGAAGCCCAGGATCGCTCGGGCCGTTCACCATGTGCCCGCTCAAGACGACGGCGTTCGTCGTGTTCCAGGTGACCATGTTGACGACGTCGCCTTCCGTCAGACCGGCAGCGATCGCCTCCACCGCCGCCTTCTGCCGCTCCATGGGGCTGCCCCCCATGGACCCCGAGGTATCGAGGACGAAGGTCAAGGTCATCGGCCTGCGGACCGCCGCGGGATCGTGGGATCGCACGCCGATCTGCAGGTGGTAGAGGCCTGGCACCTCGGCTTCCTGCATCTGCGGCACGATGCGCAGTCGACCATCGGGCGCGGCCTCGTAGGCGATGCGGTAGTAGTTCAGGAACTCGTAGGTCCGCACCGTCCAGGGAGGCGGCGCGATGCCCGCGCGAAGCAGCTCGCGGGCCTGGGCTGGAGAGCCCATCGAGTTGGAGTCGTCGGCCGACAGATAGAGCACCGGCGCGCTCTCCTCGTCGAGGCCCGCGCAGGTGAACGTCTCCTCGGGCGGCTCTTCGGACTCCGTGGGCGCTTGAGCGTGGTCCTCACCGGCATTGGTGGTGGTGGAGGTCCCCCCGTAGTCCCCGCCGCCCACCTCCGACGAGCCCAGGAGGCCCTCGTCCGGATCACCGCAAGCCGTCAGCCCTCCACAGCCCGCCACGGCGACCATCAGCGTCCACGCGCACCGTTCGAGCCAGCTACCTCGCATCACCCACCTCCAAGAAGCCAAGCAGAAGCCCTTCGCACAGAGCCCAGCAATGACCGTACCCGTGCGATGATCTGGCTCATCTGTCGTCCTGCGAGTCGAGGAGGATGGCTGGACCTCTGACAGCAGCGTCCTGCCTTGCGCCATCGTGGCTCGGCGACCGTGGCATGCGAGAAGGACCGCATCCTCGGATCAGGGCCAGTACCCGGGGTGTATCTGGATGATCTGCGCGATCTCCGAGAGCTCCGGATCCGCACCACCGGGATTGGCAGCCATCACCTGAGCGTAGGCCTCCTTCAGTGCCCAGTTGTTCCCCTCCTTGAGCGCCTCGGCGTAGGCGATGATCGCCCTCCCTTTGACGAGCTGCGTCGTGTCGGCGGCGAGCAGCTCCCCGACGCTCACTTCCACCGTCGTCTCGCGCTGCTCGTAGGTGAGCGGCGACTCCCACCGCGCCGTGACCCGCACGGGATCTTGCAGATCGACGACCTCCGGATCACAGGCACGCACGACCTGGTTGAAGACCATCGCAACCCCGGGGGCGAGGTGCTGCGGCTCGATCTCGGTCGCGTCTTCGGAGTATTCCTCGCCGTAAAACCGCTCGATTCGGAAGTACCAGGGCAGCGTCAGCTCCACCTGCACGCTCCGCGCGGCGACGTCCATCACCTCGTCGAACCGGTCACGAAGCACGTCCCAGGCCTCCTCGACGCTGTCCAGGTACACGTACGCGCCGCGCCCCTTGTCGGTCACGATGTTCATGGGGGTGTTGAAGTAGCCTGAAGGGGGTCCGGTCCCGATCCCGACCAGGTAGATCCCCTCCTGGTCCCCATCCTTGGCGTGGGTGGCGATGAGTTCCGCCGACGTGGTTCCGACATTGACGCCGCCGTCGCTGATGAGGATCACGCGGTTGAGTCGGTCGGGGCCGTAGTGCTGAAGTGCGAGTTGATAACCGAAGGCGAGGCCACTCTCCAGGTTCGTGCCTCCTCTCGCCGAGAGCGCATTCACCGCGGCCTGAAGCCCCGGATCGTCGGGCCCATTGACCATGTGCCCGCTCAAGACGACGGCGTTCGTCGAGTTCCAGGTGACCATGTTGACGATGTCGCCCTCCGTCAGGCTGGCAGAGAGCGCCTCGATGGCCGCTTTCTGCCGTTCCATGGGGCTGCCTCTCATGGACCCCGAGGTGTCGAGGACGAAGGTCAAGGTCATCGGCCTGCGGACTGGATCGGGATCCTGGGACCGCACCCCGATCTGCAGGTGGTAGAGGCCAGGCTCCTCGGCTTCCTGCATCTGCGGCACGACGCGCAGCCGACCCTGGGGCGCGGCCTCGTAGGCGACGCGGTAGTAGTTCAAGAACTCGTAGGTCCGTATCAGCGGGGACGATGGCGCAGCCCCCAGGTGAATCAGCTCGCGGGATAGAACTGGAGAGCCCATCGAGTTGGCGTCGTCGGACGAGAGGTAGAGCAGGGGCGCGCTCTCCTCATCGAGACCAGCGCAGATGAACGCCTCCGCCGGCTGCTCATCGGGGAGTCGGAGCGGTCGGGAACCTGGAGCGTTGTCCGTCGTCGTGTAGGTGGTCCCCCCATCGTTCCCATCAGGCGAGCCCGCGCCGTCGCCCTCGTCGGGATCACCACAGGCCGTCAGCCCCACGCTGACAGCCATGGCGACCCTCAGCGTCCATACGCACCGGTTGCTCCAGCCACCTCGCATCACCCACCTCCCGGAAGCCAAGCAGAGGACCCGCGGCGGAGGCCCAGCAAAAGCCGTGCCCTTACACGACGCTCTCTGCCGTCCAGCGGGTCCAGCCGGGAAGGCTCTCGGGTGCCCGGCTCCGTCGATCTTCAGGTCAATAGGAGGGGTGAAGCTGAAGCAGCTGCGCGATCTCCGAGAGCTCTGGATCCGCACCGTTCGGATTGGCAGCCACCACCTGATCGTGCGCATTCCTCAGCGCCGCGGAGTCTCCCTCCTTGAGCGCCTCGGCGTAGGCGATGATCGCTCTCCCTTTGATGAGCTGCTTCGTGTCGGCGGCGAGCAGCTGCCCGACGCTCGCCTCCACCGCCACCTCGCGTCGCTCATAGGTAAGCGGCGACTCCCACCGCGCCGTCACCCGGATGGGATCCTCCAGATCGATGACATCCGGATCACAGGCGCGCACGATCTGGTTGAAGATCATCGCGTCGCCGGGCGCGAGGTGCTGCGGCTCGATCTCGGAAGCGTCTTCGGAGTACTCCTCGCCGTAGAAGCGCTCGATCTTGAAATACCAGGGCAGCGTCAGCTCCACCTGCACGCCTCGCGCAGCGACTTCCATCACCTCGTCGAACCGGTCCCGGAGCACCTCCAGGGCCTCCTGGGTGCTGTCCAGGTACACGTACGCGCCGCGCCCCTTGTCGGTCACCGCGTCCATGAGGGCGTCGTTGTAGCCACTGGCTGGTCCGGCCCCGATCCCGACCAGGTAGATGCCCTCCCGGTCTGCATCCTCGGAGTGGTTGGCGATGAGCTCCGCCGAGGTGACACCGACATTCGCCCCGCCGTCGCTGATGAGGATCACCCGGTTGAGCCGATCGGGGCCGTAGTGCTGGAGCGCGAGCTGGTAACCGAAGGCGAGGCCGCTCTCCAGGTCCGTACCGCCGCTCGCCGAGAGCGCGTTCACGGCGGCCTGGAGGCCCGGATCGTCGGGGCCGTTCACCATGTGCCCACTCAGAACGACGGCGTTCGTCGTGTTCCAGGTGACCATGTTGACGACGTCGCCCTCCGTGAGGCCGGCAGAGAGCGCCTCCACCGCCGCCTTCTGCCGCGCCATGGGGATGCCTTCCATGGACCCCGAGGTATCGAGGACGAAGGTCAGGGTCATCGGCCTGCGGACCGGATCGGGGTCCTGGGATCGCACGCCGATCTGCAGGTGGTAGAGGCCTGGCTCCTCGGCCTCCTGCATTTGCGGCACGATGCGCAGCTGTCCGTCGGGCGCGGCGTTGTAGGCGATGCGGTAGTAGTTCAGGAACTCGTAGGTCCGGATCGTCCAGGGCGACGGCGCGATCCCCTCGCGGAGCAGCTCTCGGACCTGGGCTGGAGAGCCCATCGAGTTGGAGTCGTCGGAGGACAGGTAGAGCACCGCCGCGCTCTCCTCATCGAGCCCAGCGCAGGTGAAGGTCTCCTCGGGCTGCTCTTCGGGATACGGAGAGGTCGGGGGGGCCTGGGCGCCATAGTCGCCCGCGCCCGTGCCCGAACTCCCCTGGTTCCCGTCCATCTCACCGGGCTCGCCCACGTCGCCGAGCCTGTCCATCCCACTGCAGGCCGTCAGTCCACCGCTGGCCCCCATGACGACCATCAGCGTCCACGCGCATCGCTCAAGCCAGCAACCCCGCATCACCCACCTCCACAAAGCCGAGCGGAAGCCCCGCACGACGACGCGGAGCAACGGTCATGCCGACGCGATACGCGGCTTTCACAATCCTCTCGTTGGCCCGGAAAGGTGGCTCCCCTGCTGACACCAGCGTCCTGCCTTGCCACATCGTGGCGCAGTTACCGTGGCACACTCGCCTCCCCCCCACCGGGGACAGGACGCAGCGCTGCAAGGGGGACGGATGGTTCGCGGTTTTTCGCATGGCACCATGCGAGGGGAACGCATCGCTGTCGTCCTTTCGCGGACATCGATGCGAGAAGAACGGAGCGCTGTCGTCCTTTCGCGGACATCGATGCGAGAAACGAACGGAGCGCTGTCGTCCTTCCGCGGACATCGATGCGAGGAGAACGCATCGCTGTCGTCCTTTTGCGGACATCGATGCGAGGAGAACGCATCGCTGTCGTCCTTTTGCGGACATCGATGCGAGGAGAACGCATCGCTGTCGTCCTTTTGCGGACATCGATGCGAGAAAAGAACGGAGTGCTGTCGTCCTTTCGCGGACATCGATGCGAGGGGAACGCATCGCTGTCGTCCTTTCGCGGACATCGATGCGAGAAGAACGGAGCGCTGTCGTCCTTTCGCGCAGACCCACGCGAGGAGAACGGGTCGCTCTCGTCGTTTCGCGTCGCTCGACCCTGGCCCACGTTGGCGGGACCGTGAGGGTTCAGAGAGACGTGGAGGCCTCGGGCTCCCGTCCCTCTGATCATGCGCTGAGGGAAGCGCTGGCCGTGGGGCCGGTGGCCGTGACGCAGCGTCGCTGCGCTCGGCTCAGTTGATCTGCAGGTTCGGTGCGGCCGTACCCGTCTGCCCACCGCCAGCGACACCGCCCGTGGGATTCGAACCACCCGTGCCGCCAAACCCGGGCACGCCGGTCACGCAGGTATTGCCCCCGAAGGTGAAGTTCACACCGCCACCACGTGCGAGGCAGGCGCTCGGTCCACCACCACCGCCGGCACCAGGGCCGCCCGAAGCGCCGTTTCCGCCCGCGCCTCCAGGCGCGCCCGAGCCGGAGTCATCGGCGCCCGAGCCCGGGGATCCAGGCTGTCCCCCGAGCTGCCCCGCGGCGCCGTTCCCCCCGTTGCCTCCGCGGCCACCGTTGCCGGTCGAGATGGTGTTGTCGGTGATGATCACCCTGCCCGCCGCCGCGAAGATGCCGAAGCTGCCGCCACCCCCCTGGCCCCCGAGGCCTGCCGCACCGCCCAGCCCTCCGCAGCCGCCGCTGCCACCGCCGCCACCGCGATCGGCGCTGCACTCGTTGACGCAGACCCCGAAGGTATAGAAGCACTGGGAGCCGCCGCCGCCACCGCCGCCACCGCCGCCACCTCGGCCATTGGAGCCCGCCGTCCCGTTGCCGCCACTGGCCGGCGAATAGAGCCCGCCTGCAATGGAGCCCAGCACGGCACCGCCCGCGCCGGGTGCTCCCTGGGCGGGACTGAACCCGGGCGAGCCAGGCTGGCCACTGGGGCTGGTCGTGTAGCAACGCCCTGACGACCCTCCACTGCTCCCTCCTGGAGCACTGCCGCTTCCAGCGGAGCCGTTCTGGCCGCCGGTGTTGTTGTACCCCCCGTCGCCGCCTCTTCCCCCGAACTCGACGCAGGCCGTCTGGGGGCCACCCGCCCCCATCGAGCTGCAGCCATTGCAGCCGTTCTGCCCTCCATTGCCGGACGAGGCCACTCCGCTCGCGTGGGCCGTGCCATGCGTGCCGTTGGAGCCGTCCTGGCCTGCCTGCACGGTCATCACGTTGTAGCGCACATAGAGCTCGCCGAGACCGCCGCCCAGCCGCACGCCGTAGGTCGTGGTGCCCACGCTCGGTGACCGGAGCGCTTCGATCGTCATCCCTTCGAGGTGCGTTTCCCTGTCGATCTGGGGTGCATCGAACACCGTCCCCGTGGCCCGCACGGTGGTGGTCACGGTCGGCTTGCGCCGGAACTTGAAGTCGGTGTCGTTGTGATCGAAGCCGCCGTAGATGCTGATGCCGGAGACCACGGAGATCGTTCCTTCGTAGATCTCGCCCGACAAGCAGACCGACGGCACACCCGCGGCCTGCGCCTGCTGGATCGCGGCGGAGATGGTCTGCATCGGGCTCTGACGTGTGCCCGCGTTGGCATCGCTGCCCTGGCTCGCCGACACGTAGACGCACTGTTCGGTGAGGCCGTCACCGCCGTCGCAATTGTCGTCGATGAAATCGTCGTCGATGGGGTCCACGGAGACCGAGGTCTGCTCGCACGCGTACTCGCAGCCACACACGCCCGTGAGCGGATTGCCGTCGATGTCCCAGAAGCCGTCGGGGCATCCGGTGGCACACGGATCCACGGTGCCGCCGCCCTGGCCTCCTTCGCCGCCAGCGCCCTCACCCCCCTGCCCTCCTTCACCGCCACCGCCGCCCGAGGCCGAGGTGGTGCTCGTCGTCGTGGTCGTCGAGGTCGTCGTGGTGGTCCCTCCGCCCGATCCACTGGCGCCACCGTTGCCTCCCCCCGTCGTCGTGGGAGCCGTGATGGAGTCACTTTCCGCGCAGCCATAAGAAGCCAGCATCAGGAAGGAGAGCAAGGACGAGCCGACAAGCAATCGCGCGCGCATCGGTGAATGATGCCGTTCTCTGGCCTACCTGCAAAGTCCCTAGCACTTCGCACCTCGGCGAATTACCAGCCCCTCCCGGGAGTACAGCACGCCTGCACAGCGCGGCTGGATTGACACGTGGCATCATGACGCGTGGGTGCGACGTGGCGCGTGGGCGGCACGCGGGTAGCTCGTGGACGGCACGCGGGTAGCTGGTGGGCGGCTCGTGGGTAGCGCGTGGGTGGCGCGCAGGTGCGAAGCGGATTTCTCTCCTCGCGATCCCCCCTCGCGCTCTCTCTCTTCGCGGTCCCCCCGCGCGGTGCTGCGCGTGCGATAGTGTCGAGACAGCCATTCCATGCGACGCCTGCTCTCCCGCCTCTTCCTCGCCGTGCCCCTCGGGTTGCTCTCCGCCGCGGTTCATGGCGCTTGCTCGCCGGACTCCGGGGTCACGCAGTCGTCGTCCAGCACGACCGGCGGCGAAGATGACGGCGGCCTGCTCGATCCGCCGCCGGACACGGGCATCCTGGATCCAGACGCCGCCTGCGCGCTGGTCACGGAGGAGGCCATCTCCGTCCCGCTGAATCTCTACATCTTGCTGGACAAGTCCTCCTCGATGGCAGGGGACAAATGGCAAAGCGCCAAGGTGGGGCTCACGGCCTTCCTGAATGACGCGCGCTTCGAGGGCATCCGCGTGGCCTTGCGGTTCTTCCCGCGCGCGGCCGACAACGTCCCCGCCTGCGATCAGTTCGCTTACAAGGAACCCGCGGTCGATTACGGGCCATTGCCTGGAAACACGAGCGCCCTCCTGCAGGCGCTCGATGCAGAGACCCCCAACGGGTTCAATACGCCCATCTACCCCGCGCTCGGTGGCGCTTTGCTCAAGGGCATCGAGGTCGCGCAGAACAACCCGGGAGAGGCCTCGGCCGTCTTGCTGGTGACGGATGGGCAACCGGCCGGCCCGCAAGGCACCTGTGGCGGTGTGAACCCCGAGGATCCCACGGTGATCGCGAACCTGGCGAGGACGGGGGCGCAGCACGACCCGCCGGTCCTCACGTACGTCATCGGGCTCCCCGGGGCCGATCAGACGTTTTCGAATCAGGTGGCGAGCGCGGGAGGCACCAGCACGGCCGTGCTCGTGAGCGCCAGCAACGTCGCGGCGGAGTTCCAGGCGGCGCTCACCCGCGTGACCGGTGACGCGCTGCCTTGCGAGTACGAACTACCGACCGACGTGAAGCAAGGGAACGTCGCGATCACGAGCGTGAACGTGCTTTTGACCCTGGGCGCCGACGAGCCGAGCGTGCTCCCCCAGGACGCCGCCTGTGATGGCGCTGGCTGGCGCTACGACATCCCGGGCGACCCGTCGCACATCGAACTCTGCCCCGCGACCTGCGCCTCCTTGAAGCAACAGGACGCCGCGAAGATTCAGATCCTGCTCGGCTGCACCACGATCGTTCAGTAAAGCGCCGCGCGACGCCGGGCCGGCCTCCAGGAGCGCTGCGTGAGGCCGGACCGGGGAGGGCTCAGAACTTGAGCTTGATCACGGCGGCGCCGACGGCGATGACGACCACCAGCAGTCCGAGCACGATCAACGCCATCGGGCTGCGTCGCGCTGGCGCTGCCGGTTTCGTCACCGCGACGCTGGCCGCTCTGCTGCGGCTCGGCTCCGCGCTCGTCGCCGTCGTCTTGGTCGGCGTGAGGACCAGCTTCGGCTCGCTGCTCGGCTTCGGCTCGCGGCTCGACTTCGGCTCGCGGCTCGACTTCGGCTCGCGGCTCGACTTCGGCTCGCGGCTCGACGAGGGGTCACCCGAGGAGGCCGCTTTCAAGGCCCCGCCGGTGCTCTCCGGCTCCGACTTCCTTCCGCTCCCGAGTTCGCCTCGCCCGCTCAGATCCGGCTCCGAGCGTCGCGAGACCCCCGGGTCGGATTTGCGGAGCAGCGAGGGGTCGCCTCGACGGACCGACTTGGGTGCGCTCGAGCTGGGCGCCTCCTGGCCACCTGCAAACAGCAGGGCCACGCTGCGCATCATCACCTCGGTCCCGTCTTCGGGGCGCAGGGGTCGCTCGAACTCGTCGTCCTCTTCGCGAGGCGGGTAGAGGTCCAGCTCCTCGGCGGCGCTCACGATCTTGCCGGTCCGCTCTTCCGCGACGCCAGGCATCAAGGAGGAGACGAGGGTGCCGATGTCCTTCTTCGACATCCGCTCGCCCAGGCCGGCCCTCACCTTGTCGAGGTCCTTCCGGAGCTCTGCCGCGGTCTGGTAGCGATCGTTCGGATCGCGCGCCAGCGCCTTCATGATGATGCGGTCCAGCTCGGGCGGGAGATCCGGCATGATCTCGAGCGGTGCCTGCGGCGTCCGCGTCGTGATCTGCGCCATCACCTCCATGAACCCGCGGCCGCGGAACGGGGGATGGCCCGTGACCAGCAGGTAGAGGAGGCAGCCAAACGAGAAGAGGTCGCTGCGCCGATCGATTTTCTCGCCCGACACCTGCTCGGGGGAGAAGTAGGCGGTCTTGCCCTTGATGACGCCGGCCTTGCTGACCTGGGTCTGGGCGCGCGACTTGGCGACGCCGAAGTCGACGACCTTCACCGTGCCATCGAACCCCACCATGACGTTCTGCGGGGTCACGTCGCGGTGGATCAGGTGAAGCAGCTCACCCGTGTCGTCGCGTACCTCGTGGGCCGCGTGCAGTCCGGCACAGGCGGCGACGGCGACGTGGAGCACCCAGTTGAGCGGGAGCAAGGAGCGCTTGGCGTTCTGAGCAGACGCCAGCTTGGCGAGGGACTCGCCATCGATCCACTCCATCGCGATGTAGGGCCGCTCGCGGACCTCGCCGCAGGCGAAGATCTCCACCACGTTGGGGTGGAGGATCAGCGAGGCCGCCCGGGCCTCGTCCAGGAACATGGCGCGCACGTCCGAGTCGCTGTGCAGCGCATCCGAGACGAGCTTGACCGCCACGACTTGCTCGGCCCCCGAACCGTGCGCTTCCCGGCGTCGAGCAGCCCACACTGTGGCCATGCCGCCAGAAGCTGCGGGGTAAAGCAGCTCGTACTTGCCGACGATGTCACCCGGCGCAAAGCCGTCGTGCTCGTCTTTCCAATCGTCGCCCCACGGGTCCATGCCAGTGCGCTCCCCGACGATGCTAGAGGACTTCCAGCAGGACAAGAGAAACAGAACACCAGATTGATGTTCATGAGCAAAAAGAAGTCCTGCTGACCTTTGAGGTCACCTTCTAGCCAGTCGTCAGCCTCCTGAGGGTAGTTGACTTCGCTGTAGGCTTCAGTTTGCTCGACTGAGGCCGTTTCAGCTATCCGGCATGGGCGAAATCCGCCAGTCGACGCGCCAGGGCCTGCTGAAAGGGGCGAGGAGGGGGGCCAAAGGGGCGACGGCCGGCGCCGCTCGGCCACCCGCGAGGCCCGCGAGGCCCGCGAGGCCCGCGAGGCCCGCGAGGTCCGCGAGGCCACAGCGCCGCCCGAGCATCCGGTCTCGGGCGATCCGGGGTTCGATGCCGGCGGGGGCGTTCACGTCGGCTCAAGGCCGTGGCAATGTGATGGACCATGGAAGCCCAGCCCGCCGAGGCAACGCCCGAAGTCCCCCGGACGATGCTGGAGGAGATCCTGGCGAGCTCGCGGCTGCCGCCAGGGCACGAGGACTACGACGCCGTGGGCCGCGGCGTCCGCGCCGTGGTCGGTGATGTGGTCCGGCGCCGGGGCGCGGACGAGAAGATCGACAACGCGCTCGTCGACCAGATCATCGCCGAGATCGACGCCGGGCTGTCTCGCCAGATCGACGAGATCCTGCACCACCCCGCCGTTCAACGCCTGGAAGCGGCCTGGCGCGCCCTGAAGTTCGTCATCGATCGGGTCGAGTTCCGCGAGAACATCCGCGTCGAGCTCCTCAACTGTTCCAAGGAGGATCTGCTCGCCGACTTCGAGGACAGCCCCGAGGTGGTGAAGAGCGGTCTGTACAAGACCGTGTACTCCGCCGAGTTCGGCGTCTTCGGTGGCAAGCCGTTCGGCGCGATCATCTCCAGCTACGAGTTCGGCCCCAGCCCGCAAGACATCGCGCTGCTCCAGAAGTGCGCCTCGGTCGCGGCGATGTCGCATGCGCCCTTCTTCGCCGCCGCGGGTCCGCTGTTCTTCGGGCAGAAGAACCACCTGAACCTCCCTCATCTCGGGGAGATCAAGGCGATGTTCGAGGGCCCTCAGTACATCAAGTACAACTCGTTCCGCGAGAGCGAGGACGCGCGCTACGTGGGGCTGCTCTTGCCGCGGTTCCTGCTCCGGCTGCCCTATGGGCCGAGCACGATGCGCGTGCGCGCCTTCGCGTACGAAGAAGACGTGGTCGGCAACCACGAGGCGTTTCTCTGGGGCAACCCGGCCGCGGCGTTCGCCACGCGGCTCGCCGAGAGCTTCGCGCGCAACCGGTGGTGCCTCAACATCGTCGGGCCGAACTCCGGGGGCACGGTGGAAGGCCTGGTCTTGCATCAGTACGAGGCCATGGGGGCCATCCAGACCAAGATCCCGGTCGAGGTCTTGCTGACCGAGCGCCGCGAGTTCGAGCTGGCAGAAGAGGGCTTCATCGGGCTGGCGTTCCGCAAGGACACCACGAACGCCTGCTTCTTCTCGGCCAACTCGGTGCAGAAGCCGAAGTACTACGGGATCAGCGAGGAGGGTCGCACGGCCGAGATGAACTTCCGGCTGGGCACCCAGCTCCCTTACATGTTCCTCATCAGCAGGCTGGCGCACTACATCAAGGTGCTGCAGCGAGAGAACATCGGGAGCTGGAAGGAGCGGCAGGATCTGGAGCAGGAGATCAACTCCTGGCTGAACCAGTACGTCTCCGACATGGACGTGGTGTCGCCTGCGGTGCGCTCCAAGCGCCCCCTCCGCAGGGCCCGCGTGCGTGTCACCGATGTGGCGGGCAACGCCGGCTGGTACCGGGTGGATCTCGAGGTTCGACCTCACCTCAAGTACATGGGCGCGATGTTCAACCTGAACATCGTCGGCAAGCTGGAAAAGGAGTGACCCCTCGTGGGGTGGAGCCTCCTCCAGGGGGGGCTCCGGGGGGCTCCGGGTCGGGCCTGGCGAGAGGCGGGACGACCCCTGCCGGAATGTGACCCTCCACGGCGACGGGCGGAATAAACACGCCCGTCCGGTTGTCCCGAGGGCACCAAGCCTGTAGAGCAGAGCCCTCCCATGCATGACGTCCGTGCCCTGAACGAGCTGGTGGCCAAGGAGAGCGCCTTCGTCGACAACCTCATCAACGAGGTCGGCAAGGTCATCGTCGGCCAGACTTACATGATCGAGCGGATCCTGATCGGGCTGCTCACGGGTGGCCACGTGCTGCTCGAAGGTGTCCCCGGTCTGGCCAAGACCCTCACGGTCAGGACCCTCTGTGACGCCATCGAGGCGAAGTTCTCGCGCATCCAGTTCACCCCCGACCTGCTCCCGGCGGACCTCGTCGGCACCGTCATCTACAACCACCAGAAGGGCGACTTCACGTCGAAGCTGGGCCCGATCTTCGCGAACCTCGTGCTCGCGGACGAGATCAACCGCGCCCCCGCCAAGGTGCAGAGCGCCCTGCTGGAGGCCATGCAGGAGCGGCAGGTCACCATCGGGGACACGACCTATCCTCTGCCCAAGCCCTTCGTGGTCATGGCCACCCAGAACCCCATCGAGCAGGAGGGGACCTACCGTCTCCCCGAAGCGCAGGTGGACCGCTTCATGATCATGGTGAAGGTGGGGTATCCCGCCCGCGCCGAGGAGCGGCAGATCATCGACCGCACCACGGCCCCGGTCGAGTCCAAGGCCAGCAAGGTCACCACCCCGGAGGAGCTCAGCCGGGCGGCGAGCGTGGTCCGGGACGTCTACATGGACGATCGGGTGAAGGACTACATCGTCGATGTGGTCTTCGCGACCCGGGAGCCCGCGCAGAAGGGCATGCGCGATCTCAGCAGCCTCATCGAGTACGGCGCCAGCCCGCGCGCCTCGATCGCGCTGGCCCTCGCCGCCAGAGCCCACGCCTTCCTCCGTCACCGCGGCTACGTCACCCCCGAAGACGTGAAGGCCATCGGGCCCGACGTGCTCCGGCACCGCATGGTGCTCACCTACGAAGCGGAGGCCGAGGAGGTCACGGCCGAGCAGATCGTTCGGCGCGTCTTCGAGGTGGTCGAGGTGCCGTGACCCGCCCCGCCGACGCGCGCAAAGCGGAAGAACCCCAGGAGAAGCGCTCGTCCAAGCCGCTTCCGACCGAGCTCCTCCGGCAGCTCCGGCGGATCTCGATCCGCACCCAGCGGCTGGCGACGCAGGAACTCTCGGGGTCTTACCACTCGGTCTTCAAGGGGCAGGGCCTCTCGTTCCGTGAGGTGCGCGCCTACGCGCCCGGCGACGATGTCCGCTGGATCGACTGGAACGTCTCCGCCCGCATGAGCGAGGCCTTCGTCAAGGTCTTCGTCGAAGAGCGCGAGATGACGGTCATGCTCGTCGTCGACGCCTCGCAGAGCGAGCAGTTCGGGACGCGCCGCGCGTCGAAGGCACAGATCGCTGCGGAGATCTGCGCCCTGTGTGCCTTCAGCGCGATCAAGAACAACGACCGGGTGGGGCTCGTGCTCGCCACCGAGGCCATCGAGCGGCTGGTCCCGCCGCTGAAGGGCGACAAGCACGTGCTGCGGGTGGTGCGCGAGATCCTCGGGCATGAACCCCAGTACACGGGCACGAACCTCAAGCTCGCGCTGGAGACCCTGGTCAAGGTGGCCAAGCGGCGCAGCGTGGCCTTCGTGGTCAGCGACTTCTTCGCCACCGGCTTCGAGCGCGCGCTCGCGCTGGCCGCCGCGAAGCACGACGTCATCCCGGTCATGATCGTCGACCCGCGTGACGAGGAGCTGCCCGACGTCGGGCTGGCCACCTTCGAGGACCTGGAGACGGGGGAAGAGGTGGTCGTCGACACCAGCGATCGCGCCGTCCGCGATCACTACAAGAAGGCCATGAGAAAGCTGCGCACCGATCGCGATCGCCTCTTCAAGAAGCTGGCGCTCGACGCGGTGATCGTGAAGGTGGGCGAGAACTACGTGAACCCGCTCCGCGATCTGTTCGCGCGGCGCGCCCGGAGGCTCCGGCGGTGAACCCGGTGCGCTGGACTCTCCGACGCGCCTGTCTCACGGCCACGTCGCTGCTCGTCGCCGTCGCGGTCCCCGCGCTCGTGTACGCGCAGCCCGACGTCCCCGCCGACGAGCCGGAGCCGCCTCCTCCTGCAATCAGCGACGACGCGCCCGCGCCTCCTCCCCCTCCAGGGAGCGCAGGCGCGAGCGATCCCGGCGCCCCACCCGCTCCAGCCGCGCCGTCACCCGCTGGCGCTGCCGCGGAGCGGACCTGGGTCTCCTGCACCGAGCACGTGCCCTCTGGCGCCACCCGGCCGGTCATCCAGGAGACGTTCCCGGCGACGGGCTTCAGCGGCTACGCGGCTCCACTCACCATCGTCGTCACGCACGGCAAGGGCGAGACGGTGTTGCCCGAGGGCTTCAAGCTCCAGCGGGCGAGCGATGCTGCCCGAGGGCTCACCGAGGCGGGCTTCGTCATCCCCGAGGCCGACGCCGGCGCAGGGCCGACCATCGCGCGGCCTGCACCAGGCAGCCCGGAGGAGCGGGTCACCACCACGGTGATCGTCCCCTTCGTGGCGCTGCCCCCGAAGCCAGGCCGCAACCTGATGGAGCTACCGCCAGTCCCCGTCGCCATCGCACGCGCGAGCGGGGAGGTCGTGACGGTGTGCACCCGGCCGCACCGCATCCTCATCGAGGATCCGATCGCCAACGAGGTGGATCCCAAGGTCAAGCCGAACCCCGAGCCTCGCCCTCAGCGCGAAGACTGGGCGTTCGCCAGGCACGCGGCGCTGGCTGCGCTGGCGGGAGCGGTCCTCGCCCTCCTCCTCGCCTGGCTCATCCGGCGCTGGCGTCAGCGGCCCAAGGTGGTGCACGTGCCGCCGCCCAAGCTCCCCTGGATCGCCGCCATGGAAGAGCTCTCCGCGCTGCGGCGCTCCAGCTTGCTCGCGGAAGGCCACACCGACGAGTTCTTCGATCGCGTCAGCGACTGCGTCCGGCGCTACCTGGGCGCGCGCTACGGCTTCGACGGCCTGGAGACCACCAGCGACGAGATGCGCTCCCTCCTGCGCCGTGTCCGTCCTCCCGTCCTGGTGCTGCCGGAGATCGGGGAGTTCCTTTCGGACTGCGACCTGGTGAAGTTCGCGCGCGTCCAGCCCACGGAGCAAGACTGCCGTGACGCCCTCGAGCGGGGCGAGCAGATCATCCGACGCACCATCCCGCAGCAGGCAGCGCCGAGCGCTGGCAACGCTGCCCCGCCCGCTGGTGCCTCTGGAGGCTCCTCCACCAGCGACGAGGTGTCCTCGTGAGCACCGCGAAGCGCGCGATCCTGGCCGTCCTCGCGACCGTGATCATCGCCGCGCTGGCCTTGATCTACCCGTGGCTCGTCCGGCGTGAAGCGTGGAGCGGAGCCACCTGGCAGCAGCCCTGGTTCTTGCTCGGCCTCATCCTGGTCCCCATCGTCTGGTACTGGGGCATCTTCCCTCAGGATGCGCGCAAGCCCAGGCTCCGCGTCGGGACGGTCAGCCCGCTGCTCACGGGCCCTCGTGGCATCCGCAGCTACCTGAGAGACCTTCCGGGCGTCCTGCGGGCGGTCTCGGTGGCCTTGCTGATCCTGGCCATGGGACGGCCGGTGAGCGTGCTGCGCGACCAGCGCTCCGACGACAAGGGGATCGACATCGTCGTGGCCCTCGATCTGTCGGGTTCGATGCGCGCGGTGCTCGACGCGAAGCCGGAGGATCTCCCGGGCAGCCCCCGGCTGGCCAAGAACAAGCGCCTCACCCGCCTCGACGTCGCCAAGCTCGTCCTCCAGGACTTCATCGGCCGGCGCAGGACCGACCGGATCGGCGTCATCGTCTTCGGCAAAGCAGCGTACGTACTCTCGCCGCCGACGATGGACTACCCGCTGCTGTCGCAGCTCGTCTCCAAGATGACGCTCAACGTCATCGATGGCAGCGGCACGGCGATCGGTGACGCCCTCGGCACGGCGTCGGCGCGGCTGCGGCGCAGCGACGCCCTCTCCAAGGTGATCATCCTCATCACCGACGGGGACTCGAACGCAGGTTCGATCTCGCCGGAGTACGCAGCCCAGCTCGCGGCTGGCCTCGGCGCCAAGATCCACACCATCCAGATTGGATCCGCCGACGAGGTGGATGTCGAGGATGGCGTCGATCTCTTCGGCCAGCCCCGCTACGCGCGGCACCGCTTCCCGGTCAACCCGGAGCTGCTCCGGGAGATTGCGCAGAAGACCGGCGGAGAGGCGTACGTGGCCACGGACGCCAAGGCCCTGAGCGCGAGCATGCACGACGTGCTCGACAAGCTCGAGAAGACACGCTTCGAGGCGTCGATCGCGTCCTACGAAGATCTGTTCCCCCTCCTTCTCCTGCCCGGCGTCGTGCTGGTGGCCCTCGATGCCCTGCTGCGCGCCTGGCTGCTCCGGAGGTTCCCGTGATCTTCGCGACGCCTTACTGGCTCATCGGCATCGCGCTCGCGCCGCTGGTCGGGCTCTTGCTCGTCCTGGGTGGGCTCGGCACGGAGCGTGCGGTGAAGCGCTTCGGGGATCCAGAGCGCGTGCGTGCGCTCACGACGAGCGATCCCGCCAAATTCCGGGCGTGGAAGGGGATCCTGCTCGTCCTCGCGATCATGACCGCCTTCTTCGCGGCAGCGCGACCGCAGTACGGCAAGGGCACCCGCCTCGTCCCGGCCACCAACGTCGATGTGGTGGTGGTCCTCGATTACTCGAAGAGCATGTACGCGCGTGACGTCGAGCCGTCGCGCACCTTCCGGGCGAAGGTGGAGGTGTCTCGGCTCATCAAGGACCTGGAAGGCGCCCGCTTCGCCGCCGTTGCCTTCGCCGGCGAGCCCATGAGCTTCCCGCTCACCGCCGATGGCGCCGCCATCGCCCAGTTCTTGCGTCAGCTCGATCCCAACGACATGCCCGTCGGCGGGACCGCCATCGCGCGCGCGCTCGAGTCGGCGCGCGAGCTTCTCAAGAACGACCCCAAGGCGAAGGATCACAAGCGCATCATCCTGCTCATCACGGACGGTGAAGACCTCGAAGGGACGCCGGGGGCCGTCGCGCAGTCGATCGGTGCGGAGGGAACCACCATCC
This sequence comes from Chondromyces crocatus, assembly GCF_001189295.1. Taxonomy (NCBI): domain Bacteria; kingdom Pseudomonadati; phylum Myxococcota; order Polyangiales; family Polyangiaceae; genus Chondromyces; species Chondromyces crocatus. The sequence goes on from NZ_CP012159.1 coordinate 10,490,233, forward strand.
ACGTCGTCCAGATCGGCGGACGCACGCCCGAGCCCATCCCCGAGATCAGCGAAGATGGGCGCATCGTGGGGTGGCGCAAGGATCGTCGCGGGGAGCCGCTGACCACGGCGCTCACCGTCGAGGGGGAAGCGCAGCTCGCCTCGATCGCTCAGGCGACGCCGGGTGGGAAGCTCGTGCGTGCCGAGAAGGGCTCGACCGGCATCGAGGAGATCGCCGCCGAGCTGCGGCGGCAGATGGTCAGTGAGTACGCCGAGCGCGTGGAGACCGTGTACGCCGATGTCTATTTCTACCCGCTGGGCCTCACGATCGTGTTCCTGCTCGCCGAGCTTTACGTGACCGACGGGCCGCGGCGGCGCTTCACACCGAGGCGTCCTCCTCCGGCGAGACGCAAGCGAGACGCGCTCTTCGGTGACAAGCCCACCAAGGAGCGGCCTGTGGAGGTGGACCATGCCTCGGCGTGATCTCGCCAAGCGTGTCCTGCTCGCGGGGTTCGCGCTCGCGTGCCTCACTGGAGCGGCTTTCTCCGCCACGGTCGGCTGTAGCGGCTGGGATCCTTCGTCCCCGTTCGAGCGCAACGCGCCCGCCGTCGACCAGGCCATCCAGGATCTCGACGCGGGCCGCCTCGAATCCGCAGAGGATGCGCTCACCCGGTACCTGGGCACCGGCCAGTGCTCCGACGCCGGGATCGGGCTGCCGGACGCCGTGCGCCAGAAGCCGAACGGCTCGTTCGATCTCGGCCTCACGCTCTTCTACATGGCGGAGCGCTACGGCCGCCGTTTTGGCGACGAGGAGCAGACCGGCGGCGCCCAGGAGGGGGAGGACGATCCGCAAGCCGCACAGCGGAACGTGGAGATCGACTGCGCGCTGATCATCGTGCAGGCCATCGCGGCCGATCCCACCGTCCCTGCCGACCTGCGGGCGCGGGCGCGTTACCTGGTCGGCAACCTCGAGTTCTTGCGGCGCCGCTACAAGGAGGCCGTCGCATCTTACGACCAGGCGCTCGCCATCATCCCCGGGCTCTTCGAGGAGGCGGGAGGCGATGGCATCGGCCGGGACGCGGCCTGGAATCGCGCCATCGCGCTGCGCCGCATCGAGGATCAGGAGCGTGACGCCGCCCCGGACTCCCCGCCGGACGCCCCGCCCGATCCGCCCCCCGATGGCGGCGAGGATGGGGGTGACGATGGCGGCGACGACGCTGGCAACGACGGCGGTGACGACGGCGGCGACGACGCTGGCAACGACGGCGGGGGTGAGGACGCTGGTGACGACGGTGGCCAGCAGGATCAGCAGCCCGACGCCGGCGACACGGCCGATGGAGGTCCTCAGGACGACAAGCCGGATGCCGGGGGTCAACCGCCTCCGCAGCAGCCGCCTCCGCAGCAGCCGCAGGAGGCGCGACAGGACGAGCGTGTGCTCGATCAGTTCGAAGAAGCGCCGACGTACCAGGAAGAAGAGGCGAAGAACCGAGGGCTCCGGCGCGGCCGGGTCATGGAGGACAAGTAGCGATGCCCTGCGAGCACGGTAGCCACGGCGGCGCTGCTCCGTGGGGCCGCGACGCCAGCGTCGCCACGACAGCCCGGCCCACGCCCTGGCGTCGCCTCGCGGGCGCCGTCGCGCTGGTCGGCGTGTTCCTTCCGAGGACTGCGCTCGCCCAGCTCGACCTCACCGCGCGCGCCAGCGCCCGGCAAGTCGAGGTCGGCGAGCCCTTCACCGTCGAGATCAGCACCACGGTGGATCAGAGCACCTCGATGCCCGGCAGCCCCGATCTGCGACCCCCGGCGGGCATCGAGATCGTGGGTGGCCCGAGCATCTCCACCGGGACCTCGGCGCACTTCCGCTCCGGAGGCGCCATCGTCCGGCGCACCTTCGGCGCCACCTGGCAGCTCATCGCGGGCAAGCAGGGGAGCTTCACCATCCCGGCCCCCACCGTGCTCTGGGAAGGTCGTCGCGTCAGCGCCACCCCCATCCCCATCAAGGTCACCGCGTCCACTGGACGCCGGAGGCCCCAGCAGCCCGGGTTCCCACCTCTCCTCCCCGGCGGCCCTTCGTCGCAGTTCCCCTGGCCCTTCCGCGGGTTCGATCCCTTCGGCTCCCAGCAGGAAGAACAGGCCGAAGAGGATCCCGGCTCGACGGAGCTCAGCATGCGCTCTGCTCCGGACCCCACGGTGTTCTTGCGCGCCATCGCGGACAAGACGCGCGCCGTCGTGGGCGAGCAGATCACCGTCTCTTTCTACCTGTACTACCGCGAGAGCCTCGAGATGACGGAGCGGCACGACGCTCCCATGCCCGATTTCATGCGTGTGCCGCTGCTCAAGAACCCGGGCACCGACACGCCAACGCACACCCTCGTCGGTGGACGTCGCTACGAGGTCCGACTCCTGGACAAGCTCGCGCTCTTCCCGCTCAAGGCGGGCGACCTGCGCACCGGCGTCACGAGCGCGCGCATCACGGGCCGCCGCATCGGCTCTCGTGTGCTCCGGCAGTCGAACGACATCGCCATCCAGATCACCGAGCCTCCCCAGGAGGATCGCCCGCCGGGCTACCGTCTCGGTGACGTCGGCAAGTTCACGCTGAGCGCCACGGTGCAGCCGCGCAAGACCACCCAGGGCGGCTCCGTCTCGGCGACCGTCAAGATCACCGGCACCGGCAACTTCCCGCAGAACCTGCGGGTGCCCGCGCGCACCGGCATCGACTGGCTGGACCCGGAGAAGCGCGAATCCATCGAGCCTCGCGGCGGCGTCATCGGCGGCTACCGCACCTTCGGGTATGTCGTCCGCATCGAGGAGAGCGGGTCCGTCGACCTGGGCACCCTCGAGCTGCCGTACTGGGATCCGGAGCAGCGCCGTTACGTCGTCGAGCGAGCCCAGCTCGGCGTCGTGGAGGTCACCCCGACGATGCCGGCGACCCCAGCGGCTTCCGGCTCGGGCTCCGCGGCGATCGCGCCTCCCTCCCCCGCCAACCGCGATCCTTTCGCGGCGCTCCCTGGGCCTCGCGCCACGCTCAGCGCCTTCACGCCAGCCCCCCCGCCTCGCCTCGAGGGCCCGACCCTCTGGGGACTGCTCGCCACCCCACCCCTCCTGGCAGGGCTCCTCGGCGTGGGTGAGCGCCTGGCCCGTCGCGCCCGGGCACGACGCGCCGCCGGGGATCCCCCGGAGAAGCTCGCAGCGGACGCCATCCGCGAGGCCGCCGAGGCTGCCGAACGCGGGGACGCCAAGGAGACCGCAGCGGCCGCCGAGCGCGCCATTCATCGAGCCATCGAGGCCGCCACCGGCCTGCTCTCGCGTGGCGTCCTGCTCGACGCGCTCGTCGACGAGCTCACCCGCAAGGGCCTGGAGCGCGGCATCGCGGCGCGCGCCCGTGACGTGCTGGCCGACTGCGACGCCATTCGCTTCGATCCGAGCGCCACCGCCGCCGCTGCCACCGAGCTGGTGGAGCGTGCCCGCGCCGTCACCACGGAGCTTGCGCGATGGAAGCGCGCCTGAGCCTCCCCCCGCCGCACGGGATGCCTCTCGCGAAGCGCCGCTGGGTCGCCGGCGCAGCGCTCTTCCTCGCGCTGATCCTCCCGGTGACCACGCTGGCTCAGACGGCTACCCCGCCCACCGCTGCGCCCTCGGCAGACGCCTCCTCGCCGACGCCGCCTTCCTCTGCGACTGCTCCCGCTCAGGCCCCCGAGGCCCTGTTCGCCGAAGGGGCGAACGCCCTCGCGAGCGGAGATTACGCGGCCGCCATCGACCTCTTCGAGGCGCTCGCCGACCGCGGCTTCGTCCACCCCGACGCGAGCTACGACCGCGGGCTCGCCTACGCTCTCCGCGCCCGCGCCAAGGCCGATCGCCCTGGTGATCTGGGCCGCGCCGCCGCCGCCTTCGAGGAGACCCTCCACCTTCGCCCCGGCGACATCGAAGCCGAACGCGCGCTCGACACCGTCCGCGCCGAGATCACCCGACGCCGCTCTCGCCGTGCCAAGGACGCCGTCGATGTGCGCCCGACCCTCGACCGCGTCGTCGTCGGCCTCGCCTCCGAGCAGACCTGGGGACTCGCCGCTCTCCTCGCCTCGGTCTTCCTTGCCGTCGGCATCCGCTTGCGTCGCCAACCCACGGGTCACGCCCACGTCGCTGGCAGTGTGCTCACCCCCGCCGCCCTCGTCGCGCTCCTCATCCTCACGCCGCTCGCGCTGTTCGCACGTCACCTCCGCCTCGACACGCGACCTGGCGTGATCGTCGTGCAGGAGGCCTACCTCACCGACGCGAGCGGACGCACCCTCGGCCGCGATCCCGTCCCTGAAGGAGCCTCCGTCGAGGTCGGCCGTCGTGAAGGCAGCCTCATCGAGGTGCGCTGGGGCGCGAGCGAAGGCTGGATCCCTGCGTCGAGCGTGCGCATCATCTCTCCGTGAACGCATCCTCTGCGTTCACCGACCACAGAGTTGGCTACCCGCCGCCAGCCGTGTGCTAGCTTGGGCTGCGTGTGGGTCCGTCGTGCCGCCATTCGTCCCGTCCCCTCCTATGCCCTCGTCCCCACGCGGGTCCTGGAGCAGATCGAGGAGCAACTCGCGGAGGACGACGACGACTCCCGCCAGCAGCTCGATGACGCGTTCACCCGCTTCGAGCGCACCCAGCCAGCCCTCGCCGAGCGCATCTCCGCTGTCTTGTCGCGCCCCCTGGACGAGACGGCGCTCGCCCTCGGCTACTTCCTGACCCTCGCCATCTGGCTCGCCTTCGACGAGACCTTCGACAAGGACCTCCAGGAGGTCAACGAGACCGGCCTGACCAGCGTCGAAGAGGCGCTCGCCCTCGACGAGCAGATCCGCCTCGCGGACCCGGCCGAAGCCGTCGACTCCGACGACGTCATCGCCATGGAGCAGCCCGATGTCCTCGCCTTCGTGCAGGAGCACCTCGACGCGGCGCTCGAGGCCAATGCCAACGACGTGAACGTCGACGACGTCCACGAGATCTACCGCGTGGTCCTCATCGAGGTCCTGGCCCTGAGCTATGCCGTGCGGCCTCCCTCCAACTGGGCCGCGCTCCCCAGCGAATTCACCGCGTAAAGTCTCGCGTTCATCGTGCGGCGCCTCGACGCCCCCGGCTCGCTCCAGCCGGCGGGCATCGCGCGGCGCGTCCTGCGGTGTGCGTCAGGAGGCCTTCCTCTGTAGCTCCTCTGGCGCCTCCGGCTCCTGGTCCTCGTCACCCGCCCCTGGCTCCCGCACCTCTTCGAGCGGCTCGAAGGCCGGCCCTTGCAGCACCTCGCCGGTCGGCGAGAACCGTGACCCGTGGCACGGACAATCCCAGCTCTTCTCCTCGCTGTTCCAGTGCACCACGCCCCCGAGGTGAGAGCACACCGCCGACACCTCGTGGAGCGACCCCTCCTCGTCCCGGTACACCGCGACCTTGTGGATCCCCCGCTGCACGACGGAGCCACCACCGCGCGGGATGTCGTCGGGCGTCGAGAGCGGCGCCCGCCCCAGCCATTCGGCGTAGTGACGCGCCACCTTCAGGTTCTCGCGCGCGTACTCTCCCACCGCCCGCAGCGTCCTGCGCCGTGGGTTGTAGAGGGACGTCCAGGGGTTCTCGCGCCCCGAGATCAAGTCGCTCAGCAGCATCCCGGCGATCGTCCCGTGGGTCATCCCCTGCCCCGAGTCGCCCGTCGCGATGTACACGTTCTTGCTGTGTCCCGGGTCGGCGCCGATGAACCCGAGCCCGTCCACCGGCTCCATCACCTGCCCCGACCACCGCGCGATCATCTCCCCGCTCACCGGGAACCGCGCCCTCGCCCACGCCTCCAGCCGCGCATAGCGCTCCTCGGCGTCATCGGCTTCCCCGGTCTTGTGATCCTCGCCGCCCACGATCACCATCTCGGTGAACCCCCCGTCCTCCCGCTGCACCCGGTGCAGACGCGCGTAGTGGTACGGATCCTCGGTGTCCCAGTAGAGACCCCGCGGCACGCCCAGCTCCGGCACGGGCAGCGCCACCGCGTACGAGCGGTAAGGCGCCTGCTTCGTGTGGATCGCGAACCTGTCGTTGATCGGCGTGTTCGTCGCCACGATCACGGCCTTCGCACGCACGTGCAGCCCGTCCCGCGTCCACACGGTGGGGGACTCGCCTCCGTCGACGTGGGTCACCGGCGTCCCCTCGAACACCCGCCCTCCATCGCGCAGCACCGCCGCCACGAGCCCCGCCAGGTAGCGGAGCGGGTGAAACATCCCCTGCTGGGGGAACCGCAGGCAAGGTCCCGTATCGAATGCCGCGAGCGGCGCCCGCTCCAGCCGCTCCACCCCGGGGAACCCCAGCCGCGTCGCCGCCTCCAGCTCCCGATCGAGCAGGTCCGGCGCCTGCCCTGCGCCCAGGAAGAGGTAGCCGTCCACCCGCGCGAACTCGCACTCGATCCCTTCACCTCGGGTGATCGCCTCGATCGTATCGATCGCCGACGCGTGGCTCTCGTAGGCGAGCTGAGCCCCCTCGTGGCCGAACAGCCGGATGAGCTGCTCGAACCCCTCGTCCATCGCGCTCGCCAGGTGCGCGGTCGTCTGCGCCGTCTCCCCGCCACCGATCGGCCCTCGATCCAGCACCACCACGCTCACGCCGCTGCGCTGGAGCAGATAGGCTGCGGTGAGTCCCGCGATCCCGGCCCCCACGATGCATACGTCCGCTGTCGTACTCTCTTCCAGAGAGGGTGCCGTGATGGGCATCACTTCTTCTTTCCAGACTGACACCGTTCGCTCTGACGCCTCCATAGCGGGGACTCCTCTCTCCAGCCTGTCTGCCGGTCGCACACCCGACCGACCTCTCCAGCGCAAGAAGCAGGATCAGGGCCTCCCCCGATGCACCGTGGACATGGCAGGTCGTGCACGCCTCGTGCATGCCCCGCTCGGTTCGAGCGTGCTCATCGCGCGCGCTCGACCGTCGTCCAGCCCCTGAGCACGCCGCTCTCCTCCCCGGGGGATGCCGGCGCCCCGCCTTGACCACCCTTTGTGCCTCGACGACACTCGGCCCCCATGCGCGACCGGACGCCCTCTCTCGTCGACGCGTCCTCGCTGCTCTCGATCCTGGAGGTCTCCCGTCGCCTCGCGGTCCAGCACGAGCTCGACGACGTCCTCGAGCTCATCCTTCACACGGGGCGCGAGGTCCTCGGCGCCGAGCGCGGCACGGTGTTCCTCTACGACACGGCCCGACGGGAGCTTTACGCGCGCGTCGCCACGGGGGGCACCGCGATCCGCTTCCCCGCCGATCGCGGCATCGCCGGCGAATGTGTGCGTTCTCGCAAGACCGTCGTCGTCAATGACTGCTACGCCGATCCGCGCTTCAACCCGGAAGTCGACCGGCAGACCGGCTTCCGCACCCGCTGCCTCATCGCCGTGCCGCTCGTCGGCATCGATCAGGAGCTGGTCGGCGTTCTCCAGATGCTGAACACGAGCGGCGACCAGTTCACCTGGGACGACCAGACGGTCGCCGAACTCCTCGCGGCCCAGGCCGCGGTGGCCATCCAGCGCACGCTCCTTCTCGAGGAGCGCCTGATCAAGCTGAAGCTGCAGCACGACATGGCCATCGCGCGCGACATCCAGCAGAACGTCCTCGTCCGCCGCCTGCCCCCCTGCCCTGGCTACACCCTCTCGGCCTACAACCAGCCTGCCGACGCCACGGGCGGCGACATCTACGACATCATCCCGCTGGATCAGCACGCCGAGGCCTCCCCCCTGCTGCTCCTCGTGGCCGACGCCACCGGCCACGGGATCGGCCCGGCGCTGAACATCACCCAGCTCCGCGCCATGCTCCGGCTCGGGCTCCGCCTCTCCGCCGACCTCCCCTTGCTGCTCAACCACATCAACCAGCAGCTCGTGCAGGACCTCCCGGGCGACCGCTTCATCACCGCTTTCCTCGGCGTCCTCGACCCGATCCAGCACCAGGTCCGGTTCCACGCCGCCGGCCAGGGCCCCGTCCTCCACTACCGGGCCACCACGGGCGAGATCGTCTGGCGAGAGACCTCCACCACGCCCCTCGGCATGTTCCCCGAGATCGACGTCGAGCCGCCGCCGCCCATCCACATGGACCCCGGCGACCTGCTCGTCCTGCTCACCGACGGCTTCTACGAGTACCAGAACGCGGCCGGCGAAGAGCTGGGCCCCGAGCGCGTCGGCGAGCTCATCGCCCGCATCCACGAGAACCCCGTCGACCAGATCCTCGCCACCCTGCTCTCGATGCTGCGCGAGTTCGCCGGCTCCTCCCGTCAGAACGACGACCTCACCGCCCTCCTCGTCAAGCGCGAGGTCTGAGGTGACGTCGACGCGTATTTCGACGCCGCGCAGCCTCTCTCCGACCGACCTCGGCGTCACCGCCTCATGCGGGCGTGTGCACGGCGACCCCCCACCTCCGCGGATCTGATACCGTCGCCCTCGTGTCCGGGCAGCGCTCAGCCGAGCGAATCGTGGGTCGTTACGCGCTCCACGGCGCCATCGCCTCCGGCGGCATGGCCACCGTCCATTTCGGGCGCCTCGTCAGCGAAGCGGGCTTCTCTCGCACCGTCGCCATCAAGCGGCTCCACCCGCAGCACGCCCAGGACCCCGAGTTCACCGCGATGTTCCTCGACGAAGCGAGGGTCGCGGCCCGTATCCAGCACCCCAACGTGGTGCCCACCCTGGATGTCGTCGCGCTCGACGCCGAGCTGCTCCTCGTCATGGAGTACGTGCAGGGAGAGAGCCTCGCCCGCCTCATCCGCGCCCACCGCGAGCGCGACGCCGGCGCCCCACCGACCATCGCCGCCAGCATCGTCGGCGGCGCCTTGCACGGCCTCCACGCCGCCCACATCGCCACGAACGAGCAGGGGGAACCCCTCGGCATCGTCCACCGAGACGTCTCTCCCGAGAACATCCTCGTGGGCATCGACGGCGTCCCCCGCGTGCTCGACTTCGGCGTCGCCAAGGCCCGCGGTCGCCTCCACACCACCCGTGAGGGCCAGATCAAAGGCAAGATCGCCTACATGGCGCCTGAACAGCTCCGCGCCCAGCCCGTCGATCCGAGGACGGACGTCTACGGCGCCGCCATCGTCCTCTGGGAGCTGCTCACCGGGCGCAGGCTCTTCACCGGCGACAACGAGGGCGCGATCATCGTGAAGATCCTCGGCGGCAACATCACGCCGCCTTCCCAGCTCGTCCCGGACCTGCCCCCTGCGCTCGACGACATCGTCATGCGCGGCCTCGCCCAGGACCCAGAGGACCGCTTCACCTCGGCCTGGGACATGGCTGTCGCCCTCGAGGACGCCACCGGCATCGCGTCTCCCCGCCAGATCGGTGCCTGGGTCGAGCAGCTCGCCAGCGCCGCCATCTCCCGTCGCGCCCGACAGATCCAGGACATCGAGAGCGTCTCCCGCCCGATCGCCTTCCCCCTCGTCCCTTCCTCGGCCCCCCCTTCGTCGACGTCTCCTGCGGAGGTCTCCTCGTCGACGGCGCCTGCGGCGGGCCCCTCGTCGGCATCGCCAGCAGCGCCCTCCTCGTCGGCATTTCCCGCGGTGATCCCTGCGCTGCCCATCCCGACCCATCCCTCTCAGGGGCCCCAGTCCACCACCGCGCCCTCCGCCACCGCGCCTTCCACCACCGTCCCCTCGGGTCCCCCCACGCCGCCCCCGAGCTGGAGCGCCACCCGCGTCTCCGCGGCGCCACCACCTCCTCAGCCTCAGCCTCAGCCCTCGCCTTCGGGTCCGACGGCCATCCCCTCGTCGCCTGCCGGTCCCCTCCGCCCGGCCTTGCTCGTGGTCGTCGCAGCCGCCCTCGGGGGACTCGCCGCGACCCTCACCCTCACCCTCGGCGGCGCCCCGCAACCTGCATCCACCACGGACCTCGCCAGCGCCTCGGCCGCCCCCCGCGCGAGTTCCCCCAGCACCGCCGTCGACGCCGAGACCCCGGCGCCTGCCCTTGCTGCGTCGCTCGCCTCTGCCCCTTCGGCGCCCACCGTCGCTCCCGCCGCACCCCCTCCCGATCCCACCGCCGCGGCCCTCACCGCCCCGACCCCCGCTGCCGCCCCCTCTGGCACCACAGCCCCGACCCCCCACGGCGCCACCCCACGGAGCACCACCGGCACCACGAAGCCACCGCGCACCTCCTGCAACCCCCCCTATACTGTCGACGCTCGCGGTATCCGCCGCATCAAGCCGGAGTGCATGTGACCCACGCGAAGCCGAAGCCTCCCCCCCTCGCGCTCGCGGTCGCGCTCACCCCCCTTCTCCTCGCTGCCGCGCCGCTCGAAGCGAGCGCCGCCCCCACCAAGCGCCAGTGCGCTGCGGCCTACGAAGACGCCCAGTCCTTGCGCCAGGAGAGCAAGCTCCAGGCGGCCCGCGAGAAGGCCCTCCTCTGCGCCTCCGACGCCTGCCCCGCCGTCGTCCGCGGCGACTGCGCCCGCTGGCACCAGGAGATCGAAGCCAGCCAGCCCACCGTCGTCTTCCATGTCAAGGACACCGCTGGGAAAGAGACCGCCAGCGTCCGCCTCCACATCGACGGCCAGCTCGTCCGCGAGCGCCTCGAAGGCACGGCCATCCCGGTCGATCCGGGCGAACACCTGCTCCGCTTCGAGATCGACGGCGCCGACCCCATCGAGCAGCGCCAGGTCATCCGTGAAGGCGAGAAGCTTCGCGCGATCAGCGTCTCCTTCGCGCCCGAACCCACGGCGTCCCCTCCTTCTCCGAGCGCCTCCGAGTCCCCGCCGCCCGATCACCGCGGCCCGCCCGCACTCGCCTGGATCCTCGGTGGCGTCGGCGTCGCCGGCCTCGGCGTCGGTGCCACCTTCGGCCTGCTCGGCCTGAGCCAGAAGGGCGACCTCGAAGACACCTGCGCCCCCCGCTGCTCCAGCAGCGACATCGGCGCAGTCCGCAGCAAGCTCATCGTCTCCGACATCGGCTTCGGCGTCGGCATCGTCTCGCTCGGCGTCGCCACCATCCTCTTTCTCACCTCTGGCTCCAGCAGCGAGCCCTCCGCCGACGCCCGACGCCCCCCCAGCCTCGACATCGCCTTCACCCCGCTCACGGGTGGCGGCTTCGCGGGCCTCTCGGGTACCTTCTGAGCGCTCACCGCCGCTCGCACCAACCGCTCACCGTCGCTCGCATCGACCGCTCACCGTCGCTCACGCGCCGCTGCGACGAGCGCCGGAATGAACCGCGCAGCGAACTCCCCGTCCGACGCTGGCTGCTGCGCCGTATAGAGCTCCCGGTCGACGACGACGTGACTCTGCCAGGCCTCGCCCACCACCACGTCTGCCCCGGCGCCGCGCAGCGCAGCTTCCGGATAGAACCGCACCCGCCCCCCGAGCATCGCCGCGGGCCCTCCCTCCTCCACGGCCGCCTCTTCGGCCGTGCTGAAGACCGTGAGCTGGTAGCCCGCGTAGGGCCATCCTGACGGCACCTCCGCTGGCGGCGCCCCCTCGCGGCTCACCAGCGCATTCACGAACCCGTTCGCATCCTCCAGCGCCGCGAGCAGCGCGATCGGCCCATGGCAAAGGAGCCCGGTGGGACGACCCGCTTCGTGGAAAAACCGCAGCGTACGCCCCACATCCTGGTCGACGAGCAGATCCCCCATCGGTGCGTGCCCGCCGGGAAAGAACACCCCCGCGTACCTGTCGAGCCCCTCGGACACCACCTCCGCGAGGCGCCGGGGCTGCCGCAGCCCATCGAGGCTGTCCCGCAGGGCGAGCGCCTTTCCGAGTTCCTCCTCGTCGTTCCCGAAGTAGGCCGCGCTGACCGAGTGGGGATCCACGACGGCAGGATTCCCGGCCGGGTTGGCGAACACCGGCTCCAGGCCTGCGTCGATCATCGCGCGCACCGGCACGATCAGCTCGTTGAGGTAGTAACCGGTCGCGAACACCCGCCCATCGCGCAGCTCCAGCTCGTTCCGGCTCGAGAGCACCACCAGCACGGCGGGCTTCTCCTCCGGCGCAGCAGAGTCACCGCGACCTCCTGGCGTCGTCTCCGCGCCTCCGCAACCGACCGACGACACCACGGCCCCGAGCGAGCCCGCGAGCAGCAGGGAGAGGAGCGCGCGCCGGGAGCGGTGCGCCGACGGCGCCTCGGGGTCACGGCTGGAGAGGACGGCACAGGTGGTGGAATGACGCATGGGAATGCCTTTCGTTGGCTCCTTGCTGGAGCGTTCGGTGGCCTCAGATTGCTTCGCGCATCGCCCCCTGGGTACGCTCTGTGGGAACGAAAGAGTTGTTCTGTGAATGAACGAACGAGGCCTGCCTTCCCCGAGATCTCCCTCCCGCTCCTCGTCGCGTTCTGTCGGACCTTCGAGGAGGGCTCGTTCACCCGTGCCGCGCGGCTGCTGCACCTCCGACCGGCAGCGGTCAGCCGCGCCATCGCCAAGCTCGAAGCCTCCCTGGGCGTGGTGCTGTTCCGGCGCACGACACGCCAGCTTCGCGCCACACCGGCCGCGGCCCGGTACTACGAGGAGGTTCGACCGGCGCTGGAGAAGCTCGCCTCGGCCGAGCAGCTCGTCCACGAGCGAGGCGTCGTCCGAGGCCGGGTGCGCATCAGCATCCCGACCACCTGGGGCCTCCACCGCCTGGTCCCTCACCTCGAAGGCTTCACCGACGTACACCCCGCCGTCGAGCTGGATCTCCAGGTGAGCAACATGGTCGTGGATTTCGTGCGAGAAGGCTGCGACCTCGCGGTGCGGCTCGGCCGCATCGAGGACGAGAGCCTCGTCTCCAGGAAGCTCGGCGAGGCGACCCTGGGCCTCTTCGCGAGCCCCCGCTACCTCGAACGACGTGGCACCCCGCGCTCTGTCGAAGAGCTCGCAGAGCACACACTCCTCCCCTTCGTCCTCCCTCGCGCCGGCCGGACCTTGCCGTGGATCTTCACGAACCCGGACGAAGAGCTCCTCCCCTCCGGCTCGATTCGCTCCTTCGACGACCCCCACGCCGCAATCTTCCTGGCCCGAGGCGGCGTGGGGATCTGCCAGATCTACCACTTCATGGTGGAATCGGAGTGCAAGGCAGGTGACCTCGTCGAGGTGCTCCCCTCTCGCAATGGTCGCAAGCGGACCTTCTCGCTCGTCTACCCGAAGCAAGCACTCAATCCCGCAGTGCGCGCCGTGATCGAGTTCATCCTCTCCCGGAGCAAGCGCCTCACCGACAGGTAGCCCCGCACCGGCGCAGCTCAGCCTTCGGTCACCCTCGTCCTCTGGCCGCATCACCTCCCAGCAGGTACCCTGCCCCGCATGTCGAGCGCCGCACCTGGCCCGAACCTCGCCACGGCCATCGATCTCCTCGCCCTGCCTGCGGACGAGCGCTTTCACGAGATCATCGACGGCGCCCTCGTCCCCAAGGCGCTGCCCAGCCTTCGGCACGGTGCTGCCCAGGCCGAGCTCACGGCCGAGATCACGGGTGCCTACGGTCCTCGCGCTGGCGGCAGAGGCCCGGGTGGCTGGCTCATCGCCACCGAGGTGGAGATCGCCTTCGAGCGGCACCAGATCCTCCGACCGGACATCGTCGGCTGGCGGCGCGAGCGCCTACCTCGCTTGCCTGAAGAGACGCCCGTCTCGCTTCGGCCCGACTGGGCCTGCGAGATCCTGTCCCCCTCCAGCAAGCAGAACGATCTCTTCAGGAAACTGCGCGTCTATGCCCGCAACCGGGTCCCGCACTACTGGATCCTCGATCCCGACATCGCGGTCCTCTGGGTCTACCGATGGACCCACGACGGCTACCTGCTCGCGCTGACCGCCGAGAACCACGAGCGCATCCGCGCCGAGCCCTTCGACGCCTTCGAGTTCTCCGTCCACAGCCTCCTCGCACGCGACGACATCCCGCCATCTCCTTCGACGCCCCCTGCCTCCACGACCTGAGCCCCCAGATCCCTCCGACCCCCACGCCAGGACCCGCTACCCTCCTCTGGCCCCGTGACGCCTCCCTGCCACCCGCGAAACCTCGTCCTCGCAGCCCTCGTGCTGCTCGGCGGCGCCTCGCTCCTCGTGCTGCTCGGCGGCGCCTCGCTCCTCGTGCTGCTCGGCGGCGCCTCGCTCACGGCCTGCAAGCCCTCCACGCCGTCCCCTCCCCCGCCCGAGGCCAGTGACGCCTCCGCGTCGCCCCTCACGCCCGCACCGCCACCCCCTGCACAGCCGCTCCAGCCTCCCTCGGCCTTCTCCACGATCACCGACCCTGCCGCCCGCTCCATCGCCCTCTTCACGGAAGCCGGCCGCGTCCTCACCCATCCCCGGTGCACCAACTGCCACCCTGCCGACGGTGTCCCCCGGCAAGGCATGCATCACCAGCCGCACACCCCTGCCGTCATTGGCGGCCCTGACGGCCACGGTCCCCCTGGCCTCCCGTGCGCCTCGTGCCACCAGGCCACCAACATCGCCCTTCAGGGTGCCACCCTCCGCAGCATCCCTGGCGACCCCCACTGGGCGCTCGCCCCTGCTGCGATGGCCTGGCTCGACCGATCCCTCACCCAGATCTGCGAGCAGCTCAAAGACCCCCAGCGCAACGGCGGCAAGACCCTCACCGCGCTTCACCACCACATGGCCGAAGACACCCTCGTCGGCTGGGCCTGGGCCCCTGGACCGGATCGCGAACCGGCCCCGGGAACGCAGCGAGCCTTCGGTGAGCTGATCGCCGCCTGGATCGAGACGGGCGCCCATTGCCCATCCCCTGCTCCCGAGCGTCGCGACACCACCACCCCATGAGCGTCGACGACGGCGCCGACACCGCCCCCCCCGGTGTTCACTTCACCGAGAACGCCTTCTCGATCAGGTAGTGACCCGGCTCGCCGCTGTTGCCCTCGGTGAAGCCCATCTCTTCGAGCAGCGTGCTCGTCTCGGTCAGCATCTCGGGGCTCCCGCAGAGCATCACCCGATCGCGCTCGGGGTGCATCGGAGGCAGATCGAGATCGTGGAAGATCTTCCCCGTCTTGAGCAGGTGCGTGATCCGCCCCGGTGTCTTGAAGTTCTCGCGCGTCACCGTCGGGTAGTAGACGAGCTTCTTCTTCACCATCTCGCCGAAGAACTCGTTCTGCGGCAGCTCCTCACGGATGAACTTCGCGTACGCGAGATCCGCCACGTTGCGGCACGTGTGCGTCAGGATCACCCGGTCGAACTTCTCGTAGACCTCGTAGTCCTTGATGATGCTGAGGAACGGCGCGAGTCCCGTGCCCGTCGCCAGGAGCCACAGGTGCTTGCCGGGGACCAGGTTGCCGGTGACCAGCGTGCCGGTCGGCTTCGTCCCCACCAGCAGCGAATCGCCGACCTTGATGTGCTGCAGCCTCGACGTCAGCGGCCCGTTCGGGACCTTGATCGAGTAGAACTCCAGCGTCTCCTCGTAGCTCGCGCTCGCCATCGAGTACGCCCGCAACAGCGGCCTGCCTTCGACGCTCATGCCGAGCATCACGAACTGTCCGTTCACGAAGCGGAACCCGGCGCTGCGGGTGGCCTTGATGGTGAACAGACTGTCGGTCCAGTGGTGGACGTCGAGCACCTTCTCCTCGGTGAACTTCAGCATACGCGCCGCGTATTTAGCATTCTCTGCTGCGCAGCGTCAGTTCGAATGTAATGTCCGGGACGCGCAATTCCTGCGGACCCGTCACTGCGTGATCTCGTGCGCGCCTCGACCAGACTCAACCGTGATGTCCCTGACCGCGCCGTGACACGCGCATGAACTCCGGCTGACGCCATCTGCAGCGGAAGGCGCCCCACGCCACGCCAATCCACGGCGTTTCCAGGGGTCCCCTGAATTGCCATGGCTGACCCACCATGATGTGCTCGCCATCATGCAGGAGTCTCCGCGACGACCCTCGCCCTTGCCCTGGCGAGCCTCGCACCTGCTGTGGCCAGCCCTCACCACGGGCATCGCCTGCGCCGCGCTCGGCGCCCACGCCCAGGCTCTGCCACCTCCGCGCGCGCTCGACACCTCCCGCCCGGCGGCCTCGGCCCCGCCGACCGACCCGCGTGCCCTCCCAGGCTCCTGCCTCCACAAGAAGTGCTTCGACGACGCCGAGGAGCACACCGAGCCTCCCCTCGCGAAGGCCCCCTCCTCGCCGCACGAGGCCATCGTCGCGCTCGCCAACGCCCGCGGCCTTGCCTGTACCGGCACCCTCATCGCCCCCTCGGTGGTCCTCACCGCGCGCCATTGCCTCCCGCTCATCCATGCCCGTCTCGGCCGTGACGCCACCGCCCCCGCCGAGGTCATCCCCGTCGTGGCCTCGCGCGTCCCTCCCTTGCGCCTCGTCGACCTCGCCCTGCTCAAGCTCAGCCGCCCGACCACCGTCTCACCGCTCCCCCTCCGCACGGCCACCGACACCATGGCCCCGACCGATCCCCTCCGCCTCATCGGGTACGGCGCCATCGACCCCTCCGGCGAGCGCTCCCTCGGCCGCCGCCACTTCGCGGACGTCCATCCCCGCGGCTGGGGCTGCGACGCCCAGACCAGCGCCACCAGCGGCTGCATCCCCGACCTCGAGATGCTGATCGGCCGCGGCGCGCGCAACGACACCTGCTCCGGCGACAGCGGCGGACCCGTCCTCGAAACCACGGACCAGGGCCTGCGCATCGTGGCCGTCACCTCCCGCGCGGTCCGCGACGCCCTCCTCCGGTGCGGCGACGGCGGCATCTACACCCGCACCGACCGCCTCTCGACCTGGATCCACACCACGGCCCGACAGCTGGAGACCCCCCCGTGAAGCCCCTTCTCCTCGGTGCAGCGTGCCTCCTCGCCACCGCCTGCACGCCCACGCTCGGCGCCCCCCTGGGCTCCACCCCGGCGGGCTCCGGCACCACCGCCACCGAGACCCCCGAAGCCCAGCGACCGCCCCAGCAGCGAAGCGTCGCCATCACCCCTGCCCCAGCCGCCCGGTTCGACACCGGCGCGCCCTACCGCCTCAACCGCAGGGTCTACCAGGTCAAGGCCACCCGCGTTCCCCTCGCCCGCACCCGCTGCTCCATCTCCCACAAAGCCGGCACGGCACAGGGCGCACAGGCCGACATCGCCCTCGTCGAGTGGGACCCGTCGGTCAACCTCTCCCCGGTCCGCCGCATCTCCCTCCACGCCTTGCCGGGCGCCTCGCTCACCCAGCCCCAGGACCTCCGGGATCTCGACGTCCTCTGCAGCGCCGAGGTCGCCACCTACAGCCACGAGAAAGACACCGCCCACAACCTCACCTACCTCTTCGGCACCACCGCCACCGACCGCACCGTCACCGTCACCGGCAAGCCCGTCGACCTCGAACAGCTCGCCTCCACGGACGCCCTTCCCGCCTCCCGTGGCGACCTCACCATCGAACTCACCGAGATCCTCGGCGGCGACCCCGACTTCCTCACCACCTCGTTCTCGCGCAGCCGCTCCCTCGACCCCCTCACCCCCTTCGCCGAAGACCTCCTCCGCGTCCTCGCCGAGGTCGCCTTCGAGCGCGCGAAGTCGAACGCCGAGCGCCTCACCAAGAACCTCGTCCGCGACACGGTCTGCGAGCTCCAGTACGCCCAGGAGATCACCGGCGGCCAGCCCCTCTTCGCCAACATCGGCAAGGCCTCCGACAAGACCGGCGGCGCCCGCGTCTTCGACAAGACCTGCCAGGTCGTCGAGGCCCTCCCCATCGAGTCCCTCGCCTCGGGCTCCACCCTCCTCACCCGCGCCCTCGCCAGCGACCTCGCCCGCCTCGCCTACCGCGCCCTCGAACGCACCGGCCTCCCCGAGGACGTGCTCCCCATCCTCCGCAACGTCGAGCGCCTCACCGAGGGCCTCACCAGCGGCCAGTCCCTCGGCACCGAGCGCGACGTCCAGGCCTTGCTCCTCGACCTCGGCGCCCTCCCCATGCCTGCCACGACCCCGCCGTCAGCCTCCGGCCAGGCCAGCCTCAAGCAACGCCAGGTCGACCCCCCCACCGAGCTGCGCGACGCCCAGTGGCGCTGCGCCATCGGCGCCGGCATCGCCGTCGTCCGCGAGTGCCTCCGCAAGGGCGAGTGCGCCGCCGAGCAGCTCAAGGCCGAGCTGGACCTCGAATTCGAGAACCCCAGCCCCGTTTGCAAGACCGCCCTCCAGAGCATCGACAAAGCCTGGCCCGAGCTGCGCCCCATGCTCGCCCGCGCCATCGACGTCTTCCGCCCCGCGCCCGGCACCACCGTCCGCCAGACCGCGAAGGCCTCCGCCAACATCCTGCTCGACGTCATCGAGAAGTACCCCGCCGAGCGCGCCCAGGCCCTCCAGCAGTTCGTGCCGCCCTCGCGCGCCCTCATCAACTCCGTGCTGAACCGCGACGTCTCCGAGGGCGCCGCCGCCGCCACCGGCCTCGTCACCGTGCTCTACCAGCAGCAGTGCGAAGGCCAGCGCGTGTGCCCCGTCTCCGTCAGCGAAGACCAGCTCACCAAGGGCATGGCCCTCCTCAGCAGCTTCGCCGCCTACGCCGCCACCTACAGCGCAACCTCCCGCGAAGGCGAACCCGAGCGCACCGAGGCCGAACTCGAAGCCCTCCGCCACGAGGAGCGCAAGAAGGCCATCCAGTCCCTCATCGACGTCGGCACCGACCGCGCCAACCGCGGCGGCACCACCGTCCTCTCCCTCGGTGCTTCCGTCGGCTTCGCCGGCGCCCAGCGCTGGCAGCGCACCCCGACAGGCCCCGTCGGCTCCGACACCCTCTTCGCCCCCCAGCTCTCCCTCCCCGTGGGCTTCGCGCTCCAGGTGCTCCCCCGCCACGTCATCGGCGCGCACCTCCAGCTCTCGCTCCTCGACCTCGGCCAGTACATCACCGTCAGCGGCAAGGACGGCTCCCTCGCCAAGCCCAACGCCGCCTCCGCCTTCGTCTTCGGCGCCCAGGCCGGTGTCCTCCTCGGCAGCTCGAAGTATTCCGTGCTCCTCGCCGTCACGGGCGGCTACGCCCCTGGCCTCGAATTCGAGCAAGGCGGCGTCGGCGGCGCCTACCTCGGCGGCTTCGCTGGCACGTACGTCCCCTTCTTCGACTTCAACTGAGCCACGCAGCGCAATGCCAGGAGCACCAGCACGCTCTTGCCACGACCCCGCAGAGACGGCCGGAGTCGCGCCCACCTACCGGAACCGCGCTCCCCTCAGCGCCCCGGGTTCTTCCACGCCGCCCGCTGCTTCTTCCGCGCCTTCTCGTCGGGCTCAGCGTCCATCAGCGCCCCGGCGTGCTTCTCGATTTCCCCCGCGTCGCCCACGGCATCCGCCAGGAAGCGCAAGCTCTTGATCACATCCGTGCGCACCAGCGACGCGTTCTTCTCCCCCTCGCCCCCGCGGAACCGCGCCGAGAGCGCCGCCAGCACCAGCGCCACCTGCGCAGGCCCCCCCAGCCCCACGCGCCAGATCGACTGCATCGTGTGTCGCGCCACGACGAAGCTCTCGTCCTGCATCACCGCCGCCACCGCCGGGAAGTCCTTCAGCATCCGCCCCTCGGGGTCGCTCTGCGAGAGCCGTGACAGCATCTGCGCCGAGAATGACCGCTTGTGCATGTCCGCGTGACTCAGGTCGTCGACCAGCGTCCCCCAGACCTCGTAGGCCCAGTCCACCGGCTGCTCCGCGAGCGCGAAGAGCTTCACCAGCGCCTCGTACGACGACTCCTTGTCCCCGCTGTCCCGAGCCGCGAACAGGTCCTTCACGCTCTGATCCATCACCCTCTCCTCACGGCGACCCTCTTGCGCCGCGGCGCGCCCGCTGCCCTCTCCACGCCTGACGCAACCGCCGCCCCCTTCGCGCCTGGCGCGCTCACCGCCCCCTTCGCGCCTGACCCCACCCCGAACCGCAGCCCGTCCACCAGCAACCCGATCACCCCCCGCGCCCCCTCCTCCCACCCTGGCTGCCCGCGCGCCGTGCACAGCCCGCCCAGCGCCATCAGCACCGTCTCCGGCTTCACGTCGGCCCGGATCTGCCCCGCAGCGGCGGCGGCATCCATCAGCAGCGCCACCGCCTCCAGCAGCTTCTGGTTCCCGTGCGCGAACGCTGGCGAAGCGGACGCCATCACCGCCGCGAGCGCTGCGGCCAGCCCCAGGTGCTTCACCACGTGGTCCACCAGCCGCTCCAGGAACGCCGTCAGCGCCTCGTCCGGGGGCAACGCCTCCAGCAGCGCGGCCGCCGACCCGCACAGCAGCTCGATCTCCTGCCGGTAGACCGCCTCGATCATCGCCTCCCGCGTCTCGAAGTGCCGGTACAGCGTCCCGACCCCCACCCCGGCGCGCCGCGCGATCTCCTCGATCCGCACATCCAGCTCGCCCGCCGCGAACGCCTCGCGCGCCGTGGCCAGCAGCGCGTCACGGTTGCGCCGCGCGTCCGCTCTCAAAGGTCGGTCGGAGGGAGGGGCGCTGGACTTCACGAGGGCATGCACCTTGACAAATGGAATACGATTCCGCTTAATCAAACGGAAGCTCATTCCGTTTACCGCACACCCGACCACGCTCAGCCGTGGAGGCACCGGCGGCGAGAAGGATAACACCATGAAGGCAGTCACGATCCGCGACTTCGGCGGCCCGGAGAAGCTCGTCCTGCAGGACGTACCCGCGCCCACGCCCACCGCTGGCAAGGCCCTCGTCACCATCGACGCTGCGGGCGTCGGGCTGGCCGACGTCCTGCTCCGCTCCGGCGCGTACCGCGGCGCGTTCGGCGCCCCCAGCGAAGGCGGCTTCGTCCCTGGCCTGGAGATCGCTGGCACCGTCACCGCGCTGGGCGAAGGCACCGACCCCACCTGGCTGGGCCGCCGCGTGTTCGCGCTCGTGCAGCTGGGCGGCTACGCCGAGCAAGCCGTCGTCGCCCCCGAGGCCTTGATCGCCTTGCCCGACGACATCACCGCCGTCGACGCCGTGGCCCTCGGCGTGAACGCGATGGTCGCCAAGATCGCCCTCGACCGCGCCCACCTCGGCCCTGGCGAGCGCGTCCTCGTCCGCGGTGCCGCCGGCGGCATCGGCACCCTGGCGACCCAGCTCGCCGCCCACGCGGGCGCCACCGTGGCCGTCACGACCTCCACCCCCGAGCGCGGCGACCGCTTGAAGCCCCTGGGCGCCGTGGAGCTGCTCGACCGCGCCGCCACGAACACCGAGGCCTTCGACGTCATCATCGACAACGTGGCCGGCCCCGACTTCGCCACCTTCATCGGCAAGCTCCGAGACAACGGGCGCCTCGTGGTGTGCGGCGCTGCTGGCGGCTTCCCTCCCCCTGATTTCGGGACCGGCCTGCTGGCGGGATTCCAGCGGTCGTTGACCGTCTCGACCCTCAGCCTCAACTCCATCGACGTCGCCGCCCTCGCCACGGCCCTCCACGAGATCTTCGACCTGGTGCGCACCGGCCGACTGAAGCCCGTGATCGAGGCGACCCTGCCCCTCGGCGAGGCATCCACCGCGCACGCACGGCTGGAGGCTGGCCAGGTGTTCGGAAAGCTGGTGCTGGTCCCGCGATAGCGCCGCCCGGCAGCACGGAGCGACGACGCTCGGCCCCGCATGGGCAGCGTGCAGCAGCGTGGATCGACAAAGCAAAAGGCCGGCGAGGCTCTCCCTCGCCGACCTTTGCACTGGCCACAGGGCCATTCATCCGGCATTCAGCCGGTCAATGACGACCGAATGAGCGTGAATTCAGCGCGCGACCGCCGGCCCGGGGACCGGTTCAGCCTTCGCCATCAGCCCACCTCCCCACACGGCTCGGCCTCCAGCGCCTCGTCCAGCAGCTCCGCATCCGGGTCTGCTTCGAGTGCCCTGGCCTCCGCCTCCTGCTCCTGGGCATTCCGCTGCCGCGTCTTCGCAGCCTTCTTGCCCGCAGCCGAGCGATAAGCGCGGGTCTTCTGGTATCTCGCCAGAAGCTCCGGCATCTCCTTGCCGCGGCGCTCCACGGACGCCCCGATGTTCAGGACGATGTGCTGACGTCGGTCTTCGAGGACGTAGCGCGTCTCGCTGAGCATCTCGGCGAACTTCTGCACCGGCGCCAGGTACTCATCGAGCCGTGCAATGCGCTGGTTCAGGAGCGCGAGATGGGTCATGTCGGCAGCAGTGACGCCCGCCTTCTCTGCCCACTCGACCTCGTTCCCGACGATCTCGCCGAGAACCCTCGCGAAGCCCCGTTGCGCCGTCTTCAGACCCATCAACGCGCTCGGTTCGAGGTCGATCAGGTAGTCGAACTCCGCGCCATTGAATTCACGCTCGCCCACGATGGGGTTTAACGGTCCAGCCATGGTCTCCTCCTGGCTCTCACCTCGGCAGCAGTCGTCGCGAGCGAATCCCGCTCGGACCCTGCCAGGCAGTGCCGGTTCGATTGCGCAATGCAACGCAATCGTGGCAAGGATGTTAATGGCGGAGAATCAACCGTCAAGGGCGGGTCTGACGATTTTGATTCATTCCAATTTCACGGAAACCAGGTCCAGGCTTCGTGACGGCGCGACTGGCGGGTGCGAGCGAATCGCACAGAGACCTCATTCAATGGTTTCAGAGAGATAGGGCGACGTGAGGGGCTGGGTTCCTTCTGGAGAGGCACTGCGAGCACCTTCAGGCAGGAAGGTCGACACCTTCCTCCAGGAGCTTCGACAC
Organism: Chondromyces crocatus; assembly: GCF_001189295.1. Taxonomy (NCBI): domain Bacteria; kingdom Pseudomonadati; phylum Myxococcota; order Polyangiales; family Polyangiaceae; genus Chondromyces; species Chondromyces crocatus. The sequence goes on from NZ_CP012159.1 coordinate 10,512,698, forward strand.
CTTCCTCCAGGAACCTCGACACCCTCCTTCAGGAACCTCGACACCCTCCTCCAGGAGGGTCGAGACCTTCCTCCTGGAACCTCGACACCCTCCTTCAGGAACCTCGACACCTTCCTCCTGGAGCCTCGACACCCTCCTTCAGGAACCTCGACACCTTCCTCCTGGAGCCTCGACACCCTCCTCCAGGAGGGTCGAGACCTTCCTCCAGGAACCTCGACACCCTCCTTCAGGAAGGTCGACACCTTCCTCCTGGAGCTTCGACCCCTTCCTCCAGGAACCTCGACACCCTCCTCCAGGAACCTCGACACCCTCCTCCAGGAACCTCGACACCCTCCTCCAGGAACCTCGTCACCCTCCTCCAGGAGGGTCGACAAGCGGTTGGTCACTTTCACCACTCTGGCGGGAACTGTAGCCACGAGGGGGTGTCCGTCCTTCAGTCACCGTTCAGCAGGGTTGTGGGGTCGGCTTTCCGGGGTCACTCAAAGACGAAGAGGAGGCGGAGATGTCCAAGTATCTGCTCAGCGTCGTGGTCGCCATCTCACTCCTCGGCACCGCCAGCCCAGTCGCTGCGAAGCCGAAGTTCCTCAAGAAGGCGCTTTCCGCCCTGACCGCTCCCGTCACGGTCCCCATCAAAACGACGAAAACCGTTATCGGAACCATCAAGGGCGAACAGTCTCCGGGGAAGGCCATCAGCGCAATCGTCGTTCAGCCCATCCAGCCGTACACAGCGGTGACGTCGGAGGGTGCCCGCGTCATCAACAAGGTCAACCACAAGGTATCGAACCTGCTCGTATCTGGCGCGGGGACCATCAGCGGCAAAACGGGCGGGTTCATCGCGGAGATGGCGCTTGCTCCCCTGCGATTCACGACAGAGCAGTCCGCGACTGCCACGACCCTTATCGATGATGTGGTCCATGGAGATGCATCTCTCGTCGATGTCTTGGCCACACCGCTGGCGACAGCCATCAACTCGGCCAAGCATCAGTACGCAGAGCAAGCAAATCCACTACCTGACCATGTGAAGCTCATGCTGAAAGAGCATTTCCCCTCCGAGTTGCTGGACTCCGCACGCTTTCTCATTGGCCAAGCGACCATCTCGCTGCCCGCAGCCATCAACGGCAGCAAGAAGCTCTTCGGGACTGCAAACCACGCCGTGACCATCGACAACATCATTGTCTTTTCGAGCGACCCTGGGGCCGACTATGCGTGGTGGACCCACGAGCTTCACCACGTCGCTCAGTACCGCGCGTGGGGTGTGTCCAAATTCGCTCGGCGATACATGTTTCACTGGAAGGATGTTGAAGCCGATGCGGAAATGAAAACGGCTGCTATCCGTCGGACTCTGGCCTGGCCTGAGTGAGGCTGCCGCCCGCGCTACGGATGACACCGAATGGGGGTTGTCGAGATGTCTTGCGACAATCGAGCGCTGAGAGCACGACCAGGCGCCGGTCTCAGGATTCCGCCCCTTCGCATGACTCTCGACCGAAGGAGAGATCCCGTCAGGGAACCAGCTCCCGCACCCGCGCCTCGGTGCTCGTCATGCCCGCGGCGCGACCGAGCTCCAGCGCGCGCTCCTTCTCCATCCCCTTGCGTGAAGCCATCAAGGCCACCAGCGCGCCGGACCGGTTGCTGGAAGCGCAGTGCAGCAGCACCTTCCCGCTCGCCGCATCCAGCCAGGACTGCACCAGCGCCGCGTTCTCGAAGGTGATGTCCCGGGCCCCGGCGATCGGGAGCGGGTGGTAGCGCAGGCCCGCGGCGGCGACCTCCGCAGCCACGTCGCGGCCTGGCAGCTCGTCGGTGGGACGCAGGTTGATCACCGTGGTCACGCCGCGGTCCCGGAGCGACGCCCACTGCGCGGCGGAGGGCTGGCCCGAGGTCAGCAGGTCGGGCAGCGGCGCGTGCAGGTCGAGGCCCTCGATGCTGATTGCCGTGGAGGGTGCCCCGGTTGGCTCCGGTGCAGGCGCCTCGGCCTTGCAGGCAGCCAGCAGGAGCGGCAACGCGATGATGCAGAGGAGGGAGGAGGCGTCGACTTTCGCGCGCATCCGGGGAAGTAAAGTCGACTCGCTCGTCGGCGCAAGAACCTGCGGCTGCCGGCAGGTGGACGCAGCACACGCCACCGCGCCGCGCAGGTCGCCAAGCCTCGAAATCCTTGGGTTTCTGGGCGTCCCCCCGTAGCCTGCGCGCATGATGGCTCCGTCCCTTCGTCTGCAGATCGCAGGCGCCCTTCTCCTCGCCTGTGCCGGCTGCGAAAAGCCGAGTGTCTGCGGTCCTTATGCAACCATGAACCTGCCCGGCGTGACCCAGGTCGACCGCTGCGACGCCGACCCGAGCAGCGACTACGGCATCAGCGGCGAGACGACGGCGGACGGGAGCGCGCTCGTGAAGGCGATCGCACAGAGCGGCTTCGAGCTCGGCCGCGACGGGAAAACCCCCTTCGAGCATGCCGCCAAGCGGCAGCACATGCGCAAAGACGGCACCACGTACGCGATGTTCACCGACCTGGGCAAGCGCCCGAGCGGCGCCAATTATTTCTCGATCCAGCAGGACAAGGTGAGGTCCTGGGTTCCCGAGGAGAGCTGGCAGAAGGTGCAGACGAGCGACGCGGCGCGACAGACGCTCATCGACAAGCTGCGGGGCACCAGCGCACTGCTCGATGCGACGCCGAGCGCTCCGGAGAAGTGCGCTGGGTCGCTCGATGCGCTCGACCCGACGCTCGCCAGTGAGCCCAGGAAGCTGCTCGTCAACCTCGACGCCCGCGACTTCCGCGAGGCGGGTGCGCACGGGCCGAGCATCTTCCTGGCGCGCGTCGAAAAGGAACGGCGATCCTACGAGCAGCTCGACCAACTGGTCGCGGAGCGAGAGGAGATCGATCGGCTGGCCGCGCGGCGCGTGGTCGCCATCGTGAAGGCGACGGAGTACCAGCCGGTGAAGGACTCGTCGAAGAGCACACTCCCGTCGTCCAGAGATCAGGTCCGGTTCGTCACCGGAGGCGACGCGAAGTTCGTCGTGGCCGTGGTCGACCTGAAGGAGAACCGGATCCTCTGTCGCTCGAAGGGCGAGGCCAGCGTCGTGGACCGGTCGAAGACCGCGAAGAACGCGCCGGTCATCACGCAGCCCGATGGAAAGCAGGTCGCTTTCAACGTGCAGGATGTCACGAACGTCAACCTCGACACGAAGATCGCAGAGGCGGCCCGCGCCGAGCTGGCCAGGATGAGTCCCGCCTTCGCACGCTGATCCCTCCCCCCTCTGCAACGCGCGACGCGTCACCGAGCAGGACGTCCATCGGGCGCTCGCGCCCCGGCTCGCCTTTGGCCCTCACGATGGCTTCAACCTCGACGCACTCTGGGACCAGTTGTCGACGGACGTGGAGCGGCCCGTGCGAATCGTCTGGCTCCACGCGGAGGCGTCCAGGAGACATCTCGGGGAGGGATTCGACCGGCTCGTCGCCATCCTGCGAAAGGCCGAGGAGCAGGATGTCAGGTTTGGCTGGCGCGATCGGCTCACGTTCGAGCTGAGGTGACCGCTGCTCGGCGCACAGGCGCAACGGAGGGGAACGCGATGGTCAAAACCCAACTTGCAGCAATCCGGAGGCTATGCGCGGACCTCGGACTTCCAGAAGGGGGCCCTTACACCCAGGACTGGGCCTATGAGCTGCCGGAGGAGTTCCGGAGCGAGGCCCACTTCTACAGGTACGTCGACGCCTACCAGAATGCCGCGTACGGGGATCTGGAGCGACAGGTCCTCGTGGAGCTGACGCTGGACGTGGTCAATGACCTGATGCAACGCGACGGCGGCACGGGCGAAGCCGCATGGAGCACTCTGGCGACGGTCATCCGTCGGCATCCGGGTCTCCACCGAGATCAAGTCGAATACTGGGCGTCATTCGACGCAGATCTGGAGGATGCCTTCACATTGACCCCTCTCGTGCGTGAACTCTGGAATGAACTCTATGGCGCATGAGACATTCGCCACCGGCTCCACATCGCTCATCAGGGCGCGCGGAGCTCGACGGGTGAGCCCATCGCAGCGCAGAGCGCCATGCTCATTGGCCACAGCCACCGGAGCGTCCGGTCCTCGTGGGGCTCGCGCGTGCCAGCTCCCTCGACCCGTGATGGCGCCTCGGCGACGCGCTACTTCCCCTTCCGCATGGAGCAGCTCGAGCCAGGGCAATCGCCCACGCGCTGGGGTGCAATGGAGTCAGAGTCCTTCGGCCCGTTCTTCTTGCTGTTGCAGCCCTTGTGCGCCGGGGCCAGGTTGCTCGCATCCTGCAGCACGGCGCGAACGTCTTTCGTCAAGGTGACGCTCCAGTGGGTGCCATTGCAGCACACGTCGACCGTGCGGATCTCGGTCTTCAAGCGGGCCCAGGGGACCTTGTGCTCGATGGAGGGTCCGTCAGCGCCCGCGGCGCCTTTGACGATGGGCTTCTTGCAGAGGTAGCACGTCCATGGTTTCGGCTGACGGTCCCACCACTGGCTCGCAAAGGTGTTCTCGAATCCTCGCCATGAGCCCGAATAGATGTTCTCGCCATTGACGCTCTTGGGAGCAATCTTCTTCTTGCTGGCCTCCAGCAGCTTCTGAACCGCTCCTGGCTGTTTCTCCTCCAGCCCCTTCAGCGTCTCGGCGACCTTGGCGCCTCCCCGCGTCCGGCCACGCTTGTCGACGCCCTTGAGAGCTTGCTCGGTATGGCGCTGAACCTGTCGCTCCTCACGCGAAGGTCTGGGCATTACGCTGTGCTCCTTTCTTCATCGCAGCTCGCGTCCATGGCCGTCGGATCGAGATGGAGAAGGCCATCGCCCATCAGGGCCCACCACGGATGTTCTCGATCAGCTTCTCGATGCTTTTGACATCCTTGACGATCTCCCTGACCACGGAGAGCATCTCGCCAGGGTGCTTCAGGCTGGCCATTTTCTGGGTGAAGGTCGCGTCGTCCACCTTCACGCCGGCCTCGGTGAGCAGCATGGCCATGTCGTCGGCGAATCTCTCGCAGTTCTGGTAGACGTCATTCGCCGCCCTCCCTCTGCGCTTCACGACCATCAGCTTGGCGCCGATCTGGACGCCCTCTTTGAGGCTCCCGGCCTTCTTCACCTTGGTCTCCAGCGCAGCGATGTTCGTGAACATGCTGTCGACCGACTGGCGAATGCTGGTGACCTCATTGCGGTATTTCTTCCGGGCCTTCTCGGCGGCATCGGCTTTCGATTTCACCTTGCCGTAGATCGTCTTGGCGAAGCGCGTGACGTTCTGCTTGGCGGTCCTGTCCGCCTTTTCTTCCCCGATCACCTGCCGCTGCTTGTCGGTGAAGTAAGCGCCCATCTTCTTCAGCAGCGCGGCGCGGAGCTGCTCCTCGCCCTTGGAGGCTTCGTAGATGGTATTGACGAGGCTGTAGATCTTCTTGACCAGCTTGATCCAGGCGAGGATGTCGGTGCCGCCAGTCGCGATGAGGTCGAATACCTTGTTGGCAATGCCGACGGCTTTGAATGCCGTCCTCACGACCGTCGCGGCGCGGGCTTCGAGCAGGTTCCTGTCGCCCTGGGCTTCCTTGCGGAGGCGCTCCTGCACCGCCGTATTGACCCGGCCTTGTAATGCCTTGATGGCGTTCTGCACGCTCGCCGACGTAGCGGAGGCCATCTTCTGGGCGCCTTCGCTGTCGTTCTTCTTGGCGAGCTCGCGCACCTTGCCTTCCAGGACCTTGATCTCCTGCGAGATCGTCTGCGCGCAGCGGGTGACTTCCTGGTTCCCGGCGGCGACGCAGCGGTCCACCTTGCTGGAAGGTAAGGGGCTCTTGCTGTCGATGGTCACGGTGACGGTGACCTTGGTGTCACCGAGGTCGAGAACCTTCGGGTCGGGCTTGCTGGGGCAGAGATCGGCGGTGATCGTCTTGGTCACGGTCGGCATGGGGGCGGACTCCTTCCGGCGGTAACGGGATCGTCGGTCGCACGAGGTGGCTCATGACCCGGGCTTGGCGGCGGAGCCGGCGCTGCTCACGTCGGCGAGGCGGCTGAGGACGCGGTCGAGGAGGAACAGGCGGTCGGGGGTGGGGAGCGAGGCGGCCAGGTAGACGGTGAGCGAGCGGGTCTCCGCGCACTGGACGAGGGCGTGCCAGACTTGGCGGAGCCAGTCCATCCAGACGGGAGACCGGGGAGGGAGGCCGCCGGCCATGGCGGCGGTGGTGACGCCCTCGGCGAGCTTCTCCTCGAAGCGCTCCAGGCGCTCCTCGGCTTCCACGACGATCTGGCGCATCACCGCCTCGGCGCGCTCCAGGGCCTCGGTGGCGGCGGCGTTCTGGGCGCGGCGCAGGACGGCGCGGGTGCGGTCCTCGCCGCCAGGGAGGGCGTCCGACACGCGGAGGATGCGGCTGCGGAGGGCGGACATCTCCGAGCCCTGCGGGAGGCGCAGCTCGGACATCACCTTCTCGCCGGTGGTCAGCCAGGCGAGGGAGTCGGTGATGAAGCGCGGGTCGCCGCGCTGGTAGTTGTCCATCAGCGCCTTCAAGGTCGAGAGGTGCGCGCCGAGGCGCTCGATCCGCATGAAGAGGAACACGCGTCACTCCTGCGTGAGCTTCCAGACCCGGGAGCCGTCGCGCTGCTCCTCGCCCACCCACTCCAGGCCTTCTTCGAGGAGGGTGAGGTGGAGCTGCGTGACCGTGGCCGGACCTCCGCCCGCGTTCTTGATGGTGTCGGTGTCCACGAGGACGTCGAGGTCCGGCAGCGCGGTGGGGCGCACGACGGCGGCGCGCTGGGCGGCCTCGGCGACCTGCTGCAGGAGCGTGGTGGTGGGCTTGATCGCGAGCACGGCCTCGGCACGCTGACGGGCGTCCTCCGGGTCGAAGCTGCGCCCCGCGGTGGGGTCCAGCAGCTGCGCTTGCATGAGCGTGCGGCGGAGGAGGCGCCGGAGCACCTTGGTGCTGGTCTCGCGGGCCGCTTCCCGGAAGAGGGAGTCGGAGATGGCCACGCCGCCGCTCCTCTGGTGCAGGTCGAGCAGCTCGTCGGCGAGCTCGCGCCCGAGGTCGGCCTGGTAGGTGGCGAGGAAGCCCTGGACGAGGGAGACGGCATCGAGGAGCCGCTTGCTGGCGTCGGCGGTGGCGCGGGTCTCCTCGTCGTCGAGGCCCTGAAGCGCGGAGGAGCCTGCGCTGGCGCTCTTCGCCGCGAGCTGGTCGACCGGGGCGAGCGCGTCGAGGGCCGCGCCGAGCGCCTTCGTGGTCGCCTCGGCGACGCTCCCGGGCACGGCGGCCTCGGCCTGCACGGCAGGGACGACGCCGGTGATCATGATCGGGAGGGTGACCGCGATGCGGCTGAAGCGGAGCCTCGGGACGGGCAGCCCGCGGAGCATCTCGTTCTGGCGGTAGCGGTCGGCGATGCGGAGGGCCTCGACGTCGGCCACGTTGCGGGCCGAGGCGATGCTGGAGACGAGGGCGCCGAGCACGTCGGAGAGCTTGAGCTTGGGTTTCTGGGGGTCCATGCGCGCGGGAGGGGAGATGGAGCCGCCGGGCGCTCCCAGGTCCGGCGGCTCCGAGGGTCAGCCTCGACTGAGGAGGAGCTTGTTGTGCGCGGGGTCGAGCCCCACGATCGTGTAGTTGATCCCGCCGACCGAGAGACGGGCGCCGGTGGTGAACTTGGAGATGTCGCCGTCGATCACCATCTCCGTGACGACGGTGGTGGCGGCCGTCCGGGGATCCGGCATGGCGGGCACGGACGGCTGCGGCCCGGGAGGCAGCGGGGCAGGAGCGCGCCTGGTCCCCATCGAGGCCACCTTGGGGGGGTTCTTGACCGTGACCGGAGTGCCTACCTTGACCACGTTGGCGAGCGCAGGCGCGAATGTCAGCTCGCTGGTCGACGTGTCGATCGAGCTGACGGTGCGAGGAGCGCCGTCGAGCATGAACGTGCCACCCTGGACCACGGCGGCGAGATTGCCAGCAACCTCGATCTTGGTGTCGGTGGCGGTGGTATCCGTCGTGACGGTCAGCGAGATCGTTCCTCCGGTGACCTGCTTCTCCTCGATGACGTTCTCGAGGAGGGTCAGCAGGCGCTCGGTGCCGGAGGGCATGTCCTGGTTCCTGACCTGCACCATCACGTGCATGTCGAAGGTCCGCTCCTCCTTGTCGGAGTTCGAGCTCTTCTTCTGGTAGGAGGTCTTCGACTGGACCGAGGCGTTCACGAACCACGCCCGGGTCGAGGCCGACGCATCGACCACCTGCTCGAAGTTCTGCTCCGAGTGCGACTCGGTGATCGAGGTGATCTTGGCGTTGAACTCGATGGTCCCGCTCTCCACCGTGACGTATGGGATCGGGAGCATCGTGATGAAGGGGACCGTCAGGGTGAAGTCCTGATCCTGCCCCTGGTCATCCTTGCGGGTGTAGCTGAAGTCGACGTTGATGACCTTGCCATCCTGGTCGAAGCCCACCTCGCGGATGAAGTTGGCGGTGGTGATGGCCGACCTGGCCTGCGCCTCGACGATGGCGTTGAGCGGGCCGCCGATCAGGTTGCCGAAGTCCAGTGTGGCTAATTCTCGTCCTGAAACAGGCATGGATGTCTCCTTGGTTCTACCGCAGGCAGGCGGCCCGCCCCGTGGCAGCGACGAGCGTAGCATGACCGGCTGACCGGGTGGTAAGGGCGACCACGCGGGGGTGTACGGAAGGAAGACCCCTGTCTTCGTCGGATCCGGCTGGATTCATGCATCCCCTCCGCGCAGAGCGCTGCCCTACCAGCCCCTCGGGCATCGCGCCGGACTGACCGATCGCCGGCGCCGAGCTTCGTCGTGTGACGCGTCTGCCGCGACTCCGTTCTTCACGGCCATGTCGTTGGTGGTCGGACGAAGGGGCAGCAGTCCACGATTCCCGAACAGATCATGCCAGCTGCAGCCAGCGAGATACGGCGCCCACGCCAGATGGCTGCGCGACGGGGTCCGCGCATTCCACGGTCGAAAACGGAGAGAGTGAGCAAGCCCGACAGATGATTTCGAGCAAACAATCGCACCTTGGGACGACGCTGCTCCAGAATCCCCTCGAATGAGTCACGTCGGAGCGCCGTTCCTCGATGCTCTCGTCAGCTGAATACGGCGACTCGCCATCCAGCGGCGGAGGGATTGGCCCGCCGAAGAGGCGCGGCCACGCACCAGCACGCGCTTTCTTCCCGCGTCGGCGCGGGGGTCGGACCCTGCCAGACAGTCGAATGACATCGACATCATCGGTTCCAGCCATTGCGGTGCTGGCGTGGAAGATCCTGCCCTCAGGTCTCACCTCACGAGTCGTGTATAGGCCCTCACGGTTACGGGTTGACCAGGGGCGAAAACATAAGACAGACTGCATCCCGTCGCGCGGCTCCGCTCGTCGGTGAACGCGTTCGATCCAGGGTATTCGTCCATCGTCTCCCTTCGCGCCGTCCCTCATTGCAAGGATGGCTCGCGCGGGCCTGCCGACAGCAGCCCCGTGCCATTCATCGCCCTGCGCACGCGATTCTAGCCAATCGAATGCGCACGTCATCTTGCCGGCGCTCCTCATGGCCGGTTCGGTCCACGGGTGCGCCCGCAGCTCGTGAACCATCCATGCGACCTCCCGAGCCCACTCCCCAGGAAGGCCCCTCATGAACAGCGAATTCAATGACGAGACATTCATTCTCCACGCGCGCGTGATCGATGTCCGTGATTCGACAGGTATCAGCGGCCTCACGGTGGAGGGCTGGAGCCGGAGGTCGCAAGGCCACGAACTTCTGGCCGTGGCCACCACGGAGCAAGGCGGCTATTTCGTCTTCGAGATCGATCGGGCGACGCTCGTGTCGCTCGTGGGCGTGAAGCCAGTCATGCTCTCGTTCCGGATCTTCGATGACAGTCTGCTGCTGCTCGACACGGGCACGACACTTCAATGGCGCGTGGGGGATCCAGAAACCTCGCTGACCATCGAGGTCAACCCGGCCGCCACGCCGAGCATCGGCGCGCGCTCGAACTGGAGCGTGCGAGGGAAACTGGCCGATTCAGACGGCAATCCGCTGCAGGGCAAACGTGTCACCGCGGTGGATCGCAACGTCGGTCTTCCGGACAAGTCACTCGGCGAGAGCACGACCGACATCCGGGGGCGCTTCAGGATCACGTACGACGGGACGGACCTCGGCCGGCCACACAAAGCGCGTGCCGATCTCGCCGTGCGCGCGCTGGAAGCGGTCACGTCAGAGGAGCTGGCGAAAGCGTTCGTCTGTCGGGCGCCGCCGAACGCCGTCGTCGATTTGACCGCAACCGAGCCCCCCCAGAAAACCTCGGAGTTCGAGCGGCTCGCTGCCGCGGTGACGCCCGTCATCGGGTCCGTCGAGCCCCACGAACTGGGCGACGGCGATGTGGATCTGGCGGCCTGCAGCGCCGAGGTCGATCGAGACCACCTCCATCTTTTTGTGCTCGCTCATCGAATGGCCGAGGGGACCACGATCGACCCGGAGGTCTTCTATGGGCTGCTTCGCTGGGGCTTGCCGACGGAGCGTCCACAGCTCGTCCTGGCGGGGCGCACCGTCCATGAGGAAGCGCTTCGCTGGGCCGTGGACGAGAACATCATCCCTGCCATGACGGAGGGCGACATCAATGACGCCCTCGAGGAGCTCACCAATCTTGCCGCGACGGTGGCCCTGGAAGAGGAGCGGACCCCGGGGGCCGGGATGCTCAGCGACCTGCTGGCCACCGCGCTGCCCGATCCGAATCGGCAGGTCAATCTCTTGAAGCGCTACGTGGACCACGACGGGCCAGCTTCGGCGTTCTGGGAGGAGCTGCGGAACGATCCCGGGTACACAGGCTCCGAGGTCGACAAGGTGCAGCTCGCCCTTCAGCTCGGCGTGCTCGTACGTTATCACTTGCCGCTCTTCCATCATCTGGAGGATGGCTTCGCGACGAGCACGTTCCAGTCCTTGCGAGAGCTGGCAATGCTGCAAGAGGACGACTGGATCGATCTACTCAAGGACGATACCAATGGTCCCATCATTGGCGCACCTGCGGATATTCCGGGGGATACGACCGACGAGCGCATCCATCATTATGCTTCCGTACTCACGCAGAGCCTCGAGGCCGCATTCCCAGGGGCAGCTCTGGCAGGGCGCTTGCCGGCAGCCCCCGCGGTCCTGACGGACGCGCTCGAAGTCCTGAGCCGGGTCAAGGATTTCGAGCTGGGCCAGGTACGCATCGACGATTTCCTCGCGGCAAATCCGGACACGCTCTCGGGCGTCAGCCAGCCCGCCGTCACGAAGGCGCAGCTCAAAGGGATCGACCGGCTCTACCGGCTGACCACATCGACTGCGGAGATCTCCGCGCTGATGGAGACAGGGCTCGACTCGGCCCAGAGCGTGGTCCGGCTGGGGCGCGCGCGCATGGGCCAGCTCCTCGAAAACAAGCTCACGGTGGGACGCATCGACGCGATCTTCAGCGCGGCACGACAGGTGACCGCCTCGTCGCACACACTCGCGACCCGTTATCACGCGGCGTTCAACGGGCTCTCGGCGCACGTCCTGCCCACCCCTTCGGCGCCGGACATGTCCGAGATCGCGAGCTGGCCCGCCCTCTTCGGCTCCCTCGATTTCTGCGTCTGCGGCCATTGCCGCTCCGTCTATGGGCCGGCGGCGTACCTGGTCGATCTGCTCCAGTTCCTCCACCGCCAGCTCGCAGGTCAGGGCTCGGCAACATGGTCCCATTACAGCATCTTCACGCAGCAGACGGTGCAGTTCACGTCGAACGACTCGGCGCGTGACATTCTCCTCGCCCGGCGGCCCGACATCGCCAGCATCGAACTCACCTGCAAGAACACCGACACGCAGCTCCCCTACGTCGATCTGGTGAACGAGATCCTCGAGTACGCCGTCGCGAACACCGAGCTGTCGCCGACGGTCGCGTTCCCCGAGCACATCGCCACGGTGGGCACCCCCGCGCAGCTCGCGGCGCTGCCTCAGCCGCCGCCAAGCGACAAGGAGGAGGTGCAGGAGATGGCCTATCAGCTCCTCGCCGAGGCACCCTATCCCTGGGGGCTGCCCTTCAACATCGGCCTGGAGGAGAGCCGCATCCACCTCGACCACCTGGGCGTCTCGCGCGCTCGGCTGATGGAGGTGCTCGACCGCAGCGAGGAGTCCCGCCCCCATGCTCCGCCATCGGAGGCGCTGACGCTCGAACGGCTCCGGCTGTCGCCCGCCGGGTGGCAGCTCCTCCTGGGCACATTCACAGAGAGACCCTGGAAACTGTACGGGCTCCTCGAGACAGGCAACTCGCTCCAGGATCCCACGGGCACAAGCACGAGCCCCATCCAGGGCACCTGGGTCGGTGTCCTCCGGCACGTCTCCATCCTCCTGAATCGGACGGGGCTGACCTACGAGGCGCTGCGAGAGGTGCTCGCTACGGACTTCGTCGATCCCGAACCGAAGTCGCTCGCCATCGAAGCGGCCTCGGGGGCGGATCCGCTCACCTGCAAGATCGCGGAGCTGCGCGTCCCGGCGCTCGATGCCGCCGCGCTGGACCGAATTCATCGCTTCACCCGCCTGCAGCGGGCGCTCGGCTGGACGGTCGCCGAGGTCGACCAGGCGCTCAGCACGTTCGGCGGCGAACTCGATGAAGACATGCTCGTTCACCTCGCCGATGTCGTCATGCTCCAGTCCGAGGTGAAGATCCCCATCCTGGAGATGCTCACCTGGTGGGGGAACATCCAGACGCGTACCCCGCTTTCCGAGACGCCTTCGCTCTACGAAAAGCTGTTCCTCAACCAGGCCGTCACCAATCCAGTCGATGCCGCGCTGCAGCTGAACAGCAACGGGACCGACCTCGCGACGCCGCTCGATCTCGCCACCCACCATGCCGCGCTTCTCTCTGCCCTGCGATGTTCTCAAGCGGAGCTAGATCTCCTCACGAACATTGACGCAGCCAACGCGGAGCAGACCTTCCTCCTCGCAGATGGCTGGCTCGGACTCACTGAACTATCACGCATCTTCCGCGCCATCTCCATGGCACGAGCGCTGTCGTTGCCGGTGCGCGAACTGCTGATTCTGAGCGACATATCCGACATCCACATTCTGAAGACGCCCATCCCCTGGGATACGCGCCAATTCGTCCAAATAGCAAAGGAGGTCGTGGCGTCACGCTGGGGGATCACCGCGCTGCGTGGTCTCCTCCGCCATCTCCCATCATTGGTGCCAGCGCCCACCCCTGAACCTGTGGAGGTGTTCCTCGATGATCTCAAAGCGCGTCGCCACCAACTCGTGGCGAACTTCGTATCTTCCGAGGCTCAGGAATCACCTGCACCACTCGTGCGCGCGATGGTCCTCAGCCGACTCGGCGAGGTGGTCAGGCTCGACGCTGCGATCATCGAGGAGCTGACGACACGGATCCTGCATTCTCCGGATGACGACTCTCGCTCTGCACTCTCCGTCTTTCTCGATTGGCAAGACGAGGAATCCGGAGCACTGATTCCTACTCGGACTGACGCTCGTGTCACATTTCTTCGCCTGGAGAAGGTGGCAGGGCTGCTCAATCGACTCAAGATCACGCGGGACGAGCTGCGCTGGATGGTCGCGCCCGAGGAGGGAGAACCAGTGATTCAGCTCGATGCGATTCCCGTCCTTCCGGGAGTACCGAATCTAGCGCTCCTCAATGGGTGGCTGACCCTGGTTCGACTGACCCGCTTGCGGGATTCGCTCCCGACGGGCAAAGAGGCCCTGGCCGAACTCTTCCGGGTATACTGGCAGCACCCGGATGGTCCCTCGATAGACCCCCTTCCATCAGAAACCTTCCTGGCCGCGCTGGCTCACCACACAAAATGGTTGTATCCCGACGTGGAAACGCTGGCCACGCGTTTCAAAAATCTCCATCCGGGAACGCGCCTCCTGCGGATGGCGACAGCGCTCTCCTCGCTCCGTCGGCTGGGCATCAACGCCGCCAAGGGTATCGCCTGGGCCGACGCAGCCACCACCCCCTCGGCGGCCAGGGCGACGGCGCTCGACATCCGCAACACCGTCAAGGCGAAGTACGACGAGGCCCAGTGGAACACCGTCGCGAAGCCGCTGCGCGACGTCCTGCGCGAGCGTCAACGTGACGCGCTCGTGGGGTATCTCCTCTGGCAGGGTGACCACGCGGACAAGAACCGCCTCTATGCCGAGCTGCTCGTGGACGTCGAGATGAGCGCCTGCCAGCTCACCTCCCGCATCGCTCAGGCGATCAGCTCCGTCCAGCTCTTCGTGCAGCGATGCTTCCTCCACCTGGAGGCGGGCGTGAAGCTCGACGAGGAGGCGGCACGCGAATGGAAATGGATGCGCAACTACCGGGTGTGGGAGGCCAATCGCAAGGTCTTCCTCTATCCGGAGAACTGGATCGAGCCTGACCTCCGCGATAACAAGACGCCTTTCTTCAAGGACTTCGAGAATGAACTCCTCCAGAGCGATCTCGACAAGTCCAGCGCCGAGAAAGCGTACTCCACGTACCTGGTGAAGCTCGATCAGGTGGCGCGGCTCGAGGTGATGGGCATGGTCCGCCAGAAGGAGGGGAGCGGCAAGAATGCGCTGAGCGTGCTCCACGTGTTCGCGCGGACCCGCGACACGCCGCACAGCCATTTTTATCGCCGCCGCGAGGGGGACGATACGTGGTCGCCGTGGGAGAAGCTCGACATCGACATCCAGAGCGATCACCTCATCCCCGTCGTCTTCGAGCGCCGTCTGCTCCTCTTCTGGGCGATCTTCGAGACGAAGCCGTCAGCGGATCAGAGCGCGAGCATGGGGACTGCGACGGACCCCGGAAAGCCGCCGACGCAGGAGCGACACATCAAGCTCGCGTGGTCCGAATATCAGAATGGGAAATGGACGTCACAGCGAAGCGTGAATGCGCCCGCAATCGTCCAGCCGCTCACTGAGTACGAGGACTTTTACCCGATCACCGACTTCTACTTCCGTGCGTTCAACCGCTATCCCCTGTTCGGCACCAACAATGCTCCTGCGCTCGTCGTGGAGGCTCTGCTTGGCCGTGGTCAACACGCCTCCGAGCCTACCAGGGCCAAGAGCAGGCGGCTGGGAGAGTTCGTCCTCTCGGATTGCCGAGGAAGGTGGACATCCGAGGACGTCACGGCAACCGCGCTCTCGTTCAACATTCGGCAGCCTGGCCGAGCCCGCCGGAACCGGATGGCCCTTCTCCAGAGCGCCTCATCGTCCGACCAGCGACTTCATGTACTCAGCGGGACGCTCGCATCAGGATCGTCGAAGAACCTTTCCAGCACGGGTGAGCAGCTGGTCGTCCTGAAGGCCACGCCCGGCGAGTTCAGGATTCTCTTTCCGAACAGCTACGAGGACTTCCTGTCTCAGGATGCCTTCTTCTACGAAGACACGACCCGCAGCTTCATCGTCACGCCCCGAAAAGACCCCGTCAATCGGTGGGTCGTCAAAGAGGACATTCGCTTCGACGCAGTGCCGATCGTCTGGAACGACGACACACTCAAGCTCGAACTCCCCGATGACCTCTCCCCCTTCAACCTGCAGCAGGAGAGCGGGTTCGTCGCGCTCGAGGGAGGCTCGCGCAAAGACGAACTGCTCGAGCGATGGTCGAAGTCCACGCCAGAGGTGATCAACATCCCGCTGACCACGCTGAAGCAGCGGTATCTGTTCGAGCCATTTCACCATCCGTACGTCTGTCGCTTCATCAAGGAGGTCAATCGGTACGGGCTCGACGGCCTGCTCGAGTGGTCGCGGCATTCCACGCCACTCCAGCTCTTGCGGCAGGACAACTTCGCTTCACGCTATCTCCCCACCCAGGTCGTCGCGCTGCCCTACCCGGTCGAGGACGTGGACTTCTCTCCGCGCGGTGCCATGAGCACCTACAACTGGGAGCTGTTCTTCCACGCGCCCTTGCTCATTGCGGATCGGCTGAGCAAGAACCTGCGCTTCGAGGAGGCGCAGCGGTGGTTCCACGCCATCTTCGACCCGACCACGGGCTCCACGGCGCCGATCCCCCAGCGCTTCTGGAAGGTCCGGCCCTTCTTCGAGAACGCGGATCTGACGGCCATCGACGAGCTGCTCGCCGGCCAGGTGGAGTCGCTGTCGCTCCAGATCGAGGCGTGGCGACGGGATCCCTTCAATCCCCACCACATCGCGCGATTGCGGCCTCTTGCCTACCAGAAGACGGTGGTCATGAAGTACATCGACAACCTGATCCGGTGGGCCGATCACCTGTTCCGGCAGGACACCGTCGAGTCGACGACGCAAGCGACGCAGCTCTACGTGCTGGCCGCGGAGATCCTGGGGCCACGCCCCCGGTCGATGCCGAAGCGGGGCGACACGGGAGCGAAGACGTACCGAGAGCTGGAGCCGCTGCTCGACGACATGTCGAACGCGCTCGTCGAGATCGAGTCATGGACTCCCTCGGGGACGGGCGGCACCAACATCGGAAGCGACGCGCTCGCCGAGCCGCTGGTCATGCCCAGCATGCTCTACTTCTGCGTTCCGCCGAACGACATCCTGCTCGGCTACTGGGACACGGTGGCGGATCGGCTGTTCAAGCTCCGCCACTGCATGAGCATCGACGGTGTCGTGCGGCAGCTCCCCCTCTTCGAGCCGCCCATCGATCCGGCGCTGCTCGTCCGGGCAGCGGCGGCAGGGGTCGACCTGTCGACGGTGCTCCAGGATCTCAGCGCGCCCGCGCCGCACCAGCGGTTCCCGCTGCTGCTCCAGAAGGCGAACGAGATGGTCGCGGAGGTCAAGTCGCTGGGTCAGGCGTTCCTGTCGGCGCGCGAGAAGCGTGATGCCGAGGAGCTGTCGCTCCTTCGGTCGAACCACGAGCTTCGGCTGCTCGACGCGATCCGGCAGATCAAGCAACAGCAGGTACACGAGTCGCGAGAGTCCCTGGCAGCGCTGCGCAAGACGTATGAGGCGACGTCGATCCGTAACCAGTTCTACCGCGACGTCGCGCGCTTCAGCGCTTGGGAGGTGGCGCACCTGACCATGCACGGTACAGCCTCCATCGCTCAGGCGATCATTCAGGGAATGATGTCGGCAGCCGCAGTGTCCCATTCGCTCCCGAGCTTCACCACGGGCGGCGCCGGTGCCATGGGATCTCCCGTCGCGGTCTCGACAGTCATGGACGGCACCAAGACCGGAAACTCCATGTCTTCTGGAGCCTCGGCGGCCAACATCGCCGTCAGCCTGCTGCGCGACGGTGCCACGGCAAGCGCCACCGTCGGCGGCTACGAGCGGCGCTGGGACGACTGGAAGCTCCAGGAGCGCGTCACGGCCCGGGAGCTTCAGCAGATCGAGAAGCAGATCGTGGCGGCGGAGATCCGGCTGGCGATCGTGGAGAAGGAACTCAGCAACCACGAGCTGCAGATGGAGCAGGCCCGTGAGGTCGCCGAGTACCTCCGCGACAAGTTCTCCAGCCAGGCGCTCTACGACTGGATGTCGTCCCAGCTCGCGACGCTGTACTTCCAGTCCTTCCAGCTCGCTTACGATCTCGCGAAGCGGGCCGAGCTGGGTTTCCGCTTCGAACGGGGACTCACGACATCGTCCTTCATTCGCTTCGGCCACTGGAACAGCCTGCGCAAGGGCCTCCTCGCGGGTGAGGCGCTCAGCCTGGATCTCAAGCGGCTCGAGCTCGCCTACCTGGAGCACGACAAGCGTGAGCTGGAGCTGACCAAGCAGATCTCGCTGCTCCAGCACGCGCCCGGTGCGCTCCTGGCGCTCAAGACGACGGGATCCTGCACCATCGATCTGCCAGAGCAGCTCTTCGACAGGGACTTCCCTGGGCATTACCTGCGCCGCTTGAAGAACGTCAGCCTGACGTTGCCCTGCGTCGTTGGGCCTTATGACGGGATCAACTG
Source organism: Chondromyces crocatus (assembly GCF_001189295.1). NCBI lineage: Bacteria > Pseudomonadati > Myxococcota > Polyangiales > Polyangiaceae > Chondromyces > Chondromyces crocatus. Next base: position 10,530,492 of record NZ_CP012159.1, read on the forward strand.
CACGCTCACCTTGACCGAGAGCAAGGTGCGACACAGCAACGTCTCGGCCGATGCGACCGATTACTTGAACGAGACGGAGATGCGGGTGGCCCATACCCCCGTCAGCTCGATCTCCACAAGCCATGCGCAGAACGACAGTGGGCTCTTCGAGGTCAACTTCCGGGACGAGCGCTATCTGCCCTTCGAGGGAGCGGGAGCGATTTCCTCCTGGAAGCTGGACCTACCGCATGAGTGCCAGGCATTCGATGTCGGATCGCTCTCCGACGTCATCCTCCACGTGCGCTACACGGCGCGTGATGGCGGGGAGATACTCCGACAGCACGCGAGCGCGGCACTCGCGACCTGGCTTGCCGACGACGAGGGCCCTCTCCCGCCGCTCGCCAAGCTGGTCAGCCTGCGGCACGACTTTCCGGTCGCCTGGCAGGCCTTGCTCGACCCGTCGGGCACCCAGGAGCTCACGTTCGCGCTCGAGCACGAGCTGTTCCCGGTGCCGCTTCGAGGCAAGAAGCTGACGATCCTTCGGGTCGATCTGGTCCGGGTTCTCACCCCCGGGAAGACGGCCTCGTTCAGCCTGTCGCTGCCTCTGGCGGGCGCCCCCGGCGGCACCCCGCTGGTCCTTCCCGACGAGGAAACAGGGACCACATCGGACTTCAAGACGTGCGAGTTCGATGCTCCCGCTTCGTTGACGCTCTCGGCGATCCTCACGCCTCCCAGCACCGCGACAGCGCTCGCTGAGGAGCTGCAGGACATCCTCGTCATCGCCCACTACACGGCCAGCACGGTCAGCTGAGAGGTAGCCACCATGAATCCTCGTCGCACCAGGGATGACGTGCAGGACCAGGCTGCGCCCAGTGCAGCGGCCAGCAGTGGAAGCAAGGAGGGGGGCGAGCGCGCCGAGGCGTCGCCGCCGCGCGGGCTGACGCCCGTCGCAGCGCCGTCCCCTTCCCTTCCCAAGGGCGGCGGGGCCATTCGCGGGATCGGTGAGAAGTTCTCGGTCAGCCCGGCGACGGGCACTGGTTCGCTCACCGTTCCCATCGCGGTCAGCCCGGGTCGGGCGGGCGCACAGCCAGACCTCGGGCTGTCGTACGATTCGAGCACGGGGAACGGGCTGTTCGGCGCAGGCTGGCAGCTGTCGGCGCCGCGGATCACGCGCAAGACCGACAAGGGATTGCCACGCTACGAAGATGCGCTGGAGTCCGACACCTTCGTGCTGTCGGGCGCGGAAGACCTCGTCCCCGTGCCGGACGAGCATGGCGCGCTGACGCCCGAGATCGACGGGGAGGAGTCGGTGCTGCGCTACCGGCCTCGGACCGAGGGGCTGTTCGCGCGCATCGAGCGGCGGACGAATACCACCACGGGTCGCACGTACTGGACGGTGACGACGCGCGACAATATAACCAGCCTCTATGGCAAGGCGGACGAGGGCCGCATTGCAGACCCGAAGAATGCCCGGCGGGTCTTCGCGTGGCTCCTGGAGGAGACGCGCGACGACCGGGGCCATGTGACGACCTATGAGTACAAGGCCGAAGACCTGGCGGGAGCGTCGCAGGCAGCGACGTACGAGGCGCACCGTCATGCGGGGCTCTCGCCGGAGGCCAACCGGCACCTGAAGCGCATTCGCTACGGGAATGTGACGCCAGGGGATGACGAGACGATGCTGTTCGAGGTCGTCTTCGATTATGGCGAGCACGACGAGGCGGTGCCGACGCCGGAGGAGGTCCAGCCGTGGTCGCGGCGGCAGGATCCCTTCTCGACGTACCGCGCCGGGTTCGAGGTGCGCACCGCGCGGCTGTGCCGGCGGGTGCTGGTGTTCCACCACATGGCGGAGCTGGACCCCGAGGCCACCTCCAGCGCCCCGGGGGACTTTGCGCCCACGCTCGTGCGCTCGACGGACTTCGTTTACGACGACAATCCGGTCCTCACCAAGCTCACGGCGGTGACGCACTCGGGTTATGTCCGGGAGTCGAACGGCAGCGGCTACCAGAAGAAATCGTTCCCGCCGGTGGAGTTCGGGTATTCGGAGCCGGAGCTCGATACCACCGTTCGCTTCCTCGACAAGGAGAGCGTGCGCGACCTCGCGGGTGCTCTTCAGGGGTCGACGCAGTGGGTCGATCTGGATGGCGAGGGGCTCCCGGGGTTGCTGGTGCGGCAAGGGAGCGCACTGCTGTACAAGCGAAACCTGGGCGCGGGACAGCTCGGGCCGGCGCGCGCCTTGCCGTCGAGGCCTTCGCTCGCCGCGAGCGGCTTGCAGGTGCTGGATCTCGACGCCGATGGACAGAAGGAGATGGTCTTCTTCGAGCGGCCCGTGGCGGGGTATTTCGATCGGACCGAGGAGGAGGCGTGGGCGCCGTTTCGAGCGTTTCCGGCGCAGCCCGTCATCGACTGGTCGGACCCGAACCTTCAATTCGTCGACCTGAATGGCGATGGGTCGGATGACGTGCTCATTGCACGGGGGACGACGCTGGTCTGGTATCCGTCGCGGGCCAAGGGCGGTTTCGAGCCGCCGGTGACGCTGGCAGCACCACGTGATGGGGAGCGAGGGGCGGCGCTCTTGTTCACCGACGGGCACCACACGGTGTTCCTGGCCGACATGAGCGGGGATGGGCTCAGCGATCTGGTCCGGGTCACGAATGGCAATGTTTGCTACTGGCCGAACCTGGGGCACGGGCGCTTCGGCGCGAAGGTGATCTTGCACGGCGCGCCGTGGTTCGATCATGCGGACAAGTTCGATCCTCGGCGGGTGCGGCTGGCGGACGTGGACGGGTCGGGGACGACCGATGTGCTGTACGTGCGCGGGGACGGGATCTGGTGGTACCCGAACCAGGCGGGGAATGGCTTGGGCACGGGGGTGAAGTTCCCGAGCATGCCGGACCATAGCCTTCACTCGACCCTTGCCGTGCTCGACCTGCTCGGCACGGGGACGGGGTGCCTCGTCTGGTCGAGTCCTCTGCCCGGGTTTGCTGCAGCGCCGCTGCGCTACATGGATCTGCTGGCGGGCAAGAAGCCGCACCTGATGACGTCGGTGAAGAACAACCTGGGGCTGGAAACGAGGCTCCAGTATGCGCCGTCGACGAAGTTCTTCTTGCAGGATCGCGCGGCGGGGACGCCGTGGGTGACGAAGCTGCCGTTCCCCGTGCACGTGGTCGAGCGGGTGGAGAGCTACGATCACGTGAGCCGGGTGCGGTTCGCGTCGGAGTACCGCTATCACCACGGCTATTTCGACGGGGAGGAGCGAGAGTTTCGCGGGTTCGGGCTCGTGGAGCAGGTGGACACCGAGGCATTCTCGGCGGCGCGCGGGGTTGGGTTGTTTCCGGAGGTGACGCCGGTCAATGGCGAGCTGCCGCAGCCGCCGGTGCTGACGAAGACGTGGCTGCACACGGGAGCCTGGCGGAAAGGGGCGGAGATCAGCCAGCAGTACGAGAAAGAGTACTATCAGGGCGAGAGTGGTGGCGGCGGTGGGGGGCTTGTGGAGGAGCCACGCCTACCGGATACGATCTTGCCGGCCGGATTGACGCCGGACGAGATGCGGCAGGCCTGTCGGGCGCTGCGAGGGCAGACGCTGCGGCAGGAGGTGTACGCGCTGGATGGGTCGGAGGCGGAGACGCGGCCCTATTCGGTGGTGGAGAGCAGCCACGCGGTGCGGCGGGAGCAAGCGATGCGCGGAGAGACGCCGGGGGTCTTCCTGGTGTCGCCGCGGGAAGCGATCTCGCTGTACTACGAGCGGCACGAGGATGCAGAGGGGAGGCTCGATCCCCGGGTGACGCACGCTTTCACGCTCGAGGTCGATGCGTTCGGCGTCGCGCGGGCGAGTGTCGCGGTGGCGTACCCGCGGCGCCATGGACCGAGCACGGTGGCAGCGCAGAACGAGCTGCATGTGACGCTGACGGAGATGGAGGTGGTGCATCTGGCGAATGCGTCGGATGGCTATCGCCTGGGCATCCCGATCGCCACGCGCACCTACGAGCTGCACGGCCTCACCACGCCCACCGGGGTGTACGCCTTCGAGGACGTCGTCACGGCGGTCGCCGAGGCACGTGGGAAAGCTGCACGCGCTTACGAAGACTGGCCTCCGTCTGGTGGCTCGCCGATGCCTTCGCTGCCCGAGCGGCGGCTCATCGAGGACATGCGCGTGCGCTATCAGGACAGCGACAACCTGCCGGCGCCCCTCGCATTGGGCGTGGTGGACGTGCACGCGCTCCCCTACGAGAGTTATCAGCTCGCGCTCACCCAGGGGCAGATCGACACGACCTACAATGACGGCTCGACGCGGGTCACTTCGGGGATCCTGCTCGAAGGTGGCTATGTGCAGCTCCCCGATGAAGCGGGATGGTGGATCCCCTCCGGGCGGCAGATCTTCGATGCGGCGAAGTTCTTCCTGCCGACCTCGGTGCTCAATCCCTGGGGGACTGTCAGCACGGTCGAGTACGACGATTACCACCTGCTCGTGGAGCGCACCGAAGACGCGCTCGGCAATGAAGTGGTCGTCACCAACGATTACCGCGTCCTGTCACCCGTGATGATCACGGAACCCAATGGCAACCGTGGCGCCGTGCAGCTCGACGCCCTTGGGATGGTCGTCGCCACGGCGGTGATGGGCAAGCTCGGGAGCCTCGACGGCGACACGCTCGACGATCCCACCACCACGCTGGAGATCGACCTGTTCCGGTACATGAACACCGGCAAACCCAGCGTCATCCACGCGCGCGCCCGCGAGACCCACGGAGACCCGAACACCCGCTGGCAGGAGATCTACACGTACTCCGACGGGTCGGGCCGCGAGATCATGCGCAAACTGCAGGCCGCCCCGGGCCTGGCGCCTTTGCTCGACGAGCATGGTCACCCCGTGCTCGGCCTCGACGGCAAGCCCGAGATGGCGACGGCGGATCCACGGTGGGTCGGCAACGGCCGCACCGTCGTCGACAACAAGGGCAACCCCATCAAGCAGTACGAGCCCTACTTCAGCAGCACCTTCGAGTTCGAGGACGACGAGGTGCTCATGCACTGGGGGGTGACGCCGGTCCTTCGCTACGACCCTCTGGGGCGGCTCGTGCGGACCGACTTCCCCGACGGCACCTGCGCGCGGGTGGAGTTCTCGCCCTGGTCGCAGACGTCGTGGGACGCCAACGACACCGTGCTCGACCCGGGCAATCTCTGGTTTGCTGCCCGCCAGCCCGGCGCCACCCCGACGCCAAGCGCCGCCGACCAGCGCGCCGCCACCCTGGCCGCGGCGCATGCCGGCACGCCCGCCGTGGTGCATGTCGACCCGCTCGGGCGCGCCGTGGTGGGCGTTGCCGACCTGGGAGGCGGCACCAAGCTCCTCACCACCACCACGCTCGACCTCGAGGGCAACCCGCGCATCATCACCGATGCCCGCGGCAACGACTGCATGGTCTACACCTTCGACGTGGCCGGTCGCAAGGTCCACCAGCACAGCATCGACGCTGGCACCCGCTGGATGCTCTCGGATGTGCTCGGGAGCCCCCTGCGCGGATGGGATAGCCGCGGCCACACCCTCCGGACCACCTACGACGTGCTCCGCCGGCCCACCGGCCTGTGGGTGCAGCAGGGCATCGACCCCGAGGTGCTCGCCGAGCGCACCGTCTATGGCGAAGGCGTCCCCAGCGCGGCCACCCTCAACCTGCGCGGAAAGGTCTACCAGCAGTACGACGGCGCCGGCCTCGTCACCAGCGACGGCTTCGACTTCAAGGGAAACCTGCTCGGTAGTACCCGCACCCTGGCCGTCGACTACCAGAACCAGCTCGACTGGGACGCGACTCCGGCCCCCGCACTGGAGGTCGAGACCTTCACCAGCACCACCGCTTACGACGCCCTCAACCGGCCCGTCAGCACCACCACGCCCGACCAGAGCGAGACTCGGCCGACGTACAACGAAGCCGGCCAGCTCGAAGCCGTCGACGTCCGGCTGCGTGACGCCCCCACCCCGACCTCCTTCGTCGACGACATCGCCTACAGCGCCAAGGGCCAGCGCGAGCGCATCACCTACGGCAACGGGATCATCACCGAGTACACCCACGATCCCCTCACCTTCCGCCTCACCCGCCTCAAGTCCACACGCGTCGCTGACAGCGTGGTCCTGCAGGACTTGCACTACACCCACGATCCTGTCGGCAACATCATCCTTATCGACGACAAGGCGCAGCAGAGCCTCTACCACAACAGCCAGCTCGTCGAGCCTGTCTCCAGATACGAATACGACGCCCTCTATCGCCTCATCCACGCCGAGGGCCGCGAGCACGCCGGTCAGAACGCGAACATCCAGCAGGACGCCGAAGGCTTCCCACTCGTCCAGTCCGCACATCCCAACGACCCCCAAGCACTCCGCGCCTACACGGAATCGTACGACTACGACGAGGTTGGCAACCTCCTCACCATGGCGCACCAGGCCGTCGGCGGCGGGTGGTCCCGCCATTACGAGATCGACGACGACAGCAACCGGCTGCTCTCCACCAGCCTCCCGGGTGACCTGTCTTCAGGCCCTTACTCGGCCCATTATTCGTACGACCCCCACGGCAACATGACTTCGATGCCGCACCTGGTGAGCATCGTCTGGGACTTCGAGAACCAGCAGCGCGAGGTCGACCTCGGCGGCGGCGGGATCGCGTACTATGTATACGACGCAACCGGGAAGCGCGTCCGCAAAGCCTGGGAACACAACGGCATCATCGAGGAGAGGATCTACCTCGGTGGATACGAACTCTACCGCCGGAGAGAAGGCGTGAATGCGAACCTTGTCCTTGAGCGAGAGACGCTTCACGTGAGGGACGACGACCGCCGTATCGCCATGGTGGAGACGGAGACGGTAGAGGCTTCAGCTGCAGTACCATTGCCACAGAGTCGCATACGCTGTCAGCTCGAGAACCATCTTGGCTCCGCAGCGTTGGAACTCGATGAGACAGGAATGGTCATCTCTTACGAGGAGTACCATCCGTATGGGACGACGGCGTATTGGTCGGCACCTAGCGGGATAGAGGTAAGTCTCAAAAGGTATCGCTACACGAGGAAGGAGCGCGACAAGGAGACTGGGCTTTACTATCACGGCGCGAGGTTCTACGCCTGCTGGCTCGGAAGGTGGATATCAACGGATCCAGCAGGTGTGGAGTATGGTCCGAATCTATATGAGTATGTAAAGGCGAATCCCGTCAGGTTTCATGATCCGAGTGGAATGTCGCCGGAGGACGATGTACCTGATTACGGGCTCGAGTTCATGCAGCGTCTGGTCGTCGCGCAAGCAGTGGAGTCGGGGATCAAGCCTCCAACAGCCGAGGAGCAAAAGGCGCAGCAGGCAGCCCAGAGTCAAGCGCGTGCACAGAAAGCGGTGACGTCACGCACCACGGCGCCCGTGGGGCTCCGTGCGCTCCAGCAGATGGCACCAAGCACCCAGAACAGCGTTTTCGTTCAGGGATCGCACCTGTCGGGCGCCCTCAACGCAGGCACTGCAGTAGGGCTTGCTGGGGCGGTGGCTGGTGCTACCGGGGCTGGCGCGGTGGTGGCATTCGGTCCGAGTACGGTCACTGCAATCGGCCTTGGTGTAGCGCGGGTCAGTCCTATCGTAGGGCGGGTCGGTGCTGGCATCATGCGGGCCAGAAGTGCGGTGGCGCAGGGCGGCACCAAGGTAGGTCAGCTAGGTGCGAGGTACCGGCAGCAGATTGAGCAGGCTCTTGATGGGATGTTGGAAGCAGCTCAGCAAGGCGCGGGCCCGCTGGAAGCGCTAGCCGGAGCAGGCATCGGGGGGGGCGCAGGGGTCGTGGGCGGGGGGCTGAAGGGACAGGGGGGCCGCCTTCTGGACGAGATCGGGGACGTGCTGTCCCTGATGGTCGGACGAGGATCTGGTGGCACTTCAAAACCTGCTGCTATCGGAGCATCAGCAAGAACGGTCATTGATGATGTCATCGAGGAGACAATGCGTGGTAAAGGCAATATCACAAGTCGCTACACGCTGACTGTGAATGAGGCCCTCGAAGCTGGCGAACGCTGGGTCGGTAAGGGTTATAAAGAGATCGGAGTCCCTGGCAGCGGTGTCTTCCGCAGCGCTGACGGGACCCGCCAGTTCCGAATAGACCCAACCTCGGTGGCTGGCACTCATGACCCATGGGTCAAGCACATTCATCTCGAGGTCCTTGACAAAAACGGTCGAAAAGCAGCTACTAACAACCACATAGAGTTCAAGGAGTAGATTTGTGCGGCGATTCTCAATAGTCCCAAACGCCTCTACCGATGTTCGTAGAGTTATTCTCTATCAGTCGGATTACGGCGTGTACCTGTTCCTTTCCAGGAGCGAAAAGGACGAAGGAACGTTCGCTGATGAATGGTATGAGTACGTGAGCGATGCCGAAGCAGAGGCCGAGGAACGCTTCGGTATCACCAAAGACATGTGGATCGAGGTTCCAGAACCGCAAGCTGGCTGCCAGCCTGACTGGATCGAGCCGGTGCGGGTTCGCGGCCGCAAGTACGGAGAACCGGAGTATGGTGTCTTGGAGAGACTAGTAAACGGCGAATGGGTAGTCATCCCGCAGAAGCGACCAAAATGAACTCCAGAGTTTAAAATTGGCCTACGACTCCTCGGCCTCGGTCGCCATCACAAATTCCCAGGACACCACGAGCGCATGTCCTCACCCGGCCCCGTCCTGACAAGGCGTTCAAGGCCGAAGCCGCGTGCACCTCTTCTGGGCACTGTTCACAGCAAAACCGCTCGAAGGACAGCCTCTTTCGGACTCGAACAAAGGTCCTAAGGTCCTCTGGGAGGTCAGGCTCGCATGGAGTAAGCGCCGCGAGGGCAAATGGCTTCCCAAGCAAGTCTCCACATCTGCTTGGCGGGCGGGCAGCGCACACAAGCAGCCACTCAGCAAGGCTCGACCCCGTTGGAAGCGGTAGCCGGAGGAGCCATCGGGTGGGCCGCGGGAGCCGCGGGCGGGGCGCTGAAGGGAAAGGGGGGCGGCCTTGTGAACGACATCTGGGACACGCTGTCCCTAACGGTCGGACGAGGATCCGGTGGTGCTTCAGGACCCGCTTCTAAGGGAACATCAGCAAGTGCGGTTATTGGTGATGTCGCATAGGAGATATACCCTGCGATCGAAGCAAAGCCCGTGGCAGCACGTGTGCTTCTGAAGGAGGCGAACGAACTCTCTCGCGCTGCTGGAGAGCCAGTCGAAGCGGTCCAGCGGTGAGATGCTGCCGAGTGTGGCCATCTTGGTCCTGCGCGCCAGGTTTCTGGCGTCGCGTTCCCGCTGCTCGAGGTCGACGAGCGCTTCGAGTAGCTGGGCTGGAGACAGCTTGCTCTTCTGAGCATGGGTGAGCAGCGGCTCGATGGCTTCGCGGCCTGCACGGATACCGAGTCGCTCGAGGGCGGCGAAGAGCTCAGTCATCGTAGCCTCCGAGATCGTGGGGGATGACGTCGCACTCGCGCACGTGCGGAGCGAAGGGCACGGCAATGGGGACAGGGCGCTGGCAGCGCTGCCGCTCTTGCTCGCACAGCATGGCGAGGGCGCCTGGGTCGTGAGAGCCGCGCTCGAGCATCTGCGCGACCGCGACACGCACGATGGCGGGCCCGTACAGGTCCAGCAACTTCAGGGTCCCAGCGACCATGCTGCCGAGGTTGCGTCCGTGCTCGGCCCAGCGCTCGATGAGCTTGTCGGTGCCTGGCAGCTCGGCTTCGAGCCGCTCACGGCCTTTGAGGTCCCGAGCGGCGCGCTTGAGAGCGAGCAGCTCGGCGCGGTGCTCGGGCAGCTCGAGCCACTGGTCTTTACCCCAGCATCGCTCGTGCCGGGCCACCTCGCGCGTCCCGTCGAGAAGGCGCAGCTCGGTGACGCTGGCGACGAGCGTCAGCGAGCTGCGCGCGTGCGCCGAAGGGACTGAGTACCGGTTGGTCCCGACACGGATGAAGGCCGTTTTGTCGACGGCGACGGGGGTCACCAGGTCGGTCTCCGGGAGCGGCTCTGGCAAGGGCAAAAGGTGCGTACGCTCCTCCTCGAACAGGTCGACTACCGAGCGCTCTGGGTAGCGTGGGTGAGGTCGCTGGTGCGCGACGGAATGGACGAAGTCGAGCAGCAGTGCGTTGCCGTGAGCGACCGAGTGAAGGGTGCGACCGGCGAAGAAGCGGTCCTTGAAGAAGCGGATGGCGCGCTCGACACGCCCTTTTTCATGTGGCTTTCGCGGAGCGCACAGCCGGGGCTGGACATGCATGCGCGCGGCCAGGTCGAGGAGCTGGGAGTGGAAGCGGATGGCGTCACCGTGGCGCTCGACCACCACGGTCTTGGCATTGTCGAACAGCCATTGCCGCGGCAATCCTCCGAAGAACGAGGCGGCGCGTACCAGCGAGCGGCGCAACGAATGAATGTCCATCTCCAGCACCAGCTCGACGAAGCTGGCACGGGAGTGGGCGAGCACCATCACGAAGGCCCACAGCGGCCGTTGTCCACCTGGAACACAGAGCTGACCGACGTGCGCCCAATCGACCTGAGACTGCTCTCCGGGCAAGGTCTCGACACTCAGGAAGGCTTCCTTTTTCGGCGTCGGCCGCGCCGTGCGCACGTACCTGCGCAGGATGCACAAGCTGCCCTCGTAGCCTCGCTCGCGGAGCATGTCGTAGATGCGCGTGGCGCACAGGCGGGGGTAACGCTCGAGCGTCTCGTCGATGAAGCCATGGTAAGGCTCCAGGCGACGTGCCTTGGGTCTCGGTGAGCCTGGCTTGGGACCAAGCCGGCCCAGCACCCGCTCGACGACGTCCGCGTGGACTCCGAGCTGGGCGCAGATGGTCCCGCGCTTCCAGTGCTCGGCGAAGAACAAGCGCCGGATCTCGGCTTCGACCTCGGCCGAGATGGTCATCGGAGCACCTCCGTCACGCCGAGCTGGCGAAGGTCGCGGAAGTCACCGAGGCCGCGCAAGAGGGCATGACGACGTGACAGGCGGGGATGAAAGGCAATCCCCACCTCGTAATGAAGCGTGCGCTCGCCGTACCCGAGCGCGTCGGTCAGCGCGAGCGCGGAAGGTGGCTGCTGCTCGTCCACACACAGCACAACGGAGAGGGGCCGCTGATGCCAGAGCGCGAGTCCCTCCAGCAGCGTCGCTGCTGCGCGTGGGTGGCACCGTCGCGCCGGCCCCAGAACCGCTTTGAGCAGGTCCTTGCCTTCGCTCGTGACCAGCATCCGGACGCGCTCCGGCTCGGGCGCGAGCATGACCTGTATTCGATCCATCGATGTGGCTCTCCCTCGGCACCTGCGACCGCTTCACCTCGAAGCAGGGCACGGCACCGGCGAGCCGCACCGTGCACCACGGGGCCAACTCCCTGGCAGGCTGCTCCATCACGCGGCGTCGCCACGATCGCCTCGTGCGGTAGGCGCGCTGTCTGTCCCGGTGATCCAGCCGGCCCTCCTCGCTGCAACGATGACGCGCGTTGGAGAGGCGATTCGATTCTTGCCTGGCAAAACGACGACAATCGTCGGTGCAGTAGAGCCGTCCCCGGTCGCACCGCGCGCAGACCCAGAACAGGTGCTTGCACCTGCCGCACCGCATGAATCGCAGCCCGTCCACGTACCCGCCTGGAGGGCGTCACTTTGTTGGCCCTCGTCACCCAGGTGCGCGAGGGTCCACGCCGTCGCGTACCCGCGCGTCACTGAAGGTCAGGAGGTCGTGCTCCTGGCCTTCTCTCTTTTGTCCGCTTCTCAGCGCCGTCCTACCGGCTCATCGCCGACCGGCGAACTTCTCCGCGAACTCGATCGCCGATTCTTCGGATCGAAGCGTGTGGTCACAGCCTGGAGGCATCTGCGCAACAGAGCAGGAGATTTACTCTGGAGGTGGGCATCCACCTGACTGATGATTTCGAGCGTGCGCTGGTCGGATACGGAAGAGGCGGGGTCATCGTCAGAACAGAGGTGCCGACTTCATTTGCAAACTCAGTCCATCGAAAACATCCAATCACCAGGCAACCTAAATTTTTATCAACACCCCAGAAGGCATCGAAGTACTCAACCAGAATATCCGCATCAGGCATACATGGAATGCGTTGAATCGTGGAATCAAGGCAAATTTTAGGAGACACCCATGCCCTCATCTCCAATGGCCTCTCAATCATTCATTGGTCGAGATATTTTTGCACGCATCTGGTCTCTTGTGCTTCTGAGCGCTGCGGCAGCGGAGATCGATAATTTGCAAATCCCATTTGATCCTCAGCTCCGACAGTTCACCGCAAAGCACGATGAGGATCTGACCATGCTGTGGAAATCGATACAGCAGTGCACATGCCTCAGAGACGACCTCATGGCTAGCGCCATTGAAGACTCGATCTGGGCTGGGACCAGAACTCTCTATGCAGATCCTGACATGCTGAAAGCCGAGCTGGCACTAGCAAGCCTGAATCCTGAAGAATTCAAGAGGCTAGGGTTTGAGGGCACCACATTCGATGGCGAGAGCATTCGTCAAGCTTGTAGCGATCTTCTCGCCAAGCTTTTCGGCTCCCTCCTCGCCGCCCAGTTTGGATACTGTTACAATGCTCGAACGGACACCGAGACGTTGACGGATGCCACTCGGGCTCTTCAGGACGTCTTCTCGAAACTGTCCTCGATCGTCGAGAGCGTTCAACTGCCCTTGAACTCGCTCTCACTCTTCGAGTTCGCCTTTTCAAACTGGCTGCCCGTCTGGAGCTGGACGTGCGCCCATCAAAGCCCCTCCGAGGACTTTCAAAACCACGTGGACAGCTGGATCGAGTACATGCGCACATCCAGTCCATGAGTACCGCTCGTCGGCCCGTCGCAGCAGTCGTCGACGCCGGGCCGAGCTCAGGTCGTGGGTTCCTGCCTTCCCCCGAAGCTCCAGCAGGGGATTCTCCCCGCACGAACACCATGCGATGGTGAGAGGTGACCAGCGCGGCACAAGAAAGGTCGGCCGCGGAGGTCGTGAAGGCCGGAGAAGTCGCGGGCGCGGCGGAGGAGGGCTCGGCTGGAGACGAGGAGGCCACGCAGGTCGCCGAGGGGGGCCCGGACGCTGGCGCGCATCCAGGCGGGCTTCGAGGAGGGGGACCGGCCTCCTTCGAGCATGCCCGGGTGCTGGACGTGGCCGGGGAGGAAGCGATGGCGATCCCCGCGCTGGAGCTGTGGTCATATCGAGATAAGCAGCGAGCTGAAATTCAAGACCTGGAATCTCCTCGTCGACATTGCCTCTTCGAGCGCAGCAAAACCTCTACCACCATAGCCAGATCGTCGAGCCCATCCCCCGGTACGACGACTACGCCCTCTATCGCCTCATCCATGCCGAAGGCCGCGAGCATGCGGGCTAGAACGCCGACATCCAGCAGGACGCCGAGGGTTCCCCCTCGTCCAGGCCGCCCATCCCAATGATCCTCAGGCGCTCCGCAGCTACACGGAAACGTATGACTACGACGAGCGCAAGGGAGCTGCGAAGTCGGCGACCAAGGCCAGGAGACGGATCGTCGGAGAGCTCGCCGAGGAGGGCGCGAAGGGCGTCGCGGAGAGTGCTGGCGCCGCCAAGGCGGGGAGCAGAAGATCGCTCGCGAAGCCAAAGCTCGAAGGAGATCCGTGGAGTCCAGCCGAGGTCGCAAAGCGGCAGGGGACCGTGGTGGAACCAGCGGGACCGCTGGTGGCCCGAGCGCTGAGATACACCCGGAGGATCCCTCCCCACAAGGGCCCCATCAAGACCCACGGCAGGCGGCATATCGCAATGGGAAGAACTACATCACCAAGGATGTCGATTCACATGACGGCGGCATCTGGAGGATTCTTGACAGAAGATGGCAGCGGGAGAGAACATTCGACACTCACCTCAATCAGATCAAAGACGAGCGATGGCGTTTTTCGACATCTACTTCCTGGACGATTTTTACGTTGCCGGCATGGAAGGCAGTTACTTCGGCGAAATTTGCATTGGATCATTTCGTGAGAAGTTTGCTCTGGACAGTCTCTTCTGGTCCAGAGATCGGTATGAACAACAATGGATCGAGGCCGCGCGGCGGATCATGACCCACGACCGTGCCGTCATGATGGCTTCGATCTCCGACCCGGCGACTGCGAATTTTTTCCGGTGGTGGGCTCTTTATCGTGATCGTGATTTGATCGCCGTGCAGGAGCACTACTGCCCCCTCGCAGAACTCGACCGACCGTTCTCGCTGGATAGGCCTGAAGAGTCGATGCAGCCCAGATCGACGAGGTCGGAAGACGGCGTTTTCATCTCGGAGTGGTTCACCACCGTCAGGGCAATGCAAGCATTTCTGGAGCGAAGGACTGCTTAGACTAAATTCACCATGACGAGGCAAATCAAAAGATGATTCTGACCACCGAACACTTCCTACCAGGGACAGCTTCCAATCTACACATTTTCAGAGAAACACTGAATAGCAACGCCGTCGAGGATCGCCTTCGCCAAATATGTTCAGAAATCAACTACGATCTCATCGTGTTCCGTGGCGAACATTTTCGCAATGAACACGAGGCTATACTGGAGCTCGCGACAGCACTAGAGATGCCAAAAAACTACGGCCTGGACTATCGAAACGCGAGCTGGAACAGCATCGATCATTTCGTCACGGAATTGCAAGTTCAGCCGGACACATGGCGCACCAGAAAATCTGCATCGGGATACCTTTTGCTATACCGCGACCCTCAGCATCTCATCAAATCAGACGCGCTTGTATTCGCCACACTGCTGAACATTCTTGGAACGTCTTCTCTCAAAACAGCAAATGGTGTCTTGCCTATTCATCTCATCGTAGGGCCCATGATATTCAGGCATGAGTACTTTTCAGGCTTGCTCAGAGTGTCAGACCAATTCTGCGAAGATTGCCAGAATGTCGACTGAGCAGCTCGATCAATAATGGTTCGTCGGGGTGGATGGGCCTTCAGTGCACAGACATCCCCTCCTTCCTATACGCTTCGATCGCTTTATCACCAAGATCCCCTCGGTCGATGTACGACGCCTGCACTTCAGCACCCCAGCGCGCGATATCGTGAATAGCTCGGCTGCTGTCAGGTGCTCGAGCTTGTTCACGATGACGATCGCAATGCCACAGGCACAACGCAGGGTATCGAGATCGACCTCGATGTGGCGCTTGTCGCCGTCGATGCGTTGCTCTCGAGAGCATTAGGACATGTCCGCGTCGGTGAGCATTTCCGAGACGAGGGCGACGCCATACGGGAGTTTGCGACAGTACTGGAGTTGCCGAAAGATTACGGACCAGACTACCAGAACGCCAGCTGGCATAGCATCGACTTCTATGTCGGCGAACTGCAGGTTCGCCCAGAAACATGGCGTACTAGAAAATCTGCATCAGGATATATTTTGCTCTATCGGGAGCCTGGTCATCTCATCAGCTCCGATGCGCCTGGGTTCGCAAATCTGCTAACCGCTCTTGGAAGCGGCTGTGAGAGGATGGCGCCAGACAGCCTCCCGACTCATCTCGTCGTAGGACCAATGACAAGCCGGCACGAATTCTTTGCGGGCCTGCTCAGAGTGGCAAAGCAATTTTGCGCAGAATGTCTGTGTGTCAACTGAGCTCAGGGTTCAGGTTGGATTCCTCGCGAAGGACATTCACTCGGCAGGCATACAACACGAATACAGCTGTACAGCGGCTTGTATCAAGAACTGCCAGTTGGGTATCTTCCTCGCTCATGCCCCTCAGCACATGGTCATACCTTCATCGATCACGCTCCCCATCTGCCGTGTCGTAACTCACGAGGGTGGCCGACACGAGCGCGCCGGATTTCCTACGGATTCGACCGTCGCGACCAGACCCAACTGACCTGCGGGGTACTCGAACAAGCGCTGGACACCAGGGTAGAAAGGACGCCGCGTTCAGCCAGTTACTTTGGTCCGTGTGTCTCCGTTCGAGACCTTTTGGCGTAGGCTCGACGACGTCATCGTCCCCCCACCGTGAGCTTCTGGCCCTCTGACTCGTCCTCCACGCAAGGTCAAGTCGCACAACGGCCACGCCGTACCTGATCGCCCGCCTATCCGGCGAGAATGGTAGCCTCGAGGGGTAGACTCGGCGCTCTGCTCTCCTGGGCGACGCCAGCGTTCGACGAGGGGACGACGGAAGGAGCGATGGTGAGATGAGCCCGAAAAAGGTGGTCTATGTCGGGCCGGGTTTTTCGGGTCGCCGCACGTCGGTCGTGTCGGTCGTGCGCGCGACAGGCCTTCGAATCAACC
The DNA here is from genome assembly GCF_001189295.1 of Chondromyces crocatus. Taxonomy (NCBI): domain Bacteria; kingdom Pseudomonadati; phylum Myxococcota; order Polyangiales; family Polyangiaceae; genus Chondromyces; species Chondromyces crocatus. The sequence continues at coordinate 10,546,662 of NZ_CP012159.1, forward strand.
CGGGCGTGATGAATCCCGACGACGTGTACCTCGTCGAGGTCGGGGCCGGAGAGCGCCTTCACCTACGCATTTCATTCGCAAGATCCGTCAGGCACTACAACGATGCCGCCTCTCTTCCTGCGGACCACCCAGTGCAACAGGAGCTGGATTGGATATGCGAGGCCGATGGCCTCGTCTTCATCATCGACGCTCAGCGAGAGCGGGAGGGGGCGAACCTCGAGCAGTTCGAGCACCTGACGCGAGACCTCCGGCATCGGGGGCTCGACCTGAACGACAAGCCAGTCGTCTTTCAGGTCAACAAGCGAGACCTCGACAGCACCTCGCCCCTCGATGAATTTCGCAGCGTGTTTGGCACGCGACGATGTGCGTTCGTCGAGAGCGTCGCATCAGCCGGCGTGGGGACGAGAGAGGCCATCCTCACCCTCGCCGCGTTGATGCATGCCGGATGACGCCTCTCACCCGCGCGGCCGACCCACGGCAGACAGAGAGACCCCCTGCCGACGGACAACGCAGGACGAGACGTGGGTGCTCATCGCCGCTCCCCGCCCTGAAGCCGAACCACACCGAGGTCACTGCGGCAGGAGGTGTAGATGCTGGAAGCTGGATGGGTCGGAGGCGGAGACGCTGCCCTCTCCTCTCGGTGGTGAGAACAGCCATGACGCATTTCAGTGAAGCGTCATGCTTCCTCTGGACCGAGACGTGACCTGCTGAAATACTGACCTGGACACGTACCGACAATTCCAGGGAGCAGCTCATGGTGCTGATGAGTGGGAAATCGAAATGCCGCATCTGCGGCGAGCTGCTCGGTTCGGAGGCCAAGGCTGGCCTTCAACATTTCGTACGGAACAAGAAAGATCCTCTCTTCTTGATCTCCGGGGTGCCCCTCCATCGGAGATGTCTTTATGAGTGGCCACTTCGAGAGAAAGCCTTTGCACGATTCGAAGAGAGAAAGCAGCGAATCAGAGACAAGATCTGTGTCGTATGTGGAGAACGAATTACACACGACTGGTACACGACAGACTTTCTCACCGACGATCCGAGTCACCCTCTCTACGAATTCAACTATCTTCATTTCCATCGTTCACATCTCATTCAGTGGGCTCACTTCAGCCGGTTCAAGAAGCTCGTCGAAGAGTTCATCACCTCAGGCGAATACGAAGGGATGCCTATCTTGCCAGACGATCTGGGTACCTGACGTCGGTCTCATCTGAGAGAGCCGGACGCGAGGCGCACCATCAGCTTGGGCTGGAGTCGTCGAGCACTGAATGGCGGTTTCACCGGGGCATAAGTACGCGCGGTGCGTGACCTGCGGATCGACCGTTCGCGAAACCTTCGAGGGCGCTGATGAACGGTACATTGCTCGTACAGGCCTACCTGCTGGCGACCCTGCGCGTGTCCGATCTCGTGGAGGCGTCGTGTCGGCGGCTGACCTCGATTCGTTCACGCTGGAGGAATACAAATCCGAGGCAGTCAGGCGGAGCTTCGACCAGCCCGGTCACCCCATGAGCAACGACATCGACCTTCTGGGAGAGCCGCTGTCTCGGGAGCACGTGGAGGATAAGGATCGCTACCGTCGATGCAGGTTCACCTACGCGCTGCCGCTGTGGCCCGAACTCGTCCTCGTCGTTCACGGCTCGAAGGAAGGCCAATCGGCTGGAGTCGACTTTGCAGGGCGCCACTCGTCAAAGTTTCCCCCGACAGTATCCGTGGTCCATCCCTGGCACCTCGTGGACGAACAGGTGGTCGATTGGCCTGGCTTGCACGTCGTCGACGAGTGGTATCCGATGAAGGAGGATGAGGTGCTCATCCAGGTCGATGATGGCTCATGCGCGCGTCACGTTCTTCAGTTCGACGATGGCCTCCTCCAGGAAGTGAGTCGCGGATGAGGGACACCTTCTCGACCCTGAGCCCAGGAGCAGCAAGTCTCGAAAGCACGAATCAACACCACACGACAACCTGATCGCAGCGACAAGATGATGCGTTTTTCTTCAACAGATCGAGAGAAAATCGATCGCCTCGACCACGACCCCTCCTCCAGACCGATGTATGAACATCTAAGAAACTGTCTGGTATGGCCAGATGAAGAGCCTCCGCTTATTTCAAAAGATGGCTTCCTGTTGCTCGGTCTGTTGTGGGGCATTCGCGGATTCATTCATCGTGGCATCTCGCCAGACAACTGGAACCCTAAACCAGTGGCGTACCAAAAAGTCTGGCAGGACGCACTCAACGATGTTCCTCGATGGCCTGGCTTTAAGAGGTTGGAAATCTCTGATGTCGATCGAGAGTTCATGCGGCAAGCTGAACTCAATGACTTCTAGGACGAGGATCGCGAGCAGGTGCTGTGACCGTCACGGCTCGGCGACAACATCAACGATTCCCGCCAACCAACAATAGATGCCTGAAAAGATTCGCGCTGACCTGATTGTGCCAAAGGAACAAGACCTGCTGGTCCTGTTGTTCGAAGTGCTGTCTGTCGAACTTACGGAGTGTGGTGGCACCTGGGAGGGGGCGGCGTTCGGCGGCACCACGTTTACGGTCATCCCGGATCTGAAAATCGACGGTCATTACGAGATGATTGTCTCGACGGATCGCTCTCATCCATATTTCAGCGAACAACAGAGGTCATTTGTACCCGTCGAGAGGCTCCCCGATTGGCTAGGCAGTATTTTCGCAGCAGAGGGTGTGGACTGCAAATGGGGCTCCTCAGAAGAGGAGGCCGTGGACTGATCCCAAGATCCTGCTCTGACTCAGACGACTGGCAAACTTCGCCTGGCGGCGAGGTGACATGACGAGGGACAGGATGCACCGCGGCAGCCTCTGGCAGCAGGTGGGACATCCGTGAAGAGCGTGAGCCATCTGCGCCAGGTGCTGGAACAGACGACTGTGGGTCGCTCGCCACCGGATATCCCCATGTTCAGGAAACCATGAGTATGACCACGCTGAGCATCAATGAACTGTCTGTAGCTATCCCCGAAGACGTTCAGGTGGTCGCAGCAACCACCGTGGACTGGATACCCGTGTATCGTCTCGATGGCTCATCCATCAGCATGATTGGCGCAACAATCAGGAATGACGCCGTGAGCATCGGGTATGTTGCGACGGAAAATTACTCAGCTGTCTGTGTGCTCAAACGAGGAGAGCGAACCATCATCCTCAATTACAATAGTCCGACCCAGCTCAGCATCGTCTTTGAAGACGGAGAAGCGCTTCCCCGTGCACAGTTCGCCTCGCAGAGCATCCGTCTGGCAAGCCTTGAACTCACACTACCTGCCGGCGTGGAGATCCGCGCAGGGCGGGAACGCCGAGGTCCTGGCCCCGACTGGGTGAAAGCCATCTGGTATCTCTACGGGGTCAAAGCCGTCGAAATTGCCACGCACATCCATCATGAGCTCAACAAGAAAGGGCTCACATCCAAGGCCGTCTGGCCACCCGGCAAAGGAGACGTGCCGCCGCACTGGAAGGTCGAAGGTGAGCGAGGCGAACTGTTCGTGCAAGCCCACCTGACCGAACACGAGAGTCACACGGAGCTGGAAGTGGATGTGCTCGGGGCTCTCAAATCTGCTGAATTCTGCTCCTGAAGCTCGGCTGCCACCGTGCCCAGAACCACCTCCGGTCACACGAGCTCTCGCCCAGCGCAGCCGCCCGCAATGGCCCGTTTCGCTGGTGATTCCACGTCGTCTGGCTCGACCCTGCCTCGGCAATCCCATCGCGCAGTGCCAGCCGGCGCCGCAGCCGGCATTCACGAGGGTTCCGGGCATCGAACGACGCCTCTCCACCATCAGCATGTCCCCCGAGCAGGGGCGCGGTTCCCAGCAACTCCTGCTGGACTGAGGAGCGACCTCGCCGCAACTCCTGTCCGGTCCAAACCAAGATCAAGCTAGCGAGGAACTCGACATGAACTCGTCTGTGGAGCTGGCCATTGAAGCTGTTCGTTGGTGGTGTGGTGAGTGGGAGGAAAAGCGAGGACTCGAACTCTTCGCTGTCGACATGGTTCATGACTCGGGCGTCTTGCTGGAAGATCGAGAATCATTCCTGAAGAGCGCGCAGTGTCGGTTGCCCTGGCCCAGTTACGAGATTGTGCATACATCAATCGACAACCTCACCGTCGCCATCGCCTTCGAAGGCGTGGATCCGATCATCAATTTGAAATCCCGTTTCATCTGGCTGGTCTCTGTCAAAGATGGATCAATCACGAAGATTCTGAGCAATCACGCGAACGTGACGCACTCACGCGACGCAACGCACACGTGACGTGCCACGGAGCCCCATGAAACTGGCTCGTCATCATCGTCTCGACTGGCGCATACACATTCGCCCTCGGTTCGAGAAGGAGTGACCTCGTCGCATACCCTGTCCAGACCGAAGGCAATTCGAGGAACTCATGATGGATTCTCCTGTGACTCTGGCCATTGAAGCTGTTCGTTGGTGGTGTGGTGAGCGGGACGAACAGCGAGGACGCGAACTCTTCGCCGTCGAGATGGTTCATGACTCCGGCAATTTGATGGAAGACAGAGAGTCGTTCCTGAAGAGTGTGCAGCGTCGATTGCCTTGGCCCAGTTACGAGATCTTGCATACGTCAGTCGACAACCTCACCGTCGTCATCGCTTTCGAAGGCGTGGATCCGATGAAAGACAACATGAAGTCCCGTTTCATGTGGCTGGTCTCTGTCAAAGACGGAGCAATCACGAAGGTCTCGAGCACGCTGACCTACTTGTGGCGAACACGCACGTGACGCGCGTCATGGGGACACGCCTGCTGGGGTGGGACGAAACGGTTGCTCAGATCGGCAAATGAGGTTGCGCCCTGCTCATCGTTCTATGGATCGTTCGTGGCTATATTCACCAAAGCTTGCCACCTGAGCGATGGAAACGCCTCGGTGCTGAGAACAGCCATGACGCATTTCAGCGGAGCCTCATGCCTCCTCTGGACCGAGACGTCTTCTGCTGAAATACTGACCCGAATCCGTACCGACAATTCCTGGGAGCAGCGCATGGTGCTGATGAGTGAAAGATCGAAATGCCGCATCTGCGGCGAGCTGCTTGGTTATGAGGCCAAGTCTGGCTTTCGACATTTCGTACGGAACAAGAGAGATCCTCTCTTCTTGATCTCCGGGGTGGCCCTCCATCGGAGATGTTTTCATGCGTGGCCACTTCGAGAGAAAGCCTTGGCTCGATTCGAAGAGCGAAAGTTGCGACTCAGAGACGCGTTCTGTGTCATATGTGGAGATATGTGGAGAAGAGATTACACAGGACTGGTACACGACAGATTTTCTCACTGACGATCCGAGTCACCCTCTCTACGAATTCAATTACCGTATCCGTCCGGTCACCGCCATCGTGATCAGCCGAGTGCGGGCGGGTAACTCCAGAGGCCATCGAAGGCACTGGAGGTTGAGATGGCGACGCGAGCGGAGTGGAGCGAGAGGGTAGAGCGGTGGAAGCAGAGCGGCTTGAGCGCGAAGGCGTTTGCCGGGTTGGAGGGCTTGAAGGTCCAGTCGTTGTACTGGTGGACGTCGAGACTCCGTACGTCCTCTGGAGCGGCGCTTCAGAGTACTCCGCCGAGGTTTCTTCCGGTCCGAGTCGTCAAGTCCCCGCAGGCTCATCCGGCGCGCGTAGGGGTGGCGCCGTCGCCTGCCATCGCAGCCGGCATCGAGCTGGCGCTCCCCAATGGGTGCATCGTGCGGGTGCAGGAGGACTTCGATGCGACGACGCTTGCGCGGCTGCTCCGCGTGGCTGGAGGGACTGGCGCATGCTGATGCTGCCGCCGTCGGTGCGAGTCTACGTCGCGGCGGAGCCTACGGATCTTCGCAAAGGCTTTGATGGCCTGTCGGCGCAGGTGATGCAGCGATTCGGCACCGACCCCCTGAGTGGCCATCTGTTCGTCTTCCTCAACCGCAGGGCGGACCAGGTGCGCATCCTGTTCTGGGATCGCACCGGCTACTGCATCGTGTCCAAGCGGCTCGCTCAAGGGCGATTCCACCTCACCCACGCCGTGAGCGCAGGGCGGACGCATGTCGAGATGGATGCCGCCGAGCTTGCGCTGATGCTCGAAGGCCTCGACCTGTCGGGTGCGACGAGGAAAAAGCGCTGGAGGTTGCCTTCGCCCGGCAAACTCGCGGCGTAAATTGAATGCCTTGTGCTGTGGCGCGCGGTGAATACACCGCTCGATACGTGGCCCGCTCTTCTTCTGCTGTCGTCAAGGCTCCCGTCGACCTCGTGCAGGTTCGGCGCCAGCTGACCCAGCTCGCGGACCGAGGATGCGTCACGGAGCTCATCGAGCACGTGCTCGGATGGCTCACGCAGCTGACCGACGCACACCATGCTCTCACGCTGCGCCTCCAGACCGCACTGCGAGCCTTGTACGGTCGCAAGAGCCAGAAGGTCAGCTCGCAGCAGCTCTCGCTCTGGCTGACCACGCTGCTCGACGCCGACGAGGCCCCTGCTTCTCAGCTCCCTGAAGCTCCGCCCGATGATGCTCCGCCCGAGAAGGGGGAGCAGGCAGCTCCCCCTGCCGACCCACCGAAGCCACCGAAGCGTGCAGAGCGTGCGCCGCTGCCAGCGCATCTCGAGCGCCATCGGGAGCGCTTGACGGTGCCCGCCTCGGAGCGCGTCTGCGGTCAATGCGGTCGAGACAAGGCCTGCATTGGCTACCGGACCAGCGAGGTGCTCGACTTCATTCCTGCGCGTTTCATCGTCGTCGAGCAGCAACGAGAGAAGCTCGCTTGCCCACGCTGTCCCGAGCAGGGCGTCTCCACCGCTCCGCCCGACAAGGTCATGGACCGCGGTCGTCCCGGTCCTGGCCTGCTCGCCAAGCTCGTCGTCGACAAGTTCGAGGACTCGATGCCCCTGTATCGGCAGGCCCAGGCGTGTGCGCGCTCGGGCGTCGTCCTGTCGTCCTCCACGCTCGGAGACTGGACCGCGTTCACCCTCGACCTGCTCGCGCCCATCGCGGCGCGCATCACCGAGCGGGTCCTCGCCGAGCCTTATCTGCGCACCGACGATACCGGCATTCCCGTCCAGGACCGCAAGCATCCTCGGCGCCTCAAACGCGGTCACCTGTGGGTCTTCGTCGGCGACCACCTCGCTTCCTTTCTCTATGCGCCCGACTGGAAGGCCAAGCACCCAGCGGCCCTGCTTCAGCCCTTTCAGGGCTTTCTTCAGGGCGATGGCTACGCTGGCTACAATGCCATGCTGCGCCAATCCACTCACTCCGCGCCGAGTCTGTCCGAGGAGCGTCGGCTCGGATGCGGCATGCACATCCGCGCCAAATTCGAGAAGGCTGCCAAGCTCGGCGATCTCAGCGCCGCCATCGCTCTCGGCTACTTCAAGGGCATCTATCTTGTCGAGGCCGAGTGCAAGGCGCGCGGTTTCTCTCCAGAGCAGCGGCACGCTTATCGACAAGCCCACGCGATGCCCCTGGTCGATGCACTCTTTCAGTGGGTGCGCGAGACCCACAAGACGCTCGTGCCGAAGACGCCTCTGTATGAGGCGACCTTCTATGCGAAAGGTCAGGAGGCCGCCTGGCGACGGTGCTTCTCCGACGGGCGCTTCGAAATCGACAATGGCGAGGCGGAGCGGCAGCTGCGCAAGATCGCTGTCGGTCGCAAGAACTTCCTTTTCGCCGGCTCCGACAAGGGCGCTGAACGTCTCGCCATCGGCTTCACGCTTTTCCGCTCGTGCAGCCTGCAAGGGGTCAACCCTCTCCTCTGGGCCACCGATGTCATCACCAAGCTGCAACGCGGCTGGCCACGCTCGAGGCTCGACGAGCTACTCCCCGACGCTTGGTCCAAGGCGCACACCAGCGACGCAACGGCTGTAGGCGTCGCCGCCTCGTAGCCGCATCCGCATTCCTGCTCGACGTCGGATGAAGGCTCCCGAGGTTGGCTTGCGGGCGTTCCACGCTCCCGTCTGCCTTGCGCCAGCATGCGCCCAGGAGAGCTTGCACCTCGCTCTTCCCACGCCTCAACCCTCTTCTGGGCATGCCCTGGGCCGGACGCTTACCAATTACCTTCATTTTCATCGTTCGCATCTCATTCAGTGGGCGCACTTCAACCGGTTCAAGAAGCTCGTCGAAGACTTCATCACCTCAGGCGAATACGAAGGGATGCCTATCTTGCCAGACGATCTGGGCACCTGACGTCGGTCTCACCTGAGGGAGCCGGACGCGAGGCGCTCCATCCGCTTGGACTGGAGTCGTCGAGCATGGAATGGCAGTTTCACCGGGGCATGGGTACACGCAGCGCGTAGATCTGCGGATCGACCGTTCGTGAAACATTCGAGGGCGCTGATGAACGGTACATTGCTCGTACAGGCCTACCTGCTGGCGACCCTGCGCGCGTCCGACCTCGTGGAGGCGGCATGTAGGCGGCTGGGGCTCGATTCGTTCACGCTGAAGGAATACAAGGCCGAGGCAGCCAGGCGGGGCTTCGACCAGCCCGGTCACCCCATGAGCAACTACATCGACCTTCTGGGAGAGCCGCTGTCTCGGGAGCACGTGGAGGATAAGGATCGCTACCGTCGATGCAGGTTCACCTATGCGCTGCCGCTGTGGCCCGAGCTCGTCCTCGTCGTTTACGGCTCGAAGGAAGGCCAATCGGCTGGAGTCGACTTCGCAGGGCGTCGCTCGGTCAAAGTTCCCCCGACGATCTCCATGGTCCATCCCTGGCACCTCGTGGACGAACAGATGGTCGATTGGCCTGGCTTGCGCGTCGTCGACGAGTGGTATCCGATGAAGGATTATGAGGTGCTCATCCAGGTCGACGATGGCTCATGGGCACGGCACTTTCTTCTCTTCGACCATGGCCTCCTTCAAGAAGTGAGTCGCGGATGAGGGAGACCTGCTCGGCCCTGGGCCCAGGAGCAGCAAGTCTCGAAGGCAACGAACCAACACCACCCGACAATCTAGCCGCAGCAACAAGATGATGCGTTTTTCTTCAACAGATCGAGAGAAAATCAATCGCCTCGAGCACGACCCCTCCTCCACACCATTGTATGAACATCTAAGAGACTGCCTGGTATGGCCAGATGAAGAACCTCCGTTTATTTCAAAAGATGGCTTCCTGTTGCTCGGGTCTTTGTGGGCCATTCGCGGGTTCATTCATCGTGGCCTCTCGCCAGACAATTGGGACCACAAACCATTGGTGTATCAAAAGATCTGGCAGGACGCGCTAGACGATGTTCCTCAATGGCCGGGCTTCAAGAGATTGGAAATCTCTGATGTCGATCGAGAGTTCATGCGGCAAGCTGAAATCGATGAGTTTTAGGATGGTACTTCAAGCAGATGCAACCATTACAGAGCAGCAATGACCTCATCGATTCTCGCATCTACCTTTCTCCCTTCTCGCAAAGCCTTCTCTGCGCACCGGCGATCAGGGCTCACGTTCCGAACCCGCCATCATCTTCGGCGCCCTCGGTCCCCCCATCACGACGGCGCTGGCCTCGTCACCCCTGCAGCCCCGAAAGACTCAATCAGAGTATCCGCGCCCGGCAGTGCGTGAGAACGTCGAGGCCGAGGATGAAAGGTACTTTCAGGGACTGACTCATGGTTTCGCAGTCGTTCATTGGTCGAGACATTTTTGCAGAGATCTGGGGCCTGGTGGTCCTGAGCGCTGCGGCGGCGGAGATCGAGGATCTACGAATCCCCTACGGCTGGATCGAGCACATGCGCACATCCAGTCCATGAGCGCCGCGCGTCTGCCCGTCGCAGCAGCCGTCGACGCTGGGCCGCGTGATGAGCGTTGAGAATGCCTGACGGACCCCATGGCGCGCTGGCGGAGCGGGGCTGCGGTTGGGGCCATGGGCAAGCAATGGGTGCCTGACGATCGCTGGCAACGAATTGCGCCTCTCATCCCGCCCGGGCCTTCCAGGACTCGTGGCGGGCCCTCTCGTGTGCCAGCTCAGAGCGAAGAGCGCACTCGCCGGAGCCGTCTTCATGTTGACGACGAACACTCTGAGGGACAATGATCATCCGTGATCAGTGAAAAGAAGAAGAAACTGATTCTTGATTACCTCACTGGAAGGGTCGAACTCGATCAGTTTTTTCATGACTATCCTCTCGAGCCCGAGAATGCCAGCACGCTTGCGCGAGAGATGTTCGTGAGGGCCATCGAAGAGCGCGATTCCGATGCTGTGGAGTACGGCTTTTACCTGGACAGCCAGTTTGGACCCCCATCAGATTACCTGGAGATACTGCTCGTGCTGGTGGAAGCAGACTGGCATCAGTCTCACGAGGCCGCCGTCGACACGCTCGTGAGCATGAAGTCACCACGGAGCGTGGACGTCCTCTTTCGTGCCGCCACGAAGCCCTATGAGTACCGCGACTATGACGATATCCCCGTCATTGGTGCAAAGTGCGTTCGTGGAATGGGACAGATTCGCACCTTGGAAGCCGTGAAGAGAATCGGCGAGCTGCTGAACTGTGGGGATGGGTACCTGGAGCGCCTGGCCGTGTCGGAGCTCGGCAGAGTCATTGCCTCGGATGTCCCGGAATCCCTTCGCACGGCGGCGCTGGACATCCTGAACGAGTATCAGCCCTCCTGATCGAGGTCTCGACACGGAGAGTTTTTCCCTCACGACCATCGGGGTCATCCGGAAGGCACGTCAGCGTCCGGAAGACTGCCCCAGAAAAGGGTCATCGCTACTCGTGTCAGGCCCGCAGAAGGATGCCACGACGCTCGGCTCCCGCAACGTGGCCAGCCTCGTCGCTCCACCCATCGGGGCGCCGTCGTTCGCTGCAGAGCACAAGCCCGGTAGCCTGAGCTGGCGGAGGCGCTGGTCCCTCCTCCGCCTGGACCCCTCCGCTCCGCGCGCATCAATCGCTCCCCGCGCACCAGTCCCCTCCCCCCACTGCGACCCCACCGCTCCCCGCGCATCAGTCCCTTCCCCCCACTGCGACCCCACCGCTCCCCGCGCATCAGTCCCCTCCCCCCACTGCGACCCCACCGCTCCCCGCGCACCAGTCCCCTCCCCCCACTGCGACCCCACCGCTCCCCGCGCCTCAGCCTCCTCCCCCTGCTCGGACCCCGCTGCTTCCACCGCTTCCTGGCGCCTCCTCCCCTGTCAGCACCTTGCTCACGTACAGCCACCCACCTCACCCCTGACAGTGGGCTGCCAGTTCACTCAAAACCTCCAGCCCTTACGGATTTCTCTGGTTTCAGCCTGAGCGGCGGTTCACGTTTGCGAAGGAACCCACTTCGCCTCGCAGGGGGACAGAGGCACCAGCCCAACCGATCCGGGAGGAGCAGCCGATGAGCGGTCTGTCGAGATTAAGCCGGCCGGAGATGCGGACCATTGCGCGGCAGCTCCTCGAAGGGCTGCAAGAGCGCGCCGCGTCGGGACCGCCGGAGCCTTCGCTGGATGCGTTCATTCCGCAGCTCGCGGTGGTGAACGCCAGGTTGAGCGGCCATCTCGCGGGGGGCGCGGTCGCGGATGCCAGGCGGCGCACGCAGCTCGTGCGGCTCGACGAGGCGGATGACGACGTGGATACGTGGCTCCGGCATGTCGCGAGCTTCCTGGAGGTGGAGGCGCGCCGCCGGACGGGCAACCTGCAAGAGGCGGTGAAGGCGCTGCGAGCGCAGGCGTTCCCCGCGGGGCTCTCGCCGATCCGGGCGTATGTGTCGGAGGAGAATCGCTACTGCCGCACGGCGATCGCGGTGCTCCAGAGTGCGGCGCATGCGCCGACGGTAGCGGCGATCCGGCTGCCTCTGGACTGGGTGACGGCGTGGGCTGCGGCCATCGAGGCGAGCGAGGCGGCCTTCATCGAGGCGTCGAAGGCACGGCAGGCGCAGTCGCACCACGTGAGCCACGGGATGGATGCGAAGGGCGAGTTCGTCGAGGTGGCGCGGCGGCTGCGGCACTATGTGCAGAGCCGGGCGTCACGGCGCGACAAGAGCCGGGTCGACGAGGGGGAGCGGTTGCTGGCGCCGCTGACGCTGCCGCTGAAGAAGCTGCGGATGGAGGACAAGGCGCGGGCGACGCGGCGCGGGAAGGCTGCGGTGGAGGGGTCGGCCGCGCAGGAGGCGCAAGCTGGTGAGGTCGCGAGCGCGGCACAGGTCACGAGCGCGGCACAGGTCACGAGCGCGGCGCAGGTCACGAGCGCGGCACAGGTCGCGAGTGCGGCACAGGTCGCGAGCGCGGCACAGGTCGCGAGTGCGGCACAGGTCGCGAAGGATGGGTCGGCGGCGCAGGAGAGGAAGGCTGGAGAGGCTGCCAGCGCGGTGCAGGAGACCTCGGCTGCGGGGGTCGCGAACGCTGGCGAGGTTGCCAGCGCGGCGCAGGAAGTCTCGGCCGCGGGGGTCGCGAACGCTGGCGAGGTTGCCAGCGCGGCGCAGGAAGTCTCGGCCGCGGGGGTCGCGAACGCTGGCGAGGTTGCCAGCGCGGTGCAGGAAGTCTCGGCCGCGGGGGTCGCGAAGGCTGGTGAGGTCACGGGTGCCGCGGAGGAGGGCTCGGCTGGAGACGAGGAGGCCGCGCAGCGCGCCAAGGCTGGCTCGGGCGAGCAGGAGGCGAGGCCGGCTGCCGGGGAAAGCGACGCCAGAGATGCCCGTGGAGGCGGTGATGCTGGGAAGCGGTCTGATGGCGGAGAAGAAGCTGGCGCGCGTCCAGGTGGGCTTCGAGGAGGGGGCGCGATCTCCTTCGAGTATGCCCGGGTGCTGGACGTGGCGGGGGAGGAAGCGATGGCGATCCCCGCGCTGGAGATCATCACGAGTGGCGGGGAGTCGGTCACTCTCGTCCTCTCGCAACATCCGGAGTGCCGCGCCGTGCTCGAAGCGCTCCCCCACCTCGGGCGGCATCGCCACACGGGCTGGATCGCGCCCGAGGTGGTCCGAGTTTAGCCAGATCAACGAATGGTCAGAACGACACGTGGAGAATCCTCGATGAGCCATTCGACGGATGATCGAGAGTTCTTTTCCTGCTCAATCCTCCTGGACAGAAGCGTTCGCTTTCTTCTGTGATTCTGTGGAGAGAAGGAGGCCTTCTGGGCCGACGGGGGCGAGTCTTCAGCTGGTCATCCGACGCGGATGTTCGCAGGTACGCCGAGACGCAAGGGATTCCGATACCTGGTGGGCATCGCGTGGAATTTCGCGGACCAGCAGCGCCAGGTCGACCTCGGTGGTGGTGGCACTGCGCACTATGTTTACGATACGGCCGGAGAGCGCGGCAGAGGATTTCGCCGACGACGTTGAAGAGAGCCGAAAGGCGATGGAAAGATATTACGGGCGGGAGAATAGGAAATGACGAGGAAGAAAAGTCGCATGGACGATGATATAGCCATAGCTTTTGCAGCTGAGGAGTTTGAGAGACTTCATCCCCGTGAAACGTGGCCCAAATGGTTCAGAAAGAGCACATGTATCTCAACCAGCAGCGACAACCAAAGGAGGTGGATTGTCTCATTCTCTGTCGCATACAAAGAACCCCTTCTCGAAGGTGAGCAATGGGAGCAACTGGCCAATAGATGGCGTATTGTAAAAACCGATCCAAAAACTATGGAAAAAATGGTTGTGTATAAAACACCCCGACGTACAGAGAGGTTTTTTGAGGTTGCGATTGATCCTGAGACGGCGGTGGTATCGGTCCTAGTCGATAAGGATCTCTCCGGCTTTGACGGTGACGATCTGGAAGGTGAACCGGGGCCATCGGACTAGTATTGCAGCTCTACACACGAAGGCCGAGCTGCTCGGCGGAGATAACAACTCCAGGGGATCTCCTCCGTTGATCTAGGGCGTGTCCTTGAATTCGTAGCCAGCAGAGAACGCAGGCCAGCGTTCCTATCGTAGCGTAGTTGCGAACCGTATTGGGTGCGGATCTCAAACTGAGCGGCAGGCAAAGCAGAGTCAGTGGTCGTAAGGGGCGACGCGGTGACACGTTTTCGATAGCCGGGGAGAAACTGTCACGGCTGGCCGGAATTATTATCGGTATGAGAATCCGGCTGCCTGCCAACGACGTGACGCCCGCTCACCGGACTGAGATTCCCTCGGAAGCGAAGGCACTCTTCGAGCAGCTGCTCGTCGAGCAGAGCCGGTGTGGTGCGCCATTCGACAACTTCGGTGAGTTCGAACGACAGCTTCACGCTCGGATGGCCGAGATCGAACGGAAGCTCCTCGCCGAGGAACTCCAGCAGCAGGACGTCGACGTGACGGTGGTGCAGATCGAAGGGGTGCCGTACCGGCGCGTGCTGCGCTGCACCGAGACGTACATGTCGACACGCCGCAGGAGAGTGCGCAGCTCTGCGCGAAGCTGGGGCGCATGCAACCCAGCAAGAGCAGCTTGGATCGACTGCCGAAGCGGCTGAGCGAACGATGGGAAGAGCAACGGCAGGACTTCGAGTCGCAGCTTCGTGACCAGGCCATCGTGCCTGAGGAAGCGGTGGCCGTAGCGGTCTCGCTGGATGGCATTCTCGTGCCGATGCGCGATGGCGAAGGGGTGACCAAGCGGGCGCGTACACGAGAGCAAGGGAGACAGACCAATGACTATCGCCGCTGATAAGGCGTCAGTTCCAGAGCTGCACCCAACGTTGATGCCACGATGTTCGCAGATCTGGAGGCAGGAGTTTATGGCCGCTGGTCTGGACATACGCCCCCTCCGGGTTACAGAATCGAGCCAAGTGCCGTCGATCGAGCCTTGTTGCTTCCGGGACAAACTCAAAGCGCGGTATGGGGGGATCCGGCGCTACCTCGGATTCTTACTGGAACACCTGGAGAAGATGCGATCCTTGAGGTTGAAAGAAGACGAAGGGCGTCGGCGAGACTTTACGGAGAGTAGTCCAAGAAACGATGAGCAAAAAAAGTCGCATGGATCTTGAAATCGCTTCGGCTTTTGCAGCTGAGGAGTTCGAGAGACTTCATCCCCGCGGAACATGGCCTAAATGGATTGGGAAAAGCACCACTATTTCAGGCTGCAGAGACAAGCAGAAGGGGTGGATTGTCTCGTTCTCCGTTGCATATAAAGAGCCTCTTCTCGAAGGAGAGCAGTGGGAGCAAATTAACGGCAATTGGCAGGTTGTAACAACCGATCCCAAAACTCTGAAAAAAATGGTTGTGTTTAGATCACCCCGGCGCACAGAGGTATATTTTAAGGTTTTGGTTCATCATGAGACGGGGGCGGTAACAGTCATAGTCGATAGGGATCTCTCCGATTTTGACGGTGACGATCTGGAAGGTGAACGAGGGCCATCAGGATAGTATTACAGCTCTACCCACGAAGGCCGAGCTGCTCCTTGGCGACCCATAGTATCGACGGAGAATCGCTCGATGCAGGCGGCCCCACCACGAGCATCACAGGACGACGTGTGGTTCTGATCAGAGCGGCGGCGTAAACCGTCTGGTACAGCGCCGCGCCGCGACACGCATTCCCGAGGCGCGACGGGAGGCTCTTCGCGGTGCGCCTGCGAGCTTGACCGCCGCGTTATATAGTTCCCGTCCCGAAACGTAGGAAGCCGCGATCCCTCGGCTGGAGTGGACTCTCACGCCAGACCTGTCGCCCATAGCGGATGACTTCGTGCGATTGAGAAGATCTAGACACTGATCGCAAGGCGACCGTGGCGCGGGGGCCTCCTCCAAGACGCAGAGGCAAGAAGAGAAAAGCGGCGAGCTATCCGCAATTTTGTTTGTCGGAGGGATCGCGTTCACGGCGGTCCTCTGCACGGTCAGGAAGGACGGCGCTCCGTTGCGGCTCGCCGGTGCCCAAAGTTGCACTTGGGTGTTTCAAGACGAGTTAGAGCGGCGGCCCAGATGGTTTGGTACGAGGATAGGCGTACGCCGCGCGATGCCCGAACCATCCAGCCGCATCCGTTGAAGAGATGCTGCCCAGCGCTTGGCCGAGGGCCTCGTAGACATCAGCCGTCGTACGAGGACCTTCCGCTCGGATGAAGTGTTTGATCTTAGAGCCTGCCTCCTCGACGGGACTGAGATCCGGTGAGTAGGGCGGCAAGATCCAGTAGTGAGCGCCGCAGTCATGAACGGCTTGGCGCACGCTGCGCATTCGGTGGGAACCAAGACCATCGGCGATGACGACATCGCCTGGGTGCAGTTGCGGAGCGAGCTGGGTACGAACGTACGTTTCGAAGGTCACGCCGTTCGTCGCACCTTCAAAGGCCAAGGGAGCCACGATGCCTTGCAGCGACAATCCGATGGTCAGCGTGATGTTGGGATCGGTTTTGGCCGGAGCATGTCCGCAAGCCCGTTGCCCCTGCTGCGCTCGACCATAGCGTCGTGTTTGCCCTAGGTTCAGCCCAAACTCGTCGATGAAAATCAGTTTGGTGGGGCCATGCCGACGCGCACGGCGCCGAAACGCTTGCCTCGCTCGTTGCATCCTCCGGCCAGAAGCATCACCCGTACCAGGCCATCCGGGATGCCGCTCTAAAGAGGAATGTATGATTGAAGAGGTTCGCGCTCGACTGGTTGTACCAAATGGACAGGACCTGCTGGTCCTACTGTTTGAAATACTGTCTGTCGAGCTCACGGAGTGCGGTGGCACTTGGACGGGGGCGGCATTCGGTGGCACCTCGTTTACGGTCATCCCGGATCCAAAAACCGACGGTCATTACGAGTTGATTGTCTCGACGGATCGCTCTCATCCAAAGTTCGGCGAACAGCAGAAGATATTTGTGCGCATCGAGAGGCTCCCCGATTGGCTGAGCCGTATGCTCGCAAGAGAAGGTGTGGACTGCAAATGGGGCTCCTCAAAAGAAGAAGCCATAGGCTAATCCCATGATATCTCTCTGACTCAGACGGTCGGTAATTTCGCCCGGCAGCGAGGTGCCACATCCGCACCGTTCGCATCGACGTACCCCAACGGATATCCTGTTCAGTATCCGTCCGGCCCCTGCCATCGTGACCAGCCGAGCGTGGAAGGGGAACTCCAGAAGCCATCAAAGGCACTGGAGGTTGGGATGGCGACGCGAGCGGAGTGGAGCGAACGGGTAGAGTGCTGAACGCAGAGCGGCTTGCTGGCCATCATCGGTCGCAGAGATTCGTCGCTCCTGAGCGTCGAGGAGCAGCTTAGCGGCGATCGGCCTGGGCGGCGCGTCCGGGGACGGCGAGGGCCGAAAGCTTCGGGTGGCCTTCTCCCATGCCGCCCTGGAGGGGTTGCTCCCAGAGGAGGGCGCCGTCTTCGAGGGCACAGGCGAAGAGGCGGTCGCCGTGGGTGAGCAGCACCTGGCCGCCTTCGACGAGGAGCGTGGCGCTGTAGACGTTGATGTTCTCGTGGGTGGTGACGTCGCGGGTCCAGAGGAGTCGTCCGGTCAGGTAGTCGAGGCAGTTGATCTCGGACGCGGCGTTCGGGGATTTCCACTTCGTATGGGGGAGCTTGCAGCTCACGCTGACCACGCGGGGGCCTTCGACGATGCACAGGGTCGGTGAGGTGTGGGCGCTCGTGCGGGTGGCCTCGAAGCGCCAGGCGGGTCGGCCGGTCATGCGGTCGTGGGCGACGAGGACGCCGTTGAGGGCGGTGATGACCAGGGGGGATTGCGCAGGAGGCTCGCGGTACATGCGGGCCATCCTAGGGCGTCACGAGGGGTCACACCCGGCGAAGGAGGGCCGGAGACGCGCCGCAGACGCGAGGCGGGGACGGGCGCTTCGTTTGATGGTTGAATCAGGCAAGGCCTCGGTCGGAAGATCAGGGGGATGGCACAGGCACGTGATCCCCTGCTCCGGTGCAGTCTCCCGCTCTCCTGGTTCCATGGGTCTCGTCCGATGGCGCCCCATGCGTTGCCGCCGATCGAGCTGCTTCGCCCGGTGCAGGAGGAGTTGCTGGAGGTGGCGCGGTCGGTGGTCGAGGGGGATGAAGAGGTGAGTCCGTCGCTCCTGTCGAGCCTGGCAGGAGAGCACGCGGAGGCCGGGGTGTACCTGCGCAGGGGAAGTCGCGAAGGTGCAGTCATCTATGTGCGGTGGTCGGACCTCACGCCGGAGGAGGTCGAGATCAAGGTGGCCCCGCTCAGCCACGCGCAGGTGGTGTTGACGTGGGTAGCGCTGGGGGGGTCGCTGGCGCTCGGGTTGGTGGTGGCGAGTCAGCTTTCGGTCGAAGATGGTCGGCTCGCGCTGGTGGTTGGGCTGGTGATCGGGGTGACGCTCGGCGTTGGACTCATCCTGGCCCTCGCGAAGAGCGGGGTCGGTAGCTCTGCAGCGTCCAGGAGCATGGCCGCGCGGCTGAGCCGGGGGGTCGAGGCGTGGCGCGTGAGGCGGATGGAGGGGCTTCCGGCTGGGAAGAAGGAGCGGAGAGCGCGCGCGAGGTCAGCGGCCGCAGGGTCGTGATGAGGTGCCGAGAGGCGCAGGTGGCGACAGGCCAGGTCGCGATGGAAGCACGGGGGGCGGCGGGTCAGGTCGCGGCGGGGTGGGTCGGGTCGAAGGTCACGGCGGTGAGGCGTTCGGAGATGCGCCAGAGGTGCTCGGCGGCGGCGCGGTCTCGGGCCTGGGGGGCGAGGCGCGCTTCACCGACGGGACCTTTCAGCTCCAGGAGGCCAGCGGGGCCGTAGTAGGCGGCGCCGCGGGCTTCGGGGGCGGTGGCGGCGAAGAGGGTGGGCAAGGTGCCGGCGGCTGCGCTGTGGCCGAGGACGAGGTTGAGGTAGGCGCTGAGTTTGACGAGGGGCTGGAGCCAGCCTTCGCTGCCAGGGCCGTTGGTGAGGAGGTCGGTGTGGGCGTAGCCAGGGTGGGCTGCGCTGGCGTGGAGGCCCCAGCCGTGGGCGTCGCTGCGGCGCTGGAGTTCGAAGGTGAAGAGGAGCAGGGCGAGCTTGGACTGGCCGTAGGCGCGCCAGGCGTCGTAGGGGCGCTCGGACTGGAGGTCGTGGAAGTGGATCGCGCCTCGGTGGTGGGCGAGGCTGCTGAGGTTGACGACGCGCGGGCCAGGGGCGCGGCGCAAGAGGGGGAGGAGGCGCGCGGTCAGGGCGAAGTGGGCGAGGTAGTTGGTGCCGAACTGGAGCTCGAAGCCGTCGGCGGTGGTGCGGCGGCGCGGGGGGGTCATGACGCCGGCGTTGTTGATCAGGATGTCGATGGCCTCGAACTCCCGGGTGATGCGCTCGGCGAAGGTGGCGACGGAGGCGAGGCTTCCGCAGTCGAGGGGGTGGAAGTGGACCTGGGCGGTGGGGTGGGCGGTGTGGATGCGGTCGATGGCGGCGCGCGCCTTGGCTTCGTTGCGGCCGGCGAGGAGGACGCAGGCGCCGGCTGCGGCGAGGGCGAGGGCGGTCTCGTAGCCGAGGCCGCCGGTGGCGCCGGTGACGATGGTGGTCTTGCCGGTCTGGGAGGGGATGTGGTGGGTGGTCCAGGGGGTCATCGCCGGGCTCGCGCTTCATCCGGTCGCAGGTGGATGGCCATCAGCGTTCGCATCGTCTCGGCGTTCGCCTCGGTGATGGCGAAGTCTCTGCGGCCACGGCAGAGGTAGTCGATGAACGCGGCGAGCGTGCTGGCCGCACGCGGCGCGACGTGGGGGCCGATGGTGCAGCGCCAGAACGATTCCAGGCCGAGGCAGGTGAGGAGGTGGGCGCGGGGGATCAGATCCACGAAAATGCCCAGCGTGCGTTGGTCTTGGGCGCCCTGGAGGAAGGACAGGAGAAAGGGGCCCAGGTAGGCCGCTGCCGCCTCGGGACGCAAATCGAGCAGCGGTGTGCAGCCCTGGAAGGCGTTCGAGGTCGTTTTGACGTCGATGGGAGCGACCCCCGCGAAGGCCTCCAGGAGGCCAGGGTGCGCCCACGCGATCTGCTGGAGGTGGTCCGGGTGAGGTGTCGGGAAGTCGCTCCAGGCATCACGGATGCGTGCGTGGAGGATCTCTTCTTCGCTGGGGTCGGTCATCAGGGTCATTCTCGGCTCCTGGTCGGCTGATGTGTATGCGGATTTGCGGGCCGATGGGCGCGGGAGATGGGCGGGCCGATGGGGGCGCGTCCGTCGCGAGGACCTCTCGGGGAGCCATCGATGATGCACGTGTCTTCTACGGTCACGTCGACGCGCCATGGCTGGACGTCTGCAATCGATGCTCAAGGGGCAGGCTTTTCTCGCGAGGCAGCGAGGGCGCGGAGGCGCTCGGGGGTGAGGGGGAGGTCGCGGGCGCGAAGGCCCGTCGCGTCGAAGAGGGCGTTGGCGAGGGCTGCAGCGGTAGGACCCTGAGCGGCTTCGCCGGCGCCGAGGAAGGGCTCTCCGGGGCGGTCGAGGAGGGCGACGGTGATGGGAGGGACCTCGGAGAAGGTGAGGATGGGGTAGCTGTTCCAGTCGCGGGAGAGGATGCGCTGGGTGTCGTGGCGGACGGCTTCTTTGAGAGTCCAGCTCAAGGACTGGATCAGGCCGCCTTCGATCTGGTTGGTGAGGCCGTCGGGGTTGACGATCTCGCCGGCATCGACGGCGGTGACGGCGCGGAGGACGCGCAGGGTGTGGGTGGTCGGGTCGAGCTGGACGTCGAGGCAGACGGCGCAGTGGCTGCCGACGTTCTTGTACTGGGCGAAGGCGATGCCGCGGCCGCGGCCAGGGGTGCGGGTGAAGGTCTTCCAGCCGAAGGCCGCGGCGGCCTTGTCGAGGACGGCGCGGGCACGCTCGTTCTTCAGGTGGCGGAGGCGGAAGTCGAGGGGGTCGAGGTCGGCGGCGTGGGCCAGCTCGTCCATGAAGGATTCGAGGGCGAAGACGTTGGCGTAGGCGCCAAGGCTGCGGTGCGCGGAGGCGCGGAGGGGCATGGCCTTGACGAAGTGGGTGGTGATCTTCTGGCCAGGGAACGCATAGAGGGGAATGGCGTTGCGGTCGGCGGAGAAGTTGGGGGGGCGGCTCGTGCGCGGGGTGGGCTGGGGGAAGGGGGTGGCGAGGGTGCGGGCGGGGAGGAGGTTGCCCGGGTGGCCGCCAGGGCGGGTGTTGTGGGGGGTGGACCAGAGGTCGTAGGTCCAGTCGAGGACATTGCCCTGAGGGTCGAGGGTGGCACGGACCCGGGCGAGCATGGCGGAGCCGTAGGGCTCGTGGGTGTGCTCGTCTTCGCGGGACCACTGGACGCGGATGGCGCGGCCAGGGAGGGCGCGGGCGAGGAGGGCGGCGTCGGCGGCGGCGTCGTCTGCGCCGTTGTGGCCGTAGCAGCCGGCGCCCTGCATGTGGCGGCCCCAGACCTTGGCCCTGGGGAGGCCGAGGACCTTGGCGATGGCTTCGGCGGTGGCGAAGACGCTCTGGCTGTGGGTGTGGACGGTCATGACGTCGCCGTCCCACGCGGCAACGGCGCAGGAGGGGCCGATGGAGGCGTGCATCTGGTACGGCCTGCGGTAGGTGGCCTCCAGGGTGCGGCTGGGGGTGGGGCCGGCGTTGCGCTCGAGGTGCTGGATGACGGTCTCGTCGGCGGGTTGAGCGAGGAGCCAGGCGTAGGGGTCGATGGGGAGCACGGCGGTCTCGCGCCACCGGGCGGAGCGCGCGAGGGCCGCCGCGGCCTTGATGGCTTGCCACTCCTTCGCGGCGATCACGCCGAGGAAGTCGCCGTCTCGGTGAACCTTCAGGACGCCGGGCAGGCTGGCGACGAGGGCTTCGTCGGCGCCGAGGAGGGTCGCTCCGTGGGAGGGGGCGCGGACGATGCGGCCATGCGCCAGGGTGTCGGGGCGCAGGTCGTGGAGGAAGATGGGCTCGCCGGTGATCTTGGCGGGGAGGTCACGACGGTGGACGGGGCGGCCGATGTAGCGGCGGGCTGCGATCGGCTTGAACGAGGCGCCCTGGGTGGCTTCGCGGTCGAGCGCGTGCTCCTGCACGAGGCGCCCGTACGTCACCGATTTGCCGCTCCGTGGGTCGGTGATGGTGCCGTCCTCGACGCGGAGGCGCGCTGCTGGAGCGCCGAGGCGTTCGGCGGCCCTGGCGAGCAGGAGGGCGCGCGCCTCGGCCGCGACGTGGCGCACGGTGGTGCCGCCCTCGGACATGGACTGGCTGCCGGTGGTGGTGCCCTGGTCGGGGCAAGCGCGGGTGTCGCCGGAGAGGATGGCGAGGCGCGCGAGGTCGATGTCCAGCTCGTCGGCGCAGATCTGGCCCAGCGCGGTCAGTGCGCCCTGCCCCAGCTCCACCTTGCCCACCTGGAGCGTCACGCTGCCGTCTGCCGCGATCCGCAGCCAGGCGTCGAGGCGTGGGTTCCTGGCGAGATCGCCCAGCGTTCTCCGGGGCGAGGAGGGCGCCGGTTTCTGCGCGCGGGTGTCGATGCCGGTCAGCGAGAAGCCGAGGACCAGGGCCCCACGGAGCAAGGCACGTCGCGTGGGTCGGAGGGTCACGGGAGCCTCCCCTGGGCGCCCGGCGACGGACCCGGCGATGCGCCCGGCGAGCCCTGGGCGCCCGGCGAGGTGGGTGACCCCGTGGTTCCCTGGAGACCGGAGGAGCCAGGGAGGCGCTGTGCCGCCCGTTCGATGGCCTGGACGATGCGGTTGTGGGAGCCGCACCGGCACAGGTTGGCGTCCAGCGCGGTGCGAATCTCTGCGGAGGTGGGGCGCGGCTTCGCATTCAGCAGGGCCGCGGCGGCCATGATCATGCCGGGGATGCAGTAGCCACACTGGCCGGCTTGCACCTCCAGGAAGGCCTCCTGGAGTGGATGCAGCTTGCCATCGGGGGCCCGCAGTCCCTCCAGGGAGGTGATCGACCGCGCCGTCAGCGCCGCGGCGGGCACGAAGCACGAGCGCAGCGGCACGCCGTCGCTCAGCACGGTGCAGGCGCCGCACTGCCCGACACCGCAGCCGTACTTGGCGCCGTTCAGGTGGAGCTCGTCGCGGAGTACGTACAGGAGCGGGGTGTCCTCATCGACGTCGATGAGGTGGGGTTTGCCGTTGATCTGCAGCGTAAGAGGCACGGTCCCACCTTCCCGGGAAGCCATCGCGTCAGGGCGCTGAGAAAGAGGTTACCCCGCAGGCAGGCCAGAGGTTACCCCGCAGATAAGTTGGAGGTTACCCCGCAGGGGGGCTGTCCGAAAGTGGGAGGCCCGGTGGTGACGTCGTGGGCACGACCGCTGATGCGCGACATGACCACGGCGCCCGCGCGTGGGCGCAGGGGGAAAGATTCACCGGGGAGCCAGCAGCACCATTACGCCTGCACGGGAGGTCGAAAATCACCTCGACGACCCGAGGAGTGCGCAATGGTCACCGGGAGGGTGAGGCGTCGGGAGCGCTTCGGCGGCGCGGGGTGCGACCGGCTTCCGACAGGCTCGAGGGTGGGTACGATTTGTGGGGGTCGCTGCTCGGTGAGCCACTCGCAGCGCGGAGGCCAGCGCTCCCTCCCCACCGAGGGAAGCGGGGCGACGCTCGCATGACACGGAGCGCCTTGCTTGGGGGGCGTGGACGCTTGCCTCCGGCGGGGAGCCGCTCACCTACCGTAATAATTCCTGTCGATGCTCGGCGGCACGACGTTCGTGCTGGGAGATCATCGGGGAGACGTCGAGGCATGGCCATGTCGCGCCTCGTAATAAATCCAGCGCGCCGACCGGCGCTTCGTCGAGCACCCGTCGGCGGGGAATGGACGTGGGACGGTATTTCTGAGCCACGTGAATGCCTCCATCAGGGCAATGAAGCCGGTGTTCCGATCTGGAGCACGTCCCCAGCAAACGGCGCCGGCGGTTTCGATGTTGTATGGTTAGACACTGCCAGAGGACGGGCAAGGGCAGGCACCTCAAATAAATGGAGTGCAGCAGCTAACTCCTCGGAATGACGGGACTATAAAATGTGTCGCTGGACGTCGCAGGTGTGCTCTTGGCCCACCGGGGCGCGCCGGGGGAGTGGCACTTCGATGAGACTGCAATGCCCTCCTGGTTGGTTCGCGGGAAATGAACACGATTCATCGGTCGGCGGCGTGACCATGGCTCAGCGCGTCACGAACGACGGCGTGCGAAAGGGATGTCGCACCGCGAGCCGCCCTGTGTCAGACGCTGGCGCTGCCTTTACGCACCTCGCGCGATGAACGCGGGCAGCCTCGCTCGCGGAGCAGCCTCGCTCGCGGAGAGGGTTCATGCCCCATTGCCACGCCAGCGGTGGTGAGAGTCGTCCATTTCGTGCAGCAGCTCACCCCGGTGCGCTGCCGCGAGGTGCAGAAGCCGCGCAGAATGCAAAGTTGCGCGATCGAACGCTGTAGTTATCCCAGCCGAGCGAAATGAAGGACGATCGTTCACAGCTCAAACAAGTATCGATATGGTGGCGAGACTCGGAGCAATGTGCGCGAGTCGAGTCACGAGCTGTTCGTGAAGGAGATTGCAACTATGCGGATGCTGCGCTCGGTGCTGGCGGTGGCGACGCTGGCGGTAGCAGGTGGCCTGGCGGTGGGGTGTGCGCTGGGCAGCCCCGAGGAGGACGCCGGGGACGAGCCGATCTTCGGTGAGGTCCACCAGGATCCGGGCCTCCGGCTGGAGAGGACGCCGGAGAAGGTGTCCGGCGCGATCGTGGATGAGGGTGTGGACATCCGCTTCTCCAGCGTCGAGCACGAGGATGGTGCGCTCGAGGTGCGGGTGGAGCTGAACGGGATGGTGCTCAGCGCACGCTACGACGAGTCGGGCACGGTGCTCGACGGGGTGAACGCGGGTGACGGGTCGCCCACGGCGTTCTCGGAGGTGGATCGGGCGGCAGTGCGGCGGCTCCTGGCGGCCCTGGAGGCGGAGTTCTTCCCTTCGATCGAGCACGTGACGACCAAGGAGGAGTACGACGCAGCGCGCCGGCTGACGGCCGCGGAGGAGCGGCTGTTCCGCGCCGTGGACGTGCAATGGTCGCAGTGGCCGACGGCAATGCCGCTGCGGCGAGAGATCCTCGGCGAGGCGGCCCGCGCCTGGACGAGCTGGCGGCGCTATGCAGCCACGAACACGACGGTGACGGGGTGTCACGATTGCAACAAGTGCTCGTTCTCGGGTGATTGCTGCGATACGGGGAAGAAGCTCGGTGAGAACTTCAGCGGGGCCAATTACGGCAACTGCGGGACGAGCAGCAATGGGTCGCAGTTCACGAAGGACTGCACGAACCACGATCAGTGCGTGCGGACGAGCAAGCACGGTGGTCACGCGATGGCGAGCCCGTACTGCAATGACCAGTTCGCGGCCTGCGTGGACGACGAGGCGAAGGCGCCGTCGTGCAAGTACGACTGGCGCGGGACGAGCAGGAAGGGCAACTGCCCGGCGTCCTACAAGGGCGACGGGGCGTGCGATTGTTTCTGCCAGTTCCAGGACACGGACTGCTGAGGTCGATGCGCGCACACGCCGGGGCCGCGCTGGTGGCGCTCGCGCTCGCGGGTGCCACCGGCTGCGGTGAAGAGGACGCCCGGCCAGCGCCGGGGTCCGGTGGGGGGGGGTCGGGCGCTGGAGGCGCTGGAGCCGGAACCTGCGCGCAGGAGGTCGATGAGGGGGCGCTCGAGGATCACGCCGGCGGGCGGGTCGGGGGGCTCGGGGAAGCGGCGCAGGGGATCCTCGGTGGGGTGCTCGCAGGTGGAGATCCGGCGGTGGTGGCGATCAACACGCTGGATGTGGACTGCCAGCGCGCTGGCGTTCCTGCCTGCACGGGGTCACTGATCGGGCCGGATCGGGTGCTGACGGCAGCGCACTGCGTGGGGAAGCTGCCCGCGGCGTCGTTCGTGGTGCTGTTCGGTGACGTGTCGGACCCGGGGCGAGGAGAGCTGGGCGCCGGTCTCGAGGGGCTCCTGTTCCGGGTGCGCGAGATCCGGGTGCACCCCGAGTTCAATGCGCTGACGCTGGCGCACGATGCCGCGGTGCTGCGGCTGGAGGGCGTTGCCCCTGTGGCGCCGGTGGTGCTGGGGGACCAGCTGGATGCGGCGCCCGAGAGAGGGATGGCCGCTCGGGTGGTGGGCTTCGGGCGCGCGGAGGCGCCGCCACCTTTCGCCAAGCGGGAGGGGACCGTGGCAGTGACGGAGGTGTCCGCCGTCGAGCTGGTCTACGAGAGCGCTCCAGCGATGACGTGCGATGGCGACTCCGGGGGGCCTGTATTCATGACGGTGGGGGACGAAGAGCGGCTCTGGGGGGTGACGAGCCGCGGAGATGCGGACTGCGCGAAGCACGGGGTGGCGGTCCGGGTGGATGCGCTGCCGGCGTCGCTGTTGACGGAGGCGTGGTGAACAGGATGATGAAGGATCGAGCGAGGTGCTGGGCTGCTGGATTGCTGGCGGTGAGCCTGGGCGTCTCGGGATGTCGCGGTGACGGGGGCGCGAGGGGTGGGTCCGGGCCAGGGGCGAGCAGCGCAGCCGCCGAGGCGACGGCAGCGCCGGGTGCCGCTGGATCATCGGGGACCACGGGGCAGCCTGGAGGAGAAGCCCGCCAGAGGATCGCGGCGTCGATGATCACGATCACCCATGTGAACGTGCATCAGCAAGGCGGTGCATCGTTCGATCTGCGCGAGCACGAGGGGGCGCTCGGGGGGCTCGCTGCCGAGAAGCCCGCGGGGGAAGCTGCCGGAAAGCGCGAGGACCACGCGCACGGGGATCACGCACACGGAGATCACGCGCACGGAGATCACGCGCACGGGGATCACGCCCACGGAGATCACGCCCGAGCGGTGGCGAAGCCGAGCGCGGAGCCTTCGCAGGGAAAGGCGCGGGCAGGTTCGGAGGCCACGGGTCCCGGGAACGCCGCGCAGGGGACGAACGTTCCAGGCCAGCGTGCCGGCGCCACGGCGGGTGGACCGCTGAAATCCACGCGCTCCGAGGCGGAAGCGATGACGCTGGCACAGAGCCTGGTGGCCGAGCTGCGCAAGGACCCGGGGCGGTTCGCGGAGCTGGCGCGGGCGCGTTCGGAAGATCCGATGGCTGCCTCCGGAGGGGATCTGGGGACGTGGACACCGGGACAGCAGAAAGAGCTGGACGAGGCAATCCTGGGGCTCACGGTGGGCGCGATCTCGGAGCCTTTCGCGACGGATTTCGGGATCCGGATCTACCGGCGGGAGGCGCCGGTCGTCGATACGCGGGTGGCAGCGCGACAGCTGGTGGTGGCGTGGTCGGGCGCCACGCGCGCGCCGACCTCGCTCACGCGGACGCGCGCGGAAGCGCTGGCGCGTGCCGAGGCGCTGACGACGGCGGCGCAGCGGGATCCGGCCGGGTTCGAGGCGCAGATCCGGAAGGAGTCCGACGGCTACGATCGGGAAAAAGGGGGCTACCTCGGCGCGTGGACGACCAACACCGGCCGGTATCCGCCAGGCTACGATCGGGCCGTGAGTGCGTTGCCTGAGGGGGGGATCTCCGCGCCCGTGGCGTCGGACTTCGGTTACCTCGTCTTCCAGCGCGTGGCCGCGCCACCCGCGCAGGTGCTGCTCGCGGGCGCCCATGTGCTGGTCAGCTTTCAGGGGGCGCAGAAAGCGAAGGCGGGGGTGAAGCGCTCCGAGGCGGAGGCGCTGGCGGAGGCCACGCGCATCGTGGAAGAGGCGCGGCAGGATCCGGTCCGCTTCGGGCTCATCGCGGCAGAGCGCTCCGATGACGCGAGCGGGAAGCGCGGTGGGGAGCTGGGCGTCTTCCGGAAGGGGACGCTCCCCGCAGCGCTCGAAGAGGCGCTGGAGGGGCTGCGCATCGGCGAAGTCGGTGGCCCCGTGCGGACGCCGTATGGCTACCATGTCGTCGTCCGACGAGAGGCTCCGACCGACAGGGAATACGTGGCGCAATGAGCAACGGAACGGAGGAGACACGGCGGTGGGTGGTCCCGGCCATCGTGGCCGCAGCGCTGCTGGGGGGTGTGCTGGTCTGGCAGGCGACGCGACCTGCCGCAGCCCCTCTGGCGGAGGGCCATGCAGGAACGCCAGGAGGGAAGGGTGACGAGGAGCCCAGGAGGCCAGCGTCCGGGGCCACCGGGGCCGCCTCGGGGCGACAGCCGTCAGCGCCCGGGAAAAAGCCTCCGCCTCGCGAGGACGAGGGGCCGGCGCCCGCGGAGCCGATGATCGACATGCCTGCCGGAGAGCCACCGGAGGAAGGCGCTGGCGACGACTTCAAGGAGTCGGGGCTGCCTCGCGCGCTGTTCGACGCGAAGGTGGGGATGGAGGAGTACATGCCCTCGGCCATGCGCCTGGAGGGTGCCGAGGCGAAGCTGGGGCGGAAGCTGTCTCCGGAGAAGCGCGACGCGCTGAAGGCGGCGTTCGAGAAGGCCGACGAGGAAGCGGCGCAAGCGCTCGCAGCGTTCCGCTTGAAGGAGCTGAGCGAGGAGGAAGCGAGGCGCACGATCTTGGACGCCGAGGGGCGTTACCTGAAGGTCGTCGCGGAGGCGTTCGGGAGCCCGGTGGAGGCGGTGAAGCGCGCCTTCGAGACGTCGCTGGAGCGCTGAGCGACGCCCCGGTTGGGCGTCAGTCCGTGGCCGGCTTGCGCTTCCGCGTGCGGGCCGCGGGCTTCTGGCGCGCAGAGGGGGCGCCGGTGGACGAGGTCACGGGAGGCCAGGCATCGAGGGCTCTGCGTGCGACCTCCTCCAGCTCGGCGCGGGAGGCGCCATCCCGGGCCTGGATGGACATTCCCTGAATGATGGCCCCGTAGAACTTGGCGAGCGCGGCGGCGTCGGTCCCGGCGGGGAGCTCGCCCTCACGGATGCCGCGGACGATGCGCTCACGCAGCAGCTTCTCGTTGGCGATGCGTCGATCCCGCAGCGCAGCGACGATGTCGGCCGAGGCAGGGACGCAGTTGGTGGCGCCGAGGACGATGAAGCATCCGGTCGGGTGCGCGGGGTCGCTGAACACGGCCGCCATCTCCAAGAGCATGCGGCGGATGGTGGCGTGCGCGGTCGGTTCCTCGGTGAAGGCGCGGGCAGTGCTGGCGCCATGGGTGGAGGCATAGAGATCCACGGCTTCGAGGAAGAGGCCCTTCTTGCTGCCAAAGGCTGCGTAAAGGCTGGGTGGAGAGATCCCCATCGCGGCCGTGAGATCGGCCAGGGAGGTAGCGTCGTAGCCGTGCTGCCAGAACAGGTGGAGGGCCGCCTCCAGGGCCGCCTGGCGATCGAAGCCGCGCGGGCGGCCGCGGGGGCTGGGCTCAGGATCAGGAGGCTGGAGGTGCTTCATAGTGGTCACTACAGAATGGCGTTGACCGACCTCGCTGTCGACCATATGTATCGATCACTATGGAAATACGACGCGCATCTTGGAGCGCGGCTGGCGCCGCTTTGTTCGCTGTCCTGTTGCCGCTGCTCCAAGGGGGATGCGCTGCGGGAGCCGCGGGGGCCGCGGGGGCCGCGGGGGTTCAGGGAACGCAGCCCCCCGAGGCCGAGGCACCTCGGGTGGGGTCGCGACAACCAGGGAGGCATGGCGGCTCTCCACGCGCGCATGTGGCGGGAGGCTTCGAGGAGGCGCTGAAGCGTCGGCTGGATGCCGCGGTGGATGCGGCGCTCGCCGAGGAGCGCATCGTGGGTATGGTGGTCGTGGTGGCCCGAGAGGGGGCGGTGGTGTACCGACGCGCCGCAGGGTTCGCAGATCGGGAAGCTGGACAGCCCGTCCGGGAGGACACGCCCTTTCGCCTGGCCTCGATGACCAAGCCGGTGGTCTCGGCGGCGGCGCTGGCGCTGGTCGATCGAGGCTTGCTGAAGCTCGACGATCCGGTCACGACGTGGCTACCGAGCTTTCGGCCGCGGCTCGCCGACGGGCGCGCGCCGACCATCACGGTGAGGCAGCTGCTCACGCACACGTCGGGCCTCGGCTACGGGCTGGACGCGGTGGGACGTGAAGCGTTCCTGCGGCTGCGGGTGTCCGGTGGGCTCGATCAACCAGGGTTGTCTCTCGAGGAGAACTTGCGGCGCCTTCAGCAGGTGCCCTTGAGCTTCGAGCCCGGCACACGCTGGCAATACTCGCTGGCCACGGACGTGCTCGGAGCCGTGGTGGCCCGCGCTGGAGGGGGAACGCTCGGCGAGGTCGTGCAGCGCTGGATCACGGGGCCGCTCGGGATCGACCTGGCCTTCCCTTCGGGAGACCCACGCCGGGTCGCGATGCCGTATGTCGACGCCTCGCCCCGGCCCGCGCGCATGACGGAGCCGCAGGAGGTGCCGTTCATGCAGGGGGCGCTCGTCTTCTCGCCGTCCCGGGATTTCGACGGGCGCTCGTATCCGTCGGGTGGAGCGAGCATGGTCGGGACGGCGGACGCGTACGTGACGTTCCTCGAGGCGCTGCGCACCGGTGGAGGCAAGATCCTGCGCCCGGCCACGGCGGCGGCGATGACGTCGAACCAGATCGGCTCCCTGGAGGTGGAGCAAGAGGGCGGGCGCTGGGGGTTCGGCTACGGGTTCGCCGTGCTGAAGCAGGCAGAGGGGGGCGGGATGCCGTCCGGTGCGGGGACGGTCCAGTGGGGTGGGGTCTACGGAAACCACTTCTGGGTGGATCCAGCGGCCTCGCTCACGGTCGTGGTGCTGACGAACACGGCGCTGGCCGGGATGGCCGGGCCGTTCCCGGCGTCGATCCGGCACGCCGTGTACGAGGCCTTGCAGGCGGCGGAATGAGCTGATGCCCACCAGGTCGCGCCGCGAGACAGGTCGGGAGCGCGCCAAGACGGTTACCCGTGGGCAGCGTCTGGGGTAGTAGACGGCGACCTTGCTCCCTCGCCTCCCTGTCCAGGCCATCTGGCCTCACTGGCGCTCCGCGTGGATCCTTCACGAGGATGCCGATCTCCTCGTGGTGGCCAAGCCGGCCGGCATCTCGACGCACGCGCCCGAGCCGGACCGGACCGACGATGCCTGGAGCCGCCTGCGCGCCTACCTCACGGAGACCCGAGGTGAGACGGATCCGTATCTGGGGATCCACCAGCGGCTCGATCGGGACACGTCCGGCGTGTTGTCGTTCACACGGCGTCGCGAGGCGAACGCTTCGCTCGCGCGGCAGTTCGAGGGACGCGAGGTCGAGAAGACGTACATCGCTGCGGTGACGTGGGCGGAGGGGCGTCAGCTCCCCTCGGTGCTTCGCCACCTGCTCGTGCCGGGCGAGGACGGCGCCATGCGCGCGCTGCCGCTGGCCGGGGCGCACGACAAGGGCGGCGCGCGACGGGATCCGCGGGGGCAAGAGGCGGTGACGCGCTGCCGGGTGCTATCGCGTCGAGGAGACCGGGCGCTGCTCGAGCTGCGGCCGGAGACGGGGCGCACGCACCAGCTCCGGGTGCAGCTCGCGGCGGAAGGGCTGCCCATCGCAGGCGACAAACTCTACGGGGGAGCGGCGGCGCCACGCTTGCTGCTCCATGCGGCGGCGCTTTCGCTGCGCCATCCGGAGGGAGGCGCCCCGATCACCTTCCGTGCCCCCGCGCCGCCCGAACTCGCAGGCTGGCTGGAGCCCTCGCAGAGCGTGGCGCTCACGGACCCGGCGGTCGTCGCGCGCGCCCTCTCGGAGGCGTCCGATCGGCGGTACGGGCTCGCCCATGACGAGGGGTTGACGGCATTTCGCCTGGTGAACGGGGGTGGGGACGGGCTGCCCGGGGTGGCGGTGGACGTGTATGGCGAGCACCTCGTGGTGTCGCTGTCCTCGGAGGAAGCGGAGAGCGCGCGGGACGTGATCCTGGACGCGGTCTACCGCCTCGGGGTCGAGGAAGGGGACCTGCCGCGGGTGCGGGGGGTGTACGTGAAGAGCCGCCCGAAGCATGCGAGCGTGATCGTGGACACGCGGCGGGACGAGTTCGCGCCTCGGCAGGCAGTCCGCGGCGAGAGCGCGCCAGAAGCGTTCACGGTGCTCGAGGGCGGGCTGCCCTACGAGGTGCGCCTCGGCGACGGGCTGTCGACGGGGATCTTCCTCGATCAACGGGAGAACCGGCGGAGGGTGCAGGCGCTCTCGGGCGGCGCGCGGGTGCTGAATCTGTTCGCCTACACCGGGGCCTTCACGGTGGCAGCGGTGGCTGGCGGCGCACGCGAGAGCGTGACGGTGGATGTCTCGCGCGGAGCGATGGCGTGGGCGCGGCGGAACCTGGACGCGGCCGGCGCCGACCCCGGGGCGCACGTGGTGGTGGAAGCCGACGTCTTCCCCTGGTTGAAGGCCGCAGCGAAAGCTGGCGAGCACTATGACCTGGTGCTGCTCGATCCGCCGAGCTATGCGACGACGAAGAAGAGCCGTTTCAGCGCCGAGAGCGACTACGGAAAGCTCGCTGCGCTGGCCCTCTCGGTACTCTCGCCGGGTGGCAGGCTGCTCTCGTGCACGAACCACCGCGGGATCGCGCGAGGCACCTTCCGACGACGCCTGCGCAACGCCGCACACGAGGCAGGGTGCGCGCTGGAGCAGCTCAAGGATCTGCCCGATCCCAGCGATTTCCCGCCTGAACCCGGCGCGGAGCCTCACCTGAAGAGCGTGCTCGCGACCCTCGCTCGACGCCCCGCACGCGACGCCGCTCCCGCACGCGATGCCGCACCCGCGCGCGACGCTGCGCCCACACGCGACGCTGCCCCTGCGCGCTCGGCCCCGACGCCTGGAGGTCCTGCTCGCACCGAGAAGAGAGCGCCAGGGACGGCACCCGGAAGCCGACGTCCGCCTCGTCAGAAGCATCGAGATCAGAAGCATCGAGGTCGATCATGAAGCGCCTGCTCTTCACCATTCAAAGCTACACCTACCTCGTCCCCGCCTTCCTGGCGGCCGGTGATTTCGAGCCCGGCGACGTCGAACACAAGGTGTTCCCCGACGGCGAGCGGTATTTGCGTGTCGCCACCGACTGCTGGGGTCGCGACGTGACCTTGCTCGGCGGCACCCCCAACGATCTCGACTGGCTCGAGCTCTACGATCTCGGGTATGCCATCTCGCGGGCTGGAGCGCGGTCCCTGTCGATCATCATTCCGTACTTCGGGTACGCCACGATGGAGCGCGCCGTGAAGCCCGGAGAGGTCGTCACGGCGAAGACGCGAGCCCACCTCGTGTCCGCCATTCCATCCTGCGAGGGCGGCAACCGCGTCTTCCTGTTCGACCTGCACACGGACGGCATCGCGTATTATTTCGACGATAGCCACGTGACACGGCACGTTTATGGTGCGCCGCTCATCTGCGAGGCCGTGAAGGCGCTGATGGGCGACCGCCCGTACGTGCTCGCTGCCACCGATGCAGGACGCGCCAAGTGGGTGCAGAGCCTCGCGCGGGACCTGGGGGTCGAGCCTGCGTTCGTCTACAAGGAACGCCGGGAGGGCGGCCTGGGGGTCACGGGCGTGAACGCCGACGTGGCGGGACGCGAGGTGGTCATCTACGACGACATGATCCGCACCGGGGGTTCACTGGTGCAGGCCGCGCGGGCCTATCGCGCTGCTGGCGCGACGAAGGTGCACGCCGTGACGAGCCACCTGGTGCTGCCGGGGGAGTCCCTGGAGAAGATCAGGGCAAGCGGAGAGATCACGACATTGATCGGCACCGACTCCCACCCTGGCAGCCAGAAGCTCGCGTCCACACCGGGTGCCCTGTGCTCCGTCGCGCCCTTGCTGGCCCGTGCCCTGGAGCCTGCCTGAGAAATACCGAGCGCGTCTACGGGCAGGCGACCCGCCAGGCATCGAGATCGATACGCTTGATGATCGTGCTCAACCCGAGCGGCTGCGTCACCGCGCACACGGTCGCGGTCTCGCTCTCGTCGACATATTCGGCGTGGAGCACCGCTTTGCCCGCTGCAATGAAGTTTCCCTCGTAAGCATCGCATTCACTGTACGCAAAGCACTCCTCATTGAGGGCCCAGTCGAAATACGGCTCGAGCGCGTCGAGCTGGTCCACGTCATTCTTGAGCCCCACCGAGAGGCCACGGGCGTGGGCCTCCTCGGCAATGAAGCGGTTGTAGTCGAGCTGGTCCGTCGCCGTGAGTCCAAGACCATTGTCGTTCGTATAGCCGTCGACGTTGTCGGGCTCGACGGCATCACATCCGCGCTGGACAGCGAGATCGAGCCGAGCGCGCATGATCTGGCGGACCTCCGCGCTCCGGACATCCACCCAGAGTTCGTCCTGGAATGGGGGATCGAGTGGGCTCCCCTTCACGGAATCGGGAAAGTCGCTGGAGTCCGGACGGTAGCTCTCGTAGCTGCCCGCGCTGAAGTAACAGAGGATGCTGCGACCCGCGGCGCGGAGGGTCGCGAACTCCGCGTCCGTGGTGGTGACCAGGTCGACGTCATAGACAGGGACGTCGATCGACGTATCGAGGGGTAGGCCCGAGAGTTGCCACTGCCACGCGATCCCCGTGGCGAGCTGAAGCACGCCATCGCCGCCAGCGCCACCGCCGCCACCAGCGCCGCCCCCGCCCGTCGCGTCGTTGCCCCCTGCGCCATCGCCACCACCACCAGCGGCCCCGGCACCTCCCCCACCCGCACCGTCCGTGCTCCGACCGCCATCGTCATCCCCGCACGCAATGGGGGCGCTTGCAGCCATCAGAGCAGCGACGACGAGCGGAAAACGGCTCCGGAGCGTGGATTGCATGAGGCTCATCTTATGCACGCCAACCCACCGCAGAAGAAGCGCCACCTCACGAAAGGGGCGCGCCCTCGGTGGCCGACAGCGCAGATAATGCTATTGACAATGGGTGCCATTTCGTGCCTTGGCGCCGGATGTCGAGGGATACGCTGTCCAGACCGTAAGGTGCGCACTGTACGCAGTGCTCCTTCTGGTCACAGTCGGTTGTGCGAGGACGGTTCCCCCACGTTACGCCGAGGTGCTCTCCAGATCACCGGTTGAGCCACCAGGGAACGTCGAGGACAAGCTGGTGCCGCCGGTGGGCGCCTGCCGCAGCCGGGCGTGGGAATACCTCGCCAATCGCGGTGAGCTGCTTCCGGAGCTCTCGCCGTCGCTACGCGACGAGACGGCGGCGGTGCTGCGGGGTCTCCACCCCGTCGCGCGGCGTGTGCTCGATCGGGTCCATGGCGTCTGGTACGCGGAGAACCTGAGCGACGCCGCCGCCGTGTTTCTGACGTGTTCGGTCGACGAAGAGACTGCCACGGGAGGCTTCATCCTCCTCGACGCTGCGCAGTTTCCCTTCGATAGACCCTTGAAAGACGTCGAGGTCCCCGCGCTCTACTGGCGCGCCCTCGCGCTGGATCCTGGGGCCATCGTTGGTGACGACGATCCTCTCCGCCGCCCACGCGGCTCGGATCGCATCAGCGCGCTGCATCACGCGGCCCGCTACCTGCTCCTCCACGAGCTGGGCCACGCGCTGTCTCTGCTGGCTGGCGAGTTCATCCTCGATGGGGAGCGGCGCATGCAGATCCGGGGCGAGACCGGGTTCACAGGGTTCTCGTGGCGGCTGATGACCACCGACGCGACCACGCTGCCTG
Source organism: Chondromyces crocatus (assembly GCF_001189295.1). Lineage (NCBI taxonomy): Bacteria > Pseudomonadati > Myxococcota > Polyangiales > Polyangiaceae > Chondromyces > Chondromyces crocatus. Next base: position 10,581,758 of record NZ_CP012159.1, read on the forward strand.
GCACGCGTGATGGCGCGACGGTGCGGGCCGTCGTGCCTCGCTACGGGCTGGATCCCATGACCTGGGGGACCTTGCTGGACACGATCGGCGCCGACCCCGACCCGCTGGTACCGGGGTATGCGCTGACACGGCCCAGACGCACGCCGGCGACGCTGGCACGCGACGTCTGTGCAGGTGGGCTCGCGCTGGTCGGAGCAGGCTTCGTGACCCCCACCGCGGCGCGCTATCCCACGGAGGACTTCGCCGAGATGTTCGCGCACGCGATCCTCGCCGACGAGGGCAAGCTCCTGCCCGAAGATCGCATCCTCGTGGATCTGCCCGGCTGCGGGCGCCGACGGCTCCCGTCCCCCTACCACGCGGCCTCGGTCGCACCCAAGCGAGCCTATCTGGAGCACGCGCTGGGCCTCGATGGTGGAAGGTGGCGGTCCGCGCGCCGTTGAGGGCGCTGCGCGTTTGACGCGAGGCGCGAGCACGGCGACCCTGGGCCCCATGAGGCTCTCTGGCTCCCTGCTCGTCCTGGCCCTGCTCGCCCTCACAGGTCTCTCGGCCTGCGTACGCCAGGCCGCGCCAGCGCAACGCCCCTCCGGCTGTAGCTGCAGCGCTCGGCCAGCGCGCTAGCAGCTCAGCCTCCAGCGCACGCTCTAGCGGCTCTTGCTCTTGGCCCGCCCCCGGCTGGGCGCCGTACCTGCCGGGCCCGCCGTGCTGCGACGACGACCCGACCCGCTCGATGCTGGCCGTCGCTCCTTGGTGGGCTTCGCGACGCTCGCCTCGACGACGTCCTCGACGCCTTGCTGTGCCTTGAGGTTCCGGAGCTGATCGCGCAAGCGCGCGGCCTTCTCGAACTCCAGGTTCTCGGCGGCCGTGAACATCTCCTGCCGCAGCGCCTCGATCTGGTCCGCAATGTCGAGCTTGTCGCGCGCAGCCTGCGGCGAAGCGGTGCGGGCCGGCCCCTTGGACACGGCGTAGTAGTCGCGCCCGCCGGAGGTGGGTGACAGGTCCAGGATGGCCTTCTTCACCGTGGCCGGGGTGATGTTGTGCTCGATGTTGTACGCCTCCTGGATGGCTCGGCGGCGGTCGGTCTCCCCGATCGCGTGCTTCATCGCGTCCGTGATGCGGTCGGCATACATCAACACATGGCCGCGCACGTTACGGGCAGCGCGGCCGATGGTCTGGATCAGCGAACGCGGGCTGCGCAGGAACCCCTCCTTGTCCGCGTCGAGGATGGCCACCAGCGAGACCTCGGGGAGATCGAGACCTTCACGCAAGAGGTTGATGCCCACCAGCACGTCGAACTCACCCCGGCGTAGATCGCGCAGGATCTCCACCCGCTCCAGGGTGTCGATGTCGGAATGGAGGTACCGCACCCGCACGCCCAGCTCGGTGTAGTACTCGGTCAGATCCTCGGCCATGCGCTTGGTCAAGGTGGTGACCAGCACACGTTCGCCAGCGCTCACCGTCTCGCGGACGCGCGCGAGCAGCTCGTCCACCTGACCCGCCACCGGGCGCACCGTGATCTGCGGATCGGTGAGCCCCGTGGGCCGGATGATCTGCTCGACGACGGTTCCCCCGACGCGCGTCAGCTCGTACTCGCCCGGCGTGGCGCTGACGAAGAGCACCTGGTTGTAGTGCTCCTCGAACTCCTCGAACTTGAGGGGGCGATTGTCCAGCGCGCTCGGCATGCGGAAGCCATGCTCGACGAGCGTCTCCTTGCGCGCCCGATCACCACGGTACATCGCCGCCACCTGGGGGATGGTCTGGTGGGACTCGTCGACGATGAGCAGGAAGTCCTTGGGGAAGTAGTCGATCAGGGTCGGCGGAGGCTCGCCGGGGTTCCGGCCCGAAAGGTGCCGGGAGTAGTTCTCGATGCCGTTGCAGAAGCCCATCTGCTCGAGCATCTCCAGGTCGTACATCGTCCTCTGCTCGATGCGCTGCTTCTCCAGGAACCGGCCCGCTTTGTCATAAAACTCGATCCGGGTCTGGAGCTCTTCGCGGATGGAGGCGATGGAGCGGCGGAGCTGCTGCTGCTCGGTGACGTAGTGGGACCCTGGATAGACCGCGTAGCGGTCGAGCTGACCGACGACCTTCCCGCGGACCGGGTCGACCTCCTTGATGGCCTCGATCTCGTCACCGAAGAACTCGACGCGGATGGCGAGCGACTCCTCGTAGGCCGGGAAGATCTCCACCACGTCACCGCGCACCCGGAACGTGCCGCGGTGAAAGTCGACGTCATTGCGCAAGTACTGGATGTCGACCAGCCGCCGCAGGAGCTCGTCTCGCCGGAACTCCTCGCCCTTCTCCAGCTTGATGAGGAGCCCGTGGTAGCTCTCCGCCGAGCCGATGCCGTAGATGCAGCTCACCGAAGCGACGATGATCACGTCCGGCCGCGAGAGGAGCGCGTGCGTGGCCGCGTGGCGCATCCGGTCGATCGCGTCGTTGATGATCGCGTCCTTCTCGATGTACGTGTCGCTGGCCGGGACGTAGGCCTCGGGCTGGTAGTAGTCGTAGTAGCTGACGAAATACTGAACCGCGTTGTTCGGGAAGAGCTCACGCATCTCCCCGTAGAGCTGCGCCGCCAGCGTCTTGTTCGGCGCCAGGATGAGGGTCGGCTTCTGGAGGTGCTCGATGACCTTGGCAGCCGTGAACGTCTTTCCGCTGCCGGTGACGCCGAGCAGCACCTGGGACTGTTCGCCTCGATCGAACGCTGAACTGATCTCTTGAAGGGCGCGCGGCTGATCACCGCAGGGCTTGAATTCCGAGACCAGCTCGAAGGAAGTGGGCATGAAGGGCGGGACCATATCGGGCGCCTGACCGCCCTGCAACCCCGCAGAATTCCGTCCTAAAGGCAGATTCATTGCATTGCTGTGCGGGTCTCCGTGTTCCAGCCTGCGCTCTCTGGACCCGCTCGCGCGGCCTCACGACTGCGGTGGATGTGCCGCGCAGCAGCTCACCGTGCTAGGTGCCGGGAGCCCAACATGGACAACCTCCCTCTCCTGCCCGACCATCCGTACGCCGCGTTCCTCGATCAGGTCGACAAACCCGCGCGCTACACGGGTGGCGAGGTCGGCTCGATCGTCAAGGACTGGTCGAGCGTCGAGGCGCGTGTGTGCCTGGCCTTCCCGGATGTCTACGACATCGGGATGAGCCATCTCGGCTTCAAGATCCTCTACAAGATCCTCAACGACGACCCCCGCACGCTCGCCGAGCGCTGCTACGCGCCGTGGGTGGACATGGAGGCGCAGCTCGTCCGGAGGGGTCTCCCGCTGGTCGCGCTGGAGTCGGCCAGACCCCTGCGTGACTTCGACGTGGTCGGCTTCTCGCTCCAGTTCGAGCTGACGTACTCGAACATCCTGACGATGCTGAAGCTCGGCGGCATCCCGCTGCGCGCCGCCGACCGCGAAGAGGACGATCCGCTGGTCATCGCGGGTGGCCCGGTCGCCACCCACCCGGAGCCCATCGCTCCCTTCCTCGATCTGCTGGTCATCGGCGACGGTGAGGAGAAGGCGACCGAGGTCTCGCTCACATGGGCCCGACTGAAGAAGGCCGGCGTCCCCAGGAAGGAGCGCCTCGTGGCGCTCGCGAAGCTGGGGGCGGTGTACGTCCCTTCGCTCTACGAGACGCGGCTCGACCCGGACACCGGCTTGCACGTGGTGGATCGCCCGGTGGTGCCTGACGCGCCACTCCCTGTCGGGCGCGCGCTGGTGGATCTGAACCAGTATCCCTTCCCTGACGACGCGCCGACGGGCGGCCCCGAGGCGATCTTCGACCGCATGTCGATCGAGATCGCGCGCGGCTGCACCGAGGGCTGCCGTTTCTGCCAGGCGGGGATGATCTACCGGCCCGTACGCGAGCGCGATCCCGAGCAGATCGTCGACACGGTGATGCGCGCCATCAAGCGCTCGGGCCAGGACGAGGTCTCCCTGACGGCGCTCTCCACGGCCGACGTGTCCTGCATCTCGCCGCTCATCAAGAAGATCGGCGAGCGCCTCGCGGCCGAGCGCGTCACCCTCGGCGTCTCCTCGCTGCGCGCGTACGGGCTCGAGCCGGAGCTGCTCGATGAGCTCAAGCGGGTCCGAGCGGCCGGGCTGACGTTCGCCCCCGAGGCGGGCTCGCAGCGGATGCGCGACGTCGTGAACAAGAACGTGACGGAGGAGCAGCTCCTCGAGACGGCCGAGCGGGTGTTCTCCCGCGGGTTCGGGAAGATGAAGCTGTACTTCATGATCGGCCTGCCCACCGAGACCGACGAGGATGTGCGGGGGATCGTCGAGACCGGGGCGCGGACGGCCGCGACCGGCCGAAGGGCGGCCGGGAAAGGCAAGCCGGCCGATGTGACGGTCAGCGTCTCGACACACGTCCCCAAGCCCCATACTCCCTTCCAGTGGGCCGCGATGGACAGCCTGTCCGAGGTGTCCCGCAAGCAACAGCTCCTCAGGTCGACCGTGCGCCCCTACCGCGCGGTGACCCTGCGCACCCACGAGGCTCACGCCAGCGTGCTGGAGGGCATCTTCGCGCGAGGCGATCGCCCCCTCGCCGATGTCCTCGAGCGCGCATTCCACAACGGCGCCCGGTTCGACTCCTGGGACGACCAGCTCAAGCTCGAGGTCTGGGAGGAGGCATTCACCCACTTCGGCATCGACCGGAGCCGCTACCTCGGCACCCTGCCCCTGACCGCGCGCCTCCCCTGGGACCACATCGATGTGGGGCTGGAGGAGGGGTTCCTCGCCAAGGAGTACCGCAAAGCGATCCAGAGCCGGCTCAGCCCGCCGTGCGGCAAGGTCGCCGGCATGTTCGTGCATCACACGAACCTGGAAGATGCCCGCGCCGACGAGCGGCGGCTGGTCTGTTACGACTGCGGCGTCGCCTGCGACCTGTCGCTGATGCGCGAAGAGCGGTTCAGCTTCCTGCAGAAGCTCGGCGCTGAACGGCGCGCTCTCCCGGTGATCCAGCCCGAGGCCCCGCCCCCCGCAGAAGGCGCCGTCGACGCGAGAGGGGCGACCCCCTCGGTCACGCAAGCTGCAGAAGCAGACCCCTCCGTCACGCAGGCGGCAGGAGCAGATCCCTCGGTCACGCAAGCTGCAGAAGCAGACCCCTCGGTCACGCAGGCGGCCGGAACCCAAGCGAACGGCGGGGCCACGGATGGGAGCCTCGATCCCACGCTCGGAGCTCTCCCTGCGGCGACCTCGCCAGCAACGACGGCCGCCTCACCGGCCAAGAAGCGCCCCCCTCAGCGCCAGGGACGCGGCGGCATCGCCTACCGGCTCCGCTACGAAAAGGTCGGCCCCATGGCGCTGCTCGGTCATCTCGACGTGGTGCGGGAACTCCCCCGCGTCCTGCGCCGCGTCGGCGTCCCGATGACGTACACCACCGGCTTCCACCCCAAGCCGGACATGACCTTCGGCCCAGCGCTCTCGCTCGGCGTCATCACCCTCGACGAGTACGTCGACGTGCGGCTCGAGCAGGAACTCGACCCGGAAGCCCTCGATGCACTCGTCCAGGCGATGTCCGCGTCGAGCCCGCGCGGCCTCGTCTTCCGTGCAGCCGCGCGGCTCGGCGCAGACGACCCGGCTCTCGGCAAGGTGATCAGCGGTGCACGCTACCTGCTGATCATGGCCCGAGCGGCCGCTGGCGGAGCGGACGCCGAGCGGATCCTGGAGGCCCGCTGCCGCGCCGCCATGGAAGCCACCACCCTGCCTCACCGGCGGGAGATCAGCGGCCTCGCGAAGATGATGGACGTCCGCACCTACCTGAAGCGCGCCGAGGTCGCGTCCCCTGAGTCGCTCCTCGCCCTGGAGCGCGCTGGACTGACCGGAGACGTGGTGGCCCTCGACGTCGAGGTCGACATCCTGGGCTCGGGCTCCGTCAAATCCTCGGAGGTCGCCGCGGCCATCGTCGGCGAGGGCGGCGTCGCGCCAGCCCACCGCGCCATCCGGCTGGAACTCATCGCGCGCAGCGAAGGAGGTCAGCAGGTCTCCCCCCTCGACCTCGCCGCGCTCCGACGTCCACGCCCTCCCGTGCGAGAGCGCCCGCCCGCCCCGCCGCCTGCGCTCACGGCCGACGCCGAATAGCTGGGCCTGCCTGTGCCACGCCCCAGACCCATGTCCGTCCTCCGTGGCGTCGGCTTCACTCCATGACACCGTTGTCAGGGGTCGCGTACGCGACCCCCCACCAAAACACGCTGAAACTGCGCTTTCCAGCCAACGAAAGCCGAGGAGTTCGAGGTCGGCACCACTCTTGCTCCTAGTGGGTGTCGTCGCGGACGGCGGTTGCCAACTCTCGCGAGCTTCTTCGCTTTCCTTGCACGCTGGCGCGCCGCCGGTGGCCTGATCCGCAAGACGGATTGTGCCACCGGCGGCGCGCCGCCTTCCTTCGCTTCTTCTTCGCTTGCTTCCCTTCCAGTATGCTCGGAAGGCATGTCCGACGCTGAAACCTCCGACCTGGAGTGGCGTGCGGCGCGTCTCGCAGCAGCCGGCGCCGTGGGCGCGAGTGTGGCGCATGAACTCCGCAACGCCCTCGCCATCGCGGAGTCATCGCTCTATCTCGCCCAGCGAGACCTCGACGATCGAGCCCGCGTTTCAGGTCACCTGACCAAGGTGGCCGCCGAGATCCGGAAAGCGCACCAGGTCATCGGCAGCGTGCTCGGGCTCGCACGCGGAGAGCCTTTGCGATGCGAGCCCGTCCCGCTGCTCCAGTTCCTCGAAGCTGCACGTCACGGCCTCGTGACCCCCGGGCACATACGCTTCGTCACCGCAGTGGAGCCCGCGGATCTCAGCGTCTGCTGCGATCCCATCCTGCTCGAGCGGGTGTTCTCCAATCTCTACCTCAATGCGGTCGACGCGCTGAGCGAGCGCCCCGAAGGGACCATCGCCACCCGCGCCTGGCGCACCGGCGACCAGACCTGGCTGGAAGTCGAGGACGACGGCGAGGGGCTGCACCCGACCATCCAGGAGCGCATCTTCGAGCCGCTCGCCACCACCAAGGCCGCCGGCACGGGGCTCGGACTGGTCCTGAGTCGCGTGATCGTCGAAGCGCACGGAGGCACGATCAGCGCCCTGACGAGCGAGCGAGGGGGCACCGTGTTCAGGTTGTGGTTGCCCGTGGTGAGCGACTCGGCCTGCTACGGGAGCGTGTAGGAGGTCCACGCCTCGAATCTCTGGCGCAATCACGAGGAGCGGATGTTCGCTCTCGCTGTGCATCACCTTCACTCGTCTGCGAAGCCCTGGTCATCCCGACTACCTGGTCCGCCCCATGCTTGACCTGGGGGGACGCCGCCCTGCTGGAGCGCCCGTCGCGCCCACGAGGACGGCGCCACGGGAGCCGGGCCATGAGATCTGCTTGGGTACGGAGAGGCGTCTGGACATTGTTCGCAGCAATGCTCTCGGGTTGTGCCGTCGACACCGCGAATGAAACGAGCGGGGTAATGCTCCATGAGCCCGTCCGAACACCAGCCCGAGCACCGATTGGAGCGCCTGGCGAAGAAGATCTGTGGAGCGGGACCTCCTGCCTTTTCAGCAGCGCGCTGGGAGGACCCGAGTTCGTTGGAGGGAATGGCAATCCGGGAGCCTCGCTCGCGCTCGATCATGCCGGGAATGCCTTCCTGGGGGGTGATTTCCAGGTTGAGATGAAGATCGGGGGTGAGGCCTTCTCGAGCGTCGAAGGGAGCGTCGACATCTTCGTGACGAAGGCACGTGAGACTGGCGGCATCGCCTGGAGCAGACACTTCGGCGACCGGGAGAAACAGCACCTCTCGGACGTGGCGGCAGCCCCCGATGGCGGCGTCGTCTTCACGGGCGTCTTCAGCGGAACCATCGACTTCGGTGGTGGCCCACTGACGGCGACCGTGCCCGCCATCTACCTGGTGAAGCTCGACGCAGAAGGACAGCATGTCTGGAGCCGCAGCTTCCACGACGAAGAGACGATGACCTGGGCCTACGCCGTCACCGTCGACCCTGCAGGCGACGTCGTTCTGTACGGGAACCTCGAAGGGTCTCTGGACTTCGGCGGGCTCGAACTCGAGACGGGGGGGCTCTTCCCGTTCCTCGTCAAGTTCGACGATCAGGGCCGCCCGCTCTGGGGCAAATCATTCAGAGGATCGACCGATCAGACACCGCTCGCGATCGCGACGGATCAGACGGGGAACATCTACGTCACGGAGGAGGCGAAATACGCCACGATCGACGGCAAGCACCTCATGGGCGACGCCTTCTCCAACGCGCTGACGGCCAGCTTTGCCCCCGACGGGACGCTCCGCTGGGCCCGCATCTTCAGGGAGCGCCAGGGCGCGACGTCCAGCGGCGCACCGGACACCATCCCGGTCTCGATGGCGGTCGATCCCTCCGGCAACGTTGCCCTGACGGGGGTCTTCGGCGGGACGATCGACTTCGGGAGCGGCGCGCTCACGGCGGCCGATCCCCATGGCTACGCATCCTACGTGGTGAAGCTGAACACGCACGGCGACGCCCTCTGGAGCGTCGCCCTCGACACGGACACGGTGAAGTCGGTCGGCTTCGATGGGGTGGGTGATGTGCTGGTCGGTGGCTCGTTCGCGGAGCGGCTCCTCCTCGGCGATACCCTCCACGTCACGGATGGCGACGCCGACATCTTCGCCGCGCGGCTGAACGGCACCAACGGGACACCCAGCTGGAGCCACAGCCTCGGCGACGGGGCCGACCAGCGGGCGACCCGCATCGCCATGGATCAGGGGGGGCGGCTGGTCCTCACGGGCGTCTTCGACGGCAGCCTGGATCTCGGCTGCGGCGCGCTGTCCAGCGGAAGCGGCAACGACCTCTTCCTCGCTGGCCTGTGCCCCTGAACCTCACTGCACGAGAGAAAGCTCCCCCGCCAGCACAGCGCCCCTCATTCACACGCCAGCGGCGCGCGCCCCCGCTGCCCCTCCGGCGGTGGGCATCATGCTTCTGCGGCCGTCGAGCCATCCCCCTCCTGCTCGACGACCACCTCTTGCCCGGCCGTGGACCAGTGCATCTGCACGAACACCCACGCCTCGTCCCGATGCTCTGCAACCGCCGTGACGCGGATGTTCCGATGATCGAGCACCTTCTCGCCGGCCCTGGCCTGGAAGCGCAGCGAGGGCGAGCCGACGCAAGCAGCTCGCCCTCCGGCCAGCTCCAGGACGACCAGCGTGTCGGGGTCGATGGACACGCGCAGCTCGGCGAGGGCATCGAACTGCCGCATGAATGCGGATTCGAGAGCGGGCCAGCCCCGGAGGTGCAGGTTGGCCTGCGTCCCGTAGAACAGCAGATCGGCGTCCCGCGCGAAGAGCGCGCGCAGACCCTCCATGTCGTAATCGGTGAGCGCTCCCGTGAAACGCGCCACGAGCTCACAAACGTCGGCGATCGCTGCCATGCTGCTGAGACCTCTCCTGTCGTGTCTGCCCCGTGTAACGGCTGACGAAGGCCGGAAGTCAGGGCGTCTCGTCGGCGTCCGATCCCGGCACCGCGGGACGAACGCGGACACTCTTGTACCGCGCGAGGGAGACGAGGCCGGCTGGCGCGCCGCGCGGCTTCGAGACGTCGGCCGCCCTGCACACGTGGACCTCCACCTTCGCTGCGGCGCGGGCTTTCGAGTACCAGGCCGCCGCTGCCGCTGCGATCTCGACGACCGCGCGAGGCACCTCACCCCGCTCGGGGTTGCGGACGACGACATGGCTCCCCGGGGTGCCTCCCGCCACGTGGAGCCAGAGATCCTGGGGCTCTGCCACGTCGAAGGTGAGATGATCGTTGTCCTCGTCGCCGCGGCCGATGAGGATCTCGAAGCCCTCCACGTTCACGGTGCGGTAAGGTCGTCCCTTGCTGCCCACCGCGGCAGCATGCGGCGCGACGAAAAGGAACACAAGCCGCTGTCGCCAGCTCGACCGGCGGCTCACTCGCCCCAGACCAGCACGGCACGCCCGCGTTGCGCCGCAGCTCACGGACGCAGGCCCCACCCCAGCGCGACCACCGCTAGGATACCGTCGTGCGCGCCTCCCCACCGGAACGTCTCTCTCTCGCCGCGGCCCGACGCATCGCCCTGCATGCCCAAGGCTTCGCCGACCCGCGCCCCACCGGCCGCGTCGATCGCCGCCACGTCCGCCGCGTCGTGGAGCGCCTGGGCGTCATCCAGCTCGACTCCGTCAACGTGCTGACGCGCTCTCACTTCCTGCCCTTCTTCTCTCGCCTCGGCCCGTACCCGAGCCACGCCATCGCCGAGCTCGCCGAGGACCGCCGCGAGCTCTTCGAGTACTGGGCCCACGAAGCGTCGCTGCTGCCGGTCGACCTGTACCCCTTGTTCCGCTGGCGCATGGAGCGCGCTGGCCAGGAAGCCTGGGGGCGAATGAAGACCCTCGGGCGCGAGCGCCCCGACTTCGTCCGCGCCGTGCTCGACGAGGTCACCACCCGCGGCCCCCTCCCCGCGAGCGAACTCTCCGACGCAGGCCACCGACCGAAGGCCGGCATGTGGAGCTGGAGCGACGGCAAGACCGCGCTCGAGTGGCTGTTCTGGAGCGGCCAGATCACCGCTGCCGGCCGCAGGCCGAGCTTCGAGCGGCTCTACGACCTCCCCGAACGCGTCCTGCCTCCTCTCGTGCTCACCACCCCGGTTCCCGACCCCCACGCGGCCCAGCGCAGCCTGCTCCTGCGCGCCGCGCGTGCCCTCGGCGTGGCGACCGCACGCGACCTCGCCGACTACTTTCGCATCCGACCGCCCGAGGCCCGCCCCCGCCTTGCCGAACTCGTCGAGCTGGGCTCCCTCCACGAGGTCGACGTCGAAGGCTTCGGCGAGACCGCATACCTTCACCCCGAGGCGCGCGCCCCACGGCGGGTCGAGGCCAGCGCGCTGCTCTCGCCCTTCGACTCGCTCGTCTGGGAGCGCAACCGCACCGAGCGCCTCTTCGGCATGCGCCTCCGCCTGGAGATCTACACGCCCGCCGAGAAGCGCGTCCACGGCTACTACGTCCTGCCGTTCCTGCTCGGTGAAACCCTGGTGGCGCGCGTCGATCTCAAAGCGGACCGCACCGCGTCGACCCTCCGCGTTCAGGGCGCGTTCGCCGAGGCTGGCCACGCACGCCCGGAGGTCGCCGCCGCCCTCGCCCGCGAGCTGCGCGCCATGGCCGACTGGCTGACGCTCGAACGGATCATCATCGCCTCGCGCGGAGATCTCGCCCGACTCCTCGCCCGCTCCGTACGCTCTGTCTGAACAACATCGCCACGGGCGTCCGCCCCCCTCTCCGCATGCATCCAGCCCCGCCTGATCCCGGCGTGAGGACCCGTCCAACCAGCTGCCAACCCCTCGCCCCCCCGGTATCCTCATCGCCGTGCCCGAGCGACCCGACCTCGTCGTCCCCTTCATCGCGCAAGACCTCGCGAGCCCGACGCTCGTGTCCCCCTGCGTGGTGAGTCCTGCGGACATCTTCGCCGCCATCGAGGTGGAAGCGCGCCGCTTCGCCGAAGAACGCCACGCAGCCCAGCGCTACGGCGAGCACCCGTACACCTTCCACCTCGAGAAGGTCCGCGCCGTTCTCACGGAGCTCGACTACCACGGCCACCTCGGCATCGCCGCCTGGCTGCACGACGTCGTCGAGGACACCACCACCACCTGCGATGAGATCGCCACGCGCTTCGGCGCCGAGGTCGCAGGCCTGGTCTGGGCCGTCACTGGCGTCGGTCCCACCAGGAAAGCCCGCAACGCCGCGATGTACGAGAAGATCCGGCGCACCCCCGACGCCGCCATCCTCAAGCTCGCCGACCGCATCGCCAACGTCGAGGCCTCCCGCACCCGCCCCGACAAGCGCCGCATGTACCGCGACGAGGCCCCCGACTTCGAGCGCGCGCTCGTGGGCCTGGGCGACCCGCGCCAGTGGACCCGCCTGCGGCTCGCCCTGGAGAGCCCCACCGTGCCCACCGAGGGGTGATATCGTCGCAAGCCGATGACGATCCCCTCCAAGGGAAAGCGCCCCCTCGCCCCGCTCGACGCAATCATCACCAAACTGGCCGAGAACGGCCACCTGGAGATCACCTTCGAAGACGCTCAGGCCTCCCCCGCCGAGTACGCCCTGCTCGTCGACCACATCGAGGACGCCGCCCCCCGCACCCTCACCGTCGTCTGTGACCCCACGAGCCCCGGGAGCGCCTTCAGCGACGCCTTCGCTGGACGCACCCTGCCCTCGGTCACCGCCTTCATCTTCGACACCGACTTCCAGACCCTCACCCGGCAAGGCCGAAACACCTGCGGCGACCTCGCAGACCTCCTCACCGCCTTCCCCAGCCTCGAGCGCGCCTTCGTCACCGGCCGCAACGCACTCCACGGCGTCCGTCACGAGCGCCTGCGCGCCCTCTACCTCCTCGGCGATCCCCTCCATCCCGAGACCATCGACGCGCTCGGCACCTGCACCTTCCCCGCCCTGGAAACCCTCGGCCTCTGCCTCTGCTCCGACCACGAACCAGGACCTTCCGACCTCACCGCCCGCGCCCTCCGCGCCCTCTCTGCCCCTGCCCTGCAGAGCGTCACCCTCAGCGGCCTCGACGAGACCACCCGCTTCCTCGACGCGCTCACGAGGACCCCCTTGCCCTCCTCCTGGTCGCACCTTCACCTCGACGGCACCGTCGACGACGAAGACACCCTGCTCGACCTGCTTCGAGCACGCGCGCCCCACCTGCGCTCGCTCACCCAGCTCAGTCTGCCCCTCGGCGACTACCTCTCCCTCGACGGCATCGACGAAGCGAAGCGCATCCTCCTCCCCCTGGAGGTGGACGACGAGAGCGACCACGGCGACACCTTCCTCCCGGCCACCTACAGCGCCTGGTGAAGCTGGCCCTCCTGGCTGGCCTCCTGCTGGCCCTCCTCCCCCGCCCTGCCCACGCCGACGCCCCCTCCTGCGCCGCCTCCGTGCACGGTTGGATCGCGCGCGCAGGCACCGAGATCGGCACCCCGGCCACCGCCGTCGCCTGCCACGGCGAACGCGTCCGCCTCCGCCTCACCCCCGAAGGCGCCCCGCCCCTCGACATCGATCTCGCCCCCCACGCTGCTCGCGCCTTCCGCACCGTCGGCCCCTGGGGCCTCTCCCCCCTCCTCGAAGTCAGCGACTTCAAGACCGTCCCCGAGCCCCAGCAGCGCGCCTTCGACGCCCTCTGCACCTGGATCGCCCAGCACCCCGACGACCTCTCCACCGGCGCCCAGGCCACCCCTGCCGTCCTCCGCACCACCCTCCCCCCGGCCAGCGCACGCCCCTGGCGCGCCCCCTGGGCCCTCCTCGCCGCCCTCCTGGCCCTCCTCGCCCTCGCCGCCTCCCCTCACCTCACCGCCCCGCCCCTCGCCTCACCGCGCCTCTCCCCGGCCCGCCCCGCCCCCACGCGCCCCTTGCTCGCCCTCTTCGCCCTGGCGCTCACCTTCCGCCTCGCCCTCGGCCTCTGGGGCCCCCTTCACGTCAACGGCCAGGGCGGCCTCTGGATCCTCGCCGCCACCCTCGACCCCACCGAGCTCGAACACTACGGCCCGGGCTACGCCGAACTCTTCTCCCTCATCCCGGCCTTCGGCCTCGCCGGCGACCGCGCCCTCTTCGCCCTCAACGCCACCCTCGGCGCCCTCGCCCCGCCCCTCCTCGCCCTCCTCGGCCTCCGCCTCGGCCTCACGCGCCCGCGAGCCCTCCTCGCTGGCGCCCTCCTCGCCATCGACCCCATCTCCACGCTCATCGGCGCCACCGAATCCTATTTCCCCCCCATCCTCACCGGCACCCTCCTCGGCGCTTGGGCCTGGCTCTCCACCGCGCACGCCCTCGAACGCCACCGCCACCGCGAAGCCTTCCTCCGCGCCCTCGTCGGCGCGGGCACCGCCATCACCCTCGTCCGCCTCCACCCTGGCGCCTGGCTCCCCGCGGCCCTGAGCATGCTCTGGCTCCTCCCGGGCCTCTCCTTCCAGCGCCCCGTGCGACGCCTCGCGCTCGCCGCCGCCCTCGCCACCACCGTCGCCCTGCTCATCGCCCTCACCAGCGGCCGCCTTCTTCTCGCCACCCTCGAAGCCATCCGCGCCGGCGAACTCGCCCGCGTGAACCTTCACCCCGCCACCCTCGTGCGCGCCCTTCCCGCGCCCGCGTGGCTCCTCTTGCCCCTCCTCCCCCTCCTGCTCCGACCGCGCGCCCTCGCCCCCTTCGTCGTCCTCTACGGCGCCGCCGACCTGCTCCTTCGCCCCATCTACACCCAGAGCGACCTCTGGCAGCGCAGCTTCGACCGCGTCTACCTCTGGCCCCTCGTCCTCGGCCTCTTCGCCCTGCGCCCCCTCCCCGTGCGCACCCTGCGCGCCTGGGCCCTCCCCGCGCTCCTCGCCACGGCCCTCGCCGCCGCCTGCACCCTGCACCTCCGCAGCGACCCCACCACCGACGCGCAGGAGTACCACTGGACCCGCGACGTCCTCGCCCGCACCCCACCCGACTGCCGCGTGCTCTACATCGGCTTCGCTGGCCGCCGAAACGCCTTCCTCCCCACCTTCGCCGCGCCGAACCGCGCCCCTGGAGCTGCCATCCGCCTCGACACCCGCAGACCCCAGTCCCTCCGCGACATCCTCGGTGAACCCCTCGGCTGCGTGCGCTACGTACGCGTCGCCATGTGCGGCAGCACCGAAGCCGCCCCGGGCTGCACCGCCATCGAACGCCAGCTCCAGCTACGACCGCTCGACCACAGCGACCACCGCGGCGTCGAGAGCTACCGCGGCTTCGACTTCGGCCCCCGTCCCCAAACCGCCCTCTTCGAGGTCACCGGCCTCCAGCCCTCCCTCGAAGACCAGCCCCCCGCAACCCCCCGCACAGACGCCCTTGCCGAGTGACCCTCCGTCCCGCTACGCCGCGTGCCCCCCCGTCCCCCCACCGTGTGACTCGATCTGCACCGCCTGACCTCCGTCGCGCTGCACCGTGGTCGACGTCCCACGAACGCCTCTGGACGAGCGCTCCCCCGACGCTCAGCGCGACCCGCTGGAAGGCAGCGCCTTCCGCAGCAGCTCGAACACGTCCTGCCGCATCTCCTGGCTGATCGAGTGGCCCACCCCTGGATAGCCCTTCAGCTCCACCTTGATCCCCCGGGCCGCGAGCGCCGCGACCGCCTCGCGCGTCGGCCCGATCGGCACCCGCGCGTCGTCCTCCCCGTGCAGCGCCACGATCGGCGGCACCCCCTTCGCATCGGCGCTCGCGGCGAGGATCGCGGGAGGCACCCACCCCCCGATCGGAAACGCCGCAGCCACCAGGTCCGGATGCCGCAGCGCCAGCGCGAACGACAGCGCTCCGCCTTGCGAGAACCCCGTCACCACCGGCTTCCCCACCGTCGGCCTCGTCGTCTCGAGGTGCCGCAGCGTGGACGCCAGCGCATCCGCGGCCTCCAGGATCCCTTGTGCCGTCTCGTCCGTCGCGAGCCCCGACTGCAGCGCGAACCACGAGAACCCATCGCCCAGTGGTGACAGCCCACGCGGCACGATGACGCGCGCAGGCCGATCGAAGCCCGCGAGCGCTCCCGCGAACGTCTCCGGCCGGTCACCTCGCCCGTGAATCGCCACCAGCATCGGCAACGGCGCGCTCGCCTCCGCGCCCCCGGTCACCACCTCCAGGTACTCGACCCTCCGGGGAGCCGCCGACGCCGCGGGCGCCGCTGACGCCCCTGCCGACGACGGCGCCGCTGCCGACGACCCCACCGACGCCACGCCCGAAGGCGCCTCCCGAGGAGCGCTCGCCCCCTCCTGCCGAGACCCGGCATCGCAACCGAGACCGACCAGCACCCCCACGATCACTGGAAGCAGGGAAGCCAGCCTCCCTCGCCCTCCAGCCCGACGCACCCTCGACACACCCTTCATCCGGGGAGGATGCCCTCCGCGTGCCCCCTCGGCCAGCCCTGTGCGCTCACCCCTCCGCGCCCACCTTGACCGACCGCCCCCGCTTTCGCTCCGCCGTGTGCCGCTTGTTGGAGAGCCTCGCCTCCACCGCACCCCGCGGAACACGCGCCTTCTTGCGCCGCACCGGCTCCACCATCGCCGCGCGCACCATCGCCCGCACCTTGTCGAAGGCGTCCTCCAGGTTGCGAGGCTGATCGCGCGTTTTCTGGCTCGTCACCTGCAGAAGCCCCTCGGCATCCAGCCGCCCCTCGGCCGCCACGCGCAGCCGCGCTCGTGCGCTTTCCGTGAGCCCCACGACGGCCTCCAGATCCACCCGCAGGTCGACCTTCGAGGACACCTTGTTGACGTTCTGGCCCCCGGGTCCCGACGCGCGCACTGCCGTCATGCGCCACGCAGTCGGAGGGATGAATACATGCTCGGAGATCTCGATGGGGCCAGTCATGGGATTCGCTCGACGGTTCTCGATGTGAAGGAAGAAAGTACCGCCGCAATGGTCCGATGACGGGCAAACGCGACGACACTCTTCTCTAGAGCATGGCGCTCGCGCCGTCGAGCCACGGAAAGCCACGGGCGCCCCGAGCGGAAGCCGTTCTCCCCCTCATCACCCCCTCTTTCCGTCATCACCCCTCAGTACGTTGCACCACGCCCCTTCGGCACGCTGGCTCACACCTGCCAGGCCTTCACGGAAGTCGTTGAAAAAGTGAAGGAATGAGGTCGATGACGGTCGGAGCGCGACCGCGCGTGTGCTCCGCCGTGCGCTGTTCACGACGTGCGCAGGGGGCGGATGTGTTCTGTCACCGCGAGAGACGACCTCATCTCCACGAAACCAGGCGAAATCCAGCGCGACCCCCTGTCTTCCCTTCTCGTGGGAATCCAGCCCCTCCAGATGGCCTCCCAGATCAGGCCGCAACGGATCGACCGTGCAGCCCAGGGCGTTCGCGTGTCGGCACGGCAATAGCAATACGAAGAAATCACTGCCGATTGACGCATCAATCACGATGCGATGGCAAAGAGGATAGCGACAATGAAGACCACGATGAAGACGGCCATGTTCGCGATGGGTGCAGCAGCCATGATGATGAGCGCCCCGGCGATGGCCGGCGGGAGCTCGGGCGGGAGCTCGGGAGGGAGTTCAGGTGGGAATTGCAGCGCATGTGATCGCGACGGCCTGATCTCGGCCCTCAACAACCTGGACGCGGAGATCTCCCAGCTCGACCTGCTCGAGAACATCAGCGACATCTACATCGTGGATACCGCCGACGTGCTCCGCGGCGGACTCCTCAACAACCTGATCTTCAACAACCTCCTGAACCTCAACATCCTGAAGATCAACCTGCTCCAGTCGGTCCTCAGCGATTTCACCCTGATCGATTTCGACGGGACCCTCATCGATGTCGGCGACATCCTGAGCAACAACGACGTGGATGTTTCCGATGTGGTGGCCGTCGACGTGCAAGACGACGATTCCGTCATCATCTGGCACAAGTGACGGTGACGCGGGACGATTGAACCCGCAATGAGCATGGCCCGGGCCCTCGCCTCCTCGGCGACGGGCCCGCACGCGTCCGGTATCGCCCGTGTCGCCAGCATCGGCACGTCGATGCCGTCGTCGAGGTCGACCCCCGTGGTCGCTGCGAGGGAAGGCTGCACGCGATCACGGTGCCCCGCGGGCACTTCTCAGCGGTGCGCACCTGTGGTGGGATCCGGGTCGCTCAGGGGGCCTGTTCCAGCACGATGAAGTACACGCCCCGCGACTACCAGAAGAGAGCCATCGAGATGGCGCGCCGGGCCATCCGGAGCGGCAAGAAGCGGCCCCTCATCGTGGCCCCGACGGGCGCCGGCAAGACGGTCATCGCGTGCGCGATCGTCGAGAGCGCCATGGAGAAAGGGAGCCGCACGCTGTTCATGGCGCACCGGCGCGAGCTCATCGAGCAGACGTCGCGCAAGCTCGACGAGATGGAGATCGATCACGGGGTCATCAAGGCCGGACACCCGCGCGTCCGGCCCGAGCTGCCCATCCAGGTGGGCTCGGTGCAGACGCTGGCGAGGCGGCTCGGCAAGGGCAAAGACCCGTTTCGTCTGGTGATCGTGGACGAGGCGCACCACGCGCCGGCGAAGTCCTACAAGGCGGTGCTGGAGGCATCCCCCGACGCGGTGGTGCTGGGGCTGACGGCGACGCCGTACCGCGCCGATGGCGTGGCGCTCGGAGACGTGTTCGATGCGCTCGTGGAGGTGACGACGATCGAGGCGCTCATCGACGCAGGGCACCTCGTCGAGCCTCGCGTGTTCGGACGGCGGGTGCCGGACCTGAGCCGGGTGCGGAAGGTGGGCCCTGATTACAACCTCGGCCAGCTCGCGGAGGTGATGGACCAGGGTGAGCTGGTCGAAGACATCGTCGGGACGTGGCGCGAGAAGGCGGAGGGGCGCACGACCGTGGTCTTCGCGGTGAACATCGCGCACAGCCAGCACATCGCACGCGCGTTCGCGAAGGCTGGTATCGCCGCGGGGCACGTGGATGGGGAGATGGGGGAGGACGAGCGGGCAGCGGTGCTGGGAAGGCTCGCGCGCGGCGAGATCCAGGTCCTCTCGAACTGCAACATCCTCACGGAAGGGTGGGACCTGCCGCAGTGCTCGTGCGTCGTGCTGGCGAGGCCGACGCGGTCACGATCGCTCTGGAAGCAGATGTGCGGACGGGCCCTGCGACCCGCGCCGGAGCTGAAGAAGGTCGACTGCTTGATCCTCGACCACGCCGGCTGCTGGAAGCGGTTCGGGTTCCTCACGGATCCCGAGAAGAACTCGCTGGAGGAAAAGGAGCGGGAGAGCGGTGGTGTGCATTTCGAGTGTCCCTTCTGTGGGGAAGGGCTGCTCGGGTGGCCGCGGCATTGTCCGGCTTGTGGGAGCGAGCTGCCTCGCCATGCCCCGCCGGGTGAACCCCGCGCGAAGTCGGCCGCGCGTGCCGAGGGGGTGATGGTCGAGCTGCGCTCGCTGGAGGAGCGCATCACCCTGTACGAGGGATGGGCGAAGCTGGCGCGGGCGCGCGGACGCGCACCTGGCTGGGTCGCCATCGAGTTCAAGAACTTCTTCGGCCGGTATCCGAAGCGCCTGGAGATGGGTGAGGACCGGTCGTTGTGGACGCGATACGACGAAGCGCTCAGGCGTGGGGTATGGGTGGAGGAATGAGGCGAGCGAGGGCGTAACGCTGGAAGGCTGTCCACGGCACTTCGTTCCTGCACCGTCTCAGGTGATGTCCAACGCGCCCCTGCGGACCGGGCGTTTCGGAGGGCGGCTGTCGTAGAGACAGGGGTTCGCCAGGACGAGGCGTCCTGCGGGTGAGTGGGGCGCTGGCAGAGCATCGTGCGCGAGCGTCGGGGTGGGCAGGGCGTCGTGCGCGCGCGCCGGGACGGTCTCGGGACGTCGTGGGGTCCGCGCGTTGGGCGGGCCGAGCGCCGCGCTGGCGAGCGGTAGGGAGAGCTGAAGCGTGACCTCGGCGAGGATGGCCCGAACGCCGAGGGGACGATGAGGACACGCAGTGCGTGCGGAGAGGACCTCGGTCGAGCCCGTTTCCTTCCGGGATGATCCTGTGCATTCGCGCGCCGCCTGCCCTCGACACCCGAGGCCGCCCGACGTCTTCCCACCGCCAGAATCGCCGTCCCGAGCGCGCAGGATTGCTTCGGGAACGCAACGGAAAGCCACCCCAGGCCCCGGTGTGCGCAGCGTGACTTGGTGATGTCACTCACCCGCACGTGCGCCGGACCAACGATGAACCCGCTTCCAGCCTGGCCATGCTTCTGACGGCTCTCGAAGCTCTCCAAAAATTCCAGAGGTCGAAACCATCAACCCACGACGCAATCACCAGTGCTCACGACGCAATCACCAGCGCTCGCGACGCAATACGGCGAGAACCTGGAGAGCAGCCTCACCTCGGCACGGCGCTCGCAAAAGCGATAGTCACACACCGCAGAGCGCATCACTGGAGATGCCGCGGTGATGAGAGGGAATCACCATGAACCTGTCGAAGAAGCTCGCCATTCTCGCGATTGCAGCCGCCCCGATGACGATGAGCGGCACCGCGGCGGCCCATGACCTCCACGGCTGCGGGATCCACAATCACGGCGCGGTGATCTCGGCGATTGCCGGCGTGGCCCTGGAGACGGCGGAGCTGATGGTCCTCGGCGACATCCAGGCCGACCAGATCTGCCTGGTGAACATCGCCGACTCGCTCAACGGGAGCCTCCTCGAGCTCATCGGGCTCCGTCAGGTCGTCGCGGGTCATAACGTGCAAATTGGCGCCTTGCAGTCGGTCCTCAGTGAGGTATTGATCATCGGCAGCGGCGGCAGCGCGGTCAGCGTCGCAGAGATTCTCAGCGAGAATCACATCTCGGTCCACGACGTGCTGTCCGTCAAGGTGGCGCCCCAGACCCTGGTCCTGTTCTACCTCCCGCAAGCGCAAGCCCAGGGGTGCGGTCTGTGAGCGACGAGAGCGCGACGCGGCCGGGACGGGGATTCGCCCTTCTTCCGGGACGCGCGAATGCCCGACCCGGCCGCGAAGCGGCGCGCCCACGAGAAGCAGGGCGCTGAGACGTGGACACGAGAGCGTGATGGTCTTCCTCGCCGCGTCCGGCGTGGAGACCGCGTGAGTCGAATGAAGGATGTGTGGACCTCCTCGTCGCGGTTGGCGCGGGGGTCGGTGAATGAAATCGTGATTGGTTGGCCTCCTCGTCGCGGTTGGCGCGGGGGTCAGTGAATGAAGTTTCAATCGGTGGCCCAGCGCCACCTCTCCACCTGGTGGCCCAGCGCCACCCCATGAAAGAGGGTACGACCATGAACAGCACCAAGAAGTTCTTCCTCGCCGCCGCCACCGCCATCGTCACCGCCGCCGTCCCCGCAGTCGCCAGCGCAGGTGCCCCCCTCCAGTCGTGCAACAGCAGCCCCTGCGACTCCGCCGGCCTGCTCTCCGCCATCGGCGGCCTCGCGACCGAGGTGACGAAGCTGAAGTTCGCGGGAGCGGTCGAGGACGTCCAGCTCGCGAGCGTGGACGACATGGTGGAGGCCAACGATGTGGACGCGCACGTCCTCGGCCACCTGATGCTCCTCAACTCGCTCAACGCGCTCGCCCTGCAGTCGGTGCTCAGTGACCTCATCGTGATCGCCAGCAACGAGGAGCTGTTGACGGTGGCCGAGCTGCTGAGCGAGAACGCGGTGGGCCTCAGCGACGTGCTGGCGGTGAAGCTCCTCGAGGACACGCTCATCGTGTTCTACCAGGGCGACGGGCCGAAGGGGCAGAGCCAGGGGCAGTGCCAGGTCCAGGGGCAGTGCCAGAGCCCTTGCCAGGCCCAGGGGCAGAACCAGGCGAACTGCATGGGAGGGGGGCAGTAATCGATGGGCATCCTGGCACGGCGTCTCCGGCCGAAGCGGCTGAGGCGCATGTCCTGGGACATCACCCGCGGATCCCCTCCTGGCCGAGCGAAGGACTTCCTTCGCCAGCAAGAACCAAGACCAGCGCAGCCTCACGAGGAGGCGCGATCGAGTCTCGAAGGTCTGTCACGGGCGCTCGCCCTCGCCAAAGCGACGGGGCCACCGCACTTGACAGAGCGGCAACGGCGGGTCGACGATGCAGCACCAGGTGGCGCATCGTCGAACCCTGACCTTATCCGCCGTACCTCCCGCACCGCCTGCGCCTCCTGCCTCCCTGTCCCCTGCACCGCTCCCCGAGGTCTCATGACCGAACCGGCGACTGCGACCCTTCGCTTCCGGGCAGCACGTGACTTCCTGCTGCACCACCGGACCGATCACGAGGCAGCCAGCGCCGGCTTCCAGAAACCCAGCCTGCAACAGTTCAACTGGGCGCTCGACTGGTTCGACGTCATCGCCCGAAGCAACGACCGGACCGCGCTCTGGATCGTCGAGGAAGACGGCTCCGAGCAGCGCTTCTCCTTCGAGGTGCTGTCGCGGCGGTCGAACCAGGTCGCGCGGTGGCTGAAGGAGCAAGGCGTCGCCCGTGGCGATCGCATCGTGCTCATGCTCGGCAACCGGGTGGAGCTGTGGGAGGTGCTGCTTGCGGCGATGAAGCTCGGCGCCGTGGTCATCCCCGCGACGACGTTGCTCTCTCCCACCGATCTGAAGGACCGCATCGAGCGGGGCGGCGCGAAGCACGTGGTGACGTCGCCCGAGGTGGCGTCGAAGCTCGACGGCGCGACGGGAGAGGCCACGCGCATCAGCGTGGGGGACGCGCCCGAGGGGTGGCGACGCTACGCGGACGCGGCGCGAAGCCCCGAGGCGTTCACGCCGGATGGGCCCACGAACGGGAACGACACGCTTCTGCTCTACTTCACCTCGGGCACGACGGCGAAGCCCAAGCTGGTCGAGCACACGCACCTCTCGTACCCCGTGGGGCACCTGTCGACGATGTACTGGATCGGGATCCAGCCCGGCGACGTGCACCTGAACATCTCCTCGCCAGGCTGGGCGAAGCACGCCTGGAGCAACGTGTTCGCGCCGTGGAACGCGGAGGCCACCGTGCTCGTGTACAACTACGCCCGGTTCGACGCGCGCGCCTTGCTCGCGCAGATGGTCCGCTGCGGGGTGACCACGTTCTGCGCCCCGCCGACGGTGTGGCGCATGCTGATCCAGTCGGAGCTCTCGGGGTCGCGCGGGGCACTGCGCGAGGTGGTCGGCGCGGGCGAGCCGCTGAACCCGGAGGTGATCGAGCAGGTGAAGCGGGCCTGGGGGCTGACGATCCGGGACGGCTACGGGCAGACGGAGACCACGGCGCAGATCGGCAACCCGCCCGGTCAGGTGGTGAAGCCCGGGTCGATGGGGCGACCACTGCCGGGCTACCGCGTGTCGCTGCTCGATCCGCTGACGAGCAAGCCAGGGAATGAGGGCGAGATCTGCCTCGATCTGGGCGAGCCACAGCTCGGGCTGATGGTGGGCTACCGCGATGACGAGGCGCTGAACGCCGAGGTGATGCGCGAGGGGCACTACCACACCGGCGATGTCGCGAGCCGGGACGACGAGGGGTACATCACCTACGTCGGCCGCTCGGACGATGTGTTCAAGGCGTCGGATTACCGCATCTCCCCCTTCGAGCTGGAGAGCGTGCTGATCGAGCACCCCGCCGTTGCAGAGGCTGCGGTGGTGCCTTCGCCCGATCCCTTGCGCCTCGCCGTGCCGAAAGCGTTCGTCACGCTGGCCAGCGGGTACGAGCCGACGGCGGAGACCGCACTCGCGCTCTTCACGTACGCACGGGACCACCTGTCGCCCTACAAGCGGATCCGGCGCCTCGCCTTCAGCGCGCTGCCGAAGACGATCTCCGGGAAGATCCGGCGCGTCGACCTGCGCAAGCAAGAGGCCGAGGCACGGGCAGAGGACCCGGAGGCGCGGCCGACAGGGGAGCATCGTTACGATGATTTCCCCGAGCTGAAGCAATGATGTTCACGATGCAGTGATTCTCGTGATGCAGTGATTCTCGTGATTCGATGACTCTGATGATGCAGTGATTCTCGTAATGCGATGACTCTGATGATGCAGTGATTCTCACGACGCAGTGACGCTGACGACGAGGGAACCGAGAAACGCAACCCGAACCGCTCCCGGTGACGACCTCCGGGGGCACTGAACCGAAGGGGGCATCATGGCGAGCAATCGTGGCGTGGTCTATCTGGGGCCGGGCAAGGTGGAGGTGCAGTCCATCGAATACCCGAAGTTCGTGGACCCGCGGGGGAAGGCCATCGAGCACGGGGTCATCCTGAAGGTGGTCTCCACGAACATCTGCGGATCGGATCAGCACATGGTCCGGGGACGGACGACGGCGCCGACAGGGCTCGTGCTGGGGCACGAGATCACGGGCGAGGTCGTGGAGATGGGCAAGGACGTGGAGTACCTGTCGAAGGGCGATCTGGTGACGGTGCCGTTCAACGTGGCCTGCGGCCGCTGTCGCACCTGCCGGGAACAGCAGACGGGCGTGTGCCTGAACGTGAACGACGCGCGCGCCGGCGGTGCGTACGGCTATGTCGACATGGGGGGCTGGGTCGGCGGACAGGCCGAGTACGTGATGGTCCCCTATGCCGACTTCAACCTGATCAAGTTCCCCGACAAGGCGCGGGCGATGGAGAAGATCCGGGACCTGACGATGCTGTCGGACATCCTGCCCACGGGCTTTCACGGGGCGGTGACGGCAGGGGTCGGCGTGGGGTCGACGGTGTACGTGGCCGGCGCGGGGCCGGTGGGGCTCGCGGCGGCGGCGTCGGCGCAGATCCTGGGGGCCGCGGTCGTGCTGGTCGGGGACATGAACCAGGAGCGGCTGAAGCACGCGAAGTCGGTGGGCTTCGAGCCGATCGACCTGACGAAGAGCGACAAGCTGGAGGAGCTGATCGAGGCCGTGCTCGGAGAGCCCGAGGTGGATGCATCGATCGATGCCGTGGGGTTCGAAGCGCGCGGGCACGGGTCCCAGGCGGGCACGGAGGCGCCAGCGACGGTGCTGAATGCGCTGATGACGGTGACGCGCGCGAGCGGTGGGATCGGGATCCCGGGGCTCTACGTGACGGAGGATCCGGGCTCGAAGGACGAGGCGGCGCAGCACGGAAACCTGCGCATGCGGCTGGGACTCGGCTGGGCGAAGTCGCACCGCTTCTACACGGGGCAGACGCCGGTGCTTCAGTACAACCGGCAGCTCATGCAGGCGATTCTCTATGACCGGCTGCCGATTGCAAAGGTGGTGAATGCAACGGTGATTCCGCTGTCGGAGGCAGCGAAGGGGTACAAGGACTTCGACGCGGGGGTGGCGAAGAAGTTCGTGCTCGACCCGCACGGGATGCTGACTGGATAGATGCCTGGATGGCCAGTAGACCAGCAGCCTGCGCATGCAGGTGACGGGAGCGCGTGTCCCAAAGCCTCCAGGGCGTCGCTCCAGGTTGTGCCAGGGCAGGCGCTGTCTGTGTCGAGGCAGACGTTGCTTGTGCCAAGGCAGACGCGGTTCACACCAAGGCAGACGTCGCTCACGCCAAGGCAGACGCGGTTCACACCAAGGCAGACGTCGCTCACGCCAAGGCAGACGCGGTTCACACCAAGGCAGACGTTGCTTGTGCCAAGGCAGACGTTGCTTGTGCCAAGGCAGACGTTGACTGTGCCAAGGCAGACGTTGACTGTGCCAAGGCAGACGTTGCTCACGCCAAGGCAAGCGCGGCTCATGCCAAGGCAGACGTCGTTCACGCCAGAAGTAGCGCGGTTCCCCGGAGGTAGACGTTGTGGTGGCCCGGACCTCCAAGGCTGACCGGAGGATGTCCGGGCAACATGATAACCTGAACCTCAGGATGCCCTCGCGAGAGCCGCCCGAGAAACGTCCCCTGGCCTCAGCACGCCCTCCGAGTGCTGCACCGCTCGCAGCCCCCGTACGCGACCGCGAGATGGAGACGGCGGCGGTGCTGGTGAAGTGGCTCGACCGGCGCTTTCTGGATCCGCTCATCGGGCTCGCGGTGCCCGCGGTCGGAGACATTCTCACCTCGGTCGCGGGGCTCTACCTGGTGGTGCTCGGCGTCCGGCGAAAGGTGCCGGCGGTCATCGTGGCGCGGATGCTGGTGAACCTGGGGCTCGATGCGCTGCTCGGAGCGGTGCCGGTGCTGGGGGACGTGTTCGATTTCGCGTTCCGCGCCAACGTGCGCAACCTGGCGCTGCTGGAGATGCACCACGAGGGGCGGCCGCCCCGCGCGAAGGACTGGCTGGTCGTCGGGGGGGCAGCGCTGTTCCTGCTGGTCGCACTGGCAGTGCCGATCGCGCTGGCGGGGTGGCTGATCGCGTGGCTCTTCGGGGGACACGGCGGCGGCTGAAGCGACGGGCGTCCTTGGAAGTCGCGGCTGCCCTGCGTCGAGTGCCCTGGAAGGAAATGGGGTGGGGTGTGCGACACAGCCGTCTGGCGAGGGGGCACGGTGGTCGCGTGGAGAGCCGGTGACGGAGGCGATTGTCACCGCGGTGGGGTTGCTCGTGCCGGGATCGTTCTTACGGTGGACCGCACTTCCAAGGAGCCATCCGATGAGCGAGCCTGCCCTGTTTCAGCCTCTCACCCTGCGCGGTCTCACGTTGAAGAACCGCGTGGTGGTGTCGCCCATGTGCCAGTACTCCGCGGTCGATGGCGTCGCCAACGACTGGCACTTCGTGCATCTCGGCCGGTTCGCCATCGGGGGCGCCGGGACGGTGTTCGTCGAGGCGACGGGGGTCGAGGCGCGCGGGCGCATCTCCCACGGGGACATGGGGCTCTACAACGACG
This sequence comes from Chondromyces crocatus, assembly GCF_001189295.1. NCBI lineage: Bacteria > Pseudomonadati > Myxococcota > Polyangiales > Polyangiaceae > Chondromyces > Chondromyces crocatus. Next base: position 10,607,874 of record NZ_CP012159.1, read on the forward strand.
AGCAGCAGGCGGCGCTGGCGCGCATCGCGGCGTTCGTGAAGTCGCAGGGTGCAGTGCCGGCCATCCAGCTCGCGCACGCAGGGCGCAAGGCGAGCACCCACCGGCCCTGGCAGGGGGGCGCGTCGATCACGCCGGAGAATGCGCTGCCGGGGGAGCCGCCGTGGACCACGGTCGCGCCGAGCGCGCTTCCCTTCGACGAGGGGTGGCACACGCCGCACGCGCTCACGCTGGAGGAGATCGCGGAGCTGAAGGAGGCGTGGGCGAGCTCGACGCGCCGAGCACTGGCGGCGGGGTTCGAGATCGTCGAGGTCCACGCGGCGCATGGCTACTTGCTGACGGAATTCCTGTCGCCGATCTCGAACCAGCGGACGGATGCGTACGGCGGGGATCTGGCGGGGCGGATGCGCTTGCTGCTGGAGGTGGTGGAGGTGGTGCGCGCCGTGTGGCCGGAGGACCGGCCGGTGTTCGTGCGGATCTCGGCGGTGGACGGGACGGAGGGGGGCTGGTCGCTGGAAGACAGCCTGGTGCTGGCGCGGGAGCTGAAGGCGCGCGGGGTGGATGTCGTCGATTGCTCGTCGGGTGGGCTCAGCCCGTCGATGGCGACGCTGAACCGGCCGGCGCCGGGGTATCAGGTGCCGTACGCCGAGGCGCTGCGGAAGGAGGTGAAGCTCGCGACGATGGCCGTGGGGTTGATCCTCGATGCAGCGCAGGCCGAGGCGATCTTGCAGTCGGGGCAGGCGGATCTGGTGGCGCTGGGGCGGGCGTTGCTGGTCGACCCGAACTGGACGCAGACCGCGAAGGCAGCGCTCGCGCCCGAGCAGGCGGGTGATGCGACGTGGCCGCCCGCGGTGGGCTACGCGGTGAAGCGGCTGTACGACCTGCGGAAGAGGGCGCAGGGGGAGAAGAAGTAGGGACCGGAGGCAACAGGGCGCGGCTTTCCGGCAAGCCCATCGGAGTGGGCGCCGCGTTGAGGACTCCGAGGGGCACCGCTCACGACACGCTCGGACCAGGAGGCGCTGCTCACTCGAGCTTGAAGCGGAACGAGAAGGTGTACCGCACGGTCACCGGCTCTCCGGCGAAGGTGCTGGGCTTGTAGCGGTGCGTGGCGATCGCGCGGAGGACGGCGTCTTCGAGGTGCGGCAAGCCCTTGAGGATGCGGCAGTTGCGGGCGGCGCCGTCGACGGTGACCACGCACTGCACGAGGACCATGCCCTCGACGCGGGCGGCGCGGGCTTCGCGGGTGTAGGTGGGGGGGACGCCGGAGAGCAGGACGGGGCGGGTCATTCCCTGGCCGAAGGGGCGCTCCTGGGTGGCCGGGGGTGGTGGCGGCGGGGGTGCAGGTCGCGCAGGAGGGGCGGTGCCGGTGCCGCCGATGACGCCGCCGATGTGGCCGCCGATGGTGCCGCCCGGGGTGCCACCCGGGATGCCGCCGGGCTGGCCACCGGGCTCGGGGTAGGTGTCGTCGTCCGCGCTGTCCGAGGGCGGTGGGGTCTCGGGAGGCGTGGGCTGGGGTCGCTCCGGAGGGAGGGTCACGCGGTCGGGACGAACGGCCGGGCGGGGTCGCTTCGTGGGCTGGGTCGTCTTCGCGATGCCGCCGGCTGGAGGCGGCGGAGGCGGCGGGGGTGGAGGCATGACCAGGGTGACCTGCGGGGCCTCGGGCGGCGCGGTGGTCTCGGCGTGGTGAGAGAGCAGGAAAACGAGGGCGAAGGCGGCACCGTGGGCAGCGAGGGCGATGAGGGTGCCCGTGCCGAGGCGACCTTGCGGGACGGCGGAGCGGTTCAGGACGGCATCGAACATGGGCGTGGCCTCTCCTTCACGGTCCGAGGGCGGACCGCGTCCTTGCCGCGCGCGATGGGCGCGCGGGGTCATGGGTGTGCGAGCGTGATCAGCGCGGCAGGGTGAGCCGCACGGTGAAGATCTGTTCGACGGCGATGGGGCGGCCGTTGCGGGTGGCGGGCGTGAAGCGCCAGGTGGCGAGGGTGTCGAGCACGGCCTGGTCCATGAAAGGGAGCGATTGCTGCACCACGCAGCCGGTCAAGGTGCCCTGCTCGGTGATGAGGCAGCTCACCACGACGAGGCCTTCGACGCGGGCGGCGCGGGCTTCCGGGGTGTACTCGGGGTCGCGGCCGGAGAGGAGCACGGGGGGCGCGTCCTGAGTGCGCGGCGCGACCGTGCTCGCGGTGCGGAGGTCGACTTCGACGGGCGCGGAGCGCGAGGTCATCGGGCGCAGGCCGGGGACGAGCAGCGCCATCATGGCCGCAGCGGCGAGGAGGACGGAGGTCACCTGGACGAGGCCGCGGGCGCGCGAGGGGCGCGGCTCGGCGTGGAGGACGCCGCTGAAGAGAGGGATGGCGGCGGGGGAGGCGGTGCTCCGGGGGGGCGGAAGCGCGGGGCGTGTCGTGGTCCCGGAGGCGTGCAAGGGCGAGCCGGGAAGCACGGGGCTTCGTGCGGGGCGATGCGCCGGGTCGGAGGGTGTCGGGTGCGCCGAGGTGGCCTGCTTCGAGGCGGCCTGCTCCGAGGCGGCCTGCTCCGAGAGGGTTCGCTCCGAGATGGCTTGCGCGGAGGTCGAAGAGGGGGCGACGTCGGCGAGGCCGAGGGCGGCGAGGGCGCGCGCGCGGGCGTCGGCAGGCGGCTGGTCGGCGCGGGCGGCGCGGAACAGCGCGGCTTCGAGCGAGGTGTCGTCTTGCTCGGACCAGCGTCGGGGCGCGCTCATGAGCGACCTCCAGGGGTGCGGGCAGCATGGCGAGCCGCGGCGCGCGCGAAGGCTTCGCGGGCCCGGCGGAGGCGGGAGGCGACGGTGCCCATGGGGACCTTGAGGACGACGGCGATCTCCTGGGTGGAGAGTTCTTCCAGCTCGAAGAGGACGAGCACGGTGCGGAGGTCGTCGGGGAGTGTGGCGAGGAGTTCGTCGAGGAGGGCGAGGTTGCGTTTCTGCTCGACGATCTCGTCGGGGCGAGGGGCGGGATCCATCTGGAGGGGGAGGTCGTGGTCCTCGCTCTCGGGGACCTCGCGGCGCCTGCGTCGGGCGCGGGCGGCGTGCGCAGCGATGTGGACGGCGGAGCGGAGGAGGAAGGCGCGTTCACTGCCCTCCTGGATGGTGTCGAGGCGGCGCGAGGCGACCAGGAAGACTTGCTGGGTGCAGTCGTCGAGATCGGTGGGTGGGGTGCCGAGGCGGCGGAGGGCGCGCCACACGGTGTCGAAGTGGGCGTCGACCATGGCGCGGAGTCGCGCGGCGGCGAGGGCCGGGGCAATCCAGGCGCCGTCGGTCTCGGGCGCCGGGTCGACGGCGGCGCAGACGCGCTCGTCGGGGTCATCCATGAGGGCGAGGGCGAACTCTGCCCTGGGGAGCGGGAGCACGCTCATGGGCTGGTGCTCCCGTCGTCGGGGGCCTCGGCGTCGGCCAGGACGTGACGCTGGCCCGGGCGGGGGACGCGCAAGGTCTGGCCGATGTCGAGGTCCACGAGGGGTAATTCCCGCTCGCGGGTCTCTTGATCACGAAAAGTGAACGGGCAGTCGAAGGGGACGCAAAGTTCACGGGGTCGCTCGCCAGGCCGTCGGTCGGTGTCAGCCCCTGGAGGGGCGGGAGAGCGCTCCGGTCGGCGCGCAGGTCAGCCGGGGAAGGCGCGGCAAGCGGCGTCGTACTCGGCCCAGAAGCCGCCCCTGAAGGGCTGCGCGCCGGTCTCGGGGGGAGGCGCGTCGCCGGCGTAGCGGAGGTAGTCGCGGAGCAAGGGGCGGAAGTAGGGATGGGCGCAGGACTCGATGATGTCCTCGGCGCGGCGGTAGGGGCTGCGTATCTCGGTGTTCCGGGCGTAGCCCTGCTCGGTCACGATGCACTTGATGTCGTGCTCGGTGTGGTCGACGTGGCGGACCATGGGGAGGATGGTGCTGACGGTGCGGCCGTCCCGGAGCTTCCGGACCGAGGGGGTGTGCAGGAGGCTGAGGTAGGCGTTGCGCAGGAAGTCGCCGCTGCCGCCGAGGCCGTTGACGACGCGGCCGCCGTCGAGGTGCGTGGAGTTGGCGTGGCCGTAGATGTCCACCTCGATGGGGGTGTTCATGGCGATGACGAAGAGGCGGGTGATCAGCTCGGCGGAGTTCGAGAGCCACATGGGGCGGAGCACGAGGCGCTCGCGGGTGCGCTGGAAGAGGCGCGCGAGATCTTTCTGGCCGGCGGTGGAGAGGGAGATGGCGGTGGAGGAGGCACACTCGAATTTCGCGTCGTCCTCCATGAAACGCATCATGCCGTCCTGGAAGACCTCGGTGAAGAAGCGGAGGCGCTCGAAGGGGGAGTCGTACAGTTCGCCGATGACGGCGTTGGCGATGTTGCCGACGCCGGACTGAAGGGGGGGGATGCGCTTGCCCCAGCCGAGTTCTTCGCGGCAGCGCGCGAGGTAAGCGACGACGTGGCGCGCGATCTGGCGCTCGGCCTCGGAGGTCTCTTTGAAGTCGACGGGGTAGTCGGGGACGTTGGACTCGACGACGGCGACCACCTTCGAGCGGTCGATGGGGATGTAGGGGGTGCCGACGCGATCACCGACGTTGGTGATGGGGACGGGCCAGCCGACGTGGGGTGGGACGGGGGGGAGGACGATGTCGTGGAAGCCGGTGTAGTCGGGGGCGCTGGTGTTCACCTCGAGGACGATGCGCTGGGCCTTGGCGAGGCCCTCGGCGGAGACGCCGACGGAAGAGGTGAGGACGACGCTGCCGTCGGGTCGGATGCGCGAGACCTCGACGACGGCGACGTCGACGCCGCCATAGAGGCCGACCATGAGGTTGCGCGCGAACTGCGAGAGGTGGATGTCGGCATAGTCCATCTTGCGCTCGTGGATGAGCTTCCGCGAGGCGCGCGAGGACATGTAGGGGCCGCGTTTGCGAAGAAAGGGAGCGAGGGGGGCTTCGACCTCTTCGGAGAGAGAGGCGCCGCTCAGGAGGGAGAGGTCGGCGCCGCGTCCTTCTGCAGCGAGGCGCGCGGCGAGCGCAGGCAGGAAGCGTTTGGGTTCGCCGGCCTTGGTGAACCCGCTGATGACGAGCGTGTTGCCCGGCTCGACGAAGCGCACGGCCTCCTCGACCGGCATGGCTTTGGCGAACAGCTCGGGACACTCGACACGATCGGCCAGGGATGACATGGGCGCGAGTATGGCACGGTTCGCCGTGTCGACTGCGTGAGGCGCAGGAGAGGCGAGCGAGCGTCAGAGGCGAGGGGTGTCAGGGGACGGCGAGGCGCAGGACGGCAGGGGAGCGCACGAGATGGGCGTGCACGGCCTCGGCAGCACGGCGTCCTTCGGCGATGGCCCACACGACGAGCGAGGCGCCGCGTGAGGCGTCGCCTGCGACGAAGACGCCGGGGACGCTGGTCGCGCCGTCGCGGGAGACGACATTGCCGCGCGGGTCGAGGGCGACGCCGAGGGTGTCGAGCAAGGGGGAGCGCTCGGGGCCGATGAAGCCCATCGCGAGGAGGACGAGCTCGCAGGGGATCTCGAAGGCGCTGCCGGGGATCTCCTCGATGCGGCCGCCTTCGAGGCGGATGCGCACGGCCTCGAGGGCGCGGACGTGGCCGTGGTCGTCGCCGAGGAGGCGCTTGGTGAGGACGGCGAAATCCCGCTCGCCGCCCTCTTCGTGCGAGGAGGAGGTGCGGAGGACGAGCGGCCACTCGGGCCAGGGGTTGTGAGGGAGCCGCTCGACGGGGGGACGGGGCATCAGCTCGATCTGGGTGACCTGCGCTGCGCCCTGGCGGTGGGAGGTGCCGAGGCAGTCGGCGCCGGTGTCGCCGCCCCCGAGGATGACGACGCGCTTGCCGGTCGCGACGATGGCACCGGTGTCGGGGAGGTCGTCGCCGGCGACACGGCGGTTCTGCTGGGTGAGGAACGCCATGGCGCGGTGGACGCCGCCGAGTTCGCGGCCCGGGACGGGGAGTTCACGGGGCTGGAGGGCGCCGATGCAGAGGACTGCGGCGTCGAAGTCGCGCTGGAGGGCGTCGGCAGGGAGGTCGGTGCCGACGTCCACGCCCGTGCGGAAGACGACGCCTTCGCGCCGGAGCTGGTCGGTGCGGCGATCGAGGAGATTCTTCTCCAGCTTGAAGTCGGGGATGCCGTAGCGGAGGAGGCCGCCGATGCGGTCGTCGCGCTCGAAGACGGTGACGTCGTAGCCCTTGCGCGCGAGCTGCTGGGCGGCGGCGAGGCCGGCGGGGCCGGAGCCGACGACGGCGACGCGGCGGCCGAGGCGCGCTGGCGCTGGCCGGGCGGCGAGGGGCAGCTCGGGGTCGAGGCGGGCAGCGATGGAGCGCTCGACCTCTTTGATGGTGACCGGGATGCCTTGCAGGTTGAGCACGCAGGAGGCCTCGCACGGGGCGGGGCAGACGCGGCCGGTGACCTCGGGGAAGTTGTTCGTGGCCTCCAGGGCGTGCACGGCGTCGTCCCAGCGGGCGCGGGTGACGTGGTCGTTCCACTCGGGGATGAGGTTCCCGAGGGGGCAGCCGCGGTGGCAGAAGGGGACGCCGCAGTCCATGCAGCGGGAGGCCTGGTCCCGCAGCGAAGCCTCGTCCGGCAAGGGGTCGAGTTCGCGGTAGTCGAGGAGGCGCTCGTCGACGGGGCGAAGCGCTGTCTTGGCCCGCTGGATCTTCAGGAAGCCATGCGGATCACCCATGGGCGGTCACCATTCCCTTGCTCCTCGACGAGATCGCTCCGGTGGGCCGGGAGACGAGGCTCGGCTCGGAGGCGTTGTGGCGCGCGAAGCGCTCGGCCAGCGAGTGGTCGCCGAAGGGGCCGGTGCCCTGGGCACGACGGACCTCGAGGGCGCGGCGGTACTCGCGCGGGACGAGCTTGACGAGGTGGGGGGCGTACTCGTCCCAGGCTTCGAGCATGCGCTTGGCCCGGGGGCTGCCAGTCCGCGCGACGTGCTCGCGGAGCACCCCGAGCACGAGCTCGGTGTCCTCGGTGGCGAGCGGCTCGATGGCGTCACGCGCTTCGGGGTGGCAGCGGGCGGGAAAGCTGCCGTCGCGGTCGAAGACCACGGCCACGCCGCCGCTCATGCCAGCGCCGAAGTTGCGGCCGGTGGTCCCGAGGATGACCACGACACCGCCGGTCATGTACTCGCAGCCATGGTCGCCGACGCCCTCGACGACGGCGAGCGCGCCGCTGTTGCGGACGCCGAAGCGCTCGCCGCCGCGGCCGTTGAAGAACGCGCTGCCGCTCGTGGCGCCGTAGAGCACGGTGTTGCCGACGATGACCTGGTCTTCGGGGACGAAGGTGCTGCCCGGCGGGGGCCGGACGGCGATGATGCCGCCGGAGAGGCCCTTGCCCACGTAGTCGTTGGCGTCGCCATCGAGAACGAGGGAGATGCCGCGCGCGAGGAAGGCGCCGAGGCTCTGGCCTGCGCTGCCATGGGCCGCGATGCCGATGGTGTCGTCGGGCAGGCCTTCGGCGCCGTGTCTGCGGGCGACGACGCCGCTGAGCATCGTGCCGAAGGCGCGGTCGCGGTTGCGGATGCGCCGGGTGATGCGGACCTCGGCGCCCTGGTCCAGGGCTGGCGCGGCCTCCTCGATGAGTCCGTGATCGAGGACGTCGCGGAGGTTGTGCTCCTGCGCGGCGACGCACCGGGTCGGCTCGACGCGGGTCTCTCTCGGCAGGTAAAGGACCTCGGAGAAGTCGAGGCTGCGCAGGCGGGGCGTGGGCAGATCGCGGCGCGGGGCGATGCAGTCGGCGCGACCGACCATCTCGTCGACGGTGCGGAAGCCGAGGCTGGCCATGAGCTGCCGGGCCTCCTCGGCGACGAAGAAGAGGTAGTTGATGACGTGTTCGGGGGCCCCGGTGAAGCGGCGGCGCAGCTCGGGATCCTGGGTGGCCACGCCCACGGGGCAGGTGTTGAGGTGGCACTTGCGCATCATCACGCAGCCGAGGGCGACGAGTGGGGCCGTGGCGAAACCGAACTCCTCGGCGCCGAGCAGCGCGGCGATGACCACGTCGCGGCCGGTCTTGAGCTGGCCGTCGGCCTGGAGGCGAACCCGGCCGCGCAGGCGGTTCATCACGAGCACCTGCTGCGCCTCGGCCAGACCCAGCTCCCAGGGCAGGCCCGCGTGGTGGATGGAGGTGAGCGGCGAGGCGCCCGTGCCGCCGTCGTGGCCGCTGATCAGGATCACGTCGGCGTAGGCCTTGGCGACGCCAGCGGCGACCGTGCCCACGCCCGCCTCGGCGACGAGCTTGACGCTGATCCGCGCGGCCGGGTTGATGTTCTTGAGGTCGAAGATGAGCTGGGCCAGGTCCTCGATGGAGTAGATGTCGTGGTGCGGCGGGGGCGAGACGAGCGTCACGCCGGGGGTCGAGTGGCGCACCCGCGCGATCACCTCGTCGACCTTGTGGCCCGGGAGCTGCCCGCCTTCGCCGGGCTTCGCGCCCTGAGCGATCTTGATCTGGATCTCGTCGGCGTTGATCAGGTAGTGCGCGGTGACCCCGAAGCGGCCCGAGGCGACCTGCTTGATCGCGCTGCGGCGCGAGTCGCCCCCCAGGTCGGGGTGGTAGCGCGCCGGATCCTCTCCGCCCTCGCCGGTGTTCGAGCGGCCGCCGATCCGGTTCATGGCGACGGCAAGCGTCTCGTGGGCCTCGCTGGAGATGCTCCCGAACGACATCGCGCCCGTGGCGAAGCGCTTGACGATCTGCCGCGCCGGCTCGACCTCGTCGAGGGGCACGGACGCTCCCGCGGGAACGAGATCCCACAGGCCACGCAGCGTGATCGGGCGCTCCCGCTGGTCGTTGATCAGGCGCGCATACTCCTCGTACGTCCTGGCGTCGGACAGGCGCGTGGCCTTCTGGAGGGCAGCGATGCTCTCCGGGCTCCAGAGGTGACGCTCGCCGCTGACGCGGTAGCCGTGGTGCCCCCCCTCCATGAGGCGACGAGCGCCCAGCGGGTCGAAGGCCATCACGTGCCGGGCGCGCGCATCCTCGGCGATCTCGCGGAGCCCGACGCCGCGGACGCGCGAGGCCGTTCCCGAGAAGTACTCGTCGATGACCACCTGATCGACGCCGATCGCCTCGAAGATCTGCGCCCCCTGGTAGCTCGCGAGGGTGCTGATGCCCATCTTGGACATCACCTTGAGCACGCCCTTCTTCAGCGCCTTGATGTAGCGCTTCATCGCATCCTGGGGGGTCACGCCGACGAGCGTGCCGTCGGCGGCCAGCTCGGCGATGGTGGAGAGCGCGAGGTACGGGTTCACCGCGCCGGCGCCGTAGCCGAGGAGCAAAGCCATGTGCGCGACCTCGCGCGCCTCGCCGGTCTCCAGGATGATGCCCGCGCGCGCCCGCAAGCCCTGCCGCATGAGGTGGTGATGCACGGCGCCGAGGCCGAGCAGCGCCGGGATGGGCGCGTGACGCTCGTCCAGCTCGCGGTCGCTGAGGATGATCACGCTCGCGCCCTCCGCGATGGCGCGCTCGGCCAGGATGCAGGCCTGCTTGAGCGCAGCGCGCATCGCCTGGTCCGGGTCTCCGTCCACCGGGAAGCTCAGCGGGATGGTCTCGGCGCGGAAGTCGGCGACAGGGTTCTGCTTGAGCTGCGCCAGCTCGTCGTTCGTCAGGAAGGGATGCGGTAGCTCCAGCTGCCGACAGTGCCGGGGCGTCTCCTCGAGGAGGTTCGCCTCGCACCCCAGACAGCTCACCAGCGACATCACGATCTCCTCCCGGATCGGATCGATCGGGGGGTTCGTCACCTGGGCGAAGTGCTGCTTGAAGTAGCGGTAGAGGAGCTGCGGCAGGTCGGAGAGCACGGCCAGCGGGATGTCGATCCCCATCGAGCCGATCGGCTCCTCGCCGGTGGCCGCCATCGGCGTGAGCATGCTCCGCACGTCCTCCTGGGTGTAGCCGAACGCGAGCCGCAGCCGCTCGGCGTCGGCGGCGCTCAGTACCGGAGGCTCGTCTGCGGGCGGGAGCTGATCGAGGTCGATCTTGTTTGCCTCGAGCCAGCGGCGGTAAGGGCGCTGCGCCGCGACGCTGTTCTTGATCTCCTCGTCAGAGACGATGCGCCCCTCCTCGACGTCGACGAGGAACATCTTGCCTGGCTTGATGCGCCCCTTCTCCTTCACGCGCGTGGGGTCGATGTCGAGCACCCCGAGCTCGCTGGCGAGGACGACCATGTCGTCGGTGACCACGTACTTGGCAGGGCGCAGGCCATTGCGGTCGAGCGTGGCGCCGATGAGACGTCCGTCGGTGAAGCCGATCGCCGCCGGGCCATCCCACGGCTCGACGAGGGCGCCGTGGTATTCGTAGAAGGCCTTCTTGAGGTCGCTCATCGCCGGGTCGTCCACCCACGCTTCGGGGATGAGCATCATCATCACGTGCGGAAGTGAGCGCCCCGAGGCGACGAGGAAGTCGGCCACGTTGTCGAGCGCCGCGGAGTCGGAGCCGCCCGAGCGGACGATGGGCCGGAAGTCGTCGAGGTGGTCGCGCCAGTACTGGCTGCGGAGGAGCCACTCTCTCGCGCTCATCCAGGTGCGGTTGCCACGCAGCGTGTTGATCTCGCCGTTGTGCGCGAGGAGCCGGAACGGATGGGCGCGATCCCAGGTCGGGAAGGTGTTGGTGGAGAAGCGGGAGTGGACGAGGGCGAGGCGCGAGACGGTGCGCGGGTCGGAGAGGTCGAGGTAGAAGTCCGCGATCTGCTCCGGGAGCATGAGGCCTTTGTAGACGACGGTGCGTGACGAGCAGGAGACGATGTAGAAGTCGTCGGCCCAGGCGATCTTCCCGGCACGCTTGCGGATGAGGTACAGCGTGCGCTCGAAGAGTTCGGGCGCGCAGGTGCGGCCGATGAAGAGCTGCCGGATGTGAGGGCACGTGTCGCGCGCGATCACGCCGAGCGCCTGGGACGCGATGGGAACGTCACGCCACCCCAGCACGCGCTGCCCATGGTGGACGACGGTCGCCTCGAGGATGGCCTCGTGCCGGCGTCTCCGGGCGGGATCCGTCGGAAAGAAGCACATGGCGACGGCATAGTCGCCAGGCTGCGGGAGCGTGCCTCCCTGCACCTGCACCGGGGGCGTCTCCGCGTAGAGCTGGTGCGGGATCTGCAAGAGGATGCCCGCCCCGTCCCCCGTACACGGGTCACACCCCGCGGCACCGCGGTGGGTGAGGTTACTCAGGATCTCGAGCCCCTGAGCGACCACCTCATGGCTCGCCGCGCGCCGAAGCGAGGCCACGAACCCAAGACCGCAGGCGTCATGCTCGAAATCGGGGTCGTACAGCCCCTGGCGGGCGGGAAGCGGCATGGTGTTTCTCTGCTGTGGCTCGACGTTGACAGGGACCAAGGCGTCTCCAAATGACGCTCTGGACGCACAAGCGAAAGTAAACGCAGTAACGCGGCGCGTCGAGTGGATCCGGGGGTCTCCCGCCGTGAGACCGGAAGAGGTTGCACAGGCCGTTCGGACCGACGCGATCCGACCGTCGACATCGAGACTCGGCCGGGCTCACACGATCCCTGCCCCGGAGCGACACGCTCCCGGCTCCAGGTCTGGCCCATGAAACGATGGTGTTCAAGAGTCGCGCCACTGGAACGCGGTGGGCTTCCTGACCAGGGCGTCGCCCATGCCCGTTTCCGTGCCTCACGTTCGGGGGCTCTCACCCTGGAGGTGTGAATCCCGGGAACTCACGGTGGCCCGCGCTATCCTCCCGCGCTCGCTCATGGAAGCTGCGCGCGTGATCCTGCACGTCGACATGGACGCCTTCTTCGCGTCGGTCGAGATGCGGGACGATCCACGCCTGCAGGGGCGGCCGGTGCTGGTGGGGGGAGCAGGGCGCCGGGGGGTGGTCGCGGCGGCCAGCTACGAGGCACGAAAATTCGGGTGCCGGTCCGCGCAGCCGATGGTCCATGCGCTGCGGCTGTGTCCGGAGGCGGTGGTGGTCGCGCCACGGCACGCGACGTACGTGGAGGTGTCACGCCAGGTCTTCGACATCTTCGAGCGGTTCTCACCGCTGGTGGAGGGTCTCTCGATCGACGAGGCGTTCCTCGATGTCTCGGGAAGCGAGCGGCTGCTGGGGACGCCGCGGCAGATCGCCGACGCGGTGCGCAAGGCGGTGCGTGAAGAGACCGCACTGACCTGCTCGGTGGGCATCGCGAGCGTGAAGTTCCTGGCGAAGATCGCCAGCGGGATGAACAAGCCCGACGGTGTGACGGAGATTCCCGCCGGGAAGGAGCTGGAGTTCCTGACGCCACTGCCCGTGGGGGCGCTGTGGGGCGCCGGTCCGAAGACCGAGGAGCGGCTGGCGCAGCGGGGGATCCGCACCGTTGGGGATCTGCGGCGGCTCGGCCCGTCGACGCTGACGTCGTGGTTCGGGGCCCAGGGGGCTCACCTGTACCGGCTGAGCGAGGGGATCGACGAGCGCGCGGTGATCCCCGACCGGGAGGCGAAGTCGATCAGCAACGAGGACACCTACGCGCACGACGTGGTCGGGGTGGAGGCGCTGAAGCGGTGCCTGCTCTCCCAGGCGACCCGGGTGGCCGACCGGCTGGTCGCCGAGGGGCTCCGGGCACGCTGTGTCCACCTGAAGATCCGCGATGGGCGCTTCGTGACGGAGACGCGCCAGTGCACGCTGCCCGAGGCGGTGGACGATCACCGCGCCATCTACGGGGCGGCGTGCCGGCTGCTGGAGTCGGTGGAGACCGAGGGGCGCAGCTTCCGGCTGACCGGCGTGGGGGTGGCCGCTCTGGAGGAGGCGTCCGCTCCCGTGCAGCTCGGGCTCTTCGATGCCGTGGGAAGCCGTGGTCGAGCCCCCGGCGGCGCGGCGGCGGCTCCCCTGCGGAAGGACTCCCTCCAGGCCGTGCTGTCGGCCGTGCGGGAACGGTTCGGGCATCAGGCGCTGTTTCCAGGCGCTGCGGGGAGCGAACGACGGGGAGGCGCGACGGGTGCGATCAGCCACACACGGGGAGCGCCCCCCGCCGAACAGGCCGAAAACCCGGGTCCGGATGGGCCCAGGAAGCCCGGAAGGCGGGGAGACGGCGGCGAAGGACACCGGTGAGCGGTAGGCTTGGCAGCATGGCTGGGTTGGTCATCGCCTGTACGGCGACATTCGGTGACGAGGCGGAGGGGCTGCTGACGGAGGGGGTCGCGCCGCACACGCTGTCGCTGTCGCGGCAAAGGTCCGCGAGCAACCTCTCGGCAGCCGAGCGCGACGAGGCCGTGCTGAAGGCCGAGGTGGTGTTCGGTCAACCGAACCCCGAGGACCTGCTGGCAGCGCCGCGCTTGCGCTGGGTCCACCTGAGCAGCGCCGGGTACACGCGCTACGAGACCCCGGAAGTGCGCGAGGCCTTCCAGAAGCGAGGCATCGCGCTGACCACCAGCAGCGGTGTCTACGACGAGCCCTGCGCGGAGCACGCCCTGGCCCTCGTCCTCGCGGCCTCGCGTCGTCTCCCCGAGTGCGTGCAGGAACAGCTCGGCGCGCGGGGATGGCCCTCCCGGGAGGTCCGGCGCCGGAGCGGCCTTCTCCGCGGCCGCAGCGTTCTGGTGCTCGGCTTCGGCGCCATCGGCCGCCGCCTCGCGGAGCTGCTGGCCCCCTTCGAGGTGGAGCTGACCATCTTCCGGGCCCATCCCCGCGGCGACGAGCCGGGGCGCGTCGTGGTGCGAGACGGCCTGGAGGAGGCATTCGCCGAGGCCGAGTTCGTGATCTCGACGTTGCCCGAGAACGAGACCACGCGGGCCCTGGTCTCGCGCCCGTTGATCGACCGGATGCAGCCTACCGCGTGGTTCATCAACGTCGGCCGAGGGACGACGGTGGATCAAGCCGCGCTGCATACTGCCCTCACGGCACGACGGCTGGGTGGGGCCTACCTCGACGTCACCGATCCCGAGCCTCTCCCGGCCGATCACCCGCTCTGGCAAGCACCTGGTTGCTGGATCACCCCCCACGCCGCAGGGGGTCAGCGTGAAGAGATGGTGGCGCTGGTGCAGCACTTCCTCGACAACCTGCGCCGCTTCGAGCGCGGAACCGCGCTCGTCGATCGGGTGATTTGAGTCTCCTGCGGGCGGGCCTCGCGATATCGCCGTGCTGCGGACTCACCGCAGCGCTGAACGCCGCGCGATGGTGCAATGCGTTATCGGCGATGCAGCGCGATAGCCTGCACCGGTGTGCGCTTGACATCGAACTTGGCGTTTGGTCATGTGCGCTGGAGGCTAGGTCCCCTGCGCTCGACGCATTCGTGCATTTCAGCGTGATGCGTGCAACACGATTAGAAGAATCCAGGAGACTGCGCCCGTCCCATTGCGAGGTCGATCGGGACGATTGCGACCAGTCTTCCTGAGTTCGAAGGAACGTCGCAGGGAAATGATTCGTCTCGTCCCCCCGTGAACGGGAGGGGCCAGCAGTCGTCGTCGCCGGGAGCGACGCAAGCGGAGCAAGGAGATCGTGAAGATGCGCGTCAAGTCCATCTCGAGTCGAGTACTGCCGAGGCACGTCATGCGCCTCGTGCTGATGATCGGAATCTTGCTGGTCGGCGGGAATGCCTTCGCCAATACGTTGACCCAGAACACCTCGTGGACGATCGATCGGAGCAACACGACCACGAAGTACCGGGTCGTTGCCTACGGCGACTCCATCTTCGCCGGCTACTACGGCAGCATCTCGCGCGCGGCGAAGCGCGCAGCCCCCATGGTGCAGGGTGAGTACCTCTCGAACTCGTGGGGCACCGACATCGAGGTGGTCCGCCGCTGCAAGTCGGGCGCGAAGGCCGACGACATCTACAACAACAAGATCGTCGCCGAGCGGTCCTACATGCAGGACCCGAGCACCCGCGTCGTCACCTTCGAGATGTGCGGCAACGACTTCCTCCAGGCGCGCACCGCCTTCGCCGACCAGAAGGGCACGTGTAACCTCGGCGTGATCGACAGCGCCCTGGCCGCGTGCACGACGTACCAGGAGCGCGCGATGCAGTACATCAACGCGAACGCGCACTCCGCGGTGAAGAAGAAGCAGATCATGAACATCTACTACCCCGGCTACGACGCCGACAACGGCCTGTCGCAGTGCACGGACGCGCAGACGGGGCAGAAGCTGAACAAGCAGGAGGTCTTCATCACCCGCCTCGCGCGGAGCAACTGGCGCGCGTGCAACTTCGCCCGGCAGTACGGCTTCGATTGTGTCGACTCGTTCGCCCATTACATGGGCGCCGACTACGACACGAACGGCGACGGCAAGGTCGACTCCGAGGCGCTCCGCTGGGTGGCCGGCGAGTCGGAGGCGGCCTACGTGACCCGGATCAGCCAGACGCTCCGTGGGACGGTCCGCGACGCGAACAACCACTACGCGAGCAGCGGCACGAGCTACGACTACATCCAGTCGGACAACACCCACCCGACCTACTACAGCAGCGCGACGATGTACCTCGGGCTCATCGGCGGCTCGGCCTCCGGTAGCGGCGCAGCAGAGTTCGCGCAGGGCTCGGGCGGCAAGAATGCGGTGTGGAAT
This sequence comes from Chondromyces crocatus, assembly GCF_001189295.1. Lineage (NCBI taxonomy): Bacteria > Pseudomonadati > Myxococcota > Polyangiales > Polyangiaceae > Chondromyces > Chondromyces crocatus. Next base: position 10,623,302 of record NZ_CP012159.1, read on the forward strand.
CAGTTCGGGCACGAGCGGGCCGGCTGGCTCCACGCGCTCCTGAACCCCGCATCGCCGTGATGCACGCTCGCCCCTCGCGCCGGGCGCCGTGCTCGCGCGCGAGGGGCTGATAGGCTGTCGAGGAATGAAGTCGAAGCGCTCTGCGAGCCAGCTCAGCGGTGCCCCCCGGCGCTCGGTCGACGAGGACGGGGTGGTGCGGATCGAGCTGTCGCAGGGCGCGCGACGTTTTCTCGGCCCCAGGGCGGCGCTCGTCGCGCTGGGAGCCGTGATCGTGCTGGGGGTAGGGCTCTGGTTCGGTGTGCGACCCAGGAGCGGGGTGGAGAATGGCGGTGGTCCGGGGGATGGAGCGCGCGAGGCGCGGCTCTCCTCACGAGGCCGGGCAGGCCATTCGACGCGCGGTGGGGTCGAGTCAGGGCGGTCGTCGCGAGGCGCTGACGCGCTGGCGAGGTGGGGGATGCCGTCGGGTCGGGGAAGCTCGGGGGACGCCGAGGAAGCTGCGCGAGGCGCTGGGCTGGCAGGCGAGCCGGGAGACGACGAAGGCGAAGGCGAAGCCGGGGAGGATGAGCTGGGGTTCGAGGCGCCCGACAAAGCGTCGGGAGAGCGGACCGGGCTCGCGGCCTTTCCGCCGCACGGGACCAAGAAGATCAAAGAGGGCCTCGTGGTGCCCGACGATTTTCCTCTGCCACCCGGCTACGTCCGCCACTACCAGGCGACGGACAAAGGGCAGATGCTCGAAGCCATTTTGATGTTCCATCCCGATTACCAACCCGTCGATGCGCAGGGGAATCCCATCGCGCTGCCAGCCGATCGGGTGGTGCCCCCGGACATGATGCCCGAGGGGCTGCCTGGCGAGCGGCTACAGGTCCCTGAGGACGCCTACGGCAGCCAGAACGAGCCGGAAGGTCCTCCGGGCGAGGGGGACACCGGGGATCACGAGGCGGACCCGACTCCATGAGTTCCCTGAAAGCGGGCGTGGAGCGCTGGCTACCACGCCACACGGCGCGAGGCCGCTGGGCGAGGTGCGTGGTGGGCGCCGCCGCGACGGCGTGCCTCCTCGCGGTCTGCGGTCGCATGGAGGCCCCCTGGTTCGCGCTGCTGTTCGTCGCGCTCGTGCCGTGGCTCTGGGCGCTCGACAGCGCAGACTCGACGGCCGAGGCGACGGCTGCAGGCGCGATGCTGAGCGTCGCCTTTGCTGGCCTGGTCTTCCCGTGGTTTCCCTCCACGGTCGAGCGCTACTCGGGCGCGGGTTCGCTTCCCGTGTGGCTGCTGTTCCTCGTGGCCGCACCGCTGCTGGAGCCGCAGTTCATCGCCTTCGCGCTGGTGCGGCATCTGGCGCGGAAGCGGGTCCCCTTCCTCGGCGCGAGCGCGGCCGCGGCGATGGTGTACGTGGGGACCGAGCTGGTGCTCCCGAAGCTGTTCTTCGACACGCTCGGTCTCGGGCTGTACCCCTCCGTGTACCTGCGCCAGGGCGCAGATCTGCTCGGTGTTCACGGTCTCACGCTGCTGGTGCTCGCCACCAACGAGCTCGTCCGCACCTCCCTGCGTCGAGCCGCCGACGCCCCGGGTGCCGCGCCGAGCGCAGGGCGAGCCCCCACGCCCATGTCCACACGCACGGTCCGCGCGCTGGTCTGCGCGCTCGGCCTCGTCGCCCTCGCCACCGGCTACGGCGCGCTGCGGGTCGCTCAGCTTCGAGAAAGCACTGACGGGAGCGGGCACGTCGTCGGGATCGTCCAGGCGAACATCACCAGCTACGACAAGCTCCGGGCCGAGAAGGGCGCCTTCGAGACGGTGCGCCTGATCCTGGAGACGCACATGGCGCTGTCCGAGCAGATCCGTGAGCGCAGCCAGCCCGACCTCATCGTGTGGCCAGAGACGGTCTACCCGACGACCTTCGGTAACCCGAAGAGCGAGGCGGGTGCCGCCTTCGACGACGAGATCCGAGGCCTGGTGGGGGAGACGGGGATCCCGCTCGTCTTCGGGGCTTACGACGCCGAAGCCGGGCGCGAGTTCAACGCTGCCTTCTTCCTCGGCGCACCCGGGCGTGAGCGCCCTCCGACGAGCTACCGCAAGCGCATGCTGTTCCCGCTCACGGAGTGGGTCCCCGCCGCGATCGACTCCGACTGGCTGCGCCGTGAGCTGCCCTGGTTGGGGCACTGGGAGCGAGGCCCGGGGGCTCGGGTGGTGGAGCTTCCGCTCCGCGGCGACAGGTCGCTCTCGGTGGTGCCGCTCATCTGCTACGATGTCCTGTTCCCGGGCTTCGTGGCGGAGGCGGCGCGAGGTGGCGCGGATCTGATCGTCACGCTCTCCAACGACTCGTGGTTCCCGGACGAGCGCGCGCCGCGATTGCACCTGATCTCGGCGGCTTTCCGGAGCGTGGAGACGCGGCTGCCCCAGGTGCGGGCCACGAACTCCGGAATCTCGGCGATGATCGCCCCCACGGGCGAGCTGCTCGCGACGACGGCGTGGGATCGGCGTGAGACCCTGGTCGGCCGCCTCGGGAGCACAGGACGCAGCGTGACCCTGGCCATGGTGCTCGGACCCTGGCTGGGTCCGCTGCTGCTGGGCGGCGCGCTCGTGCTGCTCTTCGCCTTGCGGCGTCGGCCGGGCTTGCGGGAGCCAGGGGAACCGCTGCCTCAGAGCAAGAGGCGGAAGAGGACGAAGCCAGGCACCAGGACGAAGTAGGCCACGAAGCAGATCCCCTCGACTCCGCGGCGAATCCCGCTCGCCCAGCGCGGGACGGCGACGGTGATGGGGAGCGCGAGCGCCTCCGTGAGGACACGCCAGACGCTGGCGTAGACGAGGAGGCCTCCAGCGGTGCCCATCCAGAAGTCCGCAAATGTCTTCAGGTACGAGGCCAGCCCGAACAGGCGGTACTGTCCGAACGGCGACCCGAAGACGATCATCTGGTGCAGCCGGAAGGTGATCACCGTCAGCACGAGCGGGGCGAGCCCGTGTTTGATCCCCAGGAAGACCCACCCGCGACGACCGAGCTGTGACCGCGCGGTGACGTAAGCGAGGGCCCCCGAGCGCGGCGGCGCAGCCTCCACCGGAAGTACCGACGTCAGCGCCGCGAGCAGCGCGCTCGGCTTCGACGCTTCGAGATGATGGCGAAAGGTGCGCCCCGAGCTCATCCGGAGGCTGACGCCACCTCCGGGGAAAGGAAGCCGCCAGGGTTGCACCGTCTTGATCGACGTCAGCGGGATCTCGAAGCGGGTCCCTCCGCGCACCAGCGCCAGGGTCTCGGGCAAGACCTCCAGGGTGGCACGCCCGAGGTGGCGGAGAGCGCCGACCAGCAGCAACGGCACGCCCGAGAACAGGGTGAGACCGAGCGCCACCGTGCGGGGTGGCGCCGTCTCCGTTCCCTCGAGGATGTCGTAGACGAGGTGAGCCGCGACATAGAGGACGTTGAGCACCGCGATGGCTTGCAGCACCACCGCGCCGACGCGAGCAGGGGTCGACCAGGCGCGGAGCGCGAGCGGCGCGGGGGAAGGCGTGCTCTCCACAGGCTCAGGATCCTGCCGCCGCCTCGGCCTCGGGGGAGGCGGTCACCGGCGCCGCACCCTGCCGCCGCGAGGCAGGATCGTCCTGGAAGAAGACCATCGTGAACAGGACGAACACCGCCCACAGCGCGCCGAGGTGGTAGAGCATCATCTCCCCGCCATAGCGCTTGAAGATGATCCCCACGATCGGCGGCCCCATCAGCATGCCGCTCGCGTAGAACACGTTGTAGATCGAGTTGGCGCGGCTGTAGTCGCGCGGGTGCGTGACCACCCCGGTCAGCGCGAGGGCCACAGGCGACATCGAAGCCAAGGTCGCGCCGGCGCCGACGACGATTCCGCACATCAGCCAGTACGAGTCGAGGAACACGAAGCCCAGCGTGCAAAGCATCCCGCCGAAGGAGAGCAGCCGCACGATGCGCAGGTGGCCGACCCGGTCGGCGACGCGGCCAGCGAGGTTCGAGAAGGTCAGCATGCCCAGGCAGAAGAGGCCGGGCAGGATGATCGTGTCCTCGCGGGGGATTCCCTTCGACTCGATCAGGAACAGCGGCAGGAACAGCACCAGCGAGGCCTGGAAGTACCCGTAAGCGTAGGCGCCGAAGCAGGAGGTCTTGATGCGCCAGAGGAGCGTGAGGCTGCTGGGCCGCTCGCTCTCCGACACCTCGCCCAGCGTCTTCTCGCCCTCCTCGATGTCGTCGCTGCCGTGGACGGCACCGGGGAGCGGCGCGTCCTTGGGCAGGCGCAGCCCGAGGTAGAGGGTGGACGCGAGGGCGAAGGCGCCCGCGATGAGGAACGCCGACTGGACGGAGAGGACCTGGGTGATGCCCTTGGCGAGGATCGGCCCGATGACGTAACCGCTGGAGAGCCAGATCGCATACAGCGACGTCAGGTGGGCCTTGTGCTTCTTGTCGGTGCGGAAGAGGAGCAGGGTCTCGGAGCTGACCCAGACGCCGACCGAGAAGAGACCATCGAAGAAGCGCAGGGCCGCGATGGAGCCGTAGCTCGGCATGAACGGGAACGCGGCGACGCACAGGGCGTAGCCGAGCATCACCGTGGTGAGCGTGCGCTTGCCGGTGAACTTCCGGATGAAGAACCCGACGGGGATGGCGAAGAGGACGAGCCCCGAGGCGAAGAAGATCGCCAGCGTCCCGATGTCCTGCTTCGAGTAGCCCTGCGCGTCGAGGTGGAGAGAGGTCAGCGCGATCGAGATGCCGCAGGCCAGTCCAAAGAGGAAAGTGCCTCGAAAAAGGCGACTCAGGTGAAGGTCGGGACGCACCGGCGCATCCTACACGAGCGGCCAGGTCGGCCGAGAGTTCCCGGCGAAACGCCCCCGGGGGGAACATTGCCGGCCCCGAGGTGTCGGGATACGGTCCCTCGTGGCGCGTAGCGCGCGTGGCACATCGAGCGCCGTGGCTCGTCGCTCCGCGCCTCGGGCTGGCGATCCCCCGTACCTCCATGACCCAGCCACCCGCCGCAACACGGCCCATCCCCGATCTCCTCTCCCCGCGGGCCTCGATCCGGCTCGATCTCGTCGAGCTGCGCCAGGACCTGGTGTTCGCGTTCGCCACCCGGGGCGAGCAAGACACCTTCGAGCGGGTGCTCGGAGACACCAAGCTGCCAGCCTCGCGCTGGGACCGTGCTTGCTTCGGACGTGACCTCTTCCTCGAAGAGCTCGTCCAGCGGGCGCTGCCCGTGCGCATCGACGGACGCACCTACGCCCCCAACCTGACCTACCTGCTGCGGGTGATCACCTCGCCCCCGGAGGACCTCGAGGTCGTGGGCTTCCGCCGCGCCATCTTCGAGGAGCTGGTCGAACGCGAGCCCCTGCGACGCGAGCTGGAGCAGACCTACCTCGCCATCACCAAGCTGCGGCAGATGCTCTGCGCCGGCCGCCTGGCCACGGCGCGGGGTCGCCGGCTGGAGATCCTCCGCGCAGCGCACGGCGCGTTCACCACCCTGGCCAACGCCTTCGAGGGAGCCAGCTCCGGCCTCGCGCGCCTGCGCGCCTTCGGGGAGGCCGTGCGCGCCTCCCCTGTTTTCGAGCGCCTGGACGCCCTGCTCGACCACGAGCAGCACCTCGGTACCCTGGACGTGCGGGTACGCGTCGGCGCGGATGGTGAGCTGCGCAGCTTCCACATCGTCGCGATCCGCGAGAACCGCGACAACCCCTTCTACACATCGCCCATCGCGCGCTTCTTCAGCCGCCTCCGGCTGTTCTTCCGCGGCTTCCGGCTCAATGGCGACGAGGTCGCCGAGGGACTGCTCGACGATGTGTTCACCGGCCTGGAAGAGCCGCTGGCACTCCTTTTCCAGGTACACGGGGACATCGAGTTCTACCTGGCTGGCCTCGGCCTCCGGGATCTCGCCCGCAGCAAGAACCTCGACGTGTGCTTGCCGGAGCTCGTGCCCTCTGGCGAGGGTGGCATGGACATCGAGGGGCTCTTCAACCCCCTGCTCCTCCGAGGCCGCTCGAGTCCAGTGCCGTGCACGCTGCGCACGGTCGCCTTCGGCTCGGTGGTCATCGTCACGGGCCCGAACTCGGGCGGCAAGACGAGGCTGCTCCAGGCCATCGCCCTCACGCAGCTCCTCGGGCAAGCCGGCATGTTCGTGCCCGCACGGCGAGCACGGCTCCCGCTCGTTTCGGGGCTCTTCGTCTCCCTCATCGAGGAAGCGCGCGCCGACCAGCCAGAGGGCCAGCTCGGGATGGAGCTGCTCAGGATCCGGCGCATGTTCGAGGAGATCTCCATGGGCGCCCTCGTCCTGCTCGACGAGCTGTGCTCCGGGACCAACCCTTCCGAAGGCGAGGAGATCGCACGCCTCGTGATCTCCCTCCTGCCGGAAGTCGAAGCGCAGACGTTCATCACCACCCACCTCCTCCAGCTCGCCGAGCACCTGGCCGCCGAGCGACCCATCGCGCAGATGGAGTTCTTGCAGGTGGAACTCGACGCGCGCGAGCAGCCCACCTACGGCTTCGTCCCTGGCGTCGCCCGCAGCTCCCTCGCCCACAAGACGGCAGCTCGGCTCGGCGTCACGCGCGACGAGCTGCTCGCGCTGATCGCCACCAAGCGGTATACCGGCACACACCGTGTCGACGTCCCCGTCCCCCACGAGCCCCGCTGATCTCGTCGTCGTGGGCGCCGGTGCAGCGGGCGCCGTCATCGCCTCACGGGTGACCGAGCGCGCGGACCGTGAGGTCCTGCTCCTCGAAGCCGGCCCCGACTACATCGATACCGGCGAGCCAGGACGGCTTCCCCCGGATCTCGTCGATGGCGGTCGGAACTCGTGGCGCCAGCACGACTGGGGCTACCGCCACCGGCCCACGCCGAGCCAGATACTGTTCGTCTTCCCCCGCGGCCGGGTGGTCGGCGGCAGCTCGGCGGTCAACACCTGCATCGCCCTCCGACCCAAGCCCTACGACCTCGACGAGTGGGCGGCGCTCGGTCTCTCCGACTGGAGCTGGGAACGCTGCCTCCCGTACTTCCGTCGCCTGGAGGACGATCGCGATTTCGACACGCCCTGGCATGGCCGCGGAGGCCCGGTCCCCATCCGCCGCCACCCGCCGGAGGAGCTGGTGACCTTCCAGGCCGCCTTCGTGGAGGCCGCCCGCGCCCTCGGCTACCCCGCCCTCACCGACACCAACGACCCGGCCCTCGACGGCGGCGTGGGCCCGCACGCGATGAACAAGATCGACGGCGTCCGCATGAGCGCCGCGCGCTGCTACCTGACCCCCGCCGTGCGCGAGCGCCCTGGCCTGCACCTCTCGGCCCGCACCGTGGTGCGGCGCGTGGTCTTCCACAACCAGCGCGTCGAGGCCGTGGAGATCGAGCGCGACGGCCGCATCGAGCGCATCGCCACCCGGAAGGTCGTCCTCTCGGCGGGCGCGATCGCGACACCAGGCATCCTGCTCCGCAGCGGCGTGGGGCCGCGCGACGAGGTGGCGCGCCTCGGCGTCGAGCTGGTGGCGGACGTACCGGCGGTGGGTGCGAAGCTCCTCGACCACCCGGGTGCCGCGCTCTTCCTGCTCCCCCGCGGTCGATTCTGCCGGACCACCGACCCTTTGATCCAGACGGTCCTTCGCTACACCTCGATGGACAGCCCCCACCCGCTCGACATGCTGGTGCAGCCCGGCTCGTACGTCCCGATCCACCCTCGCCTCAACCTGCCGCTCTTCAGCATCATGTGCTGCGTCGGCAAGCCGCGAGGCCACGGCACGCTGCGCTTCCTCAGCGCCGACGCCAAGGCTGGCCCCCACATCGACTCGAAGCTGCTCGTGAACCGCGACGACCACGCGAAGGCCGTCGAGGCGATGATGCTCGCCCGCGAACTCGCCGGCACCGCCCCCATCCGCCGCCTCGCGCGCCCCCTCTGGCCTGGCGCACGCACGCTCGCCGATCGCGCCCGCATTGGTGCCTGGATCCACCGGAGCTGCGACTCCGGCTACCACCCTTGCGGAACCGTCCCGATGGGCCCTGAAGGCGATCTCGCAGCGGCCGTCGACGGCCGAGGGCGGGTCCGCGGCGTCGACGGCCTGATCGTGGCCGACGCCAGCTTGATGCCCACCATCCCCAGCGTGAACACCCACCTCACCACGCTGATGATCGGCGAGCGCTTCGGCGAGTGGCTGCGCGACGGAGCGCTTTAGCCTCGTCGCGCGCTCCTCTTGCAGCCCCGGTGGGCGCTCCCGCCACGCCGCCGCGCAGCGCCCACCGCGCGCGGCGACCGTGCCTCGGCCTCGTCAGCCGGCGCAGCCCTCGAGCGCGGCGACCATGACCCAGAAGGCCCGCGCCTTGTTCTCGCAGCTCTCCTGCGTCGTGTGCGAGTACTCGTAGCCGTTCGAGCCGTCGTCGACGACGTACCGCGGGTGCTCCATCGGGATCTCCACCCCGCCCACCGTCCTCGTGCTGTGATCATCGCCGTACCAGGCGTCGAGATCCTCGAAGTCGTAGAGGATCTTGCCGTACGTCTGCGCGTACTCGCGGATCTGCTGGTTACGCTGAGTCCGGTTCACCCCCTCGTACTCCTCCTCCGCCGTGCCGGTCATGTAGACGAACGTCACGTCCGGGAATTCCTCTTCGAGCTGCGACATGACCGTGAGGTACTGGTCGACGGTCTGCTCCGTCTGCGCCGAGATCTCGTAGGACCATGCCCACATCGAGTACTTGATCGACGGGTTCTCGCTCAGGATGGCGCGCACCCCCTCGATGCCCGCCGGGGTGGACCAGTAGCCCTCGTCCCGGTTCGAGTCCTCGTAGGTCCTCATGCCGTCCCATACCTTGAGCACGTCGGTCTCGTCGGGGATGCCCAGGACCTCGGCCTCGAAGCCGTAAAGTGGGTTCTTCGCCTCCAGGCTCTCGGCGCCCGAGGTGATCTGACCGCCGTGCGAACGGTGCACGTAGTGGAACACGAAGTCCGACGACTTGATCTGGTTGATGCAGCTCTCGGGGATCTGCTCCAGGCCAGTGAGCGTGTGATCGAACGTGCGGGCGTCCGCGGGGTTGCCTGTCGGGGTGTAGGTGGTGGTGCTGGTGGAGCTGGTGGTCCCGCCGCTCGTCGACTCACCGTCGTCGCCCCCGCAGGCAACGGTCGTGAGAGGAAGAATCAAGCCGAAGACCAGGGGGCTGAGAGAACGCTGAAGTCGGATCATGGTGCCTCACCGTCGCTGATAGCATCGATCCTGCCAGCGTCGAACCGCGCGCGCAGGCCGAGACCCCCGCGGCCTCACCGTGATCAGGGTGTCACGGGGGAGGCGAACTTTGCGGGACGGTCGACAGCCACGGGCCTGCCGCAGCGCACTGCCGCGTGGCGCTCTACTTGCGTCGCTTGACCCGGGGTCGGAGGGCGACCACCTGCGCCGCTCTGCCGTCCGGGCCGCCTGGCGAAGGAGGCGCCGGGGGCAACGAAAGCACCAGCCGCTCGATGCGCGGCAGGGCGTGGAGCGTGGCCGCCTCGGCGTGCAGCTCCGAGAAGGGACCGTCGAACGCGATCACGAGAAGGTAGATGTTCGCGAACGCTCGCGTGAGCAGGCCGAACCCGTCCTCGTGCACCGACTCCCGCAGGTGCGCCGGGTGGGACGACTCGGCCACCAGCCGACGCGCCACCGTCATCGACCGCGCCACCAGCACGTAGCGACGCCAGCCCGCCGCCGTGCGCACCGTCTGACCCGCGCGGCGCCGGATCGCCCGGATCTCGCGCCCGAACTCCGCGGCCATGCCCTCGCTGATCGGCGCCTTCGCCAGTGCTGGGCCCAGCGACCCCTCCCCGGCAACGAGCAGCGCCGCCAGATCCAGCCCGGCCGCGCGCGCCCGCTCCTCGACCACCGCGGCCTTCAGCGCAGCCGCCACGTCCTCTTCCGGATCACGGCTCGCGTCGGAGCTACCCCAGAGCACCGGCGACGTCATGTCGATGACCACCGCGTCTCCGCCGCCCGCGCGGGCCGCCAGGTCGGCGAGCGACGCCGCGAGCGCCTGCGCCACCGGGATACGTCCGCTCGGCTGATCCACGTGCGCGACTCCGGTCGCCAGACCGGCGAACGACTCGACCAGCGTCTCCAGCCGAGCGCGATGTTCCTCCACATCGGACGGAGGGCCATCGAAGAGCGCGACGATGCGCCAGCCGCTCCCCAGCTCGCGCCAGAGCACATCGGGAGCATCGGGTGGATCGCCCCCGATCTCGATGCGGGCGTTCTTGGCGCCGAGCTCGCGCCGCACGAGCTCCACAAGGCGAATCAGCGGGCCTTCAGGCACAGGGTGAGCCTAGTCTCGGCCGCCCCCAATCGCAACGAGCCGCCCCCCCTTCCCCAGCCGACCCGAGGCCTGATCCGTACCCGTCGCGGACAGCAGGCCCCGCGCCCTGCCCACACGCCGTGGAGGCCTGCCCCACCTGGGGCGACTTGGGGCAGCGCCTCGACCTCGGTAGGCTCGCGCGCATGCAGACCGAAGCGATCGTGATCAACCGTCACGGCGGCCCCGAGGTGCTGGAGAGGCAGACGATCGAGCTGCCCGAGCCCGGCCCGCGTGAGGTCCGCGTCCGGGTCCACGCGGTGTCCATCAACCACCTCGACCTGTGGACCCGACGCGGAGGCCCCGCCTTCAAGCTCCAGTTCCCGCACCGCCTCGGCTCCGACATCGCCGGGGTCGTGGATGCCCTCGGCCCCGGGGCGCGGGGCGCGACCGTCGGCCAGCGGGTCATGGTCTCTCCAGGCCTCTCCTGCGGCGTCTGCCGCGCTTGCACCGCCGGCCGCGACAACCTCTGCCGCAGCTACCGCATCCTCGGCGAGAACACCCAGGGGGGCTACGCCCGCCACGTCAACGTCCCCGACCAGAACCTCCTCCCCATCGGCGACACCCTCGGCTTCCCCGAGGCCGCCGCGGCGCCGCTCGTCACCCTGACCGCCTGGCAGATGGCCTTCCACAAGGCCCAGCTACGGCCCGGGCAGACCGTGGTGGTCCATGCCGCCGGCAGCGGCGTCTCCACCATCCTCATCCAGCTCGCCAAGCTCATCGGCGCCCGGGTCATCGCCACCACCGGCTCACCCGAGAAGGTCGAGCGCGCGCGGGCCCTCGGCGCCGACGAGGTCATCGACACGTCGAAGAGCGCTTACGTCCCCGAGATCAAGCGCCTCACGGGCAAGGCGGGCGCCGACGTCATCTTCGACCACCTCGGCGGCACCTTCCTGGAGCAGGCCGTCGCCGCCGCCGCCTGGGGGGGACGCATCGTCACCTGCGGCGCCACCGCGGGCTTCGACGTGAAGCTCGACATGCGGCAGATCTTCTTCCGCCAGGTCGAGATCCTCGGATCGACCATGGGCAGCAAGGGCGACCTCGCCGAGGCCCTCCCACTCCTCCTCTCGGGCCGCCTCCGCGCCCCCGTCGACCGCGTCGTCCCCCTCTGGGAAGCCCGCGCCGCCCACGAGGCGCTGGAAGCCCGCCAGGTGTTCGGGAAGGTCATCCTCGCCGTGGACTGACCCTCGGCGCGCCATGCGCTCGGCAGCAGCCACGGCTCACACCGCGACCGCCGCACGCGCCGACTCACGCCTTCCGGCCGCCCCGGATCAGCTCCGCCACCGCGTCGCCGAGCCCCTCCAGCGTCATCGCGAACATCGGGAACACCGTCCGGATCGCGTCCACCGTCGGGTGCGCGATCGGCCCCACTCCATCCGGATTCAGCCACACCGCCCGGTCGAAGTGCTCGCGCAGCATCCCCAGCCAGGCGATCCCCGGCATCCGCCCCTCGTCGCCCCAGCCCGAGCTGCCGAGCAGCTCGTAAGGCGCCATCGACGCGTCCCCCACCAGCACCAGCTTGTAGTGCGGTCCGCACTCGCGCAGCAGGTCGCGCACCGAGACGGGGTCGAGCATCCCCTCCGTCCGGTAGACCTTTCCGTAGATGCAGTTGTGGAAGTAGTAGGTGCGCAGCTCCTTCCAGTGCGTCGCCCGTTTCGCCGCGCTGAAGACCTGCGACATCAGCGCCGCGTACGGATCCATCGACCCGCCCACGTCCATCATCAGGATCACCCGCGTGTTCGGGCGCCGCGGCGGCCGGGTCACCACCTCCAGCTCGCCTGCGTTGCGCGCCGTCGCGTCGATGGTGCCCTCGATGTCCAGCTCGTGTTCGCCGCCTTCGCGCACGAACGCCCGCAGCTTGCGCAGCGCCACCTCGATCTGCCGCACGTCGAGCACCAGATCGCTCCGGTAAGGCCGGTATTTCCGCGCGTCCGCGGTGCGCATCGCGCCACCCCGGCCGCCCTTGCCCTGACCGCCCACCGAGATCCCATCCGGGTGGTAGCCGTTGTTGCCGAACGGCGACGTCCCGCCCGTCCCGATCCAGCGGTTGCCTCCGTCGTGCCGCTCCTTCTGCTCGCGCAGCCGCTCCTCGAAGCGGCGCAGCACCTCTTCCAGATCGAGCCGCTCGATGTTCGCCTTCTCCTCCTCGGACAGCTCCCGCATCGTGTACGGGTTCTTCAGCCAGGAGAGCAGCTCCTCGGTGAGCTGCTTGGCCTCCACCGCCACCCCCTTGAAGGTCTTGGCGAAGGCCAGATCGAAGTCGTCCAGGTGCGCCTCCGAGTGCACCAGCATCGCCCTGGCCACGTGGTAGAAGCCGTCGAGCGACGACTCGTGCACCCCCGCCACGAGCGCCCGCGCCAGCGCCACCGCCTCCTGCGCTCCCACGGGCACCTTGCGGGCCCGCAGCTCGTAGAGCAGCTCGACGAACATGGCTTACGACCGGTAGCGCCGCCCGCCGGCGAGCTGATCGGCGAGTGCCACGAGGTCCTGCTCCTTCTTCAGCAGCGCCCCCAGGAACGGCATCGACTTGTCGAGCTTCACCTCGGCGATCCCTGCCTTTCGCAGCACCGAGATCCAGTCGATCAGCTCGCTCGTCGACGGTCGCTTGCGCAGCTTCGTGTTCGCCCGCAGCTCGTAGAACGCCCGCATCGCCTGGTCCGCAAGCGATGCCTCCAGATCCGGGTGATGGACCCGCACGATCTGCCGCATGAACTCCGGCTCCGGGAAGTCGATGAAGTGGAACACGCACCGCCGCAGGAAGGCGTCCGGCAGCTCCTTCTCGTTGTTGCTGGTGATCACCACCACCGGCCGCTGCTGCGCGACGACCTCCTCCCCCGTCTCCACCACCCGGAACCGCATCCGATCCAGCTCGTGGAGCAGATCGTTCGGGAACTCCAGGTCGGCCTTGTCCACCTCGTCGATGAGCAGCACCACCCGCTTCGGCGAGGCGAACGCGCGCCCCAGCGGCCCGAGCTTGATGTACCGCTTGATGTCGCGCACATCCCCGTCGCCGAAGCGCGAGTCGTAGAGGCGCTGCACCGTGTCGTACACGTAGAGCCCGTCCTGCGCCCGCGTGGTGCTCTTCACGTGCCAGGGCAGAAGCTCCAGCCCCAGCCCTTCGGCGATGGACTCGGCGAGCAACGTCTTGCCCGTGCCGGGCTCCCCCTTGACCAGCAGCGGACGCTCGAGGACGAGCGCACAGTTGACGGCAGCCTCGAGCGATTCGTTGGTGAGATAGCGTTCGGTGCCGCGGAAGCGGCGGAAGTCCGTCATGAGGGCGGACTTTAGCACCTCATAGCCACTCTCGCGCCAGGTAGGCCGTCCAGGAGGCCGCTCGCTCCAGCAACGATCGCTTCCGCCACTGCTTCTCGGTGATCTCCTCGCACGACCCCAGATCCTCGAGGAACATGCGCTCCACCGCCGCCGCGAAGCGCTCGTCCTCCACGATGGCGTTCACCTCGAGGTTCTTGCGGAGCGACTGCGCATCGAGGTTCGACGACCCCACCGTGGACCAGCGCCCATCGATGACCGCCGTCTTCGCGTGCAGCACCCGCCCCCGCCACTCGTAGAGCTTCACCCCCGCCTTCAGCATGCGCCCGTAGATCCCCCGCGACGCGAACAGCACCGCGGGCACGTCGGTGGTCCCCGCGACCATCACCCGCACGTCCACCCCCCGGCGGGCCGCCTCGTTGATCGCGTGGATCATCCTGAGCGGCGGCAGAAAGTACGCGTTGGTGATCCACAGCCGGCGCGTCGACCGATCGATCGCGTGCCGGTACTCGTCGCGCACCCACCGCCTCCGTCGCGGCAGCCCCGTCCCCACGATCCGCACCTGGGGATCCGCCCGGCGCCCCTCGACGCCGTACCGCCGATCATCGAGCGGCGGCCCTCCGGATCGGCGCCATGTCCGCAGGAACAGGTACTGAAGCTCCGCCGCCGCTGGCCCCTCCAGGAGGAGCTGTGTGTCCCGCCACCCGGCGCCCCCATCCTCCGGCGAAGCGTAATCGTCGGCGATGTTCATCCCGCCGGTGACGCCCACGTAGCTGTCCACCACCAGGATCTTGCGGTGGTTCCGCCGGGCGAACTTCTCGAACGGCGTGTTCACCGCGAAGGGCCGGAACGCCACCGTCCGCACCCCGGCAGCCCGCAGATCCGCGATGTACGCCGCGGACACCGACGAGCCCCACGCATCGTAGAGCAGGTTCACCTCGACCCCGGCAGCTGCCCGCTCCGCCAGCGCCTCGGCAAAGCGTTCCCCCGTGCGATCGCTCCGCAGGATGTACGTCTCCAGGCAGACCGTGCGCTCCGCGCGTGCGATCGCGCGCAGCATCGCCGGAAACGCCTGTTCCCCATCGCGGAGCAGCGCCAGACGATGTGCGCCGACCTGGAGATCGGCGAACGGTGCGGAGATCGGAGTGGTGGACGTGAGATTCCTATAGCGCGGCCCGTCCTGCCGACCGGTGAAAAAGTGCAGCCCGGAACGAAGCGGCGCCTCCGTCATTTTCTCCGGAACTTCCCCTGAGCCCGGGCCTCCCTCCCCTCGCGACCGCGTGAAGGGCGCAGCACGCCCCTGGCTCCGGACGATCTTCGTCCGGCCCTCACGCGTGCGAGGAGGCAACGATGGGTGGCGTCGACGTGGGCGGCAGCTCCGAGAAGCGGCCGACGAATACAGACATCAACATGATCCCCTTCATCGACCTCTTGATGGTGACCATCACCTTCCTGCTCCTCACCGCCGTGTGGGTCACCAACTCCCGCATGGAGGTCAACGCGCAGGTCCCGGCACTGGAAGGGTGCGGCGAGAGCTGCCCCAAGGAGAACCCTGCCACGCTCCACGTCCACCTCGACGACGACACCTTCACCCTCGCGTGGAAGGAAGGCGCCGTCCTGGTGAGCGAGAACAAGCTTCCGAAGCAATCCATCCAGGTCGGCAAGGACGGCATGACCGCCATCCGCTATCCCGGGCTGGCCGACGCCATCCGGAGCGAGTGGCAGCGCGCTGGCGCGCACCGCGACGCCACCGACCGCAAGCTCGATCAAGCCGTCCTCCACACCGCCAACGGCACCCCGTTCAGCGAGGTCGTCGCAGCGCTCGACGCCATCAATGCCGCCCGCCGCGAGATGGCTCTCGCCGACGGCAGCCGCATCGAGGTCGCGGCGTTCAGCACCACCTTCGCAGCGCGTTGACCGTCGCTCAAGCGCTCAGTGCCGGGGTGAGCGGCTCACCGAGGCGCTCGGGGCAGGAGTAGATGCGAAGCGAGCCGTCGCGGCCCAGCGTGACGAGCGTGACGCGCAAGGCGACGGCGAGACCCACGGTGAGGGCACTGCCGGGCGAGTCGCTCACGATCACCGGGATGCGCGCGGCGGCCGTCTTCTGGACCAGCTCGAAGCTCGGCGACCCGTTCACCGCCAGCACCGCGGGGCGCTCGCTGTCGGACAGGGCGCGGGCGCCGCTGCCGAGGCGGCGCTGACGCAGCAGCTCACCGATCACTTTGTCGGCGGCATTGGGGCGGCCGATGTCGGCGTGCGCCGAGAGGAACTCGCCGTCGACGCTGAAGGCGGCCACGACCTCGAGGCCCCGGAACCGCGGCTCGCCCGTGAAGATGTGGCCGAAGCGGACGGCGCACCCGGCGATCGTCGCGGTCGACAGCGTGGGCCCCTGGACGAGCGCACCGGTCGGGATCGCCCGCGGGCTGGGAGGATGTCGGCCACAGACCGCGTGCAGGACCGTGAAGCGCCGGCTGTCGAGGGCACGCTCGATGTCGAGATCGACGTTGGGCGCCGAGGTGACGTCGATCATGTCCCGCTCGCCGTCCGGACCGGCAACGCGGCCCGGCGTGGTGCCCATCACGTCGTCGAGCGAGCGGATGACCCCCTCGCAGCAGAGAAACCCGAGCGCCAGCTCCTCGTCGGCTCCTGGCGTCCGCAGCGTCAAGGCGACCGGCTCGCCATCCACGCGGATCTCGAGCGGCTCCTCCCGGGTCGGGACATCACGCTGGGCGTGCGACGGCTCCTGCACCCGCTCTCTCAGAAACACGTCCGAGCGCTCCAGGGTGTTGCTCGTGTTTTCCCGCGACACCATCTGTCCCATCTTCCCTCCACTCCAGCGCGTGCAGCCTCGCAGCCGTCTGCAACCTCGTGGCCAGCCCGTGATCCGCGGTGCGGACGGACCTCCTGGAGGCAACGCCCGACAGCGCGTGCAGCGCTCTCCCGCGCGCCGCCCCACAAACGAAGCCCCGGTGTACAAGGGATTCGCATTCATCACGTAGGACCACACGTCGCACGAGCACGCACCACCCGCGGATGCCGGAGGCGTCAGGGCGAGCGCACTGGGCACAAAGGGAACGCCTCCCCTGCAGGCGACACGGGCCAGGTGGTCAGATCGGACAGAGGCCCACCGAGCAGTTCGGGCACGCTGGAGAGGCGGAGGAGGGCCGCCGCGACATGGGACTGCACCCTGGGCCGCACCCTCGGATCCGGGTCGGGCCGCTCCGTGAGCGTGCGCAGGAGCTGACGGGCCTCCGCCTCCGCGGCGTTCTCCTCTCGGCTCTCCACCTCGCGCAGCGGCCGCGCGGCGAGCAGCAGCGCCCCCGCGGCGAGCACCACCCGGTAGCCCGCGGACTGGAGCATGTCCTCGGCCAGGTCGAGCGCCCGCCCGAGATCGCCGAGCGTTTCGGCGGGAAGCTCCCCCGTGAGCTCGACGGCGAACTCGACGCAGATCCCTGCCGCCAGACCATCGTGGACACCCGCCTCCACGGGCGCGCGCCCCCCTGCCGCCTCGCACAGCGCGGCGAGGAACGCCCGCACCGACTCGAACCGCCGCTCGGGCGACTTCTCCAGACAGCGCAGCACCACCGCGTCGACGGCAGACGATACCCGCACCCGAGCGCTCGGCCGCGGCGGCGGCGTCTCCACGTGACGCCACGCGAGCTCGACCTGATCGTCGGACCAGAAAGGGTGCTGCCCGGTGAGCATCTGGAACAGCAAGAGCCCCACGGCATACACATCGGTGCGCGCATCGACCCGGCCCCCCAGAATCTGCTCCGGCGCCATCGCCGACAGCGTGCCCACGTGGCGACCGAGGGTGGTGAAGCCCGAGCCACCGTCCGGCCCCTGGGAGAGCTTGGCGATCCCGAAGTCGATCAGCTTCACCCGCTGATCCGGCCCCACCAGCACGTTGCTGGCCTTCACGTCCCGGTGGACGATCCCCGCATCGTGCGCGGCGGCGAGCGCGGCGCAGACCGGCTGGAGCAGCGAGAGCGTCTCGTCCAGCGGCAAACGCCCTCGCGCGCGCAGGAGCGCCGAGAGTGGCTTTCCGGGCAGATGCTCCATCACATAATAGGGACGGCCGTCGGAGAGCTGACCCAGGTCATAGATGTCGACGATGCCCGGGTGGTGAATCAGGCGGACCACGCTGACCTCGCGCACGAACCGCTCGACCGCCTTGCGCGACGACGAGAGAAACGCGTGCATCACCTTGATCGCGGCCGTCCCCTGCCCGTCCAGGCGGCGCGCCGCATACACCACACCGCAGCCGCCCTGGCCGATGACGTGCTCGATGCGGTAATCCCCCAGCGCATACCCCGCCGGCAGCTCGGCACCGAAATCGCTGACCGAATGGACCGGGTGGCTGTCGAACACCGAGCCCGTGGGGGCCGTCGCCCCGAGCAACGTGCAGTCGTCTTCCGCAGACATCGATCGCATCCCGCAGCGTAAGTGAAAACCCTCACCGCCGCCGCCCCGCTCGACGTGCCCCTGTGGCGAAGTGCCCATTCCGCCTTGGCCGACAGCATGGCCCAGCTGCCATCCAGCGGCGTCCGCCGTGCATCACGACCGAGCACGGGGGCGCCCGTGAACGAGCACGACATACGCACGAGCACCGCAATGAATCCGCCGCGAGACGAGCGCCGACAGATGCTGTAAGAAGATCACCCGAGGTCGAGGCACTGCAACGGAGCACGAGGGATCACGGGGGGATCCGTCCGCGCCCATGGATGAACGAACGCTCTGCCCCAGCGAGGGACCAGCCCGCGCCTTCTTCTCGGTCGTGAGGTGGTTCAATCCGCGCCGATCCTCCGTGTCGACGCGCTGCTTTCGGGGGGATGAACTTGTCGACGAACACATGGACACTGGGCACCTGCGCGGCGGTCGCCGCCGCCCTCTCTGCTGGCTGTGCCACGCCTCTCGTCGAAGAAGGCGATGCCGATCCAGCGGAAGAGATCGCGACCGACGAGAGCGCACTCCTCAGCGAGAATGCGCTCAACTGGAATGCCATCAACTGGAACGCCCTCAACTGGAACGCCCTCAACTGGAACGCCCTCAACTGGAATGGCCTGACGATCGAGGCCAGGAATCGCCTCCTGGACTCCGGCAACGTCGGCGACCTCGCCCGGCAGGCGCTGCGCTATGTCGTGAGCTGCGCGTTGCCCGCGTCGTCCTCGTTCGACTTTTCCTGGAGGGACGACCAGGGGGGCGTCCACGCCGAGTCGTACCCGGGGCTCATGGCGCTCGCACCGCAATGGCAAAGCTCTCCCATCACCGATGACGAAGCCCGGTGGGTCTCCGCCTGCCTGCTGTCCCGGGTCAATTACTATGGCGCCTCGGTGCTCCTCTCGTCGCGTTCGTGGCACCAGCAGTTCTGGGTGCTCGGCGGCGACGAACTCGCCACCTTCACCCACGAAGAAGGAGCTTTCTGGGGGAACCTGTTCACCGATCCGCCGTCGGCGTATGCCTGCTACAACACCAATCACGTCGATTATGCGCGTCAGAAGCAGCGCGCCTGCGCCGCTGGACACGTCAATGCCCAGGGCGGGGTGGAGTCGTGCGGCATGATCAAGATCGTCGGCGCCTGCTCCGACTACTGCGTTCCGGCGCAGACGCCGTCGAATTTCTGGATGGGATGCACGCCCTTCTATTCCAGGCCAAGCTTCAACTTCAACGTGATCACGGTGTTCCTCGACTGAATCAGCAAAACGAACCGGTATGATGGGCACGAGCAGGACGAGCGAGAGGCCGACGGAGGCCTCCGGGGGAGGGCGCTGTCCGCAATGCGGAAAGCGCATCGTCAGGGTGTCCGGCTGCTTCGAGCACGGGCTCCCCGCCACCACCCACCGGGAGCCACGACCCCCTCCCGCGGGGCGCAGCGGCAGGCCCACCTTCCCGGGCTTCCGCGTCACGCGGGTGCTCGGCTGGGGCGGCTTCGGCGTCGTCTACGCCGTCGAGCGCCTCACGGACGGCGCGCGCCTCGCGCTCAAGCTCGCCCGGGCCGACATCCCGGGTGCCGCCTGCAGGCTGCGCCGCGAGGCCGACGTACTCCGCGCCGTCGGCTCCCCGCACGTACCCACGGTGCATGGAGAGGGCGTCAACGAGAGCGGCGCCCCCTACATCCTCATGGATCGCATCGAGGCGCCCACGCTCGCGGAGCTGGGCGGCGTCTCGTCCTGGTCCATTCCTTTGCGCACCGTCGTCACCCTGGCCAACGCCACGCTCTTGCCCCTCGAGGTCGTCCACGCCCGCGGCCGCGCCCACGGCGACCTCAAGCCGGAGAACATCCTGGTCCACGGCGGCCTGCGGGCCACCTTGCTCGACTTCGGCTCCGCCACGGCCGAGGGAGGCGATCCCTGGAGCGGTGTCCCCGTCGGCACCCCGGAGTACATGACCCCGGAGCAGTGCGATGGCAGCGCCCGGCTCGACGCGCGCACCGACATCTACGCGATGGGCGTGATCCTCTACGAGCTGCTCACCGGCAAGACCCCGTTCTGGGGCCCCGCCGCGGCCGTGCGCGAGGCCCACCGCACCCGCAGGCCCCCGCCCCCTTCGCTGCTCACCCCCGTGCCCGACGACCTCGAAGAGGTCGTCCTGCGCTGCCTCGCCAAGCGCCCCGAGCACCGCTACCCGCACGCCCGCGCACTCCGCGCCGCGCTCCACGAAGCGAGCCTGTCCGTCGAAGAGGCCCGCCCCCCGAGCAGCGCTTTCCGCGCGCTCGAATCCTCGCCACCGCCCCCCTCCTCGCTCGTCGGCCGCCGTCGCGTCGGCCTCGTCTACCTGGAGGCCGCGGTCAGCCCCCTGGCCCTCCAGCGCCGCCTCCACCAGCTCGGCGGCGAACTCGCGCACATCGCCGGCCGGCGCGCCGTGGCCCTCTACAGCCATGAAGTCGGCGAGAACCCCGCCCGCAGAGCGCTCCGCGCCGCGCAGACCCTCGTCCAGGAAGGCCTGTGCGACCGCGCCCGCGTCGACCTCGCCCCCGTCCACGTCCAGCGCCGCCGCGACGGCACCCCGCGCTACCTCAGCGCCGTCTTCCAGCAGAGCGCCCGCTACCCCGGCCCCAAGGATCCCGCCGGCGTCCAGCTCGGCCCCGCCGCCGCGGCCGTGCTCTCCGAGCATGCCGAGCCCGCCACCTTACCCCCGCAAGGCTGGATGGCGCCCGGCCCCCGCCTGCCGGACGCCGCGCTCTCCGCCACCACCGAGGTCTCGGTCCTCCCCCTCATCGGCCGACGCCCCCTCCTCCAGACCTTGCTCCGCAGCGCGCGCGACGCCCTCGACGGCGGCCCGCCCACGCTCACCACCCTCATCGGCGACGTCGGCACCGGCAAGACCCGCCTCTACCAGGCGCTCAAGGCGCAGCTCGCCCTCGTCCTCCCGGGCGTCATCGTGCTCGGCATCGAGCCACGCGACCATGGCGACGGCGGCGGCGCCCTCGCCGACCTCCTCCGCCTCGCCCTCGACCTCCCGCGCTTCGCCCCGAAGGACGCTGGCGAAGAGTTGCTCACCTCCCGCCTCGGCGGCGCGCTCCCCCCGGCGACCCTCTGGCCCGCCGTCGCCCTGGCCCTCGGCTGGCTCGCCTCCGACGCCCCTGCCCTCGCCGCCCTCTCCGCCGCCCCGGGTGCCCTCCGCGCCATGCCCATCGTCGTCGCTGGCGAGGCCCTGCGCGCCCGCGCCGCACGCGGCGGCTGCGCCGTGGTGATCGACGACGCCCACCTCTGCGACGAGGCCGCCATGGCCGCCCTCGAACACGCAGCCCGCGAAGGCACCGTCACCCGCCTCTGGGTCTGCGCCCTCGGAAGGCCTGCCCTCGCCACCGTGCACCCCGGCTGGGGCGAGCGCGCCGCCCACCGCGAAAAGCACCACCTCGACCCCCTCGACGCCGAGAGCGCCGAAGCCCTCTGCCGCCAGCTCCTCTTGCCCGTGCTCGACGTCCCCGCCGCCGCCGTGCGCCGCCTCGTCGAGCGCTCCTGCGCCGTCCCGCTCCTCCTCACCGAGCTGATCCGCGGCCTCAAGCGCGAGGGCCTCGTCCGCCGCGACCCGCGCAACGGCACCCTGCGCCTCGCGAGCGAAGAGCTGGAGCGCCTTCCCGACCTCCCCATCCTCGAGTGGCTCGCCGAGCGCGAACTCGACGCCCTCCCCCCTGCCCTGCAAGCCCACGCCCGCCTCGTCGCGCTCCTCGGGGACGACATCGAGATCGTCGACGTCAGCGCCGTCCTCCGCGCCATGGAGCGCCAGGGCGGCGCCGACCAGCTCCCCCTCGACGCCCTCGCCGGCACCGAGCGCCTGGTCGACGTCGGCCTGCTCGTCCGCAGCGCCGACGAGCGCCGCGTCGCCTTCCGCCACCCCTTGCTCAAGGACGCCATCGCCCGCGGCGCCCCCTCCGACCTCAAGCACCACACCCACCTCGCCGCCGTCGATCACTACCGCCGCGCCGACAGCCAGCAGGCCAGGGCCCGCCTCGCCATGCACGCCGCCGCCGCCGGCCTCGACGAAGAGGCGGCGACCGCCTACCTCGCCCTCGGCGAAGAAGCCTGCGTCCGCCACGCCTACCTCGACGCCGAGATCGCCTTCAGCCGCGCCATCGAGCGCGGCGCCCCCCTCGCCCAGGCCGCGCGCGGTCGCGGCCAGATGCGCTCCCGCCTCGGCCGCCACGCCGAGGCCCTCGAGGACCTGCGCACCGCCCGCGCCCAGGCCACCGCCGCGGGCGACGTCTTCGCCGAGGTCGAGATCCTCCTCGAAGAGGCCACGGTGCTCGACTGGATCGGCAAGTACCAGAGCGCCCGCGAGCGCGTCCGTGCCGCCCAGGCCCTCCACGCCGCCCGCCCCCTCCGCGGCAGCGCGCTCGACGCCCCGCCCACCTCGCGCACCACGGCGACCCACGCCCGCGTCGAAGCGCAGCTCCTGCTCGGCGAGGGCCGCTCCCTCCACCGCGACGACCTCGAAAAAGAAGCCGCCGCCACCCTGGAGCGCGCCGCCACCGCCGCCGGCGCCCTGGGTGCCCTCGGCCACGAGACCCAGATGGTCGCCTTGCTGCTCCTGAGCTTCATCCTCCCGAACCTCGGCCGCCTCGAAGAAGGCGCCCGCGCCCTCGACGAGGTGGTCCGGCGCTGCGAAGAGCGCGGCGACTGGATGCACCTCGGCCCGGCCATGAGCAACCGCGGCCTCCTGCGCAGCTACCGCGGCGATCGCGCCGGCCTCGTCTCCGACTTCGAGCGCACCATCGCCATCGGCTGGGACCTCGGCCAGCCCATGCTGGAGCTGGGCGGCCACTTCAACCTCGCCGAGGTCCTCTACCAGATGGACGACCTCCGCGCGGCCGAGCCCCACCTCCGCGCCGCCGCCCTCACCGCCGAGCGCCACTGCGGCGGCGCCCGCCCCGCCGTGATCCCGCTCCTGGAGGCGCGCATGCGTCTCTACCAGGGCGACGAAGCGGGCGCCGCCACCGTCGCCACCGACGTCCGCGCCCGGAGCGAAGAGTCCCGCCGCCGCGGCGCCGTCGACGCCGCCCTCACCCCTTCCGAGGACGTCCTCTGCACCATGATCGCCCTCGCCGGCAGCGACGCCGAAGACGCCGCCTGGGATGCCCTCGAGACCCGCTCCCAGACCGCATCGGTCGGGCAAGAGCGGCTGGAGGTCCTCGAAGTCCGCGCCCTCGCCGCACTGCGCCGTGGCCGACGCGACGACGCCGCGCGCCACCTCCTCCGCGCGCTGACGCTGGCCGAACGCATCCCCAACGCCATGCGTGCGCGCCTCGAGCGACGACTGGCGGAGGCACGGGCAACGGGGTAGTCATCGACCGGTGCGCGTTCTCGCCATCGGCGACATCCACGGTTGCAGCCTGGCCCTCGACACCCTCCTGGAGGCCGTCGACCTCAGGCCCGACGACCGCCTGGTCACCCTGGGCGACTACGTGGACCGCGGCCCCGACTCCCGGGGCGTCATCGACCGCCTCATCGCGCTCTCCGACGCTGGACTCCTCATCCCCCTGCGCGGCAACCACGAGCAAATGATGCTCCGCGCCCGGTCGAGCACCGACCTCGCCGCCCTCTGGCTCCGCGCCGGCGGCCACCAGACCCTCACCTCCTACGCTCCCTCGGACCGGGACGGCACCTTCGACGACGTCCCTGGAGCCCACTGGGACTTCTTCGAGCACACCTGCGCCATCTTCCACGAGACCGACACCCATTTCTTCGTCCACGCCGGCGCCGCCCCCGACGAGCCCCTCGCCCGCCAGCGCCCCGCGGTGCTGCTCTGGGAGCCCTTCCACAACGCCTTGCCCCACTGCTCGGGCAAGATCATGGTCTGTGGCCACACCGCCCAGCGCGACGGCCGCCCCATGAACATCGGCCACGCCATCTGCATCGACACCTGGGCCTGCGGCGGCGCCTGGCTCACCTGCCTCGACGTGACCAGCGGCCGCCTCTGGCAAGCCAGCCAGCGAGGCAAGGTGCAGCAAGGCTGGCTCGCCCCACCGCGCAGACCCCGCTGACGACCAGCGCCCTGGTGCGACGAGCGCGCCGTTGCGACGGGCGCCCCGTCGTGACGAGCGTCTCGTTGCGACGAGCCCCCCCGGTGCGATGAGCATCTCATTGCGACGAGCGCCCCGTCGTGACGAGCCCCCACCCCCGCGACGAAAATCATTCGTCCGTCGACGCGCGCGGGAGCCACCCCTCCTGCAACGCGTGCAATCCCTCCTTCATCGCATGCCGGTTCGGTCCTTTCTGGGGGACCTACGAGGGTGCATCACCCGATGCATTGGTGACGTCGTCCTCCCGATGCATTCGAGTGAACTCATGTCCGCTGACGGATTCGAGCTGAAACTCGGACGCCCGCGAACTCTGATCGTCGATGAAGCGCAGACGACCTGCGCGTCATTCAATGCGACGGTCCAGTTCGACGACGCAGAGGCAGAGTGCCTCTCGGTCCCCCGATCCAGGAATGCGTGTCGAACCGATTTCACCCCTCCGGATGAGTGCGAGCGGGTCCGGATGACGGAGACCCATGCGCCCTCTCGCTCAGGAGGCGCGCAGCCCCAGCGGCCCAAGCCGTTGAACTGGCGACGTCTTCCAATGCATTCGCGATGTCGTCTCACCGATGCATTTTGCGACACCGCCCCTGTCTCATGAGTGCGTCATTGCTCGCACCCCGTGGCGCGCCATCCCTCGTGTGGCCCATCGCGTGACGTCATCGCCGAGTCTCTCCGCCAATGCGGCAACCACCCCCTGCTCCGCAGGCGCTCCCACACCACAGCGCCAAACTGGGGAAATTACCGCCTCATGGCAGCACACGCGACGCTCGCCCTGCAGCGCTTCGAATCCCGTGTCGAAGCTACACACTGTCATCCCGATGCAGAAAAGATGAATGCCGCGGTAACGACCCACGGTGCGCATCGAGCCGCGTCGTGCGATACGCAACTGCCGCGATCCATCCGGTGCTGCGCAATACCACGAGGCCCGGCATCCACGCCTCTGCCCCCCTGCACTTCAGCGGTTACACGCCAGCGCGTCACCGCATGTCAGCGCGTCACCGCACGTCAGCGCGTCACCGCACGTCAGCGCGTCACCGCACGTCAGCACGCTCCACTGCTTGCAAACGCCCACCTTTGCGGTCCTCTACCAGCCGCTTCCAGCGTGTAAAAGAATGCACGCCCCACAGCGCCCGTACGCAGCAGCACAAGGCATTGCGCCCTCTGCATCGCGTTTCCCCGTCCGCATCGCGTCTACATCGCGTCTACATCGCGTCCGCATCGCGTTTCCGCGCACGTACGCGACGCGCATCGAAAGTGCGACCTGGTCACCTACCGGCCGTCATGTCTCTTCATGTACGGCCGGGCAATTCACCGGACGACATAACGCCATAACACTGGACATACCAATACACGACAACGTGTCGCCGTAATCTTCCCTCTTGACATTGGAATCGCTTTCAGGCTCATTAACATCGGCATTTCTATCAGGCCCGCCCCATTTTGGCGCAGACGCGGATCATGATCTTCATGTACCGCTCGCTCTGGAGGGGGTCCGGAGTCATACCAACTCATTTCTCCGGAGGACCCGCAATGAAAACCGCGAAGCACTACGCCACCCTCTGCGCCGCTGCCGCCCTGTCCATTCCTGCGTGTATGAGCGCGTCGGAACCCGACGACGCCATCCACGATGCCGTCGCCGAGGCCGAGCAAGCCCTGTCCTCCGAGGGCTCCGTCTGCATCACCCGGCCTGCATCGCAGGATGCCGTCATTCGCGCGGACGCCGCGGCGTTCAACGACGGCGCGACCGAACAGCTCAGCACCGGCATCTCCTCGTCGAGCGGCCGACGGCGCACCCTGCTCCAGTTCGACCTCTCCAGCGTCCCCGCTGGCGCCACGGTGGTCAATTCGACCATGGGCATCTACCAGGTGTACCGGGACGGCGCGGCCGCCACGGTCAACGTCCACCAGGTGACGGCGGCCTGGGCCGAGAACTCGGTCACCTGGAACAGCCTGGGCAGCAGCTTCGATCCCGCCGCCTCGGCGTCGTTCACCGCATCGAGCGCCATCGATTACCGCCGCTTCGCCGTCGACGAGCTGGTGCAGGGGTGGGTCGACGGAACCCCGAACCACGGCGTCCTGCTCGACGAGCCGGGCTCCACCCACACCAACTACCGCAGCCGCGAGAACGTGAAGGTCGATCAGCGCCCGTACCTCGAGGTCTGCTACGTCACCTGTGGCGACGGCATCCAGAACGGCGACGAGACCGGCGTCGACTGCGGCGGCAGCTGCGCCACGGCGTGCGCCTCGTGCAACGACGGCATCCAGAACGGCAGCGAGACCGGCGTCGACTGCGGCGGCAGCTGCGCTCCCTGCGCCACCTGCAACGACGGCATCCGCAATGGCAGCGAGACCGGCGTCGACTGCGGCGGTAGCTGCGCCCCCTGCGCCACCTGCAACGACGGCATCAAGAACGGCGGCGAGACCGGCGTCGACTGCGGCGGCCCCATCTGCGGCGCTTGCGCTACCTGCAACGATGGCATCCACAACGGCAACGAGACCGGCATCGACTGCGGCGGCAGCTGCGCCCCCTGCGCCACGTGCAACGACGGCATCCGCAACGGCGGCGAGACTGGCGTCGACTGCGGCGGCCCCATCTGCGGCGCTTGCGCCACCTGCAACGACGGCATCCGCAACGGCAACGAGACCGGCGTCGACTGCGGCGGCAGCTGCGGCCCCTGCGCCCCCACCTCCGTCTGCGGCAACGGCGTGCGCGAGCCCGGCGAGGAGTGCGACGGCCGCGACATGGGTGACGGCGTCTGCGGCGTCCTCCACATCCTCCCGCTCTGCAACGCGCAGTGCAAATACACCTTCCCCTGGCTGTGCCACACGCTGTGACCCTCACGGCGTGACCGCAGCGTCGACCGCGCGACCCCTCCCCTGAAGAGCCCGCGGGAGACGCCCCCTCCCGCGCCGGAGCCGCCCTCCCCTCCGGCGCGGGAAACCCTCTCCCTCGCACGCCCCCCATGCCAGTTTCGGCGCGAGACCGCTGGTGACGCGACGCCGCCCACCCGAGTCTCCGGCCTCGGACCGCCTCCCTCCACCGCTGCTCGCCGGGGTTTCACCGCGCGCACCACGTGCGTGCCGCCAGCGCACCGGGTTCGCCCGAGAAACCCGGAGCGTCGCGCCGCCGCCCTCCCTCTTCCGTCGTTCACTGCGTGCATCGGCGGCCGACGCACCCAGTTTCGCGCGAAACTCCCACCGGAAGGCACCGCCGACGCACCCAGTTTCGCGGCGGAACTGCGGACGTCGGCCGCCGACGCACCCAGTTTCGCAGCGGAAGCCCCACCCTCACCGCCGACGTACCCAGTTTCGCGGCGAAACTCCCCCCGCGCCGCCGACGCACCCAGTTTCACGCGAACACCGCCCCTGGAGGTGCGCCGACACACCCAGTTCACGCGCCCAGATCCCCTCTTCGAGCCCACGCCTCCGGGACGAGCGGCGCACCCCATGGCGAGCCATCGAGGATCGCTGGGCGGCGCTGGGCGGCGCAGCGCCAGCCGGCGGGTTTCCGAGGACGACGGATCTCGCGCTTTCCAGCAGCCGCGGCCCGGATCCTTCGTGAAGACCCTCACATTGACAGAGGGGAATCCATCCGCCTTGCTATGTGCATGACGATCAAACTGATGCGGACACTGGGGGTGCTGGGTTTCCTCAGCGTCACCTGCCTGGCTGCAATCGCCTGTGACGACGGTGATGACGGCGGAACAGGAGCCTCCACGGGAAGCGCGGGCGGTGGTGCGACCACCGGCTCGGGCGGAAGCGGCGGCGAAGGTCCAGGCAGTGGCGGCAACGGCCCAGGGTCCGGCGGTGACACCGCCGCGGGCGGCGCGGGTGGCGACGGCGGCGGCGCGATGGCCTGCGCGGACGATGAGTACGAGGACAACGACGTGGCCATGACGGCGACGCAGGTCCCCGTGCCGCCACCGCCCGACGACGAGGAGTACTGGATCGTTTACGGCCAGCTCTCCGCGTACAAGTGCAGCGGCGACGACGACTGGTATTTCATCAAGACGTCGTTCAGCAACATGATCAACGACCCTCCGGAGTACCGTTACTGGACGCTGGTGCTCCGCGCGGCGGGCGCGGGATCGTGCGGCGCGAGCTGTGAGGACTACGTGCCCCCTGCGGGGCCCGAGCACACGGTCACCGTCGAGGCGTTCGACGCGACGACGATGGCACCGCTCGCCATGCGCACGTCGACCGAGGGCCTGATCCGGATGGCCGGCTACGGCGAGGAGTTCGCCAATGACGTGCTGATCCGGGTCTCGGGCCCGCCGGAAGCGGTCTACCCGTACACCTTCCTCACCACCGTCCGGAGCGACGCCTTCGAGGACGAGTGCGAGTGTTGAGCCTCCCCCTCGGGTGACGCAGGCGCTGCACTTCCTTGCCGGAGGAGACGGGCGCCGTCCCTCCGGCGCAGGGGAGGCAGGCGCCGATCTCCCGCTGCGCGTCCCAGCGTCCCACGGCCTGCCGGTCGTTCCAGCGTCACGCTGCGCGCCCCCGTGGCTCCCTGGCGCCCGCCCGCAGACCTCGGCACCGCCGCTGCCTCGACGAGAGCCGCTGCCAGCAGAGAAGGGTTCGCCGGACGCCTCAATCCTTGGATCCTGCACGCCCTCTCGCGTTGACAGGGGACGCGTGACTGGCATCGCATGAAGGCATGACAATCAACCTGATGCGAACGCTGGGCGTGGTGGCTTTCCTGAGCACCTCCTGCCTGGTCGCAATCGCCTGTGATGATGGTGACGATGGGGGTGGCGCCGGTGGGAGCGGTGCGACGGGAGGCGTCGGAGCGGCAGGCGGGACCAGCGGCGAAGGGGGTGGAACCGGCGGCGCTGGAGGCGGGGCGGGCGGTGCTGGAGGCGGGGCGGGCGGCGCGACGGCCTGCGTGGACGACGAGTACGAGGACAATGACGTGGCCATGACGGCGACGCAGGTCCCGATGGAGCTGCCGGTCGAGGGCGATCCGGACTGGTACGGCGAGGATCTCTGGTACGTGTGGAACGAGATCTCGGCGTACAAGTGCAGCGGTGACGACGACTGGTACTTCATCAAGACGTCGTTCGACACGCCAGCCGACGATCCGCCGGAGACCCGCTACTGGTCGCTGGTGCTCCGGGTTGCCGGGGCGGGATCGTGTGGCGCGAGCTGCGAGGACTACGTGCCTCCCGCCGGGCCCGAGCACACGGTCACCGTCGACGTGTTCAATGCGACGACGATGGCACCACTCACCACGAGGACCTCGGACGAGGGCCTGATCCGCCTGTGGGGCTACGGCGCGGACTTCGCGAACGACGTGCTGATCCGGGTCTCGGGTCCGCCGGAGGCAGTCTACCCCTACGACTTCACGACCACCGCCCGGAGCGATGCCTTCGAGGACGAGTGCGAGTGCTGAGCTGAGCGCCGGGCTGGAGGCGGCGCGCGTCGGGCTTCACTTCGGGGCGAGGCAGGTGCCCAGCCACCGCTTCGCGTTCTCTTCGAGGATGGGGCGGAGCACGTCGGGAGGGAGGGTGAGGCCGCGGTACTGACCCGGGACGAGCGCTTTCGAGGGGGGCTCCTTGCGCCAGAACTCGAAGCGCTCTTCGCGCAGCACGCCGAGGTTGGCGCGCAGGTGGAAGTCCCACTCGGTGGACCACTCGGGGCCGCTCTGGGTGGGGACGAGGTCGGAGCCGAAGAGGAAGCGGTGAGGGGCGCGGGCGATGAGGCTGCGGATGCGGTCGCGCTCGCGCTCGAAGTGCGCGTAGCCGTCGGCGGCGAAGGATGCCGAGCCGTTGCTGGTGTCGAAGAGCAGCGCGGGGTGGGCGTTCATGATCGATTCGAGGCGGTCGAGGTCGGTGCGGGCGCCGCAGAAGTGGGCGCAGGTGACGTTGAGGCCCGGGTGCGCGCGGAGGACGGCGTCGAGCTCGGCGCGGTAGCGGACGGTGTTCACGTGCAAGAGGACGGGGACGCGGCGCGCGGCCATGGCCTTCCAGAGGGGTTCGTGGGCCGGGTCGTCGAGGGGGCGCTCGTGCAGCTCGTGGTTGCCCTGGTAGAGCTTCACGCCGCAAGCGCCGCGGCGAAGGAGGGCGTCGAGGTCCTCGGGGCGCTGGGCGGCGAGGTCGAGGGCGATGAAGGGGATGAGGCGTCCGGGGTGCTCGGCGGCGACCTCCAGGACGAGATCGTTGGCAGGGCCCAGCTCGGCGAAGGGGCCCTGGGTGCGGGCGGAGGGGCGGAGGGGGGAGCTGGAGAGGATGACGGCGCGGGCGATGCCGTGCTGCTGCAAGCGTTCCAGGAGGGCGGGGACGACGGCGCGCGAGGGCAGGTGGACGTGGAGGTCGAGGATGCCCCCAGCCGGGGCCGGCGACGAGGAGGGCGTCGCATCGCCGGGCGCGGCCGTGGCGCCGCCGGACGACGTCACACTGCTGGGCGCCGTCACCGACCCCGCCGGAGCGTCAGCAGAAGGCGCCGTGGCGGCCGGCGCTGGTGCGTCCCGACAGGCAGCAGCGAAGAGCGGCAACACCCCCAGCAGACCGCGGGCGCGCCAGATCCAGGAGGGCGCCAGGCGCATTACGGGAGCGCGGTTTTCCTTACCGTTCTGCATCGTCGCGGAGTCTACTTTCCTCCAGGGCGCTTGGCTCGGCACCTGGCACGATCCCTTCGCCGCGGCGTGCAGGGCTCCGGCGCACGTTCCTCCAGCGTCGCCGTTCGATCCACCCCTCGCCCTTGCCGCGCCGAGGGCGCATCCTGAGAGCACGCCGCGTCCTCCCCGCAGCGTCCGCCCACCATGCCCCAACCGCAGCGCGCCGCCGGACACCAGGCCCACTTCCTCACGCGCCTCGATCGCCTCTCGTTACCGCAGGTCGAGCTGGCCTTACAGCTCTACCGCGACCCCGAGGTCGTGCGCGCGCTCCTCGATCACCTCACGCTCCCCGACGCCATCCGCGTCGCCCTCTCCCTCGACGATCCGACCGCGGGTCCCTTCTTGCTCGTCACCCGCGACGGCCGCTTCGTCACCTGCCTCGCCCAGGGCATGCACCCCGGAAGATGCCCGGTCGTCACGCGGGTCCAGCTCGACGCCGCCATCGCCCGCCACGGCATCCTGCAGCAGCGCCTCGACGAGTACCGCCGCCTCGAAGGCGGCACGCTCCGACGCATCCTCCACCGCATCTTCGAGGGCGGCAGCGCCGTCTCGCGCGAGGACATCGCCGCGGTCTCCAGCCTCGCCCCCCTCTGCGTGAGCACCCTGGTCCAGCTCCAGCTCGACGCGACCGGTGACCTCATCGACACCTTGCCGACGCTGGTGTCGCTCTTCAGCCGCACCGACCGGCCCCGGCCCACCACCCACGAGCTGCTGCGCAGCTACTGGAGCACCGCCTGGATGTCCGCTCACCTCGCCGTCCTGCTCGGCGTCAGCGCGCGCCCCTTCCTCGAGCGCATCCCGCCCGAGGAGCTGCTCCGCTTCGGTACGGCGTTCTCGTCCGGCCCCTTTCTCACCACGACCATGGCCAGCACCACGCGCGGCGTCTGGTCCGTCGCGCGCATCGGCAAGGTGCTGCTGCCCAGCTACAAGCGCGCGCACCACGCGAGCGACACCACCACCGGCTACCTGGAGACGACCGTCGCCCTCGCCCTGCTCGGCTTCCGCCACGCGCGGCTGCACAACGAGACCCGGAAGGCCATCCACGCCTTACCCCCGTTCTACGCGCAGTTCCCTCCCGGGGCACCGCAGCGGCGCTGGGCCCAGGGCATCATCAACGCCTGCGCCCTGCTCGACGAGAACCCCGACGGCTCGAGCGAACGCCACCTGAAGTTCGGTCGCGAGCACGCCGTCCGGATCACCTCTCACCTGCCCCCCGGCTCCCCCCACCGCTTCGAGCGGCCCGAGGACGTCCCCGCCGACATCGCCCTCGCGGTCATCACGAACACCGGCAACGATCTCCTGCAGGAGCACGCGGCGATGGTGGTGTTCTTCGCGCTCCTGCCCTGGCTGTCGCGCGCCACCGCCACCGATCTCTACCTCCCCCGCGCCTTCCTCGACGCCATCGTCGATCCGTGGACGCCAGCACAGACGCTGCACCTCCTTTTGCCTCACCTGAAAGCGCGCCGCGAACAGGCGAAGATCGACGCCGCGCGACCTTCGCGCAGCGGCCCGTGCCCCTGCGGGAGCGGCAAGAAGCACAAGCGCTGCTGCCTCATCGAGGCGTGACTCCGCGGCCCCTGGAGGCCTCACGCGCCAGGTCGGCAGGATTTACAGGACGAGAGCGTGCGTGCGAGCCTCCCTCCACGAGGGGGTGTTCGGTGCGCGCATTCGTGACCGTCCGGAGATACCTGGATTCCACCGAGGCGGAGCTGGCCCGCGCGCACCTGGAGGTGCACGGGATCGAGGCGCGGGTCTCCGAGCCGACGCCATTCAACCCGCTGCTCGCGCTGCCAGCGGGAGGCGTGCGGCTGGACGTGCCGTCGCTTCAGGTCGAGCAGGCCGAGCGGCTGCTGCAGGAGCTGAGGAGCGCGCACATCGACCTCGACGAGGCAGAGGCCGACGACGCCGACACAGCGAACGGGGCGAGTGCGGCGCCGACCGTGCGCTGCCCTCGCTGCGAGCTGGAGTATTGCTTCTTCGAGCGGGGGCTTCCCCGGCGGCTCGGGTTCGCCGCGGCACCGATCGGGGCGCTCCTCGCCCTGCCCTTCTTGCTGTTCGGTCCGAAGCGGTGGGTCTGTCACAAGTGCGAGCACGTGTGGAGCGATCCGGCCGAGGGGCCGAAGAAGCCGACGCGCCTGGAACCCGGGGACCCCGAGCCGGTGTTCCGACTCCATCGTGCGCCGACGATGCGCGGGCTGCTGCTCGGGTTCGTGGCGGGGTTCCTGCTCTGGGTCGGGGTCGCGCACGAGTACTCGGGGCTCCTGCCCATGCTCTTCCCGATCGCGGGGTACGGGATCGGCAAGGCGCTCGGCGCCGACGTCTGCTCGGGGCCGAAATGCCGCGAGCCGTTGCCGCCAGGGATGGAGACGTGCAGCGCGTGCAAGGGAGCGGTGGTCGGGCGGGTCGCGTCGGCAGCCGAGCACTACGCCGCTGCCGCCGATGTTCGCCGCGAGCTCTCGGCATGCCGCGCGGAGGAGCCGGTCGAGACGCCGAGGAAACCGAAACGACGCGCAAAGGCCATGGCGGCGTAGCGGCGTAGTCGAGGCGCGCGCGTCTTCCGGCGGTCCGGCGGTCCGGATCCGGGCGATGCGTCCGTCGCTCGTGGACGGCCGACGGCCTCTCCATGGGGCGGCTTCCCGCGGCAGGCGCCATGCGCTAGCACGAGGGCGCGATGAGCACCGACGCCGACGCCGTGGTCCCGTCCCCTGCCCCGTTTCCCGGTGATCCTGCGGTGGATCTCGCGCAAGCGCGGGCGCACAAACTGAGCGAAGAGGAGTGGTCGCGGGCGTGCGAGCGCCTCGGGCGAGCGCCGCGGTTCGCAGAGCTGGGCGTCCTCAGCGTGATGTGGAGCGAGCACTGCTCGTACAAGAGCTCGCGCGTGCACCTGGCGCGACTGCCGACGACGGGGCCGCGGGTCATCCAGGGCCCTGGCGAGAACGCGGGTGTGGTGGACATCGGCGACGGGTTCGCGGCGGTGTTCAAGATGGAGTCGCACAACCACCCGTCGTTCATCGAGCCGTACCAGGGCGCGGCGACCGGCGTCGGCGGCATCCTGCGTGACGTGTTCACCATGGGGGCGCGTCCGATCGCGAACCTGGACTCGCTGCGGTTCGGGCGGCCGGACCATCCGCGGACGGCGGCGCTGCTGCGCGGCGTGGTGGCCGGGGTGGGCGGCTACGGGAACTGCATCGGGGTGCCGACGGTCGGCGGGGAGCTGTTCTTCGACAAGGCCTACGACGGGAACATCCTGGTGAACGCGTTCACCTGCGGCGTGGTGCGCGCAGACCGGATCTTCTACGGGCGCGCGAGCGGCGTCGGGAACCCGGTGATCTACGTGGGCGCGCGGACGGGGCGCGACGGGATCCACGGGGCGACGATGGCGTCGGACGAGTTCTCGGCAGGGGGGCCGAGCAAGCGGCCGACGGTGCAGGTGGGCGACCCGTTCATGGAGAAGCTGCTCCTGGAGGCGTGCCTGGAGATCTTCGCCGAGGATCTGCTGGTGGGGATCCAGGACATGGGGGCGGCGGGGCTCACGTCGTCGTCGGTGGAGATGGCCGGCCGCTCGGGGAGCGGGCTGGAGCTGGACCTGGATCAGGTGCCGCGGCGGGCGAAGGGGCTGACGCCGTACGAGATGCTGCTGAGCGAGTCGCAGGAGCGGATGCTGCTCGTGGCAAAGCCGGGGTGCGAGGCGCGGGTCGCAGCGATCTGCGAGAAGTGGGAGCTGGAGGCGGCGATCATCGGGCGGGTGACGGACACGGGGCGCTGGGTGATCAAGGCGACGCCGGGCTACGATCCGCTGGCGGAGGCGCCGATCGCACGGGCGCCGGTGACGGTGTGCGATCTGCCGGTGGACTTCCTGACGGACGCTGCGCCGAAGTACGATCGGCCGCAGCGGGACGACGCGACGTTGCCAGCGCGCCGGGCGTTCGACTGCGGGCTGATCGCGCTCCCGGTCTCGTGGAGCGACGAGCTCCTGGCGATGGTGGGGTCGCCGAACCTGGGCTCACGGCAGTGGGTGTGGCGGCAGTACGATCACCTGGTGCGGGGCGGGACGGAGGTGCGGCCCGGAAGCGACGCCGCCGTGGTGCGGGTGCCCTGCGAGCGGGACGGGGAGCGGGTGGAGAAGATCCTGGCGTTCGCGCTCGACTGCAACGGGCGGCTCTGCGAGCTGGATGCGTTCCACGGCGCGGCGATGGCGGTGGCCGAGGTGTGCCGGAACGTGGTGTGCGGCGGTGGGGAGCCGGTGGGGCTCACCGACTGCCTGAACTTCGGCAACCCCGAGCGGCCGGAGATCATGCGGCAGTTCGCGCTGGCGATCGACGGGATGGCGGCGGCCTGCAGGGCGCTGGGCGTGCCGATCGTGAGCGGGAACGTGTCGCTGTACAACGAGACGGACGGGCGGGCGATCCTGCCGACGCCGACGATGGGCGCCGTGGGGCTGGTGCACGACGCGGGGGACGTGACGCGGGCGCGGTTCGAGGAGGCGGGGCTCTCCGTGCTGCTCCTCGGTGGGACGCGCGGCGGTCCGCTGGGCGGGTCGGAGTACGTGGTGCGTCACTCGGGCGCGGTGCAAGGGGCGCCCCCCGGAATCGATCTGGACCTGGAGCGGCGGCTGCAAGGGTTTCTGCTGTCGCTCTTGCGGCGGCGTCCGCGGCACGTGCTGAGCGCGCACGATGTGTCGGAGGGCGGGCTCGCCGTGGCGCTCGCGGAGTGCTGCACCGCGGCGGACGAGGCGCGGCACATGGTCGGCGCGACGATCGCACTGCCCGAGGCGGGTGAGGACCTGGCAGCGGCGCTGTTCGGGGAGGCGCCGAGCCGGGTGGTGGTGACGGTGCGGCCCGGAGACGAGGCAGAGGTGGTGCGCGCCGCCGGCGCCGCCGGCGTCGGGGTGACGATGCTGGGCGTGACCGGGGGCTCGCGGCTCTCGATCGCGCGGGGCGGGGAGCTGCTGCTCGACGTGGGGCTGGACGCGCTCCGAGCGGCGCGAGAGCGGTGCCTGGAGGGGATCGTGGGGGCGTGAGGCCTTCTCCGCGCTGTCATGCGGGCGACGCGCGTCGAGGGCTGCGCCCCGCTGTCCCCGAGGGCAGCAGCGCAGTCGCCTTCCGAGGAGCTGGAGGGTCGATGGTTGGACTGGGGCCAGGAGCCGAGCGGCGGCTCGGGGTGGTGCTGGGCGCGATGCTCGGGGAGCCAGAACCGATCGCGCGGGACGTGGCGGCGTTCTTCCGGGACTACCTGGCGAGGGCGCCGCTGCTCGCCGCGGTGGGGCTGCGGTTCATGGTGTGGGCGCTCCTGTGGCTGCCCATCGTGTTCGTGGGGCGGCCGGTGCCTGCGAGCGCGCTGTCCCCCGCGCTGCGGGCCCGGTACCTCGAGCGGTGGGCGGGCGCGCGGAGCTACCTGGTGCGCGAGGGGTTCTTCCTGGTGAAGACGGTGGCGCTGTTCGGGTGGGGGGCGCATCCGGTGGTGCGGGCGCGGTTCGGGATGCCCGATGTGGCGGTGTCGCATGGGCCCGAGGGAGCCGTGTCGCGGGGGCTCGAAGGGAGCGAGGGCGCGTGAAGACGGCCGACGGGGTGTGCGATTTCGTGGTCGTGGGGAGCGGGGCCGGTGGGGCGACGGCTGCGCTCGTGCTCGCCGAGGCGGGGCGCGAGGTGGTGCTGCTCGAAGAGGGGCCCGAGGTGCGGGACGAGGACCGGGGGCTCGGAACGAACGAGGCGTTCTTCCGGATGTTCCGCGCCAAGGGGACGCAGGTGGCGACGGGGCGGAGCGTGATCCCGGTGCTGCAAGGGCGGTGCGTGGGCGGGACGACGGTGGTGAACGGGGCGATCATCTGGCGGATGCCGGACGACGTGCACGCACGCTGCTTCGGGCCGATCGGGGCGGAGGAGGCGATCCCGCTGCGGGAGCTTTCGCGGTGCTTCGACCGCATCGAGCGGGACCACGCGGTGGGGGTGACGCCGGAGGCGCTGCTCGGGAACAACGGGCGGCTGATGCGGACGGCGGCAGAGAAGCTGGGGCTCGAAGGGCACGTGATCCAGCGGAACGTGCGTGGCTGTCAGGGATCGAGCCGCTGCCTGGAGGGGTGCCCGACGCGGCGGAAGCAGAGCGTGGAGCAGACGTACATCCCGGCGGCCGTGGCGCGAGGGGCGCGGCTCTTCGCAGGGCACGAGGTGCGCGAGGTGGAGGTGTGCGGGGGGCGGGCGACGGCGGTGCGAGGGCGGGACGCAGCGGGGCGGGCGTTCCGGCTGGCGGCGCGGCGGGGGGTGATCCTGGCCGCGAGCGCGGTGCAGTCGGCGCTGATCCTGCGGCGTTCGGGGGTGGGGCCGAAGGAGCACGTGGGGAACCATTTCCGGGCACACCCGGCAGCGGCGGTGTCGGGGGTATACCGGGATCCGGTGCGGCTCTGGCAGGGCGGGACGCAGACCTACGAGGTGGACCACTTCCGGAAGGAGGGGTTCAAGATGGAGACGGCATCGCTGCCGCTGGAGTTGGCCGGGGTGCGGATGGCCGGGTTCGGGGCGGCGTTCCAGGAGAAGATCGGCGATTACGATCGGACGGCGGTGTGGGGGGTGCAGGTGCGGGGAGAGGCGGAAGGGCGGGTGCGCTCGGGGCTCCTGGGGCCCGCCATCCGCTACACGCCGGCGCCAGAGGACATGGAGCGCATCCGTCGGGGGGCGCGAATCCTGTGCGAGATGCACCTCGAGGCCGGGGCGGAGCGGGTGTACCCGGGGGTGCACGGGGGGCCAGAGGTGGTGACGTCGGCGCGCGAGCTGGTGAAGCTCGACGACTTGCCGGTGGATCCGCGGGCGTGGAGCTTGATCATCAGCCACGTCTTCGGGACGTGCCGCATGAGCCGGGACGAGCGCGGTGGGGTGGTGGGACACGATTTCGGGGTGCACGGGCTGAAGGGGCTGTGGGTGGTGGATGCGTCGATCTTCCCGACGACGCCGGGGGTGAACCCGCAGCACTCGATCATGGCGCTGGCCATGCTGGCGGCAGAGCGCATTGCAGAGACACGGGCGGCCTAGCGGGCGCGGGGCGCGCGTGTCGGGGCGCCGCGCGCACGTCGAATGAAGCGTGGAATGGCTTCATGGTGATTGAGGAGTCGCATGGACACGGGAGTGATTGATTTTCTGGCGAATCATGCCCACCTCGTCGAGCCGCTGGCGCAGCTCCATCACGCGGAATGGTCGGGGATGCTGCCGTGGTTCACGCACGACGACGCGCTCGCCGAGTTCCGCGACCATGCGCAGTCGCGGTCGTTCCCGACGACCTTCGTGGCGGTCGCGGGGACGCAGCTTCTGGGCTCGGCGAGCTTGATCGCGCGGGATCTGCCGGAGGAGGACCTGCCGGGGTTCGGCGCGGTGACGCCCTGGCTGGCGAGTGTGCTGGTGCTGCCGGGATGGCGTGGTCAGGGGATCGGGGGCGCGCTGGTGGAGGCGGTGGTGGCGCACGCGCGAGGGCTCGGCGTGCCGCGGCTCCACCTCTTCACGGAGGGTCAGGAGGCGTTCTATCTCCGTTCGGGGTGGTCCGAACTCCACCGCTTCACGCTGCGAGGTGCGCCGGCGACGGTGATGGTACGGGAGCTTCTGCCGGTGTCGGAGGCGTCCTGAAGGTCGGGAGGCGTACCGAGCGTCCTGGAGCAGGAGCGGGCACGACGCCCGGATCCCTGTAGACGCCCTGGCGGATGGAGTAATCTCGGGAGATGCTGTCGTGTCGCCGTTCGGCGACCGCAGCCCGGCTTGCAACGCTTCCCTTCCTCGTTCTCCGTTCGCCGACAGGAGTCGACCCATGGACCGCACGCTTCGCTTCCGTCAGCTGCTCACGTCCCGCCTCTTTCAGGTCGCGGGGGCTGCGGCCTTCGCCACGCCGGCCGGCGTGGCCTTGAGCTGCGGGGGGAACGTGGTGGTCGATCCGGTGGACGGGGCTGGAGGCGCCGGCAGCGTCACGTCGACCACATCGCTCACGACGGCGATCACGACGGGCGTGACGACCTCGGTGGGTCCGACGGTCAGCGTGACGACGACGACGACGAGTTCGGGAGGAGACCCCACGTACGCATGCTTCCCGTGGCTCGGTGACGCGGAGTGCCCCTCGGGCGGCAACGCCCTGTCCTACGTCTCGCAGTTCGATTGCGCAGCGCCTCACTACGCCTTCACGACTGCCGTCCTCGATGGGCCTTTCCCCGAGCTGGACCAGTGCTGCTACGTGGTGCAGCAGGACATCTGCGGGGTCGGGAGGCCGTTCCTCGTGAACGGCGCACCGATGGCCGCGACGGCGCGAGGTCGCGCCGAAGGAGGAGGAGCGGGGAGCTGGAGCGCCGGGGGCCTGTCGCCAGAGGTGGAAGGGCTCGACGCCGAGGAACGCGAGATCCTGGCGCGAGCGTGGGCGCAGGACGGGCTCCTGGAGCACGCATCGGTGGCAGCGTTCGCGCGCTTCGCGCTGGAGCTGCTCGCGGCAGGAGCGCCAGCAGCCCTCGTGGAGGCGGCGCACCGCGCGGCGCTGGACGAGGTGCGGCACGCTCGCCTGTGTCTGTCGATGGCAGCGACGTACCGGGGAGGCCCGGTGGAGCCAGGGCCGCTGCCGTGTGGTGGGTCGGTGTCGATCGGTCCAGACCTGGCCGCGTTCGCAGCCGACACGGCGCGAGAAGGGTGCGTGGGGGAGACGGTCGCCGCCATCCTGGCCGCCGAGCAGCTCTCGCGCGCGACCGATCCGGCGGTGCGCAAGGCGCTGTTCGGGATCGCAGAGGATGAAGCGCGGCACGCGGAGCTGGCATTCAGGGCCGTGGCCTGGGCCCTGCGGGTGGGTGGAGACGACGTCCGCGCCGCGGTGGCCGAGGTGTTCGACCAGGCGGCTCGGGACGGCGTCAAGGCGGGCGGCGTGAACGAAGACCCTCGTGGGGTGCTCGAATCCCACGGGCGTCTCACCGTCGGCGCGGCACGAGAGGCCGCAGCGCGGGCGCTGCACGAGGTGGTGCTTCCCTCGGCGCGCGCCTTGCTCGCCTGACCGATCGCTCGAACGTGTGCTGGCGCTCGGAGCAGCTCCGCTGACAGAGAGAGAGCGTGGCTGCTACACCTGAGGTGTGAAGGCGATCGACACCCGTGAAGCACGCCTCCGCCTCGACACGTACATCGAGGAGCTTGCGCGCCGGCCTCATCCCGTACGGATCGTGCGCAAAGGTGGATGCTGGCATCAGCGCTGCGCCGCGGCGGGACTCAAGCTGGTCACATTCGGAGGGCAGCGGACGTACCTCACGCACTACGTGACCACGCTCGGACGCACCATTTACGTACCCGACGACTTCGACACGTGGTCGCCGACCAGGGCGTGGCAGATCCTGCGGCACGAGCTGGTTCACGTGGCACAATTCGAGCGGTACGGGTGGGGGTTGATGATCCTGCTCTACGGGGTGCTGCCACTGCCCCTGGGGCTCTCCTGGTTTCGCGCACGCTTCGAGATGGAGGCCTACGCGGAGACGCTGCGCGCCGTCGCAGAAAGCGAGGGGATGGATGTCGCGAGGAGCATCGAGCTGCGAGAGGAAATCGTGCGCCGCTTCACCGGGCCGGATTACGCGTGGATGTGGCCCTTTCCCGGGATGGTGCGGCGCTGGATTGCAGAAGCGCTCGCACGTATCGAGCGAGAAGGCGTGGCCGTGAAGGCGGAACCCTCCGCGTGACGTGGCTCCGCGTCAGCGTGGAAGACTCACCAAGCTGGCGCAGGTAACGCATGGGACAGGGTATATCGGCAGAGGATCCGGGGGATGTGCCGGGCGTGATAAGGTCCGAGGCACGAATGCATCGATCCGACGCGCGACGCCCCTCGACGGACGACGCTCCGGCGAGGCTCGGGCCGTACCGGCTGATCGCGCCGCTCGGTCGCGGAGGCATGGGCGTCGTCTATCGCGCGGAGCACGAGGAGACGAAAGAGCAGGTCGCGCTGAAGACGGTCGGCGTCACCGATCCGAACCTGCTGTCGAGCATCCGGCGCGAGATCCACGCGCTGCGGCGGGTGGATCATCCCGGCGTGGTGCGCGTCGTGGGCGAAGGCGTGGAGGCAGGGCTGCCGTGGTACGCGATGGAGCTGCTCGAGGGGCGCACGCTGCGCGATCACAACCTCGAGCGCTGGCGCAACCACACGACCATCGAAGCGCTCCCCTCGGGCGCGCTGCGCAGGTTCCCCGACGAGGAGACGCAGGTCGCGCTGACGGGGGAGGCGGCGCCCGAGGGAGGACCTCCCGTGGAGGGTCAGCCCGCGCACGTGGACAGCGGAGGACACGATGAGGGGCGCCCCGTCGAGGGAGGGCGGCGCCTCGATGACGGTGGGCTCGACGACGCGACACGGACGGGGCCGATGCTCGGGCCGACGCGCGGCAACCTGCCAGCGCCACGAGGGATCCCGCTCCCGCGGGTGCCCTCGGAGAGGGTGGAACGATCGCCAGGGCCGACGCCCCCCACGCGGGTGCTCCCGGCGGCGCCCTCCACCGCAGCGTCCGGCGGGGTGCGGCCCGAGACCACGGGTGGCGGTGAAGGGATGCCTCCGCGGACGTTCCGGTACGCCGGTGGCGGCGAGCTGCCCCGCGCGCTTTCGCTGTTCCGGGCCATGTGCCGACCCCTGGCGTACATCCACGGGCTCGGGCTGGTACACCGTGACCTGAAGCCGGAGAACGTGTTCATTCGCGGCGACGGTACGCCGGTGCTGGTGGACTTCGGGCTGGCGGTGAAGCTCGAAGGGAGCAAAGGCCGCGGGGAGCTGGAGCTCCAGTTCGGGGGCAAGCCGATGGGGAGCCCCTCCTACATGGCGCCCGAGCAGATCCGCGGCGACCTGGTGGACGCGCGCGCCGATCTCTACGCCGTGGGGTGCATGCTCTACGAGGCGGTGACGGGGACCGTCCCGTTCACCGCGGCGAACAGCGCGCTCGTCCTGTCGATGCACCTCTACGCCGCGCCGCTCGCGGCTTCGAGCCTGGTGGAGGGTGTGCCTCCAGCACTCGACGCGCTGCTCCAGCGCTTGCTGCAGAAGCGGGCCGAAGACCGGATCGGGTACGCCGACGATCTGGCGATGGCGCTGGCCGAGCTCGGCGCCGTCGACATGAGCCCCGCCGTGTGCCCGGCGTGGTATCGCGCGCCGAAGCCTCAGCCCTACCTCTATCGCCCAGGGCTCGCTGGTCGTGGAGACGCGCTGCGCCAGCTCTATACCCGGCTCGCGCGGCTGCAGGAGGGCCAGGGAGGGCTCGTCTTCCTGGCCGGAGAGAGCGGGATCGGCAAGACGCGCCTGGCCATGGAGACCGCGACGGAGGCGGCGCGTCTCGGGGTCAGCGTGGTGACCGGGGAATGCATGGCGGTGTCGGCGGGCGAGGGTGGAGAGCGTGGGGTGAAGGCCGCGCC
Organism: Chondromyces crocatus; assembly: GCF_001189295.1. Lineage (NCBI taxonomy): Bacteria > Pseudomonadati > Myxococcota > Polyangiales > Polyangiaceae > Chondromyces > Chondromyces crocatus. The sequence continues at coordinate 10,665,364 of NZ_CP012159.1, forward strand.
GCTGCATCCGCTCCGTCATCTGCTGCTCGCGGTGGCCGATCGGTGCAGGGCAGCTGGGTTCGAGGCAACGAGCAACGGCGCGGTCGCGGAGCGGGACCAGGCGAAGGCGGACGCGACGTACGACGCGCTGCTGGGTCCGCGCGGGAGGTTGCTCGCATCCTACGAGCCCGCGCTGGCCCAGCTCGAAGGGCACGAGCGGTATCCAGAGCCGCCCCCCTTGCCCGCAGACGCGGCGAGCTTCCGTCTCCGGAGCGCGGTCGCAGAGACCCTCGCCGCGCTCGCCGCGGAGGGGCCGCTGCTCCTGATCCTGGACGATCTGCAGTGGGCCGACGACAGCTCGCTCGGCGTGCTGGAGCTGCTCGACGCCGCCTTCTTCGCGGAGCACCGCGTGCTGATCCTTTGCACGTACCGCTCCGAGGAAGCCTCCGCCGCGGTGGAGGCGCTGAGCCGCGTCCCCTGGGCGCTGACCTTGTCCATCGGCCGGCTCGATGCACGGGCCGTGTCGCGGATGGTGAGCGACATGCTCGCCATGGACCGCCCTCCGGAGCGGTTCGTGAACTTCTTGCTGCAGCAGTCCGAGGGGAACCCCTTCTTCACCGCCGAGTACCTGCACGCTGCGGTGGAGGAAGGGATGCTGTACCGCGACGGGCTGGGGACGTGGAGGATCCGCAGCGCGAGCACGACGGCGGCGAACACCGGGGCGGAGGCTCCGGGGTCGGGGCGGCTGGGCCGAGGGGACTGGGGGGCGCTCACCCTCCCCGGATCGCTGCGGGCCCTGGTGGCGCGGCGGCTCTCGGGGCTGAGCCCAGGTGCGCTGGCACTCCTGCGGATGGCCAGCGTGCTGGGACGGGAGCTGGAGGAGCTGGTGCTCATCGCCTCCTCCGGCGCCGACGACGTGGAGGCGATGGAGGGGCTGGCGGAGCTGTCCCGGCGGCACGTGCTGGAGACGGCCGAGCCAGGACACCTGCGCTTCGTTCACGACAAGCTGCGCGAGATCGCCTACGCGGAGATCCCGGACCGGGAGCGGTTGAAGCTGCACACCGCCGCGGCCATCGCGCTGGAGGCGCGCTACGCGGCGTCGCCCGATCTCCCGCTCGCGTACCCGCAGCTCGCCCATCATTTCGCGATGGCCGGCGCCGTGGAGAAGGCGCTCGAGTACCTGGAGCGCGCAGGCGATCAGGCGCTCGCCACGGGGGCCTCCGCAGAAGCGCGGGAGCTGTACCGACGGGCCATCGCGCTCGACGATGGTCGCCACGCCAGCGGGCGCGCGGAGAAGCTCCGGAGGGCACGCTGGGAGCGGCGCCTGGGGCAAGCCAACTACAACCTCGGCGATCTCCGGGACGCGGAGCGCCACTGCGTGCAGGCGCTGTCGCTGCTCGAGCGCCCCGTGGCGCGGGTGTTCGAGGCGCAGCAGGCCCCCGGGGACAGCGCGCGGAAGCTCGGTGAGCCCTATGCGTCGAGCGCCGAGACAGTCGCCATCTCGGCGCTGCAGCTCGGGCGGCAGCTCTTGCATCTCGGCGGCGTCCCGATCCACCTGGCCCAGGAAGAGACGGAGCGGGAGCGGCTCGCCGAGGCGGCACTGGCCGCGGAGCTGCTCTCCGAGACGTACCTGTTCCAGAACAAGGCCACGCTGGCGTTCGTGGCCGCGCTGGAGGCGACCAACGCGGCAGCCGGGCTGGGCCCCTCTCCGGCCCTGGCGCGCGGCTATGCGACGCTGAGCGTGGCCTTCGGCTACGTGCCCTGGACCTCGGTGGTGAATGCCTACGCGCAGCGCGCAGAGCAGACCGCGGCGGCGTCACGCGATGGCCAGGCGGGCGCGTTCGTCGCCTTCATGCGCGGCCTCACCGCGCTCGGAGACGGGCGCTGCCAGGAAGCACGCGTGCTCCTGGAGCGCGCCGAGCAAGGCGCCGAGCGAGTCGGCAACCGGCGCCGGCAGGAGGAATGCCTTGCCTTGCTGGGCACGGCAGCCCATTTCGAGGGGGCATGGGCCGAGGCGCTGGCCCGCTTCGCGACGCTCCAGGCGTCGGCCCGACGGAGCAACAATGCTCAGGGACTGGTCTGGGCGAACAGCGGCCGGTCGCAGACGCTCATCGTGCTCGGCGACGGCGAAGAGGCCGCCGAGCTGCTGGAGGAGCTGCTCCTCAGCGCCGAGCAGAGCGGAGACCGCGCCCAGCAGATCACGCTGGGGCAGCTCGCGCTGGCGCACGCGCTCCGGGGGGATCGCGCCGCGGCATTGCAGACGGCCGAGAGGACGCTCGGCCTGATCGAGGTCCAGGGGAAACCGGCTGCATTCCATTGCATCCATGGCTATGCGGCGACCTGCGAAGTCCTCCTTTCGGCATGGGAGCAAGCCAGCTCGCCAGAAGAACGGGCGCGACTCGGGCTCAAAGCGCGGCGAGCCTGCGCCGCTCTACGACAGTATGCGCAGATCTTCCCGGTTGGACGGCCAGATGCGCTCCGGCTCACAGGCGTCTTCGATTGGCTGATGGGGCATCCTCGAAGAGCGCGTCGCGGCTGGCAGCGCTCCGCCGAGGAGGCGACGCGACTGGGACTGCCGATGCACGAGGGGTTCGCGCGGTTCGAAATGCGCCGCCTCCCGGCCGCCGACGCCGAGCGACGCTGGAATCTGGTGCTCGCGGAAGGAATCTTCGAGCGTCTCGGTATCAATCACTGGCGCAGCCAGGTAGAGGCTGCACGCTCTGGATGACGCCTCACACCGCATTTCACGCCTCGGTCCCCTTATTTAGACCTTGAAGCAGAAACCCCGCCCCGATTAGGCTGGTGTAGCTTGGCCACATTGGGCGTGAGCGGTGCTCAGCCGCTCGGTCGCAACATTCGTGGAAGGCGTCACGGCGGGGGATAAAGTTCATTCTCTCGAGGCAATTCGCCTGGTGGGCCATTGCGTGTTCCAGCCATGTGGGTCGTGAACGGTGATTGGAACGGTCGAGAGGGGGATTTTCCATGAGCCCAGCAGGCAGCAGCAGGCTCACGCTCGTGGTTCGTGCCCAGGGCTGGGTGTGTGCGATTCCCGTACGAGCCGTCATTGAGACCATGCGCCCCCTCCCCATCGAGCCCGTACGAGAAGCACCAGCATTCGTGCGGGGGGTCACGGTAATCCGTGGCGAGTCGCTGCCCGTCGTGGACCTCGCCGTCCTGCTCGGCGGTCAATCGACCCAGCAGGGAAACCGATTCGTGACGCTCCGCGTCGGCCCTCGACGGCTCGCGCTCCTCGTCGACGAGGTGATTGGCATCTCCGAGCGGGACGCAGGCGGAGCACAGCCCGCACCGCTCCTCTCCTCGGCACTCGCCGAGCATGTCGAGCGTCTCGGAGCGCTCGACGGTCAGGCTTTCGCAGTGCTCGGCACGGCCCGGCTTCTCTCGGACGTGCCAGGAACCCTCGTCTGATCGGCACGAGGGCGCGCCATGGCGGAAGAAGAGATGCTGGAGCAGATCCGGGAGCTGATCGAGGCGCGCTTCGGGCTCGCGTGCACCGATTGGCAGCAAGCGCTGCTCACGCGCGCGGTCGAACGCTGGCAAAAGGCGGGCGTCACGCCGGGGGCGACACCGCATTCCAGCGCGTCGTCGGAGCAGGTGCAGGCGCTCGTCGCCGAGCTGCTCGTCCGGGAGACCTACTTTTTTCGCGACAAGGCGCAAATCGACGCATTGATCGAGGTGGCGCTGCCGGCCTGCGCGCGGCTCGGCACGCCGGGGCGCCCCTTGCGTCTCCTCTCGGCCGGGTGCGCCTCTGGCGAGGAGCCGTATTCGCTTGCGCTGGCCATTGGCGAGCGGGCAGGACACCTCGCCGATCGTACCTGGATTCATGGATTCGACCTGAGCCGGGTGGCCGTCGAGCACGCGCGCGAGGGGCTCTACGATAGCTGGGCTCTCCGGGCGACGCCGGAGGGGGTGCGCGCGCGGGCGTTTCGCGCCGAAGGGAATGGCTTTCGCTTGAAGGACGAGCACCGGGCGCGGGTCACCTTCGAGCAGCGCAACCTCCTCGATCCGGATCCCGAGTTCTGGCGCCCCGGCTCGTTCGACGTGATCTTCTGCCGGAACGTCACCTTGTACTTCTCCGAGCGGGCCATCCGTGCGGCCCTCGCGCGCTTCGCTGCCGCGCTGGTCCCCGGCGGCTTTCTGTTCCTGGGCGCGAGCGAGACACTCCGGGGACTCTCCGACGATTTCGAGCTCTCGTTCTGGGGCGACACCGCCATCCACCGGCGTCGCGAGCAACCCGAGGGGGACGCCTTCGCCACGTCCCTCCACGCGCCGAGCTGCTGGATGGAGCAGATCCACAGCTCCACAGCGCGGATCGTGGCCCTCACGGCGCGGGATGCGCTGGAAGAAGAGGGGGAGCCGCCGTGTCCCCCGCCGTCGGCGCGATCGCTCCGGCGGCTGGTCGAAACCGAACGCTTCGGTGAGGGGCTCGCGCTGATCCGGCGGGCCGCGGCGTCCCACGGAAGGCGCTCCGAACTTCAGCTGTTCGAGGCGATCATGCTGAGCGGTCTGGGCCGCATCGAAGAGCTGGAGCGCGTCTGCGCGAAGCTGAACGCCACGCAAGGTGCCCACGCGGGCTCGTACTACCTGCTCGGACTCTGCCGCGAGCATGCGAACGATCGCTCCGGCGCCATCGGCTTCTACCGCGAGGCGCTGCGCGCCGATCCGAGCTTCGCCATGGCGCACCTGCGGCTCGGGCTCCTGTGGCGGACGGTCGGTGACCTGAGAGGGGCGCGCACGGCCCTGCGCGAGGCGCTCGCCGGCTTGAGCCGGGGGCCGGAGGAGCACGTCGTGCTCTTCGGCGGTGGGTTCACGCGCGCGACCCTGGAGACGCTGTGCCGTGAACAGCTCGTTGCCGCGGAGATCTACCGATGAGTGCGCGGAGCATGGCCGTGGTCCAGGCGCGGCTGCGCGAGCTGCGGCAGACCTTCGACGAGGGGTTCGCGCGCGCCGAGGCGGAGCAGGACGCCGAGCCGATCCTCTTGCTCGGTCTCCACGTCGGGATGAGCCGGTTCGCCGTCCCGATCGCCGATCTGGCGGGCGTCCATCCCTGCAGCAAGATTGCGCCGCTACCCACCGGGCCGGAGGGTCTGCTCGGGCTCGCCGGCGTGCGTGGGCGTCTGTATGCGGTCTACGCGCTGGGGGCGCTGCTGGGCGTCGACGCTTCGGCGGAAGCGCCACGATGGTTGCTCCTCGCCAAGGGCGCGGAGTCGGTCGCCTTCGCGGTCAGTGATGTGGACGCTCATCTGCGCGCGAAGGGAACCGAGCTGCGCCCCTTCGATGGGGCGCGAGGCGGATATGTGGGCTGGTTGCTCGAGCAAGGCGCGCGGCGCCTCGGGGTGCTCGACGTCCGCTCGCTTCTTTCGACGATCGAACAGCGTACGCCGGTGGGCCGGCGGGCGAGGTAGGACTTCTGATGGGACGATCTTGGACGATAGGGCAGCAGCTGACCTTGGGGTTCTCGCTCCCCGTGCTCTTGATCATCGGGCTTGGCCTCTTCTCCTACAGGACCAGCGTGCAGCAGGTGGAGACGGCACGGCGGGTCGCCCAGACGCACAAGGCGATCAGCGACGTGATCGATCTCCTCTCCCTCATCAAGGACGCGGAGACGGGTCAGCGAGGCTACGTGATCTCCGGCATGCCGGAGTTCCTCGACCCCTACAACGGCGCGGTCGAGCGGCTGAGCAGAGAGGTCGAGGAGCTCCGCTCGATCAACCGCGACAGCCCCGAGCACCAGAAACGCATCGACACCCTGGGGCAGCTCGTCCGTGATCAGCTCGACAAGCTCAAGCCCCCCATCGACGCTCGTCAGCGCGACGGTCTCGAGGTGGCGGCGAAGCTCGTCAGCGAGGGAGAAGGGAAGCGGCGGATGGAGGAGATCCGTCAGCTCACCGGCGACATGATCGCGGAGGAGAGGGCCCGCCTGAAGGAGCGCGCCACGGAGGCCGAAGAGGCGACGGAGTGGCACCGAAACGTCGTCTTCGGGGGCACCCTCGGGGCCCTCGTGGTGGTGCTGGTCGCGGCCACGCTGGTCATGAGGACCCTCGACCGCCAGATCGGGTCCTCGGTGCAGAGCCTGCAGAGCGCCTCGTCGGAGCTCCAGGCGGCCGCCACGCAGCAAGCGAAGGGGGCCAAGGGGCAGGTGGCCGCGTCCGCAGAGGCCTCCTCGACGATGCGAGAGCTGGTCGCCACGGCCCGCCAGATCGCGGAGAGCGCTCAGCGGGTGACCATCATCGCGAACGACACGACCCTGGCGGCGCGTGGCGGAGAGCAGACGGTCGTGGCAGCGCGGGCGACGATCGAGACTGTGAAGCTCCAGGTCGATCGCATCGTCCAGCACATGCTGGAACTCGGCAAGCGCTCCCAGGACATCGGCGCGATCGTCGATCTCATCAACGAGCTGTCCGAGCAGACGAACATCCTCGCCATCAATGCGACGATCGAGGCCGCGGGCGCCGGAGAATCCGGGCGCCGCTTCGCGGTCATCGCCGACGAGATCCGCCGCCTCGCCGACCGGGTCGGCGGGTCGACGAAGGACATCCGGTCGCTGATCGAGGAGGTGCGCGCCGCTGCCAACACGTCGGTGATGGCCACGGAGGACGGCGCCAAGGCGGCCGAGGCGTGCGCGCGCCAGTTCGTCGAGATGAACGCGAGCTTCGGGCGAATCGCCGCGTCGGTGGCGAGCACGGCCGATGCCTCGCGCGAGATCGAGCTGAGCACCCGCCAGCAGAGCACCGCCGTGGAGCAGGCGAGCGCCGCGATCGTGGAGGTCGCCCAGACGGCACGAGAGACGGACGCCAGCGCGGGACAGATGCTGGAGACGGCCGTCCAGCTCGCGTCGCTGGCCAGGCAGCTCGTCGGGCTGATCCGCCACGAGACACCGGGCTAGCATGGCCCTGACTTCCCAGCTGGAGCGCGCATTCCGGAGCGAAGCGCTGGAACTCCTGGAGGGCCTCGCGCAGGGGGTGCTCGAGCTGGAGCGCGACCCCGAACGCATCGAGATCGTCCATCGGTGCTTGCGGCAAGCGCACACGCTGAAGGGAGCGGCTCGCATCGCGCAGCGCCCTCGCGTCGCCGAGCTGGCGCACGCGATCGAGGACGCCTTCACTCCCTACCGCGCCGGAGAAAAGGCACCCGAGCAGGCCCTCATGAGCGATCTGCTCGCGCTCGTCGGCGCCCTGCGGCGCGAGGTGACGGGTCAGACCCAGACCAATCCATCGACCGCCCCCGGGCCCCTCGCGGAGGAGCGCCTGGAGACGGTGCGGGTGGACATCATGGCGCTGGACGCGACGCTGGAGGCCGCCACGGAGACCTCGGTGCAGCTCGGCACGGCGCGAAGGGCGGCCGAGACCGTCCGGGGGGCGCAGCGAAGCTTGAGCCTGCTGCGGCGGGACATGCGGGCCCTGCGCGCGCTGGGCGAGGCGCCCGGGAGCCGGGAAGCAGGCGCCCTCCGGCTGCAGAGCATGTCGGCAAAGCTCGAAGAGCTGCAGCGCGTGCTCGGCACCGCCATGGAGGATCTGGGCAGCGGCCTGCAACGCATGGATCAGGAACTCGGGGAGGTACAGCGTCGCCTCGGCATCCTGCGCCTCGTCCCGGCGCGCACGATCATGCCCTCGCTGGAGCTGGGCGTGAGGGATGCGGCAGGAGCACGCGGCATGCAGGTGAGCTTCGTGGCTTCGGGCGAAGAGGTGCGCCTGGAGGGGCACATCCTCGCCGCGGTCCGCGATGCGTTGCTGCACCTGGTCCGGAACGCCGTGGCGCACGGGCTCGAGTCACCGGAGGAGCGAGTTCGGCTCAAGAAGCCCGCCGGGGGGCGGGTGCGGCTCAGCGTCGAACGGCGCGGGCGGCGGGCCGTCTTCAGCTGCTCGGACGACGGGCGGGGCATGGACGCCGACGCGATCCGGGCCGCAGCGGTCGCCGGAGGGGCGATCTCCGAAGAGGACGCGCTCGCGCTCGGCCACGACGATGCGCTCCGCCTCGCCATCCGCGCCGGGATCAGCACGAGCCAAGGGGTCACCGAACTCTCGGGTCGCGGCGTCGGCCTGGATGTCGCGGCCGAGACCGCGGCCCGCTTCGACGGCGAGCTACGCATCGCCAGCGAGCCCGACGTGGGGACCACCATCGAGCTGGAGGTCGCGCTGTCGCTCTCGTCGCTCACGGCGCTGGTGGTGCTCGCCGACGACCGACAGACGCTGATCCCGCTCGCCGGTGTGACGGGCGTCGTACGCCTCGCGGACGCGGATGTCGTCCGCGATGGTGCAGGGGAGCACATCCTCCACGAGGGCCGCGCCATCCCGTTCATGCCCCTCGCCAGGATGCTGGACGCCTCCGCCGTCACGCCACGAGAGCGCTGGTCGTCCGTCATCTTGCAGGCGAGCGGCAGTCTGGTGGCAGTCGGCGTGGATCGGCTGCTGGGCAGCCTGGATGTGATCGTCAAGCCGTTGCCCGTCGCAGCTGGAGAGCACGCCTTGGTCGCCGGGGCTGCGCTCGACGCGCAAGGCAACCCCGTGCTCGTGCTGGACACACGCGGCCTGGCGCAAGCCGTGGAGAACCGCCCTGCCACCCTCACGCCGCGTGTCGTCAAGCCTCGCCCCCCGGTCCTGATCATCGACGACTCCTTGACCACGCGCATGCTCGAGCAGGGCATTCTGCAAGGGGCGGGGTTCGAGGTCGATCTCGCGGGCTCCGGGGAAGAGGGGCTGAAGAAGGCGAAGGAGCGCCGTTACGGCCTGTTCCTCGTCGACATCGAGATGCCGGGGATGAGCGGCCTCGATTTTCTTCGCATCACCCGGAACGACACGGCGCTTCGTGACATCCCCGTGATCATCGTGACCTCCCTGGCCTCGGTCGAAGATCGTCAGCGCGGGCTGGATGCAGGCGCTGCGGCCTACATCGTCAAAGGAGAATTCGACCAGCGGCGCTTCGTCACCACCGTCCGAGAACTGATGGAGAAGCAGGCTTGAGGTCGGTCCTGAATTTCTGGAAGAGTGATCTCTCCATCGAAGGGGGTGTCGATGCCACAGAGCACTCTCCGACCCAGCCAGCGGACGCTCCGCTCACCATGGCCGTGCGCCCTCGTCTCATCGCCATCGGCGCCTCGACAGGCGGGCCCCGCGCCGTCGCCGCCGTCCTCGGAGACCGCCTGCACCCCATCTCCATCCCGGTTCTCCTCGTCCTTCATGTCTCTCAGCCGCTCGGTTCCACGGTGATCGCCTGGCTCGACAGCGTGATCCCGGCGACCGTGACCGAGGCAAGGCACGGTGAACCGCTGCCAGGTCCCAGAGAGGCCAGGGTCATCATGGCGCCGGCCGATCGTCACCTCATCGTCCGCGGCGGCCGCCTCTGGTTGACCGACGACCCCCACGCGCACGACTGTCGCCCCTCGGTGGACGTCCTGCTTCACTCGGTCGCCGAAGCCTACGGAGCGCGGGCCGTCGGCTGCCTGCTGACCGGCATGGGACGCGATGGCGCAGAGGGGCTCTTGGCAATGCAGCGGGCTGGCGCCATGACGCTCGCGCAGGACGAAGCGAGTTCAACGGTCTTCGGGATGCCACGGGAGGCGATCCGCATCGGAGCGGCCCGGAAGGTCCTCCCCCTGTCCGACATCGCACCGACGATTTCTGCGCTCTCTGGGCGGTGAGCGCGCGGGAGAACGACCATGTACCCGGATATCTTGATCATCGACGATAGCTTGACGGTCCGCACCGATCTCCAGTCCGCACTCACGGCGGCCGGGTATCGCGTCACCGCGTGCTCCACCATGAGCTCCGGGCAGGAGGAGCTGCAACGCCAGCCCTTCGCCCTGCTCATCCTCGACGTCATCCTCCCCGACGGAGACGGGCTGGATCTGCTGCGCGTCCTCAAGGCCGATCCCGATCGAGCGGCAACGCGGGTCATCGTCCTGTCGACGGAATCCGAGGTGAAGAGCCGCGTCCGTGGCCTGGTGACCGGCGCGGACGAGTACGTCGGCAAGCCCTACGATCCCTCGTACATCCTCCGCTGTGTGCGTCGCTTTCTCGGTCCGGGTCCAGCAGGCTACCCGACACCCGACCGCGGCCTGAGCGAGCGGAAGATACTCGCCATCGGCGCCCGCTCCACCTACCTCACCGTGCTGGCCGAGCGCCTCCGGATCGACCGGCACGACGTGACGCTCACCCACTCCCTGGAGGAGGCCGCCCAGCTCCTCTCGATCACCAGCGTGGACTGCATCGTGGTGGACGCCGCCGCGCCCGGCATCGACGCCGACGAGGTGTGTCGACGCCTGAAGCGCACGGCGACCTGGGCCTCCATCCCCGTCCTCCTGCTGGTCGACACACCGCCTCAGATCCGAGCGAACGGCCCCCTCTCACCCAACCTCGACGTGGTGACGGCCCGCTCGACGAACCTCACCTCCGTCCGCGCGCGGCTGAGAGAGCTGCTGCGGCAGCACAGCGCGGAATCGAGACAGAAGGGCCCACCGCCTTCCTCGAAGGAAGGCGTGAGCTCTCTCTTCAACCGCCTCGTCGCCGCGAGCGGGCTCCCGGCCGGCTCGGCCCGGATCACCCTGGAGCAGATCCTCCTGCGCGCCGGGATCGACGCGCACACCCTCACGGCGGAGCAGCTCCAGGCCGCGCTGCCGACCCTCGAGGATGGCCTCCTCGTCTTCATGCCTGCCGACGAGGTGCGCTCCCGCCTCCGGGCGATTGCAGCGCTCGCACGTCTCGCCGCCTCCACGCGCGCTTGATGCGGAACCGAGCCGCCCTGCGTAGAGTACGCGCCTCGATATCCCAGGAGGGAAGGATCCCATGAGCGACATCAACCGCGTTCTCCGTCTCGCCGCGCGCCCCAAGGGCATGGTCCAGGACAGCGACTTCGACCTCCGGGAAGAGCCGCGACCGGAGCTCACGAAAGAAGGACAGGTCCTGGTTCGCAACCTCTACCTGTCCGTGGATCCCACGCAGCGCGGCTGGATCGAGCGCGACTCGTACCTGCCCGCCGTGGCCATCGGCGAGGTCATGCGCTCCTTCGGCGCCGGCCGGGTGGTCGCCTCGAACGACCCCGACTTCGCACCGGGAGACCTGGTGAGCGGCATGGTCGGCTGGCAGGACCACGTCGTGCTGCCCACGAAGGGTGGCGGGCGCCCCACGAAGCTACCCCCCGGTGTCCCCCTCACCAACGCGCTGAGCATCCTCGGCTTGACCGGGCTGACGGCGTACTTCGGGCTGCTCGACATCGGCCGCCCGAAAGAAGGGGAGACCGTGGTCGTCTCCGGCGCCGCGGGCGCCACCGGCATGGCGGTCGGACAGATCGCGAAGCTGAAGGGTTGTCGCGTCGTCGGCATCGCCGGGGGCAAGGACAAGTGCGACTGGATCACGGGCGAACTCGGCTTCGACGCCGCCATCGACTACAAGGCGGAGGACGTCGCGAAGCGGCTCGAAGAGACCTGCCCCAAGCGGATCGACATCTACTTCGACAACGTGGGGGGCGACATCCTCGACGCCGCGCTGCTCCACCTCGCCATGCGCGGACGGGTGGTCCTGTGCGGGGCCATCTCCGGGTACAACGACGCCAGCGCGTTGAAGGGCCCCAAGAACTACCTCAGCCTCCTGGTCCAGCGCGGCCGCATGGAGGGCTTCATCATCCTCGATTACTTCGATCGCGTCGGGGAAGCCTTCCAGGAACTCGGCGCCTGGTTCCAGGCCGGGAAGCTCAAGGATCGGGTGGACGTGGTCGACGGGTTGGAGAACGCTCCGGCCGCGCTTCGTCGTCTGTTCACGGGAAAGAACACCGGCAAGCAGCTCCTCAAAATCGCCGAGGGCTGAATCGAACCGATGGCCGTCGGCTGAATCGATGAGGGCCCCCCCCGGGTCTCCTGGGCCCTCATTGACAACCCACCTCCGCAGCGCTCCCATCCGCCGCCCATGGGCCTGGTCCTCCTGGTCTTCGCGGCGACGTACATCCTGATCACGGCGCGTCACCTGCGCTTCTTGCCCATTGGCCGTCCCGCGGGCGCGCTGCTGGGCGCCTGCGCGATGGTCGCGATCGGAGAGATGTCGCCGCCCTGGGGGCTGCACCCGGCCGAGGCATTCGGCGCGGTCGAACCCAACACCATCGGCCTCTTGCTCGGCATGATGTTGCTCGCCGCAGCGCTCGACGAAGGCGGCTTCTTCGAGCAGCTCGCCGCGATGGTCACGCGCCGTCGGCTCTCACCGCGCGCACTGCTCCACGTGATCACCCTCGGTTCGGGCCTGCTCGCCGCCTTGCTGGTGAACGACTCGGTCTGCGTGATGGCCACCCCGGTCGTCGCGCGCATCGTCCGGCACATGGGCTTGCCACGCGTCCCCTACCTGCTCGCCCTGGCCATGGGCGCGAACGCGGGCAGCGCGCTCACCGTGGCGGGCAACCCGCAGAACATGCTGGTCGCGCAGCTCTCGGGGATCTCCTACAGCGAGTACCTGCTCAAGGCAGGCCCAGCGGCCTTGCTCGGGCTCCTGGCCACGTCGGGCATGCTCGACCTGCTCCTCTCCAGCAAGCTCCACGCGACCACCTCGCCCTCTTCGCCCACCGACGCTGCCGCGATCCCAGCCACCTTCACGGAGCCCAGCCGGCCCGGCCGGGACGCGCGCATGGCGCTCCTCTGCCTCGCCGGCGTCTCGGTCGCCTTCATCGCCGGCGCGAACCTGGCCTGGTCCGCGCTCGGCGCGGCCGCCGTGGTCATCCTGCTGCGACGCCGCGACGCCTCCCCCCTGTTCGCGCGCGTCGAGTGGACGGTGCTGGTGTTCTTCGGCGCCCTGTTCGTCGTCGTCGCCGGCCTGCAGAAGACCGGGCTACCCGAGTACTACCTGCGAGAGATCGGCGCCCACATGCCGACGACACCGGCGCTGGGCCTCCTCAGCCTCTCCGGCGTCCTCGCCGTCGCCTCCCAGATCGTCTCCAACGTGCCGATCATCCTGCTCGCCGAGCCCTGGATCCGCACCCTCCCCGACCCTCACGCCGCCTGGCTCGCGACCGCGCTGGCGACGACCCTCGCCGGCAACCTCACCCTCCTCGGCTCGGTCGCCAACATCATCGTCATCGAGACCGCGGGAGCGCAGTCCGAGATCGGCTTCCGGGGTTACGCGAAGGTCGGCGTCCCCGTCACCCTGGTCTCCATGGCGGTGGCCCTCGGGTGGATCCTGCTCACCCACTACTGACACCGAGCGCCAGCCCCACCCGCGCCAGCGCGCGCCGCAGCAGCGACGGGCGTGACGTGGACGGCGGCGCATCGAGTCCGGCCCAGGGCGAAGGTCGCTCTCCCGAAGCGGGCGGCGGCGTCTCCCCCATCGAGGTCGAGCCTGGCGCCGGCGTGTAGCCGGTCGACTCGCCCATCGCGTCGACCAGCGCCGTCGCGGGGACAGGGGTCTCTGCGCTGCTCGGCGGTGCGATGGCCTCGATCACCGCGGGCGGGCCGAAATCCAGCGCCCTGAGCGCCCGCTGCCGGGACCTCCGCGCCGCCAGGATCTCCTCGCTGAAATTCTCCCGCAGCCACTCCCCGAAGCGGAGCGGGCTCCCCATCAGGTTCGCGGAGATCGCGTAGCGCGTCAGGTCCGCCAGCATCTCGCTGGCGCTCCCGTACCGATCCTCCCGCCGTGGCTCCAGCGCCCGCATGGTGATCGCATGCAGCACCGCCTCGTCGGGCAGCATCCGCTCGGGCGGCAACGGGATGTCCGCACGCCGCGCCATCGCGAGCAGATCATCGAACCCCCCTGTGGCCCGGTACAGCTTGCGGCCCGAGAGCAGCTCCCAGAGCAGGATCCCCGCCGCGAACACGTCCGCGCGCTCGTCGAGGGCCTCCCCGCGCGCGTGCTCCGGGCTCATGTACCCCGCCTTGCCTTGCAGCGCGTCCTCCAGCGATCCCTTCAGGGCCGCGTCCTGCGCCCCCAGCCCCTCCGGCGCCTCCAGCGCGTCCCCTTCGGCCGCGAGCGCTGCCGCCTGGTGCGCCCGTGCGATACCGAAGTCACAGAGCTTCACCTCGCCCTCGAAGCTGAGCAGCACGTTCGACGGCGAGACGTCCCGGTGCAGCACCCCCATGCGGTGGGCGTAGGACAGCGCCATCAGCGTCTCGACCACCACGAACAGCGAGAACTCCACCGGCACCGGGACCCGCTGCCGCGCCGAACGGCGGAGCAGCTCCCGCAGATCGAGCCCCTCCACGTACTCCATCGCGATGTACAGCGTGTCGTCGTCCCGGCCCAGGTCCTCCACCTGGACCACGCTCCCGTGCCGCAGCCGTGCCGCCAGCTTCGCCTCCGCGATGAGCATCTCGGCGAACCGCGTCTTGCCAGCCAGCTTCGGCGTGACCTCCTTGACCACCAGGAGCCGCGTCGCCCCCAGGGTGGTGCACTCTCGGGCCAGGTAGATGTCAGCCATCCCGCCGCGGCCGATCCGGTCGAAGAGGGTGTAGCGGCCCAGGCGGGAGGGGAGGCGGCGACTCATCGCGTAGGCTCTCCCTCCTGCCAGAGGCCTTCCCAGTGGGCCAACAAAGTGGCGTCGCGGTCCCCCCACCCCCTTTGGCGTCAGCGAGCGCTCACCTCCGCCGCCGCTCGGCAAGGCCCCTGCCTTCGCGCTCTCAGCGAGGACTCACCCCCCGCCGTCGCTCGGCGAGTCCCCTGCCTTCGCGCTCCTGGGCCGGATCCGACGGATCACCACCTCTGCCCCCTGAGCCCGCGCCACGTGCAGCCCGTCCAGACTCACGGCGACCGGCCCTTCGTTGCTCGCAGCGCTCTGCCGCCGGATGGCACGCGCCACCCCGCCGTCCAGGGGCTGCCGGACGAGACGTCGCCCCGTCCCATCCTCTCCCCCGACCTCCCACAGCACGCTCTCACCCGACGGGTGGATGAGCATCGCTCCCAGCGCGCCTCCTGCCCTCGACCCCCTCACCGTGAGCGGGAACCTCTCCACGTGGCCGGACTCCAGCGCCACGACGAACGTCGTCCCGACCCCCTGCTCCGCCCACGCGACCACCACCCGATCCCGCACGAACTCCAGCGTCACGTGCCCACCCGCCGTCGGCTCCACCCCGAGCGCGATGCGCCTCGTCGCTTCCCCGCCCAGCAGGTCCCGCAGCTCCAACGCCCCGGCGCGCACCAGCGCGAGGTGAGCCCCCGTCGCATCGCCCGAAAGCGCGAGCACCGGCGGTACTTCTCGTGCGGAGGGGCGCTCGACCACCCGCACCGTCGGCCGCGGCCCCAGCCGCCAGGCCGAGATGCCTCCGTCGAACGAGGCCGCGACCACCCCGGCCCCCCCGGCCACCCAACCGTAGGCACTGACGCCGAGCGCCCTCCCCTCCCCCTCTGCATCCCGCGGTCCCAGCCCGAGCGCGAGCCCACCACGAGAGCGGTCGAAGATCTGCAGGTTCACATCGATGACGTCGCCCTGGTTCGGGTTCGCGTGCTGCACCGCGAACCACCTCCCGTCGGGCGAGAAGGAACACGACAGCGTGGCGAAGAAGCCGAAGTAATCGGCCTCGTCGTCCTCCATGTCCGCCTGGAAATACGCGCCGTCGTAGGTGTGACCCAGCCGGTACGAGGTGCGCCGCTCCCCGCCGGGCAGCTCGAACACCAGCACCCGGGGCGCATGCTCCGAGAGCCCCACCGCCAGAAACTCACCGGATGGGTCGAAGGCGAGGCACCCGACGCGAGGCCCCACCTCGCTGATGCTGGGACCGAGACGCCCTCGGCCCTTCCGTGCGGCTTTGGCCAGCGCATCCAGCGCTGCCGTCAGGTCGATGCGCATCCGGGGCGTACATCACGACCGCGCGCGGGGAGCAAGCCGGCGCAGCCCGAGCAGCGTGATGTCGTCGGCGGGCGGCGCCGCGGCGACGTGGTCTCGCAGCGCCCCTTCGACGCCAGCCAGCACCTGGCCGAGCGGGTCCCCTGCCCGTCCCACCAGGCCGAGGAACCGCGCCTCACCGAAGGGCTCTTCCGCCTCGCTCAGCGCATCGACCACGCCGTCCGTGAAGGCGATCAGCGCGTCTCCCGGTGCGACGGACACCTGACGCCGAGCGAACTCCATGTCCCGCTCCGCCCCCAGCACCGGACCCGTCTCGCCGAGGCGAACGAGCTCCCCCCCCGCCCGCACCAGGATCGGCGCCTCGTGCCCGCAGTTCACGTAGCTCAGCTCCCCGGTCGCCGGATCGAGGATGCCCACGAACGCCGTCGTGAACATCGCCGACCGACCGTGATGCTCGGCGACGAACTCGTTCACGGGGCCCACGATGGCGAGCACATCGCCCCCTGCGCGCGCCGCATGGGTCCGGATCAGCCCCCGCACCAGCGCCATCAAGAGCGCCGCAGCGACCCCCTTGTCGCAGACGTCGGCCACGACGAGCACCACCCGTTCGCCGGGCAAGGCGAACACGTCGTAGAAATCCCCGGAGAGGTGCCGCGCTGGCAGAAACCGGACCCCCAGCTCCCAGCCCGGCAGGTCCGGCAGCTCGTGCGGCAGGAACTCGGCCTGGATGAGCTGCCCCACCTGCATCTCTCGCTCGATCGCCTGGAGCCCTTGCAGCGCCTGATCCCGTGCCACGGCCAGCTCCGCCTGCACCGCCTCCAGCTCCTTCACCCGCGCCTTCAGCGCCTCGTCGGTCTGGCCGAAGAGCATGGCGTTGTGGATGGCGATCGCGGCCTGGGCGGCGAAGGCTTCCAGCAGCTCCTGGTCGTCGCCCGTGAACTGCCCCGTGACCCCCGGGTTGTCGACGTAGAGCACCCCGATCACCCGCCCCCGGATGGAGAGCGGCGCCGCCATGATGCTCGTCAGCCGATGCATGGTGACGCTGTTCTGGTTGGCGAAGCGCAGGTCCTCGCGGGCGTCGCTGGTCACGATGCTCCGTTGCGACCGGATCACCTCCGAGATCACCGACGTGCTGAACGCGAAGTCCCGCCCTTCGAGCGTCCGCTGATCCAGGTTCCGGGCGAGCCGCACGCCGAGCCCCCCTTGCTCGTCCAGCAGCACCAGGTAGCCGCGCGTCGCCTCCGTCAATCGGATCACCTGGTCGAGCACCTGCTGGAGCACCGTCTGCAAGTCGAGCGAGGCGGTGATCGAGCGGCTCACCTCGAACAGGGCACGACCCCGTGTATCGCGCGCCGTGGCGCTGGAGAGCACCTGGTGGTGCTCCGACGCGAAGCGGTGGAAATCGCCGAGGCTGCGCGCCACCTCTTCGAGCTGCCCCAGCACCTCCACGGGCAGCTTCACGCCGCGAGCGCGCACCGAGCCGAGCAAGCTGGCCATCCGGTAGCGCAACACGCTCACCTGGCCCACGAGCCTCTCCATCAACGTGAGGCCGTCGTCGCCGCGTCGCACGCTCTCCATGCCGATCCCCCCGAGCGCGCCACCGAGGCGCAGCAAGGGCGAAGCCTAGCAGCCCCAGGCTCCGCCCACGCTCACCCCTTCACGGGCAGCGACTTCCCCCCGCCAGCGCCGGGCCCCGTCAGGGCGGCGAAGAAGTCGTTCCCCTTGTCGTCGACCACGATGAAGGCCGGGAAGTCCACCACCTCGATCCGCCAGACGGCCTCCATCCCGAGCTCGGGGTACTCCAGCACCTCGACCTTCTTGATGCAGTCCTTCGCCAGACGCGCAGCCGGCCCGCCGATCGAGCCGAGATAGAACCCCCCGTACTGCTTGCACGCCGCCGTCACCGCCGGCGAGCGGTTGCCCTTGGCCAGCATCACGTGGCTCCCGCCCGCCGCCATGAGCAGGTCCACGTAGGCGTCCATGCGGCCCGCCGTCGTCGGCCCGAAGCTCCCCGACGCATATCCCTCGGGCGTCTTCGCTGGCCCCGCGTAGTACACGCAGTGATCCTGGAGGTACTTCGGCATCCCCTCGCCGCGCTCCAGCCGCTCCTTGATCTTCGCGTGGGCGATGTCGCGCGCCACCACCATCGGCCCCGTGAGCGACAGCCGCGTCTTGATCGGATACCGCGACAGGAGCGCACGGATCTCGCTCATCGGCTGGCTGAGATCGACCTTCACCACCTCACCGGGCAGGTCGGTGTCGTCGGTCTCGGGCAGGTACTTCGCCGGGTCGGCCTCGAGCTGCTCCAGGAACACGCCATCCTTCGTGATCTTGCCGAGCGCTTGCCGATCCGCAGAGCAGGAGACGGCGATCCCCACCGGACAGCTCGCCCCGTGCCGCGGCAGGCGGATCACCCGCACGTCGTGGCAGAAGTACTTGCCCCCGAACTGCGCCCCGATGCCCATGCGCCGCGTCAGCTCCAGGACCTGCTGCTCCACCTCCAGATCCCGGAAGCCGTGCCCCGTCGCCGCGTCCCCCGTCGTGGGCAGCGCGTCCAGGTAACGGGCCGAAGCGAGCTTCGCCGTCTTCAGCGTGTGCTCGGCCGACGTGCCGCCGATGACGACGGCCAGGTGGTACGGCGGGCAAGCCGCGGTGCCCAGCGCGCGCAGGTTCTTCTCCAGGAACGCCGTCAGGCCACTCGGGTTGAGGAGCGCCTTGGTCTCCTGGAACAGGTAGGTCTTGTTGGCCGAGCCCCCGCCCTTGGCCATGAACAGGAACTTGTAGGCGTCGCCATCGGTCGCGAAGATCTCGATCTGGGCCGGCAGGTTGTTGCCCGTGTTCTTCTCGGTGAACATGTCGACCGGCGCGAGCTGCGAGTACCGGAGATTCGCCGTCCGGTACGTGTCGTACACGCCGCGCGCGATGGCCGCCTCGTCCCCGCCGCCCGTGAAGACGAGCTGCCCCTTCTTGCCCATCACGATGGCCGTGCCCGTGTCCTGGCACATCGGCAGCACGCCGCCTGCGGCGATGTTCGCGTTCTTGAGCAGGTCGAGCGCGACGAAGCGATCGTTCGCCGACGCCTCCGGATCGTCGAGGATCTTCCGGAGCTGAGCGAGGTGCCCGGGCCGCAGCAGGTGCGCGATGTCCCGCATCGCCTCGCGCGTGAGCACCGTGAGCGCCTCCGGCTCCACCCGCAGGAAGGTCTGGCCAGCCGCCTCGAAGGTGGAGACGTGATCCTTCGTGAGCAGCCGGTAGGGCGTCGTGTCCTTACCGATGGGCAGCAGGTCTTCGTAGCGGAATTCGTTCATGAAAAGCTCCTCGTCACCGACGCCTAAGATTCCAGAGGACGGCCCGTTTCGCCACCTTTCGCAGCGAACCACGCCCGCTGGCTCGATGGCTCATCCGGAAGGCCCTCGGTAGCATCTCGGCTCATGCAAGCCGCCCCGACCCCTCCGTACGGCCCGCCCATGCAACCGCCAGCGCCACTTCCCCCCACCCCACCGAAGAAATTCCCGACCTGGCTCCTGATCCTGCTCTGCCTCATCCCCGTGGGGATCGGCGCGCTCGGCGTCATGGCCACCCTCGCCGTCTACGGCGTCCGTCGCTACATGGTCGCGGCGAAGACCGCGGAGGCCCGACACAACATCAAGGCGATCACCCGCGCCACCGCCGCCGCCTTCGAGAGCTCGGCCCAGGTGCCTGGCGAGGCGGGCAGGCTCTGTGACTCGGCGCGGCCCGTCCCCGTCGAGATCCCTGCGGGGGGAAAGTACGTCCCGGGTTACGTCGACTGGGAGACCGGGAGCGAGACGGAGGGGTGGACGTGCCTGCGCTTCTTCATCATCACACCGACCCATTACCAGTACCACTACAACCACGGTTCGGGTTACCTGGCGACGACCTCGAACGCCGCCCCCGGTGCGCTCGACTTCGAAGCAGCCGCTCGCGGAGACCTGGACGCCGACGGAACGACCAGCCTCTTCGCCATGACGGGGAAGGTCGACGAGGGCAACCTCACCCTTTCACCGCAGGTCATCGTCGAGAACGAGACGGAGTGAGTTTCCAGATGCATGTGATCAGCCTTCACGACGACCGCGCCCGCAAGCACGTCTGGCCCGAGCCCCCGCAGCGCATCGTCTCGCTGGTCCCCAGCGACACCTATTCCCTCCTGCGCCTCGGCGCCGGCGAGCGGGTCGTGGCCCGGACGCGCTACTGCTTCGAGCCAGCCGACGAGGTCGCCTCCATCGAGACGGTGGGCGGCACCAAGGACGCCGACGTCGACCGCATCGTCGCCCTGGAGCCCGACGTGGTCGTCGCCAACCAGGAAGAGAACAACCGCCGCGACATCGAGCGGCTCGAGAGCGCGGGCGTGCGGGTCTTCGTCTCGTTCCCCCGTCGGGTCAGCGAAGGCGTCGCCCACCTCGCGCGCCTCGCGCGCCTGCTCGGTGTGGACGCCCGCAGCACCGGGCCAGGCCGCGCCTTCATCGCCGAGGCCTACCGCGTCCAGCGCGAAGCCGAGGCCAGCCGCAGCCAGCTCCCGCCCCTCCGCGCCTTCGTGCCCATCTGGATGGACCCGCTGATGACCGCCAACGGCGAGACCTTCCTCTCCGACGCGCTCGATCTGGCCGGCGCACAGAACGTGTTCGCCGACCGCCCGCGGCGCTACCCGCTCGCCGCGGACACCGGGACCGGCAAACCCCTCTCCCCCGACCGGGTGGGCGACCGTGACACCCGTTACCCACGGATCACCCTGGACGAGCTCGTCGAGCGCGCCCCGGAGATCATCCTCCTGCCCGACGAGCCCCACCCCTTCACCACCGTCGACGCCGAGGTCTTCCGGAAGCTTCCCATCCCGGCGGCCAGAAACGGACAGATCGTCCACTGCGACGGCAAGGATCTCATGTGGTACGGCGCGCGCGCCCTGGAGGGCATCGCGCGGTTGCGTGCGCTCGTCGACGCCGCCCGCGCTGCAACCACCGCCGAAAAAGCGTAGCCCGCTACGCACGGTCCTTCCTCTCCTCGCCTCGCCCGAGTTGCGCTAGAGGCGCCCCATGACGTGGACGAGGGACAACGTGAGGGCCGAGCTCATCGAGGTGCTCAAAGGCCATGCCCCCGGTGACGTGGAAGTCACGGACGGCAGCCATCTCGTGGGTGACCTGAGCATCGACTCGCTCGGGGTGATGGAGGTCCTCGCCGACCTCGAGGACAAGTTCAAACTCACCATCCCCGACGACGCGCTGCGCGAGGTCGAGACGGTGGGTGACGTGGCGAAGGCGATCGAGACACGCCTCCAGAGCGACGGAAGGCTCGCAGGATGACGGCCGACTGGAAACCGCGCACCG
Source organism: Chondromyces crocatus (assembly GCF_001189295.1). Classification (NCBI taxonomy): domain Bacteria; kingdom Pseudomonadati; phylum Myxococcota; order Polyangiales; family Polyangiaceae; genus Chondromyces; species Chondromyces crocatus. The sequence goes on from NZ_CP012159.1 coordinate 10,686,447, forward strand.
TCGCCCAGGCCATCGAGGACGCCGCCGTCAGCACCAAGACCGGCTTCCGCTTCCTCGAAGAGTCGTCCGACGCCGAGCCCTTCTTCACCCACGCCGGCATCGAGCGCGCCAGCGCCCGCTTCGGCGGCGCACTCCAGGCACTGGGGCTCGTGAAGGGTGACCGGGTCGCCCTGATCCTCCCCGACAACGCCGACTTCGTCTTCGCGTTCCTCGGCGCCATCCGCGCCGGCATCATCCCCGTCCCCATCTACCCGCCCACGGGCCTCGGCAAGCTCGCCGGCTACCTGGAGAACACCCTCCACATCGTCGAGAAGAGCGGCGCGAAGGTGCTCCTCACGAACACCGAGATCAAGCGCATGCTGGGCACCATCCAGTCCCAGGCCACCGCGCTCGAACAGGTCGTCGCCGTCGAGCCCCTGCGCAGCGCGCGCGAGGACCTCCGCCCGGCCAAGATCGAGCTGTCCGACCCCTGCTTCCTCCAGTTCACGAGCGGCTCCACGTCCCGCCCGAAGGGCGTGATCCTCACCCACGACAACCTCGCCGCGAACGTGCGCGCCATCATGCAGCTCGGCCTCGGCGTCACGAACAGCGTCGACAGCGGCGTCTCGTGGCTGCCGCTCTACCACGACATGGGCCTCATCGGCTTCGTGATGGCGCCGCTCTACCACGTCAACACCATCACCTTCCTGCCGCCGCTCCTGTTCCTGAAGCGCCCCGCGCGCTGGCTGGAGGCCCTGAGCCGTTACAAAGGCAGCATCTCCTTCGGCCCGAACTTCGCCTACGCCCTCTGCGTCAAGCGTGTCCGCGAGCAGGAGATGGAGGGCCTCGACCTCTCGAACTGGCGCGTCGCCGGCTGCGGCGCCGAGCCCATCCGCGCCGAGAACCTGCGCGCCTTCGCCGACAAGTTCGCGCGCGTCGGCTTCAGCGAGAAGGCGTTCGTCTGCTGCTACGGCATGGCCGAGAGCACGCTCGCCATCTCGTTCAGCCAGGTCCACACCGGCGTCATCACCGACAACGTGCGCGGCGAGGCGCTGTGGGCCGAGGGCAAGGCCATCCCCACCCCTGGCGACGAAGGCGACGAGGGTGCCATGCCCATCGTGCAGTGTGGCAAGGCGTTCGAGGGACACGAGATCGGCGTCTTCGCCGCCGACGACGAGGAAAGCGCGCGCCCCCTCGGCGACCGCGAGGTCGGCGAGCTGCGCCTGCGCGGGCCCAGCGTGACCCCCGGCTACTACAACGAGCCCGAGCTCACCCGGAAGGCCTTCGCCGGCGGCTGGCTCAAGACCGGCGACCTCGGCTACCTCGCCGACGGCTACGTCCACATCTGCGGACGCTCGAAGGAAGTGATCATCGTCAACGGCCGCAACTACTACCCGCAGGATCTGGAGTGGGAAGCGGGCGCGGTGCAGGGCGTGCGCAAGGGCAACGTCATCGCCTTCGGCACGATGAAGCCGACCAACGACCGGGAACGGGTGGTCATCGCCTTCGAGACCAGCGTGACCGCGCCGGCCGAGAAGCAGGCCCTCCAGAGCGAGGTCCGCAAGGCCGTGCAGCAAGGCCTCGGCCTCACGGTCGACGACGTGATCGCGCTCGCCCCTGGCGTCCTGCCCAAGACCTCGAGCGGCAAGCTCCAGCGCGCCAAGACGCGCGAGCTGTACGAGACCGGCGAGCTGCTCGGCCGGACGTCCGCCCGCGAGGTCGACAAGCTCGATCTCGCCAAGGAGCTGGCCAAGAGCCAGCTCGGCTTCCTCCGTCACGCGATCTTCGGCCCCAAGGACCGCTGATCCCACCCGGCGGCGAGGTCCACGGGCCTCGCCACCTCCTCCCAGCGCTCACGCACCATCGCCTGACAGCCGCGCGCCACCGGCCGACGGTCACACGCCATCGACCGACAGCCTCGCGACATGCGCCAGCGGCTACTCGATGTAGATCGGGTTCGACAGCAGCCAGAGGTAGGTCTTCACGTAGTTCGCCGGCGCAGGGCCCAGGTAGTGCGCCAGGTGGTGCGGCACGATGCGCACCTCGACCCGGTGCGGCCCGGGTGACGCGGAGGCGACGTCGATCGTCGCGCCCTCTCCGACCACCTCGGTCCCGGTGGGCGTCACCCGGAGCAGCCGCATGGTGATCTCGGGCGCCTTCACCGCGGGGTCCGGATCGAGCACCGTGGGCGCCTGGACGTGGATCGAGGCGCCGGCAGGCAGCGCGCCGCCCATCTCCACCGTCTCGCTCCCCGACTTCGCGTGGAAGTCGAACCCCGAAGGGATGCCCAGGATGTCGAACGCGACGTAGCTGCGCCCCTCGCGCAGCGCTTCCTTGAGCGCCCAGACATCCGGCTCCGCGCTCCCCACCGGCAAGAGCATGTTGTTGGAGAACCAGCGCATCAGCCGGCGGTAGCTGTCGCCACGCTCGTTGTCCCGCATCGAGGACGCGAAGGAGTTCTGGTGGACGTCGGTCCCGGCCGTGCCCGGCATCCGCCGCACGCGCAGCATCTCGTCCCACAGCTCGAAGTAGCGCGGCAGCTCCTGGAAGAACCCGAGGAACGCCAGGTCCGGCTCCGGCTCGTCGTCCCCTCTCTTGCTGAAGGGAAGGATCTCCGCAATGGCGCCGAACGAGTCCAGCCCGAGCCATTCCTCGCGGATGTCGGGATCGATCGAGGCGTGCAAGTTGAAAATCTCGATGGCGTCCACCGGCGCCTCCGCAAGCTGCTGCGAGGTGTGCGACTCGGTGTGGGGCATGATCACCAGGCCCCCCGCCGCGCGCATCGCATCGGCCGAAGCCGCGTCGCTCCCCCGGTAGAGGGTCCTGCGCTCCTCGGGATCGTCCGCCACATGCCGCTCGAGGCCCACGGACATCAGCGCGTTCTCGTGGCCCACCGTGATCAGCACCCGGCGACCGTCGTCACACGCGAGGCGGTTCCCGGCAAGAGCGCCGGCGGGTGACCGCACCGCCTCGTCCTTCTCTCGCAGGAAGAACAGATCCTCGAAGGGAGCCTCCTCCATGAACGACGGATGATCCGTGAGGAACACGAAGTCCACCCCCGCCTCGCAGACCCCACGCCGGAGATCCGCGGCGCACGCCGCGTTGATCGCGCCATTCTCGTCGATGCCCTCGTCGTCGCAGGCGTCGTGCGAGTACGGCGAGTGGCTGTGGATGATGCCGCGGAAGGGCCGGAACCCTCGCGCTTCGGGCAGCGCCGCGCTGGATGCCCCGAGCCGCTCCCAGGCGCGTGGCGTGGCGGGCGGGGTGGGCGCCTCGGCGTCGTTGCTGGCGCAGCCGAGGAGGAGGACCGCGGCGAGCAGAGGGAATGAGCGCATGAGCGGAGTATAGGATCCCGGCCGTCGATTGCGGCCCCCAACGTCACGGTTCCCTCGCGCGTCGTTCCGGTCTACTCCGCTCCCTGCGGTGGAGAAGGGGCCCGCCGGACGCGCCGGCCCTCGGCTTCGCGACACCGCAAAACGAGTCCGTTGCAAGGAGGGTATCGATGAAGGTCTACAGCCACCCTGGGAGCACCTGCGGCCGCAAGGTCATGACCGTTCTCGCCGAGAAGGGGCACGAGGTCGAGTTCGAGCTCGTGGACATCATGAAGGGCGCGCAGAAGAAGCCCGAGTTCCTCGCCCTGCAGCCCTTCGGCGTCGTCCCCGTCCTCGACGACGACGGCTTCGTCCTCTACGAGTCGCGCGCCATCATCCGCTACCTGGACCAGAAGCTCCCCGGCGTCGCGCTCACGCCCTCGGATGCGAAGGACCGGGCGCGGATGGAGCAGTGGTTCAGCGTCGAGCAGTCCTACGTCTCGCCCGCGGCCATGAAGATCATCATGCAGGCCCTCTTCGCCCCCATGCAGGGCCGCGAGCCCGACCAGAGCCTCATCGAGGCCGGCAAGGCCGACCTGACCCGCGGCCTCGACGTGCTGGAGAAGGCGCTGAACGGGCAGGAGTACCTCGTCGCGAGCGGCTTCTCCCTCGCCGACATCACCTACATGCCCTACTTCGCGTACCTGTTCGCGGCGAACGCTGGCGACCTCATCACCGCGCGCCCGAACGTGAGCGCCTGGTGGTCGCGGATCAGCGCTCGCCCGTCGTGGAAGAAGGTCGCTGGCTGAGCTGCTGCATCGCCTCGATGCGCGACAGGAGCCGGTCGAAATTCACCGGCTTCCCCTCCCACCCATCCACCCCCGCCCGAGCGCACCGGCGCTCGGCCTCGGGCGTCACGTGCGCCGTCAGCGCGATGACCGGGATGCCCCGCGTCTCCGGCGCCGCCTTGAGGCGCTCGGTCGCCGCCACGCCGTCCAGGACCGGCAGGTTCAGATCCATGATCACCAGGTCCGGGCGGAGCGCGCCGGCCATCGCCACCCCCTCGGCCCCGTCACGCGCCCAGGCGACCTGGTAGCCGCGCCGCCGCAAACGACGGACGAGCATGTCGCCGCTCATCTCGTGGTCCTCCACGAGCAGGACGCTGTAGCGCCGCCTCCCTGTGGCCTCCGGGGCGGGCACCCGACTCACCCGACCGCCCGCAGCTCGAGCACGACCCGCACCGCGGCCACCACCTCGTCGAGCGGCGACGACTTCGCGATGTACCCCTGCACCTTCAGGCGCTCGGCGAGCTTCTGGAGGTCCACGGTGTCCATGCTGCTGCACAGCACGACCCGGAGCCGCCGCAGCGACTCGGTGTCGCGGATGAGGTGGACCAGCATGCGCCCGTCCAGCGCTGGCATGAGCACGTCGAGCAGGAGCGCGTCGTAAGCCCCTCGCTTCAGCTCGTCGAGGGTGCCGAGGGGCCCATCGCGCATCGTCACCGCGAAGCCGGCCCGCTCCAGCTTTCGCTTCATGATCTCCCCGAACGAAGGGTCGTCATCGACGATGAGGATGCGCTCCATGCAAGCTCCGGGTGCCTAGCCGCTCGGCGCGACCAGGGGTTGAGGGACGGCTTCATCGGCGCCTCCCGTGGAGTTCTCGACGCCACCGCGCACCAGGGGCTCGGCCGAGGGAAAGGCGAGCACGATCGTGGCCCCGGCTTGCACCTGGAAGCTGCCGCCCAGGAGCTCGCACAACCGGCGAGCGAGCAAGAGCCCCACCTGGGCCCCCGCGTGCAGCCGCGCCCCGGACCAGCTCGGGTGACTCTGCTGCTGGGCGCGCGCCGACGGTGGACCGACATCCTCGGACCGGAGCGCCGCGCCATGCGCCTTCGCCGCGGACGCGACGCTCCCCGGCGCATCCAGGATCATCTGGATCGCCACCCGCACCTGCGGCGACGTCGCCGGGGTCGTGACGTCGATGCTCACCGTCCCCGGCCCGCTCAGCTCCGCGATGCTCTGGACGGCGCAGGACAGGCACTGGCGCAACCGCGCCGGATCCGCCACCACCTGCCCCACGTCGCCCGCGCAGTCGAACAGCACGTACTGCCCACGCGCCTCGAACTCCGGCGTCACCGCGGAGACCACCTCGGCGAGGGCCGCCGAGAGGACCTGAGGTTCCGGCGCGAACTCCACCCGCCCCACCTCCACCTTGGCCAGATCGACGAGGCGGTTGATCAGATCCAGGAGCTGCCGACCGCTCATCCGGATCTGCTCCAGGTCGTCGACCCAGTCCTCCTGGTTGGCGTCGCGCAGCTCTTCCTGGAGCAGCTCGCTGTACCCGATGATGGAGTTGAGGGGTGTGCGCAGGTCGTGCCCGAGCGTCGAGAGCAACGCGACGACGGGCGCCGCGCCAGCGACACCAGTGCGAGACGGCGCAGCGGCAGCTGGTGAGGTCGTGCTGGGAGTGGGTTCTGGATGCTGGGTGCGCACGTTCCTCGGTCACGGAGCGCGCCGTGGCGATGGGTGCCCAGCACGACGCCGAGAGCACCGATGATGCAATGCCGGAAGGCAGCTCGCCAGCGAGCACCACGCACGCCGTCGTCAGCATGCTGGCGTCTGGACGGCGCGCGCATGTCCCGCTCGCAATCGTCTCGTGCGGCTGCGCGCGTGTGCGCCGCTCAGGCGACGAGCGACCTTCGTTGCACCACATGGCCCCCTGCCACGGAGCAACCCATCACCGCGTCTACTTCCGCCTTCGCCGA